>NZ_JBIBSY010000004.1:51368-676262 GCF_043078065.1 Streptomyces sp. NPDC015532 | reverse complement strand
GTCGGTGCGGGTGCGTTGTGGGTCGGGGCCGTGCCGGTGCATCAGCCCGTCGCCGTTGGGTGAGGCGTGGGCGTCGGTGGCGACGGGCATCGATGTACCGGCACGGCCCCTCGCGTCGGATCTCGGGTGCGGGTGCGTTGTGGTGGCCGGTTCGGATTTCAGCTCCTCCGGCGTTTGAGGAGCGGGGCTGGGGCGGAGCCCCGGGTATGGGTCGGGTAGGGGTGGAGGGGGCTAGGAAACGCTTGGGGGGCGGGTGCGTGTTTCCGGGGGTGTGGGGCGGGCGGCGTACGATTCTGGCCGGGCTGGTGAAAGGGGCCGTATGGCCATCGGCGGGGATTCTCGGGGGCGGCTGCTGGGGGAGCTGGCGGTCGTCTCGCGGCGGTACATGGCCTCGTACGCGCTGTTCAACCAGGCGCTCGCCGACCACCTCGGGCTGCATCCGACGGACGTGCAGTGCGTGAACCTGCTCAGCCTGGAGGACGGGCCCGTGACCACCGGGCGGATCGCCGAGATGACGGGGCTCACGACGGGGTCGGCCACCAGGCTGGTGGACCGGCTGGAGAAGGCCGGCTATGTCGTGCGGGAGCGCGATGTGGTCGACCGGCGGCGGGTGCTGGTGGCGACCGTGCCGGAGAGGATCGCCGAGTTCGGGCGGATGTGGGAGCGGCTCGGCTCCGGGTGGTACGGCCTGTTCGACGGGCTCGACGACGACGAGGTCGCCCTGATCATCGGGCACATGCGGCGCACGGTCGACCTCAGTGCCGAGCAGGTCGCGCGGCTGCGGTCCGGGGATCTTCAGGACGCCTCGGACGAGGTGTCGTAGCGCTCGCGGGCCTCGACGACCTCCTCGATGTGGTGCTCCGCCCAGTCCTTGACGGCGGTGAGCAGGCAGCTCAGGTTCGTGCCGAGCGTCGTGAGTTCGTAGTCGACGCGGACCGGCACCGCCGGGGTGACCGTGCGGGAGAGGATGCCGTCGCGCTCCAGGGAACGCAGGGTCTGCGTCAGCATCTTGGGGCTCACTCCGGCGATCTTGCGGCCGAGGTCGCTGTAGCGCATCGGTCCGCCCGCTTGGGCGAGCGCGCTCACGATCAGGCTGACCCACTTGTCACTGATGCGGTCCAGGAGCTGGTTGGTGGGGCAGCTCTTGAGGAACGCGTCGTACTCGACGCGGGCCTGGTGGCGCCGCTGGGCCGCCGTCGTGGTCGCCATGACTCACCTCCGGGTGACGTACGCACCTTCAGGTGCCTACTTACCAATGGATAGTAGCTCTTCCTAGGGTTGTTGCAGCGGGAAAGAGACCCGTGGATGACCTGTAGATGGGGTGAGCTGGGATGCGTGCAGCGGTTGTGTCGTCGTTCGGTGGTCCGGAGGCCGTGGAGATCGTCGAGGTCGCCCTGCCGGAGCCGGGGGCCCGGCAGGTGCGGATCAAGGTGGCGGCCGCCGGGGTCAACCCCGTGGACGCCGGGGTGCGCGCCGGTGTCTTCGGGGGCGCGGGGAAGCGGCTGGGGCTCGGCTGGGACGTGGCGGGTGTGGTGGAGGCGGTCGGGGCCGCCTCGGGGTGGACCGTGGGTGACGAGGTGGTGGCGCTGGCGTACGGGACCGCCAAGACCCTCGGCACGCACGCCGATCTCGTGGTCGTCGACGCCGACGCGGTGGCCGCGGCGCCCCGCTCGGTCGACGTGGTGCACGCGGCGAGCCTGCCGCTCAACGCGCTGACCGCGGCCCAGGCCCTGGACGGGCTGGGCCTGGAGCCGGGGCGGAACCTGCTGATCACCGGTGCCGCGGGGGCGGTCGGCGGGTATGCCGTGCAGCTCGCCGCCCGGCTCGGGGTGAGCGTGACCGCGCTGGCCCGCGAGGGCGACGAGCAGCTCGTACGGTCCCTGGGGGCGGACCGGTTCGTGTCGGACGGGGTGGCTCCGCGGAGTGTGGACGCGGTGCTGGACGCGGCGATCCTGGGCGCGGAGGCGCTGGAGTGGGTGCGGGACGGGGGCGCGTTCATGGGCGTCATCCCGGGGGCCCACCCGGCGTCCGTGCGCGGGGTGCGGACGAGCGCGGTGGAGGTCGCCGCCGACGGGGCCCGGCTCGCGGAGCTGGTGGCGCTCGTCGACGAGGGGGCGCTGACGACCCGGGTCGCCGGGACGTACGCGCTCGACGAGGCCGTCAAGGCGCACGCGCGGCTCGCGGAGGGCGGACTGCGGGGCCGGCTGGTCCTCGTGCCCTAGCCGGCGGCCCCGTGGAACGCCCGGGGATCGCCGGACAGGCGCTGAGGGGTCTGGCCCTAGTGGTGCTGCTCCGGTGCCTTGAGCGGGAGCAGGCGTACGAGGGGGCAGCAGAGAAGGGCGATGGCGGCCACGACGGTGAGGCTCACGGTGGTGGCGTGGGTCCCGCCGCCGTCGGTCCGGAAGTAGACGGTGGTGACGGCGGCGGCTCCGATCGCGTTGGCGAGCTGCTGGACCGCGCCGAGTGAGCCGCCCGCGCTGCCGGCCTCCGCGGGTGCGATGTCGCCGATGGTGACGTCGTACAGCGAGCCGAAGCAGGCGCCCATGCCGAGGCCGATGACGAGCAGCGGGGGGACCAGGGCCCAGCCGCCGGTGTCCGTGCCGGAGACGGTGATCAGGGCGAGGAGGTGGGCCGTCCCGGCGAGGGTGACGAGGAAGCCGATGAGGACGAGGCGGCGGCCCAGGCGGGCGATCAGGCGGTAGCAGGCGATCGAGGCGATGACGATGCCCGCGGACAGGGGTGTCAGGGCGAGCGCGGCAGCCGCGGGGGAGCGGCCGAGGCCCTGCTGGAGGAAGAGAGAGAGGACGTAGAGGAGGCCGGCGACCGCGGCGAAGAAGACGGTGCCGAGGACCAGTCCCGAGGTGAAGCCGCGGTTGTGCAGGAGGGAGGGCTGGATCAGCGGGCTGGGCGCGGTGCGCTGGCGGTGGCAGAACCCCGCGAAGAGCGCGAGACCGGTGAGCAGGAGCAGGAAGGGGACCGCGTTCCAGCCGTGGGCGGAGCCTTCGATGAGGCCGGTGAGCAGGGCGAGCATGGTGGCGCCGAGGAGGGCGGAGCCGGGGATGTCGACGGTGGTCGCGCGGTCGCCGGTGTCGCGGGGGAGCAGGCGGGCGGCGGCGAGGAGTGCGGCGCCGCCGAGGGCGATGTTCATGAGGAACATCGGGCGCCAGCCGAGACCGGCGAGGTCGGCGTCGACGATGAGTCCGGCGAGGACCGGGCCGCCGACGGCGGACAGGCCCATCACGGGTCCGAACAGGCTGTAGGCCTTGCCGATCTGGTCCCGGGGCCAGGTCGCTCCGAGGATGCCGAAGCCCTGGGGGATGACGAGCGCGCCGAACGCGCCCTGGAGGAGCCGGGCGGCGACGAGGGCTGCCGGTGTGGGCGCGAGGCCGCAGACGGCCGAGGCCGCGGTGAAGCCGGCGAGGCCGGTCAGGAAGAGCCGGCGGCGGCCGTACTTGTCGCCGAGCCGTCCGCCGAGCACGAGCAGGACGCCGAGTGCGAGGGCGTAGGACGCGCCGAGCCACTGGATGAGGGCGGTGCCGCCGCCGAGGTCGCGGGCGATGGTCGGGGCGGCGATGTTGGTGATGGTGCCGTCGAGGAGGTCGAGGACGTCGGCGGCGAGGACGACGCCGAGGATCGCCCAGCGGACGGGGGCGGGCGGGTGCTCCGTCACTTCATGTGCGTCGTGCAGTATCTGTGTCACGCAGATAAATGTCGGGCATGGAGTGCGGTGCGGTCAAGCGGGATTTCGGAGGGGTGTGCCGACCGGTGCGGTGCGGTGCGGTGCGGTGCGGTGCGGTGCGGTGGGTGGCATGGCCCTTTCGGGGTGGGGCGACCTGTGTGGTGCGGTGGTGGCGTGGCCCTTTCGGGGTGGGCTGTCGGCGGTGCTGGAGTGCGGTGCCGGAGCGCGGGGGTCGGCGGTGCCTGGACGCGGTGCCGGGGTGTGGTGTCGGAATACCTGGGGTGGGGTGGTGGTTCGAGGGTATAGTTGAACAGTCAACAAGATGGAGGGTGAGCGACCATGCAGTTCGGGATCTTCAGCGTCGGCGATGTGACACCGGACCCGACCACGGGCCGGGAGCCGAGCGAGCACGAGCGCATCAAGGCCATGGTCGCCATCGCGCTGAAGGCCGAGGAGGTCGGCCTCGACGTCTTCGCGACCGGCGAGCACCACAACCCGCCGTTCGTGCCGTCGTCCCCGACCACGATGCTCGGCTACATCGCGGCACGGACCGAGAAGCTCGTCCTGTCCACGTCCACGACGCTGATCACCACCAACGACCCGGTGAAGATCGCCGAGGACTTCGCGATGCTCCAGCATCTCGCGGACGGCCGGGTCGACCTGATGATGGGCCGCGGCAACACCGGGCCGGTCTATCCCTGGTTCGGTAAGGACATCCGGCAGGGCATCAACCTCGCCGTCGAGAACTACGCGCTGCTGCACCGCCTGTGGCGCGAGGACGTGGTGACGTGGGAGGGCAAGTTCCGTACGCCGCTCCAGTCGTTCACCTCGACCCCGCGTCCGCTGGACGGAGTCGCGCCGTTCGTCTGGCACGGCTCCATCCGATCGCCCGAGATCGCGGAACAGGCCGCGTACTACGGCGACGGCTTCTTCCACAACAACATCTTCTGGCCCGCCGACCACACCAAGAAGATGATCGAGCTCTACCGCGAGCGGTACGCGCACTACGGGCACGGAACGGCCGAGCAGGCGATCGTCGGCCTCGGCGGCCAGGTGTTCATGCGGGCCAACTCGCAGGACGCCGTACGGGAGTTCCGGCCGTACTTCGACAACGCGCCGGTCTACGGGCACGGGCCCTCGCTGGAGGACTTCACCGAGCAGACGCCGCTGACCGTCGGCTCGCCGCAGCAGGTCATCGAGAAGACGCTGGCCTTCCGCGAGTACGCCGGTGACTACCAGCGCCAGCTGTTCCTGATGGACCACGCCGGGCTGCCGCTCAAGACGGTCCTGGAGCAGCTCGACCTTCTCGGCGAACAGGTCGTGCCGGTGCTGCGCGAGGAGTTCGCCAAGAACCGGCCGGCCGACGTGCCGGACGCGCCGACCCACGCGGCCCGGGTGGCCGCCGCCAAGGAAGAGGTGACCGCCGTATGAAGCTCGTCGTCGTCTCGGCGGGGCTGAGTGTTCCGTCGTCCACGCGGCTGCTGGCCGACCGGCTGGCGGCCGCGACCGCCGGCCGGGCGCCCGGAGCGGTGGATCTGCGAGTCGTCGAACTGCGTGACCTCGCCGTCGAGATCGCGCACAACCTCACCAACGGCTTCCCCGGACGGGCGCTGTCCGCCGCGATCGACGACGTGACCTCGGCGGACGGGCTGATCGTCGTCACGCCGGTGTTCTCCGCCTCGTACAGCGGGCTGTTCAAGTCGTTCTTCGACGTGCTCGACAAGGACGCGCTGGCGGGCAAGCCCGTGCTGATCGGGGCCACCGGGGGGACCGGGCGGCACTCGCTGGTCCTCGAACACGCGATGCGGCCGCTGTTCGCCTATCTGCGGGCGGTGGTCGTGCCGACCGGGGTGTACGCGGCTTCGGAGGACTGGGGGGTGGAGGGGCTTGCCGAGCGGATCGAACGAGCGGCGGGTGAGCTGCTTGCCCTGATGACAGCGCTGAGTGTCCCTTCGACGCGAGGCGCCTCGGCCTCGGCAGCCCCTTCGGGGGCGGTTCGGGGCGGGCCCGAAGCGGCTGTACCGGCCCAGCCTGCGCCTGGCCGGGCGGACGGTTTCCGCGTGGTTCCCTTCGAGGAGCAGCTCGCGGCGCTGCGGGCGTAGCGACCCACCCCGGGGCTCCGCCCCGGACCTCGCTCCTCGAACGCCGGAGGGGCTGGACCTTCACGCGCGGTCCCGACCCAGCCGCCGGACCGGACCCGCGGGGGCTTCGGTCAGTCGGGTGCCTCGGCGCTTTCGACCGTGAAGCCGATCACCGTGCCGCCGTTTTCCCGGGGGTGGGCGAACGGGGTGCCTCCGTGGGCCGCGGAGATCTCGCGGACGATCGACAGGCCCAGGCCCGAGCCGGGGAGGCTGCGGGCGTCGGCGGCCCGGTAGAAGCGGTCGAAGACGCGCACGAGGTCGTCGTCGCCGATGCCGGGTCCCCGGTCGAGCACCTCGACGCGGACCGGTGCGTGGCGGCCGGTGGAGCCCGCCGTCGTGGCGGAGGAGGCTGAACTCGTAGGGCTCTTGGGGCTCGTGGGGTGTGCGGGGACGCCGGCGGGGGGTGTGGCCGGCTGCCGGGCCGGGCCCGTCACCACGACCTCGATCGGCGCCGTCCCGCCCCGGTCGAACTTGGTGGCGTTCTCCACGAGGTTGGAGACCGCGCGCTGCAGGGCGGTCGGGCGGCCGTCGACCGCGGTGTCGCCGGTGGCCCGGACGGTGATGTCCCGGCCGGTGCGGCGGCGCGCGACGACCGCGACGTCCTCGGCGAGTTCGGCGAGGTCGAGCCGCCGCACGGGCTCGGTGTCCGACCGGCCGGCCGCGAGGGCGACCAGTTCGTTGACCAGGTCGGTCAGCTCCCGGGACTCCAGCGCCAGGTCGGCGACGAGTTCCTCGCGGGCGTCGGGCGGCAGCTCGTCGATCCTGCGGAGCATCGAGATGTTCGTACGCAGGGAGGTCAGCGGCGTACGGAGTTCGTGTCCCGCGTCCTGGACCAGGCGGCGCTGGTCCTCCTCGGACTGGGCGAGACGGCCGAGCATCCGGTCGAAGGACCGGCCGAGCCGGGCCACCTCGTCGTGCCCGGTGACCGGCACCTGGATGCCGAGACGTCCGGTGCGCGCCACGTCCTCCGCGGCCCCGGCGAGCCGCACCAGGCGCCGGGTGATGCGCCGGGCCAGCCACCAGCCGAACAGCCCGGCTGCGATCACGACGGCCCCGACGAGCAGCACCGTGCGCTGCTGGAGCTCCCGGAGCAGGTCCTCGGTGTCGCTGAACTGCTGGGCGACCTGCACCGCACCCCGTCCGCCGCCGAGCGAGACGGTCGCCAGCCGGTAGCGGTCGCCGGTGACGTCGACGTCCTTGTGCTCCATCAGCCCGCCCGCCTCGGCGGCGTCGGCGACCTTCCGGTCGTGGCCGTCCACGGGCAGCGGCGGAACGCCGGGGCCGACGATCGCGCCGCCGGGCCCGAGCACCTGCACGTCGGTGCGGCTGGGCCGGATGATGTCGTCGAGGGGCCCGTCGTGGTCCGGGTCCGAGGACGCGAAGTCGTCCGGGTGCAGGGGATGTTCGCGGACCTGGTCGCGCAGGTCCTGCACCACCTCGGCGAACACGGTCTGCTGGTCGACCCGCACCAGCCGCGCGGCGGCGTCGTAGCTCAGGAACCCGACCAGGACCGTGACGGCGGCGGCGACGGCCGCGAAGGACACGGTGAAGGTGGCCCGCAGCGAGGACACCTGCCGCAGCCGTCGGCGCACTCAGTCCTCCCTCAGGACGTATCCCACGCCCCGCACGGTGTGGATCAGCGCCGGAGCGCCCGGCTCGTCGAGCTTGCGCCGCAGGTAGCCCACGTACACGGCGAGGTTCTTGGAGCCGGGGCCGAAGTCGTAGCCCCAGATCCGGTCGTAGATGGTGGAGTGGTCGAGGACGATGCCCGCGTTGCGGACGAGCAGTTCGAGGAGCTCGAACTCGGTGCGGGTCAGTTCCAGCTCGCGCCGGCCGCGCCAGACACGGCGGGCCTGGATGTCCATGCGCAGCCCGGCCGCGGAGATCTGCGCACCGGACGTCCGGGGTTCGCGGGGCGCGGGCGTCGGCGCGTCGTCGAGGGCGCCGTTCCCGGTGCGGCGCAGCAGGGCGCGCAGCCGGGCGAAGACCTCCTCGACGTCGAACGGCTTGACGACGTAGTCGTCGGCCCCGGCGTCGAGCCCGGCGATGCGGTCCGCGGTCTCGACGAGCGCGGTGAGCATCAGGATCGGGGTGCGGTCGCCCTCGGCGCGCAGCACGCGGCACACCTGGAGGCCGTCGATGCCGGGCATCATGACGTCGAGGACGAGGACGTCCGGCGGGGTGCGGTGGGCCTGGGCCAGCGCTTCCACCCCGTCCGCCACGGCCGTCACCGTGTAGCCCTCCAGTGTCAGTGCCCTTTCCAGGGCATGGCGGATGGCGCGGTCGTCCTCGGCGAGCAGTACGTTCTGGGGCACCCGACCAGTCTGCCAAGCCGTCGGCGGTGTGCGACCTGGTGAGCGGGTCCGCGACGGGCCTTCATACCGGCCTCTCACCTCTCCGCGGTGTGTCGGAGCGTGTCGGACGTGCCCGGGAGGGTCCCGGCCGGGAGGGTCAGCCGACGTGCACCCGCGGCCGGCGCGCGCGGTCGGGTTCGGCCTCGCGCAGGACTTCCCTGGTGACGGGGGCGACCTCGCCCTGGCCGAAGAGGAAGAAGCGCAGGAAGTTGGTGAAGGGGCTGCCCTCGGTCCACTCGAAGTAGATGTGCGGGATGCCGCCCGTGGTGTCGCGGACGTAGAGCAGCAGGGCGGCGAGGGCGTTGGGGATGGAGGCGGATTCCAGGGTGATGACGCGGTAGCGGCTGTGCAGCACCTCGCCGCGTACGTTCATGACGGACTCGAACTCGGAGGGGTCGCCGACGGTGACCTCCAGGAAGACGAAGTCCTCCTGGGGCGGGAGGTCGTGGTCGGCGCGGATCTGCTCGATCTTCTCGCGGTACTCGGTGATGTCGCGTTTGTCGGGCTCGTTGGCGATGAAGCGGATCCGCCGGCTCGCGATGTCCCGTACGAACCGCTCGGCCATGTCGTCCATGGTCATGCTGGTCACGCGCAGTTCGAACGCGCGGGCGAGCCGGGAGAGGAAGGAGACGAGCATGATGCCGGCGATGAAGCAGGCGCCGATCTTCACACCGTCGGGGCGTTCGATGACGTTCACGACGGTCGTGTAGAGGAAGACCGCCGAGATGACCGCGAAGCCGATGGCCCAGTGCTTCTGGCGGGCCTTGCGGGCGGCGATGGTGACCGCGATGGCGGCGGAGCTGATCAGGACGAGGACACCGGTCGCGTACGCGCCGCCCTGCGCGTCGACGTCGGCGTCGAAGATCCAGGTGACCAGGAACGCGATCAGGGTGAAGACGATCACCATGGGGCGGACGGCGCGGGCCCAGTGCGGGGCCATGCCGTAGCGCGGGAGATAGCGCGGCATGAGGTTGAGCAGCCCGGCCATGGCGGAGGCGCCGGCGAACCACAGGATGGCGATCGTGGAGACGTCGTAGACGGTGCCGAAGGCGTTGCCGAGGTACTCGTGCGCCAGATAGGCGAGGGCGCGGCCGTTGGCCTGGCCGCCCGGCTCGAACTCCTTCTCCGGGATCAGCACGGTGGTGATGAAGCTGGTCACGATCAGGAAGACGCTCATGATCACGGCGGACGTCGTGAGCAGTTTCTTCGCGCCGCGGATACGGCCGGCCGGCTTCTGTTCGGTGTCGCCGGGGTCGCCCTCCACGTGCGGCATGACCGCCACACCGGTCTCGAAGCCGGACAGGCCGAGCGCGAGTTTCGGGAAGACCAGCAGGGACACCCCGATCATCGCGAAGACGTTGCCGTGTTCGGCGGTCAGGGCGGCGGTCCAGTCGGTGACGACGTGTTCGTGGGTGATCACCTGCCAGACTCCGGACACCGCGACCACGACGTTGAGCCCGAGGTAGATGGCCACCAGGACCACCGCGACGCCGATCGCCTCCAGGAAGCCCTTGAGGAAGACCGCGCCCAGGAGGGCCACCAGGAACAGGGTGATCACCATCTGCTTGTCGTGCAGGGCGTCGTTCAGATGGGGGTTCTCCACCAGGTGGGTGGAGGCGTCGGCCGCCGAGAGGGTGATGGTGATCAGGAAGTCGGTGGCGGCGAAGCCGAGCAGGGTGAGGACGAACAGCTTGCCCTTCCAGAAGGAGAGCAGGCGTTCCAGCATCGCGATGGAGCCCTCGCCGTGCGGGCTCTCCTCCGCGACCCGGCGGTAGACGGGCAGCGCCCCCGCCAGAGTGACGATGACGAGCACGATGGTCGCGATGGGGGACAGCAGTCCGGCCGCGAGGGCGGCGATGCCGGGCTGGTAGCCGAGGGTGGAGAAGTAGTCGACGCCGGTCAGGCACATGACGCGCCACCAGCGCTGCCCCTTGTGCACGGGCGCGGGCTCGGTGGACGGCCGCGGCAGCTGGCGGCCCTTGCCCTTGCCCATGTCGGAGAGGCCCTCCAGCATCCACGCCCGCAAGCGACTCGGCGGGGCGGGCTCGGTGCTGGCCATCGGTGACTCTCCTGACGTACGTCTCTTCGAACGGTTCCGGCCATCGAGGAGACGGCGCCCATCAGCGTATGCAGAGAGTGATCCATGGGCCCGAGCGTCCATGGGTCTCGGGCGTCAAGCTTGCGTTAAGACCTGCTGGTCGCGCATCACGAGTGCGCCGAGCGGAAGGGGTTCGTCGCCGGTTCGGGGAGTCGGGGGCGGTGCCGGTGCCCGGTCAGACGAGATGGGCGAAGACCACCAGGTTGTCGGTGTAGTCCTTGACGGCATGGTCGTAGGTGCCGGCGCAGGTGATGAGGCGGACCTCGGCGTCGGGCGTGTCGGCGTACACCCTGTCGTCGGGGAAGGCGTCCTTCGCGAAGGTCTCCGCGCTGTCGACGACGAAGGACGCCGTCCGGCCGTCGGACCGTTCGACGCTGAACTTGTCGCCCATCTTGAGGTCTCCGAGGCCGGCGAACACGGCGGCGGAGGTCTTCGTGTCGACGTGCCCGGCGATGATCGCCGTCCCCACCTCACCGGGGGAGACGCCCTTGGCGAACCAGCCGACCATGTTCGTGTCGTTCGCGGGCGGGGCTTCGAGCTTGCCCGTGGCGTCGATGGAGAGGTCGGTGAAGGGCGCGTCCACCGAGATCTTCGGGATGTGCAGCCGGGTCGGCTCGGCCCGCGGGAGATGCCTCGCCGCCGGGCGGTCGTTCGAGGGCGAGGCCGAGGACACCGGCGCCTGCGCGTGCGCGTGCGCCGGGGCCGCCGCGGCGGGGGAGGCGGGGCCGGACGACTGGTCCTGGCGGTGGAGCACGTTCGTGGCCACGAGGACCGCGAGACCGGCGCACCACACGACCCAGGTGGCGCGACGCCGGAAGGTCCGCTCGGGTGACGGGTTCGGGGTCTCGGCGGGAGAGGACAACCGGGCTGCCATCGGGCACCACCTCATCGGGTCGGGGCAGCGGAGCGGACTGGGCGGGAGCGGCGGGAAGAACAACAAGGCGAGCAAGCGGGGGGAAGCAGGAGCGGCAGGACAGGCAACAGCAGAAGGACCGGCAACAGCAGCAACAGCAGCAAGAGCACAAGAGCGGCAAGAGCGGCAACGCCGGCAAGGCCGTCAGGAGCCGGAGGAGGGACCGGCCGGGCCGCCACGGGGTGAGGGGGTGGCGGCCCGGACCGCTATGTCGTCAGGCATGGTCAGGCCACACCACCCGCGGAGCTCCTACGGCGCAGCATGTACACGCCCGCGGCCGCGAGGCCCAGGACGCCGACTCCGCCGGCCGTGACACCGGAGCTCGTGGCGAGACCGCCGCCGCCGGTGTGCACGCCGCCGTGCGGCCTGTCCCCGGACTCCTTGCTGCCCGAGTCCCACGAGCCCTTGTCCGTCCCGGAGTCCCAGGAACCGCTGCTGTGGTCGGAGCTCGAGGAGTCCTTGTCCTTGTAGGTCTCCGGGTCGTACTTCTTGTCGCCCTTGGTGGAGTCGTCCGTCTTGAGGGACGTCAGAGCGCCGCCGCCGGTGTGCACGCCGCCTTCCGGCTTCTGGTGGTGCCAGGTGGGCTTGCCGTGGTCGCTGTCGGTGTCCTTGCCGTGCTCGGTGCCGTATCCGGAGTCTTGGTTCTCCTTGCCGTATCCGGAGTCCTCCTTCTCCTTGCCGTACCCGGAGTCCTCCTTCTCCTTGCCGGAGGAGGAAGAGGAGGAGGAAGAGGAGTCGCCGTGGTCCCAGTCGCCGGTCGCGGCTGCGTACGCGCCGGGGGCGCCGATCGCGAGAGCGGCGGTGGCCGTCGCAGCGGCCAGGAGCATGCGGGCAGATCGCATTGTGGGAGTCCTTCCGTCAGAACCAGGCAGCTGACCTCTTGTCAGCAGGCGAAAACCCGGTGCGACGTGATCCACCGTCAATCCGATGCGGCGAGCGCACCACCCGGGAAGCTCGCCCGGCCCATGGCCGAGGGCCCGTCCTCCGGTCGCCGTGACGACCGGCCCAGGGCGGTCCGACCTCTCTGACCTGCCGATTCGCCGTGCGCATCCAGAGGGGAGCCGCCCTGAGCGGTGTTCTTCGGATGACCCGATCGGCGGCGACACGTCTGCTTCGCCGGATGCGCCGTGCGAGGGGCTCACCGTCAGATCCCGTTCCCCTGAAGGCTCTTGTCGTGGGTGAGTCGTGGGTGAGTCGTGGGACAGCCATGGGCGAGCCATGGGTGGGTCATGTCCTGGCGGCCGCTGAAGGTAGCGTGGCAGCGCGGGAGTGGCGCCCTCTGGCGTCACCTGGTGGTTCGCGTGGTGAGGAGCGGTGATCGTGGGGAACGGGCGGAGGATCACGGTGGTGACCGGCGGCAGCCGCGGGATCGGCGCCGCCGTCTGCCGGCGGCTGGCCCTGGAGGGCCATGACGTCGTCATCGGCTACCGGTCCGACCGTGCGGCGGCCGAGAAGGTGGCGGACGCCGTCACGGACGCGGGCCGGAGCTGTCTGACGGTGGCCGTGGACACCTCCGACGCCGCCGCGGTCGACGGGCTCTTCGACGCGGCGGCCGCCGAACTCGGCCCGGTCACCGGGCTGGTGAACAACGCGGGCGTCAGCGGACCCAACGGACCGCTGGCCGACGCGGACCCCGACGGCATGCGGGGCGCCCTCGCGGTCAACGTCCTCGGCTATCTGCTCTGCGCGCGTCGCGCCGTACGGGAGATGACCGCGTCCGGCGGGGGTGCCATCGTCAACATCTCGTCCGCGGCGGCGACCCTCGGCAGTCCGGGGCAGTACGTCCACTACGCGGCGGCGAAGGCGGCCGTCGACGCCCTGACCGTCGGCCTGTCCAAGGAGGTGGCGGCGCACGGCATCCGCGTGAACGGTGTCGCCCCGGGTGTGGTCTGGACCGACTTCCACGAGGACCCGCAGCGCCCGGCCTGGATGGCCGACGTCATCCCCATGGGCCGCGCGGGCCGGCCCGAGGAGATCTCCGGTGCGGTGGCCTGGCTCCTGTCGGACGACGCCTCGTTCACGACGGGAGCGGTCCTGCGGGTCGCGGGCGGGATGTAGCCGGGGGTCCCCGGTTTTCCGCGTCGCGGGCGACCGGGGGTCCGGGTCTCCGCGCCGCAAGCCACCGGGGGTCCCGGGCCGCCGCGCCGCGGACCACCGGAGGTCCCCGGGTCTCCGCGCCGCAAGCCACCAGGGGTGCTCCGCGCCGCGGGCCGGTGATCGTCCGCGAGCGCCCCGGGGCATGAAAAAGGCGGGGTCCGGAAACCCCGCCCGCTGCTCAGGAACCCCGGATCAGGGCCACACCAGGCAGTAAGGCTGGTGCCCCGCCTCGTGCAGGCGGTGCGAGAAGTCCTGCCACTCGTGCAGGAGCTGGTAGACGTTGAAGGCGTCCCGTGGGCCGCCCCGGTCCGGGACGGTGGACCAGATGAAGGCCGCCGCGCCCACGGCTTCCTCGCCCAGGCCGCGCAGCGGGTCGACGACGGTCATCGGGAGCTTGACCACGGCGTAGTCGGGGTGCAGGACGACAAGCTCCAGAGGCGGAACCTTGTTCAGGGGGACGCCTTCTATGCCGGTGAGGACCATCGCGGCCATCGTCTCCGGCTTGATCTTGGTGAACATGCCGTTCATGCCGAGTTCGTCGCCGCCGAGTTCTTCGGGGCGCATCGAGATCGGGACCCTGGCGGCCGTCGCGCCGTCGGGCGCGCCGAAGTATTTGTACGTCACCCCCACTCGGCCACCATTCCCGCTCTCCGCCCGCAGTCGTTCGACCGCACGATCGATCCGCTCGTCGGGGTCACCCGCCGATCCCTGTGCCTGTCCCGCTCTGCCGGCGGCTTCCTCCGCCTCACGCCGGTGCTTCCCCCGCCGGGCACGCCGAGGGTTGAGGTCGTCGGTCCCCTCGCCCAGTCCACCGCGATGCATATCTCCACCCGACTGCTTTTCTAAGTCGCGAGACCCCCGCCACGCAACCCGATCATCGTGACAGTGACCTCCCCCACGGTCGCACGCCGAAACGTACGCCGAAACACCTGTCCGCGGGATCTTCGCGGCCCCTGAACACCGTCGTTCATGTGAGCTGTCCGTTCTGGTCCCAGTTTCGCAGATGGCCGGGGGATGGGACCCGCTTGTCGTACCGGGCTCCGTCACACCGGCCCGGCGATGGCCGGGATCATTCCTCTGTGGAGGCGTACGTCGGGCCGGGGCCGTCCGTTCACGGCGTCCCGCTCTTCCCCTCGCGGTCCACCGGAACCCCTGGCCTACCCTGAGGAGGTCACTAGCCCCCCGGAGTCGGAGACGTCGCAGGTCATGACCGAACTGCCTTATCCCTACGAAGCCCCAGCCTCGCAGTCGCTGTTCGACCGTGCGGCGGCCGTCACACCAGGTGGCGTGAATTCTCCGGTGCGCGCCTTCCGCGCCGTGGGCGGTACGCCCCGGTTCATGGTGTCCGGTACCGGTCCCTATCTGACCGACGCCGACGGCCGTGAGTACGTCGACCTCGTCTGTTCCTGGGGTCCGATGATCCTCGGGCATTCCCGTCCCGAGGTCGTCGCCGCCGCTCAGGACGCCGTCGCGCGCGGTACGTCCTTCGGTACGCCCGGTGAGGGGGAGGTCGTCCTCGCCGAGGAGATCGTCGCCCGCGTCGAGCCCGTCGAGCAGGTCCGGCTCGTCTCCAGCGGTACCGAGGCGACCATGTCGGCCATCCGGCTGGCCCGCGGGTTCACCCGGCGCACGAAGGTGATCAAGTTCGCCGGCTGCTACCACGGCCATGTCGACTCGCTGCTCGCCGCGGCGGGCAGCGGGGTCGCGACCTTCGCGCTGCCCGACACGCCCGGTGTCACCGGCGCCCAGGCCGCCGACACCATCGTCCTGCCCTACAACGATCTCGAAGCCGTGCAGGCCGCGTTCCACGCGCACCCCGGCGAGATCGCCTGTGTGATCACCGAGGCCTCGCCCGGCAACATGGGTGTGGTGCCGCCCGCGCCCGGTTTCAACCAGGGTCTCAAGGACGCCTGCGCGAAGAACGGCGCCCTGTACATCTCGGACGAGGTGATGACCGGCTTCCGCACCAGCAGGGCGGGCTGGTACGGGATCGACGGTGTGCGTCCGGACCTGATGACCTTCGGCAAGGTCATGGGCGGCGGCTTCCCGGCCGCCGCGTTCGGTGGCCGCGCGGACGTGATGGCGCACCTCGCGCCGGCCGGGCCGGTGTACCAGGCGGGCACGCTCTCGGGCAATCCCGTCGCCACCGCCGCCGGGCTCGCGCAGCTTCGGCTGCTCGACCAGGCCGCGTACGACACGATCGACGCGGTGTCGGAGCGGATCCGGACGCTGGTGACCGAGGCGCTCACCAAGGAGGGTGTGACCCACCGCCTGCAGAGCGCCTCCAACATGTTCTCCGTCTTCTTCACGGGACGTGAGGTGCGTGACTACGAGGACGCGAAGGCGCAGGAGTCCTTCCGCTACACCGCGTTCTTCCACTCGATGCTGGCGCAGGGTGTCTACCTGCCGCCGTCCTCGTTCGAGTCGTGGTTCGTGTCGACGGCCCATGACGACCAGGCGGTTCAGAGGATCGCCGACGCCCTTCCGGCGGCGGCGCGGGCAGCGGCGGAGGCCACGGCATGAGCGGGACCAGCGGCACGAACGGCGCCGGGGACATCACCGTCGTCCACCTGATGCGGCACGGCGAGGTCGCCAACCCGGACGGGGTGCTCTACGGGCGGCTGCCCGGATACCACCTGTCCGAGCTCGGGCGGCAGATGGCCGACCGGGTGGCCGAGCACCTCAGCTCGCGCGATGTCACGCACGTCGTGGCCTCGCCGCTGGAGCGGGCGCAGGAGACGGCCACGCCGATCGCGAAGGCCCACGGGCTCGACCTGGCGACGGACGGGCGGCTCATCGAGGCCGACAACGTCTTCCAGGGCAAGACCTTCGGTGTCGGTGACGGCGCGCTGCGGCGGCCGGAGAACTGGAAGCACCTCGTCAACCCCTTCAAGCCGTCCTGGGGCGAGCCGTACGTGGACCAGGTCGTCCGCATGATGGGGGCGCTGGACGCCGCCAAGGACGCCGCGCGCGGCCACGAGGCGGTGCTGGTGAGTCATCAGCTGCCGATCTGGATCGTCCGCAGCTACGTGGAGAAGCGGCGGCTCTGGCACGACCCGCGCAAGCGGCAGTGCACCCTGGCCTCGTTGACCACGTTCACCTACCGCGGCGACAAGATCGTATCGGTGGGCTACACCGAGCCCGCGCGCGATCTGGTTCCGGCTCATCTCCTGGCGGGCGCCAAGCCGGTGCCGGGCAAGAGCAAGGCGTTCGGAGCCTGACGGGCGAAATCCAGACCCGGTCCAAACGGGCGCATCTTCGTAAAATCATATAAATCTGCGCGCGTTAAACGGAACCTCTGTCTTCATCGTGCCCTCTCATGGGATGCCAGCTGAGAGCCAGCTGAGAGGGTGCGATGAAATGAGGACCGTATGCGGGACGTCAGCCGAAGGGGAATGATCGGCCTCGGTGCGGGTGCCGCGACCGCGCTCGGACTCGCCGCGTGCGGCACCACCTCGGGGAAGGACGCCACGAAGCGTCCCGACCGTTCCGCCACGGCCGGCACCGGCCGCCCGGGCGCCCCGAAGAAGCCGGCCGTGCGTCTCATCGGCGACGGGTCCACCGCCTACACCGGCAAGCAGCCGCGCCAGCCGCTGGCTCCCGTCCCGCTCGAACCCGGCCAGACCCCGCCGCAGTTCGTGGTCTTCTCCTGGGACGGAGCGGGAGAGGTCGGCACCGGTCTGTTCGACCGCTTCCTCCAGCTCGCCAGGGAGAACGACGCGCACATGACGTTCTTCCTCTCCGGGCTGTATCTCCTGCCCGAGTCGAAGAAGCGCCTCTACGACCCGCCGAACAACCCCCGCGGCGCCTCGGACATCGGGTATCTGAGCGACGGCCACGTCCGCTCCACCCTGAAGCTGGTCCGTCAGGCCTGGCTCGACGGCCACGAGATCGGCACCCACTTCAACGGCCACTTCTGCGGAGGCTCCGGCTCGGTCGGCAACTGGACGGCCCGGCAGTGGGCCAGCGAGATCGAGCAGGCCAAGTCCTTCGTCACCGAGTGGCGCACCAACACGGGCTGGACCGACCTGCCCCCGCTGCCCTTCGACTACGAGAAGGAGCTCATCGGCGCCCGCACCCCGTGCCTGCTCGGCCAGGACAGCCTGCTGCCCGCCGTCAAGGAGCTCGGCTGGCGCTACGACGCCTCCTCGCCCGGCGGTGTCCAGCGCTGGCCGCAGAAGAAGGAAGGGCTGTGGGACCTGCCCCTGCAGGCGATGCCCTTCCCCGGGCACCGCTTCGAGGTCCTCTCGATGGACTACAACATCCTCGCCAACCAGTCCGTCGCCACCACCCGGGCGCCCTCGTACAACTACCCGGGCTGGCGTACGCAGGCCTCCGCGTCGTACGTGGCGGGATTCAAGCGGGCATTCGAGACGAACCGGGCGCCGTTCTTCATCGGCAACCACTTCGAGGAGTGGAACGGCGGCATCTACATGGACGCCGTCGAGCACGTCTTCACCCACATCGCCCGGGAGAAGCAGAAGGGCTCCGACGTACGCATGGTCTCCTTCCGGCAGTTCGTGGACTGGCTGGACGTCCAGCGCCCCGAGGTGCTGGCCAAACTCCAGGCGATGGACGTGGCCGAGGAGCCCGCCGGGGGCTGGCACCGCTACCTTCGGGGACAGGCTGCCTGAAATGCGGGTTTCCACCCGCAAGGGGGGTGCGGAAGATCCCCGAAACGGGCATGCGAAACTTTTCACATGAGTGCCGCCTGCCGCGCAGACCAGCGCCCGAACCGCACCCGCGCCGCCCTGTACGCCGCGGGGGCCGCCGTCGCCGCGCTCGTGCTGTCCGCGTGCACCTCCGGTGGTACCTCCGGCGGCGCGGGCAACAGCAACTTCGTCCCCGGCAAGGACGGCATCTCCGCCGTCGCCAAGGGGTCCAGGGACACCGCCCCGGACCTCTCCGGCGAGACCATCGACGGCAAGCAGCTCGACGTCGCGGACTACAGGGGCAAGGTCGTCGTCCTGAACGTGTGGGGCTCCTGGTGCCCGCCGTGCCGCGCCGAGACGCCGAACCTCGTCAAGGTCGCCAAGGAGACCGCCGCCCAGGGCGTGCAGTTCGTCGGCATCAACACCCGTGACCCCAGCACCTCCCCGGCCAAGGCCTTCGAGAAGCAGCAGGGCGTCCCGTACCCCAGCCTGTACGACCCGACGGGCAAGCTGATGCTCCGCTTCAAGAAGGGCACGCTCAACCCGCAGACGATCCCCTCCACGATCATCATCGACCGGGACGGGAAGATCGCGGCCCGCACGCTCCAGGCGCTCAGCGAGGACAAGCTGCACGAGATGCTCGACCCCGTCCTCGCGGAGAAGTGACCGACGTGTCCCTTCTCCAGACCTCCGTGACCCTCGCCGCCCCGACCGACATGAACACCACGGTCTACAGCGGCGCCCTGCTGCTCGCGCTGCCCATCGCCGTGCTCGGCGGGCTCGTCTCCTTCTTCTCGCCCTGCGTCCTGCCGCTGGTACCCGGCTATCTGTCGTACGTCACCGGGGTCAGCGGCACGGACCTGGCGGAGGCCCGACGGGGGCGGATGGTCGCGGGGGCCAGTCTGTTCGTGCTCGGCTTCACCGCCGTGTTCGTCTCCGGCGGCGCGCTGTTCGGCTACTTCGGCTCGACGCTGCACGAGTACAACGGAACGCTCAGCAAGATCCTCGGCGCGCTGATGATCGCGATGGGCGTGTTCTTCATGGGGCTGATGCCCTGGCTCACCCAGCGCGAGTTCCGCTTCCACCGGCGGCCGGTGACCGGGCTCGCCGGGGCGCCGGTACTGGGCGCGCTCTTCGGCATCGGCTGGACGCCGTGTCTGGGCCCGACACTCACCTCCGTCAACATGCTCTCCATGGACCAGGCGAGCGCCGGGCGCGGGGCCATACTGACGGTCGCCTACTGCCTCGGACTGGGAGTGCCCTTCGTCCTCGCCGCGGTCGCCTTCCGCAAGGCGCTCGGCGCGTTCGGCTGGGTGAAGCGTCACTACGCCTGGGTGATGCGGATCGGCGGCGGAATGATGATCGTGACCGGGCTCCTCCTGCTGACCGGTGCCTGGGACGGCATCGTGCAGCAGGCGCAGACCTGGTCCGACGGCTTCACGGTAGGGATCTGATCCATGAGCACGACCGACACCGGCAACACCTCCGAGTCCGCCGCGACGCCGGGCGACGACGGCACGCCGGACCCGGCGAGCACCAAGCGGCACATCGGGGTGAGCGCCGACGGCGAACTCGGCGAGGCCGGGTCGCAGTTGTCCACCGCGCCCGTGGAGACGGCGGTGCCCGGCTCCTTCGGCGGCGCGCGCACCCCCGGCGCCCTGGGATGGATCGCCTGGACAGGCCGCGAGGTCACCGGCTGGGCCCGCTGGATCTGGCGCCAGCTCACGTCGATGCGGGTCGCGCTGATCCTGCTCTTCCTGCTGTCGCTCGGCGCCATCCCCGGATCGCTGATCCCGCAGTCCGGCACCGACGCGGCGAAGGTGCAGGAGTTCAAGGACGCGCACAGCGTGCTCGGCCCGCTCTACGACCGGCTCGGCCTGTTCCACGTGTACAGCTCGGTGTGGTTCTCCGCGATCTACATCCTGCTGTTCGTCTCGCTCATCGGCTGCATCGTGCCCCGCACCTGGCAGTTCGTCGGACAGCTGCGCGGTCGTCCGCCGGGCGCCCCCAGGCGGCTCACCCGGCTGCCCGCGTACACGACCTGGCGCACCGCGGCGGAGCCCGAGCAGGTCCGCGAGATCGCGCTGAAGGTGCTCAAGGAGAAGCGGTTCCGGGCGCACGTCGACAAGGACGCCGTCGCCGCCGAGAAGGGCTACCTCCGCGAGACCGGCAACCTGCTCTTCCACATGGCGCTGATCGTGATGCTCGTCGCCTTCGCCTGGGGCCAGCTCTTCAAGTCCGAGGGCGACAAGCTGATCGTCGAGGGCGACGGCTTCTCCAACACGCTCCTGTCCTACGACGACTTCAAGTCCGGCAACCTCTTCAGCACCGACGACCTGACACCGTTCAGCTTCGACCTGAAGAACTTCACCGGCACCTACGAGCGGACCGGTCCCAACAAGGGCACCCCTCGCACGTACCAGGCGGCGATCACCTACAGCGAGGGCGCCTACGGCAAGGAGCGCAAGACGCTCGTCAAGGTCAACGAGCCGCTGGAGATCGGCGACACGAAGGTCTATCTGACCGCCCACGGCTACGCGCCCACCGTGACCGTCCGGGACGGCAAGGGCAAGGTCGTCTTCCACGACGCCGTGCCGCTGCTGCCGCTCGACTCGAACGTCACCTCGCAGGGCGCCGTCAAGGTCATGGACGGCTACAGGAACGCGCAGGGCAAGAGCGAACAGCTCGGCTTCTCCGCCTTCTTCGTGCCGACCTTCGCCGGGGCGGGCAAGGGCGACATGTTCTCCCAGTTCCCCGCGCTCGACTACCCGGTGCTCGCGCTGAGCGGCTTCCACGGCAGCCTCGGGGTCGACGCGGGCCTGCCGCAGAACGTGTACCAGCTCGAGACCACGCACATGAAGCAGTTCAAGGACGCCAAGGGCGAGATCGTCAAGTCGCGGCTGCGGCCCGGCGAGACGATGACCCTGCCGGACGGCGCCGGTTCGATCACCTTCGACAAGGACATCAAGGAGTGGGCGAACTTCCAGGTCACCCAGCAGCCCGGCAGTGACTGGGCGCTGGCCGGGGCGTTCACCGCGATCCTCGGACTCGCCGGTTCGCTGTTCATCCAGCGCCGCCGCGTCTGGGTGCGGGCCACCACCGGCGACGACGGTGTCACCGTCGTCGAGATGGCCGGGCTCGGCCGCAGCGAGTCCGCGAAGCTTCCCGAGGAGCTCGGCGACCTGGCCGCGCTCGTGCACGAACAGGCCCCCACCAAGCCCGACGAAGACGCGGCACCCACCGACGCCGACGCCGAACCCCCCGTACCCGCCGCTGAAGGGTCCAAGAAGCCGTGACGCTCGCCACCGCACACGACCTGGGCGCCGTGACCGAACTGGCCACCGCGACCAACGAACACCTCGCCAACATCAGCAACACGCTGATCTACTCCGCGATGGCCGTCTACACCCTGGCCTTCTTCGCCTTCATCGCCGAGTGGCTCTTCGGCAGCCGCAGCAAGGTCGCCCGCACCGCCAGCGCGCTCACCGCTGACGGCGCGAAGACGGCCGCGGCGGCCCCCGAGGTCGCCGTGCGCAAGGCCGGCGGCACCACCGTGCTGGAACGGCCGAAGGTCGTCACCCGGTCCGCGGCGGGCGCGCGGGACGTGCCCGACGGGCCCGGCGCGCACGGCGGGGACGAGCAGGGCGACCTGTACGGGCGGATCGCCGTGTCCCTCAGCGTGCTCGCCTGGGGCGTCGAGGCGGCCGGAGTGCTCGCCCGCGCCCTGTCGGTGCGGCGTGCCCCCTGGGGCAACATGTACGAGTTCAACATCACCTTCTCCACCGTCGCCGTCGGGGTCTTCCTCGTCCTGCTCGCGCTGAAGAAGAACGTCCGCTGGCTCGGCCTCCCGCTGATCACCACGGTCCTGCTCGACCTCGGTCTCGCGGTCACCGTCCTGTACACCGCGAGCGACCAGCTGGTCCCCGCGCTGCACTCGTACTGGCTGTACATCCACGTCTCGACCGCGATCCTGTGCGGCGCCGTCTTCTACGTGGGCGCCGTCGGCACGGTGCTGTACCTCTTCAAGGACTCGTACGAGAACAAGCTGGAGAAGGGCGGAGAGCCCGGCCGGTTCGCCACCTCCGTCATGGAGCGGCTGCCCGCCTCGGCCTCGCTCGACAAGTTCTCCTACCGCGTGAACGCCGCCGTCTTCCCGCTGTGGACCTTCACGATCATCGCGGGCGCGATCTGGGCGGGCGACGCCTGGGGCCGCTACTGGGGCTGGGACCCCAAGGAGACCTGGGCGTTCATCACCTGGGTCGCCTACGCCTGTTACCTGCACGCCCGCGCCACGGCCGGCTGGAAGGGCCGCAAGGCCGCCTACATCGCCCTGATCGCCTTCGGCTGCTGGCTGTTCAACTACTACGGCGTCAACATCTTCGTCGGCGGCAAGCACTCCTACGCGGGAGTCTGACCCGCCCGGAACACGAAGACCGAAGACCCTAGGACGGCGGCAGGCACTGGGCGGCCGGTGGTCTGCCGTCCGGCCAGGCGATCTTCACGAAGCGGGCGCGGCTGTCGTGGGTCAGTTCCACGATCGGCACGGCCTTGTCG
Organism: Streptomyces sp. NPDC015532; assembly: GCF_043078065.1. Taxonomy (NCBI): domain Bacteria; kingdom Bacillati; phylum Actinomycetota; class Actinomycetes; order Kitasatosporales; family Streptomycetaceae; genus Streptomyces; species Streptomyces sp. NPDC015532. Next base: position 653,774 of record NZ_JBIBSY010000004.1, on the reverse strand, counting down.
TACGGATTCCCGTGGACGTCCAGGCAGATCCACCCGCTCGCCCCGTTCACCCGGAGCTGGGCGCCCTTCACCTGGGGCCACTGGAGACCGACGTCCGCGAGCGCGGGGATCCGCCCGGTCGGCGAGGCCCCGCGGACACCGCGCACCGCGAGCCGCATGGCGTCGTACGCGATGATCAGCTGGCCGTCGTCGAGGGCCACCGGGCCGATGGGGCCGACCGGCTCCCGCGCGGCGCCGGCCAGCAGCCGCCCGAGCACCTTCGCGTCGGCCGCGCTGCCGCCGGTCTTCGCGCCGTCCTTCGGCCAGGCGTCCGGATGGGCGAGGGCCGTGTAGCGCACGGTCAGCAGCGGGTCCTTCAGCGCGGCCGGGTCGAGGTCCTTGTCACCGGCGAGGTACGAGCCCTCGTCGCCGGTGAGTACGGTGAAGCGGCGGTCGGAGCAGCCCCGGGCGCCCAGCGCGTTGATGAACTGCCGCAACTGGGTGTGCCGGCCGGCGAACAGGACGGTGTTCGTGGTCTTCGGCGTGTTGCACAGGATGTTGGCGATCTGCGCGAAGACGTTGGCGGTGCTTCCCTCCTTGCTGCGGTCGGCGGGCGGGGTGAACGGCTGGGCCTCGGAGCGCGCGCCCTTGAGCATCTTCTCGAACGACGTCTGGAGCGTGCGTGTGTAGGGATCGCCGGTCCGGTCGTAGACCAGGAAGGCGTTGACCGCCGACACCTTGGCGAAGGAGGCGAGGGCGCGTGCCTCGTCGGTGTTGGTGGGGGAGACACGGGCGAGCCCGGGGAAGGGGTCCTTGCCGCCCTGCCCGTTGGCGAGGCTGTCGGCGGTGATCGAACTCCCTATCACCGGGATGCCCCGCCGGGTCAGCTCCGCGACCGCCTTCTTGTTGTTGTCGGTGCTCACCCCGACCCCGGTGACCGCGCGCAGCCGGTCCGGGCCCTTGGTCATCCGGTCGAGCTGGTCGACCGTGTGCCGCCAGGAGGCTCCGGTGGCGCCGGGGTTGGCGAGCACGAGCCGTATCTTCGGCTTCAGCCCGGTCGTGTCGTGGTTGGCCTGGTACTGGGCCAGGTAGGCGCCCTGGAGTTCGTGAAGGACGTCGGCGAGGTTGTCGGCGTCGGTCGCGGTGAAGGGTTCGAGCAGGGCGACGGTGACGTAACTGCCGGGAGCCAGGCGGTGGTTCTCGCGGTTGATCGCCCGCACGGTCTCGGTGAACCGCGAACGCCCGAAGGCGTACGCCGTCCAGGAGACGCCGACGCACTCGTCACCGTCCTTCGGCTGGACGACCCCCGGCGCGCACGACCGGTCGACCTTCGCCGCCGTCATGCCGCCCCACACGCCGAGGCCCACGAGGGCGGCGGCGAGGGTCAGCGCGACATACCTGCGGAAACGAATCTCCCAGATGTCCTCGCGCAGCCACACCCATAAGCGGGCCATCACCGTCCTCCGTCCTCGTCGTCCGGGACGCGCAGCGGCCGGCCGGCCAGGGCGTCGGCCGGCCAGTCGCGAGAGGCCCGCCACAGCAGGGCGTTGCCCGCGGGCCGCAGGTTCGAGAGCTGCTCCAGCTCGAAGCGCAGCCGCTCGGCCACCCTCGGGTCCGGCAGCACCAAGGGGTCGGTGAGCTGCCACACGGCGTGCAGCAACCGCCTTACCCGCAGATGCAGTACGGGGTCCACGCCCTCCGGCGGGCGGTGCGCGGCGTCCGTACGGCCGAGGGCGACGGAGGCGCGGTGGTCGTGGCCCCCGAAGTCGCGGCCGTCCGGATCATGGGCGTGGTAGTAGGGCGCGGAGGCGATGAAGAGCAGGGTGGACAGCCAGCCGCGGGTGTCGGAGCGGGGGAAGGTGTCCCGCAGATGCGCCACCGCGAAGTCCGCTTTCCCGAGGGCGAGTTCGTGGTGCAGCCGATAGCGGTCGCTGTCCGCCGGGGCCGTCTCGCCGAGGTCCTGGTAGTGGTCGACGAGGGCGCGGTGCACCGCCCGCCATCCTTCGTGGTCCGCGTCGTCGTGGTGCAGCCTCAGCAGCAGGAGCGCGCGCAGGAACGGGTCGCCGACGAACTGTCCGGCCGCTGTCGCCCAGCCCTCCGACGCGAGCCGTTCCTCCAGGTCCAGGACACCGGACGGGCCGAAGTCCTCCGGGAGCCGCGACTGGGCGAGCGAGCACGCCGAGTCACGGTCGTGGGCCGCGGCCAGCACGGTCAGCTCGTCGAGCCGGCCGCCGGGGACGAGCCGGCCGAGGAGCTCCTGATAGGCGGGGCGGCCGGCCTGGTCCTCCTGCGGGGCGATGTCGGCGGTCAGCAGTGTGCCCAGCGAGTCGGCGCCCTCGGGCAGGTTCTGCCGGACCGAGGCGGCCAGCAGGGTGATGCCGAGCGGACTGCCGCCCGTCAGCCGGTGGGTGGCGTGCGGGAGGTGGGGCGGTACGGCGGCCGGGGCCGCGGGTCCGGCACCGGGGCCGCCGGACGCGGTGTCCATGATGTGCAGGGTGTCGTCGGGGGTCAGCGGCGGCAGCGGGACGAGCAGGGCGCGCGAGGACGGCGAGGTGCCGGGGCGCCAGCCGGTGGCCCGCGCCGTCTCGGGCAGGGAGAGGCGGCCCGCGTTGCGCAGCGCCGGATGCGCGTCGCCCCGTAGCGTGGCGAAGAACACGGCCTGGTCCCTGATGCCGTCGGCACGGTCGCGCAGGACCGGTTCCAGGAGTCCGAGGCCCGCGGGCTCCTGGACGTTGTCGATCAGCAGGACCGGGCGTCCCCGCCGGTGCGAGCGCTGGACGACGCCCGCGTACGCGTCGTCGAGGTCGGCCAGCAGGGCGCGTACGAGATGGCGTTCGGCGTGTCTGCGGGAGTCGCCGCCCGCCCGGAAGTGCCGGGAGAGCAGGATCAGCGCGAGCTTGGGGCTGCCGCCCGCGTTCGGGTAGTCGCGGTACCAGGTGGCGGCCCTGCGCAGCCGGCGGTGGGCCGGGGAGACGCCTTCCGTGAAGGCCTCCAGGGTCGCCTCGATGATGGGCTCCACCACGGGGCCGGTCCCGCTCATGGACGCGACGAGCTTGGAGATCACCTTGCTCACCCAGCGCCCCGCGAATCCCGACAGCCAGGACTCGGTCTCGCTCAGCAGCAGGATGCGCTCCGCCTCCTGCCGGATGCGGGGCACGTCGCGGTCGCTCCAGCCGCCCGCCGCCACCGCCAGCAGGCCGGACGACAGGCGCGGGAAGCCGATGCGCCCGGCGCCCTTCACCGGTTCGGCGAGCTGTTCCGCGGCCGTGGTGAGCGCCTGCGCCACCGGTGACCAGGACTCGGCCGGGCGGTCCGGGGGCGGGGCGGCGAACTGCGTCTCCTCGCCGTCGATCAGGGCGACCGGGGTGTGTCCGCGGTAGGCCTCGCGCAGGGCGAGGAGCACGGCGGTCTTGCCCAGTCCCCGGCCGCCCGTGAAGACCACGAAGGGCGGTTCCTCGGTGTGTTCGTAGGGTGTGGCGCGCAGCTGGTACGGGCGCAGGCCGACCAGTCGTGACGCGAGTCCGGGCGGATCGGTGTCGAACAGCGCCCCCCGGCCGTGCAGCCCTGTGTGCACCGCATCTCCCCCTGGTCCGCGGTCCGGATCAACTGTGCTGCTGTGAGGTGTATCAACAACAGTTTAAGAAGGGGGAGTTGGTTCGGGATAGGGCATCCGGTGTCCGTTCAGTTACGAAAACGTTCAACCGTTCAACCGACAGTGATCGAATCGAGCTTCTGGCGCAGGTAGACGTGGGAGTCCACGGGTTCGTACACGACGCGGCCGACGGGGGCGGGCACCGACTCGACCAGCGTTCCCGGCGCGCACTCGCCGAAGTACACGAGCGAGATCAGCTCCTCGGCGGGAGCGTCGGCCGGCGGCGGCAGCACCCGGTGCCGTCCCGAGCGCCATCGGTCACCGGTCCAACGGGCCATGAGGTCACCGATGTTGATCGTCAGCGCCGCCGGGTCGAACGGGGCGTCCTGCCAGCCGTCCGCGTCCGTGAACACCTGGAGCCCGCCCTTGCCGGCCTGCCGGTCGAGGATGGTGACGGTGCCGAAGTCGGTGTGGGGCCCGATGCGGAACTGGCCCGGCTCGGGCTCGCCGACGACCTCCGTCCCCGGATACCAGTTGATGTTGAAGCCGTACGTCGGATGGTCCATGTGCCGGGTGAAGAAGTCCGGTTCGAGGCCGAGCGCCTCGCCGAGCAGCTCCAGAAGTTCGTTCTCCAGCCGGGCCATCTCGGCCAGGTACTCCTCGCAGAGCGCCCGCAGCGAAGGGGCCTCGGCGGGCCAGACGTTCGGCGCGTACCACTGCGCGTTGATCTCCGGGTCCTCGAACGGCTCGTGCGTCGCGAACGTCAGCGACTCCTTGAGGTCCGGCGGGGTCTTCGTGCCCTCCGCGTAGCCGTTGGCCTCGGCGCCGGGCCCGAGCCAGCCGCGCCCGCCGACCCGGTCGGCGTACGGCTGCTTGGTCCCGGGGGGCAGCGCGAAGAAGGCACGGGCGGCGTCCCGCAGGCCCCGGCGCAGCTCCGGGTCCACACCGTGGCCGGTGACGAGCAGGAACCCGGCCGTTCGCAGGGCCTCGTCGACGGTCCGGGCGAGCACGGCCCGTGCGCCACGGTCCCCGGAGAACCAGGGACGCAGATCGACGGTGGGGATGCCGGCGGCCGCTGGGCGCGCGGAGTGGGTGGTGGCGTCGGGGATGCCGGGAGGTGCCGGGTGTGCGGGGTCGGCGTCGGGAGCCGACGGGCGTGCGACGTGTGCGGTGGCGCCGGGAGGTGCCGGGTGCGCGAGGCCGGCGCCGGGGACGCCTGGAGCCGGCGGGTGGGCGGGGCCGGTGGGGGCGGGTGCCGCCGTCCCCGGGGCGTTCGCCGGGTCGTTCACGGGGTTGTTCACCGGGTCATTCACCGATGTCCTCGTTCCACAGGGCCGGGTTCTTCTCGATGAAGTCGCGCATCAGCGCGGTGCACTCGGGATCGTCGAGCAGCACGATCCGCACACCGTGTTCGGCGAGCCAGTCGTGGCCGCCGTGGAAGGTGGCCGCCTCGCCGACGATCACCCGGGAGATCCCGAACTGCCGGACCAGCCCGCTGCAGTACCAGCACGGCGACAGGGTGGTCACCATGGTCGTGCCGCGATACGTCCGCTGCCGTCCCGCGTCGCGGAAGGCGGCCGTCTCGCCGTGCGCCGAGGGGTCGCCGTCCTGGACGCGGCGGTTGTGGCCGCGGCCGAGCAGGGTGCCGTCCGCGCCGTACAGCGCGGCCCCGATGGGGATACCGCCCTCGGCGAGCCCGGCGCGTGCCTCCGCCAGGGCGGTCGCGAGCCACGCGCGGGCCTGTACCTGATCGATGCGCTCCATGGCCCCACTGTCCCCCGGGTCCCCCTCCCACGTCGCCGGAACACGAGGGCGCGTAGGTCCGGGGCTCGGACACGTGCTGCCGTTACCGGCCGGAGTCCGTCACCCGCAGCAGCAGCTTCCCCGTGCTCGTCCGTGATCCCATCAGCGCGTGCGCCTCCCCGGCCGTCTCCAGGCCGAACTCCGCCGTCACCGGCAGGATCACCGTGCCGTCGGCCACGAGCTCGAACGCGCGCGAGGCGATGGCGCGGAGGGCGGCCGGGTCCGTCCTGGCGAGGCCGAGGATCGAGAACCCGGCGACCGACAGGCCCGTGGGGTAGAGCTCCGGCCGGCCCACCGTCCAGGGCTCCGCCGAGCTCGCGTTGCCGAAGGAGACCAGGCGGCCGAAGGGGGCGAGGGAGGCGAGGCTGCCGCGGAGGGTCTCGCCGCCCACCGGGTCCAGGGCCAGGTCCACCCCGCGGCCGGCGGTCGCCGCGCGGACCTCGTCCGCGAACGGGCCCACGAACACCTCGTCGTAGCCGTGGGCGAGGGCGTACTCGGCCTTCGGGGCGGCGGACACGACGCCGAACACCGTCCCGGCCCCCGCCGCCTTCGCCAGCAGGCCCAGCACCGTGCCCACACCGCCCGCCGCGCCCTGGACGAGAACGGTCTCGCCGGGCTGGAGCCGGCCCACGGTGTGCAGGAGCGCGTACGCCGTGGGCACGACGGTGGGGAGCGTGGCGCCGGTGCGCAGGTCGACACCGCCGGGCAGCGGGAAGACCGTCACGGCGTCGGCCACGGCCACCTCCGCGTACGCCCCGCCCTCCGTCAGCGCCGCGACCTCCTGGCCCACCCGCAGTCCCGTGACGTCCGGACCGACCGCGCGGATCCGGCCCGAGACCTCGAGTCCGGGCACGAACGGGAGGCCGGGTACGCGGTAGCCCTCCGACCTCGCCTTGAGGTCGGCGAAGTTCACGCCCGCGTAGGCCACGTCGATGCTCACCTGTCCGGGGCCCGGACCGGGGACCTTCGCCTCCGTGACCCGCAGGACCTCGGGACCGCCGTACTCCTGGAATGCGACCGTACGCATGGCACACCTCCGGCTGACGCCCGGCAGGTCAGTCCGCGCCCGCCGTGCACTGTTCAATGAAAAGCGAACACTCGGGAGTGTATGGTTTTCATCGAACACTCGGCAAGCGGATCAGGGAATCACCAGGGGAGACCGGCGTGGCGGAGCGGACCAGTCACCGGGCGGCGCCCGAGCACACCCACCCGGACGAGGTCCCCGTGCAGACGGCCCTCGCCGCCCTCGCCGATCCCGTGCGGCTCCAGCTCGTCAGGGCACTGGCGGAGTCCGAGGAGTGGAGCCGCAGCTGCGGCAGCTTCGACGTACCCGTCGGCAAGGCGGCTCTCAGTCATCACTTCTCCGTGCTCCGCGGCGCCGGTCTCGTCGAGCAGCGCGACGAGGGGCCCAAGCGGGTCAACCGGCTGCGCCGGGCGGAGTTCGACGCCCGCTTCCCGGGCCTCCTCGCGCTCGTCCTGCGCGAGGAGCCGTCCCGCTGAGCGGTCTCGGTGGCGCTTCCGGCTGTGTGCGGTGGGGCTCGGCGACGCCGGCTCGGGTGGCTCAGGCGTGCTCTTCGGTGGCGCGGGAGTCGGTGAGCGTGAGCGCGCCGCCGGCCGCGATCAGGCCGACGACGACCGCCAGCACGGCGTAGGTGATCCGCTCGCCGTGGAAGAACGACGCCACCAGAGTGTCGCTCCAGGTGCCCGCGGGCAGCCGAGTGGTGACCAGCGCGGCGATGAGGGTGCCGACCACGGCGGTGCCGATGCTGCTTCCGACCTCCTGGGCGGTGTCGTTGAGCGCCGTGCCGATCGACGTCCGGTTGCCCGGCATCGCGTCGACGAGCGCGATGGCGCAGATCGTCATGACGGTGCGCAGTCCGACGGTCATCACGACCATGCAGGCCGCGATGGCGCCGTAGCCGTGGTCGACGCCCCAGGACAGGCCGGCCAGTGAGCCGGCCAGGCAGGCCGCGCCGACCAGGCAGGCGACGCGGTGGCCGAACCTTCCCGCGAGCCACTCGGACAGGGGGGTGGCGACGATCATGGTCACGATGATCGGCAGGTTCGCCAGGCCGGCCCGTACGGGGCTCCACCCGTAGGCGTACTGGAAGTGGAGGATCAGCCCGAACATCACGGCGGCCATCGCGATGGCCGTGCCGATCTGCGCGATGGCGGCGCCGCGGACGGTTCCGTCGGAGAAGAGGCGCAGGTCCAGCATCGGCGACGCGCTGCGGCGCTCGTGCCACACGAACGCGATCGCCGCGACGATGGCACCGAGGACGGACGCGAGGGTGATCGTGGAGAGCCAGCCGTGCTCGACTCCGCTGGTCAGCGAGTAGCAGGCGAGACCGATGGCGGTGACGCTCAGGCCGGCGCCCGGCAGGTCGAGCTTGTCGTGGGTCAGGTCCTCGGGCCGGTCGGCCGGGACACCGAGACGGACGCCGACGGCCGCGATCAGCGCGATCGGGGCGTTGACGATCAGGAGCCACTGCCACTGGAAGTGGGCCAGGGCCGTGCCGCCCAGCAGCGGGCCGAGGACGAAGCCGGACATGCCGACGACGATCATCAGGGTCATGGCGCGCATCCGCAGCGCCTTGTCGTCGAACAGCCGGAAGACCAGCGAGTTGGTGATGGGGGCCATCGCCGCCGCGGCGATGCCGAGGCCGGCCCGCAAGGTGATGAGCTGCCCCGCCGTGGTGACCGCGACGACGGCCAGGCTGAGTACGCCGAACACCGCCAGGCCGGCCAGCAGCACACGGCGGCGCCCGAGCCGGTCGGCCATCGATCCCGCCGTCAGCAGCAGGCCGCCGAACGTCAGCGAGTACCCGCCGGTGACCCACTGCAGCGCGGTCGTGCTGCTGTCGAGGTCCCGTCCGATCGTGGGCAGCGCGATCGAGAGCAGCGTGTTGTCGACCATCTCGACGAAGAAGGCCAGGCACAGCGCGGCCAGGGGAATCCATGCCGCGCGCAGGGACGGATAGGTACGCGATGCGGCGGGCGCTATGGCGGTCGTGGTCATGCCGGGCCTCCTCTCGGAACGCCGTCGACTATCGAACGGCGTTCGGCAATGGAACGTTGTTCGACAATAGAACGAGGTTCGATAATTGCGCAAGCTGTGATTGGATGGGCGTCATGACAGGCCCGCGACCACGACCCGCCGATCGTCCTTCCCGGGGACGTCAACGTGCCTCGCACTCCATCGAGGCCGTTCTCACCGCGGCCGTGGCCCTGCTCGACGAGGCGGGCGAGCCGGCGCTGACCCTCCGTGCCCTCGCGACCAGGCTCGGCACCGGCGTCGGCAGCATCTACTGGTACGTCTCGGGCAAGGACGACCTGCTCGACCGCGCCATCGACCACGTGCTCGGCGGGGTGCTCACCGCCGTCGAGGGGCAGACCGGCAGCGGCGACCCGATCGACGACCTGCGCGTGATGGCCGTCACGCTGTTCGACGCGATCGTGGACCGGCCGTGGCTGGGTCCGCACTTCATGCGCCGCACCGACGTCCAGGGCAACTCGTTGCGGCTCTACGAGAAGCTGGGACAGCAGACCCTTCGGCTCGACCTCACGCCGCAGCAGCGCTTCTACGCCGTGTCGGCGATCGTGGGCGTCGTGGTCGGCAACGCCGCCGACCTGGGGCAGGAGCCTCCCCAGGAGGTGCTCGACGGCTACGTGGACCGCGACGAGTTCCTCGGTCGCTACACCGAGACGTGGCGTGCGCTCGACGCCGGGGAGTACCCGTTCGTGCGCGACATCGTCGACGAGTTCGACGGGCACGACGACAAGGAGCAGTTCCTCGCCGGGCTGGACCTGACCCTGGCGGGCCTCCGCCTTCAGGCCGGAGTCTGACGCCGAGGGCACCCCCCCTTCCCGTCCTCCGCTCGGCGCCGGCGCCGGTGCGTCGCGTCCGGCCGGTTCCCGGGTCCCGCCCGCCTGCCAGCACGCATCGGCGGTGCCGATGGGGGCATCGGCAGGACGCCATGGTGGGCCGTGGCCCGGCGGGGGGTGCCGCTCCTACCTTCGGCGCATGACCTCAGCCACCGCAGTCGAGAACAAGGGCATCGCCCAGCTCACCGCCGCCATGATGCTCTCCGGGACCCTCGGCGTCTTCGTCGTCGAGTCCGGGGCCTCGCCCTTCAACGTCGTGTTCTTCCGCGTCCTGTTCGGGGCGCTCGCCCTCGGCGGCTACGCGCTGGCCCGGGGCTACTTCCGGGGCCACGGCTTCACCCCGCGCACACTCGGACTCGCCGCGCTCGGCGGGGTGTTCATCGTCTTCAACTGGGTCCTGCTCTTCCAGTCGTACGAGAACACCTCGATCTCCGTCGCGACCGTCGTCTACCACACCCAGCCGTTCTCCGTGGTGCTGCTCGGCGCCCTGCTCTTCCGCGAACGGCTCACCGCCGCCAAGGTCGGCTGGATCGGCCTCGCCTTCGCCGGTCTCGTCCTCGTCTCGGGCGTCTCCCCGGCCGACTTCGCGAACGGCGGCTCGTACCTCACCGGCATCGGACAGGCTCTCCTCGCCGCGCTCCTCTACGGACTGTCCACCCTGGTCACCAAGCGCATCACCGGCGTCCGGCCCCACCTCATCGCGCTCGTCCAGGTCCTCGTCGGCATCCCGCTGCTGCTCCCCTTCGCCGACTTCGGCGCGATGCGCGGGACCGGCGCGGACTGGGGCTGGCTGATCGGACTCGGAGTCGTCCACACCGGGCTGATGTACGTCCTGATGTACGCCGCGTACGCCAAGCTCCCCACCGCGAAGATCGCCGTGCTCGCCTTCACCTACCCGGCCGTCGCGATGGTCATGGACTGGGCGGTGTACGGCCACCACATCGGTCTCGTCCAGGCCCTCGGCGTCCCGCTGATCGTGACGGCCGGCCTGAAGGTCACGCTCCCCAGGACCGCCGGGACCGCCGGGACCTCCCTGGCCGGCCGGATCACCCGGGTCGTCCGGACTCCTCGGACACCAGTCGCCGCGCCCGCTCCACGAACAGCCGCGCATGCGCCGGAAGCCGCTTCCCGGCCCGCCACGCCAGTTGCGTCCGAAGCGTGAACGGCGGCTCCCAGTCCAGCCGTACGAGTCCTCCCCGCTCCAGTTCCGCGGCGACCGTCACCTCGGGAAGCAGCGCGATCCCGAGGCCGGCCGCCGCGGCGCGTTTGGTCGCCTCGATCGTGCCGAACTCGGTGAAGTCGACGGAGGAACCTTCCGGGAGGCAGGCGTTGAGCTCCCGCTCGAACAAGTCCCGGTAGGCGCAGCCGGGTTCGGTGGCGAGCAGGGAGTGGCCGGTGAGGCCGGCGGTGGCCGGTGCCGTGCCGGCGAGCGGATGGCCGGGCGCGGCGACCAGCGCGAGAGGTTCCTCCGCGAGCACCGCGACCTCCAGACCCGCGTGCTCGGTGTCCTCCTCCATCAGGAAGCCGACGTCGTACGTGCCCTGGCGCAGGGCCTGGCGGGTCTCGTCGCCGATGGTCGTGCGCAGCGACAGCCGCACCCCGGGGTGGCGGTGGTGGAAGAACTCCAGGAGCGGCAGCAGCCGGTAGGAGGTGAGGGACTCCATCGTGCCGACGGTGAGCGCGCCGGAGGGCTCCTCGGCGCCGACGACCGCGGCCCGCGCCTCCTCGGTCAGCTCGATGATCTGCCGGGCGTAGGGCAGCAGCCGTTCGCCCGCCTCGGTCAGCCTGATCCTGCTGCCCAGCCGGTCGAAGAGCTCCGTGCCGAGCGAGGACTCCAGGGCGCGGATCTGGCTGGTCACACTGGACTGCGCGTACGCCAGCTCGGCGGCGGCCCGGGTGAAGCTCCGTACGGTCGCGACCTTCTCGAAGGTCACCAGCAGACGCAGTTCCACGTCAGGACTCTTCGTCGGACCTGCTCCGGTCCTCGCGTCGCTTCAGCTCCTCCTCGCGGCGCCGCAGGTCGGCCTCCCAGTCCTTCAGGAGGGACTCGTCCTTGCGGTTCTCGGCCTTGAGGGATTTGAGGAACTCGGGGTTGTCGTCAGGGGCGACGAACGTCGTCCGCTGGTTGCGGTGCCACTCGGAGGGCGTGGAGCCGCCCGCCGGACCCCGGCGGTTGCGGCCCGCGACCAGCCAGGCGACGGGACCGACCAGCACCTCGCCGAAGAGCAGGATGATGATGACCCAGACCACCTTGGGCAGGCCTCTGACCTCCTCCTCCGGCGTGTTCAGGCAGTCGACGAAGGCGTAGATCCACAGCGCCAGGACCAGCAGGAAGGGCAGATACCTGAGCATGGCCGAACGATCCCCCAGTGAGCGACGGCGGGGCGGCACGGGCCCCCCGGTGACGGGCACAGGGTAGCGGGTGGCCGATACTTGGACACATGGCTTACGACGATCTTCGCTCCCTGCTGAGGGCGCTGGAGCGCGAGGGAGACCTCAAGCGCATCAAGGCCGAGGTGGATCCGTACCTGGAGGTCGGGGAGATCGTCGACCGGGTACAGAAGGCCGGCGGGCCCGCGCTCCTCTTCGAGAACGTGCGCGGCTCGGCGATGCCGCTCGCGATGAACGTCTTCGGCACCGACCGGCGACTGCTGAAGGCCCTCGGGCTGAAGTCGTACGCCGAGATCTCCGAGAAGATCGGCGGGCTGCTCCGGCCGGAGCTTCCGCACGGCTTCGTGGGCGTGCGCGAGGCCTTCGGGAAGCTCGGCGCGATGGCGCACGTACCGCCGAAGAAGGTCAAGGACGCGCCGGTGCAGGAAGTGGTGCTGCGCGGCGAGGACGTCGACCTCGACGCCCTGCCCGCCCTGTTCACCTGGCCCGACGACGGCGGCTCCTTCTTCAACCTGGGGCTCACCCACACCAAGGACCCCGAGTCCGGCATCCGCAACCTCGGTCTGTACCGCCTCCAGCGCCACGACAAGCGCACCATCGGCATGCACTGGCAGATCCACAAGGACAGCCGGAACCACTACCAGGTCGCGGCCCGCAGGGGCGAGCGGCTGCCCGTGGCGATCGCCTTCGGCTGCCCGCCCGCCGTGACGTACGCCTCCACCGCCCCGCTGCCCGGTGACATCGACGAGTACCTCTTCGCCGGGTTCATCCAGGGCAAGCGGATCGAGATGGTCGACTGCAAGACCGTTCCGCTCCAGGTGCCCGCGAACGCCGAGGTCGTCCTGGAGGGCTGGCTGGAACCGGGCGAGACGCTGCCGGAGGGTCCGTTCGGCGACCACACGGGGTTCTACACCCCGCAGGAGCCGTTCCCGGCGCTGACGATCGACTGCGTGACGATGCGGAAGCGGCCGTTGCTCCAGTCCATCGTGGTGGGGCGGCCCCCGACGGAGGACGGGCCCCTGGGCCGGGCGACGGAGCGGTTCTTCCTCCCCCTGCTCAAGATCATCGTGCCGGACATCGTGGACTACCACCTGCCGGAGGCAGGCGGTTTCCACAACTGCGCGATCGTCTCGATCGACAAGAAGTACCCCAAGCACGCCCAGAAGGTGATGCACGCCGTCTGGGGCGCCCACATGATGTCCCTGACGAAGCTCATCGTGGTCGTGGACGCGGACTGCGACGTCCACGATCTGCACGAGGTGGCCTGGCGCGCGCTCGGCAACACGGACTACGGACGTGACCTCACCGTCGTCGAAGGCCCGGTCGACCACCTCGACCACGCCTCCTACCAGCAGTTCTGGGGCGGCAAGGCGGGCATCGACGCGACGAAGAAGTGGCCCGAGGAGGGCTACACCCGGGACGGCGGCTGGCCCGAGATGGTGCTGTCCGACCCGCAGACGGCGGCGAAGGTCGACCGCCGTTGGAAGGAGTACGGGCTGTGAGTTCAGCTTCCGCGGCGCTTCCGCAGCCGGGCCGCACCAAGGCGTTCCTGCGGCTCGTCATGATCGAGCACTCGGTGTTCGCGCTGCCCTTCGCCTACATCGCCGCGCTGACGGCGATGTTCGAGGTCGACAAGAACATCCACTGGGCGAAGCTGCTCCTGGTCACCGTCGCGATGGTGGGCCTGCGCACCTTCGCCATGGCGGCGAACCGGATCATCGACCGCGAGATCGACGCCCGCAACCCCCGTACGGCCCATCGCGAACTGGTCACCGGCGCGATGAGCGTGAAGCACGCCTGGACCGGCGCGCTGGTCGCCCTGGTCGTCTTCCTCGGCGCCGCCGCCCTGCTCAACCCGCTGTGCCTCGCGCTGGCGCCCATCGCGGTCATCCCGATGGTCGTGTACCCGTACGGCAAGCGGTTCACGAACTTCCCGCAGGCCATCCTGGGCCTCGCCCAGGCGATGGGCCCGGTCGGCGCCTGGATCGCCGTCACCGGCACCTGGTCCTGGGACGCGGTCGTCCTCGGCCTCGCGGTCGGCGTCTGGATCGGCGGCTTCGACCTGATCTACGCCTGCCAGGACGTCGAGACCGACCGCGAGATCGGTGTGATGTCGGTGCCCGCGCGCTTCGGCATCCCGGCCGCGATCCGGGGCGCGCGAGGCTGCCACGCCGTGACGACGGCGCTCTTCGTCTGGTACGGGGTGGCCACCGGCGCCGGCGCCTTCTTCTGGCTCGGCCTGGTGATCGTCGCGGGTGCCTTCCTCTACGAGCACTCCATCGTGAAGCCGCACGACCTGAGCCGGCTGAACCGGGCGTTCTTCCAGGTCAACGGCTTCATCGGGATCGCCCTGTTCGTGTGCGCCCTGCTCGACCTGCTGGTGCGCGGGCTGACGGTCTGACCATGGGCGGTGGCCGGATAGGCTCGACATCATGAAGCCAGGACAGACGCAGCGCCGGCCTTGGATCGTGGGGGTCTCCGGCGCGTCCGGTACGCCGTACGCGGCCGCGGTGCTGCGTTCGCTGCTGGAAGCGGGGGAGAGCGTCGACCTGGTCGTCAGCAGGGCCTCACGGCTCACGCTGCTCGACGAGACCGGCCTCCCGTTCCGCGACGCCCACTGGCGGGACGACCTGCGCGCGTGGCTGGAGCGGGGCGCCGACGGCAAGCCCGGCACCTTCGACATCCCCGGGGAGCGTCTCGACGGCGTACGGCACTGGAGCGCCGGTGACCTGGCGGCGGGCCCCTCGTCCGGGTCGTATCCGGCCAAGGGCATGCTGATCGTGCCCGCGTCCACCGCCTGCGTGGCCGGAGTCGCCCTCGGCCTCTCCAAGGATCTGCTGCAACGGGCCGCGAGTGTCACCCTCAAGGAGGGGCGCACGCTGGTCGTCGCCGTACGGGAGACCCCGCTGAACGGGCAGACACTGCGTCACATGGTCTCCCTGGACGACGCGGGCGCCACCGTGCTGCCCGCCTCACCGGCGTTCTACGCGGGAGCCACGCACATCCAGGACCTGGTGGACTTCGTCGCCGGACGGGCCCTCGACGCGGCGGGCGTCGAACACGGCCTCTACCGCCGGTGGAAGGGCGAACTCGGGAGCGGTTCCCGGGACGCCACCACCTGACCCTCACGACCTCTCGACCTCTCACGACTTCTCAGACCTTTTCAGCGGAAGGCTTCGATCGCATGGACGCGGTGGACAGGCAGCTCATCCAGGCCCTGAGGGAGAACGGCCGGGCCTCCTACGCGGAGCTGGGGCGCCTCGTCGGACTGTCGGGACCCAGTGTCACCGACCGCATCAACCGGCTGGAGGCGGCCGGCGTCATCACCGGGTACCGCGCGACGGTCGACTCGGCCTCGCTCGGTCTCGGCGTCACCGCCCTGATCGGGATCTCGCTCTCCGACGCCGCCGACCACGAGGACGTGGCGCGGCGGCTGCGCGACCTCAGCGAGATCGAGGACTGCTGGTTCATCGCGGGCGACGACTCGTTCATGCTCAAGGTGCGCTCCAGCGACGTCGACGGACTGGAGAAGACCATCCGGCGGCTGTCCGGGACCAAGGGCGTCTCCCGCACCCGTACGACGATCGTGCTCTCCACGAAGTGGGAGAACCGGGTCGGAGAGCTGCCCGAGGAGGAGTAGGCGCGAAACCCCTGGTGGGGGCCCTTCGCCGGAAAGGCGGGGGAGTACGGTTGGCAGCGTTCGTCACAGGGAGAGGTAATCGCATGGATGTCGGGCTCAAGCGCGAGCTGGAGGACAAGGTCCGGGCCGGTGAGCGGCTCAGCCGCGAGGACGGCATCGCGCTGTACGAGTCGGACGACCTGGCCTGGCTCGGCGGGCTCGCGCACGAGGTGCGCACGCGGAAGAACGGCGACGTCGTCCACTTCAACGTCAACCGTCACCTCAACATGACGAACGTGTGCACCGCGTCCTGCGCGTACTGCTCGTTCCAGCGCAAGCCGGGCGAGAAGGACGCGTACACGATGCGCATCGAGGAGGCCGTCCGCCTCGCCAAGGCGATGGAGGGCGAGAACCTCACCGAGCTGCACATCGTCAACGGCCTGCACCCCAGCCTGCCCTGGCGCTACTACCCGCGCTCGCTCAGCGAACTGAAGAAGGCGCTGCCGGACGTCTCGCTGAAGGCGTTCACGGCCACCGAGATCCACCACTTCGAGACCATCTCCGGGCTGTCGGCCTCGGAGATCCTCGACGAGCTGATCGAGGCCGGTCTGGAGTCGCTGACCGGCGGTGGCGCGGAGATCTTCGACTGGGAGGTCCGGCAGCACATCGTCGATCACCGCACCCACTGGGAGGACTGGTCGCGCATCCACCGCCTCGCGCACGAGAAGGGGCTCAAGACCCCGTGCACGATGCTCTACGGGCACATCGAGGAGCCCCGTCACCGGGTCGACCACGTGCTCAGGCTGCGTGAGCTCCAGGACGAGACCGGCGGCTTCCAGGTCTTCATCCCGCTGCGCTACCAGCACGACTTCGTGGACATGAAGGACGGCAAGGTCAGGAACCGCCTCCAGGCGCGCACCCAGATGGCGACCGGCGCCGAGGCGCTGAAGACGTTCGCCGTCTCCCGGCTGCTCTTCGACAACGTCCCGCACGTCAAGGTCTTCTGGGTCATGCACGGAGTCCAGACCGCCCAGCTCGCGCTCCAGCACGGCGCCGACGACATGGACGGCTCGGTCGTCGAGTACAAGATCACGCACGACGCGGACAACTTCGGGACGCCCAACAAGCTGACCCGCGAGGACATCCTCGACCTGATCCGTGACGCCGGTTTCCGCCCGGTGGAGCGCAACACGCGCTACGAGATCATCCGCGAGTACGAGGGACCGGACGCGGAGCGCCGCGAGTCGCCGCAGGCCATGCGGGTCTGACGTGGCGCTGGTCTTCGAACTGGACCCGGCGGTCACCCCCGGGCTCCGGGACGGTGTCGTCGCCCTGTGGGTGGACGTCTCGAACGCCGGCGGCTCCGTGGGCTTCGTCCCTCCGGTGGCCGCCGGCGACGTACGCCCCGAACTCGTGAAGCACTTCGTCGCCATGGCGGAGGGCCGCACCCGGCTGCTGGTCGGCCGGGACGAACGGGGCGACGTCGCCGCGACCGCCTTCCTCACGCACAACACCCACCGGCTGATGCGGCACTGGGTCTGGCTGTACACCGTGATGGTGCACCCGCGGCACCAGGGCAACGGGTACGGCCGGGACCTGCTCGCCGCCGCGGAGGAGGCGGCGGGCCGTCTCGACGGCGTCGAGGCGGTACGGCTGACCTGCCGCGGTGGCGAGGGCCTTGAGCGCTTCTACTCCTCCTGCGGTTACAAGGAGGTCGGACGGGTGCCGGGCGCGATCCGCGTCGCGCCCGGCGACGAGCGGGACGACGTCACGATGCTGCTGCCCCTCCCGCGCCGCGCCTGAACACCCCCGCCCGGTGACCGAGGACGCTCCCTCGCCGCGGCGAGGACCCCGCTCCGCGACCGGGGGTCCCCCGTCTCCGTGACCGAGGACCCCCTGCAAGATCGCTGTCCCGGCGTGCTTCACTGGACAGGGTTCTTTGGGAACGTTCGGAACGGAAGAGTGGATTGAGATGCTCCGCTACACACTGATGCGCCTTGGGATCTTCGTGGGCTGCCTCGTGGTCGTCTGGGGCCTCGTCTACTCCGGCGTCGCCCCGCGCGGCCTCGGCGACTCCAACTACATGTGGGTCGTCCTGCTGGCCCTGGTGATCTCCGCGCCGATCAGCTTCGTCGTCCTGCGCGGCGCGCGCGACCGCGCCTCGGTCGAGGTCGTCGCCCGCGTGGACCGCGCCAGGGCGAACCTGGACCGCAACCGCAACCAGGAGGACGCCGCCCTGGACGAGACCGCCCAGGGCGCCCCGAACCAGGCATCGTGAACCCGCTGCGCGCCCGGCCGCCCGGCGGTCCCTCGTAGGCTTGGCGCATGGGTGCTGTGAAGAACAAACGGATGCCGCGCGCGGTACGCGAACAGCAGATGCTGGACGCGGCTGTGCGGACCTTCGGGCAGCGTGGGTACCGAGCCGCGTCGATGGACGAGATCGCCGAACTGGCGGGCGTGTCCAAGCCGTTGGTGTATCTGTACCTGAACTCGAAGGAAGACCTGTTCACCGCGTGCATCCGGCGTGAGGCCAAGGCGCTCACCAAGGCGGTCCGCGCCGGAGTCCGCCCCGAACTGGCCGCCGACCGGCAACTCTGGGAAGGGCTGCGGGCGTTCTTCACCCACACCGCCGAGAACCCGGACGGCTGGGCGGTCCTGCACCTCCAGGCCCGTACGCACGGCGAGCCCTTCGCCGCCGAGGTCTTCGCGATGCGCGAGGAACTCGTCCACTTCGTCACGCAGTTGATCGTCGTCGCCGCACGCGAGGCGCACCGTGACCCGTCGCTGCCCGCACGCGAGGTCGCGGGGCTCGCGGAGGCGCTGGTCGGCGCCGCCGAGTCGATGGCCGCGTGGGCCAACGCCACCCCCGGCGTCTCGGCCCGGCAGGCCGCCGCCACCCTGATGAACTTCGCCTGGACGGGACTCGGCACCCTCATGCAGGGCCGGCCCTGGTCCCCGCCGGCCACGGGGATCCCGGCCCAGACCGTCGCGGAGGCCTGACACCTCGCGGCCCGCCGCACCACCGCCCGTGGCGGGCCCGCACGACAGCGCGTTGGTGCGCCGGGTGAGCACGGTGAGTCTCACGCGCGCGGTGGCCGCACCTCGCCGGTCAGATGGAGCCGCTCGCCGGAGCGGAGCTCGAACGACGATCCCCGCGCCGCGTACGTCACCGCCCCGGGCAGCAGTACCGGCGCCCTGAACTCGGCCCGTACCTCCGCCACTTGCCCCGGCCCGTACTCGGCGAGACAGCGGGCCACCGTCCACATGCCGTGCGCGATGGCACGAGGGAAGCCGAAGAGGCGGGCGGTGAGAGGGTGCAGATGGATGGGGTTGCGGTCCCCTGAGACGGCGCCGTAGCGGCGGCCGACGTCCGGGGCGAGGTGCCACTCGGCGAGCGCGGGCAGCGGCTGGGAGCCCCGGGGCCGTCCCGGCCCTTCGCGATGCCCGGGGCCCCTGTCGTGCTCCTGGCCCCGGTCGTGCTTCCGGTCCGGGGCTCCGTCCCGGTCCCGGTCTCGCTTCCGGTCCCCGTCCCGGTCGTGGTTCCGGTCCCGGTCGTGCTCGTGGGCCCGGTCGTGGTTCTTGTCCCCGTTCCGGGGCCTGTGCCGGGCGAGGTAGGTGCTCCTCGACTCCCAGACGAGCCCGCCGTGGACCCTGGCCTCGGTCAGCACGGTCGCCTCGGTGCCCCTCCGGTGCGGCGTCAGCTTCTCCACCAGCACCGCGAGTTCGTACTCCGCGCTCGCGGCGCACTCCTGGCGGCCGCTGATCTCGATCGAGGTGTGCACGAGCCCGAGCAGCGGAAGCGGGAACGCCCGCCCCGCGAGGATCCGCATCGCCAGCGGAAAGGCGAGCACGTGCGGATACGTGACCGGCAGGGCGTCCGCGCCGGTCGGGAAGCCGCACACCCTCTCGTAAGCGGCGAGGTGGGCGAGGTCGACCCGCACGCCGGAGAGGACGAGCCGGGTGGCGGGGACGGGGGCGTCCGGGCGGGGCCGCTTGAAGGGGGAGAGCAGGGCGCCGCGGGCCAGCAGCGGGACGAGCGAGGGGGAGCCGGCGAGGGTGCGGGTCCGCGGCTCGGGGCGGACGGGAGGCTGAACGCGCATCGGAGTCTCCAGGCGGACGGGAAGGTGCGGCTCTGGGCGGGTGGCGCGGCGCGGGGTTCGACGAGGGGGATTGTCCGGCATGCGGGCGGGCAGGAGGTGACTCTGGAGTAAGTTACCGGGGGTAAGGCTATGTCGGGGAGGGGGCGGAGGTCGAGATGGGCCACGGCGGTCCGCTGGGGGCGCGTCACCCGGGGGCGGGTCGAGAAGGCTTCGGCCGACCGGTGCCGGGTGTTCCGGCGGCAAGACCGCCGGGGTGTCCGGCGCCGCCGGCCGCAGGGTCCGAACGGGCACAGCTACCCCGGGTAACCCGCACCTCGCCTGCGGCAAAGCGTCACAAACTCCACACTCCGGCGCCGTAGGATCCCCGTCTCACCGGGTTGCCGAGACCCCTGAACCCCCCACTCCCCAGGGCCGTACGAGGATTCGCGCCCCGCGCGCACCTCCGAGCCCGAACACGCTTTGCACCCGCCCCGGCCTCCGGCCGACAAGGAGCCGCCCCGTGTCCAGCCCGTACTTCTCCGACTCCGTCCCGCCCCTTCCGGAGCCCGAGATCAGGCGGCTGGACGGTGTCGTGCGCGAGGTCGCGGTGCCGCCGATCGTGGGACAGGTGACGCACGGCTCCCTCGCGGACATCCCGTTCGACAACGCGGCCGCCGCTCCGCTGGAGCCGGTCCTCAGCCGGAAGACCCCGGACGGCGAGGGCTGGACGGACGTGAGCGCCGCCGAGTTCGCGGACGAGGTCCTCGCGGTGGCCAAGGGGCTGATCGCGGAGGGGCTGGTGCCGGGCGACCGGATCGCCATCATGGCCCGGACGACGTACGAATGGACGCTCCTCGACTTCGCCGCCTGGGCCGCGGGCCTGGTCACGGTGCCGGTGTACCCGACCTCCTCGGTCTTCCAGACCCGCTGGATCCTCCAGGACTCGGGGGCCGTCGCGCTCGCCGTGGAGTCCGTGGCGCAGGCCGCCGCGCTCGGCCCCGAGCGGGAACACATCCCCGACCTGCAGCACATGTGGGTCTTCGAGAAGGGCCACGTGGAGCGCCTCGCGGAGCTGGGCCGCGAGGTCCCGGACCAGGAAGTGACCGTACGGCGCGGGGTACTGGGCCCGGACACGCTCGCCACCCTCATCTACACCTCGGGCACCACCGGCCGCCCCAAGGGCTGCGTCCTGACCCACGGCAACTTCTTCGCCGAGGTCGACAACGCCGTCGAACTGCTCTACCCGATCTTCAAGGCCCGCACCCAGGACCCCGCCTCCACCCTGCTCTTCCTCCCCCTCTCGCACGTCTTCGGCCGCATGGTGGCCGTGGCCTGTCTGCGCGCGCGGGTCAAACTCGGCCACGCGCCGAGCCTCCAGACCGACGAACTCCTCGCCGACCTGGCCTCGTTCAAGCCGACCTTCCTGCTCGCCATCCCGTACGTCCTGGAGAAGGTGTTCAACACCGGCCGCGCCACGGCCGAACGGATGGGCCGCGGTTCCTCCTTCGACCGGGCGGCCCGGATCGCCCAGAAGTACGGCGAGGCCGTCGAGGCGAGGCAGCACGGCACCGGTCCCGGCCCGAGCCGGTCACTGCGCGCGGCCCGCGCCCTCTACGACCCCCTGGTCTACCGGCGTATCCGCAACGCCCTCGGCGGCAGGGTCCGGCACGCCATCTGCGGCGGTTCCCCGCTCGGCCGCCGGCTCGCCGCCTTCTACGCGGGGGCCGGGATCGAGATCTTCGAGGGCTACGGCCTCACGGAGACGACGGCCGCCGCGACCGTCACGCCTCCGCAGAAACCGCGCCTCGGCACGGTGGGCCGGCCGCTGCCGGGCACCCGCGTGCGGATCGCCGCCGACGGGGAGGTGCTGCTGTGCGGCGCACAGGTCTTCCGCGGCTACTGGGACCCGCACGCGGGCGGTGTCGTCGACGCCGCCCCGGACGGCTGGTTCGCCACCGGCGACATCGGGGAACTGGACGACGGCGGCTACCTCGCCATCACCGGCCGCAAGAAGGAGATCCTGATCACCGCGGGCGGCAAGAACGTCGCCCCGGCGCCCCTCCAGGACTGGCTGCGCTCCCATCCGCTGATCGCCCAGTGCATCGTTCTGGGGGACCGCCGCCCGTTCGTCTCCGCCCTCATCACCCTCGACCCCGAGGGCATCGCCCACTGGCGCCGGATGAACGGCAAGCACCCGGTTCCCCCGGAGCTGGTCATGGACGACCCGCAGTTGCTGGCCATCCTGCAGCGCGCCGTCGACGAGGCCAACCGGCTCGTCTCGCGCCCCGAGTCCATCCGCCGCTTCATCGTCCTGCCCGTCGACTTCACCGAGGAGGCCGGCCACCTCACGCCCTCCATGAAGCTGCGGCGCACGGCGATCGAGAAGGACTTCGGCAAGGAGATAGAGGCCCTGTACGCGACGTAGTCCCCGGGCCGGGGTGGCCGGGGCGCCGCGCCCGGCCGGGTTCACCACCTGCGGGTGGCGGGCGGCAAAGGCGAAAAAAGGCAGGAGCCCCGCGACCGGCTGGCGCGGGGCTCCTTGGGTACTGCTATCCGTTCCGGATCAAAGCATTGGGCTCATGGAGCCGAAGGCTTAGAGCGGGGTGACGTTCTCCGCCTGCGGGCCCTTCGGACCCTGCGTGACGTCGAAGGAAACCGACTGGTTCTCTTCGAGAGAGCGGAATCCGCTCGCGTTGATCGCGGAGTAGTGGACGAAGACGTCCGGGCCGCCGCCTTCCTGGGCAATGAAACCAAAGCCCTTTTCGGCGTTGAACCACTTCACGGTTCCGGTAGCCATAAGCCCTCCTTGGGCCCAAAGGGTTGCCCTGCTCCAGAACCTGCGATTGTGTAAACAACTGCATACGTCTGAAAACGACGAGAGCCCGCGGTCACATGCTCCGCAGGCTCTGTACTGCAAGGGAAACCAAACTGCAACTTGCGGCGAGCCTAGCACGCAGGCAGCCGAAAGCAATAGAGGCAAAGATCACGTCATCCGGACGGGTGTCTCGTGTCGGCCAGGGGCCTGACGTGCGTTGACTTCGAGGTGTCACGACGGTTGACACGAGGGGCCGGGACGGTTTCCACCCGTACACGCCGACCCTGAGGCCTGCCAGGTATCGCATGGGGTCTAGCCTCGCGATGTGGACAATTCTCGCACCCGGCCGCGCGTCGGCCACATCCAGTTCCTGAACTGCCTGCCCCTGTACTGGGGGCTCGCGAGAACGGGCACGCTCCTCGACTTCGAGCTCACCAAGGACACCCCCGAGAAGCTCAGCGAGCAGTTGGTGCGGGGGGATCTCGACATCGGGCCCATCACGCTCGTCGAGTTCCTCAAGCACGCCGACGACCTTGTCGCCTTTCCGGACATCGCGGTCGGCTGCGACGGCCCCGTGATGTCCTGTGTGATCGTCTCGCAGGTTCCCCTCGACCAGCTCGACGGTGCCCGCGTCGCCCTCGGCTCGACCTCGCGCACCTCCGTGCGGCTCGCCCAGCTCCTGCTGGCCGAGAAGGTCGGCGTGCGGCCCTCGTACTACACGTGCCCGCCCGATCTGAGCCTGATGATGCAGGAGGCCGACGCCGCCGTCCTCATCGGCGACGCGGCGCTGCGCGCCAACCTGCTCGACGGACCGAAGTTCGGGCTCCAGGTGCACGACCTCGGCGCGCTGTGGAAGGAATGGACGGGCCTGCCGTTCGTCTTCGCCGTGTGGGCGGCCCGGCGCGACTACCTGGAGCGCGAACCGCTCGTCACCCGCAAGGTGCACCAGGCCTTCCTCGCCTCCCGTGACCTCTCCCTCGACGAGGTCTCCAAGGTCGCCGAGCAGGCGGCCCGGTGGGAGGCGTTCGACGAGTCCGTCCTGGAGCAGTACTTCACGACGCTCGACTTCCGCTTCGGCGGCCCGCAGCTGGAGGCCGTACGGGAGTTCGCGCGCCGGGTCGGCTCGACCACCGGTTTCCCGGCGGACGTGAACGTACGGCTCCTTCAGCCGTAACGCTCCTTCAGCCCTGACGCCCCGGGCGCGCACGGCACTACGCTGCTGGGCAGTGTGTACGGGGGAGGGGGAACCGTGAGTGCCATGCAGCCGCTCGGAGCCGACGAACCCACGGTCGTGGGGCCCTACCGGCTGCTCGGCCGGCTGGGGTCCGGCGGCATGGGGCGCGTCTATCTGGGACGCAGCGCGGGCGGACGTACGGTCGCGGTCAAGATCGTGCATCCGCACTTCGCGCTCGACGAGGAGTTCCGCGCCCGCTTCCGCCGCGAGGTGGAGGCGGCGCGGCGGGTGGGCGGCGCGTGGACCGCGCCCGTCCTGGACGCGGACCCGGAGGCGCCGGTCCCCTGGGTCGCCATCGGCTACGCGGCCGGACCCTCACTGACATCCGCCGTCGTGGACGGCGGACCGCTCCCGGTGCACTCCGCGCGCGTCCTCGGCGCCGGTCTGGCCGAGGCGCTCACCGCGGTCCACGCGCTGGGCCTGGTCCACCGCGACGTCAAACCCTCCAACGTGCTGCTCACCCTCGACGGTCCGCTCCTCATCGACTTCGGCATCGCACGCGCCACGGACGGCACCGCCTCGCTGACCTCGACGGGGGTCTCGGTCGGCTCGCCCGGTTACATGTCCCCCGAGCAGATCCTCGGCAAGGGCGTCACCGGAGCCGCGGACGTCTTCTCGCTCGGCGCGGTCCTGGCGTACGCCGCCACCGGCGAGCCGCCCTTCCCCGGCGACTCCTCCGCCTCCCTGCTCTACAAGGTGGTGCACGAGGAACCGCGACTCGACCTGCTGGAAGGCGAGTTGCGCGAGCTGGTGGCGGCCTGCCTGGCCAAGCAGCCCGCGGCGCGGCCCACTCCGGGAGAGGTGGCCGTCCGGCTCGCACCGCAGGGCGCCGCCCGGCTGGTGTCGGCGGGCTGGCTGCCGGGCGCCCTGGTCGAGCGGGTGAGCCGAAGTGCCGTACAGCTGCTGAACCTTGAGGCGGCGGGGGCCGTGCAGGCGACGCCGTCCGGGCCGGTGGGCTTCAGCAGTCCGTCGGTGCAGGACGGCCGGGGCGCCGGGAGCGGGGCCGGGGCCGGAGGGCCGGCGTCCGGTGCGGTGGCGTCCGGTGAGGTGAACTCCGGGGCGGCGGCCGGGAGGCCGGGGCCGGGTGGTGGCTTCGGGCCGCCCCCGCCGGGCTTCGGGCCGCCGCCCGCGATGCCCGCGTACGTACCGGGGCAGGGCGGGGGCCGGGCCACCGGTCCCCAGGACGCCGTGCACCGCGAGGCGGGTTCGGACCGGGGGACGTCCGACCGGCCCGGCAAGCTCTCGGTCAGCGTGGCGGCGACCTCCGCGCCGGGGGCCGGCGGGCAGGGCCGCAGGATGAGCTGCACGGTCGCCCTCGCCGTCGCGGGAGCGCTGGCGGCGGTGACCGTGGGATCGGCGTTCCTCTTCGACCTGCTGCCGGGCAGCGGCAAGGACGACGCGGGGAGCGTGGCGGGCGGGCGTCCGTCGGCCACGGCGACCCGGAGCGACCCCGCCACCGATCCGTCGGCGAGCGCCACCCGGCCGGGCTCCACGGCGAGCGCCCCCGCACCGGACCCGACGAAGAGCGCGTCCGATCCCGGAAGCCGGCAGTCCACCGTCCCGGCCTCCTACCTCGGCACCTGGGAGGGCGACGGTCTCGGTCTCAGCGGCACCCTCCCCATGGGCACCTTCCGTGTCACCGTCCACCAGGCGGCCGTGGGCGAGGAGTTGGGCACCTTCCGGCAGACCGACCAGATCGGCGGCATCTGCGACGACGTCCTCGTCCTCAAGACGGTCACGAAGAAGCGGCTCGTCGCCACGAGTGTGGCCTCGGAGTCCAACCGGGACGTCTGCACCAAGGGCCGTCACGAGGTCCGGCTGACGCCCTCCGGCAGCGTCCTCACCTACGAGACGGACAACGCCGAGGCGGGGGACCCGGTGGCCCGGATGACGAAGGTCGGCTGATGTCCCGCACCGCCCAGTGAGGCCCGCACAGCCCCGAGGCCGCCGTCCTGGGACGGCGGCCTCGGGGCCGGTGGACAGCGGTGGGCGGCCGCGGGGCCGGTGGACACCGGTGAGCCTCAGCCCGTGGCGGCGGGACCTCAGTCCTTCTGCCCAGGCGTCTGCCTCATGCCGTCGACGATCGCGCGCTCGGTGATGGCGCTGATCCCGCGGACGGTGCCGGGCTTGATGACGACCCCGTCCTGGGTGACCGGCGTGACCTGCACGGTCCGCTCGCCGAGGAAGACATGGGTCTTCTTGTCGAAGATCCACTCCTCGCGTTCGCCGCTGGTCTCGTCCAGCCGCGCCACCGCGACGCCCGAGCGGCCGAGCGCGTCCTTGGCGTCGTTCACCACGACCACGCCCGGGATCTTCGCGGCGGCCTTGAACAGGGCCGAGTAGAGCTTCGCGGGCGGGTAGCTCTCGCCGAGCAGGTCACCGATCGTGGTGAACGCCTCCTGGTCGGGGGTGTTGCCGTGCCCCGCGGCCTCCTTGTAGATCAGCTTCAGCAGCTCGTCGGGGTCGGTGGTCAGCCGGGTCTGGAAGTCGTACGACGGGTGGTTCAGGCCGGCCTCGGGGGTGTTGCCCCGCTCGTCGGGCAGGCTCAGCGTCTCGCCCTCGGAGCTGTCGTTGACGGCCGCGTCGATCAGCCAGCCCTTGGTGCCGTCGGCGGACCGCCAGATCTGGCGCCGGTGCAGCGCGTAGCTGACGAGGCTGCTCTCGTCGCCGTCCGTCTTCACGAAGGTGCCGGAATCCTGGGACGCGATGTAGACGTACTGGCCGGGCCCGACCGTGGGGTGGGTCTCCTCGGCCGCCGCCAGGGAGACCTGGTCGATCAGTTGCGGCAGACCCTTGGTGGTCGTGGCGCCGACGGGGACGATCGCCGCGGGTCCGGTGGCGAGACCATCGTTGTGCACGCCGCTGTCGATCAGCAGCGTCCCGGCGACGACCGCGGCGGTCAGCGCCATCGCGGGCAGCGCGAACGCCGGGCGCAGCAGGCGGAATCCCCGGGGCTTCGGCAGGGCGGGGGCGGCCTTCGTGGTGCTCGTGTCCCGCTGGGTGTCCTGCTGGATGTGGGCCATCAAGCGCTCCTTGTGGAACTGGTGACGGCCCGCCGGGAGATCGCGCGCAGTCTGCGGGAGGAGAGGCGTGCTCTCCTCCCACTCGGCCGGACTCTGCCGGGACTGGGTCGCTTTCATCGATTTCCTTCCGATACGGGCCGGATCGAGTGGATGTGTTCTCCTCTTGTCTGTCGATCCGGCCGGCCGAGTTCCCGATTTCCCCGTACGGGTTTTCCCGCGCGTTCTTCGGCGCGGTGGCCCGTGTACGGGGCCGTCGCCGCCCGGTCGGTGGGGCCGCCGCCGAGTTCGGCCTCGGTGAGTCTGCGCAGCTTGGCGCGCGCCCGGGAAAGACGCGAGCGCACCGTTCCGACCGCGATGCCGAGAGCCTCGGCCGCGGCCGCGTACTCCAGCCCCTCCCAGAGGCACAGCGTCAGGACCTCGCGCTCGGGTCTGCGCAGTGCGGCGAGCGCGCGCAGGGCGGCGGCGATACGCCGTCGGTCGTCGAGCCGGCCCGCCACCTCGTCGGCATGGTCGGGCAGCGCCGTCTCGGCCTCCGCGGCGGCGCTCGCCGCCGCCCGGTAGCGCCGGTTGCTGCGATGGTGGCCACGGGCGATGTTGATCGCCACGCCCAGCAGCCACGGCCGCAGGCTGCCGCCCTCGGCGCCGACCCGGTCACGCAGCCGCCACGCCTCCATGAAGGTCTCGGCCATCACGTCCTCCGCCGCGGACCAGTCGGCGGTGAGGCGGAAGGCGTGGTTGTAGACGGCGCGGGCGTAGCTGTCGTACAGCTCGGCGAACGCGCTCGGATCCCCGGCACGTATCCGGGTACGCATGTCAGTGCTCACCCTCCTTAACTGTCGATCCGCGCACCCCGGGTTCCCGTGATCCGCGTCACAGGGGGCGGCGGGGGTGTCTCGTGCGGCAGTCAACCGGGGGTCCGGGGCCGGGCCGGGGGGCGGGCTCGGAGCGGGGCCGGGGCCGGGAGGGGCGGGGCTCAGGCGGACGGGGTCTTCTCGCGGGCGTTCGCGATCCTGATGAGCACGGTGATCAGCGCGGCGGCGACGAGCACGGTCGCGAGCAGGCCGACGGCCCAGACATACGGGTACTCGGCGTGGACCCAGCAGGGGTTGCCCCGGCTGTAGCACGCGGAGTCCCAGTCGCGCCGGTGCTTGGGGCGGAAGGCGGCGAACACGACCACGGCCCACAGGAAGCAGGCGGCGACTCCGGGCAGAGAGGCGAGCACCCAGCCGAGCGAGCGCAGTGGGCTCGTCTTCCACTTCATCCTGTCGAGTGTCACGATCACCGCGGCCAGTCCGAGGGGCAGTACCGCCCCGACGGTGGCCGCGAAGCCGTAGCCGTCGCCCGGCCAGGCGGGGGCCGTGCCGCCCCAGAGTTCGGATCCCCAGGTCATGACCATGAGCGCGAACCCGGCGAACGCCGCCATGGCGGCCAGCAGGATCAGACAGCCACCGAACGCCTCCCCCCGGGACGCCTTCTCCCTCGCCTGCGCCCACGCGGACGGCCGCTGCCGCACATGCTCGTAGCGCAGCGCCGCCCCCGCGGCCCTGCGCCGCTTCGGCTTCGCCGATCCGCTCACCGGACCGCCCCCTCTTCCTTCTGTTCCCTCTGTTCCTTTCGGTCCTCTTCCTTGCCGGCCCGTCGGGTCACATCGGTGTCGTCACCGTCATCGGCTCTCCGTCGCCGAGGTGCAGCAGGCCCTTGCCGGGGGCGACCGGTCCGCCGACCATGCTGCGGTTCGTACGGATGCCGATCAGCTCGCCCGCCGAGGAGTCCTGCGGAGACAGCAGGATGCCGCGGCGGCCCTTCTTCATCTCGACCTGCCAGCCGGAGAACCCGCTGCACACATCCTCCTCGTCACCCGCGATGACCAGTCCGAGACCGCGTTCGGCGCCGCGCTGCACGATCCGCTTGAAGACGGTCTCGGCGTCGCAGTCCTCCAGGACCTCGCCGTCGTCGACCAGGACCACGACCGGCTCCTCGGGCGTGGCCGAGTCGATGGCCTCGCGCAGATCGTCGCTCTCGATGTCGTCCTCGTCGAAGACCTTCAACACGCCTTCCTGGCCGTCCAGTTCGCGCAGCGGCGACGGGCGG
Organism: Streptomyces sp. NPDC015532; assembly: GCF_043078065.1. NCBI lineage: Bacteria > Bacillati > Actinomycetota > Actinomycetes > Kitasatosporales > Streptomycetaceae > Streptomyces > Streptomyces sp. NPDC015532. Next base: position 625,263 of record NZ_JBIBSY010000004.1, on the reverse strand, counting down.
GGCGCCGCGATGACCAGGCGTACCCCCTGGGCCAGATAGGACCGTGCCATGTTCATCAGCGTCGTACTGCGGCCGGACTTGGCCGGGCCCGCGACGACGAAGGTCGGAACACCCCGGGAGAGGTCCGGTCCGAAGCCCATGACGTCGTCGCCGCCGATGCCCACCAGGCTCCACAGCCTGGAGCGGGAGGCGTCCGGGTCGCGCATCTCCCACGCGTCCGCGAAACCGATCCGGGTGGGCAGCACGTCGACCCGGAACGGGCGGCGCTCGCGCGGCAGTCCGGCGTCGCGGACCGTGGCCGCCTCGCCGATCGCCGTGAGCGCCGCGGCCTGGCCCTGACCGGTGGAGTCCTCCGTGAGCAGGGCGAACTGCGTCTCGGTGCCGTGCTCGTTGCGGTAGCCGCGGCCGGGCGGGATCTCCTCGGGGATCTTGCGCGCGTTGACGCCGATCAGCGAGAAGTCGGAGCGGTCGGCGAGGCGCAGGGCGTACTTGTCCTCGGTGAGCGAGCCGATCCGGGTGGACAGGATCTGACGGTCGCCCGTCATCACCAGGTGCAGCCCGACGCTCGCGCCCTCGCGCATCATCGCGGTGAGCTGGTCGGTCAGATCGCCGTGGTCGTACTCGCCGAGCGTCGGCAGCCAGCCCTCCCACCGGTCGAGCAGCACCACGATGTGCGGGAGCCGCGCGCCTTCCGGCTCCGCGGCCCGCTGCTCGCCGATGTCGGCGAAGCCCTTGTCGGCCAACAGATCCTGCCTGCGGGTCAGTTCACCCTTCAGCCGGGCGATGAGGCGGACGACACGCTCGGTCTGGTTGCGGCCGACGACGGCGCCGCAGTGCGGCAGCCGGGTCAGCGCGTTGAGCGCGCCGTTGCCGCAGTCGATCCCGTACAGGTGGACGTCGGCCGCCGAGTGGGTGCGGGCCAGCGAACCCGCGATCGTCCGCAGGATCTGCGAACGTCCGCTGCGGGGCGCGCCGCCGATGAGCAGGTGCCCGAAGGAGGCGAAGTCCACGACGACCGGGCGGCGGGCCTGGTCGGCGGGCAGGTCCTCGACGCCGTACGGGGCGGGCGGCAGCTTGCCGGGACCGCCCGCGAACGCGGGCACGGTGATCTCGTCGAGCAGCAGCGTCTCGGAGAGGGCGGGCAGCCAGGGGCTGTGCTGGGGCGGGATACCGAGGGCCTGGTTGGCCTCGCGCACGGCGTCGACCAGCACCTTGAGGTCGGTGATCTCCTCCTCCTCGCGCTGTTCGGCCTTGGGCTTGACCAGCGCGGCCCGCCCGAGGTCCGTCCAGCCGAGCGGCCCCGCCCAGGGCGCGAGCGCCGCCGGGTCGGCGGCACCGGGCCGGCGGCCGCCGACGCGCCCCGACTGGAACGGTACGAGCGAGGCGTGCCCGAGACGGACGTAGGCGCGGCCCGGAGTGCTCTTGGAGATCTGCCCGGCCTCGGGGGAGTCGATGACATCGCTCGACTCGCCGCCGTCGGTCACGCGCAGCGCTATCCGGAGGTTGGTGTTGGCCCGGATCTCGGGGGAGACGACACCGCTCGGCCGCTGGGTGGCGAGCAGCAGGTGGATGCCGAGCGAACGGCCCCGCTGGGCGATGTTGACCAGTCCCGTCACGAAGTCGGGCAGGTCACGCACCATGGAGGCGAACTCGTCGATGACGATGAGGAGCCGTGGCACGGGCGCGTGCGAGGGATCACGGCGTACGAGATCCTGGTAGTCCTCGATGTCCTTGGCGTCGGCGGCGGCGAGGATGTGCTCGCGCCGCTTGAGCTCGGCGCCGAGCGATTCCAGCGCGCGCTCCACGAGATGGGCGTCGAGGTCGGTCACCATGCCCACCGTGTGCGGGAGTTTGACGCAGTCCTTGAACGCCGAGCCGCCCTTGTAGTCGACGAGGACGAAGGTCATGTTCTCGGGGGTGTTGGCCACGGCCAGCGACGCCACGATGGTCTGGAGCAGCTCCGACTTTCCGGAACCCGTCGTACCGGCGATCAGACCGTGCGGGCCGTCGCGTCGCATGTCGATGCCGAACGGACCGTCGTACGACTCCCCGATGACCGCCGTCGTCGACTGCCCGCCCAGCCGCCAGCGCGCGCCGATCGCGTCCCCGGTCGGCGGCTCCAGCTGAAGCACGTCGAGCAGCCGGCTGGCGCCGGGGAGGGCCGAGTCCTCGGTCTCGCCGCTGATGTCGCGCAGCGCGGACAGGGCCCGGGCGAGCCGGGAGCACCAGGGGGCCGACACGAAGTCGGGCCGTACGTCCTGTACCCGTGCGACGCCCGTCTGCTGCACCCGCAGCCGCAGTTCGAGCGCCTTGGACGTCCCGGTGGCGGAGTCGTCGGTCTCGGTGGCGTGCCAGGCGTGGAAGGAGGGGAAGCCGCCGGGGGCGGCCGGCGCGACCCCGGCGGGCCGCCGCTCGCTCGTGTGCTCCTCGGGCTTCGGCTCCGCGATGACGATGGCCTGGCACTCGCCGGGCAGGAACCGCTCCTCGGCGTCCAGACAGATCGCGTACATGGCCATGGCCGGGCCCTCGCGCAGCAGCCGCACCACACCGGGCATGGACCGCAGCCGCCGGGATCCGTCCCAGACGACGACGATGTCGGGATCGCTGAACGAGGCCTTGTTGCCGTTCTGCCTGGCGGCCTTCTGGCGGGCGTCGAGGAGCTGGGTGAGCTCGCCGATGCGGGCGCCGACGGTCTCGGCGTCCGTGCCGATGAGGACGTTGGCGTCCTGGGCGCCGGCGGGCCTGCTGTGCGGGAGCCAGCGCACCCAGTCCCAGTCGTCCTGGCCGCTGTTCTCCGTCAGGACGTAGAACTGGACGTCCAGCGGGCTGTGCAGGGCCGCGGTCTGCGCGACGGCCCAACGGCCCAGCGCCTGGGCCGAGTCGCCGGGTCCGGCGATGCCGACGACCCCGCGCTCGGCGAGCGGCAGGGCGACCGGCGCGTCCTCGATGCTCCAGGTGACCTGGCGCTTGTGGTCGTCCTGCTCGGGGTCGTCGAGCACGACCTCGGACGGCAGCCGTCCGGTGCCGACGCGCAGCAGCAGATGGTCCGCGTCGGTGCGCCGCCGCTCCCACAGCCGGGTGCGCGGTCCGGTGCCCAGCGACAGCACGGTCGCCGGATCGGGGATCGCCCGGCGCCGGTCGAGGCGCTCGGCGAGCAGGGCCTCCTGGGCGTCCTTCTCGATCCGCGCCTTGTGCTCGTTGTACTCCTTCACCTGCTTGGCATGGGACTTGCGGCCCTGCTTCTTGTCCATGAGGTAGTTGCCGAGCATGATCAGCGGGCTCAGCAGCGCCATGATCATGTAGTACCAGCGCCCGAAGACCATCACCATGACGACGGCGCTGACCAGCGGCGTCAGTGCCATCAGCCAGGGCAGCGGACGGGCCTCGTAGTCCCGTACCGGGCTCGGCAGCCGGAACTTGGTCTCGCGCTCCGGCGGACGCAGCCGGGGCGGCCGGTTGTAGTCGAGCGCGGCGCCGTCGTCCGACCACTTGAGCGCGGCGTCGGGCTGTGTGTAACGGTCCAGCTGGAGAAGGGTGTTGCCGACCGCGACCTGCCCGCCGAGCGGCCAGTCGTCGCCCTCGCGCTCGGTGAGAGCCGTTCCGTCGAGGGTGACGCCCTCCTTCTCCCCGTGCGCGACGACACCGCAGGTTCCGTCCGTTGCAACTGACAACGTCAGCGCCCTTTGCGGAAGTTCGGGATCGTCGATCCTGATGGGTGAGGCCGCCCCGGCGCCGATGTCGTACCGGCCGATCCCGAGCCGGTGCACGGCGCCGGCCGACGGACCGCCCGCCACCCGCAGTTCGACCAGTCCGGTCGGTTCGCCGGGCAGACATCCGGCGGGGTCGTGCAGGCTCACGACGGCGCCCTCGCGCAGCGGCGAGGTGGCGATGGTCGCGGCGGGATCGACGGGATACCCGTCGACGTACGCGACCGGCGCGCCGCCGCCCGCGGCCCCCTGGTGATGTCCGAGGGGGATGATCTGCGCACCGCCGTCGTAACCGACGTGCGCTGCGAGCTCTTTGGCGATGTCCCCCACCGAGGACTCGGGATCCGCGTCGAGAACCACGTCGGCGGTGGCGCCGCCGAGCGGGTCGACGACGGTCAGAGTCAGCCGCACGCTCGTCCTCCCCCAGACACCGAGGGCCGCTTCCGGAACGCGGGCCACAGGTGCTCTCGACGATAGCCGCTCACCGCTTCCCGCAGGCAACGGCCCGTGTGAGGGAACCACGAAGGCCCGGGACGGGAACGGTCCTTGGTGCGGGCTCGTGACACAACCGGGGTGTGCTCCTGCAAGCGCCGTAAGTAAGCTGCTTGCTCGATGCGGGCGATCGCACCATCCGCATCAGGAGCCACGGGGGTTGGCCCTGCGGCGAGTTGAAGCATGGAGGACGCCACATGGCCGGCGGCAAAGACGCGGACATCACTTACGAGAAGATGCGGGGCGCTGCCAAGCGACTGGGCCACGAGAAGGAGAAGATGGAGGACAAGCTCCACGGCCTCGACAGCTACATCGACGGCCTCGTCGCGGACGGTTACACCACGTCCAAGGGCTCCCAGGCCTTCGACGACTCCTTCAAGGAGTTCACCAAGGGCATGAAGGAAACCCTTGAGGGCCTCAAGGGCATGGCCAAGTTCCTGGACGACGCGGCGAAGGCGTACGAGGACCTGGACGACCAGCTGGCCAAGGGTGTCAAGGGCTAGAAGCGCCCGCGAGCCACGTGCCGCACTGCGTGCGATGGGGCACATGCCGTGTCCCATCGCACCGTCATGTCAGACGTCGGAGGTGTGGGGCCCCTCGGCCCGTGTCCGCCGCATCAGATACATGTGGAGTTCGCTGCGCTGCTCCTCCGTGGTGAGCATCAGCCAGGAGCCGTCGGTGAAGCGGATGCGCAGCTTTCGGTTGTCGTACTCGGGCAGAGGGTCCTCGACGACCGCCGTTCCCGCGGGAATCTCGGCGACGACGCGCATGCGGTCCTCCCTGCGGACGGACACCCGCTTCGGCGGGGCGGCCAGCACGATGCGGCCCTCGGCCAGCATGACGAAACGTTGGTGGTGGGAGGAATGGCCGTACCAGCGCAGCAGGAACTGTCCCGCGGCCTTGTCCCAGTCGCCGTCGAAGGTGTCGTCGAGGCCCTGCTCGACGATGGCCTTGTCCCGACTGTCGGTCGCGAGGTCGTCCGCTCGGCCACGGTCGCGCTCCTCCTTCGTCGACAAGAGGCGCTTGAGGGCCTGCTCACCGGAGGCGAGGAGGCTGAACAGCATGGCGATGGGCATCAGCGGTGCTACGAGTACGGCGCCGAGGATGCCGAGCGGCCGGAGGAACGCGGGTCGCAGTGGGCCCGCGCCGGCCGCCTGGTGAACGTCCGCCGGAGGTTGAGGGACCCGGCCTATCGCGCACCACGCACCGGCGTCCGGAACGACGCCGAGGCGGTTGCGTGCTGTGCGGTCGCTGCTCCTGGACAACTCGTCTCACCTTCCTCGCTGCTGGCGGGCGAAGTATCGCAGCAGTGTCTCATGTTCACGATGGGGAATTAATCGATGGGTGACAGAACCGCTTACGACCTGGACCTGATCAAGGAGTGTTCTCGTTCGCTGGGAAAGATTCACCGTGAGTTCGAACAGCACGGAAATCCGGCGGACGGTTACAACGACGCACTCGGCCATGGTGGATTGAAAGATGCCTTCGACGATTTCGGCGGCACATGGAAGAAGACGCGCAAGCATCTCATGAAGGAAATAAAGAAGCTTGCCGAAGCGACATCGGTCGCGGCTCAGAAATATGAGGAGATAGACCACGAGTTGGCCAATGCCATATCGGGGGCCAAGGGGAAGGGCAAGTAGTGAGCAGGCGATCGAGCGACTGGCCGCCCCTGTGGGACGAGGATCCGACGCCCGGAGACCCGCATGAAGTGGCGGCACTTGGAAGCAAGTTGCGCAAGACGGCCGAGATGATCGATGAACAGGCCCGGGTCATCAAGGCGTTGTCGTCCGTGGAGGGGTGGGACAGCGACGCGGGGCGCGCCTTCAACGAAGTGGCGGACGGCGCGGGTGACCGACTGCAGAAGGCGTTCGAACGGTACGACGAGGCGGCGAACGCGCTCGGCGAGACGGTCGCGGACGGAGAGTCGAAGGAGTTCGCCGGAGAACTGCACCGCGCACAGCGGAAAGCCGACAAGGCGCTGGCGGACTACCGGGAGGCCAAGGACGATCACGACATGGCGGAGCGGGAGGTGAAGAAGTTCACGGACAAGTACCTCGTCACCGAGATCCCCGAGGCGGACAGGCCTGAGTACGAGCGCTGGAAGAAGAAACAGAACGAGGCGCTGCACAGGATCGGCCAGGCACGGAAGGACGTGTCGGACGCCAGGGACATTTTTGACGACGCCGGAGATCGTGCGGCCCGCCACATCAGGGACGTCGTGCACCACGACGCCGTTCGGGATCCCGGCGGATTCATGAACTGGCTCGCCGACTGGGCGGATACGTTCTCCAATCTTTCGGCCATTCTCTCGGTGCTGGCGGTCGTCTGCGCGTTCGTCCCGCCGCTCCAGTTCCTGGTGCCCATCTTCGCCACCCTCGCGGTTCTCTCCAGCGCCGCGGCACTGGCCGGTCACGCGTACGACATGTCCGTGCGCGGCGGCAAGGTCGACTGGCTGAAGCTGGGCACGGACGCTCTGGGCATCCTTCCCGGGCTGGGGTCCCTCAAGGGCTTCCGGGCCCTGGTCGGCCTCAAGGGCATGGCGAAACTGAGGGCGTTCGGAAAGCTCGGCACCTTCGGATCCTTCAGGGGCCTCGCCGCCGTGGACGGGATCGGCCACAACTTCCTCAACGGCTTGAGCGTGACCTTGACCAACAAGACGTTGGCCGGCGGGCTGAAGCTGGGCCAGAAGCTGGGCGTCTCAGGCCTTCCGGAAAAGTTCGTGCCCATAGGCGGCAAGGAGATCACGGCCGCCATCAAGGGGACGGGCCTCGCGAGCGCCCTTCACCGGATGTTCAGCGGGGAGAACGGCGGGACCACCGGGTACCAGCCGCCCGCTCAGCAGCCCTCACCGACTCCGGCGCCCACGCCGAGGCCTTCTCCCGGTGCCTCGCCGAAGCCCTTCCACGCCGCGCTGGCCGCCTAGCCCGCATCCGGGGCGAACACAGCAGGAACGGGGAACACGGCATGACCGGACGAACAGCATGAGAGGAGCAGGGCGTTGGTGAGTGACACAAGCGAACTCGGAGAGTGGGAGTTCATCGGCCGCAGGGGCGGGGAGCCTGCTCGGCTGGTACCCGGCGAGGTGATCGCCGGGGTTCCCGGGGCTCGGAGGCTGGCCGAAGAGGCGGGCCGTGAGGTCGGCTTCGACTTCCTGGACGACCGGGCGGTGCTCCGGATGCTGAGGCTTCGGCACCAGGACGAGCAGGAGATGTTCAGCGCCGGTTTCAGGACCGGGGTTCCGCTCGCGCTCGTCGGCTTCGGCGCCGCGGTGTACTGGGGTGGCGCGGCCCAGTACTGGGAGTCGGACAGAGCTCAGCTCGTCTATCTCGCCGCGACCGGAGTCGTCGTTCTGATTCTGCTGGGTCTGTGGATTCGAGCCGCGGTGGTTCATTGGGGCGACCCGGCCCGGCAGAATCTGCGGGCCCGGGCTCACAGGTACCGCGCTGTGGCACACGCTGCCCGCGACGGGGGAGCGGACGTCCCCGCTCACTACCCGCACTACGGTCCGTACCCCTTCGCTGCCACGTACCGACCGGGCGTGGATGAAGCGAGTGTTCCCGACGGAGAAGAACAGTCATGACGGCGATATCAGTCGAGGGCGAACTTCGGGGCCCGGCCGGTGAGAACGGCATAGACGTCCGCTGGATCATGCCGGACGGCTTCTTCGAGATCCCGCTGGACGCGGAGGATCTGGACGAGACCGCAGAGCAACTGATGCAACTCGCACGCGATGTGATGCCGGAAGCCGACTTCGACGTACAGCTCCAGTGGGCTGTCATGTGTGCCGCCCACTACGACTCCATCATGGAAGCCGGAGTTCAGTACGCGGGGTTCGTCCTCACCGAGGTGGAGGGCACCCGGTGTACGGCCACGGTGACGGTGAGCATGATCGACCTCGACACCCGGGCAGGATCCAACCCGGTCGGATTCATGGGCTCTTCGATGCGGCACCTCGGCATCGGGCAGGTCAGCGAGATCGAACTGCCGTGTGGCCCTGCCGTCTGCTGTATCGGGGACCGCAAGGGCAGCCTGGACGGCAGTCTCACGGGGTCGGGCAAGGACGAGGCGGTCCGGACGTCCTTCATCCAGGTCCAGGTGCCGCTGACGAACGGGACCGCCGTGGTGATGGAGATGGGTACCCCCACCCCCGAGGGATGGGACGTGTTCTCGTCCATGTTCGCCGGAGTCGTCAAGAGCGTGCGTCTGTTCGACGCCGAGGGCGAGCCCGTCGTGATGCCGGGATGACGACCGGGCCGGACGTGTCGGCGCGTCCCAAGGACTACCGACTGCTCGTTCCCCGCGAATGGTTCAGGATCGACCTGGTCCAGGACCGGTGGCGCAAGCAGCTGAAGACGTTCGTGGACCTCCAGGCGTCCGGCAAGAACGCCCCGGCGGAGGTCAAGCAGGAGGCGTGGGCCGGCCTTCGCAACACTGCCGAGTCCGCCGTCGCGAACGGTGCGCTGGAGTTCTTCCTGCGGCCGGAGCTGCGCGACGGCAGCGTCATGCCCGTATCGCTCGTCGTGTCGCTGATGCCCAGGCCGGGCGCTCCGACGCCCAGGGACCTCCTGGCCTCGTTCGAGGAGAGGGAGCACCGGAGCGGACGGGGTGCCGAGGTTTCGATTGTCGTCCTTCCGGCCGGTGAAGCGGTCCGGATCCGCACGCGGACCACCCTGGACCTGTACGTCCACATGCCGGGAACGGCGGGCTATCTGGTGCTCGGCTTTGTCGTACCTGTCACCGGGGTCACCGGTCCCATGGAACGGCTGTGCACCTCGATCGCGGGGTCCCTGCGCTGGGTCATGTGATCCCCGGCGACACGCGGCCCACTCCCGCGTCGGACGCGAACCCCGGCCTTCCGGCCGGTCCACGGCTCCCTCGCCGACGCCGCGTCCAAGCCCTTCCCCGACCTCGTTCCACGCCGCACCGGCGCCTGCCGGACAGGGAGAGATTCACGTGGGTGACTATCACGCCCTCAAGCCCGGACGATTCGTCGACGACCAGGGGACCGCGCACGACATGGTCCCCTCGGAGGTCGTCGCCGCCGTCCCCGCCGCCAAAGCGGCGGCCGAGCGGTTCGGGCGAGAGGTGCGCTTCGACTTTCTCGATGACCGGGCCGTCCACTGGATGCTGTTCCAGCGGCGCCAGGACACGGAGAAGGCCGGTGTTCTCGGCTGCCTCGCCGCGATTCCGCTCTTCGTCTTCGGACTCGGGGCATGGCCCTTCTGGGACCTGGTCGCGTCCGGCAGGTCCCGCCCGTTCCAGATCGCGTTCATCGTCGTCGACGCGCTGATCGTCTGCGCGTCGCTGGTGGGGACCTATCTGGTGCGGCGCCGGAGCCTGCTCGACCCGACCGACAGGAACGTACGGGCCAGGGCCCGCCTCTATCGCAAGATCGCCGCGATCGCCCGCCACGGGGGCGCCGACATTCCGCTCCTGTACCCGTATTACGGAAGGTACGCGACGTCCCGGAAGTTCTTCCCCGACGCTCCCGAGCGCCCCGTCCCGCAGCGGGAACAGGCTCCCTGACCAGGGTGATGTCATCGGTTGACGGACTGGATCTCCTGGACGGTGATGTCCTGGGTCGTTCCGAAGGTGCCGTCGGGCAGGTCGCCGCCTGCGCCTCCGGTGCCGGTCCAGGTGACCGCCCAGGTGATGGTGGCTCGGAGTTCGTAGGTGCCGTCGCCCGATGAGCGCAGGTACTTGATGCCGCACGGCGGTGTCTCGCCGGCCTTGCCCTTGGCGTAGGGCTCGCCGATCGAGTGGTCGTCGTTCAGCCGGCATTCTCCGGAGGCCGGGTAGGTCTCGGCGTCGCTCGTGCCGGGTTCCAGCTTGAGGGAGACGGGCTTCGCCGTGGTGGTCGCCGAGATGTCGAAACCGGCGACGTCGAGCGACGCGGTGACGGACACGTCCTTGAAGGTCGCCTTGTCGAGCCAGGCCCAGGTGGGCAGGTTGACCTTCGTGATGTCCCGGGGGGCGAGGGTGACCTTGGTGTCGGGGAGCTGGATGGCGTTGTAGGCGGCTTCGGCGAGAATCCTTGGCGTGACGGCCTGGGGGACACCGGGGTCGTCGTCGTTCGCCACCCAGAAGGGCAGTTCACCGCATTCCATGCTCGCGGGGTCGTCGAGACGGTCGGGATTCTGGACGGCGACCCACCAGGCCCCGTCGTCGGCCTTGTCCCCGTTGTAGTCCTTGTACTTGCCGTCCTTGTAGATGTCCCGGAACTGACCGACCGCCGACTTCGCGTAGTTGGCCTGGCCCGGGGTGTTGATCGTGTCCTCGTACATGGTCTCGACGTACTTCTTGAACTCGGCGACAGAGCGCGGCTCGTACCAACACGCGGGCGGCGTCCAGCCGCCCACCGGCTGAACGGTGGCGCTGTTGCCGCCTCTAGGGCGGACGGAGCCGGAGTAGGTCACCTGGGAGACAAGAGTTCCGGCGTCGGAGTGGGCGCTCTGCTGGGTGTGGCCCTGCGTGCCCGCGCCGGGGGGCCAGTCGGCGAAGGCGGTGGTTGGAATCATCGCGAGCGTCCCCGCCACGGTCCCGACGACGAGGAGTCGACCAGGCGTCGCTATGCGGTGCACGACTTGTGTCCCCTCTGCGACGTGAGCTTCGTCGTCTGCCAGACACCCTTCTCGTTCCTCTCGAGTCGCGTCGTGTAGAGGACGTAGGACTTGGCAGTCACGGCCGTTTTGATGACCTTGCCCGACTTCCGGTCCTTCGCGAAGGCCTTGGACTGATCCTCGCAGTACACGACGCCCGCCGAAGCGGAGTCGAAGAGGTCGATCTTGGCGTTGTAGTAGCGGTTGACGCCGGTGATCGAATAGCCGTCCTTCGCGATGGACGTGACCCAGTCCCCGGCGTCGCCCAGAGCGGTGCCGCTGTAGTAGTAACCGAGAGCGGGCAGTTCGGCGTCGCCCTTGGCGATGGCGTAGTTGGTCGCGTCGATCCTCCGTGCGGCATCCGCGAGAACCGCGTCCTTGGCGGCGTCGCCGGTACTCCAGTTCTCGAACCTGTCGCTGAGGTCCTTCGGAAGAGTGATGTCCGGCCGGTCGGCGTCGTCCGGAGCGCTCGCGCTGGGGGAAGCCGGACCCGTGCTTCCCTGGTCCGCGCCTGCGATCTTGTCGTTCGCCTTCGGGGCGTCGTCCCCGCCGCCGCAAGCCGTCAGCAGCAGGGCTGTTGTCGCGGCGAACGCGGCAGCAACGGGCAAAGAGCGGCGCTTCACAGTGGACTCCCCGTGGGACATCGGTTGAACGAAGTCGGTCAAGGGCAATGACGGTATCCGTGGGGCGCTTGGTTTCGCCAGGTTGAAACCGCCCTGTGGATGGGGTCATACGGGGCTGTTCCGGCCCGAACGGAGCCCCGTTGGCGCCTGATCGTGTTCCTGGACACATCCGCCGGTGCCGCGACGCGCTCGCTTCCACACCGCGCCCCCACATTTGCGTTCGGCACCTTCACACCGTCCCGCGAGCGGGGCTACGGCCTGGGACGGTGGGTGGCGCGGGGTCCTCGCCGGCCTCACCTCGTAGGCTGACCCGAGCCGAACAGGTCGAACAGACACGTCGAACAGACAGGGCCGGTTCGCGCAGAAGGACGGACCATCAACCCGGGGGGCGCGCCATGGACCGCTACATCGAAACGCTCACCGTCGAGCGCGGCGGATTCCGCATCAAGGTGCCGGAGTCCTGGTGGGAGTTCGACGTGCGGCCGGAGTCACGGGACGACTCGATCCGGCGGATGGTGAGCGAACGGGTCGAGGGGCGCCCGGAGTTGGCGAGGCATCGCGACACCTACATCGGCTTCCTCCGCAGGGCCGCGGCCGATGCCTGGAAGTCCGGTGCCCTGTACTGCGGCTGCATGGCCGAGTCCTTCGGCGGCGACACCCCGATCACCGGCTCGGTCACCGTCTCGATCGTCGGCGGCCGCTCGCGGACGGGCGAGGCCCTCTCCACCGACCCGGGGGCCATCGCGGGTCAACTCGCGGCGCGGGAGGCGAAGAAGGAGGGTGACGCCTGGCGCAAGGTGACCACCGTCGAGATACCCGGCGTAGGGCCCGCCGCGAGGACGTACGGCATCGAGGACATCGTCGTCCCCGACGACAGCCTCCAGCGCACGATCCGCGCCGTGCTCATGCAGACGTTCATCCCCGTGCCCGGTCAGGAGGGCAAAGTCGCCCTGGTCGCCGGCAGCAGTCAGGTCCTCGACCTCGCCGACTCCTTCTTCGACGTCTTCGACGCCGTCACCTCGACGTTCCGCTTCGTTGGCCGGTAGGACCGGCAGCCCCACGGCGGCTTCCCTTTCTCACCTCGCGCCCATCCAGTAACTTCGCCGGTGCGTACGGGTGTTGCCGAACTGGACGTGACGGGGGTTGCGGCATGGCGGGGAATCGGCCGGGGGACTGGCATGTCCTGGACCTGGACAAGGATCCGACGCCGGGAGATCCGGACCGGGTGCGGCAGCTCTCGAAGAATCTGCACGACTTCGCGGACGACGTGTCGGAAGCCCTGCGCCTGATCAAGGGGATGGCGGACGAGGACGCTGTCCTGCGGTGGGCGGGGAAGTCGGCGAAGGCGTTCCAGGGCGAGTTCTCGGGTGTGCCGAAGCAGCTGAAGAAGCTGAAGAAGTCGTACGAGATGGCGGGGGACGCGCTCGCGGACTACTGGCCCCGGCTGGAGCGGGCGCAGGCGCTGGCGGACAAGGCGCTCGCGAAGGGGCGGGAGGCGCAGGCCGATCTCACCTCCGCCAAGTCCCGTCTGGCGACGGCCGATTCGTGGGTGACGCGGGCCGGCAAGGAAGCGGACAAGTACAAGGACGATCCGACCGGCAGCAAGGACGCGGAGAAGCCGGACGAGGCGAAGGTGCGGGCCGCGACGCGGGACGCGCAGCACGCCAGGTCGGCGCAGACCTCGGCCCGGTCGGACGTGACGGACGCGAACAGTGCTCTGGACGCGGCGAAGAAGATGGCGGCTGATGCCCGCAGGATGCGGGAGGAGGCGGCGCGGGACGCGAAGTCGAAGATCGACGAGGCGTCGGACGCCGGTATTCACAATCGGAAGTGGTGGGAGGAGGTCGGGGACTGGTTCTCCGACAACTGGGACACCATCGTCACGGTGTGCAAGGTCGTCGTGGCCGTGGTGGGCATCATCGCGATGATCATCGGGGGGCCGATCCTCGGCGCGATCGTGCTGATCGCGGCGCTGGTCGTCCTCGCCGACACGCTCAATAAGTATGCGAAGGGGCAGGCGTCTCTTTGGGATGTGGCCTTCGCGGCGCTGGACTGCATACCCGGCATGAAGGGGTTGACCACCCTGGGCGGACTCGCCAAGGGGCTCAAGGGCCTCAAGGCCTTCGGCAAGACCGGCCTCAAGGGCATGGCGCTGGGGATCAAGGGGTTCGGCAAGGGCACACGCTCTCTCGGGCGGCCGATGGAGAAGCTCTTCACCTGCGGCGATCCCATCGACATGGCGACCGGCCAGATGGTGATGTCCGAGACCGACGTGGCGCTGGACGGGGTGCTGCCCTTGGTGCTGGAGCGCGGCCATCGCACCGGACTGACCGGCGGCCGGTACTTCGGGCGGGCCTGGAGCTCCACTCTCGATCAGCGGTTGGTCCTCGACGCCACGGGCGTGCGGTTCTTCACCGCCGACGGCATGATCCTCACCTACCCCGTGCCGGAACGAGACGTGCCCGTCCTGCCCGTGGAAGGCCCGCACTGGCCGCTGAGCTGGGACGGAGGTCCCGGCGGGACACTCTCGGTGAACCAGCCGGAGACCGGTCGGGCGCTGACCTTCCGGCCGCTGAAGGGCCTGCCGGCGCACGAACTGCCCCTCGCCGTGATCGGTGACCGGAACGACAACACGATCACGATCGCGTACGCCGCCGACGGCAGCCCGGCCGAGATCGCCCACCACGGCGGCTACCGCGTCGGTGTGACCTGCGAGGCGGGGCGGGTCGTGAACCTGACCCTGCTCAGCGACCCCGCGCGGCCGACCCTGATGACGTACGGCTACGACCCGCAGGGGCGTCTCACGGAGGTCCGCAACTCCTCGGACCGGCCGCTGAAACTGGCCTACGACGACCGGAACCGTCTCACGGGCTGGGAGGACCGCAACGGCGCCTGGTACCGGTACACGTACGACGAGCGGGGCCGGTGCGTCGCCGTCAACGGTGTGGACGGGATCCTCGACTACACCTTCGCCTACGACGACGAGCGGCATCTGACCCGCGCCGTCAACTCCCTCGGGCACACCACCTCCTACCAGTTCAACGACGCCTACCAACTGGTCGCCGAGACCGACCCGCTGGGTCACACCGTGCTCCGTGAATGGAACAGGCGGGATCAACCGATCTCCCGTACCGACCAGTTGGGCCATGTGACCCGTATGGAGCGGGACGCCTTCGGGCGCCTCACCGAAGTCCGTCTGCCCGACGGGACCGTCTCCGGAGCCCGCTACAACACCCTGGGGCTGACCGTCGAGCTCACCGGTTACGACGGCACGGTCGTACGGCAGGAGTGGGACGAGCGGGGCAACTGCACCTCGCTCACGGACACCGACGGGACCACCACGGTGTTCACCCGGGACCGCGCCGGCGCCGTCACCTCGGTGACCGACGCCCTGGGAGCGGTCCAGCGGTTCGCCAACAACCCGGCAGGGCAGGTCGTCTCCGCCGTCGATCCCCTGGGGGCGGAGACCCGATTCGCGTACGACTCCTTCGGGCGGGTCGCCGCCGTCGTGGACCCCTTCGGGGAGACGACGCGCCAGGAATGGACCGTGGAGGGTCACCTGGCCGCCCGGACCGGCCCGGACGGGGCGACCGAGACATGGACGTACGACGACGAGGGGAACCGCCTCACGCACGCCGACGCGCTGGGCCGGGTCACCCGGTTCGAGTACGGCGCCTTCGACCTGCCGACGGCGCGCACGACGCCGGACGGGACGCGGTACGCCTTCCGCCACGACAGCGAGCTGCGCCTCTGCCAGGTCGTCGGCCCGCAGGGACTGACCTGGGACTACACCTATGACGCCGTGGGCAACCCGACGTCCGAGACGGACTTCGACGGCCGGACCGTCGGCTACGCCTACGACGCGGCGAGCCGGCTCATCGGCAGGACCAACCCGTCGGGGCAGAGCACCACGTTCTCCTACGACGCCGTCGGCAACCAGGCCGAGAAGACCGTGGACGGCCGGACCACGGTGTTCACACACACCGGGGACGGCCGTCTGCTGCGGGCCGCGGGCCCGGACGCCACACTCACGCTCCGCTACGACGACTCCGGGCGCATCGTCGGAGAGGCGGTGGACGGACGGGAACTCGCCACGTCGTACGACGCCGTGGGCCGGCCGGTCCGCCGCACCACACCGGCCGGTGCCACGACGACGTACACCTACGACGCCGCGGGGAACCGCACCGCGCTCAGCGCCTCGGGTCACGTCCTCACCTCGTCCTACGACGCGGCGGGACGCGAGACGGCCCGTGCGTTCGGGCACGGCCTCACTCTCGGTTTCGGCTGGGGCACCGGGGACCGCCTCGGCTCCCAGACCCTGGAGGACTCCCGTGCCTCCCGTCTGCTCGCGCGCCGGACGTACTCGTACGGCGCGGACGGGAACCTGACCGGGGTCGACGACGGGGCCGCCGGCCGCCGCACCTTCGACCTGGACGCCCTGGGCCAGGTCACCGCGGTACGGGCCGCGGACTGGACCGAGTCGTACGCCTACGACGCGACGGGCAATGTGACGAGCGCGGACTGGCCCGGACACCGCGACCAGCCCGAGGCGCGGGGTGCGCGTGCCTACACGGGCAACCGCCTCGTCCGTGCCGGTTCTCTCCGCTACGAGTACGACGCCGCCGGCCGCGTGATCCTGCGGCGCCGGACCAGGCTGTCGCGCAAGCCGGATATCTGGCGCTACTCCTGGGACGCCGAGGACAGGCTCGTCGGTGCCACGACCCCGGACGGCACGCGCTGGCGTTATCTCCACGACGCGCTCGGCCGGCGGGTGGCGAAGCAACGGCTGGCGGCGGACGGGGTCGCGGTCGCCGAGGAGACCCGCTTCGTGTGGGACGGCCCGCATCTCGTCGAGCAGACCGGCCGCGTGGCCGGCCCGCCCGGGGGAGCCGCCCGGGAGACGACGCTCACCTGGGAGCGCGACGACACCCGTCCCTTGACCCAGATCGAGCGCACGACCGTGACCGGTGCGTCCCAGGACGCCGTCGACGAAAGGTTCTTCGCCATCGTCACGGACCTGGTCGGCACTCCGACCGAACTCGTCGACGAGACCGGCGGAATCGTCTGGCGCGGCGACACCACACTCTGGGGACTGGAGTCCTACCCGGATCCGGGTTCCCGCCCCGGCCAGGGCTCCGGCGCGTCCACCCCTCTGCGCTTCCCCGGCCAGTACCACGACCCCGAGACAGGGCTCCACTACAACTGCTTCCGGACGTACGACCCGGCGTCGGCCGTCTACCTCAGCCCCGACCCTCTGGGCATGGACGCCGGACCCAACCCGCGCCGCTACGTCCTCAACCCGCTGCTGTGGTCCGACTATCTGGGCCTGAAGCAGTGCTCCAAGATCCTCGGCGACAACATGGCGAAGGAGGGCCGCACGGTGGGAGCCGGAAACGCGGCGGCTCACATCGTCCCCTCCGGGTTCTCCCGCGGCGGCGGCCCCCGGATGCGGACGCTCCTGGCGAAGTACAAGGTCGACATCAACGACGCGGCCAACGGCATCGCGCTCGGACATCCGCGGCCGCACAACTTCACCCACAGCAACCGGTTCCTCGGCCGGCTCGACGCCCATCTGCACAACGTCGTCGCGGACCGTGTCGCCCGGGGCTTCGGCGACCGCGCGATCCGCACCGTGCTCCGGCGGGAACTGCGCAGTATCGGCCGCCAGATCGAGGGGGAACTGGCGGGCGTCACCACCGCGGTGCCGAGCACCGCCTACTGGACGGCGTGATGATGTCCTTCATGAACTCGAAGCCCCTGGCCGTGTACCGCCTGATGCCGAGCGCGCGGAATCTGCGCACGCTTCGTCTGGACGACTCGCTCATCGACCTCAAACGCTGGCAGTTCCAGGGTGATCGGGCCCCGCGGCCCACCGCGTTCGCCGCGGAGTGGACGGGTGACCCGGAGGCCCGCGAGGCCGAGTTCGCGTCCGACTATCCCGGCGCCCCGATTCTCGGCGGCCGGCTCGCGGACCGCCTGCGGGACGACCTGGAGAAGTCGGGTCCGCTGCTTCCGGTCCGCGTCGAAGAGCCGTCCGCGGACACGTACCTCCTCCACCTCGTGGAGCAGGTCGTCGATTGCGTGGACACCCGCGCGTCCTCGCAGCCGAAGAAGGCCACCGGTGAGATGCAGAAGACCGTCTTCCGCCCGGACGCGCTCCCGCTCGCCCTGCCTTCCTTCCGCGTGCCGCAGTTCCCCGTCGGGGTCCAGTGGAACGGCTGGGCCGTCGACCGCCTGACCGGACTGCTCGGGGACGACATCGAGGCCCGCCTGGTCTGGTCGGAGGACCCGGCCGCCAGGCCTCATCCCCATCCATGGGGGTTCTGAGTCCGCCGACGGCGGTCGTTCAGGTGCTTCGACGTCCTCGCCGCAGCCTGGCAGACCGACCGGCGTGCCTGACCGACCGCAGCCTGGACGGGACCGTAAATGACCGACAGCACCTCACACCCCCTCACCGTCTACCGCCTGCTTCCGAGCATGGGCGAGTTCCGGACACTGCTCCTCGGCGGTTCCCTCAGAAAACTCATCCGCTGGCAGATCACCGGGTCAGCGACGGATCTGCCGCCCTCGTTCAGCGGCTCGTGGGACGGCAACCCCGGCCGGCGCAAAGGCGAGTTCCCGAGCGGCTATCCGGGCGCTCCGATCCTGAGCCGGCGCGTCGCGGACCTGCTCGCCGAGGACCTGTCGGAATCGGGCCCCTTCGTGCCGGTCGTCATCGAAGCAGCCGATCCGGCCTTCCCCGCTGACGCCGGCGGCTCGGACGACTACGTCCTCCACCTCGTGGAGCAGGTCGTCGACTGCCTGGACACACGCCGTTCGTCCAGGCCGAAGAAGACCACCGGCGAGATCACCGAGGCCGTCTTCCGCGCGGAGGCCCTGCCCGTGGGGCTCGCCGCGTTCCGGGTCCCCGAGTTTCGCGGCGGCGTCCACTGGAACGGCTGGGCCGCCGACCGGCTGAGCGAACTGCTCGGGGACGACATCGAGGCCCGCCTGGTCTGGTCGGAGGACCCGGCCGCCAGGCCTCATCCCAGCCCCTGGGGGTTTTGAGTCCGGTCCTGGTCCGGTTCTTCCCGCGCCCTCTTCCGGCCCGTTCCGTGAGCACCTCGTGCAGGCATCGTGCACGGTACGTGACGGAAGTCCCGGGCGGCGGCGGCGATTCGCTGGCGCACAGACGACGGACCGGCCGACTGTCCGGCTCAACACGGAACCGGACGGCTGTCGTTGCGCGTCGATAACGTCGAGTCAGGTGCGCCTCGGGGGCCTTGGAGCTTCTTGAGGGGCCTATGGGTGGCTGATACGGTGCCATGGCCTGACACTCGCTCCGGCGTCGGCCGTACGGCCAGGTCGCACGGTACGTCCAGTAAAGGGGCTCGGGGGTGAAGTGTCCTACTTGGCACGTGAATTGACAGACATTTTCTTGGGTGTACGGGGAGCGGTCGCGTGAGGATCCAAGAGCGTACGGGGGCGGGCAACAACCGTTCCGCCACGTCGGCTCACCCGGCGATGGGCGAGCGTCTTCCCACCCCGCCTCGCGAGCGCAAACCCGCGTTGGCCGCCCTCGCGGTGCTCCTCGTCCTCGTCGGCGCGCTCGGCGCCACCATGCTGGTGCTGCGCGCCGGTGACCGGGTCGAGGTCGTGAAGGTGACGAGCGACATCCAGGCCGGTGAGTCGGTCGGCGATCACGCGACCTCCGTACTGGTCGCGGACGATCCCTCCATCCACTACGTCCCGTGGGAGCAGGTCGGACAGCTCAAGAAGCTCAAGGCCAAGTCCCCGATCTACAAGGGGACCGTGGTCATCGGCGAGATGTTCGCCTCAGGCTCCGCGCTTCCCGACGGCAAGGCCTCCGTGGGCGTCTCCCTCAAGGAGGGCCAGTACCCCGCGGGCATCAAGTCCGGTGACACGGTGGCCGTCTACCGTGTCGGCGACACCGGATCCGGTGGGAGCCGTTCCTCGGCGGGTTCGTCGAACTCCTCGGGTCCGGGCGCCTCGGGCACGGACGGCGCCCCCCTCGTCGAGCGGGCGAAGGTCGGTTCCGTCCAGGACCACCAGGACAGCACGATCAGCAGCACCAACCTGCCGGTCACCCTGATCGTGGACAGCGGCCAGGCCGCGTCCGTCACGCAGGCGGCCTCGGCGGGCCAGGTCGCCCTCGTCATCGTTCCCGGCAACTAGAGGCGAGTGGGTAGACAGACATGGCGCTCATCGCCCTCGCCGCAGACAAGGGTTCCCCCGGAGTCACCACCGCAGCGGTGGCGCTCTCCGCGGTCTGGCCCCGCAGGGTCCTGCTCGCCGAGACCGACCCCGCCGGCGGCGACCTCGTGTACCGCAGCGCGGCGGCCCACGGCGGCCCGCTGAACCCGAACACCGGCATGCTGTCGATCGCGGCGACCGCCCGGCGCGGTCTCGTCCCCGATCAGCTGTGGGACCACGTCCAGCCGCTGAGCGGCGGACTCGACGTCCTCGTCGGACTCGGGATCGCCGAGCAGGCCGCCGGTCTCGCCGGTCTGTGGCCCACCCTGGGCCGGGCGTTCGCGCAGCTCGCCGACTCCCCGAACGCGCCCGCGGACGTCATCGCCGACTGCGGCCGGATCAGCGGGGACACCCCGGCGTCCGAACTGTTCCCGCACGCCGCCCTGGTGCTCCTGATCTCCCGCACCGAGCCCGAGGCCATCGCCCGCGTCCGTGACCGTGCCGCCGCGCTCTCCGCCAAGCTGCACGGCGGACCGCGCGGCGCCGGCGGCCTCGCCACACCGTTCATCGGCGTCGTCCTCGTCGCGGACCCGGGCGACTCCGCCAAGCTCGTCCACCAGGTCAACGACATGCTCGTGGCGGCCCAGACCGGAGCCCGCGTCGTGGGCACCCTCGCCGACGACCCGGCGGGCGCCGCCCAGCTGGCCGGGCGGCGGCGCGGCCGTCTCGACAAGTCGCTGCTCATCCGTTCGGCCCGCAAGGTCACCGCGGATCTGTACCAGCAGTACGGCGCGGCGTGGTCCGTACCCGCCGACGGCCCCCGTGCCGGGCACGGACAGCCCGCCGCCGGAGCCGGCCGATGACCGCCGTCGACCATCAGCTGGTCAAGCGGTTCCGGCAGGACGCCGGTGACCGCATCTCCGAACAGCGCCGCGAGGACCAGGTCCGCGGTGTCACCCCGATGTCCGGCGAGGACGAACGGCACTACGCCCGTGCCGTCATCGCCCAGATACTCGAGGACCACGCCCGCAGCGAGATCAACCTCGGCCGGACCCCGCTCGACGCGGAGACCGAGGAGCAGTACGCGGCCGCCGTCCACGCCGCGCTCTTCGGCGTGGGCCGTCTCCAGCCGCTCCTGGACGACCCGGAAGTCGAGAACATCGACATCAACGGGTACGACGAGGTCTTCATCGGCTATGCCGACGGCCGGGAGACGAAGGGGGACCCCGTCGCCGAGACCGACGAGGAACTCATCGAGCTGATCCAGGTCCTCGGCGCGTACTCGGGTCTGTCGTCCCGGCCCTTCGACTCCGCGAACCCGCAGCTCGACCTGCGGCTGCCGGACGGCTCCCGGCTCTCCGCCGTCATGGACGTGACCCGCCGGCCGGCGCTGTCGATCCGCCGTGCGCGCCTCGGCAAGGTCTTCATGTCCGACCTCGTCGGGAACGGCACCCTGACCCCCGAGGTCGCCCACTTCCTCGCCTGCGCCGTCCGGGCCCGCAAGAACATCATGATCGCGGGCGCCACCAACGCCGGCAAGACGACCCTGCTGCGCGCCCTCGCCAACGAGATCCCGCCGTACGAGCGGCTCATCACCGTCGAGCGCGCACTGGAACTCGGCCTCGACACGTTCGCCGAACTGCACCCGAACGTGGTGGCCTTCGAGGAACGCCTGCCCAACTCCGAGGGCCAGGGCGCCATCACGATGGCCGAACTGGTGCGCCGTTCGCTGCGTATGAACCCCTCGCGCGTCATCGTCGGCGAGGTCCTCGGCGACGAGATCGTCACGATGCTCAACGCGATGTCGCAGGGCAACGACGGCTCGCTCTCCACGATCCACGCGAACAGCTCCAGCGAGGTCTTCAACCGCATCTCCACGTACGCGCTCCAGGCGACCGAGCGGCTGCCCATCGAGGCCAGCCAGATGCTCATCGCGGGCGCGGTGAACTTCGTGGTCTTCGTCCAGCGGCGCAACGACTACGAGTCCGGGGGCAGCCTCCAGCGCATGGTGACCTCCGTGCGCGAGGTCAACGGTGTCGACGGACGGGTGCTGTCCAGCGAGGTGTTCGCCGAGGCCCCGGACGGCCGGATCGTCCCGCACGCGCCCATCGCCTGCCTCGACGACCTTGTCGCGCAGGGCTACCGGCTGCCCGGCAGCGGGAATTGGTGACGACGATGACCCAGGACATGACGACGCCGGCCGCGGCCGTGCCGCATCTGACCACGGCCGTGATGCCGGCCGGGCCCCCGGGGACGACCTCGCTCGCCGCGCTCGACTCGCTCGGCTCCATGGGCGGACTGTTCTCCCTGCCCGTCCTGTACGCCCTCGGGTGCGGGATCGCCGTCGGCGGCGGCCTCGCGCTGTTCGCCGTCGCCGTGCGCGGACTGCCCGCCAAGCCCGAACACGAGAAGCACAAGGCGAGCGAGCGCGCGGGCGAGCTGATCCGGTTCGCCGGACAGCGTGGTTCGATCGCCGCCATCGCCGGCCTTGTCGTCCTCCTCCTCACCCGCTGGGCCGTCGCCGGTATCGCGGCCGGCATCCTCGTCTTCTTCTGGGACAAGCTCTTCGGCGGCGCCTCCGAGGAACGGGCCGCGATGCGCCGGGTGGAGGCACTGGCGTCCTGGACCGAGTCGCTGCGCGACACCATCGCGGGCGCGGTCGGCCTGGAGCAGGCCATCCCGGCCTCGGCACGCGCCTCCGCCCCCGTGCTGCGGCCGCATCTCGACGCCCTGGTGGACCGGCTGCGGTCCCGCACACCGCTCCCCGAGGCCCTCCAGCAACTGGCCGACGAGATCGACGACGCGTCCGCCGACATCATCGTGGCCGCGCTGATCCTCAACGCGCGGCTGCGGGGCCCCGGTCTGCGCCAAGTGCTGGGCGCGCTGGCCAAGTCGGCGCGCGAGGAGGTCGACATGCGGCAGCGCGTGATGGCCCAGCGCGCCTCGACCCGGCGTTCCGTGCAGATCGTCGTCGCGGTGTCCATCGCCTTCGTCCTCGGACTATCGATCTTCAACCGTGAGTTCGTCGAGCCCTACGGCACGGCGGTCGGCCAGCTCGTTCTCACCTGCGTCTGCGGCCTGTTCGGCCTCGGCTTCTGGTGGCTGCGCAAGCTGTCCACGATCGAGACGCCGGAGCGGTTCCTGGTACGGGACGAGTCGTCCGTGCGGTTCGTCCGGCCCCGTACACCGGTTTCCGGGGATGAGGCGGTACGCCGATGAACCTGACCATGCCGATCCTGATCGGCGCCGTCCTGGGCCTGGGCGTCTACGTCCTCGTCCGCGCGCTGATGCCGTCGAAGCGCAGCGCGGTCGCGCAGGTCGCCCGGATCGACGCGATGCGGGCCCGCGGGGCGGCGTACGAGTCCGCGCACCACGGACAGCAGGACCGCGGACGCCTCGGCAGCCTGCGCGCCCAGGTCGGCGCGCGTGTCGCCGAGCTGTATCTCCAGCAGGGCTGGGAACAGCGCTCGCTGCGCGCCGATCTGGCGGTGCTCGACCGGAGCTGGGAGCGGTTCCTGGCGACGAAGGTGCTGCTCGCCGCGGCCGGCGTCTTCTTCGGCCCGTTCCTCTTCGCCGTCGTCTGGACCCTCGGCGTCGGCCGCAGTCCGATCATCCCGGTCTGGCTCGCGCTGCTCTTCGCGATCGTGTTCTTCTTCCTCCCCGATCTGGAGGTGCGGCGGGACGCGGTGGACAAGCGGCGCGATCTGCGGCGCGTGATCGGCGCGTATCTGGACCTGGTGTCGATGAGCCTGGCCGGCGGGCGCGGTCTGCCCGAGGCGCTGCTGGCCGCCGCCGAGATCTCCGACGGCTGGGCCACCCAGCGCATCCGCAACGCGCTCGCCGACGCCCGGATCACCGGCATCAGCCAGTGGCAGGCGCTCGGCTCGCTCGGCGAGGAGCTCGGCGTCGAGGAGCTGAAGGACCTGTCCGCCTCCCTGGCGCTGGTCTCGGACGACGGCGCCAAGGTGCGGGAGTCGCTCGCCTCGCGTGCCGAGACGATGCGCCATCGCGAGCTCTCCGAGATCGAGGGCAGCGCGGGCGAGAAGTCCCAGTCGATGCTCGTCGCCCAACTCCTGCTGTGCGCGGGCTTCCTGGTCTTCCTGATCTTCCCGGCGGCGATGCGTGTGTTCCAGGTCTGATCGTCCGCCGTGCCCGAAGGGCCACCAGTCGGCCACCACTATTTTTTGAGAGGACAACTCACCATGAACGGACGGAACTTCAGTACCGGGATCCCGGGGGTGGACTTCCTGATCACCTTCCTCCAGGGGCGGGTGCAGCGTGCCCGCTCCGGCGAACTCGACCGGGGCGCGTCCGCGGTCGAGTGGGTCATCATCTCCGCCGTCGTCGTCGCCATCGTCGGCGTGGTCGCCGCGATCATCAACGCCGCGCTGAGCGACGGCGCCAACAAGGTCGGCAACTGCATCAAGGGCGCCGACGCCGGCAAGACCTGCTGAGTTCCGGGGATACGCGTGCGCGAACATCGAGGGGTACGTCGCTGGGTGCGCCGCAGGGTGGAGGCAGCCTCCGCCCGCGGCGACTCCGGCATGACCGCGATCGAGTTCGTGCTGCTCACTCCGGTGCTCTTCTTCATGATCTTCGCGACGGTGCAGTTCGCGCTGTACTTCTTCGCGGACCACGTCGCCCAGGCGGCGGCCCAGGCGGGCGCCCGCAAGGCCCGCGCCACCGCGGACGCGCAGCCCGGCGCGTGGCGCGGCGAGGCGGGTGACGTCGTCGACAGCTACATCCGCCAGCTCGGTCCCAAGCTGGTGCTGTCCCCGGACGTGACGATGCTCCAGCCGGAGCCGGACACCGTGGGGGTCGAGATCACGGGCAGGGTCCCCTCGGTCTTTCCGGGCCTGAACCTGACCGTGCACGCGCAGTCGTCGGGGCCGGTGGAGAGGTTCGTGAAGGAGGAGGCGCCGTGACGGGACCGAAGGCTCCGCTCGCCGCGCTCCTGGACCGCGTGTCCGGGTACCGGCGCGACCGGGGGCTGTCCACCATCGAGGTGGTCATCCTCGCGCCGGTGATGATCCTCTTCATTCTCGTCCTGGTGGCCTTCGGGCAACTGGTCGACGGACGCGGTGCGTTGGACGGCGCCGCTCGGGACGCCGCGCGGGCCGGTTCGATCCAGAAGGACCACGCGACCGCCATGGCCGAGGCGAGGAAGGCGGCCGAGGCCGACCTCGGGGACGTCTGCTCGGGTCCGGTGAACGTGACGCAGACCAGCGCGGGCTTCGAGCCGGACACGCTCTTCACCGTCGAGGTGAGCTGCGAGGTACGGGGTCTCGCGATGATCGGCCTGGACGTGCCGACCACGCTGGAGGCCTCCTTCAGTTCCCCGCTGGACCCGTTCCGGAGGACGGCATGAAGCTGAACTCCGCCGTACGCGGCTGGGCCGCCCGGCGCCGGGAGCGGCTCGACGACCGGGGCTCGGGCGCCGGCGCGGTCATCATCTTCGCGCTGGTCTTCCTGTCGCTCTCGGCGTTCGTCATCGACGGCGGCATGTCCATCTCCAAGCGGGAGAGGGCCGCGGACATCGCCGAGCAGGCGGCCCGTTTCGCCGCCCAGGACATCGACCTCGAATCCCTCTACGAGAACGAGAACGGCCCGGCGCCCATCAACTTCGAGAACTGCGGCGCCCGGGTGAAGGCGTTCGCCCGGGAGATGGGCATGTCCGGCGCCGACATCGCGGCCACCCACTGCGTGACCGCCGACGCGGAGCAGGTGGAGGTCGAGGTCCAGCTCACCTACTCGCCGGTCTTCACCGGCATGTTCTACGGCGGTGACGTGACCGTCCACGGTCGGGCCGTGGCGGAGAACGAGGTGGGCTGAGCCGGGCGGGAGCCGTCCTGGTGGCGCGGTCGGCCGGGACACCGCTCAGTTCACGGCGATCCCGAGATCCCGCGTCAGAATCTCCAGCAGGCGTGTCTCGGGCACGTCCGGAACCCGGTACCGGGCGTTCCTGACGTGCGTGAGGAATTCCCGGGGCAGGGAGACGTGGTATCTGCCGAGGTAGTACGGAAGGTCCTGACGCCACAGCCAGGTCCCGTCCGTGAAGAGCGAACCGACGCCGGACAGGACCGGGGCCTCAGGGTCCAGGACGTCGGGCCCGGCGCTCATCTCGGCCCAGATCCCGGCACCCCGTCCGAGGTAGCCGGTGATCTCCGCCTCGTCCGGCTCACCGACGGGATTCACGGACTCCCGCAGAAGCCCGCCCAGGGGAAGCCCCCACCCGGGCCCGAGCTCGGAAAAGAACCCCACGGGCCGAATCATCCCAGCGCCTCCGTCACGGTTCCGCCCTCGGGCTACTTCGCCCCGTCCTTCTTCTCCGTCTTCACGCCCTCGGAGACGTCCTTGGCCAGTTGGTCGTCGAGCTTCTTGAACTCGCGGACCACGGCGTCGGACATCTCCGCGAGGGCGTCGAGGGCCTGGCCGATGTCCTCGCGGCCGTCCTCCCAGCCGGATTCGAAGTCGTCCAGGGCGTCGTAGACGGTGTGATCGCCCAGGTCGTCCCGGTACGACTCGAAGAGCTTCTTGGTGTGGTTCAGCCGGGTCTTGATGTCCCGCAGCCGCCCGCCGTAGTCCTCCAGCTCGCTCAGCGAGAGCGCGAGGTCGCTCTTGCCGCCACCACCCATGCCGGTTCCCCCTCCTGGAGTCCTGAAGTCCCGGTCAGACGAACCGGAACGTGCCGGTCACCGCGTCGAAGATGTCGTGGAACGCCTCGGCCAGACCGAGCACCGGGCTGGCTCCGGAGACGAGAACGACCTGGTCGGTGGTTCCCGGGACCGGAATGTAGGTCTGGGTCAGCACCATACGAAGGGTACGGGTGTCGCCCTGGGCGACGGGTACGTCCTCGACGCCGAACGTCCGGGCGGCAACACCGACTTGAGGGATGTCGACGGTGGTGACCGTGTGCCAGGCGTCGCCCTCGCGGCGGGCGGTGACCGTCCCCAGGCTCTCCGCGATGGCACGCGGGTCGGTCGACAGCGCCACGCCCTGTTTGTTCCTGGCGCCCAGCACCGAGACGGTGAGGGTCGCGGTCAGCGGGACGCCGTCGAAGTTCTCGGCCATGCAGCCCATGTACACGGCCCCCGAGTCGTACGCGTCCTTGGCCATCTTGCGCAGCTCGGCCGCCAGGTCGCCCCGGTACTCGGCGAGTTCGGGAACCCCACGGATCCGCTCGTCGACGAGGCCGCGGACGGTCGCGTCCCGGCCCTCCGGGCGGATGTCGAACTCCCATCAGGAATCCGGGACGGACAGCGAGAAGCCCGAGGACAGGCCGGGGTTCTCCGGAGAGGTGGAGCTTGCGGTCAAGGTCGGACGCCTTCCTTCAGGTGGCCCGGTGCGATCCGTCCGGGGCCGGCAGCCAGTCCAGCAGATCCTCGGACCGGACGGGGGGACCGGCGTCCGTGGTGAGGGACACCGGCAGGTCGAGCCGGGCCGCGCGCGCCAGCGCGTAAGGGGAGAGAAAGGTCCGGGAACCGCTCCGCACGTGGCCGCTCAGGTCCAACTGCACGGAGTGGCCACGGCGCCGGATGTCCTGGACCTCTTCCAGAAGGGGAGAGATGAGCGCGACCAGTTCGTCGACGAGCCCGTCGAATCCCCGCTCCGGCGCACCGGTCACCTGGAGTGCCCAGCATCCCTCGCCGGGCCGGAACGACGCATCGCGCGTCGCCTCCCTGGAGAACGTGGGCGTGATGCCCAACGCGGCGGTGATGTCCCGCGGTTCCAGGTTCCGCCCGGTGATGAGCAGGGCGGCTCGGGGGGTGTCCCACGAAGAGACGAGTTCCATGCGGATCCTCACCGATCACTGACGCTGGTGGTGACCGTGACGGGAACGCCGAGGGCAGCAGCTGTCCGGACGACCTCGGGAGCCAGCACGAACGTGGCCCCGCGGCCGACGAATCCGAAGAGGTCGAGGTGGATGTCGTAGCCCTGGGACGTCAGTTGGGCCAGTGAGGAGGATCGGGGCCCGACCAGGTCCATGAGGGTGCGGAGCTGATCGCTCAGTCCTCCCGGCAGTCTGTCGTGCACCTGGAGTGCCCACAGTCCGCTCCGGGGCGGTGACACCCGATCGCGGTGATCGTTTCCCGGCCTCCGGACCGACGTCGGAGGGAGCGAGAGGGTCCGGGTCACGAGATCGGCGTCCAGGTCCTGCTTGCGGACGACCAGCGTCACCGCGGTCTCGGCCCAAGGGCCTTCCTTGTGCGTGTACTCGATCACGCGTCCTCTTCGTCGAAAGTGACGGGGTTGTACGTCTTCGCGTGGGCGGCGAGGAAAGCGACGGCTTCCTCCGGCAGGGGAAGGGGTGCCGCGGCCACGTAGTCGAGGAGCCTTTTCGGTGCGTAGTAGTCGACGAAACGGTATTCCACTCGGGCCGGCTCGGCCGCGTCGGCGTACCGGTGCGCCACTCCGAGGGCCTCCAGCAGCTCGGAAAGGCCGTACGCGCCGACCTCGTCCCCGAGATCGACGGGAAGCCGGTAACGGGTCACGTCCGAGGACGAGACCGGAAGTGCGCCCGAGCCGATGGCCCGGAGCTGGGGGAGACCGAAGCCGAACCATGGACCGGTCTTCTTCACGAGCATCCAGCGATCGGACATCCGGCTCTGGAAAATGTCGCACTCGTCTCCCGAGAAGACAGGGCGCATGCTCAGGCCCATCCTTGTCAACGGCGGGTGCGACGCTTCCAGACCGGGGATTTCTTCGTGCCCGGCCTGAACGAGGTGGACGAACTCCTCGTGGAACTCGCCACGTCTGTCCGATTGCTCAAGGCATGAGAAGTGGAGATTGCCGTCGAGGAAGGACGGGGAATCGGACCAGGGATCCCGGACCAGGCGGTATCCGGTGATCTCGCCGCACTGGCCGTCGATCGGGGGAGCCGGATCACCGCAGATCCGGCAGCGATTGCTGAAGTCCATGGGGCTCCTGACGGCGGTCGGCTCGGCGGGAGGTGAGGAGAAGAGGAGGAGGGAAGGAGGAGGGAAGCCGGGGTCGGCCTCACACGTCGAAGGTCCGGTCGTCGACGAGTTCGCCGCTCTCCGACCACTTCTTGATCGATCTCACCATTCCGCGCGCGCCGTATTCCTTCTCCAGGGCCAGCCGACCGTTCTGGTGCCAGTCCCGCCGGCGGCCGTACGGAATTCCTCGTCGGCATTGACCTTCCGCTCTGTCCGCTCCATCCGCATACCATTCGCGGATGGGACCGTCCTCCAAGCCTTCGGTATAGGTGGTCATGGCGACCACCTGACCCGTCCGGGGATTCTTCTCGACGGTCTCTCCGGTGAACAGCAGACCCTGATAGGTCAGGGACTGGTCGATTCCCATGTCCAGTTCGGGGTCGTCGACGTCGATGCGCATCAGTAAGTGACTCCAGGTATGAGGACTTGGTCGCTCGGCGGCCAGCCAGGAAACCTGCCTGCGACGCTGTCCACGCCGCCCGCTTCGGCACGCCGAGGTGAAAGCCACGAACATGGCACTGCACGACCGTGCCGCCGCGGGCCTCCCGGACGGTGCTTCCGCGATGCGGGAAATCACGATGAACACCCACTTTCCCTGCATGGGAGGTGGCAAGCCCGCCCCGTTCTGCGCCAACTGTCACAATGTCCTTCTGCCGTTCCTTGGCGTGCTGGGCGGCACGTGTCGCGCGCCGGACGGCGGCCTCGTCCGGCGGGGGCACGTTCTCGCCGCGGTGCTTGTCCGGGGCGTAGGAGTCGGCCTTCGCGGTGGCCGTGTGCACCCAGTCGTCGGCACCCGAGAGCGCGGTCCTGGCCGTGGACAGGTCCTGGCGGGCCTTGCGGCCGTCGCGCAGCGCCTTGTCCGCCTTCTGCTGGGCGTCGTCCAGGTCCGGCCAGTACGAGGCGAGCGCGTCGCCCGCGATGTCGTAGGACTTCTTGAGCTTCTTGAGTCGGCCGGGGACGTCCTCGAACTCCGACGCGAAGGCGTCCGCCGTCTTGCCCGCCCACTTCAGGGCCGCGTCGTCGTTCGCCAGCCCCTTGACGTCCCGCAGGATGTCCGCGACGTCGTCGGCGAAGTCGTGCAGCGAGCCCGCGAGTCTGCGCACCCGCTACGGGTCGCCCGGCGTCGGGTCGCGGTCCAGGTCGAGTAGGTGCCAGTCCGTCGGCCTGTTCGACACGCGTTCCCCCGTAACACCCGCAACCTCTGCATCAGAACGTACGTGTGAACGTAGCGCGCTGATCATTGCGACTGGAACGCCGAACCGGGCTTCGTCGAAGGGTTGTTACGGGCGGAGCGCGGTGACCGCCGAGTCGTACGGCCCGGCGGCGGCACCGGGGGTGCTTCTCGGTGGTGAGGCCGGCGTGATGCTCTGATAGTATTGATCTTGAGCTGGTCGGCGGAAGTCGCACAGACCGGCCATGCGTTGGTGGTCCAAGGAAAGACGCCCCGCTTCCTGCGGGGAAATGCAGGTGCAAGGCCTGCCCGGCGCTCCACGAAGACCCTGTCCCGAATCCTCGGGGCAGGGTCTTTTTTCGTCCTGATGCTGTGAAGGGTGTGTGGGTCCGGCGGGGGTGACGGGTCGCGGGGCGGGGCGGCAACTCGGTTGTCCGGGACGGTTGGTGACGAAACGGACGCGCGGTCGACAATGCCATCTGCCCGACCTTCGACACCCTCCCTAGACTCTCAGTAGGCTCGGGCCACCCCCGAACTCACGCCCTCATCAGACGACCCCAGGACACCCGCCATGGCGCGACGCACCACTTCCAGTTCGACGGGCGGCTCGCCGGGTCCGAGGAATCGGACGCCGCAGCCCCTGCCCCGGCGTCGTCGGACGTTCGGGGACTTCGTGAAGGCGTTCGGGGCGTTCGTCGCCCTGCTGGTGCTGCTCGTCGGCGTGCCCGGCGCGCTGGTCGTGGCCGTGGGCTGGCCCCTGCCGCACGGCGCACCCTCGCTGGACTGGCTCCAGCAGGAGATCACCGTCGGCACGTTCATCCACGTGCTGACGGTCATCGTGTGGTTCGCGTGGGCGCAGTTCACCGCGTGCGTCCTCGTCGAGATGAAGGCCGCGCTGTCGGGCGTCGGGCTGCCGAACCGTGTCCCGGGCGCGGGGGCGAGCCAGTTGCTGGCCCGTCAGCTCGTCGCGGCACTCCTGCTCGTCGGCGCCGCGGCGGCGAGTTTCACGCCGGGCCTCTCCCAGCTCGGCCAGAGCCTGGAAGGCAATCAGCACGGCTCCGTCGCCGCCGCTCAGCAGACCCCGGGCGGGCTGTTCGGGCAGCAGGAGCGGGCCGCCACCGCGGCGGCCGCCGCCGTCGCCGAACAGGCCGCCGACGCCTCCCAGGCCGCGGCGCAGGCGGACAGCGGCACGTCCGCCCGGCACGGCGACACGAAGTACTACCGGATCCAGCCGCCCGAGGGCCGTCACCACGACTCGCTCTGGGAGGTCGCGCAGCGCCACCTCGGCGACGGGCGCCGGTACAAGGAGATCTACGAGCTCAACAAGGACCGTACGCAGCCCGACGGGTCCAAGCTGTCCGAGGCCAGCCTCATCCGGCCCGGCTGGATCATGGAGATGCCCGGCGACGCCCACGGCGGCGAACTCGTCGAGATGCCCGACGGCAGGCCCGGGATCCCGGAGCAGGCCCAGCCGCAGATCCAGCGGCAGATCCACGACTACGCGAAGACCGGCGATCACCAGCAGGCCGGCGGCCGGCAGGGCAGCGGCGCCGACCGGGCCGACCGGGACACCGCGCACTTCCGCGTGCCCCAGCAGCGGGCCGGCGGCGACCAGGGCCAGGAGCGTGAGCGCGCCGCCGACGAGGCCGCCACGGACTCGCGCGACGGGCAGAGCTCGCGGCCGGCCGCCGAGGAGAGCGGGTCCGCCTTCGGGCTGCCCGAGGCACTCGTCGGCGCGCCGCTCCTCGCCGCCGGCCTCCTCGGCGCCCTCGGCAGGCGCCGCCGCCAGGCCCTGTGGCAGTCGGCGCTCGGTGCCGTCCGCGGGCACCGGGGCATGGAGCCGCCGGTTCCGACCGGATCCGCCGCGGACGCCCAGGACGCGCTGCTCGTCGGTGCCGACCCCGACGGCGTACGGCTCCTCGATCTGTCGCTGCGCGGGCTCGCGGCCGCTCTCGCCGCCGAATCCCGCCCGTTGCCGACCGTCTACGCGGCCTGGCTCGGCGGCAACGGCGATCTGCACCTCCAGCTCGCCCAGCCGGCCGGAAAGCCCCCCACGCCGTGGCAGCTCGGCCAGGACCAGACGTTCTGGATGCTGGCACGGGCCGACGCCGAGCGGTACGAGGAGACCGACACCGCCGCCCCGTACCCCGGCCTCGTCAGCCTCGGCACCATGGACGACTCGCGGCTGCTGCTCAACCTGGAGGCCGTGCCCGGCATCGTCTCCCTGAGCGGCAGCGCGACCGACCGCGCGGGCGTCTTCGCCTCCGTCGCCGCCGAACTGGCCACCAACGGCTGGTCGGACCGCATGACGATCACGCTCGTCGGCTTCGGCGAGGACCTGACGCCGCTCGCGCCCAACCGGCTGCGCCACCTCGACGACATCGAGGCGCTCGTCGAGACCATGGAGGCCGAGACCCGGCAGCGGCGCGGCGCGCTGGGAGCCGCCGGGCACGACTCCGTGCTCACCGGCCGTACCGGGCCCGCCCAGCACACCCGTTGGGCCCCGCACCTCGTCCTCCTCGCCGCCGAGCCGTCCCCCGTCGACGCCCTCAGGCTCGCCGAACTGGCGGCCGACGCGGGGCGGTTGGGGATCGGCTATCTCGTCGGCACCGAGAGTGGCGAACTGCCGGGCGCTGCCTGGGAGATGGAGATCACCCGCGAGGGCAAGCTGCTCGCTCCGCTCCTCGGGCTCGAACTCGACGCGCAGACACTGCCGGTCGCCCAGCAGCGCGCGGTCGTGGAACTCTTCGTCGGGGCGGACCCCGAGGGCGGACCCGACGGGCCGACCGACACCCCGCCGTTCCTCGTCGACATCAGCGAACAGGGGCGGCCCGCCGTGTACGCGCGGCTCGTGGGCCCGTACGAGATCATCGGCCTGGAGACGCCCGAGGGCGAACGCAGTCCGCTGCTGCACGAGGCGCTGGCACTGCTCCTGCTGCACCGCGAAGGCGTGCACCCACGCGTGCTGTCCTCCGCGCTGTGGCCGCGCGGTGTCACCGAGGACGTGCGGGACGCGCTCGTCGAGCGGTTGCGCGGCTGGCTCGGCACCGACCCCGACGGCACCGCCCGCCTCGGCGCCGACGCGACCGGGCGGCTCACGCTCGCCAAGTCCGTCGTCTCCGACCTGGACGTGCTGCGCTCCCTCTATCACGAGGCGACGCAGGGCAAGGGCGTCAACAGCCGTGTGGTGCGCGGGCGGTTGCTCACCGACGCGCTCGTCCTCGTCCGCGGCCCGCTGCTCGCCGACCGTCCCGAAGGACGGTACGGCTGGCTCACCCACGAGATCATCGACGCCCAACTGCCGCTGCTCGTGGCGGACATCGGGCTCGCGCTCTCCGCGTTCCACCTGGAGAAGGACCGGGCGGAGAAGGCGATCGAGGCGCTGAACGCGTCGATGAACTCGGCGCCGGCGGACGAACGGCTGTGGAACGAGCTGCTGCGCGCGACGCACGCCACGGGGGACGAGGACAAGGTGAAGCGGCTCGCCGCGGACCTGGTGGCCCGCAGCGGGGCGCGGGGGCTGCCGCCCCGGACGGAGGCGCTGCTCGACGAACTGCTGCCCACCTGGCGGAGCGGCGCGGCCGCGGTGAGCTGACCTCACCGACCCGGCCGTCGGATCCGTATCGGGGCAGGCCGCCGACGGTACGGATCTCGCGGCTGCCGTGGCCGTCGCACCGGAGACACTCCGGAGTCACTCTTCCTGGGGGGAACGCGTGGATCTCGACCTCTGGCTCGTCGCCGTCGCCGCACTCTGGGGTGCGGCGGCCGGGCTCCTGGTGCCCCGGCCCGCGTACCGCTTCGCCGTCGACCCCGACGAACCGTGGCGGGACCGCTGTCCCGAGGGGCAGCCGATCACCGGGGCCGCGCGGGGATGGCTGGGGCTCGCCCGTTCGCCGGGCGGAACCCGTTACGGCCCCGGCGTCCTCCTCGTCGCGCCGGTCACCGCCCTGCTCTGCGCCGGGCTCGCCGCCGCGACCGGTACGCGCCCGGAGCTGGGCGTCTGGCTGCTGCTCACGCCGCTCGGCGTGCTGCTCGCCGTGGTGGACTTCCGGGTGCAGCGGCTGCCCGACGCGCTGACCCTGCCGCTCGCGGCGGCGGCGCTCGTGCTGCTCGGGGCGGCCGCCGTGCTGCCCGAGCACGCGGGGGACTGGCCGACCGCGCTGTTCGGGGCGCTCGCGCTCGGGGGCGGGTACTTCGTGCTCTTCCTCGTCAACCCGAACGGCATGGGCTTCGGCGACGTGAAACTGGCCCTCGGTCTCGGCGCGGTGCTCGGCTGGTACGGGTGGAGCGTGGTCGTCCTCGGGACCTTCGCCGGGTTCCTGTTCGGCGCGCTGTACGGGACGGTGCTGGTGATCGCGCGACGCGCGGGGCGCAAGACGTCGATCCCGTTCGGCCCCTTCCTGATCGCGGGGGCGTACGTGGGCCTGCTGATCGGGGCTTACGCGGCCTGACACCGGCCGGCGCGGTCGGCTGGGTCGGCGCGGCGGGGCGGCGGGCCTGGCGTCGGCCGGTCGGGCGGGCTGGCGTAGGGTGGTTGGGTCTGTCCACAACCCTTACGAAAGGGACGCTCCCGGTGACCGAGAAGGCCGACCTTCAGTCCGTGCTGGACCGTGCCGCCGAGGGTGGGCGCATCACTCCGGAAGAGGCGCTCGTCCTCTACCGCGACGCCCCGCTGCACGCGCTCGGCGCAGCCGCCGACGCCGTACGCCGCCGCAGGTACGCGGGTACGGAGCACATCGCGACGTACATCATCGAGCGCAACATCAACTACACGAACGTGTGCGTCACGGCGTGCAAGTTCTGCGCGTTCTACGCGGCTCCCAAGGACACCGCCAAGGGCTGGACCCGCGACCTCGACGACATCCTGCGCCGCTGCGCGGAGACCGTCGAGCTCGGCGGTACGCAGATCATGTTCCAGGGCGGGCACCACCCGGACTACGGCGTCGAGTACTACGAGAAGCACTTCGCCGCGATCAAGGGCGCCTACCCCGAGCTGGTCATCCACTCCCTCGGCGCGTCCGAGGTCGAGCACATGGCCCGTATCTCCAAGGTGAGCGTGGAGGAGGCCGTCCAGCGGATCCACGCGGCCGGTCTCGACTCGTTCGCGGGCGCCGGCGCCGAACTGCTCCCCGCCCGCCCGCGCAAGGCGATCGCCCCGCTCAAGGAGAGCGGCGAGCGGTGGCTGGAGATCATGGAGATCGCGCACGGCCTGGGCGTCGAGTCGACGTCCACCATGCTGATGGGCACCGGCGAGACCAACGCCGAGCGCATCGAGCACCTGCGGATGATCCGCGACGTACAGGACCGGACGGGCGGCTTCCGCGCCTTCATCCCGTACACCTACCAGCCGGAGAACAACCACCTGAAGGGCCGTACGCAGGCGACGCTCTTCGAGTACCTGCGGATGATCGCGATCGCCCGCCTGTTCCTGGACAACGTCGCCCACATCCAGGGCTCCTGGCTGACCACCGGCAAGGAGGTCGGCCAGCTCTCCCTGCACTACGGCGCGGACGACCTCGGCTCGATCATGCTGGAGGAGAACGTCGTCTCCTCCGCCGGTGCCAAGCACCGCTCCAACCGCATGGAGATCATCGACCTGATCCGCAAGGCGGACCGTGTCCCCGCCCAGCGGACCACGACGTACGAGCACATCGTCGTCCACGACGACCCGGCGAACGACCCGGTCGACGAGCGCGTCATGTCCCACATCTCCTCGACGGCGATCGAGGGCGGCACAGCGCACCCCGAGCTGAAGCTGCTGGCCTCCAACTAGCCGCGCCGTGCTGACACTTCACGTAGCCGAGCAGTCGGCCGGGACCTCGGTCCTGGTCGACGGGGCGGTCGTCGCCGCCGTCGGCCCGTACGAGGAACTGGCCGCCGCCCATCCGCTCGCGAAGGTGCGGCGCTGGCCCGGAATCCTGACGCCGGGACTGCTCAACCCGTACGGCCCGGAGCTCCTGGAAGCCATGTACCACCCGGACCCGCGCGAGGCCGCGGGCTTCGGCACCGAGCCCATCGGCGGGGAGCGGGCCAAGCGGATCTTCCGCGCCGATCCCGCGCGCGTCGGCGCGAGCGCGCGGCGCGGGATCCAGAGGTTGCTGGCGCACGGCACGGTGGCGGTGGGCGGGGAACTGCGGTCGCGAGCCGTGGTCGACGCGGTGCGCAGGGTCGGTCTCGCGGTGGGGCGGCGGCCGGACCCGCTCGTGGGTCCACCGGCGCTGTCCCCGACCCCGCTGATCATGCTGCCGGGGCTCGTGCCGGGCGGTCCCGCCCGGTTCGCCGTGTTCGACGTCGCGGACCGCGCCGAACTGGTCCGGCGCGGTGCGGGAACCTGCGTGGCGACCGTGATCGGCGGGCGGCTGGTGTACCGGAGCCGCTGATCACGGCACGTGGCGCCGGCTCAGCCCGCGAACGCCTTCGCGAACGCCCCAGCGTCCTGTTTCACCCCGCTGCAGTCGGTCGCCGCGTCGCCCGCCGTGGCGCTGCCCTTCTCGCACTGCCGGTCCCGGAACGTCGACCACATCGACACCCAGGCCACCCCCTTCTTCTCGGCGAACTCCCGTACCTGCGCCGCGTCCGGGAGTCCGAACGTCTCGTTGTCCACGTCGTTGACGCCGATCATCGAGGTGAGCGCGAGCCCCTGCCAGGCCTCGGCGTCCGACAGTCCGAACACCTTCTTCAGCTGGCCGTGGGCCGCCTCGGCGGACGTGATCGCGTAGTCGCCCATGTCGTCGGCGTACGAACTGCCGTAGTTCATGGTCATGATGTTGACCGTGGAGACGTCCACCGAGTGGTCGTTGGCTGACTCCAGGAGGGCCAGGCCGTCGGCGTCGAGGCCCGACGGCATCACGGGCAGCGTGAAGGACACCGTCAGTCCGGGACGCTTCTTCTGGAGCAGCGCGACGGCCTCGGAGCGCAGCGCGACCGAGCCGGAGTCGCTCAACTGGGCGCCCTCGATGTCGAAGTCGGCCTGGGTGGAGCCGGCCGCGTCCAGTGCCGCCCCGTAGGCGGCGGCGAGGTCGCTCGCGGTGTCGCACGTCGACGCCAGCTCCTTGCCGGAGGCGCCGCCGAACGACACCCGCACCCGTGCGCCGGACTTCTCCAGCGCCGAGACCCGGGACTTCACGGCCGTGTCGCCGATCGCGTACATGCCGTCCCATTCCGGAGTGCAGCCGCTGCCGTCCGAGATCACGAAGGCCAGGTTGTACGTGGTCGGCGACCCCGCGGCATCGGTGTCGGCGGCGGTCGTGGCGCTCACGTACGGGGCGTACGAGGTGGCCGACGACTTCGTCGTGCCCGGGTTCGGTGACGCCGCCGCGGCCGTCGTGCGGCCGGCTCCCGCGGACGCCGGGTCCGAGGCGCCGCCACCCGAGGAGCAGCCCGTACAGGCCAGGGCCACCGCGCAGACGACCCCCGCGGCCGGCCTCAGGAAACTCCGCATTCCGCACGCACCCACTCTCGTGATGTCTGTCTCAGAAAAGAAAGCAAACGGTTGTTCCCCGACTGGAAATGTGTCACATCCGGAACGGAATACCGAATGGGGATCACGAAGGGGAATCGTGAGCGAGTATGCCGACAAAGGGGGTGATTCGGGCTCCGGAAGGGTGCATATCTCCCATATTCATCAGGCCTGAGTCGTGCGGGTATTTCCCGATTCTCATAGAGAAAATACAGGTTGGGGCGTCTCTCATGGTCCGTTCATACGGAACTCGGAGTTTTTGACACATAAACGCGTCCTACCGTCTGGGGAATGCAATCCGAGTCCGCCGTCGAAAACCGTGCCCAGGTGCGTGGCCGCCGCCGCAAACGCGGCAGCGGGGCCGAGGCCGGCCCTGTGTTCGTTGACAACTCCGGGCGCCGCGCCCGCCTGCTGAGCAGAGTCGGGATGCTCGTCTGCGTCGGCTGCCTCGGCTACGCCGTCGTGCTCGGCATGGCCTTCATGGGCTGGGGCACCTCGCTGACGCCTTCCTCGCTCCTCCCCTTCGACGGCGGCCGGGCCGGCTCCGCCCCCGACGGGGGCTACGGCGGGCCGCACATCGGCACCGTCCCGAGCGGCACGCCGGACGCGGCGCCCACCGGCAGCCCGCCGCCGTCTTTGCCCGCCGGGTCCACGCCCTCCGCCGCCGCGACGGCCGGGGCGTCCTCCACCGCCACGACAACCGCCGGGGCCTCTGCCTCCCCCGGCACCGAGTGACGGGGGAGCACCCACTCTCATGACCACGACGACACCGACGCGCGGCCGACGGCGGGCCCCCTCCAGGCTGGAGCGGGCCGCCGGGAAGGCCGCCGCGCTCCAGAAACCCCGTGTCATCCTCGCCCTGACGCTCCTGCTGGCGCTCATCAGCGTCATGCTGCTCGACGGCTATCTGCGCTCGGAGATCGGCAACGACGCCCGCGTGCGCGACGGCGCCGCCTACGACAAGGTCCCCCGGAAGATCCTCGACGGCGGGCCCATCCTGACGTTCACCGGCGGCACCGCGAAGACGCAGTCCGTGCCGAAGAAGACCATCGTGCTCACCTTCGACGACGGACCGACCCCGAACTGGACGCCCGAAGTCCTGAAGGTCCTGGAGAAGAACGACGTCGAGGCCACCTTCTTCCTGGTCGGCTCGATGGTCTCCCGCTACCCCGGCGTGGTGAAGAACCTGGTGGACCAGGGCAACGAGGTCGGCATCCACACCTTCACCCACGTCGACCTCTCCTACCAGAGCACCGCACGCCTCCAACGCGAGCTGAAGCAGACCCAGTTGGCCCTCGCGGGCGCGGCCGGCATCACCACCACGCTGTTCCGTGCCCCGTACTCGTCGGAGATCAGCGCCGTCGACAACTACAGCTGGCCCGTCTACAAGGAGCTCGGCGGCCTCGGCTACACCAGCGTCTTCGTCGACACCGACAGCGACGACTGGAAGAAGCCGGGCGTCTCGAAGATCGTCCGGTGGGCGACACCGAAGAAGAACCAGGGCGCCATCGTCCTCATGCACGACGCGGGCGGCGACCGTTCGCAGACGGTCGAGGCGCTCGACACGTACATCAAGAAGATGAAGGCGAAGGGCTACACCTTCACCACCGTCAGCGGCGCCCAGGCCGAACTGAACCGGTCGGCGTCCGGGGCCGCACGGGACCGGGGCGCCTCCCGGGCCGCGTCGGACCGGGGCGCGTCCGCCGCCGCTCCGAACGGGGGCGCGTCCGGGTCGGGCGGCACCTCGGCGGCCACCGGCCCGTCGGCTGGTGCGCCCGCGAGCGCCGAGGCGCAGGCGGGTCAGCGGAAGGTCACCGGCGCGACTCTCTACGAGGGCAAGGCACTCGTCTACGCCGTGGCGGTCGCCGAATGGGTCGTCCCGGCGCTGTCCTGGTTCCTCGTGGTCGTCGGCGTCGCCGTCATGGGCCGGTTCGCGATGATGCTGGTTCTCGCCCGCCGTCACCACCGCCGGCGCAACCGCGGACGCGGCCGGGGCGGGAAGTTCAGCTGGGGACCGACGGTCACCCGGCCGGTGACGGTGATCGTGCCCGCGTACAACGAGAAGGAATGCATCGCCAACACCCTGAGGTCGCTGGCGAGGAGCACGCATCCGATCGAGATCATCGTGGTCGACGACGGTTCCGAGGAC
Organism: Streptomyces sp. NPDC015532; assembly: GCF_043078065.1. Classification (NCBI taxonomy): domain Bacteria; kingdom Bacillati; phylum Actinomycetota; class Actinomycetes; order Kitasatosporales; family Streptomycetaceae; genus Streptomyces; species Streptomyces sp. NPDC015532. The sequence continues at coordinate 585,910 of NZ_JBIBSY010000004.1, read as the reverse complement.
GACACGTCCGGGATCGCCGAGTCGCTCGGCATGCCGAACGTCCGGGTCATCCGGCAGGCGAACGCCGGCAAGCCCGCCGCGCTCAACAACGGCGTGCGCAACGCCCGTCACGACGTCGTCGTGATGATGGACGGGGACACCGTCTTCGAGCCGGACGCCGTGCACCAGCTCGTCCAGCCCTTCGCCGACCCGGAGATCGGGGCGGTCGCGGGCAACGCCAAGGTCGGCAACCGCGACACCGTGATCGGGGCCTGGCAGCACATCGAGTACGTGATGGGCTTCAATCTCGACCGCCGCATGTACGACCTGCTGCGCTGCATGCCCACCATCCCCGGCGCGATCGGGGCGTTCCGCCGGGAGGCGGTGCTGGAGGTCGGCGGCATGAGCGAGGACACGCTCGCCGAGGACACCGACATCACCATCGCCATGCACCGCGCGGGATGGCGGGTCGTCTACCAGGAGCACGCCAAGGCCTGGACGGAGGCGCCCGGTTCGCTCAAGCAGCTCTGGTCGCAGCGCTACCGCTGGTCGTACGGCACCATGCAGGCGCTGTGGAAGCACCGCAAGTCCCTGACGGACAAGGGGCCTTCGGGGCGCTTCGGCCGCGTGGGCATGCCGCTGGTGGTGCTCTTCCAGATCGTCACGCCGGTCTTCGCGCCGCTCATCGACGTGTTCACCGCCTATTCGATGATCTTCGTGGACTTCCGGGCCGCGCTGATCGCCTGGGTGGCCGTCCTCGCGGTCCAACTGGTCTGCGCGGCCTACGCGTTCCGGCTCGACCGGGAGAAGTACCGCTACCTCGCGATGCTGCCGCTCCAGCAGCTCGCCTACCGCCAGATGATGTACCTGGTCCTGATCCACTCCTGCGTCACAGCCCTGACCGGCGGCCGGCTCCGCTGGCAGAAGCTCAAGCGCACGGGCGAGGTCGGAACCCCGGCAGGGGTGAGCTAGATGACCTGGGGCGCGGAACAGCAGGGCCAGGGGTACGAGGGCGAGTACGGGTACGGGTACGACGGGGGGTACGGTCACGGCCGCGCGTACGGGTACGACGGCGGGTACGCCTACGACCCCGGGCAAGGGCTCCCGTACGACCAGACCGCGTCGTACGAGCAGGCCCCGTCGTACGAGCAGCCGATGGCGTACGAGCAGTCGGCCCCGTACGAGGAGCGGTGGCCGGACGTTCCCGAGCCGGAGGACCCCGTCTTGACGGAGACGGCGACGGCGACGGCGGAGGCTGCGACCGGGCCGGCCCCGGTGCCGTCCCCTTCCCGCGAGAAGGGAGCGGGGGGCCGTGACCGGTACTTCGACGCTCTCCGCGCTGTCGCCCTGGTCCGTGTCGTCAGCTATCACACCTTCGGCTGGGCCTGGGCCGGACTGGTCTTCCCGTCGATGGGCGTGATGTTCGCGCTCGCCGGCACGCTGATGGCCAAGTCCCTGGAGCGCCCCGCCCTCACCGTGGTCCGGAGCCGAATACGGCGCCTGCTGCCGCCGTTCTGGTTCTGGGGCTTCTTCGTCGTGGTGGCGATGCTGGTCCACGGCTGGATGCCGGGCTGGCAGATCGTGTTCTGGGTCGTCCCGATCGGAGACCCTCCGGGGAATCAGTGGGGCGCGCAGGCCTGGGAGATTCTCTGGTACCTGCGCACGTACCTCTGGTTCGTGCTGCTCTCCCCGCCGCTGCTGAAGATCTTCCGCAAGGCCCCGGTCCCGGTGCTGCTCCTCTCGCTCGTCCCGGTCCTCGTCCTCCAGTACGGCCCGCACCCCTCGGACGGCCGTCTCGGCAGCGCCCTCACGGACCTCGCCGTCTATCTCTTCTGCTGGCTCGTCGGCTTCGCCCACCGTGAGGGGGTGCTCCAGCGTCTGCGGCCGGCCGCGGTGCTCCTCGCCTCGGCTGCCGCGCTCGCGTACGGCGGCTGGTACGCCCTCGCGCACCGGTCGGAGTACGGCACGTACGACCTCGACGAGATCCCTCTCGCCCAGGCCTTCTGGTCGGCGGGCTTCGTGACGCCGCTGATGTACTTCAAGGCGTACTACGACGTCGACTTCGCCTGGCTGGCCCGCTTCAGGCGGCTCGACCGCACGGTGACGGTCTTCAACGGGCGGGCGGTGACGATCTACCTCTGGCACGAGATCGCGCTGATCCTGGCCGTCCCGCTGATCGACCAGTTCTGGAAGGTGCCGGCCTTCGAGAAATGGCTGCCCCTGGAGAGCCAGTGGTTCATGTTCGGCGTCGGCTGGGTGCTGATCGGGATCGCGATCCCCCTGTTCGGCTGGGTCGAGGACGTGGCCGCCCGGAGACGGCCCCGGCTGCTGCCGTAGCGGCTCGAAGGGTGAACCCTCGCCCCGGTTGGCGGTGTGAGGACGCGTACAACGAGCCGGGCGTGATCTTGGCTGCGAAGCATGAGGGAAACCGCCACAGAGAGGCTGACGTACCTCATGCGTCGTTCCCTGTTCGCCGCGTCCACCGCGGCGACCGCACTCACCGCCGCCCTGTCACTGGCCCTGAACACACCCGCGGCCGCCGGAGCCGGCCGCGGGCACGACCCCGAGCCCTGGGTGAAGCGCAGCGCCGTGATGCGCGCGAATCCCAAGGACTTCCATTCGCTGTGCCGCGATCACAAGGACGGGGTGCCCGAGCGCCGCACCTTCCCGCTCTTCGAGCACGGCAAGGGCTTCACGGCGATCGAGGACTTCAAACGCCACGAACCGAACGGCACCGTGTTCTGGTCCGGCCACGACCCGAGGCATCCGGAGAACACGATCTCCGTGTCCGTCATCGGGGCGTGCACGGCCGGGCCGGTCACCCTTTCCGGTGAGATCGAGGCGGGCTTCCGCCAGTATCTGTACAAGCCGCTGGCCAAGCGGCCGGGCCGGTACCTGCTCCAGGAGATCGACGCCCTGAAACTGCCCCCCAGCGGACAGGGCGTCGACACCGTGACCGCGCCGCCGACCCGGTCGGTCAAGCCGCACAAGCCGGGTCTGCGGATCGCCACCCCCGACAATCCCGCGGCCATCGACATCGTCGTCGCCTACACCCCGGCGACCGTCACCGAACTCGGTTCGGTCGCGGCGGTCCAGAGCCGGATCGACTACGGCGTGAACCAGCTCAACAGGGCACTCGCGACCAGCTACGTGCCGGCCAGCGTGCATGTCGTCAACACCTACCAGACCCAGGCGACCGGCGTCGCCCGTGAGAACGCCGGAACCCTGCTGAACATGATCAGCAATCCCGCGAACCTGACGCTCGGCGCCACGGCCGCCGCCCAGCGGGCCGCCTTCGGCGCCGACCTGGTGGCGCTCATCGCCGCCATCCCCGCGGAGGACAGCTCCGGACAGGCCAACCTGCCCACCCCGGCGGGCCCGACGACCAGCAACAACGCCTTCTCGGTCACCAGCGCCTTCTCGATCACGGCGTGGGAGAACCTCGCGCACGAGATCGGTCACAACTTCGGTCTCCAGCACGACCGCAAGACGGTGGTGGACCAGGGCGGCACGACTCCCGCGGGCACCGACAACTACGGCTTCGTCACCTCCGACCAGCGGCACCACACGATCATGGCCTACTCCAGCGCCTGCACCCGGGCGTGCACGGTCGTCAACCAGTACTCCAACACCGTCAACCTGCTCAACGGCGAGGCCCTCGGCGACGAGAACAACAACAACGCCGGCAACGCGACCAGGGCCGCCGAGTATCTGGCGGGCTATCGGACCTCCCTGGTCACCAACAGGGTCTCCCTCACCATGGCCTCCAGCCCTCCCGCCGGAGGCAGCCTCAGGCCGAGCGAGTACGGGCCGTACGACCCCGGTACACAGGTCACCGTCACCGTCGATACAAGCCCTGGCTTCCAGTTCACCGGTTGGCAGGTCGACGGCGTGCTCCAGACCGACACCACGCCGAACTACACGATCACGATGGACGCCGACCACACCATCACCGCGGTGTTCACCCCGATCCCGGAGCCGGTGCGCTAGCACCCGGCCCGCCGGACAGCGCCGTACCCGTCCCGTGGTGCACGGGGCGGGTGCGGCGCTTTCCCGTACGACGGGAACGGAGAACGATTCCCGGCCGGGCGCCGGAGAGTCGTCCGGCCCGTACTGCCACAATGGGGACCGTGACCCGCGCATCCCTGGACAAGCAGCCGCACGAAGTCGCCTCGATGTTCGACGACGTGGCGGAACGGTACGACCTGACGAACGACCTGCTGTCGCTCGGACAGGACCGGGCGTGGCGCAAGGAGGTCGCGAAGGCGGTCGACGCGCGCCCCGCGCAGAAGATCCTCGACCTCGCGGCCGGCACCGCGACCTCGTCGCTCCCCTTCGCCCGCACCGGCGCGTACGTCGTCCCCTGCGACTTCTCCCTCGGGATGCTCCGCGTCGGCAAGCGCAACCACCCCTGGCTGCCGCTGACCGCCGGCGACGCGACCAGGCTGCCCTTCAAGGACGACACGTTCGACGCCGTCACGATCTCCTTCGGACTGCGCAACGTGCAGGACACCGACACCGCGCTCCGCGAGCTGTACCGCGTGACCAAGCCGGGCGGACGCGTCGTGATCTGCGAGTTCTCGCACCCCACCTGGGCGCCGTTCCGTACCGTCTACACCGAGTACCTGATGCGCGCGCTGCCCCCGGTCGCCCGCGCCGCCTCCTCCAACCCCGACGCGTACGTCTATCTCGCCGAGTCCATCCGCGCCTGGCCGACCCAGCCGGAACTGGGCCGGCGGCTGATCGAGGCCGGCTGGTCGAAGGTGGCCTGGCGCAACCTGACGGGCGGCATCGTGGCTCTCCACCGGGGCTACAAGCAGGCCTGACCCCGCTCGGCGTCCGTCCCCCGGGGAACCCGTCCGGACCAGCTGCCTCGGGACCGCGAACGAGCTACCTCAGGACCACGAACGGGTCGCCGGGCAGGTCGAGTTCGCGGCGCAGCCCGCCCGACGGCGGGCAGGGCGGACGCGGTTCACGCACTCCGGCGCCGCCCTCCGCGTCCCCCAGGTCGAACCACACCGTGACGACGGCTCCGCGCGGCACCTCGGCACCGGGCTGCGGAAATTGCCGTACGACGTAGTCGACGACCGTCCGATGGAAATCGGGCCGGTCGGGCGCGGCGAGCAGAACACCACGCGCCTCGGCCGTCTCACGCGCGTCCACGGCCATCAGACCGACGAGCCGCGGTACGCGCACTTCGGGTGTCTTGGGTGTAATGCGCACAGACGTCACCCCCAGCGGTACCGGCAGGGTAAGCCTCGCCCGTGCCCTTCCGGAAGCCATGAGGAGACGCGCCGGACTCCGTCACAGGGCCAGCCGGTAGCGGTGGCCCTCCTGCTGCGACGAGGGCAGCGTGAACCGCTCCGCGAGTTCCATGCCGAGCCGTCTCGTCACCGCGATGGAACGGGTGTTGCCCGCGTTGACCATGGCGACGACGTCCGTGACGCCCGCCGCGCGGACCCGCTCCAGCGTGGTCCGCGCCGCCGCCGTGACGTACCCCTTGCCCCAGTGCGCCCGGCCCAGCCGCCAGCCGATCTCGATCTGCCCGGCCGGACCCCAGGCGTGCGGCCACGGCTGCGCGCCCGTGAAGCCCAGCACCTCGTCCCCGGGACCCACCATGGTCCACAGGCAGAACCCGTGCTCCGCGTCGTGCCGCCGCTGGCGGGCCGTGAGTTCCTCGTAGACGGACCGCTCGGCCGCGCGGCCCCCGTGGAACTCCATGACCTCGGGGTCGTCGAAGACCCGGTGCCAGGCGAGAGCGTCCTCGTCGGTGGGAACGCGCAGGCGTACATCGGGGAGAACTCGGTTCACGGGGGCAGCCCTTCAGCCGGGTGATCGGTACCGCTGCATAGACTGCCCATGTCCAGTGCCCGTCGGCACGTTGATTTCGAGTCTTGGGGAGAACCCGCCGTGACCGAGCCCCAGCCGCTCTCCGAAAACACCGCCGACGTCATCGTCGTCGGGGCCGGGCCAGCCGGTTCGACCACCGCGTACTACCTGGCGAAGGCGGGACTCGACGTCCTGCTCCTGGAGAAGACGGCCTTCCCGCGCGAGAAGGTCTGCGGCGACGGTCTGACCCCGCGCGCCACCAAGCAGCTCGTGTCGATGGGCATCGACATCTCCGAGGAAGCCGGCTGGCTCCGGAACAAGGGGCTGCGCATCATCGGCGGCGGCGTGCGCCTCCAGCTCGACTGGCCGGATCTCGCCTCCTTCCCCGACTACGGACTCGTGCGCAAGCGGGACGATTTCGACGAGCAGCTCGCCCGCCAGGCGCAGAAGGCGGGCGCGCGGCTGCACGAGCGCTGCAACGTCGGCGCCCCGATCCTCGACGAGCGCACCGGCCGGATCACCGGCGTGCACGCGAAGCTGGGCGACGCCGACTCCAAGGAGAAGCGGGAGGTGACCTTCCACGCCCCGCTGGTGGTGGCGGCGGACGGCAACTCCACCCGCCTCTCCCTCGCGATGGGCCTGCACCGCCGCGAGGACCGCCCGATGGGCGTCGCGGTCCGTACGTACTTCACCTCGCCGCGTCACGAGGACGACTACCTGGAGTCGTGGCTGGAGCTGTGGGACCGCCGGGGCGCCGAGGACCGTCTGCTGCCCGGCTACGGGTGGATCTTCGGCATGGGCGACGGCACCTCGAACGTCGGCCTCGGTGTCCTCAACACCTCCGACTCCTTCAAGGAGCTCGACTGGCGCGAGGTCCTGAAGGCCTGGTGCGCCTCGATGCCGGAGGACTGGGGCTACACCCCCGAGAACATGACCGGCCCGATCCGCGGCGCGGCCCTCCCGATGGCCTTCAACCGTCAACCGCACTACACCAAGGGCCTGCTGCTGGTGGGTGACGCCGGCGGTCTGGTGAACCCCTTCAACGGCGAGGGCATCGCCTACGCCATGGAGTCCGGCCAGATCGCCGCCGACGTCATCGTCCAGGCCCACGCGCGTGCCACCCCGGCCCAGCGCGAGCTGGCCCTCCAGCGCTACCCGCGTGTCCTCAAGGACACCTACGGCGGCTACTACACCCTCGGCCGCGCCTTCGTGAAGCTCATCGGCAACCCGAAGGTCATGAAGATCGCCGCCCAGCGCGGCCTGACCCACCCGATGCTGATGAAGTTCACCCTGAAGATGCTCGCGAACCTCACCGACCCGACGGGCGGCGACGCGATGGACCGCATCATCAACGGCCTCTCGAAGGTGGCCCCGAAGGCCTGACCCCGCGAGCTGCCCGGGCGGTCGACGGGACGGCCCGACTCCTCGGCGGCGCGACGGGCTTCTGCCCGCTCGCGCCGCTCGGGCATCCCCACCGCCTTCGGAACGGACGGCATCCCGCTCTCCGGAACAGCCGGGAGCCCGCTCCGGAACAGCCCGAAGGACCGCTCCCCGCACAGGAAGCGGTCCTCCGGAAGACACCCGCGGGTCAGAGCACGCGCACCGCGCCCGTGGCCGGGTAGCCCGAGAGGTCCTGGATCACGACACCCTTGGAGGGGTTGGCCGCGTCGAGGTACTGCCCGTTACCGATGTACACCCCGACGTGGTACGCCGAACCGGCCGCACCCCAGTACAGAATGTCGCCGACCTGGACATTGGACAGGGAAACCGGCGTACCGGACACCGACTGGTCCTGCGAGACGCGCGGCAGGTCGACGCCGACCTGCTTGAACGCCGCCTGCACCAGACCGGAACAGTCCCACGCGTTGGGTCCGGTGCCGCCCATGACGTACGCGTCGCCGACCTGGGCCTTGAGGAAGGCCACGACGGTCGCGACACTGCCGCTGGCCGGGGCGGCGACGTTCGTGGACGTGGACGCGCTCGCCGACAGGACGGTCCGCGCCGAGGAACGCGAGACGGCGTCGGCCGCCGCGGCCTTGCGTGCGGCCTCGGCCTTCTTCTTGGTCTCGGCCTTGTGCTTGGCGTCGGCCAGGTCGGCCTTGGCCTGCTTGGCGGCCTTGGCGGCCGCCGCGTCGCGCTCCGCCTGAAGCTGGTAGTTGGCCGCGGTCTGCTGGGTGGCATCCGCGGACTCGGCGACCTGGGTGGCCAGATCGGCCGTCAGGGTCGGCAGTTCCATGGTCTGCGTCACGGGCTCGGCGGCGCTCGCCGAACCCGCTGCACCGGCCACTGCCAGGGTGCTGAGGACGCCACCGGCAACTCCGGCGCGCATCGCGAGCGACGGAGCGTTGCGACGGGGCTTCCGGTGGCTTCGTATGTGTGCGGTGTGGGACATGGGTACTAGCGGTACCAGGGGCTCCTCCATACCTTCAAGAAACGTGTGGTGCGCCACAGTTGTTCAATGGGCCGCCGAATTCGTCGCCCGTCACTCTTTATTGACGCCGTAACGGGCATTGCGGACACTGCCCATCAGGCCCGTGATCATGGCCTTTCAGCATTACGTCCGAATTGCCCCCGACCTACCACCGGTTGAAGTCGATGGCCAAGCCCGGCTTATCTGACCCATAGGTAGATGTGGCGCAGGTCACGGAACGGTCACCCGGGCCGTCGCGTCCCGCGCGTGACCCCTCCCCGTCACCCCGCGGCCCCCGCTCGTGAACGCGCGCACGTGTCCACATCGGTCCCGTTGATCCCTCCGAAGTGTGAACGCGGTCCTCTATCAAGGGGGTGCGTCCAGCGCGAATTTGCATGCGGCGGAAGTCTCTTGATATGGAGACGACCCCCTGGCGACCCCCTCGGCCTGCGGCGATGAGCGAAAATGTCACGTCTCGTGATCGACCTGACGCTTCGCGTGTGAAGATCACTGCTCATCCGACTTCATGATCGTTCGTCAGGTGGTGGAGATCACAAAGCTAAGGCAATACCCCGTGTCGCAGATCACAGACCGCCGGGCATAAGATGCGAGGCAGTTGGGCTTGTGACCTGCTTCACATGTCCGCGATCTTCGCCGGGACAGGTGAGGTTCGCGGTGCTGGCGAGGCAGGGGTGCAGGCTCGCCGAAACCGCCACCAGTCAGTGCCGACTGAGAGGAGCGAGGAGCGTGAACGCGTATGCGCCGATCCTCGTACTGGGAGCCCTCGGGGCAGGCTTTGCGATCTTCTCCGTGGTCATGGCCACGCTGATCGGTCCGAAGCGGTACAACCGCGCCAAGCTCGACGCGTACGAGTGCGGCATCGAGCCGACCCCCACGCCGGTCGGCGGTGGGCGTTTTCCCATCAAGTACTACCTGACGGCGATGCTCTTCATCGTCTTCGACATCGAGATCGTCTTCCTCTACCCCTGGGCCGTCACCTTCGACGCCCTGGGTGTTTTCGGGCTCGTGGAGATGTTGCTCTTCGTGCTCACCGTCTTCGTCGCCTACGCGTACGTGTGGCGCCGCGGCGGTCTGGAATGGGACTGAGGGGCCTTTAAGCATGGGACTCGAAGAAAAGCTGCCGAGCGGATTCCTGCTGACGACCGTCGAGCAGGCCGCGGGCTGGGTGCGCAAGGCGTCCGTCTTCCCCGCGACATTCGGACTCGCCTGCTGCGCCATCGAGATGATGACGACCGGCGCCGGGCGCTACGACCTGGCGCGCTTCGGTATGGAGGTCTTCCGCGGGTCGCCCCGCCAGGCCGACCTGATGATCGTGGCCGGCCGGGTGAGCCAGAAGATGGCGCCGGTGCTGCGGCAGGTCTACGACCAGATGCCCAACCCCAAGTGGGTCATCTCCATGGGGGTTTGTGCGTCATCGGGCGGAATGTTCAACAACTACGCCATTGTGCAGGGAGTTGACCATATCGTCCCGGTCGACATCTATTTGCCCGGATGTCCGCCGCGGCCCGAGATGCTGATGGACGCGATTCTCAAGCTCCACCAGAAGATCCAGTCCTCCAAGCTCGGCGTGAACGCCGAGGACGCGGCCCGCGAGGCGGAGGAAGCGGCGCTCAAGGCGCTTCCCATCATCGAGATGAAGGGCCTGCTGCGGTGAGCGACGCGAACGGCAACGGGGTCAACCCTGAGAAGGACCTGAGCGCCTCCAACCTTCCCGGCCAGCGAGGCGACCAGGGCGAGGAGATCCGCGTCCAGCGCGGCATGTTCGGCGCGAACAACGGCGGCGACACCTCCGGCTACGGCGGCCTGGTCCGCTCGATCCGGCTGCCCGGCGCGGCCACCCGCCCCTACGGCGGCTGGTTCGACGAGGTGGCCGACGAGCTGGAGGGCGCCCTGGAGGAACAGGGACTCGTCCCCGAGAACGTCATCGACAAGACGGTCGTCGACCGCGACGAGATCACCTTCCACGTCGAACGCGAGTACCTGCTCCCCGTCGCCCAGACCCTGCGCGACGACCCGGCCCTGCGCTTCGAACTGTGCACGGGCGTCTCCGGCGTCCACCACCTGCACGACAAGGGCCGCGAGCTGCACGCCGTCTACCACCTGCGCTCGATCACCCACAACCGGCTGATCCGGCTGGAGGTCAGCGCCCCGGACGCGGACCCGCACGTTCCCTCGCTCGTCAGCGTCTATCCGACGAACGACTGGCACGAGCGCGAGACGTACGACTTCTTCGGCCTGATCTTCGACGGCCACCCCGCGCTGACGCGGATCATGATGCCGGACGACTGGCAGGGCTTCCCGCAGCGCAAGGACTATCCCCTCGGCGGCATTCCCGTCGAGTACAAGGGCGCCCAGATCCCGGCTCCGGACCAGCGGAGGTCGTACTCATGAGCACGCAGACCCCTTCCGGGGCATCGCCCGCCTCTCCCCGCGAGACGACCGAGGGCACCGTATATACGGTCACCGGCGGCGACTGGGACGAGATCGCCCAGTCGGCGGCCAAGTCCGACGACGAGCGCATCATCGTCAACATGGGCCCGCAGCACCCGTCCACCCACGGAGTGCTCCGGCTCATCCTGGAGATCGACGGCGAGACGGTGACCGAGGCCCGCTGCGGCATCGGCTATCTCCACACCGGCATCGAGAAGAACCTCGAGTTCCGTACGTGGACCCAGGGCACCACGTTCGTGACGCGCATGGACTATCTGACGCCGTTCTTCAACGAGACGGCCTACTGTCTCGGCGTCGAGAAGCTCCTCGGGATCACCGACCAGATCCCCGACCGCGCCTCGGTCATCCGCGTGCTCCTCATGGAGCTGAACCGACTCTCCTCCCATCTGGTGTGCATCGCCACCGGAGGCATGGAGCTGGGCGCCACCACGATCATGATCTACGGCTTCCGGGACCGTGAGCTCATCCTCGACATCTTCGAGCTGATCACGGGCCTGCGGATGAACCACGCGTTCATCCGCCCCGGCGGACTCGCCCAGGACCTGCCCCCGGGTGCGGTGGACCAGATCCGCGAGTTCGTGAAGAAGATGACGAAGAACCTTCCCGAGTACGACAAGCTCGCCACCGGGAACCCCATCTTCAAGGCCCGCATGCAGGACGTCGGCTATCTCGACCTGGCCGGCTGCATGGCCCTCGGCGCCACCGGCCCGGTCCTGCGCTCGGCGGGCCTGCCGCACGACCTGCGCAAGTCCCAGCCCTACTGCGGCTACGAGAACTATGACTTCGAGGTCCCGACCGCCGACACCTGCGACTCCTACGGGCGCTTCCTCATCCGCCTGGAGGAGATGCGCCAGTCGCTGCGGATCATCGAGCAGTGCCTGGACCGGCTCCAGCCCGGCCCGGTCATGGTCGCCGACAAGAAGATCGCCTGGCCCGCCCAGCTCGCGCTCGGCCCCGACGGTCTCGGCAACTCGCTCGACCACATCAAGAAGATCATGGGCACCTCCATGGAGGCCCTGATCCACCACTTCAAGCTGGTGACCGAGGGCTTCCGCGTGCCGCCGGGCCAGGCGTACACGGCGGTCGAGTCGCCCAAGGGCGAGCTCGGGGTGCACGTCGTCTCCGACGGAGGCACCCGCCCCTACCGGGTCCACTTCCGCGACCCGTCCTTCACCAACCTGCAGGCCATGGCGGCGATGTGCGAAGGCGGCCAGATCGCCGACGTCATCGTCGCCGTCGCGTCCATCGACCCCGTGATGGGAGGCGTCGACCGGTGACCACCACCCCCGAGGGCGTCAGCCTGGGCATGCCCCAACTGCCAGCGCCCGACTACCCGGCCGACGTCCGGGCCCGGCTGGAGGCGGACGCGCGCGAGATCATCGCCCGCTACCCGGACTCCCGCTCGGCGCTCCTTCCGTTGCTGCATCTCGTGCAGTCGCAGGAGGGCCACGTCACGCGCACGGGACAGCGGTTCTGCGCGGAGGTACTGGGCCTGACGACGGCCGAGGTCGCCGCCGTCGCGACCTTCTACTCGATGTACCGGCGCAAGCCGAGCGGTGACTACCAGGTGGGTGTCTGCACCAACACCCTGTGTGCCGTCATGGGCGGCGACGCCATCTTCGCGGCCCTCCAGGACCACCTGGGCGTCGGCAACGGGGAGACCACCGGCGACGGCAAGGTCACCCTGGAGCACATCGAGTGCAACGCGGCCTGCGACTTCGCGCCGGTCGTGATGGTCAACTGGGAGTTCTTCGACAACCAGACCGTGGACTCGGCCAAGCGGCTCGTCGACGACCTCCGCGCCGGCGCGGACGTCGACCCGACCCGTGGCGCCCGCCTGTGCACCTTCAAGGACACCGCCCGGATCCTGGCGGGCTTCCCCGACGAGCGCGAGGGCGCGGTGGAGGCCGGCGGCAGCGCGGGCCACGCGTCCCTGGTGGGGCTGCGCCTGGCCAAGGGGGAGAGCGCTCCCGCGCGGGTGGTGCATCCGCGGGGCGGAGGAGCACCTCAGAACCAGCGGCCCGCCGAGCACCCCAGCTCGCACGACGCGCCGCAGGACACGTCGGCCTCCGACCCGTCCCACCCGGCGGGTCCCGTGGCAGAGGAGGGGGAGTGATGACCTTGGCAGCCGAGATCAACGAGACGAGTCCCGAAAAGCTGCTCGCACCCGTGCTGTCGGCCTTCTGGGACGAGGACAGGTCCTGGTCGCTGGACGTCTACCGGAGGCACGAGGGGTACGAGGGCCTGCGCAAGGCACTCGCCATGTCACCGGACGACCTGATCGCGTACGTCAAGGACTCCGGACTGCGGGGCCGTGGCGGTGCCGGTTTCCCGACCGGAATGAAATGGCAGTTCATTCCCCAGGGAGACGGCAAACCTCACTATCTAGTTGTCAACGCCGACGAATCGGAGCCGGGAACCTGCAAGGACATCCCGCTCCTCTTCGCGAACCCGCACAGCCTCATCGAGGGCATTGTGATCGCGTGCTATGCCATTCGGTCTTCGCATGCCTTCATCTATCTCCGCGGTGAAGTGGTTCCTGTGCTGCGGCGGTTGCACGAGGCCGTACGGGAGGCCTACGCGGCGGGCTACCTCGGCGAGAACATCCTGGGCAGCGGACTCGACCTCCAGCTCACCGTGCACGCGGGCGCGGGCGCGTACATCTGCGGTGAGGAGACCGCGCTGCTCGACTCGCTCGAAGGCCGCCGTGGACAACCGCGGCTCCGCCCCCCTTTCCCTGCTGTCGCGGGACTCTATGCGTGCCCGACTGTTGTAAATAACGTCGAGTCCATCGCGTCAGTTCCCGCAATTCTCCAAAAGGGCAAGGAATGGTTCAAGTCGATGGGCAGCGAGAAGTCTCCGGGCTTCACGCTCTACTCGCTCAGCGGCCATGTCACCAGCCCCGGCCAGTACGAGGCACCGCTCGGCATCACGCTGCGCCAACTCCTCGACATGAGCGGCGGGATGCGCGCCGGTCACCGGCTGAAGTTCTGGACGCCGGGCGGCTCCTCGACCCCGATGTTCACCGACGAGCATCTCGACGTCCCTCTTGATTACGAAGGAGTGGGTGCCGCGGGTTCCATGCTCGGCACGAAAGCACTCCAGTGCTTCGACGAGACGACCTGCGTCGTCCGCGCCGTGACCCGCTGGACCGAGTTCTACGCCCACGAGTCCTGCGGCAAGTGCACGCCGTGCCGTGAAGGCACGTACTGGCTCGTCCAGTTGCTGCGCGACATCGAGGCCGGCAAGGGCGTCATGTCCGACCTCGACAAGCTCAACGACATCGCCGACAACATCAACGGCAAGTCCTTCTGCGCCCTCGGCGACGGTGCCGCCTCGCCGATCTTCTCCTCGCTCAAGTACTTCCGCGGGGAGTACGAGCAGCACATCACGGGCCGCGGCTGCCCCTTCGACCCCGCCCGTTCCACTGCCTGGGCGGACAAGCACACGGAGGTGAACGCATGACAGTGACCACCAGCGCTCCCTCCGGAGGCGGGGAAGCGGCGGTCCCGCCGGAGGATCTCGTCTCGCTGACGATCGACGGCGTCGAGATGAGCGTGCCCAAGGGCACCCTGGTCATCCGGGCCGCCGAACAACTCGGCATCGAGATCCCCCGCTTCTGCGACCACCCGCTCCTCGACCCGGCCGGCGCCTGCCGCCAGTGCATCGTCGAGGTCGAGGGCCAGCGCAAGCCCATGGCGTCCTGCACGATCACCTGTACGGACGGGATGGTCGTCAAGACTCAGCTCACCTCACAGGTGGCCGAGAAGGCGCAGCACGGCGTGATGGAGCTGCTGCTCATCAACCATCCGCTGGACTGCCCGGTCTGCGACAAGGGAGGCGAGTGCCCCCTGCAGAACCAGGCGATGTCGCACGGCAACGCCGAGTCCCGGTTCGAGGGCAGGAAGCGGACCTACGAGAAGCCGGTCCCGATCTCCACCCAGGTGCTGCTCGACCGCGAGCGGTGCGTGCTGTGCGCGCGCTGCACCCGCTTCTCGAACCAGATCGCGGGCGACCCCATGATCGAGCTGGTCGAGCGGGGCGCGCTCCAGCAGGTCGGCACCGGTGACGGCGACCCGTTCGAGTCGTACTTCTCCGGCAACACGATCCAGATCTGTCCGGTGGGCGCGCTCACGTCGGCGGCCTACCGCTTCCGCTCGCGCCCCTTCGACCTCATCTCCTCGCACTCCGTGTGCGAGCACTGCTCCGGCGGCTGCGCGACGCGTACCGACCACCGGCGCGGCAAGGTGATGCGGCGTCTCGCGGCGCCGGACCCCGAGGTCAACGAGGAGTGGGTCTGCGACAAGGGCCGGTTCGGGTTCCGGTACGCGCAGCAGCGCGACCGCCTCGACACCCCCCTGGTGCGCAACGCCGAGGGCGTCCTCGAACCCGCTTCCTGGCCGGAGGCCCTGGAGGCCGCCGCGCAGGGGCTGACGGCGGCCCGCGGTCGGGCCGGTGTCCTCACCGGAGGCCGGCTCACCGTCGAGGACGCCTACGCGTACAGCAAGTTCGCGCGCGTGGCCCTCGACACGAACGACATCGACTTCCGCGCGCGCGTGCACAGCTCCGAGGAGGCCGACTTCCTGGCCGCTCGGGTCGCCGGACGCGGCCGGGACCTCGACGGAACGGGCGTCACGTACACCGCCCTGGAGAAGGCGCCCGCCGTCCTGCTCGCGGGCTTCGAGTCGGAGGAGGAGGCGCCCGGCGTCTTCCTGCGGCTGCGCAAGGCATGGCGCGGGCACGGACAGAAGACGTTCTCCCTGGCCACGCACGCCACCCGGGGTCTGGGGAAGGCGGGCGGCACGCTGCTGCCGGCCGCGCCCGGCACCGAGACCGAGTGGCTGGACGCGCTCGCGAGCGGCGTCGGCCTGGAGGGCGACGGCGCCAGGGCGGCCGAGGCGCTGCGCGCCGAGGGCGCCGTGATCGTCGTCGGTGAGCGTCTGGCCACCGTGGCGGGAGGGCTGACCGCCGCCGTGCGGACCGCCACCGCCACCGGCGCCCGGCTGGTGTGGATTCCGCGCCGGGCCGGGGAACGTGGTGCGATCGAGGCCGGCGCGCTTCCGTCGCTGCTGCCGGGCGGACGTCCGGCCACCGATCCGCGCGCGCGGGACGAGGTCGCGGCCGCATGGGGCGTCTCCGAACTCCCGCACCGCTACGGCCGCGACACCGGCCAGATCGTGGAGGCAGCCGCCGGCGGCGAGCTGCGGGCCCTGGTGGTGGCGGGCGTGGAGGTCGCCGACCTTCCCGACCCGACACGCGCGCGTGCGGCCCTGTCCGAAGTGGGCTTCCTGGTGTCGCTCGAACTGCGGCCCAGCGAGGTCACCGACCACGCGGACGTGGTCCTGCCGGTCGCCGCGGTCGCCGAGAAGTCCGGCAGCTTCCTCAACTGGGAAGGCCGGCTGCGGTCCTTCGAGGCGGCCCTCAAGCCCGAGCAGATGACCCGGAACCTGTCGCCCACCGACGCGCGCGTGCTGCAGATGCTCGCCGACGCCATGGACGTCCACCTCGGGCTGCCGGACCTGCGCACCACGCGCGGGGAACTCGACCGGCTCGGAGCCTGGGACGGGGCGCGGGCCGACGAACCCCGGGAGACCGGGGTGCAGATGCCCCGTCCGGCCGCCGGGGAGGCCGTACTGGCCGGGCACCGGCTGCTGCTCGACCAGGGGCGTCTCCAGGAGGGCGACGAAGCGCTCGCCGGAACCCGGCACGCCGCACACGCGCGCGTGTCGGCCGCCACCGCCGCCGAGGCGGGCGTCAAGAACGGCGATGTCATCGCCGTGACCGGTCCTGGCGGAGCGGTCGAACTGCCGCTGCAGGTCACCGAGATGCCCGACCGGGTGGTCTGGCTCCCGCTGAACTCGACCGGCGGGGGCGTCGCCTCCGACACCGGGGCGCTGCCCGGCGCACTCGTCCGCATCGGCCCGGCGACGATCGCCGCCGAGGCCCCCAAGGAGGTGGAGGCATGACGCCGTACCTCGCCGCTGAAGACCTCTCGATGTTCGGCCACGACCCCTGGTGGCTGGTCGTCGTCAAGGCGGTGTTCTGCTTCGCCTTCCTGATGGTGACCGTGCTCTTCTCCATCGTGTGGGAGCGCAAGGTCGTCGCCTGGATGCAGCTGCGCATCGGCCCCAACCGGCACGGGCCCTGGGGCATGCTCCAGTCGCTCGCCGACGGTGTGAAGCTGATGCTCAAAGAGGATCTGATCGTCAAGCGCGCGGACAAGGTGGTCTACGTCCTCGCGCCGATCGTCGCGGCCATCCCGGCCTTCATGGCGATCGCGGTGATCCCCTTCGGACCCGCGGACAACGAGATCTCGATCTTCGGTCAGCGCACCACGATGCAGCTCACCGACCTGCCGATCGCGATGCTCTACATCCTCGCGGTGGCCTCGGTGGGCATCTACGGGATCGTGCTCGCCGGCTGGAGCTCCGGATCCACCTATCCGCTGCTGGGCGGTCTGCGCTCCTGCGCCCAGATGATCTCCTACGAGATCGCCATGGGTGCCGCGTTCGCCTCGGTGTTCCTCTACTCCGGGTCGATGTCGACGTCGACGATCGTCGAGCAGCAGCACGACCGCTGGTACATCGTCCTGCTGCCGGTCTCGTTCCTCATCTACATCGTGACGATGATCGGCGAGACCAACCGGGCCCCCTTCGACATGCCGGAGTCCGAGGGCGACCTCGTCGGCGGCTTCAACACCGAGTACTCGTCGATCAAGTTCGCGCTGTTCATGCTCGCCGAGTACGTGAACATGGTGACGGTCTCGGCCGTGTCGACGACCCTCTTCCTGGGCGGCTGGCGTGCGCCCTGGCCGATCAGCAGCTTCTGGGAGGGCGCCAACCACGGCTGGTGGCCGATGCTCTGGTTCGTGGTGAAGGTGCAGCTCCTGCTGTTCTTCTTCATCTGGCTGCGGGGCACGCTGCCGCGCGTCCGCTACGACCAGCTGATGAAGCTCGGCTGGAAGGTGCTCATCCCGGTCTCCGTGGTCTGGCTGATGCTCGTCGCGACGGTACGGACGCTGCGCAACGAGAACTACGACTTCGCGGACATCGCCCTGTACGTCGGCGGAGGCGTCCTCGTCCTCCTGCTGTTGTCGTTCGTCGCGGACATCTTCCGCGACAAGCAGGGCCAGGAGACGCCCGCCGAACCCGCCGCTTTCGACCCGATGGCCGGCGGATTCCCCGTGCCCCCGCTGCCCGGCCAGGAGCTGCCGCCGGTACCGCGGCGCCGTCCGCGCCGCGAGCGGGAGCTGATTGTCAGTGGCGGGTCCGATACTGCGAGTGATGGACCGGTCACCGGATCTCGTGACGGAAAGGAGGGGTCCGATGGCTGAGGAGCCGAAGGAGACCAAACCCGGTTTCCAGAACCCCGTCGCCGGTTTCGGCGTGACCTTCAAGGCCATGTTCAAGAAGCGGCTGACCGAGCAGTACCCGGAAGAGCAGAAGACCACCGCACCGCGGTTCCACGGCCGGCACCAGCTCAACCGCCACCCGGACGGCCTGGAGAAGTGCGTGGGCTGTGAGCTCTGCGCCTGGGCCTGTCCCGCGGACGCCATCTATGTGGAGGGCGCGGACAACACCGAGGAGGAGCGCTACTCCCCGGGCGAGCGCTACGGCCGCGTCTATCAGATCAACTACGCCCGCTGCATCCTTTGCGGCCTGTGCATCGAGGCGTGCCCCACGCGCGCGCTGACGATGACGAACGAGTTCGAGCTCGCCGACAGCAGCCGCGCGAACCTCATCTACACCAAGGAGCAGCTGCTCGCCGGACTCCAGGAAGGCATGGTCGAAACACCGCACTCGATCTTCCCGGGCACGGACGAGCAGGACTACTACCGAGGTCTGGTCACCGAGGCGGCACCCGGCACCGAGCGTCAGGTGGCCGTCTCCAACGGCGAGTTGCATCCCTCGGCGAGTCCGTCGGGCGGGGCCTCCGGAGAGGGGGCGGAGGCATGACCGGTCTGGCCGCGTACTCCACCTCCACCGGAGAGGCCTTCCAGTTCTGGGTTCTCGGGACCGTCGCGGTGATCGGCGCCCTGTGCACCGTCTTCATGCGCAAGGCCGTGCACAGCGCGCTCTGTCTCGCCGGAACCATGATCATCCTGGCGGTGTTCTACCTCGCCAACGGCGCCTACTTCCTGGGCATCGTCCAGGTCGTCGTCTACACCGGCGCGATCATGATGCTGTTCCTCTTCGTCGTCATGCTCGTCGGTGTCACCGCGGCGGACTCGCTGAAGGAGACCATCAAGGGCCAGCGCTGGCTGGCCCTGCTCTGCGGGCTCGGCTTCGGCATCCTGCTGTTCGCCGGTATCGGCAACGCGTCCGTCCAGGACTTCGACGGCCTGTCGAAGGCCAACGCGAACGGCAACGTGGAGGGCCTCGCCGCCCTCATCTTCACGAAGTACGTGTTCGCCTTCGAGATCACCGGCGCGCTGCTCATCACGGCCACCATCGGCGCCATGGTGCTCACCCACCGCGAGCGCACCGAGCGCGCCAGGACCCAGCGTGAGCTGTCCGAGCAGCGGGTGCGCGAGGGCAAGCACATCCCGCCCCTGCCGGCGCCGGGTGTCTACGCCCGGCACAACGCGGTGGACATCGCGGGCCTGCTCCCCGACGGCACCCCGTCCGAGCTGACCGTCAGCAAGACGCTGCGCGACCGCGGGCAGATCCGTGACGTGTCGGCCGACGCGCTGAAGGATCTGAAGGCGCTGGAGCAGCGTGCCGAGGAGCGCCTGGAGCGCACGAAGCCGGAGGAGGCGTCCAAGTGAATCCGGTCAACTACCTCTATCTCGCAGCTCTGTTGTTCACGATCGGCGCCACCGGTGTCCTGATCAGACGGAACGCGATCGTGGTGTTCATGTGCATCGAGCTCATGCTCAACGCCTGCAACCTCGCCTTCGTCGTCTTCTCCCGGATGCACGGCAATCTCGACGGCCAGGTCATCGCCTTCTTCACGATGGTCGTCGCCGCCGCGGAGGTCGTGGTCGGGCTCGCGATCATCGTGTCGCTGTTCCGTTCCCGCCACTCGGCCTCGGTCGACGACGCCAGCCTGATGAAGTTGTAAGGGGTCGCTGAATCGTGGAGAACCTGATTGCGCTGCTGATCGCGGCGCCTCTGCTCGGAGCGGCCGTACTGCTGTGCGGCGGACGGCGGCTGGACGCCGTCGGTCAGTGGGTCGGTACCGTGCTCGCGGCCGCCTCGTTCGTGATCGCCGTCGTCCTCTTCGCCGACATGCTGGGGAAGGGTCCTGAGGACCGGACCTTCACGCAGCATCTGTTCAGCTGGATCGCCGTCGGGAACTTCCGGGCGGACGTCGGCTTCCAGCTCGACCAGTTGTCGATGACGTTCGTCCTGCTGATCACCGGCGTCGGCTCGCTGATCCATCTGTACTCGATCGGGTACATGGAGCACGACGAGCGCCGCCGCCGCTTCTTCGGCTATCTGAACCTGTTCCTGGCGGCGATGCTGCTGCTCGTCCTCGCCGACAACTACCTGCTGCTGTACGTCGGCTGGGAAGGTGTCGGTCTCGCCTCGTACCTGCTGATCGGTTTCTGGCAGCACAAGCCCAGCGCGGCCACGGCCGCCAAGAAGGCCTTCCTGGTCAACCGTGTCGGCGACATGGGTCTGTCCATCGCCATCATGCTGATGTTCACGACCTTCGGGACCTTCGCCTTCGGTCCGGTGCTCGGCACCGAGGGACACCCCGGGATCGCCGGGGACGCCACCGAGGGCAAGCTCACGGCCATCGGGCTGATGCTGCTGCTCGCGGCCTGCGGCAAGTCGGCCCAGGTGCCGCTCCAGTCCTGGCTCGGGGACGCGATGGAGGGCCCGACCCCGGTCTCGGCCCTCATCCACGCCGCCACGATGGTGACCGCGGGCGTGTATCTGATCGTGCGCTCGGCCGCCGTCTTCAACGCGGCACCGGACGCACAGCTCGTCGTCACCGTCGTGGGCGGGGTCACGCTCCTGTTCGGTGCGATCGTCGGTTGCGCGAAGGACGACATCAAGAAGGCGCTCGCCGGCTCGACCATGTCGCAGATCGGCTACATGGTGCTCGCGGCGGGCCTCGGCCCCATCGGCTACGTCTTCGCGATCATGCACCTGGTGACGCACGGCTTCTTCAAGGCCGGGCTCTTCCTCGGCGCCGGTTCGGTCATGCACGGCATGAACGACGAGGTCGACATGAGGAAGTTCGGCGGCCTCAGGAAGTACATGCCGATCACGTTCGTGACGTTCGGCCTCGGCTATCTCGCGATCATCGGTTTCCCGGGCCTGTCCGGCTTCTTCTCCAAGGACAAGATCATCGAGGCGGCCTTCGCCAAGGGCGGCACCGAGGGCTGGATCCTCGGCAGCGTGGCCCTGCTGGGCGCGGCGATCACCGCGTACTACATGACCCGCGTGATGATCATGACCTTCTTCGGGGAGAAGCGCTGGCAGCCCGACGCCGAGGGTCACGAACCGCACCCGCACGAGTCGCCCAGGTCCATGACGATCCCGATGATCGTGCTGGCCTTCGGGTCGGTGTTCGCGGGTGGCTTCTTCAGCATCGGCGACCGCTTCGTGCACTGGCTGGAGCCGGTCACCGGGCACTCGGAGGGCGACTCCCCCGTGAGCGCCCTGACGGTCACCCTGGCCACCATGGTGCTGCTGGTCGTCGGCGCCGGCATCGCCTACCTCCAGTACGGACGCAGCTCCGTCCCGGTCGTCGCCCCGCGCGGCTCCCTGCTCACCCGCGCCGCCCGGCGCGACCTGTACCAGGACGACTTCAACCATGTCGTACTGGTACGCGGCGGTGAGCACCTCACCCGCTCCCTGGTCTACGTCGATCACACCCTGGTCGACGGAGTCGTCAACGGGACGGCGGCCTCCGTGGGCGGCCTCTCCGGGCGGCTGCGCAAGCTGCAGAACGGCTATGCGCGCAGTTACGCGGTCTCGATGTTCGGCGGCGCGGCGATCCTCGTCGCCGCGACCCTGCTGATGAGGGCGGTCTGATACCGATGTCCTTTCCTCTGCTGACAGCGACGGCGGCGCTCCCGGCCCTCGGGGCGATCGCCACGGCCGCCGTGCCGGCCGCGCAGCGCGTCGCGGCCAAGTGGCTGGCGCTGCTGGTCTCCCTCGGCACGCTGGCGTTCGCCGCGGTCACTCTGGTGCGTTTCGACCCCGGCGGCGACCGTTACCAGCTCACCGAATCCCACGCCTGGATCCCGGACTTCGGGGTGCGCTACCAACTGGGCGTGGACGGCATCGGGGTGGCGCTCGTCGCGCTCACCGCCCTGCTGATGCCGTTCGTGATCCTGGCGGGCTGGCACGACGCCGACCCGATGGAGACCGGAAGCAAGCGCTGGCGTCCCACCCAGGGCTTCTTCGCCCTGATCCTGGCCGTCGAGGCGATGGTGATCATCTCCTTCGAGGCCACCGACGTCTTCCTCTTCTACATCTTCTTCGAAGCCATGCTGATCCCGATGTACTTCCTCATCGGAGGCTTCGGGGACCGTGCCCACGAGCACGGCGACGAGGCGGCGGCGACACAACGCTCGTACGCCGCGGTGAAGTTCCTCCTCTACAACCTGGTCGGCGGCCTGATCATGCTGGCCGCCGTGATCGGCCTCTACGTGGTCGCCGGGAGCTTCTCGCTCCAGGAGATCGTCCAGGCACGGGCCAACGGCTCGCTGCACATGGCGACCAGCACGGAGCGGTGGCTCTTCCTCGGCTTCTTCTTCGCGTTCGCGGTGAAGGCGCCTCTGTGGCCGCTGCACACCTGGCTGCCCAACGCGATGGGCGAGGCCACCGCGCCGGTCGCCGTGCTGATCACGGCGGTCGTCGACAAGGTCGGCACCTTCGCGATGCTCCGCTTCTGCCTCCAGCTCTTCCCGGAGGCGAGCAAGTGGGCGACGCCCGCGATCCTCGTACTGGCGCTGATCAGCATCATCTACGGGGCGTTGCTCGCGGTCGGACAGCGGGACATCAAGCGGCTGGTCGCCTACGCGTCGATCTCGCACTTCGGGTTCATCATCCTGGGCATCTTCGCGATGACGACCCAGGGTCAGTCCGGCGCGACGCTCTACATGGTCAACCACGGGATCTCGACCGCCGCCCTGATGCTGGTGGCCGGCTTCCTGATCTCGCGGCGCGGCTCGCGTCTCATCGCCGACTACGGAGGGGTGCAGAAGGTCGCCCCGGTGCTCGCGGGCACCTTCCTGATCGGCGGCCTCGCGACGCTGTCGCTCCCGGGCCTCGCGCCCTTCGTGAGTGAATTCCTGGTCCTGGTGGGCACGTTCACCCGTTACCCGGTGGTCGGCATCATCGCCACCTTCGGCATCGTCCTCGCCGCGCTCTACACCCTCGTCCTCTACCAGCGGACGATGACGGGCCCGGTCAAGGCCGAGGTCGCCGAGATGCCGGACCTCAGGGTGCGCGAGCTCCTGGTCGTCGCCCCGCTGATCGCTCTGCTGATCTTCCTGGGCGTCTACCCGAAGCCGGTCACCGACATCGTCAACCCGGCGGTCAAGCAGACCATGTCAGATGTACACAAGACGGACCCCCAGCCCGAGGTGGAGGCGGCCAAGTGAGCGCATCAGCCGTCCACAGCCTGTGGACAACGGCCGCGACCGCGGCCGATCCGATCTCCAAGATCGACGCACCGAAGATCGAATATGCCCAATTGTCGCCCACCTTGATCGTTCTCGGTGCGGCGGTCGTCGGGGTTCTGGTCGAGGCCTTCGTGCCGCGCAAGTCGCGTTACTACGCACAGGTGTTCGTCGCCGTCGTCGCGCTGGCTGCGGCCTTCTCCGCGGTCGTCGCGCTCGCGGCGGGCGGATACGGCACCACGAAGGCGCACATCGCGGCGATGGGCGCGGTCGCGGTCGACGGACCGGCCCTCTTCCTCCAGGGCACGATCCTGCTCGCCGGAATCCTCGGCGTCTTCACCTTCGCCGAGCGGCGCCTCGACCCCGAGGCGCACGGGAACCGGGTCGACGCGTTCGCCGCGCAGGCCGCGTCGGTACCCGGCAGCGACAGCGAGAAGGCCGCCGTGAAGGCCGGGTTCACCACCACCGAGGTGTTCCCGCTGCTGCTCTTCGCGATCGGCGGCATGCTCGTCTTCCCCGCGGCCAACGACCTGCTGACGTTGTTCGTCGCGCTGGAGGTCTTCTCCCTGCCGCTGTACCTCCTGTGCGCCGTGGCCCGCCGCAAGCGGCTCATGTCGCAGGAGGCGGCGGTCAAGTACTTCCTGCTCGGCGCCTTCGCCTCCGCGTTCACGCTCTTCGGCATCGCCCTGCTGTACGGCTACGCGGGCTCGGTGTCGTACGCGACGATCGCGCATGTCGTCGACGGCACGGTCACGAACGTCGACCCCGCCCTCGCCGGCACCATGGGCAACGACGTGCTGCTGCTCATGGGTATGGCCCTGGTCGTCATGGGCCTGCTCTTCAAGGTCGGCGCGGTGCCCTTCCACATGTGGACGCCCGACGTCTACCAGGGCGCGCCCACCCCGGTCACCGGCTTCATGGCGGCGGCGACGAAGGTGGCGGCGTTCGGCGCGCTGCTGCGCCTGCTGTACGTCGTCCTGCCGGGAATGCGCTGGGACTGGCGGCCGGTCATGTGGGCCGTGGCGATCGTCACCATGCTGGGCGGCGCGATCGTCGCGATCACCCAGACCGACATCAAGCGGCTCCTGGCGTACTCGTCGATCGCGCACGCCGGATTCATCCTCGCGGGTGTCATCGCGACCTCGCCGGACGGTGTCTCGTCGGTCCTCTTCTACCTGGGCTCGTACTCGTTCGTCACGATCGGCGCCTTCGCCGTCGTCACGCTCGTACGGGACGCGGGCGGCGAGGCGACGCACTTGTCCAAGTGGGCCGGTCTCGGACGCAGGTCCCCGCTGGTGGCCGCGGTGTTCGCGGTCTTCCTGCTGGCCTTCGCGGGTATCCCGCTCACTTCGGGATTCGCCGGAAAGTTCGCCGTGTTCAAGGCGGCTGCCGAGGGCGGCGCGGGAGTGCTGGTCGTGGTCGGTGTGATCTCGTCGGCGATCGCGGCGTTCTTCTACATCCGCGTGATCGTGCTGATGTTCTTCAGCGAGCCGAAGCCGGAGGGGCCGACGGTCGCCGTGCCGTCGCCGCTGACGACGACGGCGATCGCGGTGGGTGTGGCCGTCACGCTGGTGCTCGGTGTGGCGCCGCAGTACTTCCTGAACCTGGCCAGTCAGGCCGGGGTCTTCGTGCGCTGAACGGTTCCTCGCGCGGCTCGGGCCCCGCTCCCCTTCCGGGGGAGCGGGGCCCGAGCCGTTCTCAGTGGCCGGTGTGGGCCGTGTGGGACTTTCCGGTGTGGGCCGGGGCGGCCGGGCACTTCACCCTGGGGTTCCAGCGGTCGAACAGCCCGTTGGGGTTCTGCTTCCACAGCCAGACGTGCAGGTCGTAGTGGATCGGCATGCCGGGGTAGTGACCCGGCATCGGACCCTCGAACTTCTGGCCGCCGAACATGGACGGCCGGTCCTTGCTGGTCTTCAGGTTCTGGTCCGAGTCCAGGACGATCCACTCGACCCCGGCGAGCCTGCGCCTTCCGTTCTTGCCGTCCTCGAACAGGAGCGCCGAGGGCTTCGCCGGATCGAGCGAGCCGTAGCGGGACTCGTTGAAGTAGTGGTAGCCCATGCTGCCGTGCCCCGCGGGGTCCGAGGAGCACTGGCGGGGCACGTATCCGTCGGCGAGGGCGACCTTCTCGTCGAGGTATTTGACGCTGGCCAGGTACGCCGTGGCCAGATCCCGCAAGGTCTTCGGGTCGGCGGGGCGGTCCGCGGCCGGGGCGGGGCCGGCGGACAGGGCGAGCGACGCGGCGGCGGCTGTCACGAGGGTGATGACGGTCCGGAGGGGACGCTGGGGCATGCGAGGACTCCTAGGGGAACGAGAGAGGCGTACGGACTGCACGGGTCCGTCGGCTGCGGGCCCCCTCCTCCCGCCCGAGCAGCATGTCCCTCGGCCCCGAAGCACCGCCATGCGAGCGGGGCCAACGGGTTGAACCCCGTCGGGGCGCGCCGTGCGGCGGGGTGAGACCGGACAAGCGCCGATACGTAGGGAAGCCGGTCCCTCGCAGCCTGTGGACAACTCTCGGACTGTCGGCGCGGACCCCTATCGTGGACGCAGTGGTCGAGGCGCGACGTACGGGGGACGAAAAGATGGGCGGGACGGGTGTGATGACCGAAGCGGACGCGACGGAGACGCTGGGCGAGAGCGAGGCACTGGCCGCACTCCACCGAGTCTTCGGGTACGACGCCTTCCGCGGCGAGCAGGAAGCGATCATCGACCATGTGGTGGCGGGCGGTGACGCCGTCGTCCTGATGCCGACCGGTGGCGGAAAGTCCCTCTGCTACCAGATCCCTTCCCTGGTCAGACCGGGTACGGGTGTGGTGGTCTCCCCGCTCATCGCGCTCATGCAGGACCAGGTGGACGCGCTGCGGGCGCTGGGCGTGCGCGCCGGGTTCATGAACTCCACGCAGGACTTCGACGAGCGGCGCGTGGTCGAGGCGGAGTTCCTGGCCGGCGAGCTCGACCTCATCTACCTGGCCCCCGAGCGGCTGCGTCTCGAAAGCACGCTGGACCTGCTGTCCCGCGGGAAGATCTCCGTCTTCGCGATCGACGAGGCGCACTGCGTCGCCCAGTGGGGCCACGACTTCCGTCCCGACTATCTGGCGCTCTCGCTGCTCGGTGAGCGCTGGCCGGACGTCCCGCGCATCGCGCTGACGGCCACCGCCACACGGGCGACGCACAAGGAGATCACGCAGCGCCTGGGCATGCCCGCGGCCCGTCATTTCGAGGCGAGCTTCGACCGCCCCAACATCCAGTACCGGATCATTCCCAAGGCCGACCCGAAGAAGCAGCTGCTGTCCTTCCTGCGAGAGGAGCACGTGGGCGACGCGGGCATCGTGTACTGCCTCTCGCGCAACTCCGTTGAGAAGACCGCCGAGTTCCTCGCCCGCAACGGCATCGAGGCGGTGCCGTATCACGCGGGCCTGGACTCGGGTACGCGTGCCGCGCACCAGTCCCGCTTCCTTCGGGAGGAGGGCCTCGTGGTGGTCGCCACGATCGCCTTCGGCATGGGCATCGACAAGCCGGACGTCCGCTTCGTCGCCCACCTCGACCTGCCGAAGTCGGTCGAGGGCTACTACCAGGAGACGGGCCGCGCCGGCCGGGACGGACAGCCCTCCACGGCCTGGATGGCCTACGGCCTTCAGGACGTGGTCCAGCAGCGCAAGATGATCCAGGGCTCGGAGGGCGACGAGGCGTTCAGGCGCCGGGCCACCGCCCATCTGGACTCGATGCTCGCCCTGTGCGAGACGGCCCGGTGCCGGCGCTCCCAGCTCCTGGCCTACTTCGGCCAGGACCCCGACACCCCGGACTGCGGCAACTGCGACACCTGTCTGACGCCTCCGGAGACCTGGGACGGCACGGTCGCGGCGCAGAAGCTGCTGTCCACGGTGGTGCGCCTCCAGCGTGAGCGGGGCCAGAAGTTCGGCGCGGGCCAGATCGTCGACATCCTGCTGGGGCGCAAGACCGCCAAGGTGATCCAGTTCGACCACGACCAGCTGTCCGTCTTCGGTATCGGCGAGGACCTGGCGGAGGCCGAATGGCGTGGTGTCGTAAGGCAGTTGCTGGCCCAGGGGCTGATCGCGGTCGAGGGTGAGTACGGCACGCTGGTGCTGACCGACGCGAGCGGGACGGTGTTGCGGCGCGAGCGCGACGTGCCGCTGCGCAAGGAGGCGCCGAAGCCGGTCACGTCCCGGTCGTCGGCGCCCAAGGGTGAGCGCAAGGCCAAGGCGGCGGCGGTCGAACTGCCCGCCGAGCTCGTTCCCGCCTTCGAGGCGCTGCGTGCCTGGCGGGCGGAGCAGGCACGCGAACAGGGAGTTCCGGCGTACGTCATCTTCCATGACGCCACGCTGCGGGACATCGTCACCGTGTGGCCCACCTCCGTGAAGGAGCTGGGCGGTATCAGCGGGGTGGGCGAGAAGAAGCTGACGACGTACGGGGAGGGCGTCGTCGGGGTGCTCGCCTCGCTCGCCGACGGTCCGCCCGCGGCCGCGGGGGACAGCGGCAGACCCGAGGCCGCACCGGTTGCGGCGGCTGCCACGGGACCGGACCCGGACTGGCCCGAGCTGGACCAGGAGCCGGAGCCCGAGGACTGGATGTAGCCGGCCCGACGCGGCGGACCGGGGACGGGGGCGACGCACCACCGGTCCAGCCGGTCCCGCGGCTCGGCGAGCCCCGTGGGGGCACGGTGGACCCTCGGCGAGCCCCGTGGGGCACGGTGGCCAGGATCCTGGCCACCGTGACACGGACCCGGACTCGTTCCCGCCGGGTACCTCGCCCAAGGCCTCTGCCGGAGCCTCCTGAGGCGCCGGCCCCGGAGGCCTCTACCGGGAGACGGCCGGCGTGATGCGGCCCCGGACCTCGCCGAGGCCCACCCGGGTCCCGCCCGGACCGGGAGCCCAGGCCGTCATGGTGACCTCGTCGCCGTCCTCGAGGAACGTGCGCTTGCCGTCGGGGAGTTCGAGGACGTCGCGCCCGTTCCAGGTGAGTTCGAGCAGCGAGCCGCGCTCGCCCTCGGAGGGGCCGCTGACGGTTCCGGAACCGTAGAGGTCACCGGTGCGCAGGGAGGCGCCGTTGACCGTCATGTGGGCCAGTTGCTGGGCGGCCGTCCAGTACATGGTGGAGAAGGGGGGTTCCGAGACGACGTGGCCGTTGAGGGCCACGGAGATCCGGAGGTCGTAGCCGCCCGGTTCCTCGGAGGCGTCGTCGAGATAGGGGAGAAGGGGGTGCGTGCGGACGGGCGGGGCCACCAGGGCGTCGTCGAGGGCGTCCAGCGGGGTGATCCACGCCGACACGGACGTGGCGAAGGACTTGCCGAGGAAGGGACCGAGCGGGACGTACTCCCAGGCCTGGACGTCGCGCGCCGACCAGTCGTTGAGCAGGCAGAGGCCGAAGACGTGGTCGCGGTAGTCGCTCAGGGGCACCGGACGGCCCTGTTCCGAGGGGGTGCCGACGACGAAGCCGACCTCCGCCTCGATGTCCAGGCGGACCGAGGGGCCGAAGACCGGGGCGGCGTCCGTGGGGGCCTTGCGCTGGCCCGAGGGACGGACGACATCCGTGCCGGACACCACGACCGTGCCGGAGCGGCCGTGATAGCCGATCGGCAGGTGCTTCCAGTTCGGCGTGAGGGAGTCGGCGGCATCGGGCCGGAAGATCTGGCCGACGTTCCGGGCGTGGTTCTCGGAGGCGTAGAAGTCGACGTAGTCCGCGACGGTGAAGGGGAGGTGCAGTGTCACGTCGGTGAGCGGGTGGAAATGGGGAGCGAGGGTCTCCCGGTGGGCCGGGACGGTCACCCAGGCCGTCAGCGCGCGCCGGACATCGGACCAGGCGGTGTGGCCCGCGGCGAGCAGCGGGTCGAGGGTCGGCTGTGCGAGCAGCCCGGCGTAAGGGGAGCCGAGCGATCGGGCGGCCGCGCCCGCGTCGAGCACGTGGTCGCCGAGCCGTACGCCGACGCGTCGTTCGGGGTCGCCGGCCGGGTCGGTCAGGGAGAACACGCCGTACGGCAGGTTGTGCGGGCCGAAGGGGTCGCCCTCGGGGACATCGAAGGGGGGCATCGGTTGGTGCCTCGCTTTCGGATTCGTACTCGCCATGTGATCCATGCGTTCCACGCGTTTCATGTGGTCGGGGCACACGTTACGGGGGAGTGTCCCCACTGCGGCAGGGCCTAAAGGGTTTGCAATGTCCGTATTGGTCCCGCACTGAGCCGGAGATCGGTGGTCCGTGGGTGCGTCGAAGCCGGACGACGGGTGCCGTTCCTCGGTTCGGTGGCCGCGCTTCACCGGCCTGCCCGCGCCTGCCCGAGGCCGTTCCGGGGTTGCCTCGTTCGGTTCTGTGGCGCGCCGCTCATAGGGGGTGGGGTTCATCGCTGCCCCGCCCAACGGGCATGCCCGCGGCCGGACTTGCCGATGCCAGGCCCCGATGGCCGGCGTGGTGTGTGCGGCGACCGAGGTGGCCTGATGGCTAGTTGGCCTTGATGCAGGGGGTGTTGGGGAGTTGTGGTCGGTCGTGTGCGGGAAAGTCGGTGTGGACGGAAGTGGAGCCTGGGTGATCCGAAGCGGTCGCAACGCGCTTACCACCGTGCGGTGAACGGCGATGCTGACGGGATACCGGACGTCGTCCGGTTCAGGCCGGGCCGATGAGTCGTTCGATCCGTATTCTTCGGATCATGGCCGCTCCGACTGCATATTCACTCATCGCCACTGACCTGGACGGAACGCTGCTGCGCGGCGACGACACCCTCTCCGACCGGTCACGCGCCGCGTTGGCGAAGGTGACCCAGGCGGGTGCCCGGCATCTCGTGGTCACGGGCCGACCCGCACCGCGTGTGCGACCGCTTCTCGATGAACTCGGCGGCGAGGGACTGGCGGTGTGCGGGCAGGGGGCGCAGCTGTACGACGCCGGCACGGACCGCATGCTGTGGTCGGTGACCCTGGACAGGGAACTGGCGGAGACGGCGCTCGGCAAGATCGAGGCGGAGGTCGGGCTGCTGTACGCGGCGGTCGACCAGGACGGCGTGGACGGGCTGACGCTCATCGAGCCGGGCTATGTCATGCCGCATCCGACGCTGCCGGCGGTGCGGGTGCCGCGCCGGGACGACCTCTGGGCGGAGCCGATCAGCAAGGTGTTGCTCCGTCACCCCTCTTTGTCCGACGACGAGTTGGCGTCGGCGGCACGGGGAGTGGTCGGTTCGCTGGCGACGGTCACCATGTCCGGTCCCGGCACCGTCGAACTCCAGCCATGCGGGGTGACCAAGGCGACCGGACTGGCTCTCGCCGCGGCGCACCTCGGGCTCACCCCGGACGCCACGCTCGCGTTCGGTGACATGCCCAATGACATCCCGATGTTCGACTGGGCGGCCCGCGGTGTGGCGATGGCCAACGCCCATCCGGAACTGAAGGCGGTCGCCGACGAGATCACCCTGTCGAACGAGGACGACGGGATCGCGGTCGTGCTGGAGCGCCTCTTCGGCTTCTGACAAATCCCGTCTGCCCGGCGAGGCCAAAGGCCCCAGCGGTGCGGAGTGCGGCAGCGAGGCTCGCTGCCGCACTCGCGGACCCGCTTCCGCCGGCATGTTCGGAGCGCAGCCGGTGACGCGACCGCAACGCACCCGCCGACGGGCCGGGAGGGCGCCGTCGGCGGGTGCGGATGAAGACGTGGTGCGCGGTGCGGGGTGCGCGGTGCGGGGTGCGATCAGTAGGCGCCGTTGACGTTGTCCATCGAGCCGTACTTGTCGGCCGCGTAGTTGCAGGCCGCGGTGATGTTGGCGACCGGGTCGTAGATGTTCCACGACGTGCCGGCCAC
Source organism: Streptomyces sp. NPDC015532 (assembly GCF_043078065.1). Taxonomy (NCBI): domain Bacteria; kingdom Bacillati; phylum Actinomycetota; class Actinomycetes; order Kitasatosporales; family Streptomycetaceae; genus Streptomyces; species Streptomyces sp. NPDC015532. The sequence goes on along the minus strand of NZ_JBIBSY010000004.1, from coordinate 554,846 downwards.
GTGGTACGCCTGGAACGTGGGGTCGATCACCTGGAGCAGGCCCTTGGAGGGGATGCCCGCGGCGGCGTTGGAGTCCCAGTTGTTGATGGCGTTGGGGTTGCCGGAGGACTCGCGGATCACGTTGCGGTGGATGCCGTCGTAGCTGCCCGGGATGCCGGCCTTGGCCATGACGTCCAGGGATTCCTTGATCCAGCCGTCGAGGTTGTTGGCGTACGTCTTGGCGGCGGCCTGGGTGACGGTGGTCGCCTTGGACTTGGCGACGGCGGTGGTCGCCTTGGCCGTGGTGCTGACGGTCGTCGACTTCAGCGTCTTCGTGCCCACGGTCAGCTTCAGGCCCGGACGGAGCAGGGCGGGGTTGTCACCGATGACCGCGCGGTTCGCCGCGTACAGCTTCTTCCAGCCGCCGCTCTTGGGGTACTTCTGCGCCACCTTGGACAGCGTGTCGCCGGCGACCACCTTGTAGGTGACGAGCTGCACGTTGGGGACCACCGCGGTGTGTGCGGCCTGCGGGGCCTGGGCCGGGGTGGCGGCGCTGGCGCCGGTCGCGCTCACGAGCGGGAGGGCGAGGGCGAGACCGCCCGTTCCGGCGGCGATCATGCCCCGGGTGATGACGTTGGTCTTCATGCGGCTGTGCTTGCCTCGTACGGGCATGACGAAAGTCCTCTCCGACGCCTGCGAGGTGAGCTGTCGGGTTCGGGCGGGAGATGCCCGGCCGCGCTGTGAGCGCGGCTTCACCCCAAGCCGGTCCGGTGTGCCCGGATCGGCGGCTTACCTGTGGTTCCCCCGCTCCTGCCGTGCGTGGGTCGATGGGTTGCCGGGCGGCGGCAGGATTCGGCGATCCGCCCGGGGTCGACCAGAACGTATGCGAGAGCACATGTCCGAAACAAGATGAGATTTGACCGCGAAGATCGCTTTCTCCTGGTTGATGCGCGGGTAAAAAGTCCGATTGCGCCGGAATTGGATCCTCAACTTGCCTTTGGCAAACGGGTTGGGCCGGGAGGGGTGCGCGTCGGGGGCCGACCTCGCCGGTGACTCAACTCACCAGACCAAAGAGCATCAAGGCGTCATGAGGGGGTAATTCGGGCATTGCGCTTGTGGTGGGAGTCGCCGCCGAGCCCTTCGCGGGGCGCCGAGCGGCCCTTGATGCGGCGGGAATTGTGGCGCGGGACACATGGGGGACGTGGCCGTCCGGCGGTGGGAGCGCCGCGTCTGCGCGAGCCAGAGCCGCCCGGACGCGAGCCAGAGCCGCCCGGACGCGAGCCGAAGCTGCCCGAGGACGCGAGCCGGACCCGGGCCGGTGGCCGGTGAAGTGCGCCTCGCGTCAACGGTGTTCGCCACGCGAGCCACACGCCACTGACCTGCCGCTGTACCGGCGCCGTCCTGTCGCTGTCCGGCCTCTGTCCGGCGCGCGGCGATACGCCGGCGCTCGCGCCGTGAGCGCGTCACGCCGGCCCGGGCATGGGGTGCGCGGGGGTCCGGGGGAGTGAACTCCCGTGCCCGTGAGCCCAGTCAGCCGGCTGTGCGCGGGATGCGCTTCTCCCAGGTCCGGTGGAAGACGACCTCGTCCCCGTCCTTGCAGACGAGCTCGTCGGTCGTGACGAAGTCCTGTGCGTCGCAGGTGACGGCGGAGACCGTCTCGACGCGGGCGTCCCACGGCAGGTCCGGGCGGTGCAGCCGGATCGACCAGGTGGAGTGGGCGCGGGCGGACAGCGGGTCCGTGGCGTCGATCGTGTACGTCTCCCGGGCGTCCTCCGTGCATTCGAGGCCGTCGGGGTACACGCGGGTGCCGCCGCGCCCCGGGTTCTCCTCCAGGCGCCAGGTCTGCGCGGCCACGTCGCGCAGGACCAGACGTCGGGGGCGCGGCTCGTCCAGGGTCGCGGAGACGGTCACGCCGAGGGGCTCGAACTGCTCCGGTTCCTCGAAGGCGACCGAGGGGTCCGACTCCGTTGCCCGTACCGGGAGTTCCAGGACGCTGCCGATCGGCTCCAGGGTGAAGCCCGCCTCCGAGCCCGGCTGGGGCCAGATCCAGGGCCAGTACGCGGAGGAGACGCCCAGCCGGATCCGGTGGCCCGCCGGGAACGCGTAGCCGATGGCGTTCAGGTCGAACACCACGTTCTCCGTGGTGCCCGGTTCCCAGGGGACCGCCCGGTCGGGGCCCTGGCGCGCCGAGAGGTTCAGGGCGCCGCGGGTGACGAGCGTGGACGCTCCGTCCGGGGCCACGTCGCACAGCCGGGCGATCACCTGGCCCCTGGGCGCCGCGGACGTCAGCCGCAGATTGACCCGGGGGCGGCCCAGCACCCAGATGTCCTCCGGCACCTCGAACTCGAAGCAGGCCGACCGTGCGTCCTCCTCCCGTTGGTCCGGCGGCAGGTCGGCCTCGTCGCCGGAAGGGGACAGCCGGCCCGCGTCGACCCCCGTGTGCTGCGGGGACCGCACCGGCAGCGGGGCGCCTTGGAGCGCGTACGCGACCGGGGTCACCGAGGGGGAGGGCCAGGCCGGGTCGCCCACCCAGCGGCCGGGGATCCGCGCGTACACCGTCGCCGGAGGGTGCGCGTCCATCACGTACGAGCGCAGCAGGGGGACGGAGAGCGCGTCCGTCTCCTTGTCCTTGAGCCAGTGGTCCCACCAGCGCAGCGTCTCCTGGAGGAAGCCGATCGCCGGGCCCGGCGGCAGGCTCCGGTCCGGGTACTGGCGGGACCAGGGGCCGATGAGACCTCGTACGCGATCCGGTGGCAGGTTCCGCACCAGACGCAGCACCGTGTCGCGGTGCGGGTCGTGCCAGCCGCCGACCGCGAGGACCGCGGCGCGGATGGCCCCGTACTCCTCGCGGACGCTGCCGTGGCGCCAGTACGCGTCCCTGGTCTGGTGCGCCAGCCAGGTGTGCGCGGCGGGGCCGACCGCCTCCAGTCGCTTCTCCCACATGTCCCGCCACATGCCCTCGCCCACGTGCGCGGGGTCCGGCGGGCGGGCGGCGAAGGCGAGCAGTCGGGCCGACCGGGCGTGCGTGTCGACGGCGAGGACGGAACCTCCCGCGTGGTGCGCGTCGTTGTCATAGAGGTCGTCGGTCGAGCAGACCGTGACGATCGCCTTGAGCGGCTCGGGCGCGCGGGCCGCGATCCGGAGGGAGCCGAAACCGCCCCACGCGATCCCGAACATGCCGACCCGGCCGGAGCACCAGGGCTGGGCCGCCAGCCAGGAGACCACCTCCACCCCGTCGTCCGGCTCGGTCCCCACGTCCTCGTCCCCCGGCAGTCCCTCCGAATTGCCGTGGCCGCGCACGTCCACGCGGACGGAGGCGTAGCCGTGCCCGGCGTACCAGGGGTGGCGCTGCTGGTCGCGCGGGGCCGTCCAGTCGGTCAGGCGGTACGGGAGGTACTCCAGGAGCGCCGGTACGGGCTCCTCGGTCAGCGGCCGCCAGATCCGGGCGTACAGACGGGTGCCGTCCGGGAGAGGGATGAGGACGTCCTCGTGAGTGGTCTCGTAAGGAAAGGACGTACGGATGTGCATGAGCGCCACCTCAGAGGGCGGAATGCCGGGCATTTCGCCGCATGTCATCGCGAGTCGGTTCACATCATCTGATCATGAACATACCGTCGGTGACGGGGTGGCGCCCGTGAGCCGGGGTACCCGCCGTTGGGGCACGCAGGTGCTTCCCGTGTGCCTTCCGGGTGTACTCGCGCCTACCGTCTGGCGGAGCGAAGCGGACCGGGGGACGGTGGGCGCTCGTGGTGATCGAAACGTGACCGGATACGCTGACTTGAGTGATGGCAGCGACACATCGACAAACCGTGTCATCGACCGAATGATCGACCGAGTTCGCCATGTGATCGTCAGCAGACAGGAGAACCTCTCGTGACCGTCGTCGGGCCGTTCGGGCTGAGCGTGCGGGACCAGGCTCTCGAAGCCGATGTCCAGGCCGGATTGGCGGCTGTCGAGGAGGGTTTGCTCGAAGCCACCAAGAGCGAGGTCCCGTTCATCACGGAGGCCGCCCAGCACCTCGTGCGGGCCGGCGGCAAGCGGTTCAGGCCGCTGCTCGTGATGCTCGCCGCGCAGTTCGGCGACCCCTACGCGCCGGGTGTCGTGCCCTCGGCCGTGGTCGTCGAGCTGACCCACCTCGCCACGCTGTACCACGACGACGTGATGGACGAGGCCGAGGTCCGGCGCGGGGTGGACAGCGCCAACGTGCGCTGGGGCAACTCGCTGGCCGTCCTCACGGGTGACTTCCTCTTCGCCCGTGCCTCGTACATCCTGGCCGACCTCGGGCCCGAGGCCGTCCGGATCCAGGCCGAGGCGTTCGAGCGGCTGGTGACCGGGCAGATCCTGGAGACCGCGGGGCCGCGCGACGGCCGCGACCCGGTCGACCACTACCTCGACGTGCTCGGCGGCAAGACCGGGTCGCTGGTCGCGGTCGCGTGCCGGTTCGGCGCGATGATGTCGGGCGCCGACGAGACGGTCGTGGACGTGCTCACGCAGTACGGCGAGCGGCTGGGCGTCGCGTTCCAGCTCGCGGACGACGTCCTCGACATCGCGTCCGACTCGCACGAGTCCGGCAAGACGCCGGGGACCGACCTGCGCGAGGGCATCGCCACGCTGCCGGTGCTGCGGCTGCGCGAGCGCGCGGAGCGGCTGGGGCTCGCCGAGGACATCGCGCTGTGCGAGCTGCTCGACTCCGACCTGACGGACGACGCGCGGCACGCGGAGGCGCTGGCCCGGCTGCGGGAGCACCCCGCGCTGGAGCAGGCGCGCCGGGACACCGTGCGCTACGCGGAGGAGGCGCGCGCCGCGCTGGCCCCGCTGCGTGAGTGCGACGCGAAGGCCTCGCTGGTCGAGCTGGTGGACGCCGTGGTGCACCGGGCGGGCTGAGCACCGACCCGGATGCCACCGGTCGTGGGCGGGCTGTGACGCCGGTTCGGGTGCCACGGGTCGCGGGCCGGTCGGGACCGACCCCGCACGGGCCAGGCCGTGACCGGCCTTGTACCGGCCGGGCCGGGATCAGCCGCGTACCGGTCGGGTGGGTACCGGCCCCGTACAGGCCGGGCCGGGATCAGCTCCGTACCGGCCAGGTTGTGACCGGGCCCGCGTCAGCCAGGTTGTGACCGGGTCCGTACCGGCCGGCCCGGGATCAGCTCCGCGCTGGGGGGCGACTGTCAGTAGCCTCCACCGCCTCCCGTGCTCGTCGTGGCCGGTGCCGGTGTCGACGACGTCGAGGCGGGTGTGGTGATCTTCGCTCCGGCCGGCGTCACCGCGAACCACGTTCCGTCCACTCCCTGGCCGGAGGGCTGCTTGGGCTCGGCGTCCTTGGCGTACCGGTAGAGGGGCCAGCCGGCGAGGGTGACCTGGGTGCCGCCGTCGGCGCGTTTCACCGTGGAGACCAGGCTCTTGTCGATGCCCTTCGTGGTCACCCCGCCGTGGGCCGTGGACGCGGGCCAGACCGTGGCGCAGGTGTCGTAGCAGGTGACCTTGGTCGGATTCGCCGAGTCCGCGTCGAAGCGGTACAGGACGTACCCCTTGCCGTCGGTGACGACCGTGCCCAGTTTCGGGACCTCGGCCGTGGCCAGCGTGGACGTCGCCGATCCCGTGGCGCCGCTCTGTGACGAGCCGCCGCTGGTCCCGCTGCCGCTGCTTCCGCCCCCGCCCCCTCCGCATCCGGCGAGCGTGAGGGCCAGGGCGGCGGCGCCCGTGGCGGCGTATCCCGTGAGGTGCCTGATGGCGATCATGGCGATCCCTCGATCCTTTGATCTCTGGAGTGCTGGGTGCTCCGATCGCTGCCACCTGTACGTACGGATTCGAGCCGTTTTTTGCTCGAATGGTCGCCATATCCGATGGCTTCTGGGCGATGCCCCCCACGGGCGGTCCTACGAGTGACCGCCAGGAGTGACCCCAGGGAGTGACCCCCACGAGTGACCCCACGAGTGACCCCAGGAGTGACCCCAGGAGTGACCCCTACGGGTCGGGGGGAGGCACCGGCTCTCACGTCATACCGCAGGACTACGCGGAGTTGAGTCCGGGGGTTGACGCTTTCATCCCGCGATTTTGGTCAGATGGAGAACATCACTCCTCACCGGTCCGGGTGAGAATGGCGGCTTAGGAGTGGAGCACGGAACGAGGGCAGGGCCGCCGCCGACGACGGAGGTAAGTCACACATGGCACCGTACGAATCCGACGACAGCGCGAGGGCCGCGGAGGCCGACGACAGGCTCGCCGGGCGACGCAAGGCCGCGCGGTACGTCGTTCCGGCCGCGGTGGTGGGGGTGGCGGCCGCGACGATCGGACTCGTCCCGGCGCTCGCCGACTCCGGAGACCCCGACCTGCCGAAGGTCACCGCACAGCAACTCATCGAGAAGATCGCCGAGTCGGACGTCCAGCAGCTCTCCGGCACGGTCAAGATCAGCACCGATCTGGGGCTGCCCGACCTGGGCGGTCTGGAGAGCGGCCTGCTGTCCGGCGCGGTCGAGGGCCACGGCGGCTCCTCCGCCGACCCGCAGTCCAAGCTCCTCGAACTGGCCTCGGGCACGCACACGCTGCGCGTCGCGGCCGACGGCCCGGACAGGGGCAAGGTCTCCCTGCTGGACAACGCCGCCGAGTACAGCCTCATCCACAACGGCAAGGACGTGTGGGGCTACGACAGCAAGTCCAACGAGGTCTTCCACTCGACGTCCGCCGAGTCCGGGCACGCCGACGGGGACGCCAAGGGCAAGGCGCCGCGTGATGTCCCGGCCACTCCGAAGGACTTCGCCGACGAGGCGCTCAAGGCCGTGGACGACACGACCTCCGTGACCGTCGACGGCACCGCGCACGTCGCGGGCCGCGACGCCTACAAGCTGGTCGTCAAGCCCCGGCAGTCCGGCACCACGGTCGGCGCGATCAGCATCGCGGTGGACGCGAAGACGGGGCTGCCGCTGAAGTTCACGCTGACCCCGGCGAGCGGCGGCGCGGCCGTCGTGGACGCGGGCTTCACGCAGGTCGACTTCTCCCGGCCGGCCGCGTCGACGTTCGCCTTCACCCCGCCGAAGGGCGCGAAGGTCACCGAGGGCGACGAGCTGAAGGGCGCGAAGGGCGGAGCGTCGAAGGGCGACGAGCCGAAGGACTTGAAGAAGGAGTGGCCGAAGGGTCACGAGGGAACGGCCGACGGCCTCGGCGGTCCGAAGACCATCGGCGAGGGCTGGAACTCGATCGTCGTCCTCGACACCGGTGGCGAGGGCATGCCGTCCGGCGCGTCCGGTTCGACCGGCAACAGCGACGTCGACGGGTTCCTGAACTCCCTCGGCGACCACGTCACCGGCACGTTCGGCTCGGGCACGGTCTTCTCGACCCGCCTCGTCAACGCGCTGATCACGGACGACGGCAAGGTGTACGCCGGTGCCGTCACCAAGGCCGCGCTGGTGAAGGCGGCCGACGCGGCCCAGTAGGCGCGGCCGGGCGAACCGAACCGAGGGAGTCCATGGAGGAGCTGTCCGCCGACGAGCCCGATCCGGCGAGGGCCGGGGGCGCCGCCGTCCCCGAGGGGCGGACGGAGAGCGACCGCGGTGAGCCCGCCCGGGAGCCGGGAGGTTCGCCCGCCGTGTCCGCACGGCGGGCGGGTGACGCCGGGGGACCCGGTGCCGTGTCCGCCGAGGACGCGGTGATCGCCACCCGCGCGCTGAGCAAGCGGTACCGCGGCGGACAGCTCGCCGTCGACGGTCTGGACCTCACCGTCCCGGCGGGCAGCGTCTTCGGCTTCCTCGGGCCGAACGGCTCGGGCAAGACCACCACCATCCGGATGCTGATGGGCCTGATCGAGCCGACCTCGGGCACGGCGCGCGTGCTGGGGCGGCCCATGCCCCGGTCCGCGCGCGCCGTGCTCCCGCACGTCGGGGCGCTGATCGAGGGCCCCGCCCTGTACGGCTTCCTCTCCGGTCGGGACAACCTCGTCCGGTACGACGCCGCCGACCCGATCGCCGATCCCCGGACCCGGAGGGCACGCGTCGGGACCGCGCTGGACCGGGTCGGGCTGACCGCCGCGGCGGGAAAGAAGGCGAAGGCGTACTCGCTGGGCATGAAGCAGCGGCTCGGACTCGCGGCGGCGCTGCTCCAGCCCCGTCGGCTGCTCGTCCTGGACGAGCCGACCAACGGTCTGGATCCCCAGGGCATGCGCGAAATCCGTTCGCTGGTCAGAGAGCTGGCCTCCGACGGCACGACCGTCTTCCTCTCCTCGCACCTCCTCGACGAGATCGAGCAGGTCTGCACCCACGCGGCCGTGATGGCCCAGGGGCGGCTCATCGTCCAGGGTCCGGTGGCCGACCTCGCGGCCGGAGCCCGGGGCCGGCTGGTGGTGACCACCCCGGACGCCGGGGAGACGGCGCGGATTCTGAAGGAACAGGGCGTCACGGATCTCGTCGTGACCGGGACGGGAGTGACCGCGGAGCCGCCTGGCCGTGAACTCGCCGAACTGAACGCCGCGTTGGTCATGGCAGGCGTCCGGGTCCGCGGCTTCGGAGTCGAACGGGCCTCGCTGGAGGACGCGTTCGTGGCACTGACCGGGGAGGGTTTCGATGTCGCGGGCTGAGAGTCCCCCGAAGCGGGATGCCGAGGCGGCGACGGCGGTGACGGGGACGGGGCCGTCCCCGTCCCGGGCCCCGTCGCCGGAGCCGGTGGCCGTCCGCGGGCCGAGCCCGCTGTGGACACTCGGACTCTTCCGCGACGAACTCGTCACCACGTTCCGCCGATGGCGCACGATCGCGCTGCTCGGCGTGCTCGCGGCCGTGCCGGTCCTCATCGGCATCGCCGTCAGGGTCGAGACGAGCGGCGGCTCGACCGCGGGTGGTGGCGGCGGCGAGGGTCCCGCGTTCATCGCGCAGATCACCAACAACGGACTGTTCCTGGTGTTCACCGGGCTGGCCGCGACCCTCCCGTTCTTCCTGCCGATGGCGATCGGTGTCATCGCGGGCGACGCGATCGCCGGCGAGGCCAACGCCGGAACCCTGCGCTATCTTCTCGTCGCGCCCGCCGGCCGCACACGGCTGCTGCTCACGAAATACGCGACGACGATGACGTTCTGCCTGGTGGCGACCCTGGTGGTGGCGGTCTCGGCGTTCGCGGTGGGCGCCCTGCTGTTCCCGCTGGGCGAGCTGACCACGATCTCCGGAACCCGCATCGGTTTCGCCGAGGGGCTCGGCAGAGCGCTGCTCATCGCCCTGGTCGTCGCCGCGTCACTGACCGGTGTGGCCGCGCTCGGCCTGTTCGTCTCCACCCTCACCAACAGCGGCATCGCGGCCATGGCGACGACGGTCGGCCTGCTGATCACCGTCCAGATCCTGGACCAGATTCCCCAGCTGCACGCACTCCAGCCGTACTTCTTCTCCCACTACTGGCTGTCCTTCGCCGACCTCATGCGCGACCCCGTCTACTGGGACGACCTGGTGCGCGACCTCGGCCTCCAGGGCCTGTACGTCGCCGTGTTCGGGTCGGCCGCGTGGGCGCGGTTCACGACGAAGGACATCACCACCTGAGCGGCCGCGTCACGCCTCGTAGGGGAAGCGGGCGAGCGGTGCCTCCTGGGCGAAGAACGTCTTCGCGCGCGTCAGCGCCCCGGTGTCGTCCAGCACGTCACCGGGCCGGCTGCCGTTGCCGAGCAGGACACCGCCGAAGCGCATCCTCATGTAGGCCGCCGTGTGGTTCAACGTACCGATCAGCGGGTCGGCGACCTCCGGCTCCTCGTGCGCGAGCGCGGTGACGCCCCAGAGCGTGCGCCCGGCCAGGGTGGCCTTGAAGTCGACGCCGGGCGTGCGCAGCCAGCCGGACCAGTAGTCCAGGTAGCGCTTGGTCAGTCCGGACACCGAGTACCAGTACAGCGGTGAGGCGATCACGATGTCGGTGGCGGCGAGGGTGGCGTCGAGCAGGAGGCTTTGGGTGCTGGAGGCGGGAGGACGTACGTGGTCGCCGTCCCGGCGCAGGTCCACGAAGTCGGGGAGCGGGTGCTCGGCCAGGGACAGCCAGCGCTGCTCCACGTCGGCGGGCAGTTGTTCGGCTGCCCTGCGGGCCAGCGACTCGGTGTTGCCGCCGGGGCGGCTGCTGCCGAGCACGAACAGGAATTGGCGGGTCACGGCTCCCCCTGAGATACGTCGGCGTCGATTACACGCGTGAACAATATATGCACGCGCATGCACCTGTCCAGGCTGGGGTCTCCCGCCGGGCTCAGGCGGGTGCCTCCGCTGCCACAGCTTTCTCTCGCCCCCTCGGCCCCTACCCGTCCCACCCCTGGGGCTCCGCCCCAGGCCCCTGCTCCTCAAACGCCGGAGGGGCTGGAATTCCCCGGAACCACCACGCGCCCGCAGGCGGGATCCGCGAACGCCGGCGCGAGCGGGTCTCACCGGGCCGGGTGTGGAGGCTTCTGGATCCGAGGTGCAGTGCCCGGCATCGAGCCGGGCACGCCCCCGGCCGGGGAGGCGGAACCCCGGCCGGACTGAAGGCGGGCCGCGCTCGCCACGGGGTTCGTGGGCCCACCGGACGGCGCAGTCGTCGTCGCCCCCGCCACAGCCGGCCTGCGCCAGCTCTCCGGAACCGACGCGTGCCGCTCCACCGTCCCCCGCGCACGCGCCTCCGCGAGCCGGGCCGTCTGCTCGGCCACAGGAGCGAAGCCGGGAGCCGCGTTGCCGCTCTGGGAGGGCACCTGGCGGGCGGCCATGGCTCCCAGAGCGGCCTGGGTGTCCCGAGGGAAGACATCACGGGGCAGCAACTGCGAGGCCGCACCGGTCACCTCGACACGGTGCTGCCTGCCCCCCGCCTCGAAGGTGACCCCGTAGCCGAGGTACTGCCGGTCCCGGTCGAACATCAGATCCCCCCGCACCTGCCCGCCCCCGGCCCGGGTCCGCTCACTCAGCTCCTGGAGGGCTTCCGGCATCGGCGCGGTCCGCCCGAGGCTCGCCACATAGGCCTCCGCCTCCACCCGCCCCTCCCGGAACCGCGGCTTGCCGTCCGGCCCGGTGGACATCCGCACGGCACCCACCCGGTTGTCGGGGTGGATGTCGATGGTGAGGCGGCCGTCACCGCCGTACTCGCGGACGAACCGCTCCCGCAGCGCGGTGAACTGCACCTGGTTCTCCAGCGCGGGAGGAAGGTTCGGTCCGTAGATGGTGACCCGCGCCCCCGTGTCGGCCTCCAGGATGATCTCGGCGTTGGCCACGCCCGTTCCGCCCGCGCCCGCGACCAGCCACGTCTTCGGGGCGTCCTCCGCTCCCGCCGCCCGCGCGTCGAAACGGTTCTCGGCGATCTCGTCCCCGATGAAGACCCGCCCGGGCGCGGCGGCCCTCGCCCGCTCCCACTGGGCGGTCGCGTCCAGCGTCTGGAGCGCGGCCCGCGCCCCGCCGCCCGAGCGCAGCCCGTCCAGCACGCCTTCCTCCCGCAACACCTGGAGTGCCCGCTCCGCGCCGGTCTCCCCGGTCAGCCGGGCGTGCGCCGGTGATCCGGCGGGGAGTTGGCCGCGTACGGCGTCGAGGGCCTCCGGCACGTTCACCGCGTCCCGGCGGTCGACGCCCGGCACCATCTCGGGCGGCAGCCCGGTGGCCACGGTCGGCGTGCCCTCGACCTTCACGTAGACGTCCGGGGAACCGTCGCCGGGCCGGATGTGCGCGTAGAGGCGGCCGTCCTGCCCCGGGACCAGCGCCGCAGTCCCGTCGACGACGGGACCGCGCACGGCGAGCTGGTCCTCCCACAGGCGTACGGCGTCGCGCGGCACCCGCGCGGTCGGGTCGGCGAACTGGTGGGCGTCGCCGAGCCCGTTGGCCCGCATGTCCCTCGTCTGGTCGGGGGACTGGACGATGCCCTGGCCGGGGTCCAGGTGCCAGCGGCCGCGGGCGTCGACGAGCAGGGCCTCGGGGTCGCGTCCGACGAGGCTGGCGCCACCCCCGATGACGACCTGGCGGGCGGGCCACTCGCCGGTCGTGGCGATCTCCGCGCGCAGCTCGGCCAGGGTGGCGGCACCGGCCCGGGTGCGCTGGTCGGCCGCCTGGGCCGCCGCCGCGGCGAGCTCCTCGCGGGGTACGGGGGAGCCGTCGGGCCGGAACCCCGGCAGGGGAGGGGCGTGGGCGGACGCCCCGAGGGGGCGGGCGTGCTCGGCCCGGGACCGGAACTCCCGTAGTTCGGCGGCATCGGCCGCGCTCAACCGCTCGACGGGGACGGCCAGTTCACGCAGGGCGTCGGTCGCCGTCGGGGTCAGGTGCGGGTCGATGATGTCACGGCGGACATCGGCGGCCTGGAGCTCGGGAGTGAAGCGGTCGGAGTCGGCCGGGGCCTGCGGCCGCAGGCCCGCGTGGTCGATGAGCGCCGACAACTCACTCCGGGATGCCGCGCGTCGGGTGGCGTCGAGGGTGACGTCGTTCATGCGGGCGGCCAGGTAGTTCAGTTCGCCGACCCGGCCGAGGTCCTCCTCGGTGAGGCTCAGGCGCCGGTCCGCGTTCCCGAGCCCGCCGCGGGCCAGCAGTTCGTCACGGTTCGGCGCGACGCCCGCGACCTCGGGGTCACCGGCGGCCGCGCGGGTCGCCCGGTCGCGCACCGCGAGCAGTTCGCCGACCTCGTGGCTCAGCGCCCGGCCCACCTGGCGCGGGTCCATCCGGTCGGAGAGCTGGACGACGTGCTGGTCCGAGGTGGTGTTGACGTGGGTCCGCGCGACGGTGCCGGAGGGGAGCGGAACGGCGTCCAGACGCAGGGTGAGGTCCCTGCCCCGGTCGTCGGTGAGCGCGAAGAAGCGGTCGCCCGCGGCGCCGGACCGCAGCTCGACGGAGCTCAGCCGCTGGGCGTACAGGCTCCGCACCACCATCGGCAGGGTGCTCTCCGCCTGCGCGATGACGGCCGCCTGCCGCCCCGGATCGGGCGCGGCGCCGGTGCCCGACACGAAGCGGCTGCCCGCGACGTCGGTCGCGGTGATGACGACGGGCTCCGCGCGCGGCACCGTGCCCGCCCCGGAAGGGCCCGGGCGGACATCCCCCTGGACCTCAGGCGGGACACCCCCTTGAGAGTTCCCCCGGGCATCCCCCGGGGCGTCCCCCCGGACATCGCCTCGGACCTCCCCCCGAGGATTTCCCTGGGTGTCGCGCCGGGCGTCCGCCCGGTCGGAACGGCCGGCGTTCCCGCGGTCGAGCGGTTCCTGGCCCACTGGCACTTTCCCCCTTGAACGGCCTCGTGGCACGTAAGATCTCGGCATGCTGATCGCCCGTTCGACGCAGGAAGCACACCTCTACATGGACCTGCACGCGTGCGTGTGCGGGGCGGAGAGCTTCGAGCGCGAGCACCGTCTCGACGAGCGTGACGGTGTCCTGGTCGCGGTGTACGAGGGCGTCTGCCCCCAATGCGGCCGCGCCCGCTCCTTCGCCTTCCGGCTCACCGACGAACTCCCGCCCGCGCCACCGGTGTTCGGCGGGGCCGAGCCCTCGCGGATCATCGACCCCGGGGAGTTCCTGTGGGTCAGCGACCAGGTCGCCACGGACACGGGACTGCGCCTGCTGCACACCCCGCCCGCCGAGCGCCATCAGCGGCGCGAGGGCTCCGCGTTCGCGCTCGCGGCGGTCGAGGAGGTCCTCAAGTTCCTTCCGGGGGGCGCCGACAGGGTTCCCGGGGAACTGTTCACCTCGGAGCGCGGCCTCGAGGTGTACGACAGGACCCCGCACCGCTTCGAGCGGGCCGCGCTCCTGGAGAACATCGCCCGCAAGCGCCGCATCCTGGAGAGCGTCGACCCCGTCGGCCCGCACCCGGGCGCCTAGACACTGAGCGGCGCTCACGGCGCTCACGGCGCTCACGGCGCTCACGGCGCTCACGGCGCTCACGGCGCTCACGGTGTTCGCGGGGGCCGGGGCGTGGCGCGCGCTACGGCGGAAGCGGCCGGAGACGCGGCGCCCGCCGTGCCCGGCGCACCCGCTGTCCGTCCGGCCGCCGGGGCGCTGCTTCCGCCGCCGGACCGCAGACGTGCGGCGGTGGCCACCCGGATCGTGGCGTCGCCCTGCCGATGGCCGGGCGAGGCGCCGAGCCCGGACACCGGGGCCGCGCCCGTGGGCCCGGCGGCGAACACGCCCCGCTCCGAGGTGATCAGCGCGGTGGCCAGCCCTCCCTCGACCAGCTTCTCCGCGTTCTCGCGGCCCACGGAGAACCCGCGCCCCGAGGTGCTCCGCGCGTACAGGTCCTTGATCATGACCTCGGGGGCCATACGCCCGCCGTACCGGTCGCGGCCCGCGTCGAATTCCGTGCGGCCGTGCTGCCAGCGGCCAGCGTTCTGGGCGAGGCACTGCTCGACGGGGACCTCGACCGAGAGCAGGACGCGCCGGTCGTAGCCGTCGGCCCGAAGATCGCCGAGAAGCTTCTCGTTCCAGCGCTGGTCGCGCAGCGTCGCGTCGTAGAGCAGGTTGAAGCCCTCGGCGCGGGCCCACTGCTCGAAGACCTCCTGGAGGAACGCCGACTCGCGGTGGGTGAGCGAGGCCGTCTCGGACGGCGCGACCGGCCGGCCGTCGGACAACTCGCGTGCGGGTGGCGGCAGATGGGGCGACCCTCCGTGCTCGAAGATCGCCACCTTGAAGTCGTCCGGGTCCAGGACCACGTAGTCGCGTACGTCGATGCCGTGCGCCTGCTTCAGCGCGTGCCCCAGCGCGTCGTCGCGCCCCTGCCACGTGCCGAGCCCGCGCAGCGCGCCGCCCTTGCCGGCGCCGGGCGCCCCGGCGGTGAGCAGGGCGGCGTGGCCGTCGCGCGGCAGGCCCGCGCAGCGTGCCGTGAACTCCTCCAGGATCGCGGAGTGCATCCGCTCGCGGTCCGGCGTCCACAGCGCACCGTGCCGGAACCGGCTGAACGTGTCCGTGTCACCCGGTGCGAGGTCACCGCCCGGTGACATCCGGGTCTGCAACTCCCTGTACAGCGGGCGGTATTCGTCCCTGAGCCCCGCCTCCGGCCTCTCGCCCGTGGTCATGGCCGCCGCTCGGCCCCGTCCGCCGGGCCGTCCGGCCGGCCGTCGATCCTGTGCTGGATCTCCGCCACGTCCTCGCGGGTCACCTGCCCGAGCAGCCGTGCGGCGGCGAGTACGGACAGCGTGTTGTCCTGGTGGGTCGGCTCGGGGTGGCCCTCGTCCAGACCCTCCTCGGCCTCGAAGGGCCAGGCGGCGACGGTCGCGATCATCTCCTCGCGCTCCACGAATCCTGCGGCGTAGAGGCCGAGGTAGGCGCGCAGGGAGGGGGTCGAGTCGGCCGCGGACGTGCCGGGTGCGGGGGTGTCGTTCATGGCGGGGTATTGCTCCTTCACCAGAGACTGGTCTCGTACGGATCCGGGTCGGGCTGCGGGGACGCGGCGGCCGCGTCCTCGTACGACTCGACCGCGGGCGGCGTCTTCGGGCGGTGGCTTTCTCCCTTGCAGCCCGCGAACGGGCCACTGGGGGAACGGAGTTCCGACAGTACGGCGCCGAGGTGGTCCCGGTGCCAGACGGCGGGCCCGGACGCGCCCGCCGCCGGGTCGGTGTGCTCCTGCCAGGCCAGCCACAGCCCGTGCAGCCGGGCGACCGCCTCCGGGTGCTCCCACCAGCGGGGGCACCAGGGCTGCTGCGAGGTGACCTCGCGGCCGTAGACGGGAACGAGCAGGTCGCTCACCCAGACGGCCAGCCGGCTCATCTCCTCCGTGTACTCGGGTCCGTCGAGACAGAGGATGAACGGCGGTGCGGCGGCGGACTTTTGCCCGTCAGCGGCGGTCGTCATCGAGAACACTTCCTTTCGGCGGCGGACGTCATCGGCCCCCGGCCACCGGGGACCGCTGAGGCGGCGGATCTGTTCGGGCTTCGCTCGCTTTGGACCGCTGCGGCGGCGGGTCTCATCGGTGCGTGATCCTCTCGGTCGCGCGGGTGGTGATGGCCTTCACCTCCGCCTGGGCCGCCGTCGCGATGCGGTCGGCGCCCGGTTCGGCGTACCAGGGGCGGAGCCGGACCAGGGCGGGCCTGATGCCGGTGGCCAGGAGCAGGGCGGTGCCCTTGGGCAGCGCGCGGATGCGGTCGGCGGGCAGGATCCGCTCCAGGCGGTACGACGTCGACCGGGACCGCCCGTCCCTGCCCTTGGACCAGCTGACCGTCGAGACGTCGTGCTCGCCGACCAGCCGGGAGACCTTCTCCACGAAGTCGGCGTCGTCCAGTCCCGCGCCGAGCAGCTTGATGGTCGCCGCCGACCAGAGCGCGTCCATGCCCGCCTCGCCCCAGACCCGTGAGCCCTGCCGGTAACTCTGGAGCAGCGTCACGATGTTGATGCTGCGTGAGCCGAAGTGCGAGTACAGGTCGGGGAGATCGGAGATCCGGCAGACGTTCGCCGCCTCGTCGAGCACCGCCGTCATCGGCGGTTCGAGGCGTCCGCCCATCCGTTCGGCGGCGACGACTCCGGCGCGCAGCACGGAGTCCGCGGCCGCGGCCACGACGCCGGCGGCCGAACCGCCGCCGTCCTTGGAGAGCAGGTAGAGCGTGTCGGCGGACAGCACATGGCGGTCGGGGAAGAACTGCGGCAGCGCGGGATCCGGGGTCACCCACGCGGCGATCGCGGGGTCGAGCAGACAGGCCACGCACTGGCGGCTGGTCTCGTAGATGCCGTCCCGGGTCTCCACCGCGCCCAGCACGGTGCCCTGCAACTGGTCGGCGAGCGCCGTCATCCCGGCGTCGCGCAGCAGGTCGACCGGGGTGCGGTCGGCCGGGTCGGCCAGCCAGGCGAGTACCTCGCCGATCGGCCGCCCGCCGCGGTGGGCCGCGTGGAAGAGGGCGGTGAGGGTGTTCTGGGCGGCCGAGATCCAGAAGTCGCGACGGGACGCGTCGTCGTTGACCGCGCCGACGAAGTGCCCGGCCAGCCTGCGGGCGCCCTCGATCGTGGCCGCTTCCGCGAGCATGTCCCACCACAGGCCGCGCGAGGTGTGGGCGATGCCCTGGGGGTCGAAGGTCCAGACCCGGCCCACCCGTTCGCGTTCCGCCCGCGTCACGCTGTACACGTCGGCCTTGTTCGACGTCAGCAGCACACTGCCGCGGGCCCGCAGGACGCGCGGGACCGCGATGCCGGTGGACTTGCCCGCGCGGGGCGCCATCAGATCGAGCTCGACGTCCTCGTAACTGGAGCGCAGTTCCGGGCCGCGGGGTTCCAGGTCGCCGATCAGGTTCCCGGTGTCGTCCGCGGTGACCTTGCCCAGCTTGGCCAGCCCCGGCCGGAGCTCGCGGGCTCGCCGCGCGGCGCCCTTGGGCAGGAGGGCGGCCAGCTCCTTGCGGCCCGCGAGACCGGTGGGCGCGGTCAGCCGGCGTCGTACGAGCGCGATCAGGACGGTGATCACCGCCACGACGGCCCCGAAGACCGTGGCCATGCCCGCGGCGAGCGCCGTCGGCGAGGCCGTCGGCCACAGCGGGCCGGGGCCGTCCTTCACCAGGGCCGAGAGGGTGGACAGGGCGAACGGCGGGGGATGCCAGCCGGCGCCGGTCACCGCCGCGCCCAGGGTTCCACCCAGCCAGGCCCCCAGGAACACGGTGCCGATGAGGAACGCGGCCCCCGGCACGATCCAGGGGAGGAGGTCCTCCCCGGCTCCGGGTCCCGTCCTGCGTGTGCTGCTCATCTCTGCTCCCCCCGTTGGATGTCTCTCGCCCCCGCCGCCCCTGCCCGTCCCATCCCGGGGGCGCTGCCCCCGGCCCCCCGCCGCGCTCCGCGCGGGTTCTCAAACGCCGGACGGGCTGGAATGTCCCCCCGGCCTTCAGGTCCCGGAGGGGCTGGAATGTCCCCCGGCCTTCAGGTCCCGGACTGGCTGGAATGTCCCCCGGCCTTCACGTCCCGGACTGGCTGTAGTTCGGGCCGGGGTTCTTGTGCAGGGACGGCTTGCCCGCCTCCGACCAGCGGGTGTTCGTGTTGTGCAGCGCGCGCTCGGTGTCGGTGATCGACACCTTGATCGGGATGCCGGGACGGCCGCCGACCTTGATCAGGAAGCGTCCGCGTCCGGGCGGCTCCTCGTTGCCGCCGGTGCTGGCCCAGCCGGGCGGGGACGACCACGAGGACACGAGCTCGATCTCGCGTTCGGACATGCCGACGATCTCGCCGAGTTCCCGCATCTCCGAGCGCGGAAGACCGGCGCAGACGACCATGCCCGCCCGCTCCACGAAGCCCCGCGCCTTCGCCCGGTCGGCCTCGCTGCCGAGGGCCTCGGCGTCCTTCAGCGTGTGGGTGATCTTCGCGTCGCCGAGCCCGAGCGAACGGTTCAGCCGGGTCAGCGCGTCGATCCGTTCCACGATGCCGGAGGCCGCCCGCAGCGGACGCCACAGTTCGTCGAGGACGGTGAAGAACCAGCGCTGCGGGGCGAGTCCGGCGTCCGCGAGGGCGTGCGCGGCGGCCACCGTGCCGAGCCCGTCCGACCAGGCCGCGAGCATCGCCGCGGCCGTCAGCTGGGTGTCCGCCTCGCCGATCCGGGAGATGTCCACGCAGACCGCGGGCGACGACGGGTTGATCCGGGTGGACGTCTCGGTGGCGAAGGTGTCGCCGAGCGGGCCGTCGAGCACGCCGAGGAGCGAGCGGTGCAGCGGGTCCACGGCCTCCTGGTAGCGGGCCACGTTCCCGCGGTCCAGCGTCACCGCGCGGACCCGGTCCGGCCCCTCGTCCAGCACTTTCAGCAGATCCGGCAGCAGGGGCGGCCGCCCCGGCTTCGTACGTTCCGCGAGATGGTGCAGACAGGCCGACAGCACCGACTGCTCGTGGTCGTCCATCGGACGCCCGCGGACGATGGTGATCAGCGCGGCGACCATGTTCAGGACCCGGCCGTGCGCCTCCGCGGCCAGGATCCGGCCGCGCTCGCCGCCGATCCGGGCCGCCGCCTCGCCCATCGCGCCCGGGTCGAGGACGTTGATGCCGCCGACCCCGCGTCCGATCGAGATCACCTGGCCGCCCAGCGCCCGTACGGTGTCGGCGTAGTCAGGCTTCAGGTCACCGAGGACCAGGGGCGTGATGCCCGTGGCGGACATGCCGATCAGCATGCGGTTGACCAGGGTCGACTTGCCGAGGCCCGGCATGCCCAGCATGAACAGCGACGGGTTGGAGATGTAACGGGCCCGGGTGAACCAGGAGATGGGGTCGCCGCACACCGTCGCCCCGGTGTGCAGATGCTGCCCGAGCGGAACCCCGGTCATCGGCGCGCCGGAGCCGGCCGCGAACGGCCACAGCCCGCACGCCTGCACGGTGGTCGCGCGCCACAGCGCGGGCGGGTCGACATGCCCGACCTGGCCGCCCGCGGGGCCGTACCAGCCGCGCGGCGGCGCGGTGGCCGGTACTCCCAGGGCGCCCGGTGTCGCCAGGGCGCCCGGTGTCCCCTGTGCCTGCCGCCTGCTCACAGTGCCTCCCTGATCTGGTACGGAACGAGGGTGTGCTCCCACGGGAGCAGGCCGACCGGCAGCGTGCAGGTGAAGGCCGCGGCCTGCATACGGTCGGCGGGGCGCATCAGGATGCGGGACGAGGCCTGGAGGTTGCGCACGGTGATGCCCGCGTCCTGCAACTGCTCCTCGTCGTCCACGGTGACCGTCACCATCAGTGAGAACTCCACGAGTCCCGCGCCCGCCGCCTCCTCGGCCGCGGTCTGCTCGGCGGCCTGCATCTCCGAACTGGCCCGCGCCTGGACGAGACCGCGCCGCGAGCCCGCCATGAAGTGCGCGGTGCGCCGGTCGGACTCGACGATGCGGGCGGAGGTGGCCGGGTCGATGGGCCGGTAGATCAGCGAGACCCGCTTGCGCCGGGTGCCCGGAGCCGGTTCGAGGAGCCCGCGCAGCACGCTGGAGCGGACCGTGCCGCGGGGCGCGAGCGTCAGCATCCAGGTGCGCGAGACCCCCGAGTCGTGTCGGTACGAGGTGACGGTCTCCACGGCCGCGGCCGGGCCCGCGTCGCCCCACTCCACTCCGGTCGCGGCGTGCTCGGCACGGGCGCTGAGCACATCGGGCGCGATGGCGGGGTCGTACGCCACCCGGACGATCTCGGCGAGCCGGTCGGCGGGCAGCGGGTAGGCGCTGCCGCCGCCCGCCGCGACCAGACCGGACAGCAGTCCGGGCAGCCGCATCGACAGATCGGTGACGATGTCGTCCGTGCCGCGCCTGGGGCCGCCCGTCGGGCCGTAGGTCAGGGCGATGTACGTGTGCATCTCGGAGGACGCCGACGGATAGCGCTCGACGACCTCCTCCATCACGGCGCGCGCGGCGGCCGGCGCGTCCGGAGAGATCCGGGGGAGCACCTCGGCCGCGAGCCGGGTCCCGGTGTCCGGGGCGGTCTCCACGACCACCTGGGCGCCGCGCAGGCCCGGCTCGTGCGAGAGCCGCGCGAGCCAGTCGCCCCAGGAGGCCACCCAGATGTCGATCTGCGCGGGGTCGACCAGCGATCCGCCGTCCGGTTCACAGGCCAGCACCACCGTGTACAGGCCGCGGCCCGGGTGGTGCAGCACGCCGAAGGAACGGTTGTAGGCGTCGCGGCCCTCGTGCATCCGGGTGCGCGCCAGCAGTCCGGGCGGCTGGTAGCGCCCGCCGGGGCGCTTGGACAGCGGCCCCGAGAGGTAGGTGTGCGAGCCGGACGACTTGCGCCGCGCCCAGCCGATCCGGATCGCGAGGACCTGGTAGACGTTGCGGCCGTCGACCGTGCGCAGCGCCAGTGGGGCGAGGAAGAGCGCGACCGGTACGAGGACGACGATCGCGGCACTCAGCGAGACCAGCGAAGCGAGCAGCGCCACCAGCAGTCCGCCGAAGGCGACGACGGTGCCGAGCAGACCCAGCGGACCGAGTCCGGGACGGCGGGGCCTGCGCCAGTTCCCGTACGTGGGACGCGTCATGGCGTCGGTGGACATGGGGTTCCTTCTTCCGGCTCGAAGCGCTGGATACGTGACGGGGGTGGAGTTCCGGGGCGGCGGCGGCCGGCCCTGTGACGGCGGTTCGCGCGCCGCCCCGGAACTCCCGGGGGCTCAGGGCCCCTGACCTCGTGGCCGCCGCCTACTGGTTGTGACCCTTCATCCCGTCGTTGTCGTTCAGGGAGTTGGCCACCTCACTGGCCGCCGCGACACCGGTCTGCACGGCGACCGCCGCGGCCTGTACGGCGAGGGTCGCGCCGCCCGTGGCCGCGCCCGCGCCCGCGGCGGCCGCACCGCCCGCCGCCGCGCCACCGGCGCCACCGGCGCCGCCGCTCGAAGCCCCGGCGCCCGCGGACGGCGAGCCCTGGGGACCGGTGGCGCCCCCGCCGCCTCCGCCGGCACCGCCCGCGGCGATGCTGACGGCTCCGGTGGCGACGTTGTTGACCGCGTTCAGCGTGACCGTGCCGCCCGAGGCGCCGCCCAGGGCCGCGGTCGCCGGGACGATCAGCTTGAGCAGGGCCGGCAGGGCGAACACCGCCATGATCAGCATGCCCAGACCGGCGATGGTCTGGTCGAGGTTCTTGGTGTCCTTGGTCATCGACGTGGCCGAGTAGATGATGAGCGCGGCCGCCGGTTTGTACAGCAGCCAGGCCGCGAGCCAGCCGACGTGCTTCTTCCACCAACCCTCGCCCCACCCGGTCATCGAGGAGACGGCGGCCAGCGGCAGTGTGCCGACCAGCATGATCATGACGCCGATGCGGATGTACATCAGACAGATCTGCACGAAGCTCGACAGCATCACCAGCAGGCCGAAGATGAGGATGAGGCCCGGCTGGTCGAGGGTCAGCACACCGAGCATCGTCGACGCCTGGTCGCCGAGGTCGGACTTCGCGTACACGTCCTGCGCGTACAGGTCGGAGGCCCTGGTGAGCGCCTGGACCACCGGGACGGCGACCGCGCCGACGAGGATGACCTTCCACATCCCCATGAACGCCTGCTTCATGGGCTGGCCCTTGCGCTCCAGCGCCATGTGGATCGCCGCGATCAGCAGCGAGGCCACCGCCACGTAGCCGACGAGCCAGTCGACCTCCGCGTCGATCTTGGCGATGGGCCCGGAGGCGTCTCCCACGTCGACGTTCATCCACACACCGTTGAGTGCCTTGAGCACGGCCGCGGTCGCGTCGCCGATCGCCTTGGCGAAGGCCACCACGGCACTGTCGGTGAGCTGCGTCCCGACTTCGTCGATCACACAGTCGTACACCCGCCAGGAACACGACATCTCACACCTCCCAGGTGACGAAGCCCTTGGTGCCGCTGATCTGCGACATGCCCGAATAGACGGTCCCGTCGGCGTCGGGCGCGAGTTTCCAGTCGCCGTCCAGCCAGCGCAGCGTCACCGACGCGGTGCCGTAGGCGTTCTTGCCGGGGACCCGCACGACGAACATCACGGTCGACTTCTCCTTGTCGTACGACAGGACGGTGAAGCCGGCGTAGCCGCCCCCGTCGGGCGCTCCCGAGGTCGGCTTGTCGCCTGCCGCGGCACGGCTCGCGACGAGTGCGTCGCGGCCCGCGCCGGGGACGACCTGCCGGTCGACGACCTGCCGCCAGCCCGGGTAGCTCAGGTGGTCGGTGATGGCGTGGGCGGCCATGACGGAGCCCATCGGCGTGTGGGCGAAGCAGGACCAGACAGGGCCGTGGAACGTGAGCGGGCCCACCGTTCGCGAGACCGGCACCAGACCCGTCCCGTCGGCCTTCCACGTGAAGTCCTTCGGGGCCCGGGTGGGCTTGGCCTGGCCGCTGTCGTCGGTGCGGCAGCCGGCGGGGCGGGCGTCCGCCCCGCCGCCGTGCCGGTCCGCGTCCCCCTCCGCGGAGGGGGACGCCTTGCCGCCGCCCGACGCGTCGGCCGGTGTCCCGTCGCCTCCGCTGAGCATCGTGGCACCGGCGAGTACGAGCAGCACCAGCAGGAACCCGGCCGACAGGACCCAGCTCCGCTGCTGCCAGAACGGCTGTTCCCACTCCCCGCTGCCCCCTTGGGGCCGACCGGAGTTCAGCATGGTTGCGCTCCCTTCGCTCAGGCTCTGACGAGGTGTCGGTCAGGCGAAGACGAAGGTGACGACGGGACCCGCGGTGGCCACCAGGACGCAGCCGCCGAGCACCATGCCGAGGCGGCCCATGTGCTCCGAGCCCTCGCCGCGGCGCATCGAGATCGCCATCATGGCGCCGGTGATGAGCACACCCGCGACGCCCGCCGCGGTGCCGGCCCAGGCGAGGATGCCGAGGACGGTGTCGACCTTGCCGGTGAGCGCGTTCGGCGCGTCGCGGTTGGGGTTGGGGATCTTCCCGTCCGCCAGATAGACGTACTGGTGGGCCTGGGCTGCTATCGCCTTGAACATTGTCTCTCCCCGATACGGCCGGCTGCCGCGCACACGTCCTGGACGGGGCGGAACTGCCGGGTTCTGAGCGGCACTTGCTCGGTACGAGCGGTACGTGCTTGCTGTGAGCGGTACGTGAGGGCGATGAAGATCCGTGGGACGCCCTGCGTTCCCGGTGCACAGTGAGCTTGGCGACTTCTGTGGGCCGGGGCCAAGCGATGTGGGAGACCAGCACCTGTCGGTGACGTGTCCGTGACAGACGGGAAGAGACCGTCATGAAAGACGAGGTGGGAGGCGCGACAAAGAGGTGAGGCACCATCAGGTGTGATGGTGCCTCGGAAGATCTCCCCGATGCGCGCGTGGGCCGGACGGTGTCCGGCGGATGGCGGAAGGCGTACGGCCGGCGGCGCCCGACGGATGGTGGCCGGTCTCCGCCGGACGGCGCCCGTGCGGCGGGGTCGCCTCCGTGAGCGTCGGACGGCTCAGAGCACGAAACCGACGATCGGGCCCGCCGTGGCGCCGATGACGCAGGCGCCCAGCACCATCAGGAACTGACTCAAGTGCTCCTCGAACTCACCGGACTTGACGGCCAGCGCCATCCTGGAGCCCACCATCATCAGACCCGCTACACCGGCGGCGGTGACGAGCCAGGCGATGATGCCGAGGACGTAGTCGAGCTGGCCGGTGACCTTCGCGTCCACGGCCAGCGGGGTGGCGGCGAGCGCGTGCAGGGCGGTCATGGCGCGGTCCTTCCCGTCAGCCGGGCCAGGGAGGCCGCCTCGCGGGGCAGCGGTCCGGAGAGGTCGCCGGTGCGCCACGCGGGCATCCACGGCACCCGGTAGACGTCGATGGCCGAGTTGATGACCTTGACGCGCTGGGTGAGCTGACGCGGCAGCCGGCCGGGCGCGTCCGCGACCAGGACGATGGCGTCGAGATCGAGTCCCGGCGGCGCGTCGCCCCGGCGGAAGATGTCGAGGGTGTGCGACACGGCGTCCAGTCCCGCCGCGTGCGTACGCCCGACGAGCAGGACCGAGGCCGGGTCGCCCCGGTCCGGCCGGGGCCAGTCGCGGCCCGCGTCATGGCCGCCGAAGACGCTGGCGAGCGTGGAGGAACCGGCTCCGCCGTGCGTGGCGATCCAGGAGAACCGGCGCGCGCGGGCCATGGGGCGGCGCTCCTCCTCGTAGTGCGGCGGAGGCTGTTCCGGTTCCCCGGCCGCCCCGCGGATCCATATCTCGGGCCCGTCCGGCCCGCTCCCGTGCGGCACCGCGCCGTCTCTGCCGCGCGGCGGCACTCCTTCGCTCCCGCGCACGGCCACCCTCTCGTTCACCCGCATCGCCACCCCTCGATCCCTCGCATGGGTGCTCTCTTTCGTCGTCGGTGGACCGATCCTCCCGGCGGCGGGGCGAGTTGGGTAACGGGGCGTGAGTTCCTGGGACGAGCCTGTGACGCCGTGGTGACGCGGGAATCGGGTGGGAGCCGAGAGACTCGACTGCATGTACACGACCGGAACATGAGGCTGAGGGGGGCCGATGTCCAACGGGGGCGGATCCACCATGACCTGGGTGGTCGGCGGCTGCCTGGCCGTCGTGATCATGCCGGTGGTCATGATGGTCGCGGTGAGCGGGGCGTCGAGCGAGGAGGATCCGGGGTCGGGCGCGGGCGGGGGCCTGAAGGACGGTGCCGTGCCTCAGAGTTACGTGCCCTGGGTGCTGAAGGCGGGCGCCATGTGCGAGGTCATCAAGCCCGCGGTCATCGCCGCGCAGATCGAGGCCGAGTCGGGCTGGAACCCCAACGCCCGTTCCCCCGTGGGCGCCGAGGGGCTGTCGCAGTTCATGCCGGGGACCTGGCCGAGCTGGGGCAAGGACGACGACGGCAACGGCCGGGCCTCGCCGTTCGATCCCGGTGACGCGATCATGGCGCAGGGCCGTTACGACTGCGCTCTCGCCAAGAAGGTCGAGGGGTACAAGAACCGCGGCGAGGCGAGCGGCGAGACCCTCGACCTCGCGCTCGCGGCGTACAACGCGGGCCCCGGCGCGGTGTACCAGTACCACGGCATGCCGCCGTACACCGAGACCCGGAACTACGTCGCCCGCATCAAGTCCCTGATACCCAAGTACGAGTCGGTGGACGATCCGCCGGGCACCATTCCCCCCGGCCAGAAGCTGGCGATGCCGCTCTCCGGCCATCCGCGGGTGACGTCCCCGTACGGCATGCGCCTTCACCCGATCAAGCACGTCTACAAGCTGCACACCGGCATCGACTTCGCGGCGCCGCTGGGTACGCCGTTCAAGGCGGCCCGGGGTGGCACGGTCACCTTCGCGGGCTGGTCCAACGGTTACGGCAACCGCGTGGTCATCTCGCACGGGACCATCGACGGCGACCGCGTCTCGACGACGTACAACCACATGCGGAGCCTCAGCGTGCACGTCGGCCAGCAGGTGCAGGTCGGCCAGAAGGTGGGCGAGGTGGGCTCCACCGGTCTCTCGACGGGGCCGCACGCGCACTTCGAGGTCCAGCTGAACGGCACGTACGTGGATCCGGCACCCTGGCTGGGGCTGAAGTGAGGAGGGAGGCGAGGATGAGGACGACACGGACGGGTACAGCGGTCCGTACGGGGGTACGCGGGACGTTCGCCGCGCTGGCGGTCGTGTCCGTGGCCGGGGTCCTGGCGTTGACGGGCTGTGGCCTGCGGGACCATCGTGATGACGTGGGCGTGCCGGGTTCGTCGCCCTCCGTGGTGCCGTCCGTGGCACCGAAGGCGTCCCTCCCGCCGGGCAGGCCGCTGGGCACGGACGCACACGTGCCGAGCCCGTCGGGTGTCGACGGGACGGACGCGACGGCAGTATCGGAGGCGTGGGCGGAGGTGGCGTACGGCTATGACACGAAGTACGACTACGGTCCCCACGACGCCATGCTGCGTTCCGCGCGCTGGTTCACCGCGTCCAAGGCCGCGGCCGAGCGGTCGTACCACCCCGCGAGCGGGGCGGGCGCCCAGTGGAACACCTGGGCCGGCCACCGGGCCTGGATCACCGTGGACGTGACCGCGGACGACGACGCCGACGGCCCCGCCGACACGGCCGTCCTGGCCTACCGCGCGCTCTTCGTGGAGGGCACGGCCCACGGCCGCGACGGCTGGACGAGCGCGGGTCCGCGCGCGAACGTCTACCTCAAACTGACCCGGGCGGGTGGCGGCCGTCCGTGGCACGTCGCCGAGGTGACGACCGTGGAGGCGGCCGACCCGCCTCCCCTGCCGTCAGCCTCCGAGCCCTCGACGCCGGCCTCGGCCTCGGCCTCGACGATGTCCCCGAACCCGTCCTCGACCACCCCTTCGTGAGGGAACCGATGTCTCGACTCAGCCGCGAACAGAAGCGGGAACTCAAGCGGCAGCGCTCGGCGGCAGGTGCCGGAGGGCAGCCGACCGCCGGGACGGCGCCGATCGAGGTGCACGTGACGGCGTCCGCGGACGCCGCGGTGGCGCCCGGGGCCGCCGGGGTGCAGGGCTGTGCCACGGTCGGCGGGATGCCGGTCGTGGCCGCGCCCGGCGAGACGGTCCAGGGCGCGATCCTGAACTACCTGCACCGCCTCGCCCTCGCCACCGGTCACCCGGTGCTGGCCAGCATCCACGACGAACGCATCGGCTTCGTCGTCCCGCTCCAGGTGCACGTCGACGGTTCCAGCCGCTACACGGCGGAGCCGGTACGGGTGGCACCTCCCGCGCCGCCCGTGCGGGGGAGCGAGTCCCGGCCCGATAGGCGCCCGCAGCTTCCGCCCCAGGAGCACCGCCACACCCCATCCGAGGGCCACCCCCACGCCCCGGCCCACGACTTCACCGAGCCCTCGCCCCGGCAGCCACAGCCACCGGTTCGTGAGCAGCACGCGCAGCCCCCGGCTCCGGAACGGCGTCCACAGTCCCCGGCTCCCGAGCGCCCGCCCTTCGGAGCCGGGGGACACCAGCAGCCCCCGGCTCCCGAGCGCCCGCGGCATCCGGTCGGCGAGGTCCCGCAGACGCCGTTCCAGGGGAGGCCGCAGTCTCCGGCCGAGGGCGTACCGCAGGCCCCCGCCCAGCGACGTCCGGAGGTCCCGACTCCGCCGCTTCCGCCCGTCCCGATGCCCGCCGAGACGCCCGTACACGCGTCAGAGGCTCCGGACGCTCCGGACGCTCCGGAGGCCCCGGCCGTCCCGCGCCGGGACAAGGCGACGTTCCTCCTGCGCGCGGTGCCGGAACCCCCTGCGCGACCGATCCCGGGACCGGAGTCCGGCACACCGTCGGCCCCGGCGACGACACCCGAGCCGGTGCCCGCACCCGCGTACCCGCCCACGGCACCGCCCGCCCGCCCGGAGTTCGTCGGGGAGTCGCGGCCGACGCCGGTGCGCCCGCAGGAGCCGGCGGTGACGGCGGAGTTCGTGCCGCAGCCCGCGGCGGAGCCGGCGCCTCGCCCGGAGTTCGTCGGGGAGTCGCGGCCCGCGCCGGTGCGTGGGCAGGAGCCGGCGGTGACGGCGGAGTTCGTGCCGCAGCCCGCGGCGGAGCCGACGCCTCGCCCGGAGTTCGTGCCGCAGCCCGCGCCGGTGCGTGGGCAGGAGCCGGCGCCTCGCCCGGAGTTCGTCGGGGAGTCGCGGCCCGCGCCGGTGCGCCCGCAGGAGCCGGCCGTGACCGCCGAGTTCGTGCCGCAGCCGCAGCTACAACCGCAGCCCGTGCAGCCGGCATCCCCGGAATCCGTGCCCGCCCCGGCGCCCGCGCCCGTGCCCGCCCCCGCGGCGATGGCCGAGCCGGTCGTCACCGCGGGTCCCGGTGCGGGGGCCGGTCCGGCGAACGGCGGTGCCGTCGCTCCTGCCCCGGGCCCCGATCAGGTGCCCGCGGCCGACCCCGCCGTGCCCGGTACTCCCACGCCGTCCACCTTCGTGCTGCGGGCGGTACCCGAACCGAAGCCGCTGCCCGGGGCCGCGTCGACACGCGTCCTGCGGGCCGTGCCGGAGTCGGCGGCCGCCGCGGTGCCCGCTCCGACGGGAGAGTTCGGCCCGGTCCCGGAGCCGGAGCGCGTCCCCGAGCCGAAGGCGGCCGCCCCGGAGCGGAAGCCCGCTTCCGCGATGGAGGCCCTAGCGCTGCTCGGCCCGGAGCCGGAACCGAAACCGACCCCCGCCCGCGGCTTCGACGCCGTGGCCGAGGCGGTGCTCGCGCCGAGTCCGCGGGAGCCGGCCGCGGAACGGGACGCCGCCTCGGCGTTCCTCGCCGAGCCCGTCGCCCGGATCAACGAGGCCGTGAAGATGGGCCGGATCGAGGCCGCCGCGGGCATGGCGGAGCGCGCCGTCGCGGAGGCGGCCCAGGCACTGGGCCAGGAACACCCCGAGGTGCTGAAGCTGCGCGAACTGACCGCGTACATCGCCTACCTGGCGGGTGACGCGCTCAGGTCGTTCCATCTCTCGCTGGATCTCGCGAGGGTCCGCCGACGTCACCGGGACTCCGGGGCCGCCTACGGAAACGTCCAGAGCGCCGCCGCCGCGTGGCGGGCCGTCCGCGATCCCCTCCAGGGCCTGCACCTCGGGCGGGACCTGATCGGACTGTGGACCGAGCTCGCGGCCGACGACGGTCCCGCCGCCGACGACCTCGAACAGCTCGAATCGGCCCGCACCCGCATGATCCGCCTCGCGGAACGCGCCCGTCTCGCCGCGGACAACCCCTACGCCCGGACG
The DNA here is from genome assembly GCF_043078065.1 of Streptomyces sp. NPDC015532. Taxonomy (NCBI): domain Bacteria; kingdom Bacillati; phylum Actinomycetota; class Actinomycetes; order Kitasatosporales; family Streptomycetaceae; genus Streptomyces; species Streptomyces sp. NPDC015532. Next base: position 525,972 of record NZ_JBIBSY010000004.1, on the reverse strand, counting down.
CCCCGCGCCCACGGTGAGTGAGGAGCGGAGCGGCCGGGCGGCGGCGCTGCCGCTGCCCGGCCTCAGCTGACGCAGAACTCGTTGCCCTCGGGGTCCGTCATCACGACCCACTCGCCCGCGGGTTCCTTCACCTCGCGCAGGACGGCGGCGCCCAGCGAGGTCAGGCGCTCGACCTCGCCGGCGCGCCGGCCCTCGCCGGGATGCAGGTCGAGGTGGAGCCGGTTCTTCTGCGTCTTGGGTTCGGGGACCCGCTGGAAGAGCAGGCGCCGCCCGAGGCCGGTACCGCGTTCCTCGTCGTACGGGTCCTCGGGATGCCGTACGGCGATCAGGTCCCGGAAGGCCGGGCGGCCGTGGAAGTCGACGGTGGCCTCGGCCGGCAGGGCGCCGAGGCTCAGCAGTTGCTCGATGAAGGCGCTGTTGTCCTCGACCGTGTAACCGAGCGCGGCGGACCAGAAGTCGGCCTGCGCGTGCGGATCCGCGGAGTCGATGACGAGTTTCCAGTGGACGGGTGTGGTCGCGGGCACGGGAGTCGGCGTCATGAGCCACTCATAGTGGGTGTCCGGCCGAGCGGGCAAGGACACGCGCCGGACCCGCCCTCATGTCGTACGGAGGAAGACCCCGCCGGTTGGCCCCGGGCCCGCCTTCACGTCGTACGGAGGAAGGCCCCGCCGGTTGGCCCCGGACCCGCCTTCACGTCGTACGGAGGAAGGCCCCGCCGGTTCGCCCCGGACCCGCCCTCATGTCGTACGGGAGAAGGCCCCGCCGGTTCGCGCCGGGCGAGGCCGCCCGTTCGTCACGAGGTGCCGTGCGACCCGGTCCGACCGGCGGAGCCGACGGTGCCGGCGGCGATTGCCGCGGCCTCGGGCGCCGTGCCCGCGGCGACGGCGGCGACCTCCGCGATCCCGGCGGTGGCACCCGCGGCACCCGCCCCGGTGCCGGCGGCCGTCGCCGCCGAGTCCGCGCGGGCCGCTTCCCGCAGGGCCCGCGCACCGCGGCGCGCGGCGCGCAGCGCGTCGAACGTCAGGAGCGACAGCGCGAGCCACACCAGCGCGAACCCGGCCCACCGCTCGGCCGGCATGGCCTCGTGGAAGTAGAAGATGCCGAGGAGGAACTGGAACACGGGCGCCATGTACTGGAGCAGGCCCAGGGTGGACAGCGGCACGCGGATCGCGGCGGCGCCGAAGCAGATCAGGGGGATCGCGGTGACCACACCGGTCGCCGCGAGCAGCGCGGCGTGCCCCGGCCCCTGCGCGGTGAACGTCGCGTCGCCGCGCGAGCCCACCCACAGCAGATACGCCAGCGCGGGCAGGAACTGGATCGTGCTCTCGGCGGCGAGCGATTCGAGGCCGCCGAGGTTGACCTTCTTCTTCGCCAGGCCGTACGTGGCGAAGGAGAAGGCGAGACAGAGGGAGATCCACGGCGGGCGGCCGTAGCCGATCGTCAGGACGAGGACGGCCGCGGCGCCGACGCCCACGGCGGCCCACTGCACCGGCCGCAGCCGCTCCTTGAGGAGCAGCACGCCCATCGCGATGGTGACCAGGGGGTTGATGAAGTAGCCCAGCGAGGCCTCCACCACGTGCCCTGAGTTGACCGCCCAGATGTAGACGCCCCAGTTGACGGTGATGACCGCCGCCGCGACCGTGATCAACGCCAGCTTGCGCGGCTGCCGCAGCAGTTCGCCCGCCCAGGCCCAGCGCCGCGTCACCAGCAGCAGGACGCCGACCACCGCCAGGGACCACACCATCCGGTGGGCGAGGATCTCGATCGCTCCGGCGGGCTTCAGCAGCGGCCAGAAGAGGGGGACGAGCCCCCACATCCCGTACGCCGCGAAGCCGTTCAGCAGACCTATGCGCTGCTCGCCTCTCGACTTCCCGGCCACCGGCGTCTCCTTCTCCCACGGTCTCGGACGACTGTCGCGTCCCGCGCTCCGGCGCTCCCGCGGGGTCGGGGAACTTCCGTGCAGCATGAAAGAAGGTAGCGCCGTACGCTCCCGCCTGTCATGCCCGTATCGCCATACGGTCATGACAGGCGGGGGCGTACGGGACGGGCACCCGGTGCCCGCCGGGACGTCAGCCCTTCAGCGCCGCCGCGACGGACTCGCTGATCGGCGTGGTCGGGCGGCCCGTGAGCCGGGACAGGTCGCCGGGCGTGGCGGCCAGCTCGCCCTTCTCGATGGAGACGTCGACACCCGCGAGGATCCCGGCGAACGCCTCGGGCAGCCCGGCGCCGGTCAGGATGGAGGCGAAGGTCTCGGGGGAGACGGGGTTGTAGGTGATCTCCTTGCCGGTCTGCCGGCTCAGCTCGGCGGCGTACTCGGCGAAGCCCCACGCCTCGTCGCCGCTCAGCTCGTACGTCGTGTTCTCGTGCCCCTCGCCGGTCAGCACCGCGACCGCGGCGGCCGCGTAGTCGGCGCGCGAGGCGGAGGCGATGCGGCCCTCTCCGGCGGCCTGGACGACGGCCTCGTGCTCCAGCACCGGGGCGAGGTTCTCGGTGTAGTTCTCGTGGTACCAGCCGTTGCGCAGCAGCGTGTAGGGCAGCCCGGAGGCGAGCAGGACGTCCTCGGTGGCGCGGTGGTCGTCGGCCAGCGCGGCCGTCAGGCCCCCGGGGGCGCTGGTGTAGGCGAGGAGGGAGACCCCCGCCGCCCGGGCCGCGTCGATGACGACCCGGTGCTGCCCGACGCGGCCCTTGTCGAACTCGTTGCCCGAGATCAGCAGCACCTTGTCGCCCGCCGCGAACAGGCCGTCGAAGGTCTTGGGCGTGTTGTAGTCGGCGACCGCGAGCCGTACGCCGCGGGCCGCGAGGTCGGCGGCCTTGGACTCGTCCCGCACGACGGCGGTGATCTCCTCGGCGGGGACCTTCTCCAGCAACTGCTCGACCACGTGACGGCCGAGGTGTCCGGTGGCTCCGGTGACGACGATGCTCATGGCGTACATCTCCTTGTGGGGTGCGGATGTCACTCACCCTAGGAGCTGCACTAACTGTTGGAAAGTACCCACCTTGAAGTAAGGTACTGGCATGGCCGTAAGCAGCAAGGCAGCGGACGGGTACGACGCCGGCGAGGCGATGTGCCCCTACCGCCTGGTCCTGGAACACGTCACCAGCCGCTGGGGCGTCCTCGTCCTGATCGAGCTCCTGGAGCGTTCGTACCGCTTCAGTGAGCTGCGCCGCGCGATCGGCAGGGTCGGGAGAGGGGTCAGCGAGAAGATGCTCACCCAGACCCTGCAGACGCTGGAGCGCGACGGGCTCGTCCATCGCGACGCCAAGCCGGTCATTCCGCCGCGCGTCGACTACTCCCTGACCGACCTGGGCCGCGAGGCCGCCGAGCAGGTGCGGTCGCTGGCGCTGTGGACCAATGAGCGCATGGCCGACGTCGAGCGGGCCCGCGGCGCCTACGACGAGGCCCGGGCACTCAAGGCCCGGGCCTCCTAGGAACCTCTTGCGACGGACTCAGCCGACGACCGTCCAGGTGTCGCCGCCGGCGAGGAGCGCCGCGAGGTCGCCCTTGCCGTTCTGTTCGATGGCGGTGTCGAGCTGGTCGGCCATCTGCGTGTCGTAGACCGGCCGGTCGACCGAGCGGAACACCCCGATGGGGGTGTGGTGCAGGGTGTCGGGGTCGGCGAGGCGGGACAGCGCGAACGCGGTGGTCGGGGACGCGGTGTGCGCGTCGTGGACGAGGACCTGCGAGGCGTTGTCGGGGGTGACGGTGACGACCTGGAGGTCGCCGGTGCGCGGGTCGCGGACCACACCGCGGGAGCCGTCGGCGCCGAAGCGGATGGGCTGTCCGTGCTCCAGGCGGATGACGGCTTCCTCGGCCTGCTGTCTGTCCTTGAGGACCTCGAACGCGCCGTCGTTGAAGATGTTGCAGTTCTGGTAGATCTCCACCAGGGCCGTGCCGGGGTGGGCGGCGGCCTGCCGCAGCACGTCGGTGAGGTGCTTGCGGTCCGAGTCCACGGTCCGGGCCACGAAGGACGCCTCCGCGCCGATCGCCAGGGACACCGGGTTGAAGGGGGCGTCCAGCGAGCCCATCGGTGTCGACTTGGTGATCTTGCCGACCTCGGAGGTCGGGGAGTACTGGCCCTTGGTGAGTCCGTAGATCCGGTTGTTGAAGAGCAGGATCTTCAGGTTCACGTTGCGGCGCAGCGCGTGGATCAGGTGGTTGCCGCCGATGGACAGCGCGTCGCCGTCGCCGGTGACGACCCAGACGGACAGGTCGCGCCGGGAGGAGGCGAGCCCGGTCGCGATGGCCGGGGCGCGGCCGTGGATGGAGTGCATCCCGTAGGTGTTCATGTAGTACGGGAAGCGGGACGAGCAGCCGATGCCCGAGACGAAGACGATGTTCTCCTTCGCCAGGCCGAGTTCGGGCATGAAGCCCTGGACGGCGGCGAGGATCGCGTAGTCACCGCAGCCGGGGCACCAGCGCACTTCCTGATCGGACTTGAAGTCCTTCATGGACTGCCTGGCCTCGGCCTTGGGGACGAGAGAAAGCGCCTCGATCGTGCCCGTGCCTTCCGTTGACGTGTCAGCCATCGATGGCCTCCTTGAGAGCCGTGGCGAGCTGCTCAGCCTTGAAGGGCATGCCGTTGACCTGGTTGTACGAGTGCGCGTCCACCAGATATCTGGCCCGCACGAGGGTGGCGAGCTGACCGAGGTTCATCTCGGGGATCACCACCTTGTCGTAACGCCCGAGCACCGCTCCCAGATTCCGCGGGAAGGGGTTGAGGTGACGCAGATGCGCCTGTGCGATGTGCTCCCCGGCGGTGCGCAGCCGGCGGACCGCGGCGGTGATCGGCCCGTACGTCGAACCCCAGCCCAGGACAAGGGTGTTGGCCGCCGTGACGGTGCCCGCGGTGGGGTCGTCGACCTCCAGGTCCGGAACGTCGATGCCGTCGATCTTGGCCTGCCGGGTGCGGACCATGAAGTCGTGGTTGGCGGGGTCGTACGAGATGTTGCCGCTGCCGTCCTGCTTCTCGATACCGCCGATGCGGTGCTCCAGGCCGGGAGTTCCCGGGACGGCCCAGGGGCGGGCGAGGGTTCCCGGGTCGCGCTTGTAGGGCCAGAAGACCTCGGTGCCGTCGTCCAGCGTGTGATTGGGACCCTGGGCGAACTGCACCCGCAGGTCGGGGAGTTCGTCGGTCTCCGGGACGCGCCACGGCTCGGAGCCGTTGGCCAGGTAGCCGTCGGAGAGCAGCAGGACGGGCGTCCGGTACGTCAGCGCGATCCGGGCCGCCTCGATGGCCGCGTCGAAGCAGTCGGCCGGGGTGCGCGGCGCGACGATCGGCACCGGGGCCTCGCCGTTGCGCCCGTACATCGCCTGGAGAAGGTCGGCCTGCTCGGTCTTGGTCGGCAGTCCCGTCGAGGGTCCGCCGCGCTGGATGTCGATGACGAGCAGGGGCAGTTCGAGGGAGACGGCGAGCCCGATCGTCTCCGACTTCAGCGCCACACCGGGACCGGACGTGGTCGTCACCGCGAGCGAGCCGCCGAACGCCGCGCCCAGCGCCGCGCCGATGCCCGCGATCTCGTCCTCGGCCTGGAAGGTGCGCACGCCGAAGTTCTTGTGCTTACTCAGCTCATGCAGGATGTCCGAGGCCGGGGTGATGGGGTAGGAGCCCAGGTAGAGCGGCAGATCGGCCTGCCGGGAGGCGGCGACCAGCCCGTACGACAGGGCGAGGTTCCCGGAGATGTTCCGGTAGGTGCCGGTCGGGAAGGTCTTCGACGCCGGCGCGACCTCGTAGGAGACGGCGAAGTCCTCGGTCGTCTCGCCGAAGTTCCAGCCGGCCCGGAACGCGGCGAGGTTGGCGGCCGCGATGTCGGGCTTCTTGGCGAACTTGGTCCGCAGGAACTTCTCGGTGCCTTCGGTGGGCCGGTGGTACATCCACGACAACAGGCCCAGCGCGAACATGTTCTTGGAGCGCTCGGCTTCCTTGCGGGTGAGCTCGAACTCCTTCAGCGCCTCGACGGTCATCGTCGTGAGCGGGACGGGATGGACGTTGTAGCCGTCCAGCGAGCCGTCCTCCAGCGGACTGGTGGCGTAGCCGACCTTCTGCATCGCGCGTTTGGTGAACTCGTCCGTGTTGACGATGATCTCGGCGCCGCGCGGCACGTCCGCGATGTTCGCCTTCAGGGCGGCCGGGTTCATGGCCACGAGGACGTTGGGCGCGTCGCCCGGCGTGAGGATGTCGTGGTCGGCGAAATGCAGTTGGAAAGACGAAACGCCCGGCAGTGTGCCTGCGGGCGCGCGGATCTCGGCAGGGAAGTTCGGCAGGGTCGAGAGGTCGTTGCCGAAGGAGGCAGTCTCCGAGGTGAAGCGGTCGCCGGTGAGCTGCATACCGTCACCGGAGTCCCCCGCGAACCGGATGATGACCCGGTCGAGCCGACGGACGTCCTTCGCCCCCGGCGGTTTGCGCTGTTCTCCTACGACGGCTTCGTCGGCCTGTTCCGTTGGGCTGCTGACCTTGCTCGTCACTGAACTGGACCTCCTTTGAGGCGGCTGTCCGGGAGTGGCCTTCCCGCAGACCCTTCCTTTTCCAACCCTACGTCGGTAAGGGTCGCCTTCCTTGGGCCATTCGTATCGTGGACGTCGCTTTGAGACGTCCTGACATCCTGACGTGTCACGATTTTTCCCGCCCCCGGTCCCTTCCTCGAACGACGTTCCCCGCTCACCCTTTGGTTCTGCTCGACAACTGACAGACTGTCAGTCCGTCACGAGTTCAGGTACGTGAGGACGGCCAGAACACGCCGATGATCCCCGTCACTTTGTGACAAGCCGAGCTTCTGGAAGATGTTGCTGACGTGCTTCTCGACGGCGCCGTCGCTGACCACCAGCTGACGGGCCACGGCGGAGTTCGTCCGGCCCTCGGCCATGAGCCCGAGGACCTCGCGCTCCCTCGGCGTCAGCCCGGCCAGCACGTCCTGCTTGCGGCTGCGGCCCAGCAGCTGCGCCACCACCTCCGGGTCGAGCGCGGTACCCCCCTGGGCCACCCGCACCACCGCGTCCACGAACTCGCGCACCTCGGCGACCCGGTCCTTGAGCAGATAGCCGACGCCGCGGCTCGAACCGGCCAGCAGTTCGGTGGCGTACCGCTCCTCCACGTACTGTGACAGCACGAGCACACCGAGTCCCGGATGGGTCTTGCGCAGCTGCACGGCCGCCCGCACGCCTTCGTCGGTGTGCGTCGGCGGCATCCGTACGTCCGCCACGACGACGTCCGGCAGCGCGTCCTGCGCCGCGAACTCGGTGATGGTCTTGATCAGCGCTTCGCCGTCCCCGACCCCTGCAACGACATCATGCCCACGGTCGGTCAGCAACCGGGTCAGGCCCTCCCTGAGCAGCACTGAATCCTCGGCGATGACGACCCGCACCCTGTCCTCCACGATTTCTCGGCCCCCCAGAGCCCGCCCCCGGCCGCCCCCGGCTCCGCCGGGTTCGTGCCCGCTCGTACGACAGACCCCAGCATTCCAGCATTCGGACCCGGATGCGCCCGGGCGACGTGAAGAGGGGGGCGGTGGCGGCCTCGACGCGGTGCGTCGGCGGGCCCGGTGGCGGGGGTGGAGGGTGTTGGCGGACTGGGCGGGGCCCTTGCCGGCCCCTGAGGGGTTCTGCTCTTCAGGTTGATTTTTCGTTCCGGTGGCCCGGCTGTTCCGCGGCACCGGCCGCCCGGACCTTGCCACCCCTGGCAGGCAGGGCCCAGACGTCCACCCCCAGTGGGGTATGCGGAACGGGACCGCCCCCGGTCGGGTACGCCGGCCCGCCGCTCCCGCCCAGACGCACGCGAGGACCCCGGTGGTGTGCACCGGGGTCGCCGCGTGCGGGTGGCCGGGTGTCTCAGCCCCGCCAGGGCAGCTCCGCCGTGATCATGGTGGGACCGGCCGGCGGCGAGTCCACCACCAGGATCCCGTCCACCGCGTCGAGCCGCTCCGTGAGCCCCGCCAGGCCCGAGCCCTCGGTGACATCGGCCCCGCCGGCCCCGTTGTCGCCGACCTGGATCATCAGCCGGTTCTCCACCCGCCACACATCGACGGTCGCCCGCGTCGCCCGGGAGTGCTTGCTGACGTTCTGGAGCAGTTCGGAGACGGTGAAGTACGCGATCCCCTCGATCGCGGGCGCCGGCCGCGCCGCCAGATCCACTTCCACCCGCACCGGCACCGTGCACCGCGAGGCGATCGAGGACAGCGCGGCGTCGAGCCCGCGGTCGGTCAGCACCGCCGGATGGATACCGCGCGCGAGATCCCGCAGCTCCTGCAACGCCGTCTTGACCTCGCCGTGCGCCTCGTCCACCATCCGCGCCGCGGCCTCGGGGTCCTCGGCCAGCTTCTCCTTGGCGAGCCCCAGGTCCATCGCCAGGGCGACGAGCCGGGCCTGCGCCCCGTCGTGCAGATCCCGCTCGATACGGCGCAGGTCGGCGGCGGCCGTGTCGACCACGACCCCGCGGTCGGACTCCAGCTCCACCACGCGCGTGGCCAGCCGCGAGGGGCCGAGCAGCCCGCGCACCATCAGCCGGTCCACGCTGGTCAGCGCCCGCACGATCCACGGGGTCGCCATCGTGAAGAGCAGTCCCACCAGGGCGGTCACCGTGATCTCGAACGGGTTGTCCAGATAGATCGAGTGCGTGCTGTCGCCGTACAGCTGGAGTCCGTCCTGACCGCCGTACATCGGGAAGATCCAGAACCACAGGGGATACGTCAGCAGCGCCCACCCGTACACCCAGAAGTTCACCGCGACGACGAAGGAGAACACCGACCACGGGAACTGGACCACCGCGTACAGCAGGTGCCGCCAGGACGTGCCGCTCTTGAGCACGGCGCCCATCCACGCCATCGCCCCCTGCTTCTTCGTGCTCAGGGGCTCGGGCTCGGCCACCTCGACACCGAGCAGTCCGCGCGCCCGCGCCCGCTCCAGCGAGCCGAGGCCGCGGCAGCCGGCCAGCGCGGCGGCGAGCACCGGAACGCCCAGGAACGTGACCAGCAGGCCCGCGCCGAGCGAGACCATCGTGACCGCGAACGTGAACATGAGGATGCCGAGCGGCAGGCCCAGCAGCACGTAGCCGAACTCGCGCAGGCTGCGGGCCTCGAACGGCGCCCGCAGGGGGGCCGGAAGCCGGTGCCGACGCTCTCCGGCACCCGCGTCGTCGAATCCGGGACCGCTCCGGTGCCCGTATCCGTGTCCGTACTCCGTGGCCATCGGTTCGTCCGTTCTCTCGTCTCGTCCTGCGCCTCTTCGCGTTCCGCGCGCTTCGGTCCGCGCGTCGGCTGCTCCCTCTCCTTCAAGCGTGCCGCCTGGCAGGCCCGCGGGACATGCGGCGGATCGGCGTCTTGTACGGGGGGTTTTCCCTACCTCGCCCCGGCGGACCGGTGAGGACCACCGGCCGGCGCCCTCACGGGTCCCCCGGCCGGAGGTCTCCACCGAGTCGGCCGTGGGCTACGACGCGGACTTGTGCCCTGGGCCACGACGCGGGCTCGCGCCGTGGGCTACGACGCGGACTTGTGCCCTGGGCCACGACGCGGGCCCGTGCCCTGGGCTACGACGCGGGCTCGTTCTGGCGGTCCCGCCACGGCAGTTCGGCCGTGATCACCGTCGGGCCGCCCACCGGTGAGTCGACGATGAACAGCCCGTCCACCGCGCCGAGCCGGTCCGCGAGCCCCGCCATGCCCGTACCGCCGTCGACGCCCGCCCCGCCGCGGCCGTCGTCCCGGACCTGGATGAGCAGACGGTCGTCCGACCGCCAGAGGTCGACCGACGCGGACCTCGCCCCGCTGTGCTTGCTGACGTTCTGGAGCAGTTCGGAGACGGTGAAGTACGCGATGCCCTCGATGGCGGCGGCCGGCCGCGTCTCCAGCTCGGTGGACACCTTCACGGGCACGGTGCACCGCGAGGCGATCGAGGACAGGGCGGCGTCCAGACCCCGGTCGGTCAGGACCGCCGGGTGGATGCCGCGGGCCAGATCACGCAGTTCCTGAAGGGCCAGCTTCACCTCGCCGTGCGCCTCGTCCACCATCGTCGCCGCCGCGTCGGGGTCCTCCAGGAGTTTCTCCTTCGCCAGGCCGAGCCCCATCGCGAGGTTGACGAGCCGGGCCTGCGCCCCGTCGTGCAGATCGCGCTCGATACGGCGCAGGTCGGCGGCGGCCGTGTCGACCACCACCCCGCGGTCCGACTCCAGTTCGGCGATGCGCCGCTCCAACTCGTCGGAGGGCGACAGCAGTCCGCGCACCATCGCCCGGTCGGCGTTCGTCAGCCCCCGCGCGATGAACGGCAGCACCGGCCACAGCACGAACAGCGACACGAGCGTCACCGTGAAGGTGACGATGCCCCAGGGCAGCCGTATGAGGCCGTACAGCACCGCCCGCCAGCCCACCGGGTCCTTCAGGCTCGACCACAGCCAGCCGAAGAAGCCGGTCCGGCGCACCGGCAACGGGCTCGGTTCGTCGATCCGCAGCCCCAGCAGCCGCCGCGCCCGCCCGCGCTCCAGCTTGCCCAGCTGCCGTGAACCGCGCAGCCCGGCCGCGAGCAGGGGCAGCCCGACGACGGTCACGGCGAGCCCCGCACCCGTGGCGAGCATCGTCACCACGTACACGAACCCGATGATCGCGGCCGGCAGATTCGCCAGGAGGTGGGCGATCTCCTTCCAGGTCCCCGGGTCCAGGGCGAGACGTACGGCGGGCGGCCGGTCACCGTCGGACGGGGTGTCCGACGGGCCGGCGGGCGGGATGCGTTCGGTCATATCCGCTACCCTGCCCGGCGGCGCGCCGCCGCGCCATGAGGTGGGCCGCCGCGATGCACTGGGGATAACCCCACCCTGCCGGGGCCTGTTCACACCGTGAGACGTGAACACGTCACTGATGGTCGAGGGATGGTCGAGGCGTGACAGGCTGCTTACGCTCTCTTTAGCAGGCCCTAGACTCCCGTCCGTACAGATCGTCGAACATGGCGCATCACAGAGTGCGCGACGGCGTACGACGGGGTGCAACGAGGTCACGGAGTGAGGGGCTGACGTGCCGGAACCGACCGTTCTCGCGGCGACCGGAACCGTCGTCGCGGCGGACTACTTCCAGTCCTACTCGGTCGTCGGACTGCTCGCCGTCGTGGGCGTGCTGTTCGTCGCCGTCGCCTTCGGGGCCGGCCGGCTGCTGCGGCCCGTGGTCCCCACCCCCGAGAAACTCCTGACCTACGAGTGCGGCGTCGACCCGGTCGGCGAGGGCTGGGCCCACACCCAGGTCCGCTATTACGTGTACGCCTTCCTCTACGTCATCTTCGCCGTCGACTCGATCTTCCTCTTCCCCTGGGCCACGGTCTTCGCCGCTCCCGGCTACGGCGCCGCGACGCTCGTCGAGATGTTCATCTTCCTCGGCTTCCTGGCCGTGGGCCTGCTGTACGCATACAAGAAGGGCGTCCTGACATGGACGTGACCCCCTCCACCCCGGAACAGCCGGTGCTGCTGCCCGAGCCGAAGCGGCTCGGCGCGCTCGCCCGCCTCGCACCCGAGCCCATGAAGGTGGTCCTGAACTGGGGCCGCCGCTACTCGCTCTGGGTCTTCAACTTCGGCCTCGCCTGCTGCGCGATCGAGTTCATCGCCGCGTCGATGGCCCGCCACGACTTCATCCGCCTGGGCGTGATCCCGTTCGCGCCGGGCCCCCGACAGGCCGACCTGATGGTGGTCTCGGGCACGGTCACGGACAAGATGGCGCCCGCCGTCAAGCGGCTGTACGAGCAGATGCCCGAGCCGAAGTACGTCATCTCCTTCGGCGCCTGCTCCAACTGCGGCGGCCCGTACTGGGACTCCTACTCCGTCACCAAGGGCGTCGACCAGATCATCCCCGTCGACGTCTACGTCCCCGGGTGCCCGCCCCGGCCCGAGGCCCTGCTCCAGGGCATCCTCAAGCTCCAGGAGAAGATCGCCAGGGAATCGCTGGGGGAGCGCTACGGGTCCGACGCGCCGCGCCCGTCCACCGCCGCGCTCCAGAGCGGCCTGGTGGAGCCGCCGGCCCCTTCTGCGACGAGCGTTCCGGGGACGGATACGACCGCCCCCGGTGAGGAGGACCGATGACCGTCGGCTGGCTCCCCGGCCCCGCCGAGGAACTCTTCGGCCCCGACGCCACGGCCGAGGAGTCGTACGAGGTCCTGACCGTCGATGTACCTCCGGCTTCCTGGACCGCGGCCCTGGAGACGGCCCGCGACACCCTGGGCTGCACCTACTTCGACTGGCTGAGCGCCGTGGACGAACCCGGCACCGGCTTCCGCGTCTCGGCCCACGTCGTGGCCCTGTCCCCGGTACGCCGCCTCCTCGTCCGCACGACCGTCCCGCACACCGCCCCCGTCCTCCCGTCGGCGGTCTCCGTCTACGCGGGCGCCGCCTGGCACGAGCGCGAGACCCACGAGATGTTCGGCGTGACGTTCGAGGGCCACCCCGGCCTCGACCCCCTGCTTCTGCCGGACGGCTTCGAGGGACACCCCCTCCGCAAGGACTTCGTCCTGGCCGCCCGCGTCGCCAAGGCCTGGCCCGGTGCGAAGGAGCCCGGCGAGTCCGAGCACGGCGGCCCGAAGCGCCGCCAGATGCTGCCGCCCGGCGTACCCGACCCCAACGAGTGGGGCCCCCTCAAGGGTCAGCTCCCCCCGGCTCCGTCCCGCCCGGCCCGTGGCGCGGCCCGCCCCGCCGGCGACCGCCCGGTCCGCAGGGCCCGTACGGCGGGGGAGGGCTCGGCCAGTCAGACACCCACCGCCCCTACCGGACCGGCTGCCCCTGCCGCCCCTGCCGCCCCTGCCGGAACGGACACCACGGCGTCCGTGGCCGCGTCCGCAGGCGCTGCGGGAGCAGACGCGGCGTCCGTCGACGCGGGCGCCACCGCCGGTGCCGAAGCCGCGCGCCCCGCACGCCGATCGCGCAGCGTGAGCCAGGGCTCCGCCAGCCAACGCGCCCAGGAGACACCCCCTCCGCCCCCGACTCCCGCCCCCCAACCGGGGGCTGCGAACGAGCCGACGGCCGCGAACGAGCCGACGGCCGCGACGGAACCGGCGGCTGCGAACGAGCCCACGGAACCGGCGCCCGCGAACGCGCCGACGGCCGCGACGGAACCGGCGGCTGCCTCGGAACCGGCGGCTTCCTCCGAACCGGCCGCTCCGGCGAGCGCCGCGCGGGCAGCCGAGCCCGACTCGGCGACGAAGCCCGCCAGAAGGCCGGCCGCACCGCGCGGCTCCGACGCGCCGTGGCACCAGCCGAAACCGGCGTTCGACGAGCCGGAACCGGCCCCTGAGCCGAAGCCGACACCGGAGCCGACACCCGAGCCGAAGCCGAAGGCCGCTCCGGCCCCGGCCCAAGAGTCGAAGCCCGAGTCTGCTCCGGCCCCGGCCCCCGAGCCGAAGCCTGATGCCGCGCCGGCCTCGAAGCCCGAGCCGACACCGGGGCCGAAGCCCCAGGCCGCTCCGGCCCCGAGCCCGAGCCCCGAGCCGAAGCCCGATGCCACGCCCGCCCCGGCCCCGGCGCCCGAGCCGAAGCCGCTCAGCCCCGACGACCCCTCCGGAGGTACGCAGTGAACGACGCTCTCGACGTCGCCCTACGCCTCCTCGTCGTCTTCGTCGTGTTCCTGACGTTCCCCCTGATCGTCGGCCAGACCGAACACAAGGTGATGGCCCACATGCAGGGCCGGCTCGGCCCGATGTACGCGGGCGGCTTCCACGGCTGGGCCCAGCTCGTCGCGGACGGCGTGAAGTTCGCGCAGAAGGAGGACATCGTCCCCGCGGGCGCGGACCGGCGGATCTTCCAGCTCGCCCCCGCGGTCGCCCTCCTCCCGTACCTCCTGGTCCTCCTCGCCATCCCGATCGGCCCGGGGGAGGGCGCGGTCGGCGAGGTCGTCGACGCGGGCATCTTCTTCGTCCTCGCCGTCATGGGCGTGGGCGTCCTCGGCTCGCTCATGGCGGGCTGGGCGTCGGCGAACAAGTTCTCCCTCCTCGGAGGCCTGCGCACGGCCGCCCAGCTCCTCGCGTACGAGCTTCCGATGCTCCTGACCGCGGCCTCGGTCGCGATGGCGGCGGGCACGGTCTCGCTCCCCGGCATCGTGGACGCCTTCCAGTGGTGGTGGCTGCCCTGGCAGATCGTCGGCGCGATCGTGTTCTTCGTCGCCGGCCTCGCCGAACTCCAACGGCCCCCCTTCGACATGCCCGTCGCCGACTCCGAGATCATCTTCGGCGCGTACACCGAGTACACGGGCCTGCGTTTCGCCCTGTTCCTGCTCGCCGAGTACGCGGGAATCGTCGTCCTGTGCGGCCTGACCACCGTCCTCTTCCTGGGCGGCTGGCACGGCCCCTGGGGCGCCGACGGCCTCGGCTGGGTCTGGACGCTCCTGAAGGCCGCGATCCTCGCCTTCGTCGTCATCTGGCTCCGCGTCACCTACCCCCGCCTGCGCGAGGACCAGCTCCAGAGACTCTCCTGGACCCTCCTCGTCCCTCTGTCCCTCGCCCAGATCGCCCTCACCGGCATCGTCAAGGTGGTGATCGCGTAACCATGGCCCCCATTCCTGGCTCCGGCCTCGCCAAGGGCCTGGCCGTCACCCTCCGCACGATGACGAAGAAGACCGTCACCGCGCAGTACCCGGACGTCCAGCCCGAACTCCCGCCCCGCACCCGTGGTGTCATCGCCCTCTTCGAGGAGAACTGCACGGTCTGCATGCTGTGCGCCCGCGAGTGCCCGGACTGGTGCATCTACATCGACTCCCACAAGGAGACGGTCCCGGCCGCCGCCCCGGGCGGCCGCGAGCGCAGCCGCAACGTCCTCGACCGCTTCGCCATCGACTTCTCCCTGTGCATGTACTGCGGTATCTGCATCGAGGTCTGTCCTTTCGACGCGCTGTTCTGGACCCCGGAGTTCGAGTACGCGGAGACCGACATCCACGAACTCACCCACGAGCGCGACAAGCTCCGCGAGTGGATGTGGACCGTCCCGGCCCCGCCCGCCCTCGACCCCGGCGCCGAGGAGCCCAAGGAGATCGCGGCCGCCCGCAAGACCGCCGACAAACTCGCGGCCGAACAGGCAGCCGAGGCCGAACGGGCCGCCCAGGCAGCCGAAGCAGCCGAAACGGCCCAGCCACCGCAGGCAGCCGACACAGCTGAAGCGACCCGGCCACCGCGGGCAGCCGAGACACCGCAGCCACCGCAGGCGGGGCAGGCCGAGGACGCCGGGCGGCAGGAGCCTCCGGTCACGCCTCCCTCGGGCCCGCAGGAGGGACAGTCGTGACCTTCGCAGCAGCCACGGCCACGGTGGCCCGCGCGACCACCACCGTCGCCGCCGAGCACCACGGCTTCCTCTCTCCCACCGGCGTCGAGATCGCCTTCCTCCTCGTCGGCCTGCTCACCTTCGGCGCCGCGCTCGTCACCGTCACCACCAAGCAACTGGTGCACGCCGCGCTGTGGCTGGTCGTCGCCCTCGGCGGCCTCGCCGTCGAATACCTCTTGCTGACGGCCGAGTTCATCGCCTGGGTACAGGTCCTCATCTACGTCGGTTCCGTCGTCGTCCTCCTGTTGTTCGGTCTGATGCTCACCAGGGCCCCGATCGGCCGCTCCCCTGACGCCGACTCCGGCAACCGCTGGGCGGCCCTGACCGTGGCCCTCGCCTCGGCCGGCACCCTGGTCTGGGTCGTCGTCGACGCGTTCCGCGCGACGTGGGTCGATCTGAACGGCGCCGCCACCGGTTCCACCGAGGTGACCGGAGCCAGCCTCTTCCAGAACTGGGTCCTTCCCTTCGAAGCGCTCTCCGTCCTCCTCCTCGCCGCCCTGGTCGGCGCGATCGTCCTCTCCCGCAAGGCGAAGGCGGACACCGCCGCGGCGACCA
The DNA here is from genome assembly GCF_043078065.1 of Streptomyces sp. NPDC015532. Classification (NCBI taxonomy): domain Bacteria; kingdom Bacillati; phylum Actinomycetota; class Actinomycetes; order Kitasatosporales; family Streptomycetaceae; genus Streptomyces; species Streptomyces sp. NPDC015532. The sequence continues at coordinate 510,160 of NZ_JBIBSY010000004.1, read as the reverse complement.
CGACCGCCACCACCCCGCGACTCCCCGGAAGCCGCGACGGCGAGCAAGACAAGGAAGGTGCCCGCTGATGCACCTCGCCTATCCCGCCGTGCTCGCCGCCCTCCTGTTCTCCACGGGCCTGTACGGAGTCCTGGCGCGCCGCAACGCGATCCTGGTCCTGATGTCCGTCGAGCTGATGCTCAACGCCGTCAACCTGAACCTCGTCGCCTTCGACGTCTGGCTCTCCAAGGCCGCCCGCGACACGCTGCACTCCGGCCAGGCCCTGACCCTGTTCACCATCGCCATCGCCGCCGCCGAGATCGGCATCGGCCTGGCGATCGTTCTCTCCGTGTACCGCAACCGCGGCACCTCGGACATCGACAAGCTCCGCGACACCGCCGAGGGCCACGGCCCCGACGACCCCGACAGCGACGACGCCCCCGCGGCCGAGAAGGCTGAGGCCACCGCGTGACCACGACCACCCTCGCCGTCCTCGTCCCCCTCCTTCCGTTCCTCGGCGCCACCGCCGGACTCCTTTTCGGCCGCACGGCCCCGGGCTTCGTCCGCCCGCTCGCCGTCCTGCCGACCCTCGCGTCGCTCGTCCTCGCCGTGACGGTCGCGGTCGACCAGGGCGGCGGCCCGGCCATCAACTCGCGCACCGAACTCACCCCGACCGGCTCGGTTCCCATCGAGCTGGGCCTGCACATCGACGGCTTCGCCGCCCTCGTCGCCGTGCTCGTCGGCGTCGTCGCCACCTGTGTGCAGATCTACTCGACGGGCTACCTGCGCGACGACCCGCGCTATCCCTCGTACGCCGCTCTCGTCTCCCTGTTCACCTCCGCGATGCTGCTCGTCGTCTACTCCAGCGACCTGATGGTGCTCCTGGTCGGCTGGGAGATCATGGGCATCTGCTCGTACTTCCTGGTCGGCCACTACTGGGAGACCCCGGAAGCCCGCGCCGCCTCGCTCAAGGCCTTCCTGGTCACCAAGCTCGGCGACGTCCCCTTCCTCATCGGTCTGTTCGCGCTGGCCACCGACGCCGGCTCGTTCCGGATCACCACGGTCCTCGGCACCGTGGCGAGCGGCGGACTGCACCACCCGACCGTCGTCGCCCTGCTGCTCCTCGCGGGAGTGGCGGGCAAGTCGGCACTGTTCCCGCTGCACACCTGGCTGCCCGACGCGATGGCCGGCCCCACACCGGTCTCCGCGCTGATCCACGCCGCGACGATGGTCGCCGCCGGTATCTACTTCGTCGCCCGGCTCCTCCCCGTCTTCCAGGCCTCCACGGCCGCGATGGTCGTCCTCGCCGTCATGGCCGGTGTCACGATGGTCGGTTCGGGACTCGCGGCACTCGCCCAGGACGACATCAAGCGGGTCCTCGCCTACTCGACGATCGGTCAGCTCGGCTACATGGCCGGTGCCCTCGCCGTCGGCGACCGCGGTGCCGCCGTCTTCCACCTCCTCGCGCACGGCGCCTTCAAGGCGCTGCTGTTCCTCGCCGCCGGCGTGATCATCCACGCCTCCGGCACCAACTCGCTGGCCGCCATGTCCCGGATGAAGGACCTGCGCGCCCGCGTTCCCGACGCCTTCTGGACGATGACCGTGGCGCTGCTCGCACTCGCCGCGATCCCTCCCTTCAGCGGCTTCTTCTCCAAGGAGGCCGTCCTCGGCGCCGCCGAGCACGTCGCCACCGGTCACACCGAGCAGGCCCCCGGCGCCGCCGGCTGGATCGTCCTGGTCACCGGACTGGTCACCGCCGTACTCACCGCCGCGTACGCCACCCGGCTGTGGCTGCTGGCCTTCCGCGGTCACGGAGCCGAGGCCCCCGACCACGGCAGGCAGCCGGTCACCATGACGGCCGTGCTGTGGGTGCTCGCCATCCCCTCGCTCGTGTTCGGCCTGGCGATCGGCCCGCTGCCCGACTGGTTCGACGGCCACGACCTGACGCCGGTCCTCACCACCTCGATGCTCGGCACAGGGCTCGCTCTGGTCGGCGTGATCGTCACCTACGGCGCCTGGCAGCACACCACCGCTCTGGCGGCCCGCGTCCCGCTGGGCGCGGTCGCGGCCCACCCCGGCGCCGACGCCGGACAGGTCGAGGCCGAGGCCATCGCCACCCACGAACCCGCCTTCGGAGACGTGGCCTACGCCCCCGACCCGGCGGACCCGGGCCGGCTGCTGCTCGGCCCGCTGCACCGCCACGCGGCCGTCGGATTCCACCTCGACACCGTGTACACCGTGCTGTTCGTCCGCCCGGTCCAGGCCGGAGCCTCGCTCGTCCGGTTCCTCGACCGAGAGGTCGTCGACACCTACGTACGCGGCGCGGGAGCCCTACCCCGCTGGCTGGGCACCGCCGTACGGCGGGCGCAGACCGGCAACGTCCAGACCTATGTGAGCGCGCTGCTCGCCGGCACCGTCGTCCTGGTGGTCGCCGCCCTCCTCGTCGCCACGGGAGCGTGAGCAGCGGTGATCGATATCAGTGAATCCGTGATGCAGATTCTTCTCGCGTTGATCGTCGTCGGCCCGCTCGTCGGGGCCGCCGCCGCCCTTCTCCCGGCCCCGCCGGGACTGAAGGGGAAGTCGCCCGAACAGGCGGTGCTGCGGCACGGCGTGACCGTCACGGGCGTGGTCCTCATCGCCGCGATCGTCCTCGCGCTCGGCTTCGACCACGACCACCCGTCGAAGATGCAGGCCACGACGGACATCAGCTGGATCCCCGCACTCGACGTGCGGATCCACCTCGGCATCGACGGCATTTCCCTCCCCCTTCTGGTCCTGACCGCGCTGCTGACCTTCCTCTGCGCGCTGTACTCCTACTTCAAGATGCCCGCGGGCCCGACCCCGAAGGCGTTCGTCGCACTGCTGCTCGTCCTCGAGTCCGGCACCCTCGCGACCTTCGCCGTCCTCGATCTGCTGCTGTTCTTCCTCGCGTTCGAGACGGTGCTCATCCCGATGTACTTCCTCATCGCACGGTGGGGAGGTGCCCAGCGCCAGGCCGCGGCCTGGAAGTTCATCCTCTTCACCCTGCTCGGTTCGGTCGTCATGCTGCTGGGCCTGCTCCTGATCGGAATCAAGGCGGGCACATTCGACATGGTGGCACTCGCCACTGACAACGGCCGGTCGCTGAGCACAACCGTGCAGGTCACCGCCGTTCTGGCGATCGGGATCGGGCTCGCGGTCAAGACGCCGATGTGGCCGTTGCACAGCTGGCTGCCCGACGCCCACACCGCCGCCCCGACCGTCGGCTCGGTCCTGCTGGCCGGCGTCATGCTGAAGATGGGCACGTACGGGTTCGTCCGGATCCTGCTGCCCATCACGCCGGACGGATTCCGGACCTTCGCCCCCTACCTCGCCGCCTTCGCCGTGGTCGGGATCATCTACGGTTCCCTGGCCTGTCTGGCCCTCGCCAAGCAGGGCGCGAAGGGCGACCTCAAACGGCTCATCGCCTACTCCTCCGTCGGCCACATGGGCTTCGTCCTGCTCGGCATCTCGACGATGACCCCGACCGGCGTGAACGGCGCGCTGTTCGCCAACATCGCCCACGGCCTCATCACCGGCCTCCTCTTCTTCCTCGTCGGAGCGCTGAAGGACCGCACGGGAACCTCCGACCTCGACACCCTCGCCGAGGAGACCGGCGCCGCGCTGTACGGCAAGGCGCCGCGCCTCGGCGGCCTGCTGGCCTTCGCCGCAGTCGCCTCGCTCGGGCTTCCGGGCCTCGCCGGTTTCTGGGGCGAGATGCTGGCGCTGTTCGGCGCGTTCGAGCCCGCCTCCGGCCTCAGCCGTCCCGCCTATCTGACGTTCATGACGATCGCCGCGTTCGGCACGCTGCTCACCGCCGCGTACATGCTCGTCGTCGTACGCCGCGTCTGCATGGGCGCGACGCCCCGGGAGGCGCCGGCACTCGCCGACGTCCAGGCCTACGAGTTCGCCGCCTGGACACCGCTCGTCGCCCTCACCGTCGTCGCCGGTCTGTGGCCCCGGGCCCTGCTCGGCCTGACCGACCCGGCCGTACAGCAGCTCCTCGCAGGAGGCACCCGATGAGTTCCCTGGTCCAGTCCGTCGACTGGCTCGCCATCGCGCCGCCCACCCTCGCGGCGGTCGTCGGACTCGTCGTGCTCGTCACCGATCTGTTCATCGGCGACGCGAGGAAGGCCGTACTCGGCTGGATGTCCGTCGCGGGCCTCGCCGCGTCCGCGCTGTTGCTGCTGCCCCTGCGAAACGGCGACCGGGCCACGTTCTGCCTGACGGAGGCGAACGACACCTGCAGTTACGTGGCGGACCGCTTCACCCTGGTCATCCAGCTCCTGGTCCTCGGCGGCGCCCTCCTCGTCGCCCTGCTGTCGGTCACCGCCCTGAAGGACGCCGACAGGGAACTCCCCGAGGGGGAGTACTGGTTCCTGCTTCTCTCCTCGGCCGCCGGCGCCGCGCTCCTGCCCGCCTCCCGCGACCTCGCGACCCTCATCGTCGCCCTGGAAGTCGCCTCGCTGCCCGCCTTCGCGCTCGTCGGCATCAAACGCGGCGACAAGAAGTCCTCGGAAGCGGCCCTGAAGTTCTTCCTGTCCTCCGTCACCGCGACCGCGGTCAGCCTGATGGGCGTCAGCTTCGTCTACGCGACGACCGGCACCCTCTATCTCACCCGGATCGCGGACCGGATCCAGCACGTCGACGGACAGTTCCACACCCTGGCCCAGACAGGCGTCGTCCTCACCCTCGTCGGCTTCGCCTTCAAGACGGCCGCCGTGCCGTTCCACTTCTGGGTGCCCGACACCTACGTCGGGGCACCCCTGCCGATCGCCGCCTACCTGTCGGTCGTCGGCAAGGCCGTCGGCTTCTCCGGGCTCATCCTCGTCACCGTGATCGCCTTCCCCTCGTACGCGGACGTCTGGGGCCCGGCGCTGGCGGCACTGGCGGCCCTCACCATGACGGTCGGGAACGTCGGCGCCCTGCGACAGCGATCCACACGCGCGTACAGCGCGGTACGGCTGCTCGCCTGGTCCTCCGTCGGCCAGGCCGGCTACCTCCTGGTCCCGATCGCGGCCGCCGCCTACTCCAAGGACGCCCAGCAGGCGATCGGTTCCACCGTCGCGTACGCCCTCATGTACGCCGCCGTGAACCTCGGCGCCTTCGCCGTGGCCGCTCTCGTGGCCCGCCGAAGCCCCCTGAACCGCATCAGCGACTACCGGGGCCTGTACGCCGAGAGCCCCCTGTCCGCGCTGGTCCTCGGCTTCTTCCTGCTCTGCCTCGCGGGTCTGCCGCCGGGCATCATCGGCCTCTTCGCCAAGGTGACCGTCTTCTCGGCGGCCGTCGACGCGGGGCTCGGCTGGCTGGCCGTCGTCATGGCCGTCAACGTGGTGATCGCGCTCTTCTACTACCTCCAGTGGACGGCACTGCTCTTCCGCGCTCCCGAGGGCGAGCCGGGCACGCAGCGCGCACCGGTTCCGCTCACCGCGGCCATCGCCCTGACGGCCGTCCTGGGCGTCGTCCTGTCCGGGGCGCCTCAGCTGATCCTGCGTTTCTCGGAGACCGTTCTCTTCTGAAGCGCCACTCCTGAAGCGGCTCTTCACAGAGGAACGCGCGCGCGTGGAACGCCGTCCGAATCACCCGGACGGCCCACGTGCCGGGCAGTGCGCACAAGGGAACTAGTGCTTCCCGTCTGGCGTTGACCAGTACGGGAGGGTCCACTGAAGAGTGGAAGCAGAGCATCAGCAAGCAAAGGGTTCCCCCGCCGCACGACTTGGAGGGCTACCGTGCACCGCCGGCACAATGGGCTCAGGACAGCCGTACTCCTCGGGGGACTGTCCGCACTCATCATCGTCATCGGCAGCTTCTTCGGACGCACAGGCCTGATCGTCGCGCTGTTCATCGCGATCGGGACGAACGCGTACGCGTACTGGAACAGCGACAAGCTGGCTCTACGCGCGATGCGCGCGCGCCCGGTGAGCGAGTTCGAGGCCCCGGCCCTGTACCGCATGGTCCGCGATCTCTCGACGCAGGCCCGCCAGCCCATGCCGCGCCTGTACATCTCGCCGACGGAGGCGCCGAACGCGTTCGCGACGGGCCGCAACCCGCGCAATGCCGCCGTGTGCTGCACCGAGGGGATCCTGCGCATCCTGGACGAGCGCGAGCTGCGTGGCGTCATCGGCCACGAGCTCAGTCACGTCTACAACCGCGACATCCTCATCTCATCCGTGGCCGGCGCCCTGGCTTCCGTGATCATGTTCCTGGTCAATTTCGCCTGGCTGATCCCCGTCGGCCGGTCCAACGACGACGACGGTCCCGGCATTCTCGGGATGCTCCTGGTCATGATCCTGGGACCGATCGCCGCTTCCCTCATCCAGCTCGCCATCAGCCGTTCCAGGGAGTACGAGGCGGACGCGTCCGGTGCCCAGCTCACCGGCGATCCCCTCGCCCTCGCCAGCGCGCTGCGCAAGCTCGACGCGGGCACCAAGCAGCTCCCGCTGCCTCCCGAGCCGCGCATCGAGACGGCGAGCCACATGATGATCGCGAACCCCTTCCGCCCGGGACAGGGAATGTCAAAGATGTTCTCTACGCATCCGCCGATGGCGGAACGCATCTCCCGGCTCGAGCAGATGGCAGGTCGTCAGCCGTGAAGACAATTCTGAACGTCATTTGGCTCATCCTGAGCGGCTTCTGGCTGTTTCTCGGGTATCTCGCCGCAGGCATCATCCTGTGCATCACGATTATCGGAATTCCCTTCGGCATTGCCGCGTTCCGTATCGGTATCTACGCGCTGTGGCCGTTCGGCTATACGACGGTGGAGCGCCACGACGCCGGCGCCCCGTCCTGCGTCGGCAACGTCCTGTGGCTCGTCCTCGCGGGCTGGTGGCTGGCCCTGGCCCACATCGTCACGGGCATCGCCATGTGCATCACGATCATCGGCATCCCGTTCGGCATCGCCAACTTCAAACTCATCCCGATCTCGCTGTTCCCGCTGGGACGCGAAATCGTGCGCACGGACGAGCCGTTCGCGGGGCGTTGAGGGGACCGGACCGCGCGCCCCGCTCCTCGCCGGAAACAGGGTCGACGTCCTTCTCGCGTGAGGGTTTTCCACAGGCTGCCCGATTGTCAGTGGCGCGCTGCATCATGAACCCATGACCGAAATCGAGCAGTTGCTGGCACGGGTCACGACGGAGGCCCGTAACACCCGCCCGTGGGGCTGGCCTTCGCTCCCGGAGCCCGTGGGCCCGGCTGAGGTCGCCCGCGCCGAGGCCGTCCTCGGCTTCCCCCTGCCCGCACTGCTCGCCTCGCTCTATCTCCGGATCGGGGACGGCGGATTCGGTCCGGAATACGGCCTGTTGCCCCTGCTCGACGGTCAGCCGTCGGGTGAGCCGGCGGCTGTTCCGCAGTACCTCGCCAGCCGCGAGAGCGGCCGCAAGGACCCCGACTGGCCGTGGCCCGAGGGTGTCCTGCCCATATCCCACTGGGGCTGCGGCATGTACGCGTGCGTGGACTGCCAGAGCCCCGACGGCACGGTCCTGCTCTTCGAGCCCAACGCAGACCGGGCCGACCACGCCTGGTACGTGGACGCACCCGACCTCGCGACCTGGCTGGTCACGTGGCTGGAGGGAAGGGGCTGGTACGAGGAGTCCAACGACGACCCGGACCTCCCCCTCTGGCCCGACTTCCCCATACGCGCGACGGCGACCCGGGCCTCCTGACCCCTGACCCCGGCCCCTGATCGCCCGAACGCGCCGAGCAGGGCGACCACTGTCCGCCCGACGACGCACGACAGTTCATGCCGCGCTGGTCCACCGGGGGGATCAGGGGACAGTGCTCAGCGGGAGGCCGCCCACAGTCGTACGCCGTACGCGGCCGCCCCCACCGCGAGCACGGCCGCGCCCATGACCACCGAAACCCCCGGCAGCGCGCAGGCCAGCGTCACACAGCCGAGGAGGCCCAGGACCGGCACGACCCGCGACGCCGGGGCCGGACTCAGCGTCCACGCGGAGGCGTTGGCGATCGCGTAGTACGCCAGCACACCGAAGGAGGAGAAACCGATCGCGCCGCGCACGTCCACGGTCGCGGCCAGCACGGCGACCACCGCGCCCACGGCCAGCTCCGCCCGGTGCGGGACCTGGAAGCGCGGATGCACGGCGGCCAGGGCGCCCGGCAGACGGCGGTCGCGGGCCACGGCCAGCGTGGTCCGTGAGACACCCAGGATCAGCGAGAGAAGCGAGCCGAGCGCGGCCACGGCGGCGCCCGCCCTCACCACCGGCACGAGTCCTGGCAGTCCGGCGGCTCGTACGGCGTCCGCCAGCGGCGCCGGGGCAAGCCCCAGACCGTCCGTTCCGAGCACCGAAAGGACAGCGACAGCGACCGCCGCGTACACCGCGAGCGCGATGCCCAGAGCCAAGGGGATCGCACGCGGAATGGTGCGCGCCGGATCGCGTACCTCCTCGCCGAGCGTGGCGATCCGCGCGTACCCGGCGAACGCGAAGAAGAGCAGCCCGGCCGCCTGAAGCACCCCGCCCGCGCCGGACGACAGTCCGACGCCCAGCCGCCCGGCATCGGAGACGTCGGACCCGAGACACCCCACCACCACGGAAGCGAGGACCGCCAGGACCACCGCCACGATGACCCGGGTCAGCCAGGCCGACTTCTGCATGCCGCCGTAGTTCACGGCGGTCAGGGCGACCACGGCCGCGACCGCCACCGCGTGTGCGTGGGACGGCCAGACGTACGCGCCCACGGTGAGTGCCATCGCCGCACAGGAGGCCGTCTTGCCGACGATGAACGACCAGCCCGCCAGATAGCCCCAGAAGGCCCCCAGTCGCTCGCGTCCGTAGACGTACGTGCCGCCCGAAGCGGGGTACAGGGCGGCCAGCCGGGCCGAGGACATCGCGTTGCAGTAGGCGACGACCGCGGCGACCGCGAGCCCGAGCAGAAGCCCGGATCCGGCCGCCCGTGCGGCGGGGCCGAGCGCGGCGAAGATCCCGGCTCCGATCATCGAGCCGAGCCCGATGACCACGGCGTCACCGACTCCCAGCGTGCGGCGCAACTCGGGACTGGACGGTGTCATGCGCCGCACCCTACTGATCGTCGCAACCGGCGGGAGCCACAGCGACGTCCTGTTCATCAGCGCGACGCCGACACGACATCGGCACACGCGACCCGTACCGGATACGGACAGCAAAGACACGGCCCGCCCGGACCGAAGTCACAGGGCCGGTACAGCGTGAGTACAGAACGGAAGGGCAGGCTCAGAGCATGGGCATCATCAGCTGGATCATTCTGGGGCTGCTGGCCGGCGCCATCGCCAAGTTCCTGCTCCCGGGGCGCGATCCGGGAGGGTTCGTCGGGACGACCGTCATCGGTGTCGTGGGCGCGTTCGTCGGCGGCTGGATATCGGCCCGCTGGCTGGACCACCCCATCAGCAAACACTTCTACGACGGCGCCACTTGGGCCGCCGCCATCGGCGGGTCGCTCGTGCTGCTGATCCTGTACCGCATCCTGTTCGGCGACTCGCGCCGCTGAGCCGGCGTCGCCGGGACCGCGGCCGGCGGTACGAGGAAGGGTGGACACCAGGGGCGTCCACCCTTCCTCGTGCCGCCGCGCACGGCGTCGCGCGGGGTGCCTCGGCAGGTGTCCCGCGGGTCGTTCTACCGGTAGTTCACGTACTGGAGGGCGAAGTCGAAGTCCTTGCCCTTGAGGAGGGCCTGAACGGCCTGCAGGTCGTCGCGGCTCTTCGAGCTGACCCGCAGCTCCTCACCCTGTACCTGGGCCTTCACGCCCTTGGGACCCTCGTCACGGATGATCTTCGCAACCTTCTTGGCGTTCTCCTGGGAGATGCCCTCCTCGATCGTCGCGAAGATCTTGTACTCCTTGCCGGAGAGCTGGGGCTCACCGGCGTCCAGCGACTTCAGCGAGATGCCGCGCTTGATCAGCTTGGTCTCGAACACATCGAGGACGGCCTTCACGCGCTCCTCGGAGTTCGCCTCCATGAGGATCTTCTCGCCGGACCAGGAGATGGAGGCGCCGACGTTTTTGAAGTCGTAGCGCTGCGAGATCTCCTTGGCGGTCTGGTTGAGGGCGTTGTCGACCTCCTGCCGCTCGACCTTCGAGACGATGTCGAAACTGGAGTCGGCCATGTCCTGTGGCTCCTTGTATCGGGGTGCGTAGGGGCGGCTGTCGAGCCCGGCGTAGGCCTCCGGCCGCATCCGCATAAGCCTAGCCACCCCCCTCCCCCCAAGCGTCGATCAATTGGGTGGCGAAGCATCCCCGAGCATCAGGTATCGTTTACGTCGTTGCCAGGGAGCACCGCGAAAGCGAGTCTCAGGGCAGCAACCCCGGCGGTGTGCCCGAGTGGCCAAAGGGAGCAGACTGTAAATCTGCCGGCTTAGCCTACCCAGGTTCGAACCCTGGCGCCGCCACATGAAGGTAAACCCCCTCCGATCTGCGGAAACGTAGATCGGAGGGGGTTTCTTCTTGTTCGAGTGGCTGTGGACGGGGCATGGACGGGTCTCGTCGTGTGCGCGACGCTCTGGAGCGGCTCGTCGTCGAGCGGGATGTATGGGCGTCGGCGGCTCACCCTGATCACGGGCCGCCATCCGGGAACAGGCTCTGAGGCTCCGTCACCAGGTGACTTCCCCCCGGCGTCCCCACCGCCGCGGAGAACCCATGAACGCCCCGCTCGCGGCCTCTGGTGCCGACCCGCCGCGAAGCCGCCGGCTTCGCCTTCCCGGGTGCGGTGCGAACCGGGAGGCGGGAGGGATGTGGCCGCAGGGCCGTGAGCTGGGCGGTCGGGGGTAGAGGCCATGAACCTGCCAGATAGGCTGCCGCTTTCTTGTAGCGGCATCCTCCTGAAGAGGTGTGAATGAAGACAGGCAGACGAACCGTCACGGCGGCCACGTTCGTGGGGGCACTGGGGCTCTCGGTGCTGAACGTGCCGACTGCTCAGGCGGCGGACACCGGTATCACCGTGTCGAGCATCGTCATCAACAACGGCAAGCCGATCGTCGTCGGCACGACGAAGGAGGTGGAGCCGCCCATCAGTTTCAACATCGCGCTCCCTTCCGGGTACAGCACCGCCGACTCGTCCCGCTACGACGCGTACCCCTTCCTCTACCGCGGCAGCATCACGACGGCGGCCGACACCGGAGAGAACTTCATTCAGCCGGGCAGCTACACCTGCTACGAGATCGACTCCAAGCACGCGCGCTGCGAGGGCAACCTCTACATCGACCCGCACCCGAGCCAGGAGCACGTCGATTCCAACAGCGACGCCACGACCTGGAAGGTCGGCGTCTCGCTGAGGCTGTGGAAGGCCGACGGCGGCCTCAAGACCGGGGAGCGGGAGACGCGGTCCACGACCGCTCAGCTCAAGCGCGCGGCCAAGGCGACCACCAACGCCTCGCCGGAGCCGGTCACCAAGGGCAAGACGATCACCGTCACGGGCAAGGTGACCCGGGCGAACTGGGACACGAAGGAGTACGACGCCTACAGCGGCCGTACGGTCAGCCTCCAGTTCCGCGCCAAGGGTGCCGCGACGTACAAGACGGTCAAGAAGGCCACCAGCGGCAGCACCGGGGGCTTGGAGACCACCGTCACCGCGTCGGTCGACGGCTACTACCGCTGGGTCTACTACGGCAACGCGACGACCGGTGTCGCCACCAGCGTGGCCGACTACGTCGACGTGCGCTGACGCCCCGGGCGCGGGGGCGGGAGGTCGCCGCCCCCGGCCCTGGCCGGCGTGACCCCCGGCACCTCGCACAGCCCTGTCCCGCCACACGGGAACCAAGGGCCCGTGGACCTGTACCAACAGGTCCACGGGCCCTTGGCCGTGTCGCGGCCCGCGTGGGTTCGTGAAACGAGAGTCACCTTCGGGGGAATGGCAGGGTTCATCGCAGTCGGTGCCGCGATGGTTATCTGCATTGCCGGCGACCGGGGCGCGAAGAAGCCTTAGAAGGCCTTTTGGGACGCGCGCGAATCCTTCCAAGGGTTCCGCGACCAGGTCGACGCGAAAGGCATCCAGGGGGTCCGCAGGGCCAAGGCTGACATCGTGGCCGTCAGGGCGGTCCGCGGGGACCACCCCGGGACCACTCCCACGTGTCGCTCATGACGGCGAAGCGTTACGTGGACTAACTGCCTTACTGGCGAGGGGAGTTGAGCCCGAGAGGTCGGGCGGGCGACGGGCGTCGACGTCGGCGCTGACGTCTCGATCCCGTAGGGCGAGGCCGGCCGGCCGCGTCCTGTTTTCGTTTTCGCGCGTCGCATTCTTCATGCACCCATGCGCCCATGCGCCATGCGGGGAATTCTCATCCGATGGGGATCGGGGTAATGGGAGGGCATCGATCTTCATTGCTCGACCGCTTCATCGCTGAATATCGGTAGGCGGGGGCGTACTCGAGAATTCCTCCAGAAGCTCCGTTTTAGGGGGAAATCCTCGTCGAGTGCGGTTCATCGACGGGGCGGCCGGTGACGGGATGCTCGGGGTGATGGACGTCGCGGTCGGCGGGGCACACTGATCCCATGTCATCGCGTCGTAGGAGTTGCCCGGAGTGCCGTCGGGAGATCGCCGTCGTCGCGGGGCGGATCGCTCGGCATGATCCGCCCGGCGCGCGGGGGACCGGGGAACTGGTCTCGTGCCCCGGTTCGCGCCGGGAAGCGTTCATCGGGGCGGCGCAGCCCACGCTGGACGGGTACACCGTCCCCGATTTCCCCGGCCAGCTCTCGCTGTTCTGAACCGGACGGGCCGACGGACGGGGGACGGGCCGACGGACGGGCGGGGCCGGGGCTGAGCGTGGCCTGGGAGGCGCGCCGCCGACCAGTGCCGCGACAGGCGGCGTCTCCGCGACGGGGGCTAGTTGCCCGCCACCGATTTCACCGCGACCGAGATCGGTGTCGAACCGCTGACGGCCTCCAGGGTCAGACCGGCGGTGGCCGGGGTGTCGACCAGTTCGGCGAGGACCGCGGCGACGTCGTCGCGGGGGATCATGCCGCGGCCGGTCGAGGCCTCCAGGCGTACGAGGCCGGTTCCGGCGTCGTCGATCAGGCCGCCGGGACGCAGGATCGTCCAGTCCAGACCCGCGCGACCGCGTACGTACTCGTCGGCCTCGCCCTTGGCGCGCAGATAGGCGTCGAAGATGTCGTCACCCGGGTGGGCCGGGTCCGCGCCCATCGAGGAGACGACCACGTGCCGGCGTACGCCCGCGCGCTCTGCGGCGTCCGCGAACAGGATCGCGGCGCCCTTGTCCACCGTCTGCTTGCGGTCCACGCCGCTGCCCGGTCCCGCGCCCGCCGCGAAGACGGCCGCGTCGGCGCCCTGCAGATGCGCGGCGACCTCCTCCACCGATGCCGACTCCAGATCGCACAGGACGGGCTCGGCGCCGGCCGCCCGCAGGTCGTCCCCCTGCTCGGCACGGCGGATGATCCCCGCGACCTCGTCCCCGCGCGCGGAGAGCAGCCGCTCCAGCCGCAGCGCGATCTGACCATGACCACCAGCGATGACAATGCGCATGTTTCCGACCGTACGCCCGGAAGACCGCGTTCGCCGCACAACCCTGTGGACAACTCGCGAGTCACATGGGTGATCACTGTGAACGCGTGGGTGATCGCCGCGAGAACGCGTCGGAACGAGTGAACACGCGAACGAAAGGAACACCGTGCGGGCCCGCGCGGTGTTGCAAGAGGAGACCATCATCACCGTCATACGCAAGACCGTCACCGCGGTCGGCTGCACCGCTGTCCTTCTCGCCGCGGCGGCCGCCTGTGGCACGGTCGAGAACCTCACGGCCGGACAGAAGGTGGACCACGCCGCCTCCCGTCTCGGCGAACAGAAGTCGCTGGCATTCCAGTTGGACCTGGACGCCGACGCGGACGCGATCAACGCCGTCGCGGGTGAGGGCGGTTCCGACGAATCCCTTCCCCCGGCGTTCGCGAAGTTCGTCAGCGGGCTCCGTGTCGACGTCGCCGTCAAGTCCAGGAAGACGCTGGCGGATTCGGGCCAGAAGGACCTCATCGGGACGAGCGTGAGGATCTCGGGGGCGGACGGCGTTCTGGTCGAGTACCGGATCATCGGCGACTTCATGTACTACCGCAGCGACATGAAGGCCGTCGGTGAGGCGATGGGCGTTCCGACGCCGTCCGCCGACGATCTGCCGCCGAGCCAGAAGGAGTTGAAGAAGGTCCTCGAAGGCGACTGGGTGAAGGTCGACACCAAGGAGCTGGAGAGCGCGGGGAAGTCCGCCGGGGGTACCTCGAAGGGGGCCGCCGGTGAAGGGGACATCGACGCCAAGACCCAGAAGAAGATGCTCGACGCCGTACGCGGTGTCATCGGCCGCAAGGTCACGTTCCGGACCAAGGGCGGCGCCGACGGTGTCGAGCACGTCGTCGCCACGGGCAACGTCCGCGACCTGCTCACCGCTGTCTTCGACAAGCTCCGCCCGCTCCAGGGCGACCTTCCGGCCGGTGCGGAACTGCCCACCGCCAAGGACCTCAAGGACGCCCCGGACAAGAAGGCCTCCGTCGACTTCACCCTGAAGAACGGCGACCTCCGGCAGATCAAGGTCGACCTGGGCGTCCTCGCCGACAGCCCGGCGAAGGCCAAGCTGCCCCTCGTTCTGAAGTTCTCCGAAGCGGGTGACATCAGCGCGCCGGCCGGAGCCACCGAGATCCCCGTGGACAAGATTTCCGAGGGCAGCCCCCTGGGCGCCTTCATGGGCGGCGGGCTCTAGGCCGTGTCCGCAAGTCGCGCCTGCCCGGCGACGCCGGAGCGGCCCCCAGGGCGGCGCGGCCCCGGCTAGGACGGTTCTTCCCGTCCCTGCCGGGGCAGTTCCAGCCCGGAGTCGGCCGCCGAGTCGCAGTACTCCCGCACCGCGCTGGTCCGTGCCACCACACGCCCGCGGTGGATCACGATCCGGCTGTACGCGAGGGACAGCACCCCCGCCAGGCGGTCCCCGCGTACGGCGAGCAACTCGGCCGGGAATCCCGCCTCCACGCGCACCTCGGACAACCCGAGCGCGGCTCTGGAGGCACAACTCACCGTGCGGTACGCCTCCTCGGGGCGCAGCCCGTACCGGGAGGCCAGCAAGTACGCGGCTTCCAGCGGGTCTCCGCGCCCCACCGGGTTGGACACGTCGCGCAGGGCGCCACTGCCCGCCGCGATCCGTACGCCGGCTGCCCGCAGCAGCCGTACGGGAGCCGTACCGCGCCGGTCGGTGGAGCCGCAGCCTCCCTGCGGCAGACACACCACCGTCACTCCGGCCGCGGCGAGTTGGTCCGCGGCGCGGGAGGCCACCTCGGTGGGCAGCCGGCCGAGCCCGCCGCACGGGCCGAGGGTCACCCCGGGCCGCAGGCCGCCCGCCATCGCGGCGAGCCGGGCGAGCCGGGCGGGATCGGCGGCGTCCGTGTGCAGATCGACCGGACAGCCGTGTTCGGAGGCGAGTTCCAGGACGGCCTCGACGTACCCCGTCGGATCGGGGTCGGTGTCCGGACAGCCGCCCACCACGGAAGCGCCCATCTTCAGGGCGTCCCGCAGCATCGCGAGCCCGTCGGCACCGGCCGCCCCGGTCAGGACCCGGGGCATCGCGACCGTCGCCAGTTCGGCGAGCCCCCGCAACGACCGCCGTGCCTCGAGCACCGCCGCCAGCGCGTCCAGCCCCTGCACGTCACCGACGCGCACATGCGTCCGCAGAGCCGTGGCGCCGTGCCCGAGTTGCAGCAGGGCCGCCTCGGTCGCCCGGCGCTGGATCGCCCGGTCGTCGTACGCGAGAGGTCCGTGGTCGTCGGCCGTCAGGGCCGTGTCGCTGTGCGCGTGAGGCTCGGCGGGGGCCGGCAGGAGGAGGTAGCCGTCGAGGTCCACCTTCGCGCCGAGAGCCCCCGAGGCACCCGCAGCGAGGCTCCCAGCGGTGCCGACCGCCTCGATACGGCCGCCGCCCAGCCGTACGTCCACGGCCCTTCCGTCGGTGAGCCGCGCCCCGCACAGCAGGAGAGCGGCCGTGTCGGTCTGTCCCGAGGGGGAGCGGGGCGGCTGCTGCTGACTGTCGGGCATCGCACTCCTGTGGCTCGGGGCGGCTGCGGGAGGGACGACTGCGGAGCGTGGGGACACAAGATCACGCAGCGTGAGTCGAGCCTAGGGCGGTGACCCGTCAACGTCGGGGAGGAGCGCAATAGTCGTACCGGCGTGGCCCGTCGACCGGCCGGGACCGGTCCCCCTCCGAGACCGGCCGGAACCGTCCGCCTGGTGACCAGGTCTGCGCGGGACCCGGCGGCAGGCGCCCACGGACCCGGCCGCGGCAGGCCCTCGCGGACCCGGCGCGGGGTCGCCACCGCCCGGCGGCCGGAGAGCCGTCACCCCGTGTGATCCATGAGTCGTGAGGGGCGTGTGAAGCCTTCCGGGAACGCCCGGGGGAACGCCTGTGATCAGGCCCGGGCGGGTGCCGGGAAACGGATTTGGGCGATCGGTGGAGGACCGTGTAATGTCTTCATCGCTCGCCCCAATAGCTCAGTCGGTAGAGCGTCTCCATGGTAAGGAGAAGGTCTACGGTTCGATTCCGTATTGGGGCTCTGGTGCGAAAGGTTCCCGTCGCAAGGCGGGACCCGATCGCATCAAAGCGGTGTAGCTCAGTCGGTAGAGCAAGCGGCTCATAATCGCTGTGTCACCGGTTCAAGTCCGGTCACCGCTACTGACAGTAGCCGATTGTGGGGTCGGTCCTTCGATCGGCTACTCTTCTATGCGTTAATGTCCCATCCGTTCGTCAAGGAGCACTCCTGTGGCTGCCACCGACGTCCGCCCGAAGATCACGCTGGCCTGCGTGGAGTGCAAGGAGCGGAACTACATCACCAAGAAGAACCGGCGTAACAACCCGGACCGACTGGAGATGAAGAAGCACTGCCCGCGTTGCAACGCGCACACCGCGCACCGCGAAACGCGATAATTTCAGGCTCGTACACGAGGCCGTCCCCTTCGGGGGGCGGCCTCGCGTCGTTGTGCAACCGACGTCCGGCGCGGACCCCGCGTCATAGGCGGACCAGCGACTTAGAGCGAAGATGGGCCGTCCGGCCAAGACGGTCGGTCCAGCTGTGACAACCAGCGCAGCGAAGACAACCAGGAGGTGCCGAGCCCATGGCGCTCGACCAGTCCTTCGTAGGGCGGTCCTACCCGCCCACCGACCCCTATGAGGTCGGCCGGGAGAAGATCCGCGAGTTCGCGGAGGCCGTGGGGGACAGTAACCCTGCGTACACGGACCCCGAGGCCGCACGCGCGCTCGGGCACCCCGATGTGATCGCCCCGCCGACTTTCGTGTTCGCCATCACGTTCAAGGCCGCGGGCCAGGTCGTCCAGGACCCGCAACTGGGGCTCGACTACAGCCGCGTGGTGCACGGTGACCAGAAGTTCGCGTACACCCGCCCGGTGCGCGCGGGTGACCGGCTCACGGTCACCTCGACCATCGAGTCGATCAAGTCCCTCGCGGGCAACGACATCCTGGACATCCGTGGCGAGGTCCACGACGAGGCGGGCGAGCACGTCGTGACGGCCGTCACGAAGCTCGTGTCCCGTGCGGCGGAGGTGGGCTGACATGACGGCGAAGATCTCTTACGCGGACGTCGAGGTCGGCACCGAGCTGCCGGCCCAGACCTTCTCCGTGACGCGTGCCACGCTCGTGCAGTACGCGGGGGCCTCCGGGGACTTCAACCCGATCCACTGGAACGAGAAGTTCGCGGTCGAGGTGGGCCTTCCCGACGTCATCGCGCACGGCATGTTCACCATGGCCGAGGCGATCCGCGTGGTCACCGACTGGGTCGGCGACCCGGGCTCGGTCCTCGAGTACGGCGTTCGCTTCACCAAGCCCGTCGTCGTCCCGAACGACGAGAAGGGCGCCACGATCGAGGTCAGCGGCAAGGTCGCGGCCAAGCTCGACGACAACACCGTCCGCGTCGACCTCACGGCGACCAGCGCCGGCCAGAAGGTGCTGGGCATGTCGCGAGCGGTCGTACGACTGGCCTGACGCGCCGGATCACGTAAGGGGCGCCCGCCACTGCGGGCGCCCCTTACGCATCCCCGCTGCGGCGCCCCCAGGACCTCACCACAGGAACCTCACCTCAGGAGATCCGCGTCCGCGTCCAGGAGCCAGGAGCCAGGAGCCAGGAGCCAGGAGCCAGGAGCCAGGAGTCAGGAGTCAGGAGCCAGGAGCCCGAGAGCCAGAAGCCCGAGAGCCAGAAGCCTGAGTCACCGGCGCCCAGACGCCCGGCGGTCGACGCGCCCAAGCGCCCCGCACCCAAACCCCAGAACTCCTTGACTTAGTTAGTGATTGAGTACTAACTTAGTCGTATGGTCAGGATGAGCGCAGAGGAGAGGCGCGAGAGCGTCATTCGCGCGGCGATGATCGAGTTCGCCCACGGCGGCTACTACGGCACGTCCACCGAGGCGATCGCCAAGCGTGTGGGCGTCTCGCAGCCGTATCTCTTCCGGCTCTTCCCGGGCAAGCGGGCGATCTTCCTGGCGGCCGCCGAGCACTGCATGGAGCTCGCCCGGCGCAGCTTCGAGGAGGCCGCCGAGGGGCTGGAGGGCGAGGAGGCCCTGCACGCCATGGCGAGCTCCTACGTCAAGGTGATCGCGGAGCACCCCGAGCGGCTGCTGATGCAGATGCAGACGTATGTCGCGGTGGGGGCCGCCGAGGAGGCCGGCGATCACGAGCTCGGCGAGGCGGTCCGGGCCGGCTGGATGCGGCTCTGGGACACGGTCCACGTGCCGCTCGGGGCCGACGTGGACGGGACCACGACCTTCATGGCGTACGGAATGCTCGTCAACTGCCTGGTGTCGATGGGGTTCCCGCCCGAGCACCGGGTCTGGGAAGGGCTCTACCCGTCGGCGCGGATCACCGGCCGGCTGGAGAAGTAGCGCGATGGGGAAGGCGGTGTTCGGCGCCTTTTCATGAGCGTAAAAGTTAGTCATCGATAACTAACCACCAAGAGCGATCACATCACCTTCTGGGGGAGAGATGTCTCAGCGGACGGCACGGACAGCGAAGAACGGACCGGCGGAACCGGCCCCGCCCGGGGCCACGGGATCGCCGGAGGAGTCGGCCGCGGCGCCGGCCGCGACCCCGAGCGGGCGGCGCGGCGGAGCCGGGTGGGCCCTTCTCATCACGAGCGTCGCCGGATTCATGGCGGCCCTCGACAACCTCGTCGTCACCACCGCCCTGCCCTCCATCCGCAAGGATCTCGGGGGAGCGCTGGGCGACCTGGAATGGACCGTGAGCGCCTACACGCTCACCTTCGCCGTCCTGCTGATGTTCGGCGCCGCGCTCGGTGACCGGTTCGGCCGCCGCCGGCTCTTCCTGGTCGGTCTGAGCATCTTCACCGGCGCCTCGGCCGCCGCGGCCATGGCACCCGGCATCGACTCCCTGATCGCCGCCCGCGCGGTCCAGGGCGTCGGCGCGGCGATCATGATGCCGCTGACCCTGACCCTGCTGACCGCCGCGGTCCCCGCCGCCAAGCGCGGGATGGCGTACGGGATCTGGGGCGCGGTCAACGGACTCGCGGTCGCCTCCGGGCCCCTCATCGGCGGCAGCCTCACCGAACACGTCTCCTGGCACTGGATCTTCTGGCTGAACGTTCCGCTGGGTCTCGCGGTGCTCCCGCTCGCCCGGCTTCGGCTGTCCGAGTCGTTCGGCGCCGGCGCCCGGCTCGACTTCGCCGGCACCCTGCTCGCCAGCGGTGGCCTCTTCGGGATCGTCTACGGTCTGGTCCGCGGGCCCGCCGACGGCTGGACCAGCGCGTTCGTCCTGACCGGCCTGATCGCGGGCGCCGCTCTGCTCGTCGGCTTCGTCGTCCACGGCACCCTGGCCAAGAACCCGATGCTCCCGATGCGGCTCTTCCGCTCCCGTGCCTTCGCGGGGATCAACGCGGCCAGCCTGCTGATGTTCCTCGGGATGTTCGGCTCGATCTTCCTGCTCAGCCAGTACATGCAGGGCGTGCTCGGCTACTCGCCGACCGAGGCGGGGCTGCGCATGCTCCCCTGGACCGGTATGCCGATGCTGGTCGCGCCCATCGCCGGCTACCTGTCGGACCGGATCGGCGGGCGTCCCGTCGTCGCCACCGGGCTCTTCCTCCAGGCCGCCGGGCTCGCGTACTACGCCGCCGTGGTCGCCGCCGACGCCTCGTACGCCTCCCAGCTGCCCGCGCTCATCATCAGCGGCGTCGGGATGTCGCTCTACTTCGCGCCGGCCTCCAACCTGGTCATGTCCAGCGTGCGGCCGCAGGAGCAGGGCATCGCCTCCGGTGCCAACAACGCGCTGCGCGAGGTGGGCGGGGCGCTCGGCATCGCGGTGATGTCCTCGATCTTCTCGGCGCAGGGCGGCTACGCGACCGCCCAGAGCTTCATCGACGGACTGCGGCCCGCGCTCGTGGTCGGCGCCTCGGTCGTGGCCCTCGCGGGGATCGCCGCCCTGGTCATCCCGGCCGCCCGGCGCACGGCACGCACCGAGACGGCGGCCGAGGCTGCTCCGGTGCGCCCCCCGCACCGGGAGGCCGCCTCTCTCGAAACCGCCTCCCACTGACGGACGGGCCGAGATCCCGGCACTCCTGCCCGGCCGCCCGGAGCGCCTGGCCGCCCGGTCGCACCCCCAGGAGAGCCGCCTCGGCCGAGCGTCAGGCGCGAACGGGCCCCGCCCCACGGGCGGGGCCGTTCGCATGTCCGGAGCACACCGGTGGCCGGGCCTCCCCGCCCCTTCTCGTAGTCTTGAGCCCGTGCAGGAACTCCACGATGCCCCGCTCGCCCCGCTGACCACCTTCCGGCTCGGCGGCCCGGCCGCCCGGCTGATCACCGCCACGACCGACGCCGAGGTCGTCGCCGCCGTGCGCGAGGCCGACGACGCCGGTACGCCCCTGCTGCTGATCGGCGGCGGATCGAACCTGGTCATCGGCGACAAGGGCTTCGCCGGGACGGCCCTGCGCATCGCCACGAAGGGCTTCGACCTCGACGGTACGAGGCTGGAGCTGGCCGCGGGCGAGGTGTGGACCGACGCGGTCGCCCGCTCGGTCGAGGCCGGGCTCGCCGGGATCGAGTGCCTCGCGGGCATCCCCGGGTCCGCCGGTGCGACACCGATCCAGAATGTGGGCGCGTACGGCCAGGAAGTGTCGTCGACGATCACCGAAGTGATCGCCTATGACCGGAAGACGCGCGAGACGGTCACGCTGACCAACGCCGAGTGCGCGTTCTCGTACCGGCACAGCCGCTTCAAGGCGGACCCCGAGCGCCATGTCGTGCTGCGGGTGCGTTTCGGGCTGGAGGACGCGCAGGGGCTGTCGGCGCCGGTCAAGTACGCCGAGACGGCCCGTGCGCTCGGCGTGGAGCCCGGCGACCGTGTGCCTCTCGACGCGGCCCGCGAGACCGTTCTGAAGCTGCGTGCAGGGAAGGGCATGGTGCTCGACCCCGAGGACCACGACACCTGGTCCGCCGGATCGTTCTTCACCAACCCGATCCTCACCGACGAGGCGTTCGCCGCGTTCCACGCGCGCGTGGAGGAACGGCTCGGCGCCGATGTCGTACCGCCCGCCTACGCTGCCGGCGAGGGCCGCACCAAGACCTCCGCGGCCTGGCTGATCGACAAGTCGGGCTTCACCAAGGGCTACGGAACCGGGCCCGCCCGTATCTCCACCAAGCACACCCTCGCCCTGACCAACCGTGGCGAGGCCACCACCGAGGACCTCCTCGCGCTGGCCCGGGAGGTCGTCGCCGGGGTCCACGAGGCCTTCGGGATCACGCTCGTCAACGAGCCGGTGACGGTGAACGCGAGCCTCTGAAGGCGAGATCACCGGCGTGCACGGCGATCGCCGGCGTGAACGGTGACTAGTAGGCGACACCCACCCCCTGCTTCACGGTCCCCGGGTCGTCGATCATCGCCAGCATCGCGTGGGCCACGTCGGCGCGCGCGATGAAGCGGCCCCTGGGCGGGAAGCCTCCGACGGCCGTGCGGTAGGAGCCGGTCAGCGGCTTGTTCTGGAGCCGGGGAGGACGGACGGCGGTCCAGTCCGCGGAACCGGCCGCGAGCTCGGCCTCCATCTCCCGCAGGTCGGCGTAGACGTCCTTCAGGAGGCTGGAGATCAGGCTCCGCATCGCGCGGTCGAGGGCGGTGTCGTTCGTGGCGCCGGGTCCGACCGGACCCGCGCTGACGACCAGCACCCGGCGCACCCGCTCCGCCTCCATGGCACTCAGCACCGCACGGGTGAGCCGGGCCGCGACCCCGGCGTCCTTGCGGCTGCGCGCGCCGAGGCCCGACAGGACCGCGTGCCGGCCCGCGACGGCCGGGCGCAGCGACTCCGGGTCGGTGAGGTCCGCGCGGAAGACCTTCAGCTGCGCGCCCGTGACGGTGAGCCGCGCGGGATCCCGTACGACCGCCGTGACCTCGTGGCCCGCGCCCAGGGCCTGGCGGACGATCTCCTGGCCGATGCCTCCGGTGGCACCGAAAACGGTGAGTTCCATGACCTGCTCCCGCATGAGAGGGAATGAGGTGGGTGAGTGTTCACTCACCCCGCTTCCCTCTAGAGTGAGTAAGTGCTCACCCACCCGTCAACCCCGTAAGGGCGGGTCATGGAATCCTTGGGCCCCATGCAGCAGAAATCCGCCACGGAGACCACGCCGTCGAAGCCGGCCAGGATCCGCATCCTCGACGCGGCGCACGAGCTCATGCTCACGCTCGGTCTCTCCCGTGCCACCACCAAGGAGATCGCCAGGGCGGCCGGCTGCTCCGAGGCGGCGCTCTACAAATACTTCGCGAGCAAGGAAGAGCTGTTCATCCGCGTCCTCCACGAGCGGCTGCCCCAGCTCGGCCCGCTCCTGGAGCGGCTGACGGCCGAGCGGGGGGAGCACTCCCTGGAGGAGAACCTCACGGAGGTCGCCCGTCAGGCGGCCCTCTTCTATGAGCAGAGTTTCCCGATCGCCGCCTCCTTGTACGCGGAGACGCAGCTCAAGCGCCGTCACGACGACGCCATGCGGGCCATGGGCGCGGGCCCGCACATGCCCATCCGGGGCGTCGCCGCCTATCTGCTGGCCGAACAGCGGGCCGGGCGGGTCCGGCCGGACACCGACACCTACGCGGCCGCGTCCCTCCTCCTCGGGGCCTGCGCGCAGCGGGCGTTCGCCTACGACGCCACCGAGGAGGGCACGCCGCCGCCTCTGGACGCCTTCGCCCCGGCGCTGGCCCGCACGCTGCTCGCCGGGATCGCGCCCGCGGGTGCCTCGGACACGGCCTAGGCGGTCAGCCAGTCGTCGACGCCGGCCAGCAGCTTCGCCCGGATGTCCTCGGGCGCGGCCGAGGCGCGGACGGACTGCCGGGCCAGCTCGGCCAGCTCCTGGTCCGTGAAGGCGTGGTGGCGGCGGGCGATCTCGTACTGGGCGGCGAGCCGGGAGCCGAAGAGCAGCGGGTCGTCGGCGCCGAGGGCCATCGGGACGCCGGCTTCGAACAGAGTGCGCAGGGGGACATCGGAGTGCTTCTCGTAGACGCCCAGGGCGACGTTCGAGGCGGGGCAGACCTCACAGGTCACCCCGCGGTCCGCGAGACGCTTCAGCAGCCGCGGGTCCTCGGCGGCCCGCACCCCGTGGCCGATCCGGGAGGCGTGCAGGTCGTCCAGGCAGTCGCGGACCGAGGCGGGACCGGTCAGCTCGCCGCCGTGCGGCGCGGACAGCAGCCCGCCCTCCCGCGCGATGGCGAAGGCCCGGTCGAAGTCCCGCGCCATGCCCCGCCGCTCGTCGTTGGAGAGGCCGAAACCGACGATTCCCCGGTCCGCGTACCGCACGGCGAGCCGGGCCAGCGTGCGGGCGTCCAGGGGGTGCTTCATGCGGTTGGCGGCCACCAGGACGCGCATCCCGAGCCCGGTGTCCCGCACGGCCGAGTCGACCGCGTCGAGGATGACCTCCAGGGCCGGGATCAGACCGCCCAGGCGCGGGGCGTACGACGTCGGGTCGACCTGGATCTCCAGCCAGCCCGAGCCGTCCTTCAGGTCCTCCTCGGCGGCCTCGCGCACCAGCCGCTGGATGTCCTCGGGTTCTCTGAGGCAGGACCGCGCGGCGTCGTACAGGCGCTGGAAGCGGAACCAGCCGCGCTCATCGGTCGCCCGCAGCTTCGGTGGCTCCCCGCTGGTCAGCGCGTCGGGCAGATGGATCCCGTGCTTGTCGGCCAGTTCCAGCAGGGTGGTGTGCCGCATCGAACCGGTGAAGTGCAGGTGCAGATGGGCCTTCGGCAGTTCACTCACATCACGTACGCGCTCCATCCAAAGATCCTGCCGTACGCGGATGGCGTGCCGGTAGCGCTTTCGCTGATCGGAGGCCTGCTCGAACGAACTAACGGGGGCCGGTCACTCCTGGGAGTGGCCGGCCCCCGCATGTGCGCGTGGAGCGCGAGGACGTCACCGGCGCCCCGAGGGCGCGGGCGGAGAAGGGGAGGTCAGTCCGTGGCCTCGGCCAGCAGCTTCTGGATCCGGCTGACACCCTCGACGAGGTCCTCGTCACCGAGGGCGTACGACAGCCGCAGATAGCCCGGCGTGCCGAAGGCCTCGCCCGGGACGACCGCGACCTCGGACTCCTCCAGGATGAGCGCGGCCAGCTCGACCGTGTCCGCGGGGCGCTTGCCGCGGATCTCCTTGCCGAGGAGTCCCTTCACCGAGGGGTACGCGTAGAAGGCGCCCTCGGGCTCGGGGCAGAGCACGCCGTCGATCTCGTTCAGCATGCGCACGATGGTCTTGCGGCGGCGGTCGAAGGCCTCGCGCATCTTCGCGACGGCCGTGAGGTCGCCGGAGACGGCGGCGAGCGCGGCGACCTGGGCGACGTTCGAGACGTTCGAGGTGGCGTGCGACTGGAGGTTGGTCGCGGCCTTGATGACGTCCTTCGGGCCGATGACCCAGCCCACACGCCAGCCCGTCATCGCGTACGTCTTGGCGACGCCGTTGACGACGATGCACTTGTCGCGGAGCTCGGGCACCACCACGGGCAGCGAGTGGAACTCGGCGTCGCCGTAGACCAGGTGCTCGTAGATCTCGTCGGTCAGGACCCACAGGCCCTTCTCGGCGGCCCAGCGGCCGATCTCCTCGATCTGTTCGCGGGTGTAGACCGCGCCCGTCGGGTTGGACGGGGAGACGAAGAGCAGCACCTTGGTGTTCTCGGTGCGGGCGGCCTCCAACTGCTCGACCGAGACGCGGTAGCCGGTGGTCTCGTCGGCGACGACGTCCACCGGGACACCGCCGGCGAGACGGATGGACTCCGGGTAGGTCGTCCAGTACGGCGCCGGGACGATGACCTCGTCGCCCGGGTCGAGGATCGCGGCGAAGGCCTCGTAGATGGCCTGCTTGCCGCCGTTGGTGACGAGGACCTGGGCGGCCTCCACCTCGTAGCCGGAGTCGCGCAGCGTCTTCGCGGCGATCGCGGCCTTCAGCTCGGGGAGCCCGCCGGCCGGCGTGTAGCGGTGGTACTTGGGGTTCGAGCAGGCCTCGATGGCGGCCTGGACGATGTAGTCCGGGGTGGGGAAGTCGGGTTCACCGGCGCCGAAGCCGATCACCGGACGTCCGGCGGCCTTGAGGGCCTTGGCCTTCGCGTCCACGGCGAGGGTGGCGGATTCGGAGATCGCGCCGACTCGGGCGGAGACCCGGCGCTCGGTGGGAGGGGTTGCAGGGCTCATGGGTCCATCGTTTCAGACCGGAAACACCCCCGGCACGCGGGTTTCACGGACTGAACAACGGCAGAACATCCGTCCGGATCCGCGCGCCCGACCAGTGGATCTTCAGCACGGTGGGCACGGCCGGACACTTTCTGTTCGACGCCCGGCTCCGGACCACGTACACTCTCACCTCGTTGGCCTTCACCGGCCGCACTCAACCGGTGCACACCGAGCACCCGGTCGGATGCGGTACGTTGGGGGAAATCAAAGGGTCGTAGCTCAATTGGTAGAGCACTGGTCTCCAAAACCAGCGGTTGGGGGTTCAAGTCCCTCCGGCCCTGCTACACACTCCTTTCGCCAGGATGTGTGCGCATGTACGTACTGCAATGCACCGCCGTGCGGCTCAACCGGGCGCGGCACGGTCACGACCCGGGAATCAGGTGAGGACGAGTGACGGACGCCGTGGGCTCCATCGACATGCCTGATGCCGAGGCGCCGGAGTCCAAGAAGAAGGCCCGCAAGGGCGGTAAGCGTGCCAAGAAGGGCCCGCTGAAGCGCCTTGCCACTTTCTACCGCCAGATCATCGCGGAACTCCGTAAGGTTGTCTGGCCGACTCGCAATCAGCTGACGACTTACACCACAGTGGTGATTGTGTTCGTCGTCATCATGATCGGCCTGGTGACCGTGATTGACTATGGGCTCAACCACGCCGCCAAGTACGTCTTCGGCTGAGCCGAGAGCGAAGGGCGCCGTCACCGGCGCCCCTTTCGCGCGTTCCACCCCCATGTAACCAGGAAGAAGCAGCCACCGTGTCTGACCCGAACCTGAACGACGCCTCCGAGTCGGTCGAGTCCGTTGACGACGAGCTCGAGATCGTCGAGGGAGCGGACGTCGTGGACGAGTTCGAGGCTGCCGATGCCGCCGCCGGCGAGAACGCCGAGGACGCGGCCCTGCACGTCGAGGACGAGTCCGGTGAGGACGTCGAAGACGTCGAGGACGAGGACGCGACCGACGAGGCCGAGTCTGAAGTCGAGGCCGAGCCCGAAGTCGAGGCCGAGCCCGTCGACCCCGTGACCGCCCTGCGTGAGGAACTGCGTCTGCTCCCCGGCGAGTGGTACGTCATCCACACGTACGCCGGTTACGAGAACCGCGTGAAGACCAACCTCGAGCAGCGTGCCGTCTCGCTGAACGTCGAGGACTTCATCTTCCAGGCCGAGGTGCCGCAGGAAGAGGTCGCGCAGATCAAGAACGGCGAGCGCAAGACGATCAAGCAGAACAAGCTCCCGGGCTACGTCCTGGTCCGTATGGACCTGACGAACGAGTCCTGGGGTGTCGTCCGCAACACTCCCGGCGTCACCGGCTTCGTGGGCAACGCCTACGACCCGTACCCGCTGACCCTGGACGAGATCGTCAAGATGCTCGCCCCGGAGGCCGAGGAGAAGGCCGCCCGCGAGGCCGCCGAGGCCGAGGGCAAGCCCGCTCCGCAGCGCAAGGTCGAGGTCCAGGTCCTGGACTTCGAGGTCGGCGACTCGGTCACCGTCACCGACGGCCCCTTCGCCACGCTGCAGGCCACGATCAACGAGATCAACGCCGACTCGAAGAAGGTCAAGGGCCTCGTCGAGATCTTCGGCCGCGAGACCCCGGTCGAGCTTTCCTTCGACCAGATCCAGAAGAACTAACACCTTCTGGACGTACGTCTTCCGAACAGGTCAGACGGGCTCTCGCTGGGGGTACCTCCCGCTTGCGGGGGACGGTCTGACCTGCTCGGTTTTTAGCCGCGCACAGATACCCGTTATCGTTGTGCGGTATGCCTCCATCCGGATCATCACTCGGTTGAGGGCAGCCGTCCGGGGCGACTCGGACGTAGGAAGGCGAAAACGAAAGAGGACCCGGAATGCCTCCCAAGAAGAAGAAGGTCACGGGGCTTATCAAGCTCCAGATCAACGCCGGTGCGGCGAACCCGGCCCCGCCGGTCGGCCCTGCGCTCGGTCAGCACGGCGTCAACATCATGGAGTTCTGCAAGGCCTACAACGCCGCGACCGAGTCGCAGCGTGGCTGGGTGATCCCGGTGGAGATCACGGTCTACGAAGACCGCTCCTTCACCTTCATCACCAAGACTCCGCCGGCCGCCAAGATGATCCTCAAGGCCGCGGGTGTCGAGAAGGGCTCCGGCGAGCCGCACAAGACCAAGGTCGCCAAGATCACCCAGGCGCAGGTCCGCGAGATCGCCACGACCAAGATGCCCGACCTCAACGCCAACGACCTGGACGCCGCTGCGAAGATCATCGCCGGCACCGCCCGTTCCATGGGCATCACGGTCGAGGGCTGACACCCACCTTCGTAGGAACCATGCGGCCGCGGCCGCACGTGGCAGGGCCTGCTCGGCCCGCACCACGACTCCTCAGAACACAACAGGAGCAGTAGTGAGCAAGCGCAGCAAGTCTCTCCGCGCTGCGGACGCCAAGGTCGACCGGGACAAGCTCTACGCCCCGCTCGAGGCCGTCCGTCTCGCCAAGGAGACCTCCACGAGCAAGTTCGACGGCACCGTCGAGGTCGCCTTCCGCCTGGGTGTCGACCCGCGCAAGGCCGACCAGATGGTCCGTGGCACCGTGAACCTGCCGCACGGCACCGGCAAGACCGCCCGGGTCCTGGTCTTCGCGACCGGTGACCGTGCTGCGGCCGCGGAGGCCGCGGGCGCCGACATCGTCGGCTCCGACGAACTGATCGACGAGGTCGCGAAGGGCCGTCTGGACTTCGACGCCGTCGTCGCCACCCCGGACCTCATGGGCAAGGTCGGCCGCCTCGGCCGCGTGCTCGGTCCCCGTGGTCTCATGCCGAACCCCAAGACCGGCACCGTGACCCCCGACGTCGCCAAGGCTGTCACCGAGATCAAGGGTGGCAAGATCGAGTTCCGCGTCGACAAGCACTCGAACCTGCACTTCATCATCGGCAAGGTGTCCTTCGACGACACCAAGCTGGTGGAGAACTACGGCGCCGCGCTCGACGAGATCCTTCGTCTGAAGCCGTCGGCCGCCAAGGGTCGCTACATCAAGAAGGCCGCGATCAGCTCCACGATCGGCCCCGGCGTTCCCGTCGACCCCAACCGCACCCGCAACCTCCTCGTCGAGGAGGACCCGGCCGCCGTCTGAGCCCTTCGCTCACCACGGTGACCGCGTCGCGCACGCGTATCTGAGCGGGCCCCGCAACCTTTCGAGGTGCGGGGCCCGTCCTCATGTGCGGAGGTCTTTCCGGCCGCCACGGGACGGACGCCCCGGGCGGAATTCCGGACACGACTGTCAGTGGGCCGCGCTAACGTGCGGTTCACAGAGTTCGCATAGGGGTGGACGAATGAAGAGCACCATGGTGCGCCGTGTGACCGTCTCGATCGCGCTGACGACCGCGCTGGCGGGGGTGACGGCCTGCAACTCGGCCGATTCCCCAGGGAGTTCGGGCAGCGGCGACAAAGCCGGCCACAAGAGCGCCACCCGCGTCAGCCCGGTCGCGGCCCTGCGCTCCGCGGAGAGGTCCACCGACGGCGCCGACTCCGCGAGGATCGAGTCCACGACGACCCTGGGCACCCTGATGTCCATGAAGTCGGGCGGCGTCATGGCCTGGGGCGACGGCTTCACCGGCGACATGACGATCACGTACACCGGCGGCACGATGGCCGAGACGATGCGCCAGATGGGCAGCGACTCCATGGAGGCGCGCTATCTGTCCGACGCCTACTACGCCAAGATGGGCGACGCCTTCGCCCGGCAGGCGGGCGGCAAGCACTGGATCAGGTACGGGTACGACGACCTGGCGAAGTTCGGCGGCGGCTCCGGCGCGCTGCTGAAGGACCAGATGCAGAACAGCTCGCCGAACCAGTCGGTGAAGCTCCTGCTGGCGTCCGGCGACGTCAAGAAGGTCGGCGACGAGACGGTCCGCGGCAAGAGGGCCACGCACTACGCGGGCACGGTGGACGTGAGCGACCTCGCGGCCAGGAGCTCCCACCTCACCGCCGGCCAGCTCTCCGACATGAAGAAGCAGTTCACCCAGGCCGGCATCACGACCGAGGACGTCGACATCTGGGTCGACACCGAGGACCTGCTCGTCAAGGCCGTCTCCAAGGCCGCGATGGCGACCGGCACGATGTCCTCCACGACGTACTACAGCGACTACGGAGTGAAGGTCTCCGCCGTCGCGCCCCCGGCCGGTGACACCGAGGACTTCAAGGACATCCTGACGAAGCAGGGCATGACGCCGGGCAGCGGCGACACGGCGACCGGCTCCGGCTCGTCCTCCTGAGCACCACCCCGCGCCCTCCCGGCCCGGGCGCACCACTCCAACGTCCTTCGCGCGTATCAGAGTTGCGTCAAAACCCAGGTGATCATCCGGGCCCCCTGGGCTACGCTCGCGCAGAATCTGTGCATCGCTCAACTATTCCCTGGGGGGAACCTTGAAGCTTTCTGTGAGCACCTCGGTACGGCGCCGGGCGACCGGAGCGGCACTCGCGGCGATGGTCCTCGGCGGGGGCGCCGTGGGCTGTTCGAAGGGCGCGGCGGAGGAGTCGCCCGCACTCACGCCCGCCGCGGCCGTGGCGAAGGCGGCGAAGAAGACCGACGACATCACCTCGCTCCGCTACCGGATGACCGGCAAGGTCCCGGAGGAGGGCCGCGTCACCGGCGAGGCGGCGATGAGCATGAAGCCGCTGGCCATGAGCATGAAGATGACCGCCGAGGACCAGGCCGCCGACGGCCCGGTCGAGATCCGGCTCGTGGGCAAGGCGATGTACATAGGCGGGGGCGCCAAGGCCGCCAAGGAGATGGACGGCAAGAGCTGGATCAAGTTCGACATGTCCGCCCTGGGTGCGGACAAGGAGCTGAACGCGAGCCAGCTGGGAGGCGGGCAGGCCGACAAGAACCCGGCCACCGAGTCCACCTTCCTCACCGGCTCCAAGGATGTGAAGAAGGTCGGGACCGAGACCGTCGACGGCGTGAAGACCACGCACTACAAGGGGTCGATCACCCTCGACGCGTACCGCAAGTCGCTCAAGAGCGAGGACAAGGCCACGCGCGAGAAGCGGGAGAAGGCCCTCGACCAGTACACGAAGATGGGCATCGACGCGATCACGATGGACATGTGGATCGACGGCGACGACCACACCAAGCAGTTCCGTATGCGCGGGACCGCCGACAAGGGTCCGCTCGACATGACCATCACCTTCCTGGACTACAACAATCCCGTGACCGTGACCGCTCCGCCGGCCAAGGACACCGTCGACCTCGCCGAGATGATGAAGGACGCCCAGCAGGGCTGATCCGCGCCGCCGGACGCTCACGCGCGCCCGGCGGCCGGGCCGTTCGGCCGGATTTGCTTGACGGCGTCCCCTTCACGTACTCTCCTCGAGAAGCCAAAGACCGCTGGTCGTTGCCTCGCACTCGCAAGAGGGTGTGGTGACCGAAGGATCCGCTGAAACTGCGGACGACCCGCGTAGGTGATCGTGGATGTGTTCCCGGAGTCCGCACGCCCAGCGTGTGGAGGAATCCGGTCGAGCTACGCCCCGTGCGCCTGCGCCGGGGCGTTTTGTTTTGTCAGTCCCTTCTGAGCGGTCCTCATCACCCGGAAGGAGGCCACGCTTATGGCAAGGCCCGACAAGGCTGCCGCGGTAGCCGAGCTCGCGGACCAGTTCCGCAGCTCGAACGCCGCCGTGCTGACCGAGTACCGGGGTCTCACCGTGGCGCAGCTCAAGACGCTGCGCCGTTCGCTCGGTGAAGACGCCCAGTACGCCGTGGTGAAGAACACGCTGACCAAGATCGCGGCCAACGAGGCCGGGATCTCCACGCTCGACGACCTGTTCAACGGTCCGACGGCGGTCGCCTTCATCACCGGTGACCCGGTGACGTCGGCGAAGGGTCTTCGTGACTTCGCCAAGGACAACCCGAACCTCGTCATCAAGGGCGGTGTCCTTGACGGCAAGGCGCTGTCCGCCGACGAGATCAAGAAGCTTGCGGACCTCGAGTCCCGCGAGGTTCTGCTCGCCAAGCTGGCGGGTGCCTTCAAGGGCAAGCAGACGCAGACTGCTCAGCTCTTCCAGGCGCTGCCCTCGAAGTTCGTCCGCACCGCGGAGGCGCTTCGTGTCAAGCAGGCCGAGCAGGGCGGTGCCGAGTAATTCGGCTCGCGCATTGACCGCCGCCTGAGGCGACGGTCGTAGCGGGCCGAACGTACGCCCGCCTCACCAGTACATACCGGCACCTGCCGAATGAGTGGAAGGACGCCATCATGGCGAAGCTGTCCCAGGAAGAGCTGCTCGCGCAGTTCGAGAACCTCACCCTCATCGAGCTCTCCGAGTTCGTGAAGGCCTTCGAGGAGAAGTTCGACGTCACCGCCGCCGCCGCGGTCGCCGCTGCCCCGGTCGGCCCCGTCGCCGTCGAGGCCGCTGAGGAGCAGGACGAGTTCGACGTCATCCTCACGGGTGCCGGCGAGAAGAAGATCCAGGTCATCAAGGTCGTGCGTGAGCTCACCTCGCTGGGTCTGAAGGAGGCCAAGGACCTCGTCGACGGCGCTCCGAAGCCCGTCCTCGAGAAGGTCGCCAAGGAGGCCGCCGAGAAGGCTGCCGAGTCCCTCAAGGGCGCCGGCGCCTCCGTCGAGGTCAAGTAACTCGACGAGTCCCCCGAGGACTCCTGTGAAGCTGTCTACAGCCGCTCGAGTAGCGCTGTAACGCTGACGCACTGAAGAGCGATCACCCAACTGGGTGGTCGCTCTTCGGCGTTCCAGGGGGTCCCTGAAGCGGCAGCCTTGCGCTGCAGGCCGCGACGAGTATGGTGATCTTCGTTGTGCCTCCGGCCGCCCTGTGACAGGCAGAGGGACGGGTTGCAAGACGGGCCGCACGTGACGATCGCGGCACTTGCTTTGGGCATGGGGGGCCTTGACGAACCGCACGCAGCGCGCAATTCTCAGGACGCGTCGTCACAACGATCCGTATCCGAGGCATGGATCGCTGACGAAGAGGGCAGTATCGATGTGCATTGAGGGCGTGGCTTGCCGCAGGTGTTGAGAACAGTGAGAGTCTCAAGAAACCGGGACTGGACATCAGTGGGCCTAGTGGCTACACTGACCCTTTGCGCTGCCTGTTAGCTGCCTCCTGCCCGTCACCAGGGGCATACCCGTGTTTGAGCATCGACAGTCGGACTATCCCTGACCTGGCCTTTATCCGGCCGGATCGGGAACGGCCCGACGCTATGTCCGACATGGGACCGGTACGCGCGTAGTGAGTCCGAGCCCTCGGAAGGACCCCCTCTTGGCCGCCTCGCGCACTGCCTCGACCGCGAATACGAACAACGGCGCCAGCACCGCCCCGCTGCGCATCTCCTTTGCAAAGATCAAGGAGCCCCTCGAGGTTCCGAACCTTCTTGCGCTGCAAACCGAGAGCTTCGACTGGCTGCTCGGCAACGACGCGTGGAAGGCTCGTGTCGAGGCGGCTCTGGACAGCGGACAGGACGTCCCCACCAAGTCCGGTCTGGAGGAGATCTTCGAGGAGATCTCCCCGATCGAGGACTTCAGTGGGTCGATGTCCCTGACGTTCCGCGACCACCGCTTCGAGCCCCCGAAGAACTCCATCGACGAGTGCAAGGACCGCGACTTCACGTACGCGGCCCCGCTCTTCGTCACCGCCGAGTTCACCAACAACGAGACCGGCGAGATCAAGTCCCAGACGGTCTTCATGGGCGACTTCCCGCTCATGACCAACAAGGGCACCTTCGTCATCAACGGCACCGAGCGTGTCGTCGTGTCGCAGCTGGTCCGCTCGCCGGGTGTCTACTTCGACTCCTCCATCGACAAGACGTCCGACAAGGACATCTTCTCCGCCAAGGTCATCCCGTCCCGGGGTGCCTGGCTGGAGATGGAGATCGACAAGCGCGACATGGTCGGTGTCCGCATCGACCGCAAGCGCAAGCAGTCCGTCACCGTTCTCCTGAAGGCTCTCGGCTGGACCACCGAGCAGATCCTCGAGGAGTTCGGCGAGTACGAGTCCATGCGCGCCACCCTGGAGAAGGACCACACCCAGGGCCAGGACGACGCGCTGCTGGACATCTACCGCAAGCTGCGTCCGGGCGAACCGCCGACCCGTGAGGCCGCCCAGACGCTTCTTGAGAACCTCTACTTCAACTCGAAGCGGTACGACCTCGCGAAGGTCGGCCGCTACAAGGTGAACAAGAAGCTGGGCGGCGAAGCGCCGCTGGACGCCGGCGTGCTGACCGTCGAGGACATCCTCTCGTCGATCAAGTACCTGGTGAAGCTGCACGCCGGTGAGACCGAGACCGTTGGCAACAGCGGCACCTCGATCGTCGTCGAGACCGACGACATCGACCACTTCGGCAACCGTCGTCTGCGCAACGTCGGCGAGCTCATCCAGAACCAGGTCCGCACGGGTCTGGCTCGTATGGAGCGCGTCGTCCGCGAGCGCATGACGACTCAGGACGTCGAGGCGATCACGCCGCAGACCCTGATCAACATCCGGCCGGTCGTCGCCTCCATCAAGGAGTTCTTCGGCACCAGCCAGCTGTCGCAGTTCATGGACCAGAACAACCCGCTGTCGGGTCTCACCCACAAGCGCCGTCTGTCGGCTCTTGGCCCGGGTGGTCTCTCCCGTGAGCGGGCCGGCTTCGAGGTCCGTGACGTGCACCCGTCGCACTACGGCCGCATGTGCCCGATCGAGACCCCTGAAGGCCCGAACATCGGTCTGATCGGCTCGCTCGCCTCCTACGGCCGCGTGAACGCGTTCGGTTTCGTCGAGACCCCGTACCGCAGGGTCACGGGCGGCTTCGTCACCGACGAGGTCGACTACCTGACGGCCGACGAAGAGGACCGGTTCGTCATCGCGCAGGCCAACGCGCCGCTGACGGACGAGTTCCGCTTCGAGGAGTCCCGCGTCCTGGTCCGCCGTCGTGGCGGAGAGGTCGACTACGTCCCCGGTGACGACGTCGACTACATGGACGTCTCCCCGCGCCAGATGGTGTCGGTCGCGACCGCGATGATCCCGTTCCTGGAGCACGACGACGCCAACCGTGCCCTCATGGGCGCGAACATGATGCGCCAGGCCGTTCCGCTCATCAAGTCCGAGGCGCCGCTGGTCGGCACCGGCATGGAGTACCGCTGCGCGGTCGACGCCGGTGACGTCCTGAAGTCGGAGAAGGACGGTGTGGTCCAGGAGGTCTCCGCGGACTACATCACCACCGCCAACGACGACGGCACGTACACCACGTACCGCCTGCACAAGTTCTCCCGGTCGAACCAGGGCACCTCCGTCAACCAGAAGGTTGTCGTGGACGAGGGCGCCCGCGTGATCGAGGGCCAGGTCCTGGCCGACGGTCCCGCGACCGAGGACGGCGAGATGGCCCTCGGCAAGAACCTGCTCGTGGCGTTCATGCCGTGGGAAGGTCACAACTACGAGGACGCGATCATCCTGTCGCAGCGCCTCGTGCAGGACGACGTCCTCTCCTCGATCCACATCGAGGAGCACGAGGTCGACGCCCGTGACACCAAGCTCGGCCCGGAGGAGATCACCCGGGACATCCCGAACGTCTCCGAGGAGGTCCTCGCCGACCTCGACGAGCGCGGCATCATCCGTATCGGTGCCGAGGTCGTCGCCGGCGACATCCTCGTCGGCAAGGTCACGCCCAAGGGTGAGACCGAGCTGACGCCGGAAGAGCGCCTGCTGCGCGCGATCTTCGGTGAGAAGGCCCGTGAGGTCCGTGACACCTCGCTGAAGGTCCCGCACGGCGAGATCGGCAAGGTCATCGGCGTCCGCGTCTTCGACCGTGAAGAGGGCGACGAGCTGCCGCCGGGCGTGAACCAGCTGGTTCGTGTCTACGTGGCGCAGAAGCGCAAGATCACGGACGGTGACAAGCTCGCCGGCCGCCACGGCAACAAGGGTGTCATCTCGAAGATCCTGCCGATCGAGGACATGCCGTTCCTGGAGGACGGCACCCCGGTCGACATCATCCTCAACCCGCTCGGTGTCCCGTCCCGAATGAACCCGGGACAGGTGCTGGAGATCCACCTCGGCTGGCTCGCCAGCCGCGGCTGGGACGTCTCCGGTCTCGCCGACGACTGGGCGCAGCGCCTTCAGGCCATCGGTGCCGACAAGGTTCCGCCGCGTACGAACGTCGCCACCCCGGTGTTCGACGGTGCGCGCGAGGACGAGCTCGCGGGTCTGTTCGAGCACACCCTGCCCAACCGCGACGGTGACCGTCTGGTCCTCCCGTCCGGCAAGGCGAGGCTGTTCGACGGCCGCTCCGGTGAGCCGTTCCCGGACCCGATCTCGATCGGGTACATGTACATCCTCAAGCTCCACCACCTGGTCGACGACAAGCTGCACGCCCGCTCGACCGGTCCGTACTCGATGATCACCCAGCAGCCGCTGGGTGGTAAGGCTCAGTTCGGTGGCCAGCGCTTCGGTGAGATGGAGGTGTGGGCGCTGGAGGCGTACGGCGCCGCTTACGCCCTCCAGGAGCTGCTGACGATCAAGTCCGACGACGTGACCGGCCGCGTGAAGGTCTACGAGGCCATCGTCAAGGGCGAGAACATCCCCGAGCCCGGCATCCCCGAGTCCTTCAAGGTGCTCATCAAGGAGATGCAGTCTCTCTGCCTCAACGTGGAGGTGCTGTCCAGCGACGGTATGTCCATCGAAATGCGTGACACCGACGAGGACGTCTTCCGCGCGGCGGAGGAGCTCGGCATCGACCTGTCCCGGCGCGAGCCGAGCAGCGTCGAAGAGGTCTGACGGGAGTCCGGCCGGGCCTTGGACACCTGTGGAAAAGGTGATCAAGGCCCGCCGGCCCCAGGACCCCCGTATCAGACCCCTAAGACTTACAACCCTGAGAGGGATTGACGCATAGTGCTCGACGTCAACTTCTTCGATGAGCTCCGGATCGGTCTGGCCACCGCTGACGACATCCGTCAGTGGAGCCACGGCGAGGTCAAGAAGCCCGAGACCATCAACTACCGCACCCTCAAGCCCGAGAAGGACGGACTCTTCTGCGAGAAGATCTTCGGTCCGACCCGGGACTGGGAGTGCTACTGCGGCAAGTACAAGCGTGTCCGCTTCAAGGGCATCATCTGTGAGCGCTGTGGCGTCGAGGTCACTCGCGCCAAGGTGCGCCGTGAGCGGATGGGCCACATCGAGCTGGCCGCTCCCGTCACCCACATCTGGTACTTCAAGGGCGTTCCGTCGCGGCTGGGCTACCTGCTCGACCTCGCCCCGAAGGACCTCGAAAAGGTCATCTACTTCGCCGCGTACATGATCACGTACGTCGACGAGGAGCGCCGCACCCGCGACCTGCCCTCGCTGGAGGCCCACGTCTCCGTCGAGCGCCAGCAGGTCGAGAACCGCCGCGACGCCGACCTGGAAGCCCGCGCCAAGAAGCTCGAGACCGACCTGGCCGAGCTGGAGGCCGAGGGCGCCAAGGCCGACGTGCGCCGCAAGGTGCGCGAGGGTGCCGAGCGTGAGATGAAGCAGCTGCGCGACCGCGCGCAGCGCGAGATCGACCGTCTCGACGAGGTGTGGACCCGCTTCAAGAACCTCAAGGTCCAGGACCTGGAGGGCGACGAGCTCCTCTACCGCGAGCTGCGTGACCGCTTCGGCACGTACTTCGACGGTTCGATGGGTGCCGCGGCGCTGCAGAAGCGCCTGGAGTCCTTCGACCTCGACGAGGAGGCCGAGCGCCTCCGCGAGATCATCCGCACCGGCAAGGGCCAGAAGAAGA
The DNA here is from genome assembly GCF_043078065.1 of Streptomyces sp. NPDC015532. NCBI lineage: Bacteria > Bacillati > Actinomycetota > Actinomycetes > Kitasatosporales > Streptomycetaceae > Streptomyces > Streptomyces sp. NPDC015532. The sequence goes on along the minus strand of NZ_JBIBSY010000004.1, from coordinate 472,821 downwards.
CCCGTGCGCTCAAGCGCCTCAAGGTCGTCTCCGCGTTCCTGCAGACCAGCAACAGCCCCAAGGGCATGGTGCTCGACTGCGTGCCGGTCATCCCGCCGGACCTTCGCCCGATGGTGCAGCTGGACGGTGGCCGCTTCGCGACCTCCGACCTGAACGACCTGTACCGCCGTGTGATCAACCGCAACAACCGTCTGAAGCGGCTTCTCGACCTCGGCGCGCCCGAGATCATCGTGAACAACGAGAAGCGCATGCTCCAGGAGGCCGTCGACGCGCTCTTCGACAACGGCCGTCGTGGTCGCCCGGTCACGGGCCCCGGCAACCGTCCGCTGAAGTCGCTGTCCGACATGCTCAAGGGCAAGCAGGGTCGATTCCGTCAGAACCTGCTCGGCAAGCGTGTGGACTACTCCGCGCGTTCCGTGATCGTCGTCGGTCCGCAGCTGAAGCTGCACCAGTGTGGTCTGCCCAAGGCCATGGCGCTGGAGCTCTTCAAGCCGTTCGTGATGAAGCGCCTGGTCGACCTGAACCACGCGCAGAACATCAAGAGCGCCAAGCGGATGGTCGAGCGCGGCCGCACGGTCGTGTACGACGTCCTCGAAGAGGTCATCGCCGAGCACCCGGTTCTGCTGAACCGTGCGCCCACGCTGCACCGCCTCGGCATCCAGGCCTTCGAGCCGCAGCTCGTCGAGGGCAAGGCCATCCAGATCCACCCGCTCGTCTGCACCGCGTTCAACGCGGACTTCGACGGTGACCAGATGGCCGTCCACCTGCCGCTCTCCGCGGAGGCGCAGGCCGAGGCCCGCATCCTGATGCTGTCCTCGAACAACATCCTCAAGCCGGCCGACGGCCGCCCGGTCACGATGCCGACCCAGGACATGGTCCTCGGTCTGTTCTTCCTGACCACCGACGGCGACCTGCGGAACGTGAAGGGCGAGGACCGCTCCTTCGCGTCCGTGGCCGAGGCGATCATGGCGTTCGACGCCGGCGAGCTCTCGCTCCAGTCGCAGGTGGACATCCGCTTCCCGGTGGGCACCATCCCGCCGCGCGGCTGGACCCCGCCGGCGCAGGAGGAGGGCGACCCGGAGTGGCAGCAGGGTGACACCTTCCGCCTGCGGACGACCCTGGGCCGCGCGCTCTTCAACGAGCTGCTGCCCGAGGACTACCCGTTCGTCGACTACGAGGTCGGCAAGAAGCAGCTCTCCGAGATCGTCAACGACCTCGCCGAGCGCTACCCCAAGGTCATCGTGGCGGCGACGCTCGACAACCTGAAGGCGTCGGGCTTCTTCTGGGCGACCCGTTCCGGCGTCACCGTGGCCATCTCCGACATCGTCGTTCCGGATGCGAAGCGCGCGATCGTCAAGGGCTACGAGGACCTGGACGAGAAGGTCCAGAAGCAGTACGAGCGCGGTCTGATCACCAAGGAAGAGCGCACGCAGGAGCTCATCGCGATCTGGACCAAGGCGACCAACGAGGTCGCCGAGGCGATGAACGCGAACTTCCCGAAGACCAACCCGGTCTCGATGATGGTGAACTCGGGCGCCCGAGGCAACATGATGCAGATGCGTCAGATCGCCGGTATGCGCGGTCTGGTGTCGAACGCCAAGAACGAGACCATCCCGCGTCCGATCAAGGCGTCCTTCCGTGAGGGCCTGTCCGTGCTGGAGTACTTCATCTCCACGCACGGTGCCCGTAAGGGTCTGGCGGACACCGCCCTGCGTACCGCCGACTCGGGTTACCTCACCCGTCGTCTGGTGGACGTCTCGCAGGACGTCATCATCCGCGAGGAGGACTGCGGCACCGACCGCGGTCTGCGTCTGGCCATCGCCGAGCGCGGCGAGGACGGCGTGCTGCGCAAGACGGAGAACGTCGAGACCAGCGTGTACGCACGTGCGCTGGCCGAGGACATCACCGTCGACGGCAAGGTGCTGGCCCCGGCCAACACCGACCTCGGCGACGTCCTCATCGACGAGCTCGTCAAGCACGGCATCGAGGAGGTCAAGACCCGTTCGGTCCTGACCTGTGAGTCCGCCGTCGGCACCTGCGCCATGTGCTACGGCCGCTCGCTGGCCACCGGCAAGCTGGTCGACATCGGTGAGGCGGTCGGCATCATCGCCGCCCAGTCCATCGGTGAGCCCGGTACCCAGCTGACGATGCGTACCTTCCACACCGGTGGTGTGGCCGGTGACGACATCACCCAGGGTCTGCCCCGTGTCGTCGAGCTCTTCGAGGCTCGTACGCCGAAGGGTGTCGCCCCGATCTCCGAGGCCTCCGGCCGCGTGCGGATCGAGGAGACCGAGAAGACCAAGAAGCTCGTCGTCACCCCGGACGACGGCAGCGACGAGACGGCGTTCCCGATCTCGAAGCGTGCCCGTCTCCTGGTGTCGGAGGGCGAGCACGTCGAGGTGGGCCAGAAGCTCACCGTGGGTGCCACCAACCCGCACGACGTGCTGCGCATCCTGGGTCAGCGTGCCGTCCAGGTCCACCTGGTCGGCGAGGTCCAGAAGGTCTACAACTCGCAGGGTGTGTCGATCCACGACAAGCACATCGAGATCATCATCCGGCAGATGCTGCGCCGTGTGACGATCATCGAGTCGGGCGACGCGGAGCTGCTGCCCGGCGAGCTGGTCGAGCGTTCGAAGTTCGAGACCGAGAACCGTCGTGTGGTCCAGGAAGGCGGCCACCCGGCCTCCGGCCGTCCGCAGCTGATGGGTATCACCAAGGCCTCGCTGGCGACGGAATCCTGGCTGTCGGCCGCCTCCTTCCAGGAGACGACCCGAGTTCTGACGGACGCGGCGATCAACGCCAAGTCCGACAGCCTCATCGGCCTCAAGGAGAACGTCATCATCGGTAAGCTCATCCCGGCCGGTACGGGTCTGTCCCGCTACCGCAACATCCGGGTGGAGCCGACCGAAGAGGCCAAGGCCGCGATGTACTCGGCCGTCGGCTACGACGACATCGACTACTCGCCGTTCGGCACGGGCTCCGGCCAGGCCGTCCCGCTGGAGGACTACGACTACGGTCCGTACAACCAGTGAGCTAGGCAGTAGGCAGTAGTGCGAAGGGCGGTCATCCCCGATGGGGGTGACCGCCCTTCGGCGTTCCCGGTCCAGGCCCGGATCCGAGCTTCGGGCCTTCGGACCCGGGCCTAGCGCGGGAGCTGGAGATACGGCTCCAGGGCGCGCAGCCGGGTGTAGTTGTCGGGGTGGGTGGACAGCAGCCTGGCAAGGCCGGTGGGCTCCTGGAGCTTCTTGCCCTGGCCGGCGGCGGCCGCCTTCGCGGCGTCCTCCTCGGCCTGGAAGTGGTGCAGCACCTCGGCCATCTCGGGCGCGAAGCCGAGGGCCGCGGCCTGCTGGTCGGCACGCAGTTCGCCGAGGCGGCCCGCCCAGGCGAGGAGGTAGGGCGCGACGACGAGGGGGATGGTGATGTACCAGGCGACGAGGAACCCGGCGACCACGAACATCCCCATGAAGAGGATCAGCAGCCCGGTCGCGGCGGCGGAGAAGACCCCGGCGACGGCGAGCGCGACTCTCGCCATCCCGCGCGTGAAGGCCCAGGCGAGCCGGCCGGGCAGCGAGTACCAGTAGCCGAGGAGCCCGGCCCAGGCGTGACCGCCGGTGTGGTGGCCGAGTTCATGGGCGAGTACGGCGGCGAGGTTGCTGCTGGGAATCCGGTTGAGGGAGTAGGTGGTGACGCCGACGACATGGCCGGCGACGGCGACCGCGTTCAGGTCGTCGCTGTTCTCCACCATCAGCTCGTAGGTGTTCGCCTCGATGCCGGCCCGGGCGGTGACCTCGCGCCAGATCGGTTCCAGCCGGGCGCGCTCCTCGGCCAGCGGCGGCCGCAGTCTGAGCGCGTGCCGGGCGAAGCGGAGTTCGGTGGGCCGGTGGAAGACGAGTGCTCCCGACGCCACCCAGGCCACGATGACCAGCCAGCCCACGACGGTGCCGAACAGCCCCAGCGCGAGGGCCGACACCACGGCGAGGCTCACCAGGGCCCCCGGGATCTGCGTGGCGAGCTGTCCGACGGCGGTGGCGTCCGCGCCCCGCTGATGGCTCGCCAGGTGGACGCGTGCGCCCTGGTGGCGGTAGTCGAGATCGTCGGGCGCGACGGCGGGCCGCGGGACGAACGGCGCCGGCTGCGGCTGGGGCCCCGCGAACCGCGGGTCGGCCCCGGGAAACCCGGGAGCGGCGGGGCCGCCGGCCCCCGCTCCCACACCCGGATACTGCGATCCCGGCCCACTGGGTCCGGGGCCTCCGGGGTACTGCGGTCCGGGTCCGCCGGGTCCCGGGGTTCCGGGGTACTGCGGTCCGGCTCCGCCGGGTCCCGGACTCCCGGGGTACCGAGGGGGGTGGCCGGTCGTGCCTGGGTACTGGGGTGCGGGCCCCCCGGCTGCCGCCCCTGGGTACTGCGCTCCGGGTCCGCCCGGGTACTGAGGGGGGTGGCCGGTCGCCCCCGGGTACTGCGGTTCCGGTCCGCCGGGGCCGGGGCCTCCGGGGTACTGCGGCGGGGGAGCGGAGGCCACCGGGTACTCCGGGGGCGGGGTCGCGGCTCCCGGGTACGGGGGTCCCGGATACGGGGTCCCCGGGTATGCCGGTTCGTGGGCCGGACCTGGAGGCTGGGACATGACGGCTCCTTCGGGGTGGCTGGTGGCGGTGCGGGGACGTCAGCCGGTGAGCGGCGCGGCCGACGGCGCCCCGGAGAGCGGGGTCAGGCGGGCCCGTCCTCGGGCGCGCCGTCCGGTGGCTCGGCGGGCGGTACGGCGGCCTGGCCGACGTCGGGGCGGCCGGGCACCGGGGGCACGGCCGGAGATGGTCCGGCGGTGGGGTAGGGCGTCGTGGCGGGCGGTCCGTACGGGGCCGCCGGGCCGCCGGGCCGCCCCGGCACCACGGGGGACCCGGTGTCCGGACCGCCCATGTACGAGGGCTGCCCCGGCGTCACGGGCGGCCGGGCGTCGGGACCGCCCGTGTACGGAGGCTGCCCGGCGTATGTGGGCTGCCCCGCGTACGGGGGCTGTCCGGCGTAGGGCGGCTGTCCGCCCGCGTACGGGGGCTGTCCGGCGTACGACGGCGGTCCGGTGTACGGCGGCTGGGGCGAGGGGCCCGGGTAGGGAGACTGGCCCCCGTACGGCGGCTGGGGCGGTGTCTGCGGCTGTCCGGGCGCCGCCCCGGGGAGCAGAGCCCCCTGGCCGTCCCGCGGCGCCGGAGGCGCCTGCTGCTGGATCAGCTCGTCGACGGCCCGCAGGGTCGAGCGCGCGGACTCCGCCTTCTGGAAGTCCTCCAGGGTGTCCCCGGCGAGGACCTGAAGCTGGCCCCGGATGATGGACAGCTGGTCCTTCTGGATCGACCCGATGACCATCTTGGTGTCCTCGGGGTGCTGGGACAGGTGCAGGGCCCAGGCGCCGACGCCTCCGTGCTGGAGGTGGTACTGGTAGAAGTTGATCTTCTCGGCGATCAGACGGTGGTCCTGCTGCTGGCGCAGCATCTCCAGTTCGTGCTGCTGATGCGCCAACCGGAGCCGGAACTCGTGCTCGGGGTCGAGCATGTCCGACTCGTAGCGCAGGCTCCGCTGCCGTCGCCGGTGCGTGATGGCCTCGTCGTCCAGCCGCAGCCGTACCGCACAGGTCACGGCGAGCCCGATGCCCGCGGCGAATCCGCCCCCGTCGACGGCCCGCTGCACCGCGCGCTCGGCGGCCGGGCTGTCCTCGATGGAGAAGGCGCGGCTCACCGGCCGAGCGAGCTGGTGCAGTTCACGGGTGAGCCGTGTCGGCACGTCACGCTCGCCGCTCGCCACGTACGCGATCGGGTCCGCGACCCGCCAGGTCAGGTCGGCCGTGGCGCCGAAGGAGAACGCGTCGTCGTCGCTCGGCATCTCCAGCGCGAGCTGGACGGGGTGGCTGCCCATGTCCACCTCGTAGACGGAGGTGTAGCGGCGGGTGGCCGCGTCCGAGCGGCTCGGCCGGTGCGGCGGGGTGTAGACGTCGTACGTGCCCTTCGCGGTGACGAAGACCAGCGCGTGGTCGATCGCGGTGACCGCGCGGCGGACGGTGTAGTCGAAGCGGGCGATGGGCCGCACCGTGAGCACCGGGTCGATGAGCGTGGTGTGCCGGTTGGCGTCCTGCTGCCACTCCGGCTGACGGCGGAACTCCGCCATGGTTCAACTCCTCGATGGATCTGGGATGGAGGGGGTCAGCACGCGGAGCAGGCGGTCGGCCACGGCCGGCCGCGCGCCGCCGTCCGGGGTGCGCAGATTGACCAGATGGTGGCTCAGGCGTTTGTGGTCGTCCGCCGTGACGACGAGCGCGGGCAGCAGCAGCTCCAGGGCCTGCGCGACGTCCGCCCGGCTCTCGGCCAGCACGACCCAGGTGCGCAGGGCGGCCAGGGCGCCCCGGGTCTGCCCGTGGTCGCCGAGCGAGGTCCGCCAGAGGGTGGCCAGGTCACGGGCCGAGTCCGTCTCGTACATGCCGGTGTCGGCGTACCACTCGACGAGCGCGCCCTCCTCGGCGTTGTCGCAGGCGCGCACGAAGGCCCCCAGCGCGAGCGCGCGGACCGAGGCCGTGTCGTGGTGCAGGAGGCGCACCAGCTCGGAGAGCATCTCGCCGCGCCGGGCGCCCACCGAGAGCAGCAGGGCCGTCGAGTCGACCAGGTTCTTGGACTCGGTCCCGCCGCCACCTCCGGCACGGGCGCGGGCGGCGAGCGCGCTCAGTGCCGGGCCCGCGAGGTCGGGGCGCAGCGGGGTGAGCAGGCCGAAGGCGCGGATCGCGGTCCAGCGGCGGGCCCAGTGGGTGTCCGTGCACCACTGGGTGAGCAGGCGCAGGACGACGGGCGCGTCGAGGAACTGGGCGAGGGTGAGGGTGTTCGCGGCGGTGAGCCGGGGACCGAAGGCCTTGGACACCGCCCAGCCGTCGATCAGCAGTTCCATCGCCGAGGGCAGGTCGGCGCGGGCCAGCAGCGCGGCCGCGGCGGCGGCCCGGGTCCGGACGACCGGACGTCTGTCGCGGGCCAGTTCCTTCAGCCAGGTGACCAGCGCGGGCCGCGCCGACGGGTGGCCCGTCCAGACCTCGCCGAGCAGCACCTGCGGGGTGTTCTCCTTCTTGAAGCGGGCCGTGAACTGCGGTACCGAGCCCCATTTGGTGGTCTCGACCCGTACCTCGCCCTCGGCCCACGCCCGCTCCAGCCGGTTCTCGGGGGCCAGTCCGAACACCGGGATCTCCGGCGGCTGCTCGGGATGCTGGAGCCGCTGGAAGTGCACGTACAGCGTGTCGGCGAGTTCGGCGGCGAGCACGTACGGCGCCTGGTCGAAGACGGCGAGCGAGATGAGGAACGCCTTGTCGCGCAGGGTGGCCTCGGGGTCGCCGAGCCACTCCCTGCACTGCTGCTCGACGGCCGCGTGCCCGAAGTCGGCGAGGCGGGCCGCCGCCTCTTCGCCGCCGTCGTAGCGGGCGACCTCGACGGCGAACCGGGCCACCTCGGCGGGCCGGTGGGCGCCGCGCGCGAGGAAGTCGCGGACGGGCCCGAGGGCGAGCAGACCGGCGAGGTCGGCGGGGTCCTTCCGCAGGACGGCCAGGTGGGCGCGCAGCACCGCGGCCGCCTGCGGTGGTTCCCAGGGGCAGGGGGTGACTCCCAGCAGGAACGGGGAGTTCTCCAGGGTCACGACCAGGTACCCGCCGGTCTTCGCGAGCCGGTCGCGGGCCGCGTACAGGTGGGTGTCGCGCAGCGGGCGGTTGCGGCTCAGCGGCAGATCGCGCAGGACGTGGCCGCCGGGCGCGGTGAGCTGGGCACCGAGGTTCGCCGGGCCGGTCTCGGCGGACAGCGCGTGCACGGCCGGCACGCCCAGGTGGTGCAGGAGCATGAGCGCCGCGGCGTAGCGGCCGGTCGAGTGGGCGCCGGCGAGGACCAGGACGCGCTCGTCGCGCAGCCGGGCCAGGGCGGCGGCGAAGGCGGGGCCCTCGACGAAGACCGAGGCGAGCGCGTCGAGCCGCTGCCGGGGGATCTCGCCGGAGACGTGGGCCGCCGGCACGGAGCCCGTCCCGTGGTGGTGGATCTCCGTCTTGCCGCCCAGGAACACGTCACGGGCGGAGCCGCCGGCGGACACCCCGTGCTGGGCCCCGGCGACCAGGCTGCCGCCGAAGGACGCGGCCTCGTCGAAGATGAATCCCGGGGTGTGCGCGACGAGTTCGCGCTGTGCGGCCCTGGCCTCCTGGGTCTCCTCCTCGGGCTCGCCCGCGTCGCCGCCCGCCTCGGAGTCCGGGTCCGGTGCCGGGGTCCATGGAGCGTCCTGGGGCGGTGCGTCGTCGTGGCCGCCCCGTGTCGGGGGCGCGGAGACCGTCACGCGGGCTCACCCCCGCTCCGGCCCAGGTGGACGTCCCCGGTGACCTGCCCGCCGGACACCCCGTGCTGATCGCCCGCGACGAGGCTTCCGCCGAAGCTGGGGGAGCCGCCGCCGAAGGTGAAGACGACGTTCGCGGGCGGCGCGGCGGCCTGGGCGGGCTGCTGCGCGGGCTGCGCGGTCTGTCCTGGCTGTCCTGGCTCCCCGGGCTGTTCTGTCCGGGGGGTCTCGTGCGGGCCGGGGATCGCCGCCGCACGCGTTGCCGCGGTCGCCGTCGGATCCGTCGCCGACGTTGGCTCCGCCCGGGGTGTGGTGGTGTCCGCCCCCGGCGCCGGGCTCTCCCCCGAGCAGTCCGGCGCCGGGGCTCCCCGGCTTTCACCGGGGCGGTGAGCCCCGTGCGGGACCGGGCCGTGCAGCCAGGCCCGCAGGGGTCCGTTCTTGCTGTCCACCGTCACCGCGTGGAAGTCCTGCGCCGGGATGCCCGGGTGGTCGTGCCGCACGATCCCGGCGTGCACGCTCTCGGAGACGCACAGGGCGAAGTCGTCCGGCCGCTCCCGCAGGGCGGCGCGCAGCAGCCCGGCGTCGAGGAGCCGGCAGGCGTGGTTGAGGTCGGAGCCGACCCAGCCGTCGAGCTCGTCGACGGCGACGTATCCGGTGGCGACGACCCCGCGCAGCCGGATCTGGGCCGAGCTCGACGCCGTCCGGTTGACCGCGCGGAGCAGGTCGGGCACCTCGGTGAGCAGGGTGCGCAGCAGTGCGGTGACGGAGGCGTTGGCGTCGATCAGTTCCATCACCGAGTCGCCGCGGTCCGCCCGCAGGCGCAGCCGTTCGTCGATGCCGGCGCTCTCCAGCGCGCGGTCCGTGATGTCGTACAGCATCCGGCGCAGGTAGGCCTGCTCCACGTCGTCCCGGTCGCTGTACTTCTCGATGTCCAGCAGCAGGATCGTCCGGCTCACGGGGTCGGTCATGGTCGCCTCTCGGTGGGGGCCTCGCCTGGCAAGCAGGGTGGCGTCACCGGTGGGCCGGGTGTGAGGGCGGATGTCCCACTCGAAGTGTGACCGTGTGCACAGAAGTCGCCCGCAGTCACGGGAGCCCCGGCCGTCAGGGGGGTCACCACGGGGTGGTCCCCGTGGGCATGGTCGGCGGCGCGAACCCGTGCGGGCCGGCGGTCCGCACGGGCGGGGCCGCGGGGGCGTTCCGGTGGGGGCCGGCGGTCCGCACGGGCGGGGCCGTCGGGGCGTTCCGGTGGGGGCCGGCGGTTCATCGGCGGGCGATCCGCCGCAGGACGTCCATGCGCAGGATCACCATCGTCCGCCGGCCCGTCAGCACCGCTTCCCGCTCCCGGAGTTCCTTCAGCAGGCGCTGGACCATCTCCCGGGACGCCCCCACCGAGCCCGCCAGCTCCTGCTTGCTCAGCGGGACGGAGAGTTCGACGCCCTCCTCGGTGCGGCGGCCGTTCGTGCGGGCCAGATCGAGCAGGAGCGCCGCGAACCGCTCGCGCACGCTCATGGAGGCGAACTCCAGGCGGCGGCGGTCGGCGGCGCGGGTGCGGTCCGAGGTGAGGCCGAGGAGGGCGAAGGAGACCGCGGGGGAGCCGGCGAGGAAGTCCCGGAAGTGTTCGCGTACGAGCGCGACCGTACGGACCGGCTCCAGGGCCGTCACCGTCGCGGAGCGCGGCCGGCCGGTGAGCGCGGCGGACTCGCCCACGATGTCGCCGGGGCCGCGCAGCGCGAGCAGCGCCTCGTAGCCGTTGGCGGCGGCCGCCGTCACCTTCGTCCAGCCGTGCGTCACGATCAGCACGTGCGAGGAGGGCTCGCTCTGGTGCAGGAGCACCGTCCGGGGCGCGAAGGACAGCTCGCGGCCGAGGGACAGCAGCGCCGAGCGGTCCTCGCCCTCCAGACGTGCCAGGAAAGGCACCCGGTCGTCCAGGCTCTCGTCCTCGCCTAAGGGCGCAGCCCCCATGAGTCCATCCCCCGTCCCCCGATCGGCCCCCGTGGCCGACGCACAGTGACCGGTGCGCGGCAACGGGTCAACGTACTCACCCAGTGTGTGCGGTGCGGACCGAATCGGGGACATTCCTCGGGGAACCGATGACAAGCTGCGCCAAGTGTGAAGTGCCCCGAGAATGGATCGGGAGAAGTCCGGCGTGTCGGGCGGCACGGCATTTGTTTTGACCGAAGTCCGTGAGGTAGGTACGCTCTTACCTTGTGCCTGGGGTGTGCCCTGGCTCTCGTGCGTGCCTTCAGACCGCAAGGGGAGCCGTAAGCGGCCACCGCAATCTGCGCCCTTTTCGCCTTGCGGCGAGGGTCTGCAGTATTCGACACACCCGACCGCGTGGGTCGGTGGCGTTCCAGGTTAGCTTCACCATTCGGCACACAGAAACCGGAGAAGTAGTGCCTACGATCCAGCAGCTGGTCCGGAAGGGCCGGCAGGACAAGGTCGAGAAGAACAAGACGCCCGCACTCGAGGGTTCGCCCCAGCGTCGCGGCGTCTGCACGCGTGTGTTCACGACCACCCCGAAGAAGCCGAACTCGGCCCTGCGTAAGGTCGCGCGTGTGCGTCTGACCAGCGGGATCGAGGTCACGGCTTACATTCCGGGTGAGGGACACAACCTGCAGGAGCACTCCATCGTGCTCGTGCGCGGCGGCCGTGTGAAGGACCTGCCCGGTGTTCGTTACAAGATCATCCGCGGTTCCCTCGACACCCAGGGTGTCAAGAACCGCAAGCAGGCCCGCAGCCGCTACGGCGCCAAGAAGGAGAAGTAGAAATGCCTCGTAAGGGCCCCGCCCCGAAGCGCCCGGTCATCATCGACCCGGTCTACGGTTCCCCTCTGGTGACCTCCCTCATCAACAAGGTGCTGCTCAACGGCAAGCGCTCCACCGCCGAGCGCATCGTCTACGGCGCCATGGAGGGTCTGCGTGAGAAGACGGGCAACGACCCGATCATCACGCTGAAGCGCGCGCTGGAGAACATCAAGCCCACGCTCGAAGTCAAGTCCCGCCGTGTCGGTGGTGCGACGTACCAGGTTCCGATCGAGGTCAAGCCCGGTCGCGCCAACACGCTCGCGCTGCGCTGGCTCGTCGGTTACTCCCGCGCCCGTCGCGAGAAGACCATGACCGAGCGTCTGCTCAACGAGCTTCTCGACGCCTCCAACGGCCTTGGTGCCGCTGTGAAGAAGCGCGAGGACACCCACAAGATGGCCGAGTCCAACAAGGCCTTCGCGCACTACCGCTGGTAGTCGCTACCCACATCGAGACCGAGAGAAGACTGAAGCCTTATGGCTACCACTTCACTTGACCTGGCCAGGGTCCGCAACATTGGGATCATGGCCCACATCGACGCGGGCAAGACGACCACCACCGAGCGGATCCTCTTCTACACCGGCGTCAGCTACAAGATCGGTGAAGTCCACGACGGCGCCGCCACCATGGACTGGATGGAGCAGGAGCAGGAGCGTGGCATCACGATCACCTCTGCTGCCACCACCTGTCACTGGCCGCTTGAGGACAACGACTACACGATCAACATCATCGACACCCCGGGGCACGTCGACTTCACGGTCGAGGTGGAGCGTTCGCTCCGCGTCCTCGACGGTGCCGTCACGGTGTTCGACGGTGTCGCCGGTGTCGAGCCGCAGTCCGAGACGGTGTGGCGTCAGGCCGACCGTTACGGCGTGCCGCGCATCTGCTTCGTGAACAAGCTTGACCGCACCGGCGCCGAGTTCCACCGCTGCGTGGACATGATCAAGGACCGGCTCGGTGCCGTTCCGATCATCATGCAGCTCCCGATCGGTGCCGAGATGGACTTCAAGGGCGTTGTGGACCTGGTCCGCATGAAGGCGCTCGTGTGGTCCGCCGAGGCCGCCAAGGGCGAGATGTACGACGTCGTCGACATCCCGGCCACGCACGCCGAGGCTGCCGAGGAGTACCGCGGCAAGCTGGTCGAGACCGTCGCTGAGCACGACGACGAGATCATGGAGCTGTTCCTGGAGGGCCAGGAGCCCACCGAGGAGCAGCTGTACGCCGCGATCCGTCGCGTCACCATCGCGTCCGGCAAGTCCGACGGCGTCACGGTCACCCCGGTGTTCTGTGGCACCGCGTTCAAGAACAAGGGCGTTCAGCCCCTGCTCGACGCGGTCGTGCGCTACCTGCCGACTCCGCTTGACGTCGAGGCCATCGAGGGCCACGACGTGAAGGACCCGGAGCTGGTCGTCAAGCGCAAGCCGTCCGAGGACGAGCCGCTGTCCGCCCTCGCGTTCAAGATCATGAGCGACCCGCACCTCGGCAAGCTCACCTTCGTCCGGGTTTACTCGGGCCGCCTGGAGACCGGCACTGCCGTGCTGAACTCCGTCAAGGGCAAGAAGGAGCGCATCGGCAAGATCTACCGCATGCACGCGAACAAGCGTGAGGAGATCGAAGCGGTGGGCGCCGGCGACATCGTCGCCGTGATGGGTCTGAAGCAGACCACGACCGGTGAGACGCTCTGTGATGACAAGAACCCGGTGATCCTGGAGTCCATGGACTTCCCGGCGCCGGTCATCCAGGTCGCCATCGAGCCCAAGTCCAAGGGTGACCAGGAGAAGCTGGGTGTCGCCATCCAGCGTCTCGCGGAGGAGGACCCCTCCTTCCACGTTCACTCGGACGAGGAGACCGGCCAGACCATCCTCGGCGGTATGGGCGAGCTGCACCTCGAGGTGCTGGTCGACCGTATGAAGCGTGAGTTCAGGGTCGAGGCCAACGTCGGTAAGCCGCAGGTCGCCTACCGTGAGACGATCCGCAAGACCGTCGAGCGTCACGACTTCACCCACAAGAAGCAGACCGGTGGTACCGGTCAGTTCGCCAAGGTGCAGATCGCGATCGAGCCCATCACCGAGACCGACGGTCCGGCGTACGAGTTCGTGAACAAGGTCACCGGTGGCCGTATCCCGCGGGAGTACATCCCGTCGGTGGACGCCGGTGCGCAGGAGGCCATGCAGTTCGGCATCCTGGCCGGCTACGAGATGACGGGCGTCCGCGTCATTCTTCTCGACGGTGGCTACCACGAGGTCGACTCGTCCGAGCTCGCGTTCAAGATCGCCGGTTCGCAGGCCTTCAAGGAGGCCGCGCGCAAGGCCAGCCCCGTGCTGCTCGAGCCGATGATGGCCGTCGAGGTCACCACGCCCGAGGAGTCGATGGGTGATGTCATCGGCGACCTCAACTCCCGCCGTGGCCAGATCCAGGCCATGGAGGAGCGCAGCGGCGCTCGCGTCGTGAAGGGCCTCGTGCCCCTCTCGGAGATGTTCGGCTACGTCGGAGACCTCCGCAGCAAGACGTCGGGTCGCGCAAGCTACTCGATGCAGTTCGACTCCTACGCCGAGGTTCCCAGGAACGTCGCCGAGGAGATCATCGCGAAGGCCAAGGGCGAGTAACACACCCCGTTTGCACGCTTTAGGCTTGACACCGACCGCCGGGGCTTCCCCGGAAGGGAAAACCCCGGCGGGCGGCATCCCAGCAAAGATCACCTGGCGCCGATGAGTAAGGCGTACCAGAACCACTCCGCAGGAGGACCCCAGTGGCGAAGGCAAAGTTCGAGCGGACTAAGCCGCACGTCAACATCGGCACCATCGGTCACATCGACCACGGTAAGACGACCCTCACGGCCGCCATTACCAAGGTGCTGCACGACGCGTACCCGGACCTGAACGAGGCCTCGGCCTTCGACCAGATCGACAAGGCTCCCGAAGAGCGCCAGCGCGGTATCACGATCTCGATCGCGCACGTCGAGTACCAGACGGAGGGCCGTCACTACGCCCACGTCGACTGCCCCGGTCACGCGGACTACATCAAGAACATGATCACGGGTGCGGCGCAGATGGACGGCGCCATTCTCGTCGTCGCCGCGACCGACGGCCCGATGCCGCAGACCAAGGAGCACGTGCTCCTGGCCCGCCAGGTCGGCGTTCCGTACATCGTCGTCGCCCTGAACAAGGCCGACATGGTGGACGACGAGGAGATCCTGGAGCTCGTCGAGCTCGAGGTCCGTGAGCTCCTCTCCGAGTACGAGTTCCCGGGCGACGACCTTCCGGTCGTCAAGGTCTCGGCGCTCAAGGCGCTCGAGGGCGACAAGGAGTGGGGCCAGACCGTTCTGGACCTCATGGCCGCCGTCGACGAGGCCATCCCGACCCCGCCGCGTGACACCGAGAAGCCGTTCCTCATGCCCGTCGAGGACGTCTTCACGATCACCGGTCGCGGTACGGTCGTCACCGGCCGTATCGAGCGTGGTGTCCTGAAGGTCAACGAGACCGTTGACATCATCGGCATCAAGCAGGAGAAGACCACCACCACGGTCACCGGCATCGAGATGTTCCGCAAGCTGCTCGACGAGGGCCAGGCCGGTGAGAACGTCGGTCTGCTCCTCCGTGGCATCAAGCGCGAGGACGTCGAGCGCGGCCAGGTCATCATCAAGCCCGGTTCGGTCACGCCGCACACCGAGTTCGAGGCCCAGGCCTACATCCTGTCCAAGGACGAGGGTGGCCGCCACACGCCGTTCTTCAACAACTACCGTCCGCAGTTCTACTTCCGTACGACTGACGTGACCGGTGTTGTGACCCTCCCCGAGGGCACGGAGATGGTCATGCCGGGCGACAACACTGAGATGACCGTTTCGCTCATCCAGCCCGTCGCGATGGAAGAGGGCCTGAAGTTCGCCATCCGTGAGGGTGGCCGGACCGTGGGCGCCGGCCAGGTCACCAAGATCACCAAGTGATCTTGAGCCTGACCCGGTAGCTACAGCCTGAGCTGAGCTCCAGAAGGGGCCCGTACGACTTCGGTCGTACGGGCCCCTTCGCCATGTCCGGCCCTGTCCGGAACGCCTGCCCGGTCCACCGCGCGACGTGTCCGGTCCACCCGACGAAGCGGTCGCATCCGTATACGAAATCCGAACGTTGTTACGAGGTGAGGGTGGTTCCTCCAGGTGAAACGATTCCTGGCGCGTGTCGGCATAATCACGTAACGCGGCCGTAATTCAGAAGGAAGACTGTAGGGACGGCCTCCCGCCCGTGGGCGGGGGCTCGACTGGTCTGCGCACCAATGCCGCCGGAACCGACCGGTAGAACCGACTCCGGTCAGCCGTTCCGGCAACCCCGTCTGAAGGGACCCCAGGTGACCCGTCCTGACACGAAGAGCCGTATCGCCTCCTTGCTCGTCGACATCGAGCGGCGCAATCCGGCGCAGCCCGAGTTTCTCCAGGCCGCGAACGAGGTGCTCGAAACGCTGGCTCCGGCCCTCTCGCAGCGTCCGGAGCTCGCGGACGCGGCCCTCGTCGAACGGCTGGTGGAGCCCGAGCGGCAGATCATCTTCCGTGTCCCGTGGCAGGACGACCACGGCAAGGTTCACGTCAACCGCGGCTACCGCGTGGAGTTCAACAGCGCGCTCGGCCCGTACAAGGGCGGTCTGCGGTTCCACCCGTCGGTGAACCTGGGCATCGTGAAGTTCCTCGGCTTCGAGCAGATCTTCAAGAACGCGCTGACCGGTCTCGGCATCGGCGGCGGCAAGGGCGGCAGCGACTTCGACCCGCGCGGCAGGTCGGACGACGAGGTCATGCGGTTCTGCCAGTCGTTCATGACGGAGCTGTACCGGCACATCGGTGAGCACACGGACGTGCCGGCGGGCGACATCGGCGTGGGCGGCCGGGAGATCGGCTACCTGTTCGGCCAGTACCGGCGCATCACCAACCGCTGGGAGGCCGGTGTCCTCACCGGCAAGGGCACGCACTGGGGCGGTTCGCTGATCCGGCCCGAGGCGACCGGATACGGCAACGTCCTGTTCGCCGCCGCGATGCTGCGGGAGCGCGGCGAGGACCTGGAGGGCCAGACCGTGGTCGTCTCCGGTTCCGGCAACGTCGCCACGTACACGATCGAGAAGCTCATCGCTCTCGGTGCCAACCCGGTGACCTGCTCCGACTCGACCGGTTACGTCGTCGACGACAAGGGCATCGACGTCGAGCTGCTCAAGCAGGTCAAGGAGGTCGAGCGCGGCCGGGTCTCCGACTACGCGGCCCGGCGCGGCGCGTCGGCGCGGTTCGTCGCGAACGGCAGCGTCTGGGACGTGCCGGGCGATGTCGCGCTGCCCTCGGCCACCCAGAACGAACTGGACGCGGCCGCGGCGGCCACCCTGATCGGCAACGGCGTCAAGGCGGTCTCCGAGGGCGCCAACATGCCCACCACCCCCGAGGCGGTCCACCTCTTCCAGAAGGCGGGCGTCGCCTTCGGCCCCGGCAAGGCTGCCAACGCGGGCGGTGTCGCGGTCAGCGCGCTGGAGATGAGCCAGAACCACGCCCGGACCTCGTGGTCGCGGGAGCGGGTCGAGGACGAGCTGACCCAGATCATGAACAACATCCACGCCATCTGCCACGAGACCGCCGAGCGCTACGGCGTCGCGGGCGACTACGTCAGCGGCGCGAACATCGCGGGCTTCGAGCGGGTCGCGGGCGCGATGCTGGAGCAGGGTCTGATCTGACGGAGCCGGGCTCTCCGGGAAGGGCTCGTACGGCCCCGGTCGTACGAGCCCTTCGCCACGTCCGGCTCAGGCGGCGGCCTCCGGGAGACCGGACCGCTGCCGGCAGCGGGCGCAGCGGCCCGGTTCGGACGCGCGGAAGGCGCGGTCGCAGCCGTCGCAGTTCTGGAGCGGATGCGGGCGGGCTGTCACCGGGACGGTGGGTGTCCGGGGCGGCAGCGACTCCGTGAGCCGGTGCGACATGACGCCCGCCGGATGGCGCAGCGGTTCCCGGGGCAGGCCCGAGGTCAGAGTGGCCCGTACGGCCCCGGGCGCGACACCGCGTTCCAGCCAGGCGCTGACTGCCGGAGCGAGGCGGTTCACGTCGCGCTCCGAGAGCAGGAGACGCGGGTCCTCCCGGTGGAGGCTCGCGAGGAGCACGGTGGCCGTGAGGTGGCGGTCGGGGTCGTGCGTGTCGGGGGTGGGGAGGGGGCGCTCGGGTGCGGCTGTGGGGGCCGGACCGGTCCCGGTGGGGACAGGGGAAGCCGGAGCGGGGGCGTCTTCGAGTACGGGCTCGGGCGGCTCTTGGTGATTGGGCTTCCGGGGTGTTCCCGGTGGCGGGCCCGGCTCGGGTGCCGTCGGCAGGGCGGCAGAAGCGGCAAGCCCCTGCGGCTGGTTGTACGACACCGTGTGCGTGACGACCCGGCCGCTCGGCAGCCGCTCCCGCCTGCGGGACAGATAGCCGTGGGCCTCCAGCTCCCGCAGACCCGCCGCGATGCGCGTCTCACCCTCCCGGAAGCGCGCGGCGAGCGACTTGATGTCGACGCGGGCCCCTTCGGGCAGCGACTGGATGTGGGCGGCGAGTCCGATCGCGGTGAGGGACAGCGCGCGGTGCTGGGTGAGGTGGTTGCCGACCGTCGTGAACCGCGCGGTGTGGCGGACGTTGATGTGGGTGACGCCCCGCGGAATCCGGGGCTGGGCGCACGGGGGCGCGCTAAAGTTCTGGGTACCCATCGGGAAGCCTGTTTCTTCCTTGTTGGTGAGGCCCTCGATCGGGATGCCAGTCCCGGCCGGGGGCCGTTGTCTGTCTGCGGTTGTGTTGCCGCCGCGAGCATATGCCCGGCAATAGCTCCTAAATCCAGCCCGGTTGGCGATTGTCACCCTTGCGAGTGATGAGCCGGCCTCGGGGAGGCTGGTGGGTTGGCAGGTGGTTCTCACCTCGGGTTTTGAAGAGCCTTTTGATGTCGCGCGCGGCCGCGTCGCGGCTCACCGGGTCGTGACGTTCCGCGATCCGGTGGGTGCCGGGACGGACCCCCCGGACGCGAGGGACAGTTCGGCCCAGACGGTCTTGCGTGGGGCGGGTCCTGGTGTCACGCCCCAGCGGTCCGCGAACGTGTCCACGAGGAGCAGGCCGCGGCCCGAGTCGATGCCGGCCTCCACCGCACCGAGTCGGGGAAGCCGGTCACCCACGGTGTCCGTCACCTCGATGCGGAGGGTGTCGCCGACGACGTACAGCGTGAGCCGGAAGTCGCGTCCCGGCACGCGTCCGTGCGTCGCCGCGTTCGTCGCGAGCTCGGCGACGACCTGGTCGGCCGGGCTCAACGGGCTTCCCCAGGAGCGGAGTTGTTCGATCGCCAGCAGCCTCCCCAGACGGGCACCGCGTGGCGTGGGGGACAGCAGCACGCTGAAGTTGCGGACGGGTTCGACGCGTTGGGCCTCGGGCCCGGCGGATTCCTGATTCACGTCACTCAGCGTGTCCGACCCTGCCTACGGTGAGCTGCGAAGACGTCGGTGCGTACTGGGATTGTCCGGTCGTTGTCCTGATCTGTCCCGGCTGTCCTGGGTGCCGTTCGGGAACGGTGCGCGTTGGAGGTGGGTGGGTGTGAGTAGCGAGAGTGCGGACGAGCCGGGGTGGGACGTGAGCCCCGAGGACGAGATCGCCCCGGTGGTCGAGGCGGCCGGCCGCCAGGTCAGGCTCTGGCGGGAGGCGGCCGGGATGCGGGTGGTCGAGTTCGGGCGGGCCATCGGCTACGGGGAGGACCTGGTCCGGAAGGTGGAGCGCGGGGCGCGGATTCCCCGGGCGGACTTCCTGGATCGCGCGGACGACGTCCTGAACGCGGGTGGGCATCTCCGGGCCTTCAAGGACGACATGGAGAAGGCCCGATACCCGAAGAAGGTCCGCGAGCTGAAGCTGCTGGAGGAGCGGGCCGTTGAGCTGCTGCTGTACAGCAACCACAACATCCATGGGTTGTTGCAGACGCCTGAGTACGCACGTGCGTTGCTCGGTACCTGGCGGCCGGCCTATTCGCCGGACGAGTTGCAGCGAATGGTTGCCGCGAGGGTGGCCCGCAAGTCCGTCTTCGAGCGGTCGCCGGCGCCCGAACTCAGCTTCGTCCAAGAAGAGGTGACCTTGCGCCGACCTGTCGGGGGCACAATGGTGCTGCGCCGCCAGCTCGAACACATGCTGGAGGTGGCCCGGTTGCCGTATGTGGAGCTTCAGGTGATGCCGACAAGTCGCGCCGATCACCCGGGCACAGGTGGGCGGATCCAGGTGCTGAAGTTCGGGGACGGTACTGCCGTCGGGCGCACGGACGACGAGTTCGCCGGGCGGCCGGTTTCGGACCCACGGCATATCCGGGTTCTGGAGCTGCGGTACGGCATCATCCGGGCCCAGGCGCTCACGCCAGGAGAGTCCGTGGCTTTCATCGAGCGAGCGCTGGGAGAAACATGATCCACATGACCTCCACCGAGATCTCCTCGGATCTTCTCTGGTTCAAGAGCAGCTACAGCGACAGCAGTAACGGAAACGACTGCGTCGAGATAGCCCCCACCCCCACCGCGATCCACATCCGTGACTCCAAGAAGCCGGGCGGCGCGCGCCTGGCGATGGCCCCCGCGGCCTGGACGGCGTTCATCGGCTTCGTCGGCCAGGGCTGACCGGGGGAGCGGCGATCCACCCGCAGAGCTATGCCCGTACCGTGTTCGCCGCGCTGGGCGGAGTCGTCGAGATCGGCGCGGTGAACCACGCCGGCACCTGGGACCTGGGCGATGTCTCGGTGGGGGGCTTCCTGGCGCCCAGGGGCGAGGACATCGCACGGATCATGGCGGCGGTCCGGACGATCGGCCGGTTCGACGCGCCCGTCATGGCCATCTCGGACGAGCTGGGATACCTGCGCGAGCACTCTGTCGAGGCGCCGTCTCTGCTCCTCTGGTCGGCGGGCGTCACCTGGGTTCCGGAGTCGGCGGGGAACGTCGCGTATCTGGAGGAGCCGCACGTGGTGCGCCGGATGTGCAGGATGGGCGCGGACGTTCAACTCACCCGTCTGCTGGACGCTCTGGTGACCGCCGGCATCGCGGCCGGAGTGGAGGCCGAGGAGGGCGCAAGCCTGGTTGCCGGGATCATCCGCATCGCCTGTGACCTGGTGGACGATGGCGGGCGCAGCACTCCGGAAGGCGTCTTCCGGATGTGGCGGGTGGCCGAGCTGCCGGACATCCTGCGCCCGGACTCCGGTGCACCGGAGTCCGGCAAGGCGGGGTACAGGGCGTACGACGCGGAGCTGGAGCGGTTGCTCGCGCCGTTCTGAGGCCCGCTCGGAGAACAGTCACTGCATGTTCTGGACGTGCGGATGGTCGTACGAGGACACGCACACGTAGATCTGCATGGTGTACCCGCGGCCGATCGTGAGCTGGGTGGCGCAGGCCGGGCCGAGGAAGTGCAGGCCCGTGTAGTCGGCGTCTTCGAGCGGGCGCCAGCTGCCGCTGCCGCCGTCCCATTCGGTGCCGTCGACGGTGAGCAGCGGGCGGACGTCCGAGCCGCACTCGGCGCAGGCCATGGGGAACGGATCGCTGAAGCTCCAAGGCGCGTGGCCGCCGAGCTTGCAGCCGGGGGCGACGCTGAGGTCGTACTGGTAGTCGACGACCTCGATGTCGTCCTCGCCGTCCGGGTTCTGTTCGTCCTCCCAGGCCTCGATCCGGTCCGTCAGCTCCTCGGGCAGTTCGTGCGGGGCCGGGTACTCGGTGACCGTCTCGGGGTGGAGGAGGCACGGTTCGGGCAGGTAGTCGTCGTTGCCGATCACCGACGGCTCCGGGGGCGCGGGGAGCGGGTCGGTGACCTCGGTGGAGGCCCGCCAGTACAGCTCGGCGGCGGGGAGGTAGTCCTCGTCGTGGTCGAAGGGGCACCAGAGGACTTGCAGCAGGTCGGTGCCGGCCGGGCGGGGCAGCGCGGGGATGTCGCTGGCGTAGAGCTGGACCACGGGGATGAGCGGGACCGGGCCGTCCTGCGGTATCCGCGTCCTCGCGACGGCACGGTCGACGATCACGCGCTCCTCGGGGGTGAGGAGGTCGGCGCCCTCGGCGCGCGGCCGGGTCCAGGCGTCGGCGAGGATGCGCCGCCGCTTCCGTACGTCCCCCGGCACCAGACCGCTGTGCGTGGGCGCGTCGTGGTCGGGGCAGGTGGGCCACGGCTCGTCAGCCGGCCACAGGAGGGGGCCGCCGATCGAACTGTCCCTGACCGTAGGGGTACTTGGACGCGGATGCAGTCGGACGGCGGTACGGGCCAGGGGCGCGAGTTCGGGGAACAGCGTGGTGACGTCCAGGGTCCGCGGGGGAGTGGTGCGAGACATGGGGTGAGGCTACGGGCTCGATGGGACCTGTGATCAAGGGGCATGGGGCGCGTCCCGGTCGAGCGGGGCCGATGGCGTACTTCCCGGGGAAGCGGGGTTGCGCACGGTGCCTGCCGTGAGGTGGCCGCCGTGTCGAATCGACGTTCCCTATAAGTTCGCTGGTGCGTACGGGTGTTGCCGAACTGGACGTGACGGGGGTTGCGGCATGGCGGGGAATCGGCCGGGGGACTGGCATGTCCTGGACCTGGACAAGGATCCGACGCCGGGAGATCCGGACCGGGTGCGGCAGCTCTCGAAGAATCTGCACGACTTCGCGGACGACGTGTCGGATGCGTTGCGTCTGATCGAGGGGATGGCGGACGAGGACGCGGTTCTGCGGTGGGCGGGGAAGTCGACGCGGACGGGCAGACGGAGGTGTGGACGTACGACGCCGAGGGGAATCGGGTCAGCCACACCGATGCCATGGGCGCTGTGACACGCTTCGAGTACACCCACTTCAACCTGCTCGCGGCACGGACCGGGCCCGATGGCGTCCGCCATTCCTTCGCGTACGACCCCTCCCTGCGGCTGGTCAAGGTGGGACGCCCTGACGGGCGATGCTGGAGTTACGAGTACGACGCGGCGGGGCGACTCGTCTCGGAGACCGACTTCGACGGGCGGTCGAAGCGCTACGGCCGTGATGCCAAGGGCCAGGTCGTCCTGCGCAGGAACGCGCTCGGGCAGACGGTCCGCATCACCAGAGACACCTTCGGCCGCATGACCGTCAAGGACGTGGACGGTGCGATCAGCACGTACACCTACGACTTGAACGACCGACTCTGCGCGGCCGAGGGCCCCGACGCCACCGTGGTCCTACAGCGTGACCCCGAGGGACGTCTCCTCTCGGAGACCGTCAACGGTCGGACCACCACCTTCAGGCACGATGCGGCAGGGCGGTCGCTGAGCCGCACCACTCCCACAGGTGTGACCAGCACGAAACGGTACGACGGCCGTGGCGAGGTCGCCCAGGTCCGTACCGCCGGGCACACCCTCGACTTCCGTTACGACGCGGCACGGCGATTGCTCTCCTTCGACGTGGACGACGCTCTGTCGCTGAGCCGTGGGTACGACCGACTCGGCAGAGTCACAGGGCAGGCGGTTGCCACTGGTGACGGGCGCACCGTGAGCGACCGCTCCTACCACTACCGCGCCGACGGACATCTGATCGGCATCGACGGCCTGAACGGAGAGAGCCGAAGCTTCGAGCTGGATGCCGCCGGTCGTACCACTGCCGTACGGGCGGAAGACTGGATGGAGTCCTATGCGTACGACGAGAACGGAGCGCAGACGGATGCCGCCTGGCCGAGTCGGCATCCCGGCCAGGCGGCGGTGGGGCCTCGCACCCACGGGGGCGGCCGGCTCGTCGGGGCGGGAGCCACCCGTTACCGGTACGACGACCAAGGGCGGTTGATCTGTCGGCACCGCACCCGCCTCTCACGGAAGTCGGAGACCTGGGCGTACACGTGGGACGCGGAAGATCGGCTCACCTCCGTACGCACCCCCGACGGGACGTGCTGGCGATACCGCTACGACCCGATGGGGCGTCGCATCGCCAAGCAGCGGCTGGCTGTCGGGGGAACCACCGTGGTGGAGGAGACCCGTTTCACCTGGGACGGAGCCACTCTCTGCGAGCAGGTCACCACTGACGCCGAAGGCAATCAGCCCGTCGCCCTGTCCTGGGAGTACGACGGGCTGCGCCCTGTCGCCCAGACCGAACGCATCCTCACCGCCTCGCACGAGGAGATCGACGCGCGGTTCTTTGCCATCGTCGCCGATCTGGCGGGTGCTCCCACCGAACTTGTCGGTGAGGACGGCAGTGTCGCCTGGCGGGCTCGGAGCACGCTGTGGGGGATCTCTGCCTGGAAGCGCGGAAGCCGCACTTATACGCCGCTTCGATCACCGGGGCAGTACTACGACCCCGAAACCGGTCTGCACTACAACGTGCACCGCTACTACGACCCGGAGACGGCCGGCTACCTCAGCCCCGATCCGCTCGGTCTGGGGCCTGCTCCGAACCCCTTCCTCTATGTCCTCGATCCCCTTCTCATGGCGGACCCGCTCGGGCTCTACGAGATCGGCAAGCCGGACCCCGCGAGTCAGGTGGGCAACTTGCCGATGCTCGCCGACAAGATCGCGGCGCATGGCGACATCAAGAACAGAGGGATTCCGGGCGTTGACGACCTGGACGTGCCGGAGCACCTGGAGGATCTGATGACCAATTCTCCCGGTATCCGTATGCGGAGCACTACGTCGGGCAATCCTCGTTTCGCCTGGTGGGACGATGCGACGGGAACGATGTTGATCCGGGAAGGGGACAACGGAACCTTTATGCAGCCCGATGACGGCTATGAATACTTCCTCAAGCAACTGAAGGAGTGATGGCGTTGACACGGGCAGAGGAGCCCACCCCGGCCCGGCGGGGCAGGAAGCGCGAACCGTACGACGTGTTCCGATCCGCGCCGGAAACGCGGTCCGTGTGGGCGGAGTTGCCGGCGGAGGTCATGGAGGCCGTCGCCCGGTGCGACGCGGAGCGTCTTGAGGTGGAGCGGTCCCGGGTCGCGCCGCAGTTGCGGGAGAGGATCACGACTCCCGTCTATTCGGTCGCGGATCGGTTCGCGTCCTGGGAGCGTGTGGTGCGCCGGATGGAGCCCGGTTGGGCGAGCGACGACTTCTATCCCATCAGCGCCTACGAGAACGACCTCGACTCCCGTGACTCGCTCGAGCAGTTGATGCTCCGGCTGCCCGCGGAGGCCCGGGAGGGTGCGCTGGGGCAGTTGCTGGCGCGGTTGGACGAGCGCTTCGCCGCCGCGAGTGTCCCTGATCCGGAGCGGTCTCTGCGCGCCTGGGTGCGTCCGACGAAGGCGAGGCCCGAGGCGGAACTCGCCGAGTGGTGGAAGCGCAGGCCCCTGCGTGATCCGTGGGATTGACTTCCCTGACGGGTCGCAGGATTGCCGTGGGGTGCCGGCCCCAGGGGGAGCATCGGTGTTGCCGGGTCCGGGCCGCCCCGGCGACGGGGGCGTCGCGTGCGCGCTGCCTGGAGAGGGCTTATGAGCCGGTGCGTCCGTATCCGCTCCGGGGCCCGACGGGGCGGGGAGAGGCGGCGTCGGGGGGATCGGCTGAACTCTGTGGGATCGGTCACGCGATCATGGCCGTGCCGGGTTTGACCTTCGTCACCTTGGGGGTACGATCTCCGGCCCGATTGGCCAGCCCCCCGTCCGGTATGGCAGACTAACGGGGTTGCTCGGTCGAGTGCCGATGCTGCGCGCCTCCCGTCGGGAGGACTGGAAGCGAGTCCCACAGTACTCGTCGCCCAATCTGTCGTGAGGCAGCGCTGGGGCGGACGTACGGGAATCTTCCGGGAAGTGTCAGCGGGGTGCAGACCAGGCACCCGGTGGGTGTTCTCACCCCCGGTCCTGCGGTTGCTTTCGGGCGGAGCCGCGTCCCTCGTAGGGAAATCCGTGACGGATATCCCTGTCGGCAGGAGCGCGACACACCCGACCGCGTGGGTCGGAGGTAGGACGCGAACCCCCGGGTACCAGAGCGTTTTAATCGAGACAAAGGACTACTGAGTAGCCATGGCGGGACAGAAGATCCGCATCCGGCTCAAGGCCTACGACCACGAGGTCATCGATTCGTCGGCGAAGAAGATCGTCGAGACGGTGACGCGCACTGGTGCGTCGGTCGCGGGCCCGGTGCCGCTGCCCACTGAGAAGAACGTGTACTGCGTCATCAAGTCGCCGCACAAGTACAAGGACTCTCGCGAGCACTTCGAGATGCGCACGCACAAGCGCCTCATCGACATCCTCGACCCCACGCCCAAGACCGTTGACTCTTTGATGCGACTCGACCTCCCGGCCGGTGTCGACATCGAGATCAAGCTCTAGGGATCGGTGATCTGAGAATGGCTAAGCAGATCAAGGGAATCCTGGGCGAGAAGCTCGGCATGACGCAGGTGTGGGACGAGAACAACCGTGTTGTTCCCGTCACCGTCGTCAAGGCCGGCCCGAACGTCGTGACCCAGGTCCGTACGAACGACATCGACGGCTACGAGTCGGTCCAGATCGCCTTCGGCGAGATCGACCCTCGCAAGGTGAACAAGCCCCTCAAGGGTCACTTCGCCAAGGCCGACGTCACTCCCCGCCGCCACCTCGTCGAGATCCGTACCGCTGACGCCAGCGAGTACACCCTCGGCCAGGAGATCACCGCTGAGGTGTTCGAGGCCGGCATCAAGGTGGACGTGACCGGCAAGAGCAAGGGCAAGGGCTTCGCCGGTGTCATGAAGCGTCACAACTTCAAGGGCCTCGGCGCCGGACACGGTGTCCAGCGCAAGCACCGCTCCCCCGGCTCCATCGGTGGCTGTGCCACCCCGGGCCGTGTGTTCAAGGGCGTCCGCATGGCGGGCCGCATGGGCAACGAGCGGGTCACCACCCAGAACCTGACCGTTCACGCCGTTGACGCGGAGAAGGGCCTGCTCCTCATCAAGGGAGCCATCCCGGGTCCGAACGGCGGCCTCGTCCTGGTCCGTACCGCGGCCAAGGGGGCTTGAGGACATGAGCACCATTGACATTCTGTCGCCCTCCGGCGACACCGCCGGGACCGTTGAGCTCCCGGCCGAGATCTTCGACGTAGAGAAGATCAGCATTCCGCTGCTTCACCAGGTCGTCGTCGCGCAGCTGGCCGCCGCCCGTCAGGGCACGCACAAGGTCAAGCGTCGTGGCGAGGTCCGTGGTGGTGGCCGCAAGCCTTACCGCCAGAAGGGCACCGGCCGCGCCCGTCAGGGTTCGACCCGCGCGCCGCAGTTCGCCGGCGGTGGCGTCGTTCACGGCCCCACCCCGCGTGACTACTCGCAGCGGACCCCGAAGAAGATGAAGGCCGCGGCCCTGCGCCACGCCCTCACCGACCGGGCCCGCAACGCTCGCATCCACGTCATCACCGGCGTGATCGAGGGCGAGACCCCCTCCACCAAGGCCGCGAAGAGCTTCCTCGGCAAGGTCAGCGAGCGCAAGAACGTGCTCCTGGTCATCGAGCGCTCCGACGAGGCCGCGCTGCTCTCCGCGCGCAACCTGCCCCAGGTCCACATCCTGGAGCCGGGCCAGCTGAACACGTACGACGTTCTCGTCTCGGACGACGTGGTCTTCACCCAGGCCGCTTTCGAGTCCTTCGTGTCTGGCCCCCAGGCCGCTGACACCGAAGGGAGCGAAGCCTGATGGCTACGCGTCACCCGAGCATCGCCTCGAAGGCCGCCAAGGCCAAGAAGGTCGCGCGCATCGCCAAGGCGAAGCGCCACGAGGCCGAAGGCAAGAACACCGTCGAGACCCCGCTGAGCAAGAGCTTCACGGACCCCCGTGACGTCCTCCTCAAGCCGGTCGTCTCGGAGAAGAGCTACGCGCTTCTCGACGAGGGCAAGTACACCTTCGTCGTGGACCCGCGGGCCAACAAGACCCAGATCAAGCAGGCCGTCCAGGCGGTCTTCTCGGTCAAGGTCACCGGGGTCAACACGATCAACCGTCAGGGCAAGCGCAAGCGCACCAAGACGGGCTTCGGCAAGCGTGCCGACAGCAAGCGCGCGATCGTGACCCTCGCTGAGGGCGACCGTATCGACATCTTCGGCCAGGCCTCCTAACGGAGTGCCCTGGTCCGAATATCGGACGAGGACTGAGAAATGGGAATCCGCAAGTACAAGCCGACTACGCCGGGCCGTCGTGGCTCCAGCGTCGCCGACTTCGTCGAGGTCACGCGGTCCACGCCGGAGAAGTCGCTGGTTCGCCCCCTGCACAGCAAGGGCGGCCGTAACAATTCCGGTCGTGTGACCGTTCGCCACCAGGGTGGCGGACACAAGCGCGCCTACCGAGTGATCGACTTCCGTCGTCACGACAAGGACGGCGTGCCGGCGAAGGTCGCGCACATCGAGTACGACCCCAACCGCACCGCGCGCATCGCGCTGCTTCACTACGCGGACGGCGAGAAGCGCTACATCCTCGCCCCCCGCAACCTGTCGCAGGGTGACCGCGTCGAGAACGGTCCCGGGGCCGACATCAAGCCGGGCAACAACCTGGCGCTCCGCAACATCCCGGTCGGTACCACGATCCACGCGATCGAGATCCGTCCCGGTGGCGGCGCCAAGTTCGCCCGCTCCGCCGGTGCCTCGGTGCAGCTGCTCGCGAAGGAGGGCACCATGGCCCACCTCCGCATGCCGTCTGGCGAGATCCGTCTGGTCGACCAGCGCTGCCGCGCCACGGTCGGCGAGGTCGGCAACGCCGAGCAGAGCAACATCAACTGGGGTAAGGCCGGCCGTAAGCGCTGGCTGGGCGTTCGCCCGTCCGTCCGCGGTGTGGCGATGAACCCGGTTGACCACCCGCACGGTGGTGGTGAGGGCAAGACCTCCGGTGGTCGCCACCCGGTCTCCCCGTGGGGTCAGAAGGAGGGTCGTACTCGTTCGCCGAAGAAGGCTTCGAACAAGTACATCGTCCGCCGCCGCAAGACGAACAAGAAGCGCTAGGAGCGGGTTTAGATGCCGCGCAGTCTCAAGAAGGGACCCTTCGTCGACGGACACCTTGTAAAGAAGGTGGACGTACAGAACGAAGCCGGTACCAAGAACGTCATCAAGACCTGGTCCCGTCGCTCGATGATCATCCCGGCCATGCTCGGCCACACGATCGCGGTGCACAACGGCAAGACCCACATCCCGGTGTTTGTCACCGAGTCGATGGTCGGCCACAAGCTCGGCGAGTTCTCGCCGACGCGCACCTTCCGGGGTCACGTCAAGGACGACCGGAAGTCGAAGCGCCGCTAACGCGGGGTGGAATCGACCATGACAGACACTGGAAGGACAACCATGGAAGCCAGGGCCCAGGCGCGGTACATCCGCGTTACGCCCATGAAGGCCCGCCGAGTGGTGGACCTTATCCGTGGCATGGATGCCACGGAGGCTCAGGCGGTCCTGCGTTTCGCCCCGCAGGCCGCGAGCGTGCCGGTCGGCAAGGTGCTTGACAGCGCCATTGCCAACGCCGCACACAACTACGACCACACCGACGCCGGCAGCCTCGTCATCTCCGAGGCCTACGTCGACGAGGGTCCGACCCTGAAGCGGTTCCGGCCGCGTGCCCAGGGCCGTGCCTACCGGATCCGCAAGCGGACCAGCCACATCACCGTGGTCGTCAGCAGCAAGGAAGGAACCCGGTAATGGGCCAGAAGGTTAACCCGCATGGGTTCCGGCTCGGCATCACCACGGACTTCAAGTCCCGCTGGTACGCCGACAAGCTGTACAAGGACTACGTCAAGGAAGACGTCGCCATCCGTCGGATGATGACGTCCGGCATGGAGCGCGCCGGCATCTCGAAGGTTGAGATCGAGCGCACCCGTGACCGCGTGCGGGTGGACATCCACACCGCGCGTCCCGGCATCGTCATCGGCCGCCGTGGCGCCGAGGCCGACCGCATCCGCGGTGACCTCGAGAAGCTCACGGGCAAGCAGGTCCAGCTGAACATCCTCGAGGTCAAGAGCCCCGAGACCGACGCTCAGCTGGTTGCTCAGGCCGTTGCCGAGCAGCTGTCCTCCCGCGTCTCCTTCCGTCGCGCCATGCGTAAGAGCATGCAGGGCACGATGAAGGCCGGCGCCAAGGGCATCAAGATCCAGTGCGGTGGCCGCCTCGGCGGCGCCGAGATGTCCCGCTCGGAGTTCTACCGCGAGGGCCGTGTGCCCCTGCACACGCTCCGCGCGAACGTCGACTACGGCTTCTTCGAGGCCAAGACGACCTTCGGCCGCATCGGTGTGAAGGTCTGGATCTACAAGGGCGACGTCAAGAACATCGCCGAGGTCCGCGCCGAGAACGCCGCTGCCCGCGCCGGCAACCGCCCGGCCCGTGGCGGCGCTGACCGCCCGGCCGGCCGTGGTGGCCGTGGTGGCGAGCGTGGCGGTCGCGGTCGCAAGCCGCAGCAGGCTCCGGCTGCCGAGGCCCCCAAGGCCGAGGCTCCCGCCGCCGCTCCGGCTGAGAGCACCGGAACGGAGGCCTGACCGACATGCTGATCCCCCGTAGGGTCAAGCACCGCAAGCAGCACCACCCGAAGCGCCGTGGTCAGGCCAAGGGCGGTACGCAGGTTTCGTTCGGCGAGTACGGCATTCAGGCCCTCACGCCGGCGTACGTGACGAACCGCCAGATCGAGGCCGCTCGTATCGCGATGACCCGCCACATCAAGCGTGGCGGCAAGGTCTGGATCAACATCTACCCGGACCGCCCGCTCACGAAGAAGCCTGCCGAGACCCGCATGGGTTCCGGTAAGGGTTCCCCGGAGTGGTGGATCGCGAACGTGCACCCGGGCCGGGTCATGTTCGAACTGTCCTACCCCAACGAGAAGATCGCCCGTGAGGCCCTCACTCGCGCAGCCCACAAGCTGCCGATGAAGTGCCGGATCGTCAAGCGCGAGGCAGGTGAAGCGTGATGTCGGCCGGTACCAAGGCGTCCGAGCTGCGCGAACTGGGTGACGAGGAGCTTCTCGCGAAGCTCCGCGAAGCCAAGGAAGAGCTGTTCAACCTCCGTTTCCAGGCGGCGACCGGTCAGCTCGAGAACCACGGTCGGCTCAAGGCCGTCCGTAAGGACATCGCGCGGATCTACACCCTGATGCGTGAGCGCGAGCTGGGCATCGAGACGGTGGAGAGCGCCTGATGAGCGAGAGCAACGTGACTGAGCAGAAGACCGAGCGCGGCTTCCGCAAGACCCGTGAGGGTCTGGTCGTCAGCGACAAGATGGACAAGACCGTCGTCGTCGCTGTCGAGGACCGCGTGAAGCACGCGCTGTACGGCAAGGTCATCCGCCGTACGAGCAAGCTCAAGGCCCACGACGAGCAGAACGCCGCCGGCGTCGGCGACCGCGTCCTCCTGATGGAGACCCGGCCGCTGTCCTCGACGAAGCGCTGGCGCATCGTCGAGATCCTCGAGAAGGCCAAGTAAGTACCTCAGGGGTTTCCCTGAGGTTGGTTCCGCCAGGCTCGGGGCGGGGTCGTGCTGAACGACCCCGTCCCGGGAACCGGCAGACAATCAGGAGATAGACGTGATCCAGCAGGAGTCGCGACTGCGTGTCGCCGACAACACTGGTGCGAAGGAAATCCTTTGCATCCGTGTGCTCGGTGGCTCCGGTCGCCGCTACGCGGGCATCGGTGACGTGATCGTCGCCACCGTCAAGGACGCGATCCCCGGCGGCAACGTGAAGAAGGGTGACGTCGTCAAGGCTGTCATCGTTCGCACCGTCAAGGAGCGCCGCCGTCCGGACGGCTCGTACATCCGCTTCGACGAGAACGCCGCCGTCATTCTGAAGAACGACGGCGACCCTCGCGGCACCCGTATCTTCGGCCCTGTCGGCCGTGAGCTGCGCGAGAAGAAGTTCATGAAGATCATCTCGCTCGCGCCGGAGGTGCTGTAAGCATGAAGATCAAGAAGGGCGACCTGGTTCAGGTCATCACCGGTAAGGACAAGGGCAAGCAGGGCAAGGTCATTGCCGCTTACCCGCGCGACGAGCGCGTCCTGGTCGAGGGTGTCAACCGGGTCAAGAAGCACACGAAGGCCGGTCCGACCGCCAAGGGTTCCCAGGCCGGTGGCATCGTCACGACCGAGGCGCCCGTCCACGTCTCCAACGTCCAGCTGGTCGTTGAGAAGGACGGCAACAAGGTTGTCACGCGCGTCGGTTACCGCTTCGACGAAGAGGGCAACAAGATCCGCGTTGCCAAGCGGACGGGTGAGGACATCTGATGGCTACCACCACCACTCCGCGTCTCAAGACGAAGTACCGCGAGGAGATCGCGGCGAAGCTGCAGGAAGAGTTCTCCTACGAGAACGTCATGCAGACGCCGGGCCTCGTCAAGATCGTGGTCAACATGGGTGTCGGCGACGCCGCCCGTGACTCGAAGCTCATGGACGGTGCCGTCCGTGACCTGACCACGATCACCGGTCAGAAGCCGGCCATCACCAAGGCCCGCAAGTCCATCGCGCAGTTCAAGCTGCGCGAGGGTCAGCCGATCGGTGCCCACGTCACACTCCGTGGCGACCGCATGTGGGAGTTCCTGGACCGCACCCTGTCGCTCGCGCTTCCGCGCATCCGCGACTTCCGTGGTCTGTCCCCCAAGCAGTTCGACGGCCGTGGCAACTACACCTTCGGTCTCACGGAGCAGGTCATGTTCCACGAGATCGACCAGGACAAGATCGACCGCACCCGGGGTATGGACATCACCGTGGTGACCACGGCGACCAACGACGCTGAGGGCCGCGCGCTCCTTCGTCACCTCGGCTTCCCCTTCAAGGAGGCGTAAGCGAGATGGCGAAGAAGGCTCTGATTGCCAAGGCTGCTCGTAAGCCCAAGTTCGGTGTGCGTGGATACACGCGCTGCCAGCGCTGCGGTCGTCCGCACTCCGTGTACCGCAAGTTCGGCCTGTGCCGCGTCTGCCTTCGTGAGATGGCTCACCGTGGCGAGCTGCCGGGCGTGACCAAGAGCTCCTGGTAGTCCCTGTAATTCAGGGTTCCAGGACTCTCGGTAAGCAAAGGGCTCTGTCAGGTGCCCATCTCTCCATGCCTTAGGCTAGGAGGGTTGGGCGCCTGACGCCCAGACGACTTACTACGCCGTAGGTCCCCGCACCGCACCCGTCCCGCCACTGAGTGGGGAGAGGGATGGCGCATACAGGAAACCCCGGCGAGAGAGGCCGAAGGCCAATTCATGACCATGACTGATCCCATCGCAGACATGCTTACGCGTCTGCGTAACGCGAACTCGGCGTACCACGACGATGTCGCGATGCCGCACAGCAAGATCAAGTCGCACATCGCAGAGATCCTCCAGCAGGAGGGCTTCATCACCGGCTGGAAGGTCGAGGACGCCGAGGTCGGCAAGAAGCTCGTCCTCGAGCTGAAGTTCGGCCCGAACCGTGAGCGCTCCATCGCGGGCATCAAGCGGATCTCGAAGCCGGGTCTGCGTGTGTACGCGAAGTCCACCTCCCTGCCCAGGGTGCTCGGTGGCCTCGGCGTGGCGATCATCTCCACGTCACACGGTCTCCTCACCGACAAGCAGGCCGGCAAGAAGGGCGTAGGCGGAGAAGTCCTCGCCTACGTCTGGTAGAAGGGAACGGAGGAAACAGCTATGTCGCGTATTGGCAAGCTCCCCATCACGGTTCCCGCCGGCGTGGACGTCACCATCGACGGTCGCACGGTCCAGGTGAAGGGTCCCAAGGGCACCCTCTCCCACACCGTCGCGGCGCCGATCGAGGTCGCCAAGGGCGAGGACGGCATTCTCAATGTCACCCGCCCGAACGACGAGCGTCAGAACAAGGCCCTCCACGGCCTGTCCCGCACGCTGGTGGCGAACATGATCACCGGCGTGACCGCGGGTTACGTGAAGAAGCTCGAAATCAGCGGTGTCGGTTACCGCGTCCTGGCGAAGGGCTCCAACCTGGAGTTCTCGCTCGGCTACAGCCACTCGATCACGGTCGAGGCGCCCGAGGGCATCTCGTTCAAGGTCGAGAACCCGACGCACTTCTCGGTCGAGGGAATCGACAAGCAGAAGGTCGGCGAGGTTGCGGCCAACATCCGCAAGCTGCGCAAGCCCGACCCGTACAAGGCCAAGGGCGTCAAGTACGAGGGCGAAGTCGTCCGGCGCAAGGTCGGAAAGGCGGGTAAGTAAGCCATGGCATACGGTGTCAAGATTGCTAAGGGCGACGCTTACAAGCGTGCTGCCATCAAGCGTCGTCACATCCGGATCCGTAAGCACATCTCGGGTACGGCTGAGCGTCCGCGCCTGGTCGTGACGCGCTCCAACCGCCACATCGTGGCCCAGGTCATCGACGACGTTAAGGGTCACACCCTCGCGTCGGCGTCGACCCTGGACACGACGATCCGCGGCGGCGAGAGCGACAAGTCGGCTCAGGCGAAGTCGGTCGGCGCACTTGTCGCCGAGCGCGCCAAGGCCGCCGGTGTCGAGGCTGTCGTATTCGACCGTGGTGGTAACCAGTACGCCGGGCGCATCGCCGCCCTGGCGGACGCCGCCCGCGAAGCCGGACTCAAGTTCTGAGTCGCCCGTCGCGCAGTGACTTCATTGACGCTGCGTAGCTAGCGGAAAAAGAGAGAGGTAATCCAATGGCTGGACCCCAGCGCCGCGGAAGCGGTGCCGGTGGCGGCGAGCGGCGGGACCGGAAGGGCCGTGACGGCGGCGCAGCTGCTGCCGAGAAGACCGCGTACGTTGAGCGCGTTGTCGCGATCAACCGCGTCGCCAAGGTTGTGA
Organism: Streptomyces sp. NPDC015532; assembly: GCF_043078065.1. Taxonomy (NCBI): domain Bacteria; kingdom Bacillati; phylum Actinomycetota; class Actinomycetes; order Kitasatosporales; family Streptomycetaceae; genus Streptomyces; species Streptomyces sp. NPDC015532. The sequence continues at coordinate 439,111 of NZ_JBIBSY010000004.1, read as the reverse complement.
AGGGTGGTCGTCGCTTCAGCTTCACCGCGCTGGTCGTGGTGGGCGATGGTGACGGCACCGTCGGTGTCGGTTACGGCAAGGCCAAGGAGGTGCCGGCCGCGATCGCCAAGGGTGTTGAAGAGGCCAAGAAGCACTTCTTCAAGGTCCCCCGTATCCAGGGCACCATCCCGCACCCGATCACGGGCGAGAAGGCCGCGGGCGTCGTCCTGCTCAAGCCTGCTTCCCCCGGTACCGGCGTTATCGCCGGTGGCCCGGTGCGAGCTGTCCTGGAGTGCGCCGGCGTTCACGACATCCTGTCGAAGTCGCTCGGTTCTTCCAACGCGATCAACATCGTGCACGCGACCGTGGCGGCCCTCAAGGGCCTGCAGCGTCCCGAGGAGATCGCGGCTCGCCGTGGTCTGCCCCTCGAGGACGTCGCCCCCGCGGCTCTCCTTCGTGCACGTGCCGGGGCGGGTGCGTAATGGCTCGCCTCAAGGTCACGCAGACGAAGTCGTACATCGGCAGCAAGCAGAACCACCGTGACACCCTGCGTTCCCTTGGTCTCAAGGGCATCAACACGCAGGTCGTCAAGGAGGACCGCCCCGAGTTCCGCGGAATGGTTCACACCGTCCGCCACCTCGTGACGGTCGAGGAGGTCGACTGATCATGGCGGAAAACAACCCGCTCAAGATCCACAACCTCCGTCCCGCCCCGGGCGCCAAGACCGCCAAGACCCGTGTTGGTCGTGGTGAGGCGTCGAAGGGTAAGACGGCAGGCCGTGGTACCAAGGGCACGAAGGCCCGCTACCAGGTTCCGGAGCGCTTCGAGGGTGGCCAGATGCCCCTCCACATGCGTCTTCCGAAGCTGAAGGGCTTCCGTAACCCGTTCAAGACCGAGTTCCAGGTCGTGAACCTCGACAAGCTGGGCGCGCTGTACCCGGAGGGTGGCGAGGTCACCGTCGAGGGTCTCGTCGCCAAGGGTGCCGTTCGCAAGAACAGCCTCGTCAAGGTCCTCGGCCAGGGCGAGATCTCCGTGGCGCTGCAGGTGACGGTCGACGCCGTCTCCGGCTCCGCCAAGGAGAAGATCACCGCTGCCGGCGGTACCGTCACCGAGCTCGTCTGATTTCAGCAGGCGTCTCGATGACCTGAACGATCCCAACCGGGGATGCCCACAAAAGGGGCATCCCCGGTTGGTCGTTCCTAGGGGGGCAGTGTCGCCGGTAAGGTGGCCTGCACTGTTAATTTTCGTCCGGCGTGCCTCACGGGAACTCCGGGCGGTCTTTGACTGTTGGTTAGCTGTCAGTCATCCGTCGAACCTCAAGACCGTCACCCTCTGACGCTGTAGCGCGGGGGTCGCAGGAGGCACCGTGCTCACCGCGTTCGCCCGGGCGTTCAGGACGCCCGACCTGCGCAAGAAGCTGCTCTTCACGCTCGGCATCATCGTGGTCTACCGGGTCGGTACCCACGTTCCGATCCCCGGCGTGGACTACAAGAACGTCCAGTCGTGCATGGACATGGCCGACACGAACCGCGGGCTGTTCAGCCTGATCAACATGTTCAGTGGCGGCGCGCTGCTGCAGATCACGATCTTCGCGCTCGGCATCATGCCGTACATCACGGCGAGCATCATTCTCCAGCTGCTCACCGTGGTGATCCCGCGACTGGAGGCCCTCAAGAAGGAGGGCTCGGCCGGTACGGCGAAGATCACGCAGTACACCCGCTATCTGACGGTCGCGCTGGCCATCCTGCAGGGCACCGGCCTGGTGGCCACCGCCCGCAGCGGCGCGCTGTTCTCGGGCTGCCCCGTGGCCAACCAGATCGTCCCCGACCAGTCGATCTTCACCACGATCACGATGGTCGTCACGATGACCGCCGGTACCTGTGTCGTCATGTGGCTCGGTGAGCTGATCACCGACCGCGGCATCGGCAACGGCATGTCGATCCTGATGTTCATCTCGATCGCCGCGACCTTCCCGAGCGCCCTGTGGACCGTCAAGGTCCAGGGCAAGCTGGCCGATGGCTGGATCGAGTTCGGCACGGTCATCGCGGTGGGTCTGTGCATGGTCGGCCTGGTGGTCTTCGTCGAGCAGGCGCAGCGCCGGATTCCCGTCCAGTACGCGAAGCGCATGATCGGCCGCCGTTCCTACGGCGGTACCTCGACCTACATTCCGCTGAAGGTCAACCAGGCAGGTGTGATTCCTGTCATCTTCGCGTCGTCGCTGCTCTACATTCCGAGCCTGGTCGCCCAGTTCTCGAAGAGCAACTCGGGGTGGAAAACGTGGGTCACGCAGAACCTGACCAAGGGTGACCACCCGATTTACATCACCATGTACTTCCTTCTGATCGTGTTCTTCGCGTTCTTCTACGTGGCGATCTCGTTCAACCCCGAGGAAGTCGCCGACAACATGAAGAAGTATGGTGGCTTCATCCCGGGCATCCGGGCTGGCCGGCCGACCGCTGAGTACCTCAGTTACGTACTCAACCGGATCACCTGGCCGGGTTCGCTGTATCTGGGGCTGATCGCTCTCGTGCCGACGGTGGCGTTGGTTGGTTTCGGGGCAAACCAGAACTTCCCGTTCGGTGGCACCAGCATCCTCATCATCGTGGGTGTGGGCCTTGAGACGGTGAAGCAGATCGAGAGTCAGCTTCAGCAGCGCAATTACGAAGGGTTCCTCCGCTGATGCGAATCGTCCTCGTCGGGCCGCCCGGTGCCGGGAAGGGAACGCAGGCCGCGTTCCTCGCCAAGAATCTGGCGATCCCGCACATCTCAACGGGCGACCTGTTCCGCGCCAACATCTCTCAGCAGACGGAGCTCGGCAAGCTGGCGAAGTCCTACATGGACAAGGGCGAACTGGTACCGGACGAGGTCACCATCGCCATGGCCAAGGACCGCATGGAGCAGCCCGACGCGGAGAACGGCTTCCTGCTCGACGGCTTCCCGCGCAACGTCTCGCAGGCCGAGGCGCTGGACGAGATGCTGAGCACCGAGGGCATGAAGCTGGACGCGGTGCTGGACCTGGAGGTCCCCGAGGACGAGGTGGTCCGCCGTATCGCGGGCCGTCGCATCTGCCGCAACGACTCGGCGCACGTCTTCCACGTGTCGTACAAGGCGCCGAAGCGTGAGGGCGTCTGTGACGTCTGCGGCGGCGAGCTGTACCAGCGCGACGACGACTCCGAGGACACCGTCCGCACGCGGCTGGAGGTCTACCACACGCAGACCGAGCCGATCATCGACTACTACCGGTCGCAGGGCCTGGTCGTCACGATCCCGGCGCTCGGCAAGGTCGAAGAGGTCACGGCGCGCGCGATGGGGGCGCTGGCCCGCGAGGACGCCTAGTCCCTGCGGTCCGTTCCGTGACGCACGCGTCGCGGGAGTGTGAAGCAGTACGTCGCATCGGCCGCGGCACCCTCACCGGGTGCCGCGGCCGACGTGCGAGACGGACGGGGCGGAGGTCCTGTGCGCGGCGGGGTCGCAGGACCCCGGGCAGAGCGGGGCGAGTCCCCCGTATCGTTGGAGTAGTCCGTTCTCCGGTCCAGAAAGGCCGCAGCCACCATGGTGCAGATCAAGACGCCCGAGCAGATCGCCAAGATGCGTGAGGCGGGGCTGGTCGTCGCGGCGATCCATGCGGCCACGCGGGAAGCGGCGGTGCCCGGAGCGACCACCCGGGACCTGGACGAGGTCGCGCGCAAGGTGCTGGAGGAGCACGGCGCCAAGTCGAACTTCCTCGGGTACGGCGGTTTCCCCGCGACGATCTGCACCTCGGCCAACGAGGTCGTCGTCCACGGCATCCCCGACGACAAGACCGTCCTGAAGGACGGCGACATCATCTCCATCGACGCCGGCGCGATCGTGGACGGCTGGCACGGTGACGCCGCGTTCACCGCGTTCGTGGGCTCCGGACACGCTCCGGAACTGATCGAGCTCTCCCGGGTGACCGAGGAGTCGATGTGGGCGGGCATCGCGGCGATGAAGGTGGGCAACCGCCTGGTCGACATCTCCCGGGCGATCGAGACCTACATCCGCCGCCAGCCCAAGCCGGGCGGCGGCAAGTACGGCATCGTCGAGGACTACGGCGGCCACGGCATCGGCACCGAGATGCACATGGACCCGCACCTGCTGAACTACGTCGAGCGCAAGCGGGGGAAGGGACCGAAGCTGGTTCCCGGTCTCTGCCTGGCGATCGAGCCGATGGTGTCCCTCGGCACACCGCGGACCGAGGTGCTGGAGGACGACTGGACCGTGATCACCACGGACGGGACCTGGTCCTCGCACTGGGAGCACTCCGTGGCGCTGACGGCTGAGGGACCGCTGGTCCTCACCGCTCCCGACTGCGGCCGGGCGAAGCTCGCCGAGTACGGGGTCACCGCGGCGCCCGACCCCCTCGCCGGCTGAGCCCCCGCCCGCGGGGAGCCCGCTCGCTCTCCGCGCCGGCCGTGCCAACGGTCAGCCCCGCCCTTCGCGCATACCGCGCCGATGGGTGGGGCATCGTCATGAGTGGCGGGGAGGACACAGGTCGATTCGTCTTTCCGGGAGCCCTGACGTAGACTGACTCGTCGGCTCTCGTGCACCCGCATGTCTGCATGCGGCTCGCACGAAGTCGATCAAGGTAGTCGATTCGAAGGGCAAAGCGTGGCCAAGAAGCAAGGTGCCATCGAGATCGAGGGCACTGTCGTTGAGTCTCTTCCGAACGCGATGTTCAAGGTGGAGCTCCAGAACGGCCACCAGGTCCTGGCGCACATCAGCGGCAAGATGCGCATGCACTACATCCGCATCCTCCCTGACGACCGGGTCGTGGTGGAGTTGTCTCCGTACGACCTGACGCGCGGCCGGATCGTCTACCGCTACAAGTAGATCTTGCCTTGCTCCGTGTTCCGGTTCCGGGACGCGGGGGGTGGCACTGACCCGGAGAACCTCACCTAATGAAGGTCAAGCCGAGCGTCAAGAAGATCTGCGACAAGTGCAGGGTGATCCGCCGTCACGGTCGGGTCATGGTCATCTGCGAAAACCCGCGCCACAAGCAGCGCCAGGGCTGACGCACGACCGAACCTTCTGCACCCCGCAGATACTTCGCGCGACGCAGTAGTACATGTTCATACGCAGGATCCAGGGCTGAGTCTCATCAGGCCTGACACCCCCGGTCGGAGGCCGGGGACCCGGTTCGTACCGAATGCTCGATCCCTTGGATCAGAGGACGACGGCGGGCGGGATCCGGTTCTGCGGAAGACCTCCGAACGACAACTGGAGCCATTGAATGGCACGCGTTTCCGGTGTTGACATCCCGCGCGAAAAGCGTGTGGAGGTCGCCCTCACCTACGTGTTCGGCATCGGCCGGACGCTTTCCCAGCTGACGCTGGCCGAGACTGGCGTGAACCCCAACACGCGCGTTCGTGACCTCTCCGAGGAGGAGCTGGTCAAGATCCGCGAGTACGTGGACGCCAACATCAAGACCGAGGGTGACCTCCGTCGCGAGATCCAGGGCGACATTCGCCGCAAGATCGAGATCGGCTGCTACCAGGGCATCCGCCACCGTCGTGGCCTGCCCGTGCACGGTCAGCGCACCAGCACGAACGCTCGTACCCGCAAGGGCCCGCGTCGCGCGATCGCCGGCAAGAAGAAGCCGGGCAAGAAGTAGTCCTCAGCGGACAACGCTTCACCAGCGGTCTTCGCTGTAGGACCGACCACCTCCCCGTAGGAGAAATAGATGCCCCCCAAGGGTCGTCAGGGCGCTGCCAAGAAGGTGCGCCGCAAGGAAAAGAAGAACGTCGCTCACGGGCACGCTCACATCAAGAGCACGTTCAACAACACGATCGTCTCGATCACGGACCCCTCGGGCAACGTGATCTCCTGGGCCTCCGCCGGCCACGTCGGCTTCAAGGGCTCGCGCAAGTCCACCCCCTTCGCCGCGCAGATGGCCGCCGAGTCGGCCGCCCGTCGCGCGCAGGAGCACGGCATGCGCAAGGTTGACGTCTTCGTGAAGGGCCCGGGCTCCGGCCGCGAGACCGCGATCCGCTCCCTCCAGGCCACTGGCCTCGAGGTCGGCTCGATCCAGGACGTCACCCCCACCCCGCACAACGGCTGCCGTCCGCCGAAGCGCCGCCGCGTCTGACGCACGGCCGCTCGGTCGTCGTTCCTGACGGCCCTGTGCTGGTTCGAGGTTTCCGGGCGGTACGGCTCCGTAAAAGGGCCGTATCGCCCGTACCCTTGCTGTACCCGTCTCTTCGGAGGCGCGCTTTTGTCGGGCGTCAAATAGCGGGCGTCCACGAATGAAGGATCTGATCACCCCATGCTGATCGCTCAGCGCCCCTCGTTGACCGAAGAGGTCGTCGACGAATTCCGCTCCCGGTTCGTGATCGAGCCGCTGGAGCCGGGCTTCGGCTACACCCTCGGCAACTCCCTGCGCCGCACCCTCCTCTCGTCGATCCCCGGCGCTGCTGTCACCAGCATCCGTATCGACGGTGTCCTGCACGAGTTCACCACCGTGCCGGGCGTCAAGGAGGACGTCACCGACCTGATCCTCAACATCAAGCAGCTGGTCGTCTCCTCGGAGCACGACGAGCCGGTCGTGATGTACCTGCGCAAGCAGGGCCCGGGTCTGGTCACCGCCGCCGACATCGCGCCCCCGGCCGGTGTCGAGGTCCACAACCCCGACCTCGTCCTCGCCACGCTCAACGGCAAGGGCAAGCTGGAGATGGAGCTGACCGTCGAGCGCGGTCGCGGCTACGTCTCCGCCGTTCAGAACAAGCAGGTCGGTCAGGAGATCGGGCGCATCCCGGTCGACTCGATCTACTCGCCGGTGCTGAAGGTCACGTACAAGGTCGAGGCGACCCGTGTCGAGCAGCGCACCGACTTCGACAAGCTGATCGTCGACGTCGAGACCAAGCAGGCCATGCGTCCCCGTGACGCCATGGCGTCGGCCGGTAAGACCCTGGTCGAGCTGTTCGGTCTGGCCCGCGAGCTCAACATCGACGCCGAGGGCATCGACATGGGCCCGTCCCCCACGGACGCCGCCCTCGCCGCTGATCTCGCCCTGCCGATCGAGGAGCTGGAGCTCACCGTTCGGTCGTACAACTGCCTCAAGCGTGAGGGCATCCACTCCGTGGGTGAGCTCGTCGCCCGCTCCGAGGCCGACCTCCTGGACATCCGCAACTTCGGTGCGAAGTCCATCGACGAGGTCAAGGCGAAGCTGGCCGGCATGGGCCTGGCCCTCAAGGACAGCCCGCCCGGATTCGACCCGACCGCCGCCGCCGACGCCTTCGGCGCCGACGACGACGCGGACGCGGGTTTCGTGGAGACCGAGCAGTACTGATCCGGTACTGGGACGGCTTCCGTCCTCCGGGGTCCTTCGGGACCCCGGATCTTCGACGGGCAATCGCCCGCTCGGACACTGACTCCGGTACCTGATACGGCCGGGGCAGACACCTAGGAGAAACCATGCCGAAGCCCGCCAAGGGTGCCCGTCTGGGCGGCAGCGCCGCGCACGAGAAGCTGCTCCTCGCGAACCTCGCGAAGTCGCTCTTCGAGCACGGCCGCATCACCACCACCGAGGCCAAGGCCCGTCGCCTGCGTCCCTACGCGGAGCGTCTGGTCACCAAGGCGAAGAAGGGTGACCTTCACAACCGCCGTCAGGTGCTCTCGGTGATCACGGACAAGAGCATCGTGCACACGCTCTTCACCGAGATCGGCCCGCGATACGAGAACCGCCCGGGTGGCTACACCCGTATCACCAAGATCGGTAACCGCCGTGGCGACAACGCGCCCATGGCTGTCATCGAGCTGGTGGAGGCCCTGACCGTGGCCCAGCAGGCCACTGGTGAGGCCGAGGCCGCGACCAAGCGTTCCGCCAAGGACGCCGAGGCTCCGGCCAAGGTCGAGGACACCAAGGTCGAGGACGCCGCTGAGGCTCCCGCCGAGGAGTCGAAGGACGCCTGAGGCACTGCCTTGCTGTGAGCGGGTCCGTCCCTTTCGGGGCGGGCCCGCTTTCGCGTTCCCGGGGAGCAACCCGGGCTTGAGAGGATCTAGGTGTGAGTGACGAAGCGGAGCCCGGGTTCGTCCGGGTGCGGTTGGACCTGTCGTACGACGGGACCGAGTTCTCCGGGTGGGCCAAGCAGGCCGGCGGACGCAGGACCGTGCAGGGCGAGATCGAGGACGCGCTGCGGACGGTGACCCGGACCAAGGACACGACGTACGAGCTGACCGTGGCCGGGCGGACCGACGCCGGGGTGCACGCGCGCGGCCAGGTGGCCCACGTCGACCTGCCCGGGGAACTGTGGGCCGAGCACCGGGAGAAGCTGCTGAAGCGGCTGGCCGGGAGGCTGTCCAAGGACGTGCGGGTGTGGTCGCTCACCGAGGCGCCCGCCGGCTTCAACGCGCGGTTCTCGGCGGTCTGGCGGCGCTACGCCTACCGCGTGACCGACGAACCAGGCGGCGTCGACCCGCTGCTGCGCAGTCATGTCCTGTGGCACGACTGGCCGTTGGACGTGGACGCCATGAACGCGGCGGCGCGGCGGCTGCTGGGCGAGCACGACTTCGCCGCGTACTGCAAGAAGCGCGAGGGGGCGACGACCATCCGCACGCTCCAGCAACTGAGCCTGGTACGGGGTGAGGACGGTGTCATCACCGCCACCGTGCGGGCCGACGCCTTCTGCCACAACATGGTGCGGTCGCTGATCGGGGCCCTGCTGTTCGTGGGGGACGGGCACCGCGGTCCCGAGTGGCCGGGCAAGGTGCTCGCCGCCGGCGTCCGGGACTCGGCCGTTCACGTCGTACGGCCGCACGGGCTGACGCTGGAGGAAGTGGGCTACCCCGCCGACGAGTTGCTGGCCGCGCGGAACAAGGAGGCCCGGAACAAACGGACGTTGCCGGGTGCGGGCGGATGCGAGACCTGCTGACACCCGGGCGCCTGCGCGGGTCCGCTGACGGTCCGTTCGCCTGAGAGGGCGTCAACCCCCGCGCCAGGGGCGGCGCGGCGGCCGGTGTTCACCGGCCGCCGCCCGTGACCGCTACCGGTTGGCCGCGGCCGACGCCTGGGCCTGTCCCCGCCGGCCGATCTGACGGAACGCGAACTCCGCGAGATCGTCGCCGGTCGTGAACACGGCGGTGTCCTTCGTCGTCACGTCCTTGCCGTTGGTGAAACCGGAGAGCGTGAAGTAGGCGTAACGGCCGTAGGCGTTGGTGGTCGACCGGCAGACGGCCGCGTCGCAGAACGCCTTGATGCCGTTGCCCGGGAGCGAGGCGATGATGCTCTTGCTGTCCGCGTCGGCCTTGGCCTTGGTCGCCCGGGCCTCGGTGTCGAACACCGCGATGCCGACCGTCACCGCCACCCCGTCCTTGACGTAGGTGACCCGCATGAAGCGGGTGCAGCCGTCCTTCCTCAGAACCGACGGCAGCGTGCCCTTCACGGCCGAGGCGCAGTTCTTCGTGTCGGCCGTCGGACCCTTGCGGTACACACGGTTGCCCATCGTGAGCTGCGTACCGGGGAAGAGGATGTCCGGGCTCAGCGGCGCGGTGTCCTTCTGCGCGCTGGCTATGAACTGCTTCGGATCCAGCGGCGGCGGAGCCGAGGTCGGCTCGAAGGACGGCGCCGGTGTCGTGGCGCCGGGAATGTCCGCGCTGGCGGGCAGTTGGGACGGCTGCTTCGTGGCCTGATTGTTCCCGTTCGCGTTGGCGACGGCCATGGCCACGGCAGCGCCGACCGCGACGGTGGCCAGCGCCCCGCCCACGATGAGCAGCACTTTGCGCCGCTTGTTGCGTGTTTCGGAAGCCTCCGCCATGGCGGCCCAGTCGGGATTCCCGCCGGAACGCTGGTTGTTCCACTGAGGCGTTTGCTGAGAACCCGGCTTCCAGGGGTCCCATGGGGGCTGCCCCTGCCCACCCTGCCCATAACTCATGCGCCGCATCTTAGACGGGGGTTGGGGGGTGCCGGTCAGCTCCACCGGGCACTTGAGCCCCTAGCGTGATCTGAATGCGCAAGGGCAAAAGTGACATCTCCGGGTGGTTGGTACGTAGGGCCTCCTGGCACGCGTGGGCGGCCTCGGGCGCGGTGCTGTGCGCGCACGCCGTGGGCGTCGCGCTCCACACCTCGGACGGGGGGATGGACAACGCGATCGTCGTACGGGCGGCGCGGACCTGGCTGGACGGCGGTTCGCCCTACGCCGACCGGCACTTCCTCTATCTCCCGAGCGCGGTGCTCGCGGCGGTGCCGCAGACGCTGCTCCCGGCGTACGCGCTGCGCGTGCTGGTCCCGCTGACGGTGACCGCGCTCCTGATGACGGGCTGGGCCTGCGCGCTGAGCGTCCACGGGATCCCCTGGCGCAGCCGCCTGGGGGTGCTCGGCCCGGCCGGGCTCGCGCTGGGCTTCGCGCCCTTCGGACACCTGGTCTCGCTCGGCAACTGGACCGTGACCGCCGCGGCGGCCCTGCCGCTCGCCCTGCTGCTGGCCGCGCGGGACCGGTGGGGGTGGGCCGGGGTGGTCATCGGCGCGGCCCTCGCCCTGAAGCCGCTGCTCGCCCCCGTGGCGCTCCTCTTTCTTTTCGCGCGCCGGTGGCGGGCGCTGGCCGCGATGTTCCTCCTGCCCGCCGTGGCGTCCGGCGGGGCGGCGCTGCTGATGCCCGATCCTGCGGCGTTCGTCACACGGACGCTGCCGTTCCTGCTGCGCGGCCACGACGGCTTCGTACGCCTCTACGAGGCCTCTCCGGCGGCCGTGCTGCCGCGTCTCGGGGTGCCGTCCCCGGTGGCGGTCCCGCTGGCCTGCGCGGCGGCGGGTGCCGGGGCGCTGGCCGCCCACCGCCGCTGGTCGCGCGGTGTTCCCGGGCCCCTGCGGCTCGCCGAGACCGCGGTGCTGCTGATGCTCTCGGCGTTCCTGGTGTCCCGGCCGTCCTACGACCACTATCTGCTCGTGGTGGTGCCGCTGCTGCTCGCGGGGCTGCCGTACCCCGGCGCGGCGGCCCGTGGGCCCTGGTTCTGGCTGGCGCTGGTGCCGCAGGTGCCCGGCGCGGACTGGCCCTGGCTGGAAGCGGTGACCCGGCGTTCCTTCCGTGACTGCTTTACCCTGTGTGTGATGACTGCATCGGTGGCGCTCCCGCGCCGCCGTCACCTGCCGCTCGCCGGCCCGGACCACTTCGTCGCCCAGCGACGAGGACGACGGGCCACGAGGGTGTGAGCACTCGCGTTTTGACCCTTGCGGGCCGCCGCGGGTAAGCTTGCAGTTCGTTATGTGTATTGGCTTGCTCATTCTCACGTGAGGGGCCCTTACACCGGTCCACCGGGGCTGATGACCAGCGACCAGCACGCGGTATGCGTCACCGCAGTGCGGTCAGGGCTGTCGTGATCGTCCGTGGTGGCCATGTCAGGACCCACTCACTGAAGAAGCGAAGGCTACGACCGTGCGTACGTACAGCCCCAAGCCCGGCGACATCACTCGCCAGTGGTACGTCATCGACGCCCAGGATGTCGTCCTGGGTCGTCTGGCGACCACTGCCGCGAACATTCTGCGCGGCAAGCACAAGCCGATCTACGCGCCCCACGTCGACGCTGGTGACTTCGTCATCATCATCAACGCCGACAAGGTGCACCTCTCCGGCAACAAGAAGACCCAGAAGCTGGCGTACCGCCACTCCGGTTACCCGGGTGGTCTGCGCTCCGTCCGTTACGACGAGCTGCTGGCGAAGAACCCCGAGAAGGCCGTCGAGAAGGCCATCAGGGGCATGGTTCCCAAGAACACCCTGGGCCGTCAGGTGCTCTCGAAGCTGAAGGTCTACGCGGGCGAGAACCACCCGCACGCTGCGCAGCAGCCGGTCCCGTTCGAGATCACCCAGGTCGCGCAGTAGTTCCGGCCACCCCCTAAGACGAAAAAGAATCTGAGGAGAATCGTGGCCGAGACCACCGTTGAGCAGCCGGTCGAAGAGACTGAGACCGAGCTTGTCGACATCGAGAGCTACACCACCGAGTCCGAGGTGCCCGTCGAGGGCGAGTACACCTCGGAGTCGCTCGAAGGCCGCTTCGGCGACCCGCAGCCGGCCGCCGGCCTGGGCCGTCGCAAGAACGCCATCGCCCGCGTCCGGATCGTTCCGGGCACCGGCAAGTGGAAGATCAACGGTCGCACCCTTGAGGACTACTTCCCCAACAAGGTGCACCAGCAGGAAGTCAACGAGCCCTTCAAGGTGCTCGAACTCGACAACCGCTACGACGTTGTCGCCCGCATCTCGGGTGGCGGCGTCTCGGGTCAGGCCGGTGCCCTGCGCCTCGGCGTGGCCCGTGCGCTGAACGAGGCCGACGTGGACAACAACCGCGGCGCCCTCAAGAAGGCCGGCTTCCTCAAGCGCGACGACCGTGCGGTCGAGCGCAAGAAGGCCGGTCTCAAGAAGGCCCGCAAGGCTCCGCAGTACAGCAAGCGTTAATCTTCGCCGTTTGCTTCTGCGCGTCATACGCGTAGCTCCGAACGCCCCGGCTGCACACCACAGTGCCGCCGGGGCGTTCGTTTATCACAGTGGTTGGGCGTATAACGGCACAAGGTGCTCAAAGGCTCATGTGATCGGATGACTCCGTATCCTTCGGAGCACTTCCGTACTCTGCAGCTTTCTCAGGAGGACAAGTGGGACGACTCTTCGGCACGGACGGCGTGCGTGGTGTCGCCAACGCGGATCTGACGGCCGAGCTCGCGCTCGGGCTCTCCGTTGCGGCGGCGCACGTACTCGCCGAGGCGGGCACCTTCGAGGGCCACCGGGCGGTCGCGGTGGTCGGACGGGATCCGCGCGCGTCCGGGGAGTTCCTGGAGGCCGCGGTGGTCGCCGGCCTCGCCAGCGCCGGTGTGGACGTCCTGCGCGTCGGCGTGCTGCCCACCCCCGCGGTGGCGTACCTCACCGGGGTGCTCGGCGCCGACCTCGGCGTGATGCTCTCCGCGAGCCACAACGCCATGCCCGACAACGGCATCAAGTTCTTCGCCCGCGGCGGGCACAAGCTCGCCGACGAGCTGGAGGACCGGATCGAGGGCGTCTACGAGGAGCACCGCACCGGCGCTCCCTGGGACCGCCCGACGGGCTCCGGCGTCGGCCGGGTGAACTCCTACGACCAGGGCTTCGACCAGTACGTGGCCCACCTCATCGGAGTGCTCCCGAACCGCCTCGACGGTCTGAAGGTCGTCCTCGACGAGGCGCACGGCGCGGCCGCCCGGGTCTCGCCCGAGGCCTTCGCGCGGGCCGGTGCCGAGATCATCACGATCGGCGCGGAGCCCGACGGGCTGAACATCAACGACGGCTGCGGCTCCACCCATCTGGAGCTCCTCAAGGCCGCCGTCGTCGAGCACGGTGCCCACCTCGGCATCGCGCACGACGGCGACGCCGACCGCTGCCTCGCCGTGGACCACACGGGCGAGGAGATCGACGGCGACCAGATCCTGGCCGTTCTCGCGCTGGCGATGCGGGAGCGTTCCGCACTGCGCTCCGACACCGTTGTCGCGACGGTCATGTCCAACCTGGGCTTCAAGCTCGCCATGGAGCGCGAGGGCCTCGCCTTCATCCAGACCGCGGTCGGCGACCGCTACGTCCTGGAGGAGATGAAGCGGCACGGCTACGCGCTCGGCGGCGAGCAGTCCGGGCACGTCATCATCCTCGACCACGCCACGACCGGCGACGGCACGCTCACCGGCCTGCTGCTCGCCGCCCGGGTCGCCCAGACCGGCCGTACGCTCCGGGACCTCGCCTCGGTCATGGAACGGCTGCCGCAGGTCCTCATCAACGTGCCCGACGTCGACCGGACACGGGTGAACACCTCCGCCGAGCTCGCCGCCGCGGTGGCCGACGCCGAGAGCGAACTCGGCACCACCGGACGGGTGCTGCTGCGCCCCTCCGGCACCGAGCCGCTCGTCCGCGTCATGGTCGAGGCCGCCGACATCGACCACGCCCGCTCGGTGGCCGCCCGCCTCGCCGACGCCGTGAAGTCGGCACTCGGCTAGGACAGGTCCCAGGACAGGTCGCAGCCTCTCCGCCTGAATCCGTGAGGCCCGGCACCCCAGGGGTGCCGGGCCTCACGGCTGTCCGCGGCGGCGCCTGCGCCGGGCGGCCCTCCGGGCGACGACGCGAAGGGTCGGACAGGCCCTAGCGGGCGGGGGCCGGACGGGGGGTCTGCCGCTTGCGCTGCATCGCCCAGAACCACTTCTGGGCCAGCAGCGTCAGCGTGCCGGCGACCACGATGCCGAGCAGATTGAACAGCAGCTGCTTGGTGGAACCCCAGGTCTGCGAGTAGTCCGTGTAACTGAGGGCCACGGCGGCGTTGGCGGCGGCCGGGACCGTGGTCACCGAGATCGCGACGCCGATCAGGGCGCCCGACTTGGCGGAGGTGAGGGACAGCGTTCCGGCGATCCCGGCGAGGAACGCCACGACGAACGACATCCAGTCCGGCTGCCAGATGAACGCCGTGTTCGGCCGGTCCGCCTCCACCATGGACTTCGAGAACAGCCCGAACACGTCCATCAGCCAGCTGAAGCCCGCGGTCATCACCATCGCCGCCGCGAAACCCGCGAGCAGCGCCCACAGCGACCGCCACACCAGGTGCGGGGCGCGTTCCACCAGCGCCGTGGAGATGCCCGCCAGCGGTCCGAACTCCGGGCCCACGGCCATCGCGCCGACGATCAGGATCGCGTTGTCGAGCATCACACCGCAGGCCGCCAGCATCGTGGCCACGGTGAGGAACGCGAGATAGGTGACGTTGAGGGTCGACTCCTCGTGCGTCGCGTCCCTCAGCTGCTCCCACAGCACCGCGTCCGCGCCCTCGCCCGGGGCTTCCTCCTCGGCCTTGTCGGCCCGCTTCGACAGCGACAGGTCGATGTTCTCGACGGCGATCGACCCGGTCCGGTCGAGCCCGGTCTTCCGGAGCGCGCCGATGAGTTCGTCGCCCGCCTCGCGCGCGACATCGCACATCACGACGTCGCCCGCCGGATTGCGGGCGGCACCCGGAAGCACGACGAGGTGTGCGGTGCCGACGGTCCCCTCGATCAGGCGTACGACGTCGTCGGTCCGGTCCGGGGGAGTGATCAGGCGCAGGTGCAGCATGGCCGCAGAGTAGCCGTCGCCTCGGCGGAGGCGTCCGCCGGACTACAGCTTGCGCAGGCTCAGGCGCTGCACCTTGTGATCCGGGCCCTTGCGCACGACGAGGGTGGCCCGGCCGCGGGTGGGGGCCACGTTCTCCAGCAGGTTCGGCTTGTTGATGGTGCGCCAGGTCGTACGGGCGTAGTCGAGGGCCTCCTCCTCCGAGACCTGGGTGTACTTGAGGAAGTACGAGTCGGGCTTCTGGAAGGCCGTCGCGCGCAGCTTGCGGAAGCGGTTCAGGTACCAGCGCTCGATGTCCTCGGGGCGGGCGTCCACGTACACACTGAAGTCGAAGTAGTCCGCGAGACCGACCCGCGTGCGGCCGTCCTTGCCGGGCAGTGCCGGCTGGAGCACGTTCAGGCCCTCGACGATGAGGATGTCGGGGCGGCGGACGGTGAGCCGCTCGCCCGGCACGATGTCGTAGATCAGGTGGGAGTAGACGGGCGCCGTCACCTCGTCCTTGCCCGCCTTGATGTCCGCGACGAACCGGGTCAGGGCCCGGCGGTCGTACGACTCGGGGAAGCCCTTGCGCGACATCAGTCCGCGCGCTTCGAGGTCCTTGGTGGGGAGCAGGAAGCCGTCCGTGGTGACCAGTTCGACGCGGGGGTGCTCGGGCCAGCGGGAGAGCAGCGCCTGGAGCAGACGGGCCACGGTGGACTTGCCGACGGCCACGGAACCGGCGACGCCTATGACGAACGGGGTGCCGGATTGTGAGCCCTTCTCGCCCAGGAACGTGTTGAGAGCGCCTCTGAGTCCGTCCGTGGCGCCGACGTACAGGTTCAGCAGCCGGGACAGCGGCAGATAGATGTCCCGCACCTCGTCGAGGTCGATGACATCGCCCAGGCCGCGCAGCTTCTCGAGCTCCTCGGCGTTCAGCGTGAGCGGTGTCTTCTCACGCAGCGCGCTCCACTCGGCACGGGTGAGATCGACGTAGGGAGTCGCCTCCGGCTTGGACCGGTGGGCGCTCCGCGGCAACGGGGAGACCGGAGAGATCACAGTCCATTGTTACGGGAGTATGGACGGGATGGAGGGTGGGGTCCGTCACGCCGGGTGACTCCGGTGGGGCCGGGGAGCCCGCCGGCCGGCTCCGAAAGGGCGTCAGAATTTCCGATATCGGGCACGGTGAGCCTGATTCGGACGGGCGATGGACCGTACGCTGCCGCCATGTGCGGAATCGTGGGTTATGTGGGGTCGCAGCCGGCGCTCGACGTGGTGATGGCCGGACTGAAGAGACTCGAGTACCGGGGATACGACTCGGCGGGTGTCGCCGTGCTGGCGGACGGGGGACTCGCCGTCGCGAAGAAGGCCGGGAAACTGGTCAACCTGGAGAAGGAGCTGGGCGGCAGGCCGCTGCCGGCCGGAACGACGGGGATCGGGCACACCCGCTGGGCCACCCACGGAGGCCCCACGGACGCCAACGCCCATCCGCACCTCGACAACGCGGGCCGGGTCGCCGTCGTCCACAACGGCATCATCGAGAACTTCGCCCTGCTCCGCGACGAGCTGGCCGAGCGGGGGCACGACCTGGCCTCCGAGACGGACACCGAGGTGGTCGCCCATCTGCTCGCCGAGGAGTACTCCTCGTGCGCGGACCTGGCGGAGGCGATGCGGCTGGTGTGCCGGCGCCTGGAGGGCGCGTTCACGCTGGTCGCCGTGGACGCCGACGAGCCGGACGTGGTCGTCGGGGCACGCCGGAACTCGCCCCTGGTGGTCGGTGTCGGCGACGGCGAGGCCTTCCTCGCCTCGGACGTCGCCGCGTTCATCGCCCACACCCGCTCGGCGATCGAACTGGGACAGGACCAGGTGGTCGAACTGCGCCGCGACGGTGTGACCGTCACCGGGTTCGACGGCAGCCCCGCCGAGGTCCGCTCGTACCACGTCGACTGGGACGCGTCGGCGGCGGAGAAGGGCGGCTACGACTACTTCATGCTCAAGGAGATCGCCGAGCAGCCCAAGGCGGTCGCCGACACCCTGCTGGGACGGATCGACGCGGCCGGTTCGCTGCGGCTCGACGAGGTGCGCATCCCCGTGCGGGCGCTGCGGGAGGTCGACAAGGTCGTCATCGTCGCCTGCGGGACCGCCTTCCACGCCGGGCTGATCGCCAAGTACGCCATCGAGCACTGGACGCGCGTCCCGTGCGAGGTGGAGCTGGCCAGCGAGTTCCGCTACCGGGACCCCATCCTCGACCGGCAGACGCTCGTCATCGCCATCTCGCAGTCCGGGGAGACCATGGACACGCTGATGGCGCTGCGGCACGCCCGCGAACAGGGCGCCAGGGTGCTGGCGATCTGCAACACCAACGGCTCGACGATCCCGCGCGAGTCCGACGCGGTGCTGTACACGCACGCCGGCCCCGAGGTCGCCGTCGCCTCCACCAAGGCGTTCCTCACCCAGCTCGTGGCCTGCTACCTGGTGGCGCTGTACCTGGGCCAGGTGCGCGGCACCAAGTGGGGCGACGAGATCCAGGCCGTCATCCGGGAACTGTCGCGCGTCTCCCGCGAGGTCGAGCGGGTCCTGGAGACCATGGAGCCCGTACGGGAGCTCGCGCGCTCCCTCGCCGACAAGAACACCGTGCTGTTCCTCGGCCGGCACGTGGGCTATCCCGTCGCGCTGGAAGGCGCCCTGAAGCTGAAGGAGCTGGCGTACATGCACGCCGAGGGCTTCGCGGCGGGGGAGCTCAAGCACGGCCCGATCGCGCTGATCGAGGAGGACATGCCGGTGGTGGTCGTGGCCCCGTCGCCGCGGGGCCGCTCGGTCCTGCACGACAAGATCGTCTCCAACATCCAGGAGATCCGGGCCAGGGGCGCCCGCACGATCGTCATCGCGGAGGAGGGCGACGAGGCGGTCGTCCCGTACGCCGACCACCTCATCCGCATCCCGGCCACGCCCACCCTGCTCCAGCCGCTGGTGTCGACGGTCCCGCTCCAGGTGTTCGCCTGCGAACTGGCGACGGCCCGGGGCAACGAGGTGGACCAGCCGCGCAACCTCGCGAAGTCCGTGACGGTGGAGTGAGCGGCGCCGCGGTGTGAGGCGGCGGCACCGCCCCGCCCTCTAGGGTGCGGACATGAGCATCATCGGGGTCGGTATCGACGTGGCCGAGATCGACCGGTTCCGGGCGTCGCTGGAGCGGACGCCCGGGCTGGCCGAACGTCTCTTCGTGGAGAGCGAGTTGCTGCTGCCCAGTGGCGAACGGCGGGGCATCGCCTCGCTCGCGGCCCGCTTCGCGGCGAAGGAGGCGCTCGCCAAGGCGCTGGGCGCCCCGGCGGGACTGCACTGGACGGACGCCGAGGTCTACGTGGAGGACAGCGGCCGGCCGAGGCTGCGCGTGAAGGGCACGGTGGCGGCCTGCGCGGCCGAACTGGGCGTGGCCTCCTGGCACGTGTCGCTCAGTCACGACGCCGGGGTGGCCTCGGCGGTGGTGGTGGCGGAGGGGTAGCCGGGGGCCGTCGCCGCTGTCCTGGAGCGGACGGTACGAAGGCCGCGGGCTTGCCGTCTCCGGGCCGAGCGGTACGGGAGTCGCCGGGAGTTGCCGGGATCGCTCCGGACGGGGTTCACCGGCCCGTACGGCGCCGGGGCTCCGGACGGGGCCCACGGGCCCGCGCGACGCGGGGAGCGCGCACGGGGCGTGCCGGTGCGGGAGACTCGGCGTCATGCGTACTGCTTACAGCGTGGAGACCGTGAGGGCCGCCGAGCGGGAGCTGATGGAACGGCTCCCCGAGGGGGCGTTGATGCAGCGGGCGGCCGCCGGACTCGCCGCCGCCTGCGCGGACGTGCTGGGCCGGGTGTACGGCCGCCGGGTCGTGCTGCTGGTCGGCAGCGGGGACAACGGCGGCGACGCCCTGTACGCGGGGGCGCGCCTCGCCCGGCGCGGGGCCGGTGTCACCGCGGTGCTGCTCGCCCCCGACCGGACCCACCCGGGAGGACTGGCGGCACTGCTGCGCGCCGGAGGCACCCCGGCCGCGCCCGGCGCCGCCGAACCGCTCCTGCGGCGGGCCGACCTCGTGGTCGACGGCATCGTCGGGATCGGCGGCAAGGGCGGCCTGCGGCCGGAGGCCGCGCGCCTGGCCGAACTCGCCCACGCCTCGCGCGCCGCCGTCGTCGCCGTCGACCTGCCGTCCGGTGTCGAGGCGGACACCGGGGAGGTGCTCGGCGCGGCCGTCCGGGCCGACCTCACCGTCACCTTCGGCACCCACAAACCGGGGCTGCTCATCGAGCCGGCGCGCGGGTACGCCGGTTCCGTACGCCTGGTCGACATCGGGCTCGACCTGCCGGAGCCGGCCGACGTGGAGGCGCTCCAGCACGCCGATGTCGCGGCCCGGCTGCCCTTTCCGGGCGCGGAGAGCGACAAGTACCGGCGCGGTGTCGTCGGGATCGCCGCCGGGTCCGCCCGCTATCCCGGGGCGGCGGTGCTCGCCGTGGCCGGGGCGCTGCGCGGCGGCGCCGGGGCGGTGCGGTACGTCGGGCCCGCCGCGGACGCCGTCGTCGCCCGCTTCCCCGAGGCTCTGGTGTCCGCGGAGGGACCTTCGAAGGCGGGGCGGGTGCAGGCCTGGGTGGTGGGCCCCGGGGCCGGGGACGACGCCTCGGCGGTGGCGGAGGTGCTGGACGCGGACGTGCCGGTGCTGGTGGACGCGGACGGGCTGCGGCTCGCCGACCGGGGGGCCGTGCGGGCCCGTACCGCGCCGACGCTGATGACCCCGCACGCCGGGGAGGCCGCCGCGCTGCTCGGGGTCTCCCGCGAGACGGTGGAGGAGGCCCGGCTGGCCTCCGTACGGGAACTGGCGGGGCTGTACGGGGCGACGGTGCTCCTCAAGGGGGCGACGACGCTGGTCGCCGGTCCCACGGGCGGCGCGGTGCGGGTGAACGCCACCGGGACGGCGTGGCTGGCCACCGCGGGGAGCGGGGACGTGCTGTCGGGGCTCGCGGGGTCGCTGCTGGCGGCGGGGCTCTCTGCGCTCGACGCGGGCAGCGTCGCCGCCTACCTGCACGGACTCGCCGGCCGTTTCGCGGCGGACGGTGCACCCGCGGGCGCCCACGACGTGGCCGCCGCCCTGCCCCAGGCCTGGCGCGACACCCTCGACTGACCCCTCGCCCGGCCCGGCTCGACCACCCCGTCCCGACCGGTCCGGGGCGGCGGGGGAGCGGGTGCCGTGGGCGTTGCGTTGATCGGGGGACCCTGTGCGTGTGGCGCCCCCGGGGTGCGCGTGATGTTGCGTATGTCTGTTCGCGTGATGAGCAGACGAAGGGTGTGCCGGGGGATCGCGGTGCTGCTTGCGGTGGTGGCGGCCGTTCCCGCGGGGGCGGTGGCGGCCACGTCCGCTCCGCTGCCGCCCGCCTCCGGGCGGGTCGGCGAGCCGTGGCCCGGCGCGGCGGGAGGACCACGTCCGTCCTGGCCGGGCGACGCCCCGGGCGCCCGGCTGTCGGCGGCCATGGGCATGCCGGCCGCGGGGCGGGGTGTCCGGGACATGCCCGGGGGCACACCCCGGCCGGTCACGTCCGGGTCGCACGGGTCGGGACCGGGCACGACCACACCAGTCACGTCCGGGGCGGTCGCGCACGGGCGGGTCCCGTCCGGGTCGCTCGGGTCTGGGTCGGTTGCGCACGGGCGGGTCCCGTCTGGGTCGCTCGGGTCCGGGCCGGTTGCGCACGGGCGGGTCCCGTCCGGGTCGCTCGGGTCCGGGTCGGTTGCGCACGGGCGGGTCCCGTCTGGGTCGCTCGGGTCTGGGTCGGTTGCGCACGGGCGGGTCCCGTCTGGGTCGCTCGGGTCCGGGCCGGTCGCGCACAGGCCGGTCACGTCCGGGCCGGTCGGGTCGGGGTCGGGCACGCGCGGGCCGGTCACGGCCGGGGTGCTCGGGGGCGGATCGGGCGGGTCGGCGCCGGTGGGGTCCGCGTCGGGCGGGTTCGGGCCCGCCGGGTCGGGGCCGGAGACGTCCGGGCCGGGCGCCTCCTCTCCGCACGCCGGGGCGGAAGCCCGGCCCGCGGTGGGGTGCGACGGGCGCGGCGGTCCCTACCAGCGGCAGGCCGAGCGGTGGCTGAGGCTGAGGGTGGACGGGAAGCAGTCGGCGGCCGACTGCCGGGCCATCCGCGCCTTCCAGAGGAAGCACGGGATCCAGCCCGCCACCGGCACCGCCGGACCGGCGACCTGGGCCCGCATGCGGACGCTGTCGGCCCACGCCGCCCCGCACACCCGCCCCCCGCGCGGCTGCCCGGCCCGCTCCTACCGCGTCGCCTGTGTCGACCTCACCCACAAGCGCACCTGGGTGCAGCAGCGGGGCCGCATCCTGTACGGCCCGGTGCCGATGCGCAGCGGCAGCGTCCGGCACCCCACCCGCACCGGCTGGTTCAGGATCTACTGGAAGCACCGTCACCACTGGTCCAGCCTGTACAACAGCCCCATGCCGTACGCCCAGTTCTTCAGCGGCGGGCAGGCCTTCCACGCCGTCCGCGGCAGCATCCGTACCGTCGGCGGCTCGATGGGCTGCGTGAATCTGCGGCTCGCCGACGCCCGCGGGCTCTGGAAGGTGCTCAGGAAGGGCGACCACGTCTATGTCTGGGGCCGAAGGCCGCGCGGCTGAACGCGCGGCCATGAGCGGGGAACGCCCGTCCGGGGACCGGTGCCGGGAGGCCGCATCACGCCTCTGAGAGACTGGGGCGCGATGACAGAGACAGCACACCCGCGGACAGCGCCCCTGCGCGCCCGCGCCGAGATCGATCTGGCCGCCCTGCGCGCCAACGTGCGGGCCCTGCGTGCCCACGCGCCGACCGCTGCACTGATGGCCGTGGTCAAGTCCGACGCCTACGGCCACGGCGCGGTCCAGTGCGCCCGCGCCGCGCGCGAGGCGGGCGCCACCTGGCTCGGCACGGCCACCCCGGAGGAGGCGCTCGCCCTGCGGGCGGCCGGCCTGCCGGGACGCGTCATGTGCTGGCTCTGGACCCCGGGCGGCCCCTGGGTCGAGGCCGTCGAGGCCGACATCGACGTGTCGGTCAGCGGGATGTGGGCGCTCCGGGAGGCCGCGGCGGCCGCCGAGGCCGTCGGGGTGCGAGCCCGGGTGCAGCTCAAGGCCGACACCGGCCTCGGGCGCGCGGGCTGCCAGCCCGCCGACTGGCCGGAGCTCGTCGCCGAGGCCCTGGCCGCCGAGGCGAGCGGGCTGATCACCGTGACCGGACTCTGGTCCCACTTCGCCTGCGCCGACGAGCCGGGCCACCCCTCGATCCAGGCCCAGCTCGCGCTGTTCCGCGAGATGGTGGCGTACGCCGAGGAGCAGGGCGTGCGCCCCGAGGTGCGGCACATCGCCAACTCGCCCGCGACCCTGACCCTCCCCGAGAGCCACTTCGATCTCGTACGGACCGGGATCGCGGTCTACGGGATCTCGCCGAGCCCGGAGCTCGGCACCCCCGCCGACTTCGGACTGCGCCCGGTGATGACGCTCAGCGCGTCGCTCGCGCTGGTGAAGCACGTACCGGCCGGACACGGCGTGAGCTACGGCCATCACTACATCACCCCGGGCGAGACCACCCTCGGCCTCGTCCCCGTCGGCTACGCGGACGGCGTCCCCCGGCACGCCTCGGGCACCGGCCCCGTCCTGGTCGGCGGCAAGTGGCGTACCGTCGCGGGCCGGGTCGCCATGGACCAGTTCGTCGTCGACCTCGGCGGTGACGAGCCGGAGCCCGGCGCCCGTGCCGTCCTGTTCGGTCCCGGCGACGGCGGTGAGCCCACCGCCGAGGACTGGGCGCGCGCGACGGGCACCATCGCGTACGAGATCGTCACGCGCATCGGAACCCGCGTTCCGCGCGTCTACGTGAAGGTGAAAGAGGAACAAGACGGGTAGCACCCTGGAGCCGAACAGGCGCGCGGGGCCCGGCGAGCGGAGATCGGCGGGCGCTGCACGGCGGGCGGGAGCCGGCCGGCGCGCGCACGATCCAGGGCCGACAGCGGACAGCCGAGAGCCGGAGTGAAGAGGAGCGGAACGTGAGCGAGACCAGCGCGGAGGCCGTCGTGAGTGCGGCCTCGGCGGCCGCCGCCTCCGCCGGGAACTGGCGCAAGGCCGGTGTGGCCGGCGCCGCGATAGGCGTGGTCGCGGCGGGTGCCGCGGCCGGAGTCGCGATCGAGCGGCTCACGGTCGGGCGCGGCATGCGCAAGAAGGCGCGCCTCGCCCTCGACTCGACCGGCCCGTACGGCACGCTGCGCGGCACGCCCGGCAAGGCGTACGCGGACGACGGCACCGAGCTGTACTACGAGGTCGACGAGGTCGAGCCGGAGGCCTCGCTCGCCCCGCGCCGGCGCCGGCTCTTCGGCCGCAAGGCCCCCGCCCCCGTCACCGTCGTCTTCAGCCACGGCTACTGCCTCAGCCAGGACTCCTGGCACTTCCAGCGCGCCGCGCTGCGTGGTGTCGTGCGCACGGTGCACTGGGACCAGCGCAGCCACGGGCGGTCCGGGCGGGGGGTGGCCCAGCTGGAGGACCGCAAGCCGGTCACCATCGACCAGCTCGGCCGCGACCTGCTGGCCGTCATCGAGGCGGCGGTGCCCGAGGGCCCGATCGTGCTCGTCGGGCACTCCATGGGCGGCATGACCGTCATGGCGCTCGCCGACCAGTTCCCCGAGCTGATCCGCGACCGGGTCGCCGCCGTCGCCCTGGTCGGTACGTCGTCGGGGAGGCTCGGCGAGGTCAACTTCGGGCTGCCCGTCGCGGGCGTCGCCGCCGTACGGCGCGTGCTTCCCGGTGTGCTGAAGGCGCTCGGTCAGCAGGCGGCCCTGGTGGAGCGGGGACGCCGGGCCACGGCCGACCTGTTCGCCGGGGTCATCAAGCGGTACTCGTTCGGGGGCCGGGACATCGATCCGGCCGTCGAGCGGTTCGCCGAGCGGATGATCGAGGGCACGCCGATCGACGTGGTCGCCGAGTTCTACCCGGCGTTCACCGAGCACGACAAGACCGCCGCGCTGGCCCGGTTCGCCGGGATGCCCGTCCTCGTCCTCGCCGGGGTCAAGGACCTGGTGACACCGAGCGAGCACAGCGAGGCCATCGCCGACCTGCTGCCGGACGCGGAGCTGGTGCTCGTGCCCGACGCGGGACACCTGGTCATGCTGGAGCACCCCGAGGTCGTCATAGACCGCCTCGCCGACCTCCTCGTGCGCGCCGGAGCCGTGCCGGCAGGGGCTACCGTTGGCGGCTATGGAAGCACCAGCAGCAGCGCACAACCCGGCTGAGCCCGCCCAGGACGGCGTCGGCGCGCAGATCACCGTCAACTCTCCCGAGCAGATGCAGGAGTTGGGCCGCAGGCTCGCCAAGCTGCTGCGCGCGGGCGACCTCGTGATGCTGAACGGCGAGCTCGGCGCGGGCAAGACCACGCTGACCCGCGGGCTCGGCGAGGGGCTCGGCGTCCGCGGCGCCGTCACCTCGCCCACCTTCGTCATCGCCCGGGTGCACCCCTCCCTCGGCGACGGACCGCCGCTCGTGCACGTGGACGCGTACCGCCTCGGCGGCGGGCTCGACGAGATGGAGGACCTCGACCTCGACGTCTCGCTCTCCGACTCCGTGATCGTCGTGGAGTGGGGCGAGGGCAAGGTCGAGGAGCTGACCGACGACCGGCTGCACGTCGTCATCCACCGGGCCGTCGGGGACACCACCGACGAGGTGCGGCACGTGACGGTCACGGGACTCGGGCGGCGCTGGGCCGCCGCCGATCTGACGGTGCTCGCGGCCTGAGCGGGGCGGGCTCGCGTCCCGGCGCCGCACCTGCCCGGTCTCGCCGGGTCCTCGTGGCGTCGGCCGCCTTCGCTCGTACATTCGGCCAACGTTTCCGACAGGACGTCGGCAAAATATTGCGTTCGGCGTCCCGGCCGTGGTCACATGGACATCAGTACGTAGTTAGGTCTACCTAACCACGCTTGCCCCCGAAGCCCGAGGAGGCGTCCATGTCGGCATCAGAGTCGGCTGCAGTGCCGGCTTCAGAACGTGACGTGCCGGCCGCGCCGCGCGCGGTGGCCGGGGTGTCGATGCGGGATCTGCTGGCGGCGTGCGCCGCGGCGGAGGCGGTGTCCAGGCCGCCCGTCGCACCCCTGGCCGACCCCGGCGCGCAGCGCCCCCGCAGGGCCGCCTGACGCATACGCCGGCCGGGGCGTCGCCGCGGTCACTTGATGACGACGACCTTCGCGTTGACGGTCGCGAACGCCCACATCGCGTCGCCGTCCGCGCGCGAGGAGCGGATGCCGCCGAGCTTCTTCTCCGGGTCGGGAGCCTCGGTGGAGCCGTTCACCGCGGCGCTGAAGCCGAAGGCGATGCCGTTGACCAGCGAGAACCGTACGACGTGCTCGATCTGCGTCCCGTCGGACCCGGGGGTCGAGCCGGTCCGCGACGTGACGGCGTAGGTGCCGGCGGCCGGGTCGACCGTGCCCGGGGTGACCTTGAAGGTGCGCTTCACCTTGTTGTGCGCGCCGACGAGCCAGACGCGGTCGGAGCCGGTCGAGTAGACGACCCGCACACCGCTGCCGGAGGGGGCCGGCAGCGCGGCCGGGTCCTTCTTGGCCTGGGGCGCCTTGGAGGCGGAGGGCTTGGCCGACCCGCTCGCGCTCGGTTCGCCCAGGGTGTCCGGAACGTTCGCGGATGCCTGGAAAGCGAGGAAGCCGACTGCCGCGAGCGCCGCCACGGTGAGCCCGGCCACGATTCCCGAGCTGCTCCTAGCCACCTTGTGTGCCCACCTCTCGACCTTCGTACGTCCTTGCTGTTGACGGTAGCAGCCGAGGGACGGGAGTCCCGGGCGGCCTTGCGTCGGGCTCCGGCGCCGTACGCTGTTTGCGTGCTCTTGCTCGCTCTGGATACCGCCACCCCCGCCGTGACCGTCGCCCTGCACGACGGCACGTCCGTCATCGCCTCGTCGAGCCAGGTGGACGCGCGCCGGCACGGGGAGCTGCTGCTGCCGGCCGTCGACCGGGTGCTCACCGAGGCAGGCCTCAAGCTGGACGCCGTCACCGGCATCGTCGTGGGCGTCGGCCCCGGCCCGTACACGGGGCTGCGCGTCGGCCTCATGACCGCCGACACCTTCGGAGTCGCGCTCGGCGTGCCCGTGCACGGTGTGTGCACCCTCGACGGGCTCGCGTACGCGGCCGACGTGGAGGGACCGTTCGTCGTCGCCACGGACGCCCGGCGCAAGGAGGTCTACTGGGCGCGGTACGCCGACCGCCGTACCCGGCTGTCGGAGCCCGCCGTGGACCGCCCCGCCGAGATCGACGAGGCCGTCACCGCGCTGCCCGCCGTCGGCGCGGGCGCGGTCCTGTACCCCGGCACCTTCGCCGACGCCCGCGCGCCCGAGAACGTCTCGGCCGCCGCCCTCGCCTCGCTGGCCGCCGAGAAGCTGGCCGCCGGTGAGGAACTGGAGCCGCCCAGGCCGCTGTATCTGCGCCGCCCGGACGCCCAGGTGCCCAAGAACTACAAGGTGGTCACCCCCAAGTGACCTTCGTACTGCGCGAGATGCGCTGGTGGGACATCGATCCCGTACTGGAGCTGGAGAAGGAACTCTTCCCCGTCGACGCCTGGTCCCGTGGCATGTTCTGGTCCGAACTGGCCCACTCCCGGGGCCCGGAGGCGACCCGGCGCTACCTGGTCGCCTGCGACGGCGACCGGCTCGTCGGATACGCCGGGCTAGCCGCCGCGGGGGACCTGGGCGACGTGCAGACGATCGCGGTGCGGCGGGACCAGTGGGGCACCGGACTCGGTGGCCGGCTGCTCACCGAGCTGCTGCGGGCCGCCAGCGACTTCGACTGCGCCGAGGTGATGCTGGAGTGCCGCGTGGACAACGTCCGCGCGCAGAAGCTCTACGAGCGCTTCGGCTTCGAGGCCATCGGCTTCAGACGCGGCTACTACCAGCCGGGGAACGTGGACGCCCTGGTGATGCGGCTGCACGACCCATCGACCTCCGTACAAGGAACAGAGACCCATGGCTGACGAACCACTCGTCCTCGGCATCGAGACCTCCTGCGACGAGACCGGTGTCGGCATCGTCCGCGGGCACACCCTGCTCGCTGACGCGATCGCGTCGAGCGTCGACGAGCACGCGCGCTTCGGCGGGGTCGTCCCCGAAGTCGCGTCCCGGGCCCACTTGGAGGCGATGGTCCCGACCATCCAGCGGGCGCTGAAGGACGCGGGCGTGTCGGCCGGAGACCTGGACGGCATCGCGGTCACCGCCGGTCCCGGGCTCGCCGGGGCGCTGCTGGTCGGGGTCTCGGCCGCGAAGGCGTACGCGTACGCGCTCGGCAAGCCGCTGTACGGCGTCAATCACCTCGCCTCCCACATCTGTGTGGACCAGCTGGAGCACGGCGCCCTGCCGGAGCCCACGATGGCCCTGCTGGTGTCCGGCGGCCACTCCTCGCTGCTGCTGTCCACCGACATCACCTCCGACGTACGGCCGATGGGCGCGACCATCGACGACGCGGCGGGCGAGGCCTTCGACAAGATCGCGCGCGTGCTGAACCTCGGCTTCCCCGGCGGTCCGGTCATCGACCGGTACGCCAAGGAGGGCGACCCGAACGCCATCACGTTCCCGCGCGGTCTGACCGGGCCGCGCGATCCGGCCTACGACTTCTCCTTCTCCGGTCTCAAGACCTCCGTGGCCCGCTGGATCGAGGCCAAGCGGGCGGCCGGGGAGGACGTGCCGGTGCGCGACGTGGCCGCGTCCTTCCAGGAGGCCGTGGTGGACGTGCTCACCCGCAAGGCCGTCCGCGCGTGCAAGGACCAGGGCGTCGACCACCTGATGATCGGCGGTGGCGTGGCCGCGAACTCGCGGCTGCGGGTGCTCGCCCAGGAGCGCTGCGAGGCCGCCGGTATCCGGCTGCGGGTGCCGCGCCCGAAGCTGTGCACGGACAACGGCGCGATGGTCGCCGCGCTGGGCGCCGAGATGGTCGCCCGGAACCGGGCCGCCTCCGACTGGGACCTCTCGGCGGACTCCTCGCTGCCGGTGACCGATCCGCACGTGCCGGGGCGCGGGCACGCGCACACGCACGATCACGTGCACGAGGTGGCGAAGGAGAACCTCTACCCGTGACCGTCGCGCTGATGTGGGAGGCACGGGCCGTCGCCGGCCGGGGCGAGGATCTGCTCGCCTGGGTGCGCGGGCAGGCGCTCCCCGGGGACCCGGTGCGGCGGGAGATCCTGCGGGCACCCCAGGACCGGGTCCTCGTCATCACCTGGTGGGACGCGGCCTACGACGCGGATCTGCCCGAACTGCCGGAGCCCGACGGGGACTTGGTGGCCCGGGCGGTGCACAGGTGGCGCTTCGAGTCGGTCCACCCCCACTGACCGCCGCCCTTCGGCCGACGGGCACCGGTGGGTCCCGCCGCCCCAGCGGCTGACCACCGGTGGGGCCCGCCGCCCGGGGCGCGGGTCGGATGCGGGGCTGGATGCCCCGCGGGCCGGTCGCCGGGTCCTCACCCGGCTACCGGCCCCCCAGGCGTCCTCCGCCGGATCAGGACACCTGCGCGACCTCGGTCTCGCAGCGCATGCGCCGGTCCGTGCCCAACTGCCGTACCGGACCTGTCAGGTTCAGCCGGGCCGTGTGACGCACGTCCGCGCTGGAGGCGGCGAGCCGCAGTTCCAGGGCGCCCGGTTCGACGATCCGGGTGCCGGTGCGGTCGGTGAACGCCGAGAGGTCCGCGTGGAAGCGGAAGGTCACACGGCGGGCCTCACCCGGTGCCAGGTCCAGGCGCTGGTAGCCGATCAGCCGCACGTCCGGGCGGGTCACCGAGGCCACCGGGTCGTGCAGGTAGAGCTGGACGACCTCGGCGCCCGCGTGCCCACCGGTGTTGCGGACGGTCACCGCCACGTCGTACGAACCGTCGGTGCCGATCTCGGTGCCGGTGCCGGTCCCGGGAACCTCGGCCGGCTCCCAGTCGAACGACGTGTACGAGCGGCCGTGGCCGAACGGGTACAGCGGCGTCGGGTCCAGGCTGCTGACCTCGCCCGCCAGACCCAGCGGCGGCTGGAGATAGGTCCACGGCTGACCGCCCGGGTCGCGCGGCACGCTCACCGGCAGCCTGCCCGAAGGGCCGACCCGGCCGGACAGCACGCCCGCCAGCGCGGGACCGCCCTCCTCGCCGGGGAAGAACGCCTGGACGACGCCGCCGAGACGGTCCTGCCAGCGGCCCAGCGCGTACGGGCGGCCGGTGAGCAGCACCAGGACCACCGGGACACCCGTGGCGACCAGGGCGTCCAGCAGCTCGCCCTGCACACCCGGCAGGCCGAGGTCGGCCACGTCGCAGCCCTCGCCTGAGGTGCCCAGGCCGAACAGCCCGGCACGGTCACCGAGCACCGCCACGCACACGTCGGCCTCCGCGGCCCGTGCCACCGCCTCCTCGAACCCGGACCGGTCCGCGTCCGAGACCCCGCAGCCCTGCGCGAACGTCACCTTGGCGTCCGGCAGTTCGGCGCGCAGCGAGTCGAGGACGGTCGGTATGTCCACGCCGGCCGGCACCTCGGGGTGGTGCGTGAGCACGTGCGAGGGGAACGAGTAGCAGCCGAGCATCGCCAGGGGGTCCGCCGCGCGGGGACCGACCACCGCGATCCGGGTGTCCGGGGCCAGCGGCAGCAGGCCGTCCGCGTTGTCCAGCAGGACCACCGACTCCTCGGCGAGCTTGCGGGCGAGCGCCCGGTTGCCCGCGGAGTCCAGGTCGACGCTCCGTCCGGTCTCCGGCCGCCAGTCCTCGTCCAGCAGGCCGAGCTCGCACTTCTGGAGCAGCACCCGGCGGGCCGCCCGGTCGATCAGCGCCTCGGGGACGGTGCCCTCACGGACGGCGGCCACCAGCGGCTCGCCGTAGCACTTCAGCGTGGGCAGCTCGACATCGATGCCGGCCTCCAACGCCTTGTGCGCCGCCTCGGCCTCGGTGCCGGCCACCCGGTGCAGCGTCTGGAGGAAGCCGATGCCGAAGTAGTCCGAGACCACCGTGCCGGTGAAGCCCCACTCGTCGCGCAGCAGCTCGGTCAGCAGCTGCGGGTCGGCCGACGCCGGGACGCCGTCCGTGTCGTTGTAGGCGGCCATGACCGAACGGGCGCCGCCCTCGCGCAGCGCCATCTCGAACGGCGGCAGCGTGATGTCGGAGAGCTCGCGCACCCCGGCGCGCACCGGCGCCAGGTTCCGGGCACCCGCCGAGGCCGCGTACCCGGCGAAGTGCTTGAGCGTGGCCACGATCCCGGCCGACTCCAGGCCCCGCACATAGGCGGTGGCGACGGTGCCGACCAGGTACGGGTCCTCGCCGATCGTCTCCTCCACCCGGCCCCAGCGCAGGTCGCGGACCACGTCCAGGACCGGGGCGAGGCCCTGGTGGACGCCGACCGAGCGCAGGTCCTCGCCGATGCGCCGGCCCAGCTCCTCCACCAGATCCGGGTCGAAGGTGGCGCCCCAGGACAGCGGGACCGGGTACGCCGTCGCCTGCCAGGCCGTGAAGCCCGCCAGGCACTCCTCATGGGCGACCGCGGGTATGCCGAAGCGGCTCGCTTCGATGATCCGGCGCTGGGCGCGGGCAAGGGCCTGCGCGCCCAGCGCCGGGTCCACGGGGGCGGTGCCGAAGGAGCGGGTGAGCTGGCCGAGACCGCGGGTGATCAGCTCGTCCCAGTCGTAGTCGGAGGACATCTCGCTCTGGAGCGGGGCGACTCCGCCGCCGTCCGTGTCGGCGCCGACCCACACGCCGTAGAGCTGGGCGGTCTTCTCCTCCAGCGTCATCCGGGAGAGCAGGTCGTCGACGCGGGTCGCGGCGGGCAGGGCGGGATCGCGCCAGGGAGCGGTGGTCATGGAACTCCTGTCGGGGAAAGGGGGGTTCGACCGCCCCTGGTCGTACACGTTCACTTGCCGCCCACACCCATGAGGCCGCCGACCAGCGCGCGGCGGGCCACCAGGTACACGATGAAGATCGGGACACCGGAGAGGACGACGGAGGCGAGGATCGCGGGAATGTTCACGCCGAACTCGCTCACGTAGTTGAACAGGCCGAGGGTCAGCACCCGTGGCCCGTCGGACTGGGTGAAGATCAGCGGGAAGAGGAAGCCGTTCCAGGCCTGGAGCGCCGCGTAGATGACGACGGTGCTGATGCCGCCCTTGGACATCGGGATGACGAGCTGGAACAGCATCCGGGTGGTGGAGGCGCCGTCCAGCGCCATCGCCTCGTACATCTCCTCGGAGATGTCCCGCAGCGTGCCGGTGAGGATCAG
The DNA here is from genome assembly GCF_043078065.1 of Streptomyces sp. NPDC015532. NCBI lineage: Bacteria > Bacillati > Actinomycetota > Actinomycetes > Kitasatosporales > Streptomycetaceae > Streptomyces > Streptomyces sp. NPDC015532. The sequence goes on along the minus strand of NZ_JBIBSY010000004.1, from coordinate 407,865 downwards.
CACCGACACCGGCATGGCGAACGCGGCCGTCGGCAGCACGATCGCGAGCAGGCTGTCGTACAGGTTCAGCTTGGCGATCATCAGGTAGAGGGGCACCACGACGGCCTGCGCCGGGATCGCCACGCCCAGCAGGAACAGCCGGAACGCGGCCCCCGACCAGACACTGCGGGTCCGCACGGCCACGTAGGACAGCGGGACGCACAGCACCAGGACGATCAGGACGACTCCGGCCGCGGCCAGCACCGTGTTCCACAGCAGATGACCGAAGCCGTTGTGCAGGACGGTGTTGTAGTTGTCCAGGGTCGGATGGGACGGCGGCTTCAGGGCGTTGTGGCCCAGCGCCTCGTCCTGGTGGGTGAGCGAGGCCGAGAACATCGCGTAGATCGGGATGATCACGACGGCCAGCCAGATCAGCGAGCCGGCGCCCGCCAGGGGGTTGGCGCGCCTGGCCCAGTGCCTGCGGCGGCGCGCGGGCCGCTCGGGCGTCGGGGCGGAGTCCGTCTTCACGGGACGGGGCAAAGTGTCGTGTGACATGGCGTCACATCCCTTCCCGGGTGCTGCGCATCGCGCCGAAGCCGGACAGCTTCACCATCAGCAGGGACAGCGCGGTCGCCGCGAGCACCAGGAACGAGGCGACGGCGCTCGCGTAGCCGAAGTCGTAGCTCTTGAAGCCCGCCTCGTACATCAGGTACGGCAGGATCGCCGTGTCGGTGCCGGGACCGCCCTGGGTGAGGATCAGGACCGTCTCGAAGTACGTCAGCGAACCGACGACCATCAGCACACCGGACGTCGTCGCGGTGTTGCGGAGCTGCGGCAGCGTGATCGAGAAGAACTGGCGCAGGCGTCCGGCCCCGTCGATCGCCGCCGCCTGGTAGAGCACCTCGGGGATCTGCCGTGCCCCGCCCTGGTAGATCAGGGTGTGGAAGGGGATGAACTGCCAGCCGCCGACGAACACGATCGCGAGGAACGCTCCGCTGGTCGTGCCCAGGGTGTCCCTGTGGATGATGCCGAAGTTCGGGTCCAGCAGCGCGTAGAACAGCAGGGAGATCGCCGTCGACGACAGCAGGAACGGCACGAAGAAGATCGCCGAGAGGACCGCGCGGTTGCGCTGCCTGCCCGCCGCCCACACGCCGAGGAGCAGGGAGATCACCGTCTGGAACGCCCAGCTCACCACGGTCAGTCCGACGGTGACCGTCAGGGACTGGGTCAGCCGGTCGTCGCTCAGCAGTTTGCGCCAGTTGGCCAGCCCTGCCGGCTGCGGATCGCCCAGGCCGTTCCACCGGGTGAACGACAGATAGAAGGCCAGGACCATCGGGGCGAGGGCGAAGAACGCGAAGAACAGGACGCCGGGGAGGGCCAGCGCCGCGCTCGGGCGGCCGGCCCTGTTGCGTCGGCCGGAGCGGGGGCGGCCCGCGTCGTTCCGCGGGCCGCCCTTGACCTGCGTCACGCTCACTTCAGCTCCTTGAGCGCCGACACGAACTGCGTCGGCGAGGACTTGCCCACGAACAGCTTGTTGACCTCGGTGAGCATCGGGGTCGACACGTCCGGGTCGACCGCCTGGTCCCAGCTCAGCGTGAACGCCGGGGCCTTCTGCACCATCTGGTACTGGAACTTGGCGAACTCCGGGTTCGGCGAGGCGTCCAGGAGGGTCGCCGCGTTCGAGGTGGCCGGGACGTCACCGTTGGCTATGAGTTCCTTCGTGTACGCGAGGGAGGCGGAGTCCCGCAGGAAGGCGATCGCCGCGTCCTTGTTGGAGGTGCGGGCGTTCACCGACCAGTAGTTGGTCGGGTTGCCGACCACGTTGAGGATGTCGCCGGCGCCGCCCTCGATCTGCGGGAAGGCGCACCAGCCCAGGTTCTTCTTGGCGAAGTCGGGGAACTTGCCGAGCTGCGTGGAGTACTCCCACGAACCCATCAGATGCATCGCGGCCTTGCCCTTGGCGAAGACCGCGGGAGCGCCGCCGTTGCCGTAACCCACCGAGCTGTAGCCCTTGCCGAAGGCGCCGTCGTCGATCAGTTCCTTGACCGTCTGGGCGGCCTTGAGGACCGCCGGGTCGCCCCAGGCGGTGGCGTCACCGTTCTTGATCTTTTCGAAGACCTGGGGGCCGCCGATCCGGTCGACCAGGTACTCCAGCCACATCAGCTCGGGCCAGACGTCCGCTCCGCCCAGGGCGAACGGCGTGATGCCCGCCTTCTTCAGCTTGGTGTTGTTGTCCAGCAACTGGTCCCAGGTGGTGGGCGGCTGGAGCTTGTTCTCCTCGAAGACGGTCTTGTTGTAGAAGAGGATCACGGGCTGCATGCCGCGCATCGGCACGCCGTAGTTCTTGCCGTCCAGTCCGCCCGACGTCAGCACCGAGGGCAGGAAGCCGCTCTTGAGCACGGAGTCGGACGTGATGACGTCGGTCAGGTCGACGAGCTGGCCGGCCTCGCGGTAGGCCTTGATGGAGCCGCCGCCCCAGTTGAAGAACACGTCGGGAGCGTTGGGCGAGCCCATGGCCGTGCGCAGCTTGGCCGGGTAGTCGGTGGCGGGCACCTTCTGGAGCTTGATCGTGCCCTTGGCCTTCTTCGCGGCGGCCGACGCGTTGAACCGGTTCACGGACTTGACCTGGATCTTCGCCGCGTCGTCGCCGTATACGAACGCGGTGAGCGTCCCGTCGGCGCCGGAACCACCGCTGGAGCCGCAGGCGGTGAGCCCGCCGACGGAGGCCAGGGCAGCCGTGCCCGCGCCGAGGAACCAACGTCTGCTGTAGGACTCCATAGGACGGCACCTCTCGGTAGGCGCGAAGGATCGCCGATGATCCATCGCGAATGTTTCGAGTTATTTTTCGAATGTTCCGGGAAGGTAAGACGATCCGGTAGGCCCGTCAAGGGGTCGCGCAGATATACGATCGCCGCCATGAAGCCTGGGAAGTCCGCAGAAGCACAGACGGCGACGCTGGCCGAGATCGCCCGGGAGGCCGGTGTCTCGGCTCCGACTGTTTCGAAAGTCCTCAACGGTCGCGCCGACGTCGCCCCCGCGACCCGCTCCCGTGTCGAGGAGCTGCTGCACGCCTACGGCTACCGGCGCCGCAGGGCCGAGGCTTCCCGCTCGCCGCTGATCGACCTGGTCTTCCACGAGCTGGAGAGCGCCTGGGCGATGGAGGTCATCCGGGGCGTGGAGAACGTCGCCAGGGACGCCGGCCTCAGCGTGGTGCTCTCCGAGTCCGCCGGTCGCCTCACCCCCGGCCGGACCTGGGCCGACCAGGTCGCCGCCCGCCGCCCGCACGGCGTGGTGCTCGTCCTGTCGGGCCTCGACGACTCCCAGCGCGCCCTGCTGAACAGCCGGTCCATCCCCTTCGTGGTGATGGATCCGGCGGGCGACCCCGGAGTCGACGTGCCCTCCATCGGCGCCACCAACTGGCAGGGCGGTCTCGCCGCCACCCGCCACCTCGTCGAACTCGGCCACACCCGGATCGGCGCCATCAGCGGGCCGTCACGGATGATGTGCAGCCGGGCGCGGGTCGACGGCTACCGTGCGGCGCTGGAGACGGCCGGGCTGCCGGTCGACCCCTCGCTGATCGTCGCCGGGGACTTCCACCACGAGGCCGGCCACCGGATCGGCCTCGACCTGCTGCGCCGTCCCGACCGGCCCACGGCCGTCTTCGCCGGAAACGACCTCCAGGCGCTCGGCCTCTACGAGGCGGCCCGTGAGCTGGGGCTGCGCATTCCCGAGGACCTGAGCGTCGTCGGTTTCGACGATCTGCCGGTGGCACGCTGGGTGGGGCCGCCGCTGACGACCGTACGGCAGCCGCTCACGGAGATGGCCGAGGCCGCGGCGAAGCTGGTGCTCGACCTCAGCCGCCAGGAGAGGCCGTCGGCCGGGACGAGGATGGAACTGGCGACGAGCCTGGTCGTCCGCAGCAGCACGGCGCCGCCTGCGGCGTGAGACCGGGCGCCTCCGGTAGCCCGCCCCTGTCGTTCGCGGGTGCGGTGCGGGTGCGTTGTGGGTCGGGGCCGTGCCGGTGCATCAGCCCGTCGCCGTTGGGTGAGGCGTGGGCGTCGGTGGCGACGGGCATCGATGTACCGGCACGGCCCCTTCCGTGCGTGGCCGACCGCGGGTGCTTCGTGGTGGCCGTTCGCCCCTTCGGCGCCGGGGCGGGAGCGTGGGGCCTGTGTGTGGCGTGGGGCCGAGGTGGCCGGATCGGGTCGAAGTCGGCCGGGGGACCGTATTGACGGGTGGGGCATCCGCCTCCACACTCCTCCGAAGTCAATCGGTTGTACAGCCGAAACTTTCGGAGGCACCCGCAATGAGAACCTCCCGAACCAGCTCCTTGACCCGTCCCTTATCCCGCCGCGTCGCCGCCCTGTTCGCGGGAGTCGTGACCGTGGGCGCCCTGCTCGCGGCCGGTACGACGGCACACGCCGCCGGCACCCCGCTGCGCGACCTCGCCGCCGCCAAGGGCAAGGTCATCGGCACCGCCGTCACCGGCTCCAAGCTGACCGGGACCTACGGCGACATCGCCGGGGGCCAGTTCAACTCGCTGACCCCGGGCAACGCGATGAAATGGGGCACCGTCGAGCCCACCCGGGGCAGCTTCGACTGGGCCGAGGCCGACCAGATCGTCGCGTTCGCGCAGGCCCACAACCAGCAGGTGCGCGGTCACACCCTGGTATGGCACAGCCAGAACCCGAACTGGCTGACCAACGGCACCTGGACTACCGCCGAACTGAGCGGTCTGCTCCAGGACCACATCACCACCGAGGTCACCCGCTACAAGGGGAAGCTGGCCGCCTGGGACGTGGTCAACGAGCCCTTCAACGAGGACGGCACCTACCGCTCGACCCTCTGGTACAACGGCCTCGGCGCCGACTACATCGCCCAGGCGCTGACCCGGGCACACGCCGCCGACCCGAGCGCCAAGCTCTACATCAACGACTACAACGTCGAGGGCGTCAACGCCAAGAGCACCGCCCTGTACAACCTGGTCAAGTCCCTGAAGGCGCGCGGTGTCCCGATCGACGGCGTCGGCCTCCAGGCCCATCTCATCCTCGGCCAGGTCCCCGGCACCCTCCAGCAGAACATCCAGCGCTTCGCCGACCTCGGTGTCGACGTCGCGATCACGGAGCTGGACATCCGGATGCAACTCCCCTCCGACAGCACGAAACTCGCCCAGCAGGCCGCCGACTACAAGGCGGTGTTCGACGCCTGTGTCGCCGTGACCCGCTGCTACGGCGTGACCGTCTGGGGCTTCACCGACTCCGACTCCTGGATCCCGGACGTCTTCTCGGGCTACGGCGCGGCGACCCCGTACGACGAGAACTACGCGCCCAAACCGGCGTACGACGCGATCGCCGCCTCGCTCGGCGGCGGGACCACGACGCCGCCCACGGGAGCGTGCACGGCGACGTACAGCGTCCAGAGCCAGTGGAACACCGGGTTCACGGGGCAGGTGCGCATCGCGTGCTCCGGGGCCGCGCTCTCCTCGTGGAAGGTCACCTGGACGTACGGCGCGGGCCAGCGGATCACCCAGGCCTGGAACGCGAACTGCACCCAGACCGGCGCGGCGGTGAGCTGCGCCAACGCCTCCTACAACGGGACCGTCCCGGACGGCGGTTCGGTGACGCTCGGGTTCAACGCCTCGTGGAGCGGGAGCAATCCGGCGCCCACGGTGACGCTGGGCTGAGGTTGTACCGAGGCCGGTGTGAGTCTGTTCTGAGAAGGGTGAGAGTTTCCGAAGAAATTCGTTTCGCGCTTCTTTCCCTAACAGTCCCCTAATAATTCGGACTTACGTTCCTCCTCGTGACGGGACACAAGGACATCGGGGACGGGTTCGGGGACGGGGTCGGGCCGGTGGGCCGGCGGTCGCGGGTACTGAAGGCCGCCGGTCTCACCCTGGCGGGACTGCTGGTGCTGGGCGTCGGGACGGCGGGCTGGGCCTACTGGCATCTGAACCAGAACATCAAGAGCGTCGACATCAACAGCGCGCTCGGCGACGACCGCCCGGCGAAGGCGGTGGTGACGCCCTCGGCCCCGGCGTCGGCCTCCGCCTCCCCGCTTCCCAGCGGCGCCCTGAACATCCTGGTCCTCGGCTCCGACTCGCGCAGCGGCAAGGCGAACGCGAAGCTCGGCGGCGGCGACAGCTCCGGCGCCCGTTCCGACACGGCGATGGTCGTGCACATCGACGAGGGGCGCACCCGGGCGACCGTGGTGAGCATCCCCCGGGACACCCTGGTGACCCGGCCGGCCTGCCCGACCTCCTCCGGCGGGTCGACGGCGGTGGCGTACAACGCGATGTTCAACAGCGCCTACTCGATCGGCGGTCCGGTCTGCGCGGTGAAGACGGTGGAGTCCCTCACCGATGTCCGCATGGACCACTACATCGAGATCGACTTCTCCGGCTTCGCCGCGCTCGTGGACGCGCTCGGCGGTGTCACGGTCACCACGGACGAGGACATCGACGACGACCAGAGCCACCTGCATCTCACCGCGGGCGAGCACCACCTCGACGGCACGAAGGCGCTGGCCCTGGCCCGCACCCGGCACGGCATAGGCGACGGCAGTGACCTGGGCCGCATAGGACTCCAGCAGAAGCTCGTGAAAGCCCTGTTGGGGCAGATCTCGTCGGCCGGTCTGCTCACCGACCCGGCCAAGCTCTACAGCGTCGCGAACGCGGTGACCGGCAGCCTGACGACGGACACCGGGCTGGACTCCCTCGGCGAGCTGATGAAGCTCGGCCAGAGCCTGAAGTCCCTCTCCTCCGACGAGGTCACGACGGTGATGATGCCGGTGGTGACTGCTCCCTCGGATCACAACAGGGTGATCGCGAACGAGCCGGAGGCGAGCGACCTGTGGGCCTCGCTCAAGTAACGATCCCCGGGCTTCGCTCAAGTGACGCCACGACTCGGGTGATTCTGTCGGACCGGTCCGCGGGGCTTGAGCTTCGGGGCTCGGGATTCGAGCCTCTTTTGTAGGGAATGGGTGGGAGGCTCAACCCACCCTCCCTCCCTTGCCGACGGCCGAAGTGCCGTCCGGGCCAGGGGATATGACTTTTCGTGATCGGGTCGCGGCGGAGCGTGGCGTGCGTGTAGCGTGCGCCGCGAAAGCATCGACCCCCGTGGGTGTTGGAGCACCACGCGGGGGTCTGACCACGTTGATCGAAAGCGAGTCGATCCATGGCTGTCACCCAGCCTAGTGCTGCCCTGCGCCCGTCCGCCCATCCCCTGGCCAATCCGGGGTACGGAAAACGGTCGGCGCCCGACCAAACCCCACGGACCGGTCGGGACTTCGCACATCTGCCCACCCGCGAGGCATCGATCGCGTCGTACATCGACCGGCTCGCCGACGAGTCGGACCTCTCCATCAAGACACTCGCCAAGCACCTCCCGTACGGCCAGTGCGCCCTCTCCACGGCCCTCAACAACCTTTCCGCGGCAGGGCATCTGCGCAGGGTGCGCCGCCCCGTCACCGTCGACGGCCACCCCCGCTGGGTCTGGCACACCTTCTTCTCGCGCACCGCGCACGACGACGCCTGGTGGAACGCCCTTCTCGCCGGGGAGACGCCGGTGACCGAGCGGCCCGTGGCGGCGGCGCGTTCGACCGCCTACAGCCTGCTGGCCCGCCTCGGCCGGATCGACGCCCGGCTGACGCTGTCGGCGGGGGAGTGCGCGGCACTGGAGGGGGAGGCCGCCGAGTGGTTTGCGCGGGGCGCGGGTGAGCCGCAGCTCGTCCAGGCGCTGACGGCCGGGCTCCCGGAGCGGGTGGCGCACGCCTACGCCTTCGTACGCGCCCGGCTGCTCGCCAAGCTGCCCCCGCGACCCGAGCCGCTTCCACCTGCGCCCCGCTACGAGCTGGTGTGCACGGCGTGCGGGGAACCGGGCGGGGACGGTGGGCAACTGCGGGGCGGCTTGTGCGGGGGATGCCGGGGCGGGCGGCCCGCCCTCGCGGCGCATGAAGTGCGGGCCCATGCCGGACGGCTGCGCGCCGCTCTCCGTTCCGGGACCCGCACGGTGGGGCTCACACCGGACACACAGAAGCGCGAGGACTTCGCCGACTGACCCGAATCCCCGATTCCCCCCCCGATTGATCCATCCGGGCCCGCCCCGGGAAAGAAACCAAAAGAATCCGGGGACGGTGTCGAAGCAGGTGTCTCCCGTTCGACGCACGGGTGAGAGGCAGGGAGAAGCCCCGCCTCCGAGGCACCACCGACACGAGGAGTCACCATGCCCCGCTATCTCTCCCTGGTCCAGATCGACGAGAGCACCGCGCCCGCCGAGGGTCCCAGCCCCGAACTGATGCAGCGGATGGGCGAGCTCATCGAGGAGGTCACCAAGGCGGGCGTCATGCTGGAGACCGACGGCCTGACGCCCACCGCGCAGGGGAAGCGCGTCCACTGGTCGGGTGGGCAGCTGTCCGTCACCGACGGTCCCTTCACCGAGTCCAAGGAGGTCGTCGGCGGCTACGCGATCATGCAGTGCAAGGACATGGACGAGGCCGTGGAGTGGACCAAGCGGTTCCTGAAGACGCACGAGGAGTTCTGGACGGTCACCTGCGAGGTGCGGGAGATCGCCGGGGGCTGAGCGGTCTCCTTGGCCTGACGCCGCCGCGGGTGTCTGATGGTGAGCTGTGGAACAGCAGCCCGGACGAGCCCCCGCCGGCGGCGTCGACACGGCCGTCGAGACCATCTTCCGTATCGAGTCGCCCCGCGTCATCGCGCGCGTCGCCCGGATCGTCCTCGACGTCGGAATCGCCGAGGAGCTCGCCCAGGACGCCCTGGTCGCGGCGCTGGAGCAGTGGCCGCGGGACGGTGTGCCCGACAACCCGGGCGCCTGGCTGACGGCCACGGCCAAGCACCGGGCGATCGACCTCGTACGCCGCCGGGAGCGCTACGCGCGCAAGCTGGAGGAGGTCGGGCGGGACCTCTCGCTGTCCTCGCCGCACCACCTCGACGAGCCCGCCGATCCTGACGACATCGACGACGACCTGCTCCGTCTGGTCTTCACCGCCTGCCATCCCGTCCTGTCCTCCGAGGCCCGCATCGCGCTGACCCTGCGGCTCCTCGGTGGCCTGACGACGTCCGAGATCGCCCGCGCCTACCTCGTCCCGGAGACGACGGTCGCCCAGCGCATCGTGCGGGCCAAGCGGACACTGGCGGCGAAGGGGGTCGCCTTCGAGGTCCCCTACGGACCCGAGCGCGAGGCCCGGCTCGGGTCCGTACTGGAGGTCATCTACCTCGTCTTCAACGAGGGGTACGCGGCGACGGCGGGCGACGACCTGCTCCGTCCGGCGCTGTGCGAGGACGCGCTCCGGCTGGCCCGGGTGCTCGCCGAGCTGATGCCCAAGGAGCCCGAGGTGCACGGGCTCGCCGCGCTGCTGGAGCTCCAGGAGTCCCGGGCGGCCGCCCGCACCGGGCCCGGGGGTGAACCCGTCCTCCTCAAGGACCAGAACCGCCGCCGCTGGAACCGCATGCTGATCCGCAGGGGCTTCACCGCGCTGGGCCGCGCCAACGCCGTCGCCACGGGCAGTCCGGGGCCGTACGTCCTCCAGGCCACCATCGCCGCCTGTCACGCGCAGGCCTACGCCTACGAGGACACGGACTGGGGGCGGATCGCCACCCTCTACGACCTGCTCGCGGCCCGCACCCCCTCTCCGGTCGTCGAGCTGAACCGCGCCGTGGCGGTCTCCATGGCCGAGGGACCGGGCCCCGCCCTGGAGATCGTGGACGCCCTCGCCGACGAACCCGCCCTGCGCGACTACCACTTGCTGCCCAGCGTGCGCGGCGACCTGCTCGCCCGGCTGGGCCGTACGGCGCAGGCGCGGGCGGAGTTCGAGCGGGCGGCCTCGCTGGCGCGCAACGAGCGGGAGCGGGAGCTGCTGGTGGCGCGGGCCCGTGAGCTGCGGGGTTCGTGAGATTCCCGTTCGGTAACTCCGTTCCCAACGTGATCGGCAAGGGCTTACAGTGACGCCGCTGCCGTACACGGGAAGGACGCTCTCCGTTCACCCGTAGGCCCCCGCGAGGCGTGGTCCGGCAGCCACCGCACCTACCCTGGGGGGTACACCCTTGAAAATTTCCGCGCGCCACAGACTCGTGGCGCTCACCGCGGCGACGGCCCTGGCCGCCGGTACCGCAATAGCCCTGGCGCCGGGCGCGTCGGCCGACGTCACCGGGTGGCCGGCGGCCGACGGCCGGATCGCCGTCTCGAACGACGGCATCATGTCGGTGGACGTCGACGGCAACGGCGAGAAGCGCGTCTCGAACGGCTCCGACGACCAGACGCCCGCGTGGTCGCCCGACGGCAGCCGCGTCGTCTTCGAGTCGGCCGGAGGGCTGGGAACTGTCGGCCTCACCAGCCTCAGCGTGACGACGGTCTATTCGTCGGCATCGGGCAGCTCGGCCTCCCACCCCACGTACTGGACCTACGGCCGCAAGATCGTCTTCTCCGCGGCCAAGAAGCTCTACTCGATCCCGGCCGGCGGCGGTACCCCGGTCCGGCTGCTGGCCACCGGCGGCTGCGACCTCGTGCCGAGCGGCGACGCGACCGGCACGCTGCTGGCCTTCCAGCGCAACGGCACCGGCTGCACCACGACCACGCCGTCGGTCGTGCTCTACAACGCCGCCACCAAGACGGAGACCAAGCTCGCCGCGGGCGGCTCGCCCGCCATCTCGCCCGACGGCACGAAGGTCGCCTTCATCCGCACCGTCGACGGTCACCGCCAGCTCTTCTCGATCAATACCGACGGCACCGGCGAGCGCCGTCTGACCGTCGACGCCGGTGACTACGACAGCCCCTCCTGGGCGCCCGCGAGCGACCGGCTCGTCGTGCACTTCGACCGGCCCACCAGTGGTGGCCGCCAGGAGAGCAATGTCGTCATGACGATCACGGCGGACACGGTGACGGAGGGACAGCCCTTCCCCTGGGGAGGCCGTTCGCCCGCGTGGCAGCCGCTGCGCAAGAACACCGTCGCCCGGGTCTGGGGCGCCGACGTCTACGGCAGCAACATCGCCGCGTCGCGCTGGACCTGGAACACGGTCGGCAAGAGCGAGCCGGGGCTCATGAACGCCTCGTCCGCCGTGCTCGTCTCCCGGGACAGCCAGTCGTACGCGCTGACCGCCCCCGCCCTCGCGGGCAAGAAGCACGGGCCGGTCCTGCTGACCCCGGGCACCTCGCTGTCGACGTCCGTCCAGAACGAGCTGAAGCGGACCCTCAAGCCGGGCGCGAGCGTCTACCTCGTCGGCGGCACGTCGATCCTGAGCAGCGCCGTCTCGACGAAGGTCACCGCGCTCGGTTTCGTCCCGAAGCGGCTGGCGGGCACCTCCCGCTACTCGACCTCGGTCGCCGTGGCGAAGTCGATCACCAGCGCGCCGGACTACGTCTTCATCGCGACCGGCACCGACTACCATTCGGCGCTCGCCGCCGCGTCGGCAGCGGGCGCGGACGGGACGAGCGGCAAGGCGGTCGTCGTGCTCAACGACGGCAACACGCTGACCTCGTCGGTGAAGTCGTACCTCAACGGCCTCGACCCGCGCGACACCTACATGATCCCGGTCGGCGGCTCGGCGAAGTACGCGCTCACGCACACGTCGTTCTCCCACTGGCCGTCGACGTACACCTACTACCCGGTCACGGCGAGCACCAACGCGGGCACCGCGGCCGCCCTCGCGCGGTTCTGGTGGGGCGCTCCGGGCAGCGTGTCCCTGGCCTCCACCGACAGCTGGCGCGGCGGCACCTCGGCCGCGGCGGCGATGAACGTCTTCGGCCCGCTGCTGTGGACGGACGTCACCACCCTGACCGCCGACACCAAGTCCTACCTGCTCAAGGGCGCCGCGAACATCAACGGCATCGGCGTCTTCGGCGGTACCGGCTCGGTGTCGACGGCGGCGCTGGACTCCGCGGGCACGGCGATCAGCGCGAGCAGCGGCCAGTGGACGTACACGCCCTACTACAACGGCGTTGCGCCGATGGCGAGTTCGTCCTCGGTCGCCGGGTCGCCCGCAGGCGCCTCGGCGGTGCGGACGGGCACGGCGCCGCGGCCCGTCACCGGGCCGGACCTCGGTCCGCTCAGCACCCGCCACCAGCAGTAGGCGGCTTGGCGGGTGCCCCCACCAGCATGGTCGGGGCGCCCGCCACCCGGGTCAGGAACACCGTCGCGGAGTGCGGGCCCCGCGGCTTCACCTTGCGCCGCAGTTCCTCCGGCTCGACGGCCGATCCACGCTTCTTGACGGTCAGGACACCGACCTCCCGCTCCCGCAGCAGCGCCTTCAACTTCTTCACGTTGAACGGGAGTTGGTCGGTGATCTGGTACGCGGAGGCGTACGGCGTCGGGCGCAGCTCGTCGGCCGTGACGTAGGCGATCGTCTCGTCGACCAGTCCGCCGTCCAGGTCCTCGGCCACCTCGGCGACCAGATGCGCGCGGATGACGGCGCCGTCCGGTTCGTACAGATAGCGTCCGACGGCCCTGACCGCCGGATCCGGCAGGCCGCGGCCGCGCAGTTCGCGCGGGCCCGGCAGCAGGGTGGCGCGCACCAGGCCGGGCTCCGTGCCGAACCAGAGCACCGCCTCCTTCACGTCCCCGCCGTCCGAGATCCACTCGGCCTCCGCCTCGGCGGGGACCGCCTCGTGCGGGATGCCGGGGGCGATCTTCAGCGCGGCGATCGGAGCCTTCACGGCCGCTCCGACCGCCCAGGACAGCGGCGGCGAGTACGCCTCGGGGTCGAAGATCCGGCCCCGGCCGCCCCGGCGTGCCGGGTCCACGAAGACGGCGTCGTACGAGGCGGTGTCCACCTGCGTCACATCCGTCTCGCGCACCTCGATCAGGTCCGCGAGTCCCAGCGCGTCGGCGTTCGCGCGGGCGGCGGCGGCCGTCAGCGGGTCGCGGTCGACGGCCAGGACGCGGATTCCGGCGCGGGCCAGCGCGATGGCGTCGCCCCCGATGCCGCAGCACAGGTCGGCGACGGAGCGGACCCCCATTGCGCGCAGCCGCTCGGCGCGGTGCGCGGCCACGGTCGTGCGGGTGGACTGCTCGACCCCGTTCGGGGTGAAGAACATCCGCCCGGCGTCCTCGGCGCCGAACTTCGCCACCGCCCTTTGCCGCAGCCGTGCCTGGCCGAGGGCCGCCGAGACCAGTTCTGCGGGGTGCTCGCGGCGCAGCCGGGTGGCGACGGCCAGTTCCTGTGCCGGTTCGGTGGCGCGGACCTCGTCGAGCAGGGCGCGGCCCTCGGCGGTGAGGAGAGGGGCGAAGGAGACGTCGTTCACCCGGCCATTGTGGGCCAGTCGGTGGACGGTGTGCTGCCGGCGGCGGTGTCGGGGCCCTCACGGGGGCGGTGAGCTGGGAGGATCCGGCTCCATGCGACCCGTACGACAAAATGATAAAACCGGTGCAAACGGGGCTGGTGCGCGCCGGGGAGTCGGCGTGCTCGCCCTCGCCCCTCTCGCCTCCGGCTGCGCCGGGACCGGCTCGGACCCCGCCCCGGGAACCGGAGTCGCCACGCCGGCCCACGCCCCGGGAACCGGAGTCGCCACGCCGGCCCGCGCCCCGCGGGCCGTGCTCAGGGCGGGCCCTGCCCGCGCCCTCGCCGCCCAGGCGGACCGGCTGAGCCCGGCGCAGGCCCGGCGCGCCGCCGCCGCCCGGCGCCGGGGGCCGGCCGAGGAGCCGCTGACGCCCCCGGCGCCGCCCGCCGGGAATCCGGCCGTCAAGGCCCGCGAGGGATACGCCGGCGCGCGTCTGGAGGACTACCTGTGAGGGTGCGGGTGCCGGCCGCCGGGCTCCTCGTGGCGGTACTGCTCAGCGGCTGCGCGCAGTCCGTCGACCCCATCGAACGGCTCGGCAAGAAGGCGGCCCAGCGGGTGCACCCGACGCAGTCGGCGTACCGCCGCTGGGGTCTGGCCACCCCGCTCGCCCCCGCGCCGGACGTGCCCGTCCGGACCACCGCGCGCACCGCGGACACCGGACTGCCGCCCGTCGTGAACCAGGTGCGCACCCGCGACAAGGTGGTCTTCCTGACGTACGACGACGGGGCGGAGCGTGATCCGCGGTTCGCCGACATGGTCCGCGAACTGCGTCTGCCGGTCAGCGTGTTCCTCACGGACCGGGTCGCCGGCCCCGGGTACGGCCGCCTCGCCCGGCTGCGCGCGGTCGGCGCGAGCGTCCAGAACCACACCCTCGACCACGCCACCCTGCGCGGTCTGCCCTACGCCGGCCAGCGCGCCGAGATCTGCGGACAGCAGGACAAGCTCACGCGGCGCTTCGGCGTCCGGCCCCGGCTGCTGCGGCCCCCCCACGGCCGGTACGACGACACCACCCTGCGCGCCGCCGCCGACTGCGGGGTCGCCGCGATCGTCCTCGGCAGGACGGCCGACGCGCACCCGCTCCGGCCGGGCGACATCCTCGCCGGCCCCGCCGAACCCGATCTCGCGGGCGCCACGCTCCGTCTGCTCCGCCGGATCCAGCGCGAGGGCTTCACCCTGGCGCGGCTGGAGAACTACCTCTAGGAGGCGCAGGGCGCGGAGCCGCCCGGCCGGGGGCGAGCGGAGAGCTGCCCGCGGGCCGACCGGAGATGGACCCCGGAGAGGCGCCCATTCGGTGCGGTCCGGCCTCTTCCGGCCCCTTCCGGCCCACGCCACGCCGACTGCCTTTGGCACTCCGCTTGACCGAGTGCTAATCACAGTCATAGTCTCAGGTCTGGCACTCCCCCCTGGAGAGTGCCAATAGCGACGGGCAGATCCGGCACCCGCGACGACGGATCCACCTGGTCGCCACCTCAGACAGTTAACCCCGTGAGATCTCCGAAGGGGGAGGTCGGATCGTGACGACCACCAGCTCCAAGGTTGCCATCAAGCCGCTTGAGGACCGCATTGTGGTCCAGCCGCTCGACGCCGAGCAGACCACGGCCTCCGGCCTGGTCATCCCGGACACGGCCAAGGAGAAGCCCCAGGAGGGCGTCGTCCTGGCCGTGGGCCCGGGTCGCATCGAGGACGGCAAGCGTGTCGAGCTCGACGTCGCCGTCGGCGACATCGTTCTCTACAGCAAGTACGGCGGCACCGAGGTGAAGTACAACGGCGAGGAGTACCTCGTCCTCTCGGCTCGCGACGTGCTCGCGATCATCGAGAAGTAATTCACCCGGTAAGGGCGTTCGGGGACTTCCCCCGGACAACCCCGCACCAAGCATTGCAGTGAACTGCGCCCCTGGCCCCCGCTACTTTCGATGAACCGGGCGCTGGGGGCGCCGTTCGTTTCTCCCAAGTTTTCCGAGAGGGCTGAACCGCTCCCATGGCGAAGATCCTGAAGTTCGACGAGGACGCCCGTCGCGCCCTTGAGCGCGGCGTCAACAAGCTTGCCGACACGGTGAAGGTGACGATCGGCCCCAAGGGCCGCAACGTCGTCATCGACAAGAAGTTCGGCGCTCCCACCATCACCAACGACGGCGTGACCATCGCCCGTGAGGTCGAGGTCGAGGACCCGTTCGAGAACCTCGGCGCCCAGCTGGTGAAGGAGGTGGCGACCAAGACCAACGACATCGCGGGTGACGGTACGACCACCGCCACCGTGCTGGCCCAGGCGCTCGTGCGCGAGGGCCTGAAGAACGTCGCCGCGGGTGCCTCCCCGGCGCTGCTGAAGAAGGGCATCGACGCCGCGGTCAAGGCCGTCTCCGAGGAGCTCCTCGCGACGGCCCGCCCGATCGACGACAAGTCCGACATCGCCGCCGTGGCCGGGCTCTCCGCGCAGGACAGCCAGGTCGGCGAGCTCATCGCCGAGGCGATGGACAAGGTCGGCAAGGACGGTGTCATCACCGTCGAGGAGTCCAACACCTTCGGCCTGGAGCTCGACTTCACCGAGGGCATGGCCTTCGACAAGGGCTACCTGTCCCCGTACATGGTGTCCGACCAGGAGCGTATGGAGGCCGTCCTCGACGACCCGTACATCCTCATCCACCAGGGCAAGATCAGCTCCATCCAGGACCTGCTGCCGCTGCTGGAGAAGGTCATCCAGTCGAACGCCTCCAAGCCGCTGCTGATCATCGCCGAGGACGTCGAGGGCGAGGCCCTGTCGACCCTGGTCGTGAACAAGATCCGCGGCACGTTCAACGCCGTCGCCGTGAAGGCCCCCGGCTTCGGTGACCGCCGCAAGGCCATGCTCGGCGACATCGCCACCCTCACCGGTGGTCAGGTCATCGCCGAGGAGGTCGGCCTCAAGCTCGACCAGGTCGGCCTGGACGTGCTCGGCAGCGCCCGCCGCGTGACCGTCACCAAGGACGACACCACCATCGTCGACGGTGCCGGCAGCTCCGACGAGGTCGTCGGCCGCGTCAACCAGATCAAGGCCGAGATCGAGAACACCGACTCCGACTGGGACCGCGAGAAGCTCCAGGAGCGCCTCGCGAAGCTGGCCGGCGGCGTGTGCGTGATCAAGGTCGGCGCGGCCACCGAGGTGGAGCTCAAGGAGAAGAAGCACCGTCTGGAGGACGCCATCTCCGCGACCCGCGCCGCGGTCGAGGAGGGCATCGTCTCCGGTGGTGGCTCCGCGCTCGTCCACGCCGTCAAGGTCCTGGAGGGCAACCTCGGCAAGACCGGCGACGAGGCCACGGGTGTCGCGGTCGTCCGCCGCGCCGCCGTCGAGCCGCTCCGCTGGATCGCCGAGAACTCCGGCCTCGAGGGCTACGTCATCACCGCCAAGGTCGCGGAGCTCGACAAGGGCCAGGGCTTCAACGCCGCCACCGGCGAGTACGGCGACCTGGTCAAGGCCGGCGTCATCGACCCGGTCAAGGTCACCCGCTCCGCCCTGGAGAACGCCGCCTCCATCGCCTCCCTGCTCCTCACGACCGAGACCCTGGTCGTCGAGAAGCCGGCCGAGGAAGAGGCCGACGCCGGCCACGGCCACGGGCACTCGCACTGACGCACACCGGGAACGTCCGTAGGACGGGGCCGACGCCCCTGGCGGGACCCCGTTCGCCGGACCGTGCCTGACCACTTCGCCCCGCCGTTCCCACGGCGGGGCGAAGTGCTGTCCGGGGGCGCCGACGCATGTTTGACGTCAGGAGGGTCCTGCCGGGTCACGCGGGGGTGCCTTCCGGGAGCTCACTCCGGACCGGTACAGGATCCTTGTACCGGTTGAGTGGTACCGTGATTCTGTACCATTTCTTGGGAGGATGCGTCCATGGCCATCAGCGCCAGCGAGGCCCGAGCCAGGCTGTTCCCGCTCATCCAGCAGGTCAACGACGATCACGAACCCGTCGAGATCACCTCCAAGGGCGGCAACGCCGTACTGATGTCGGCTGACGACTTCCGCTCCTGGCAGGAGACCATCTACCTGCTCCGCAGCCCTGCCAACGCCGCCCGCCTCATGGCGGCCGTCGCCGAGGACAAGGCTGCCGAGACACCGTTGATCGCCAGGTCCGTGGACGAGTTGACGGCCATGGCGGAGGACGGGGGGTGAGGGACGTACGGTTCCGTCCCACCGGATGGGAGGACCTCCTCTACTGGCGGTCCGCCGACAAGAAGCTGTTCGGCAAGCTGGTCCGCCTGATCGGGGAGATCCAGCGCGACCCCTTCACGGGGATCGGCAAGCCCGAACCGCTGAAGGGTGACCTGTCGGGTTACTGGTCACGCCGGATCGACGACGAACACCGGCTGGTCTACCGGGCCACCGAGAAGGAAGTCGTGATCATCAAGGCCCGCTACCACTACTGAGCGACGCTCGGAAGCCCGCGGCGTACGTTCACCGACCCGCGCGCTACATCCCCCGCTCGTGCTCGCGGACGTAGGTGTAGCCGCGGGGCAGAACGTGGGGTCCCGCCAGGCCGGCTTGTGCGTGATCCTCCCGGTAGGCGGCCTTCGCTTCCGTGCTCGCCTCCTTGCCGAGGTGCCCGATGCGCATCAGATGGCCCGCCACGCGGTGAGCGCTCATCGCGTGTCCGGCTCCGGCCTCGTTCCGTAGATCCTCACGTTCCGCGACCCGAAGCGTCGGCGCGTAGCAGAGCAGCGGAACCGGTGTCGCTCCCCGCCGTGCCGGATAGTGCAGTGCGCCGGAGGCGTTGACGCTGCCCTGCTCCCAGGTGAGCATTCCGCGGGAAAGGAGCCGCGCGATCGCCCCGTCGATCTTCTTCCTCGCCGGCGGCTGAGGATGCGCGCGCTCGATGGTGTTCCGGATCAACGCCTCCTGAGGAAGCAGGGCCCGGCCCGTCTCGTCGAGGTACCCCAGCTCCCGCAGTGCGATCAGCACGAGTTCCTCGACCCGGTCCACGCGGGCGTCGAAGGCCGCCAGCTCGCGGGTCATGATGCGCGGGTCGTAGGCGTAGCGCACGACGGTGCCGCCGAAGACGACGGGCTCGTCGAGCGGGGTGTAGGCCAGGCGGAGTTTCTTCCAGGTGTCCCACCGCACCGACACGTGCGTCCCGGGAAGGACGAAGGGTTGCCATGTCAGTCCGGTCAGGAGTGCCTCGCCACCCTGTTCCCGGAGCCGGACACCCTTCTGCTCGTCAAGGACCCGTATGCGGTGACGGCCACGCAGAAAAGTGAGCTCCAGCGGCTCTTGAGGGGCGGCCCGGTCGGCCATCTCCGACGGAACGGGGCAGGTGCCGTGCACCAGATGCCCGGCACGCACGGAGAACTTCCACTCGACCGTGAGACCGGTGTTGAGCACCGAGTGGGGAAGCCCGCCGTCGGGTTCCGCCGCGACGATCGGCGCGAGATCGTCCGTGGTGTCTTCCCTCGACGGCTGGTCGTGGTCCGCGGGCGATTCCTGGAGGCGTCCGTAGCAGCCGTTGCAGAGGAGCGTCCGATCGCCCACGGCGACGGAACGTGCCGTCTTCGTCCGAGCGCACCGCGAGCAGGTGAAGGACGCGACCGCCTCCAGCCGGACGAGCCGCATCCCTCCCCGAGGCGGGTTGATCTTCGCGATGCCCTGGCCGAGAAGTTGTCCCCCGACGTTCACGACAGCCCCCGGATGCCACGCCCTCACAGAAAGAGGATCAGCGTACGGTTCCCGACTTGAGCGGACAAGGAAGATCCTCCGAACCCCTGTCCGGGGAACGGGCGTCGACGACGGCCGATCGAGGCCGTTCGAACCCGAGAGGCACTCCGGGGCAATCCGATGGGGTCAGCCCTCCAGGGCGTCCAGCGCGCCGAGACCGGCCATCAGGCCCAGCCGGTCGTACTGCCACCAGCCCTCGACGATCTTTCCGTCCTCCCCGCACCGGAAGATGGTCGTGCCGGTCATGGAAGCCTGCTTCCCGGACGCGGGCATCCCCATGAAGTCGCCCGTGTGCGTGCCGTTCCACGTCCACCTCGTGCAGACGCGGTCGCCCTCGGTGATCTGGTCCTCGATGGTGAACGCGAAGTCGAAGCCGCCGTGCCACATCTCGATCTCGCGCCGTACCGCGTCGAGCCCGATGACGTCCTGCTCGTTGCCGGGATCGTGGTCGTGATAGCCCTCCGCCATCAGCGCGTTGAGCGACGCCGGCTCACCCGGGGCCGAGAGCAACTCGAAGTACGCGCGGATGTTCGCCGCGTAGAGCTGCTCGTCGCGCACCACGTCGAGGTCCGTGAACGTCGGCATGGCGTCGCAGAGCGCCACCATCTCCTGGAAGATCCTCTCGGTCTCCGGAAGGTTCGAGTTCCGCATCGCCTCTTCGTACGACGGGAACTCCACGATCTCCACGAAGTGACTCGCGTCGGAGCGGTCCTTGCCGATGACGCTGTGCGTCGCGGTCCGTCTCCCCTTGGTTTTCTCGACCCATGTGTCCATCAGCTGGTTCATCTCATCGAACCGACTGGTTCTACAGTCAATCAACTGCATGAATGTCATGGCGCCGCCTCCGGCCCCCTGGTCCGGTTGATTCACCCTCAATCCTCCCACCGGAGGGGCGGCACCACCCACCGCTCGATCATCGCGAACCCCGCGTTCCGCGCGTCCCGCCCGATCCCCCCGCCGGGGGGCGTACTTCGCCGGGGCGCTACCTCACTGAGGGCCGTACTTCCGCCCGGTCTTCGACGAGATCCCGCCCAGCAGCGCCCGCGGCGTCACCTTCACCACGCCCATCAGCACCTTGTACCGGGGATCGGGGACCGACAGGGTTCTGCCGCGGGCCAGATCGGCGAGGGCCGCCGCGACCAGCTTGTCGGCGTCCAGCCACATCCAGTTCGGGATGTTGTCCGTGCCCATGCCCGCCCGCTCGTGGAACTCGGTGCGCACGAAGCCCGGAGCCAGCGCCATCAGCCGCACCCCGCTGCCCGCGAGGTCCTTGGCCGCGCCCTGGGTGAACTGCACGACCCACGCCTTCGACGCCCCGTACGTACCCCGCGGAACGAACGCCGCGACCGACGCCACGTTGACGACCCCGCCCCGGCCGCGCTCCCGCATCGCCTCGGTCGCCGCCGACGTCAGCCGGAGCACCGCCTCGCAGTGCACCTTGAGCATCTTCAGCTCGTCCGCCATCGACACGTCCAGATAGCGGCCCTTGTTGCCGAAGCCGGCGTTGTTGACCAGCAGGTCGACCGGGCTCTTGCGGTCGGACAGCCGGGCGGCGACCTCCTCGATGCCCTCGTCCGTCGCCAGGTCCGCGGTGAGCACCTCCGCCTCGATGCCGTGCCGGTCGTGCAGCTCGGTCGCCTGCTCGCGCAGCCGCTTCGTGTCCCGCGCCACCAGCACGAGGTTGTGCCCGTCCGCCGCGAGCCGCCGCGCGAAGGCGGCACCGATCCCCGCGGTCGATCCCGTAATCAGAGCCGTTGTCATGGCGCAAGGGTAGTGACCGGCCGGGACCCCCGCCCCCGCCGCCGCCCACCGTCCGCCCGCGCTCCGTCCGTACCGAGCACCAGGCCCCGCGTACGCGGGCACACCGTGGACACGGCACGGACCTCCCCGCGGACGGGGGCTCGGACGCCGCCCCTATCCGCCGTACGTCGCCACGTACTCCCGCGCCGCCGCCAGCGACTCCGGGTGAAGGGCCTCGCCCGCCGCCAACAGGCTCGGCAGCAGCGTCCGTTCGGTCGTCGAGGCGCGGAACTGGACGGCGACGGTGACATCGTGGCCCGGCCGGTGCACGATCTCGACCGGGTCCCCGGAGCGGATCTCGCCGGGCTCGATCACCCGCAGATACGCGCCCGGCGCACCCCGGTGCGTGAACCGTCTGACCCAGCCCTTCTCGCCGAGGTGCTCCTGGAAGGTGCGGCACGGGATGCGCCCGCAGGTGACCTCCAGGACGAGCCCGGAACCCATCCGCCAGCGTTCACCGATCAGCGCGCCGGACACGTCGAGCCCCAGCGTCGTGAGGTTCTCGCCGAACCCGCCGTTCGGCAGCGTCCGGCCGAGCTCGCGCTCCCAGTCGTCGAGGTCCTCGCGCGCCACCGCGTACACCGCCTGGTCGTCACCGCCGTGATGCCGCAGGTGGCACACGGCGTCCCCGGCCAGCCCGCTCCCGCCGGTCCCCTTGGGCCCCGGCGCCGTCACGCGGACCGGGCCGTCGACCGGTCGCTTGTCGATGCCGGTCATGCCCCCCGGCTGGTCCGTGTACGGGACGGCCCGGGCCCGGCCCAGGTTCACTGACAGAAGCTTCATGCCATCAAGCTAGGTGATACAGGTCAAAGCGTCGACGTGATATTCGGCGCCGAACCCAAGACACGCTTATGCTCGATGGGTGATCGAGGCTCGTCATCTCCGTGTTCTCCGTGCTGTCGCCACCACCGGATCCTTCTCGGCGGCGGGCCGTGAGCTGGGCTGCACCCAGCCCGCCGTCAGCCAGCAGATGAAGGCCCTGGAGTCCTCCGTGGGTACCCCGCTGCTCGTCAGGACGGGCCGCGAGATGCGTCTCACCCAGGCGGGCGAGGCCCTGGTCAAGCACGCGGCGAGCATCCTGGCCGGCCTCACAGCGGCGGAGGAGGAGGTCGCCGCGATCGCCGGGCTGCGGGCGGGCCGCGTCCGCCTGGTCTCCTTCCCCAGCGGCAGTTCCACCCTCGTTCCCACGGCCCTCGCCGCACTGCGCGCGGCCCACCCGGGCACCCGTGTCTCCCTGGAGGAGGCCGAACCGCCCGAGTCCGTCGAGAAGCTCAGGGCCGGTGACTGCGACATCGCGCTCGCCTTCCGCTACGAGAGGGCTCCGGGCGCGGAGGAATGGGACGACCTCGTCGTACGGCCCCTGCTGACGGACCGCCTTGTCGGCCTGGTGCCCGAGGGGCATCGGCTCGCTCGCGCGGAGTCCGTCGCGATCGGCGAGTTCGCGGGTGAGTCGTGGATCGCGGGCTGCCCGCGCTGTCGCGGCCAGCTCGTCGAGGTCTGCCGCGGTGCCGGTTTCGAGCCCCGCATCGACTTCGCCACCGACGACTATCCGGCGGTGGTGGGGCTCGTGGGCGCGGGCCTCGGCGTCGCCGTCCTGCCGGAACTCGCGATCGAGTCCGTACGTCCGATGGGGGCCCGGACCGTGACGGTGGAGCCCGCGGTGCGCCGCGAGATCGTCGCCCTCACCCTCCCCGACCTCGCCGAGGTGCCGGCGGTGGCCGCGACGCTGGACCGGCTGGCACGGGCGGCGGCCCGCTAGCGCTCCGCCCGCCGGGGAGCCGGGCCGTCACGGACGGGCTCAACTCCTCTGTGTCGCTTGAACGCGCTGTGCGCGTCTCCTGTACGTGTCTGCGGCGTCGCTCACACGTGCCGCGCGCGTCTCCTGGACGTGTCTCCGGCCGTGCGCACACGCCCGCGCGCACCCATGGACCACCGGCCTGACGTACTCGACGCGGACGCTTCTTCAGGGCAGAAACGTTCCTTCAGTTGTTCGAGGCGGAAGCGTTTCCTGTGGCCGCCGCCGAGACCAGTCGGTTGCGGGCCCGTCCCATGAGCTCTTCACGCTCGTCCTCGGTCAGTCCGCCCCATACGCCGTACGGTTCGCGCACCGCGAGCGCGTGTGCCGCGCACTCCGCGCGTACCGGGCATCGCATGCAGACCTCTTTGGCCGAGTTCTCACGAGCGCTCCGTGCCGCACCACGCTCACCCTCCGGATGGAAGAAGAGCGAGCTGTCGACCCCTCGGCAGGCCGCGAGGAGCTGCCAGTCCCAGAGGTCCGCGTTCGGACCGGGAAGGCGGGAGAAATCTGCCATTGCGTGTCCCCTTGCTGCCGTTCTGGGCTGCTCTGTGCCCACCGACCGTACATCTACGATCTAAGGAGATGAAAATATGACTCATTGCGAATCTAGTCTCAGACACCAGTAAATGGGAAGAAAACAGGCTGAATGGGGCATGGGTTGTGATGAAACGTTGAGGGTCGGCGCGCATGTCTGCACCGTGTCCGCGCCCTCACGTACAGTGCCGATGACGGCCGGCTGCCCCGTAACTCTTTCGAGTGACCATCGTTGAGATGGCTGAGGCGGTTGAAGGAACAAGCGCTCGGGTAGGCGGTCATATCCGCCTGCGAGTGTCGACCGCACAGGTGACGATTCGTAACAGCCTGGAGGCTCAAGGTGACGCGCATCAGCTGCGGAGGACGGTCATGACATCCGTCCTCGTCTGCGACGACTCCCCGCTTGCCCGAGAGGCGCTCCGCCGCGCGGTCGCGACCGTGCCCGGTGTCGAGCGCGTGACGACGGCGGCCAACGGCGAGGAAGTCCTCCGCCGCTGGGGAGCCGACCGTTCGGATTTGATTCTGATGGACGTACGTATGCCCGGATTGGGCGGCGTGGAGACGGTCAGGCGGCTGCTGTCCGCCGACCCCGGTGCGCGCATCATCATGCTCACCGTCGCCGAGGACCTGGACGGTGTGGCGCTCGCCGTCGCCGCCGGCGCCCGCGGCTATCTCCACAAGGACGCCTCACGGGCGGAACTGCGCGCCACGGTGACCCAGGCGCTCGCCGACCCGACGTGGCGGCTCGCGCCGCGCAGACTGCGTTCGGCGGAGATGGGCGCGGCGCCCACGCTCACCGCGCGTGAGATCCAGGTGCTCGAAGGAATGAGCCACGGACGCTCCAACGCGGAGATCGGCCGTGAGCTGTTCCTCTCCGAGGACACGGTCAAGACCCACGCACGGCGGCTCTTCAAGAAGCTCGGCGCCTCGGACCGGGCGCACGCGGTCGCGCTCGGATTCCGGTGGGGCCTGGTTCGCTGAGGGGTGGCCCGTGGTCCGGGGTGGATCGGCGTACGCCGTCCGACGCGCCGCGTCGCACGGCGGAGAGCCGTCCTCGTACGGGGCGGGTCCGGGCGGTCCGGCGACGCGGCGAGGTGCCGTGGCTGTCGCCGCGCGCCCGCCGGGGATCACGGGACGGCTCTCGGGTGAGCCGCCTCGTGGCTATGACGGCAGCAGTCCCTGCCCGCCGGACGGCGGGCGGGGCCGGGGCCTCGGAGAGAGCCTTCTCGGTGTCCGGACTCCGTTTCCCGGCGGATGCCGCATCCTTGAGGTGTGGAGTTCCTTGGGGACAAGTCGGTCGAGCGGAAGGGGAGGGCGCAGGAGATGAGTTCCGGCGCACCTGCTCATAACGCTTCGGTGCACAACTATGGACGCGGTGCCACGGACAGGACGACGCCGAGGCACCATGGACCGATGCGTGAAGACGAGACGACGGGTATCGGTGCGCTCGTCCTTCGCGCGGTCGACGGCGACGAACAGGCCACGCACGACCTGCTCGCCCACGTACACCCGCTCGCGCTGCGTTACTGCCGCGCCCGTCTGTCCCGGCTCCCGGGGGACGCGCGGCACTTCGTGGAGGACCTGGCGCAGGAGGTCTGCGTCGCGGTGCTCCTCGCGCTGCCGCGCTACAAGGACACCGGGCGCCCCTTCGAGGCGTTTGTGTTCGCGATCGCCGCGCACAAGGTCGCCGACCTCCAGCGCGCCGCGATGCGCCATCCGGGGTCCACGGTCGTCCCGTCCGACGAGATGCCGGAGCGGCCCGACGACTCCCTCGGCCCCGAGGAGCGCGCGCTGCTCAGCAGCGACGCCGAATGGGCCAAGAAGCTCATGGCCAACCTCCCCGAGAACCAGCGCGAGCTGCTCCTTCTGCGCATCGCGGTGGGCCTCACGGCGGAGGAGACCGGCCAGATGCTGGGCATGTCACCGGGTGCAGTCCGGGTGGCCCAGCACCGGGCGCTCAGCCGGCTGCGGGCACTGGCGGAGCAGTAGGAATCCGGGTCCGGTCGCGGTGACGCCGCGGCCGGGGTGGCGCGGTTCCGTCGTGTCCGGCTCGCCCGTCGCGTCCCGGCCGGTAGGACACGTTCCGGTGATACCCGTCACCGCTGTCGTGCATCGCCCCGCACGCCGGGGCCCTTTTCCTCCGCAAATTGCAGGCAAAAGGTGGCGGATCCCGACGGCCTCGATCCGGCCTGCCGGGACGGCTCCGTGCCGTCCTCCGCGGGCGGAGCGGGGTACCGGACGGCGATCGTCCACCCCGGCTGGGCTGCCCGAGCGGGCTTCGGGCCCTTCCCCGGGCGCGGGCCTGAACGGGAACGACCGTCATCCCGTACGAACATACGAGGCCGAAGCCCACCCTCAACCGTGGAATGAGAGAGCCATGCTTCCCGTTAGCATGGACATCCGCACCGATCAAGGCCATTTGGGGAAGGTGTCATGACTGCCAACGTCGACGGAGTGCCCGCCAAATTCGCGACCCTCGGGCTGACCTACGACGACGTGCTGCTGCTGCCGGGCTCGTCGGACATGGCACCCGACCAGATCGACACCGCCTCGCACATCTCGAAGAACGTCCGGGTCAACATCCCGCTGCTCTCCGCCGCCATGGACAAGGTCACCGAATCGCGTATGGCGATCGCGATGGCCCGTCAGGGCGGCGTCGGTGTTCTGCACCGCAACCTGTCCATCGAGGACCAGGCCAACCAGGTCGACCTGGTGAAGCGCTCCGAGTCCGGCATGGTGACCGACCCGATCACCGTGCACCCGGACGCCACGCTCGGCGAGGCCGACGCGATCTGTGCCAAGTTCCGGATCTCCGGTGTGCCGGTCACGGACGGCGCGGGCAAGCTCCTCGGCATCGTCACCAACCGCGACATGGCCTTCGAGACCGACCGCTCGCGCCAGGTGCGCGAGGTCATGACGCCGATGCCGCTGGTCACCGGCAAGGTCGGCATCTCGGGCGCCGACGCGATGCAGCTGCTGCGCCGCCACAAGATCGAGAAGCTTCCGCTGGTCGACGACGCGGGGATCCTCAAGGGCCTCATCACCGTCAAGGACTTCGTCAAGGCGGAGAAGTACCCGAACGCGGCCAAGGACGGCGAGGGCCGTCTGCTCGTCGGCGCGGCCGTCGGCGTGGCGGGCGACGCCTTCGAGCGCGCCCAGGCCCTGATCGAGGCCGGCGTCGACTTCATCGTCGTCGACACCGCGCACGGTCACTCCCGTCTGGTCGGCGACATGGTCGCCAAGATCAAGTCGAACTCCTCGGGCGTCGACGTCATCGGCGGCAACATCGCCACCCGTGACGGAGCGCAGGCGCTCATCGACGCGGGCGTCGACGGCATCAAGGTCGGGGTCGGCCCCGGTTCCATCTGCACCACCCGTGTCGTCGCCGGTATCGGCGTACCGCAGGTGACGGCCATCTACGAAGCCTCGCTCGCCGCCAAGGCGGCCGGCGTCCCGGTCATCGGCGACGGTGGCCTCCAGTACTCCGGCGACATCGCCAAGGCCCTGGTCGCGGGCGCCGACACGGTGATGCTCGGCTCGCTGCTCGCGGGCTGCGAGGAGTCCCCGGGCGAGCTGCTCTTCATCAACGGCAAGCAGTTCAAGTCGTACCGCGGCATGGGCTCCCTGGGCGCCATGCAGTCCCGTGGCGAGCAGCGCTCCTTCTCCAAGGACCGCTACTTCCAGGAGGGTGTCGCCTCCGACGAGAAGCTCGTCCCCGAGGGCATCGAGGGCCAGGTGCCCTACCGCGGCCCGCTCTCCGCGGTCGTCCACCAGTTGGTCGGCGGTCTGCGCCAGTCGATGTTCTACGTCGGCGGCCGTACGGTGCCCGAGCTCCAGGACCGCGGCCGGTTCGTGCGCATCACGTCGGCGGGCCTCAAGGAGAGCCACCCGCACGACATCCAGATGACGGTCGAGGCGCCGAACTACAGCCGCCTCAAGTAGTCGTCCGTACAGCTGAACAGTCTCCACGCGCGCGTGTGGAGGCCGCCACGAGGGCGGTCCCGGAGGTTGCGGGGCCGCCCTCGTCGTGGGCGTCGGGGATACTGGGAGGCGCAGAAGCGAAGAGGGAAAGGCCACAACGTGACTGAGATCGAGATCGGGCGCGGCAAGCGCGGCCGCCGGGCGTACGCCTTCGACGACATCGCCGTCGTCCCGAGCCGCCGTACGCGGGACCCGAAGGAGGTCTCGATCGCCTGGCAGATCGACGCGTATCGCTTCGAGCTGCCCTTCCTGGCCGCCCCCATGGACTCGGTCGTCTCCCCGGCCACCGCGATCCGTATCGGCGAGCTGGGCGGCCTGGGCGTCCTGAACCTGGAAGGCCTCTGGACGCGGTACGACGACCCGCAGCCGCTGCTCGACGAGATCGCGGAGATGGACTCGGAGAGCGCGACGCGCCGGCTCCAGGAGATCTACGCGGCTCCCATCAAGGAGGAGCTGATCGGGCAGCGCATCAAGGAGGTGCGCGACTCGGGAGTCGTCACCGCCGCCGCCCTCTCCCCGCAGCGCACGGCGCAGTTCTCCAAGGCCGTCGTCGACGCGGGTGTGGACATCTTCGTCATCCGCGGTACGACGGTGTCGGCCGAGCACGTCTCCGGTGCCGCCGAGCCGCTGAACCTGAAGCAGTTCATCTACGAACTCGACGTCCCGGTGATCGTCGGCGGCTGCGCCACGTACACCGCGGCGCTGCACCTGATGCGCACCGGCGCGGCCGGTGTCCTGGTCGGCTTCGGTGGCGGTGCCGCGCACACCACGCGCAACGTGCTGGGCATCCAGGTCCCGATGGCCACCGCCGTCGCGGACGTCGCCGCGGCCCGCCGCGACTACATGGACGAGTCCGGCGGCCGGTACGTGCACGTCATCGCCGACGGTGGTGTGGGCTGGTCCGGCGACCTCCCCAAAGCCATCGCCTGCGGCGCCGACTCCGTGATGATGGGCTCCCCGCTCGCGCGCGCCACCGACGCGCCCGGCCGCGGCAACCACTGGGGCATGGAGGCGGTGAACGAGGAGCTGCCGCGCGGCAAGAAGGTCGACCTCGGCACCGTCGGCACCATCGAGGAGATCCTCACCGGTCCGTCGCACATCCCGGACGGCTCGATGAACATCTTCGGCGCCCTGCGCCGCGCCATGGCCACCACCGGCTACAGCGAGCTCAAGGAGTTCCAGCGCGTCGAGGTGACGGTCGCGGACGCGCAGCACAAGCGGTAGCCACCACGGCTTCACCAGAGCTCACGTCGGCGCGTGAGAAGGGCCCCACCGACTCGGTGGGGCCCTTCTTCACGTGTTCGGTTCCTTCCGGCCGTTCATCAGCGGGAACGGCCGGAGCGGCATCTCAGTGGCCGTGCCCGGCCTTGCGGGCGCTCTGGAACGCCACGTAGGCGGCGATCGCGAAGAACACGAAGGTCAGCGGGTCGGCCCCGTCCTTCCATGCCTGCTGGACCACGTCGAAGTGGTCGAAGAAGATCGTGCTGAAGCTGAGGCCGGTGTCGTCGGCGCCGATCATGGCCGTGCCGATGAGCTGACCGAGGTAGATCCCGGCGACGGAGACGATCACGCTGACGACCGGGAGCGTCTGGTTGCGGCCGCCCACGCGGCCCGCGGCGATGCCCACGAGGAAGCCGACACCGACGGCTGCGTAGCCGATCTCGTGCTTGGTGAGGCCGATGATCAGGCCGTACAGGATCGCGGAGACCACACCGGCGCCGATGGCGGCGACGAGGCCGAGCGGGAAGTTGCCGTGCGCCGGGGCGGCGGGCGGGACCGGGAAGCCCGGCTGGGGCGGGCCCTGCGGGTAGGCCTGCTGCGGGAATGCCTGCTGTGGGACGGGCGGCTGGTCGGCCGGCGCGGCGGGCGCGGCGGGCGCGGTCGGCGCGGGCGCGGGCGCGTCCGTGGCGTACGGGTTGTTGTCGACCGGTGGTCCGGACGGCGGCGTCGACTGGCTCATGTGGTTCCCCCCAGGGATGCGGGCGCACTGTGGGTGTGCGCGTGGAGTGCCGCCGCACACCTGTCGGCGCCCGAGGCATGGGCGCACGGGTGTGCGAGAGCTGCCGCAGATTAGCAGGGGGGAGTGACAACAGGTGAGGCAATTCCCCGGGCTCAGAGCCGGTGTGCCGCGCCGGTCGGGGTCGCCCCCCTCGTGTCCAGGAGGAGTTGGGCTTTCACGGACAGACCTTGCAGGTCGTACGTGCGGTGCTGTTGGAGCAGGATCGTCAGGTCGGCGTCGGCCGCGGCCTCGTAGAGGGAGTCCGCGCGCGGTACGGGCCGCCCGAGGACGCTCCAGGCCGGTACGTGCGGGTCGTGATAGCTGACGGACGCGCCGAGTTCCATCAGTCGTACGGCGATCTCGTGGGCGGGGGAGCCCTGTTGGTCGGCGATGTCGGCCTTGTAGGTGACGCCGAGGAGGAGCACCCGCGCGGCTCGGGCGGACTTCCCGTGCTCGTTGAGCAGCGCGGCGGCGCGCTGGATGACGTACTGGGGCATGTGGTTGTTGACCTGCCGGGCCAGTTCGACCATCCGGAGCGGGCGTCCGGAGGGGCCGCCGAGGTCCTGGGCGATCCCGTGGCCGCCGACTCCCGGGCCGGGCCGGAACGCCTGGAACCCGAACGGCTTGGTCTCCGCGCAGCGGATGACGTCCCACAGGTCGACGCCCAGGTCGTGGCAGAGCACGGCCATCTCGTTGACGAGCGCGATGTTGACGTGCCGGAAGTTGGTCTCCAGGACCTGCACGGTCTCCGCCTCGCGGGGACCGCGCGCGCGGACGACCTTGTCGGTGAGCCGGCCGTAGAAGGCGGCCGCCGACTCGGTGCACGCGGGGGTGAGACCGCCGATGACCTTCGGTGTCCCGGCGGGGGTGACGTCGCGGTTGCCGGGGTCGACCCGGCTGGGCGAGTACGCGAGGTGGAAGTCGCGTCCGGCGCGGAGTCCTGAGCCGGTTTCGAGGAGCGGGCGGAGGAACGCCTCGGTGGTGCCGGGGTGCACCGGCGATTCCAGGATGACCGTGGTGTGCGGGCGCAGCCGTGCGGCCAGGGTGCGGGCCGCCGACTCCACCTGGCCGAGGTCCAGGGCGCCGTCCGCGCCCCGTGGGGTCGGTGCGCAGATGACGGCGGTGCGGACACGGCCCAGTTCGGCCGGGTTCGTGGCCGGGCGGAAGCCGCCCGCGAGCATCCGGCGCAGTTCCGCGGGCGTGAGGGAGCCGCCCTCCGGTCCGGTTCTGTAGCCGAGGGTGGAGATGCCGGCGGCGACGGCGGCCTGGGCCAGGGGCAGGCCTAGGTGACCGAGTCCGATGACGGCGAGGTCTGCGGGCATGGAGTGGGCCGTCCTTCCCAGTAACCGATGCGGGACAGGTGCGCAAGCCCTGTGGACAGGATGGGCGAGAGCAATGTCAGACTAGGAGTAAATATGACCGATTTACGGGATTGATCGATCAAGATTCGCTGCGCGTCGCCGAGCGTTGTCCACAGGCTGAGGACGGACGGTGGCCGATGAGGGGAGAGACGGTCAGACTTTGGGCAGAGGGATGTGAGCCGGGCGTCGCCGGACGGGTGCGGCCAGCGCGACCTACAGCGGGAGGCAGCGGTGAGGACAGCGACACTGGGGCCGGCGGAGCGTGCCGAGTCACTGGCGGGAATGGCCGAGCGTGAGCTGGACGTGCTGGTCGTGGGCGCGGGTGTGGTCGGCGCGGGCACCGCGCTGGACGCCGCGACACGGGGTCTGTCCACCGGCCTGGTCGAGGCGCGTGACTGGGCGTCGGGCACATCGAGCAGATCCAGCAAGCTGATCCACGGCGGCCTGCGGTATCTGGAGATGCTCGACTTCGCGCTCGTCCGCGAGGCGCTGAAGGAGCGCGGCCTTCTCCTCGAACGGCTCGCCCCGCATCTGGTCAAGCCGGTCCCGTTCCTCTACCCCCTCCAGCACAAGGGCTGGGAGCGGCTGTACGCGGGCTCCGGCGTCGCGTTGTACGACGCCATGTCGATGGCCAGGGGCCACGGCCGGGGCCTGCCCGGCCACCGCCATCTGAGCCGCCGCCACGCCCTGCGCGTCGCGCCGGCCCTGAAGCGGGACGCGCTGATCGGCGCCCTGCAGTACTACGACGCCCAGATGGACGACGCCCGCTATGTGGCGACCCTGGTGCGCACGGCCGCCTCGTACGGAGCGAAGGTCGCCAACCGCGCGCGGGTCACCGGATTCCTGCGCGAGGGCGAGCGGGTGGTCGGGGCCAGGGTGCGCGACGTCGAGGGCGGCGGCGAGTACGAGGTCCGCGCCCGCCAGATCGTCAACGCCACGGGCGTGTGGACCGACGACACCCAGGCCATGGTCGGGGAGCGGGGCCAGTTCCACGTCCGGGCGTCCAAGGGCATCCATCTGGTCGTGCCGAAGGACCGGATCCACTCCTCGACGGGCCTGATCCTGCGCACCGAGAAGTCCGTGCTGTTCGTGATCCCGTGGGGCCGCCACTGGATCATCGGCACCACCGACACCGACTGGGACCTCGACAAGGCCCATCCGGCCGCGTCCAGCGCGGACATCGACTATCTGCTGGAGCATGTGAACTCGGTGCTCTCCGTGCCGCTCACCCGCGACGACGTCGAGGGGGTGTACGCGGGGCTGCGGCCGCTGCTGGCCGGGGAGTCGGACGCCACCAGCAAGCTGTCGCGCGAACACACCGTGGCCCACCCGGTGCCCGGACTCGTGGTCGTGGCCGGGGGCAAGTACACGACCTACCGGGTGATGGCCAAGGACGCGGTCGACGAGGCGGTGCACGGCCTCGACCAGCGTGTCGCCGAATGCGTCACCGAGGACGTCCCGCTGCTCGGCGCCGAGGGGTACCGGGCGCTGTGGAACGCGCGAGCGCGGATCGCGGCGCGCACCGGCATCCATGTGGCGCGTGTGGAGCATCTGCTGAACCGGTACGGGTCGCTCGCCGAGGAGCTCCTCGACCTCATCGCGGCCGACCCTTCCCTCGGCCGGCCCCTGCCGGCCGCCGAGGACTACCTCCGGGCCGAGATCGTCTACGCCGCCTCGCACGAGGGCGCCCGCCATCTGGACGACATCCTGACCCGGCGCACCCGCATCTCCATCGAGACGTTCGACCGGGGCACCCTCAGCGCCCGTGAGGCCGCCGAACTGGTGGCGCCGGTGCTCGGCTGGGACAAGGAGCAGATCGAGCGCGAGGTGGAGCACTACGAGAAGCGGGTCGAGGCCGAGCGGGAGTCCCAGCGCCAGCCGGACGACCTGACGGCGGACGCGGCCCGGCTGGGGGCGCCGGACATCGTGCCGTTCTGACCGCCGCTTTTTGCCCGCGTCACCCGAACGGGTGCGGTGAGCCGGGATCTCCGCCCGCTGCCCGGCCGTTCTACGGGGTGCGGGGACAGAACTCGGAGGCGAGCACGGCCGGTTCGAGAGTCGGGTCCGTGACCCCGTCCGTGTTCACCCGGAAGGTGAGGACACGACGACCGTCGACGGTGGCCGCGCTGCGCACGTAGCTGCCGGAGATCCGGCCGTTGTGCCCCCACACCGTGGTGCCGCACGGCAGCTTCACCGGGTACAGCCCCATGCCGTACGAGCCATGTGCGGCCCGGGTGTCGAGCATCTCGCGCAGCCAGCGCGAGGGCAGCAGTCCGCCGCCGAGCAGGGCCGCGTAGAAGCGGTTCAGGTCGGCCAGCGTGCTCACCAGCTCACCCGCCGCGCCGGCCACGCGCGGGTCGAGCTCGGTGACGTCGGAGCCGTCGGCGGTGTACGCG
Organism: Streptomyces sp. NPDC015532; assembly: GCF_043078065.1. Taxonomy (NCBI): domain Bacteria; kingdom Bacillati; phylum Actinomycetota; class Actinomycetes; order Kitasatosporales; family Streptomycetaceae; genus Streptomyces; species Streptomyces sp. NPDC015532. Next base: position 375,054 of record NZ_JBIBSY010000004.1, on the reverse strand, counting down.
CGGCCGTGCGGCGCGGGAAGCGTCGCGCGGGCGCCGGGGAACGAAGTACCGGTCAGACGCAGGGGGGTGATGATGCGCCGCTCGGCCTCGGTGGCGTACGAGTGGCCGGTGACCTGTTCGACGATCATGCCGAGCAGCACGTAGTTGGTGTTCGAGTAGGCGAAGCGGCCGCGGGTGGCCGGGGGACGGGTGAGTGCGATGCGCAGGGCCTGAAGAGGAGTCACGGGGACGGCGCCCCGGGTCGTCGTGGTGAAGTCGTAGAGGCCGCTGGTGTGGTGGAGCAGGGCGCGCAGCGTGATGCGGCGGCCGTCGTTGCCCGCGCCGCGCACCAGGCCGGGCAGATGGTCGTCGACGGAGTCGGACAGGGACAGCCGGTGTTCGGCGGCGAGTTGGAGGACGACGGTCGCGATGAACGATTTGGTGATGCTCCCGGCACGGAAATGGTCGGAATGGCTGATTCCGTTTCCGGCGCTCGAAAAATGTGAACCGGATCCGTCGTCGGCGAGCAGGGCGGCCGCGGGGGCGCCGCCCCGGGTGACGAAACGGGCGACGAGGCGGGTGAGCGCGGTGTCCGGGACCGGGGCGACGGCCGTTCGCGCGGCGGCCGGTGCCTGATCCGGCGGTTGGGCCCGGACGGCCGCGAACAGCGCCAGGGACACGGGTATGGCCAGGAGCGTCCGAAGTGTCCAGGGCGGCGGCATCGCGGGGTCCTTCCTTGTCGCGGCCCATGATGAGGTACGTCGCTGTGCGGGGGACCCCAGCGGGGGCCGGTCCTTGAAACGGGCGCGGGGGACTCGCGGGACCTCGGTCGCGGGGCGGCCGGCACGCGCGGCGGCGGCCGGGGGAGCGTCTTCGGCGGACTCCTGGCGTCTCACTGGCTGAGCTGTTGCGGTTCCAGGGGCCCCCAGGGCGCCGGGCACTTGTCGGGTAGGGGACAATGGAGGCTCTGTCAGGGCGGGTTGCATGAGGGGACGCATGTCGGAGGCAGAGCGGGCGGGAGCATCCCGTCAGGACAAGAGCGATCGTCTCCTCGCCGGGCGGTACCGGCTGGGGGATGTTCTCGGCCGCGGCGGCATGGGCACGGTGTGGCGCGCCGAGGACGAGACCCTGGGCCGTACGGTCGCCGTGAAGGAGCTGCGGTTCCCGTCGGCCATCGACGAGGACGAGAAGCGCCGGCTGATCACGCGCACGCTGCGGGAGGCCAAGGCCATCGCGCGGATCCGCAACAACGGCGCGGTGACGGTCTTCGACGTGGTCGACGAGGACAACCGGCCGTGGATCGTCATGGAGCTCATCGAGGGCAAGTCCCTCGCCGAGGCCATCCGCGAGGACGGGCTGCTCACGCCGAAGCGCGCCGCCGAGGTGGGCCTGGCCATCCTCGACGTGCTGCGCTCGGCGCACCGTGAGGGCATCCTGCACCGCGACGTGAAGCCGTCGAACGTGCTGATCGACCATGACGGCCGGGTCGTGCTCACCGACTTCGGCATCGCCCAGGTGGAGGGCGACCCGTCCATCACCTCGACCGGCATGCTCGTCGGCGCGCCCTCCTACATCTCGCCGGAGCGGGCGCGCGGTCACAAGCCCGGCCCCGCGGCCGACCTGTGGTCGCTGGGCGGCCTGCTGTACGCGGCGGTCGAAGGCGTGCCGCCGTACGACAAGGGCTCCGCCATCGCGACGCTCACCGCCGTGATGACCGAGCCGGTCGAACAGCCCAAGAACGCGGGCCCGCTGGAGAACGTGATCTACGGCCTGCTCGCCAAGGATCCCGAGCAGCGGCTCGACGAAGCGGGCGCCCGGGCCATGCTCAACGAGGTGCTGCGCGAGCCCGAGAAGAACGTGCCGGAGCCGCCGGACGCGACGAAGGTCGTGGCCATGCCGCCGCTGCCGGAGGAACCGGCGCGGCTGCGCGGGGCGCTGCGGTCGGTGCGCAAGGCCGCGACCGCGGCCGGGGCCGCCACGGCAGCCGCCACCTCGGCGGCGGCCTCCCGTGCCAAGACGGCCGGCGGCCCGGGCTCCGACCGGGCGCAGGGAGCGGCCGGGACGGCCTCCCCGAGCACGGGTCCGGGGTCCGGCACGGAGGCCGGCCCGGTCGGCGGCGCCTCCGGGGCGACCGCCGCGGCCAGTCCTTCCGTGCCGGTACAGCCGAGCGGTCCCGAGGGCAAGCCGGTGAACTCCGGCTCGGCCGGAGGCGGCGGAACCGCGGGTACGCGCGGCGGTTCGGGGTCCGGATGGCCGGTGGCACCCGAGCGCCCGGTCCGCCCGGCGCCGAAGGCCTCTCTCACGGATGTCGTGCCGCTGCGCACCCTGGTGATCCTCGCGGTCGTCGTGGCGCTGGTCGTGGTCGGCACCGTGCTGGCCCTCACGATCGGCGGCGGGGACGACGACGGCGCCAAGGGCGGCACCGGCGCCAAGGCGACCGCCTCCAGCGGAGCGGCCGCCGGCAGCGGGAAGAGCGGCGACGACAGCAAGGGCGACGGCAAGGACAAGGACGGCACGTCGGGCACCGGCGGCGACGACAAGTCCGGCTCCGGCTCGGACGACTCCGACACCTCGTCGGACAAGGACACGAGCAAGAGCGACTCGGCCGGTTCGAGCGGCGACGGCAAGGAGCCGGGCTCGGGTTCCGCCTCCGTGACGACGTACAAGAGCGGCCAGGGCTTCTCGATCGGGCTGCCGAAGGGGTGGCAGTTCCAGTCCCAGGACGCCGCGGGCGCCCGGTTCACCGGCCCCGACGGACAGAAACTCCTCGTCGGCTGGACGTCGACGCCCAAGGACGACCCGGTCGCCGACTGGAACAACCAGGAGCGCTACATGACGCGCTCCCAGTACAAGAAGATCGTCATAGAGAACGTGAGCTACCGCGGCTGGAACACGGCCGACTGGGAGTTCACCTATGTGGACGGCGGCACGAAGTTCCACTCGGTCGACCGGGGTTTCGTGGTGAACGCGCATCAGGGCTACGCGCTGATGTACACGGCCAAGGACTCCGCGTGGAGCAGCGCGCTGCGCAAGAGCACATGGGCCACGCTGACCAAGACGTTCCAGCCGAAGTCATGACGTACCGCCGGCCGAGGTGACGTTCCGCGACGAACGGAGCCCGAGATCTCGCATCACCGCTCTGCGGGTTGCCTCGGGCACGTATCGTGAGTGGTTGCGGACCGAACGAAGCCACAACGGAACGCACGGCGAACGGAATTGACCAACCGGTCGGCTGGGGGAGCATCGTGGACGACTACGCGGGACGGGTACTGGCCGACCGCTACCGCCTGCCCCTGCCGCCGTCCGACGAGTACGAACTCGCCGAGAGCCGGGCCTTCGACACCTACAGCGGGCAGGAAGTCCTGGTACGGCAGGTGCCGTTGCCCGAGGTCGTCGAGGCGGAGGTGCTCGACGCGGACGGCCTGCCCGAGGGGTTCGTGGCCCGGGACGGCGGGGTGCGGCGGGCGTCCGCCCGCACCACCCGGCGGCCCACCGAACCGGCGGTGCTGCGCGCGATCGACGCGGCGCAGGCCGCCGCGAGGATTCCCGACCACCCCCGGCTCGACCAGGTCTTCGACGTCTTCGCCGAGGGCGGGTCGCTGTGGATCGTCAGCGAGTTGGTGCCCGCGAGGCCGCTGGCCGCACTGCTCGCCGAGAAGCCGCTCAGCCCCTACCGCGCCGCGGAGGTCGCGGCCGACGTCCTCACCGCGCTGCGGGTCCTGCACGCGCACGGCTGGGTGCACCGGAACATCACCGCGCGCACGGTGCTCGTCTGCGACGACGGCCGCGTCCTGCTCACCGGACTGGCGGCCGGGGCCGCGGAAGAGGCGCTGTGCGGGTACGACCCGGTCCCCGCGCCGGAGGACGACTTCACGGCCGGTCACGGATCCGGCCCCCGCACCGGGCGGCCCGGTGACGCCGGTCCGGCCGGGACGGGCACGTTCTCGGGTGCCGCCGGAGGCGGGCAGGGTGCCGCGGGCGGACGGGGACCCGTAGGCGGTGGCGGGTTCGGCGGCGGCGCGCGCGGTGTCGCCGTGGCGGCCACGAGCGGCGCGGACGCCGAAGCGGCCCGGCGGGCGGCGATCGAGGCCCGCGCGGAGCAGGGAACGCCGGTCCCGGGGGCACCGGTCCCCGGAGCACCCGTGGCGGGCGGACCGCGCGCCCTCGAAGCGGGCGGTCCGGCGGGTCCGGGCCGTCCGGCGGGTACGGCCGGACCGGACGGCGGACCGGAGACGGGCGGGCAGGCGGAGGACGCCGGGGACGACATCCGCGCCGCGCGCGCCGGAGCCATCGCCGCGTACCGCGCCGGAGCGCGTGCCGCCGCCCGCGTACAGGGCGAGCGCCGGGGCGACCCGCTCGCCCTGCCGGCGCCCCGGCCCTCCGCACCCGGCGAGCAGACCGGCCAGGACAGCCGATACGGCACGTCCTCGCACTCCCCGCAGACCCAGGCCCACAACGTGCCGCAACTGCCCGGCCAGGGCGGCCGGCAGCACCCGGCCGGTGCGCCCCCGGGCCAGATAGCCGACCCGTACGGAGTCGGCGGCACCGGCAGGTACGGAGTCCAGCCGCCCCCTGCCGGAGCCCCCGGCGGGAACGACGGCCCGGCGCGCCCCACACTGCCCTCGGGACCGGGACCGGGACCGGCGCTGGGCCCGGGCGGCAGGCCGGCTCCGGGTGACACGGCGTACGGCCGTTCCGCGCTCGCGCCCGGACAGGACCCCTACGGCACCGGGCACGGCAGCCGTCCGGGCGTTCCCGCCCCCGGACGGCCCCTCGGCGGCGAGCGGGTCGCGGACGACGGCCGGCGCACCGGCGGGTTCCAGGCGCCCGGCGACACCCGGGTACCCGTGCCTCCCGGCGGATTCACCGACCCCGGACACACCCGCATGCCCGGTGTCTCCCAGGCCCCCGACCACATCCCGGTGCCCGGTACCCCGCGCGATCCCGGCCCCGCCCCGCACTCCTCCGGCCGTCCCGGCGGCGGGTGGGGCGATCTGGTCGCCGGGACGCCGCCGCGCCGGGGGCCGGCCACCGCGCTCGCGGCCGAGCGGGCCCGGCAGGCGCGGATGGCCGTGGTCGGGCCGGTCACCGAGCGCTGGGCACCCGAGCAGGCCGGACCGGTGCACGAGAACTGGCAGTTGGCGGCTCCGATCGGACCGGCGACCGACCTGTGGGCGCTGGGCGCGCTGCTCTTCCGCGCCGTGCAGGGACACGCTCCCTATCCGGAGGAGAACACCGCCGAGCTGGTCCAGCTGGTGTGCGCGGAGCCGCCCGCGTTCGCCGAGGAGTGCGGGCCGCTGCGGCCCGTCGTCGAATCGCTGCTGCGCCAGGACCCCACGGAGCGGCTCGACTTCGAGGAACTGCGCGGCTGGCTGCGGTCGTTGGTGCGGTCCGCGCCGGAGCCCGAGGCGGGGGCGCATGTCGTGCCCGCGCCGCCCGTCGACCCGAGCCGGCTGCCGATCGTGCGGCGCCGGGGCGAGCTCGTCCGCAGGCGTCGCGCCGGACTGCCCGCGACCAGCCCGCACGCCCGCCACAAGCGGGCCAGGCGGGAGAACGAGGCGGGCCCGCGCCGATTGGGCCGCAACCTGCTCCTGCTCGTCCTGCTCCTGCTGGCCGCGGCGGTCGCGTACGCGGTCGCCTTCATGCCCAAGGCGGACCGGAGCGGCACCGGTGACGGGCGCACCGGCGCCGCCGGACAGGCCGGCCCCGCCACGCGGAGCGCCGGCGACCCGACGGCGAGCAACGCGCCCGGCTCCGACCAGGCCTCGCCGGAGCCCGGCAAGAGCCCCTCGGGCAAGTCCAGTTCGACCTCCTCGCACACCACCGCCGATCCCGGCGTCGCCGACGGGTTCACCCTCCGCAAGGACCCCGAGGGATTCCGGGTCGCCGTGGCGAGCGGCTGGACGCGTTCGCCGAAGAACGGCAGCGGCCAGGTCGTCTACTCCCAGGGGGACTTCGAGCTCATCGTCGTACCCGGGCGGGACGGCACGGCCACGTACGGCAGCGACCCGATGACCTATCAGCGGGAGAGCGAGAAGGAGTTGCAGCCCTTCCGGGACTCGACCTGGGCGACCTCCAGCGGGATGCGGCGGATCGACGTGGGCGGCAGGGCGATGGCCGAGGGCCAGTTCACCTGGCAGGACTCCGCGGGGCATTCGCTCTACGTGCGCAACCTCGCGATCCTCGTCGCCGGGCACTACCACGTGGTGCAGGTGCGCGGCCCGGACGCCGAGCGCGACGAGGTCTCGCGGCTGTACGAGCAGGCGTCGTCGACGTACCAAGTCGGCCGCTGAGCAACCCTTTTGCCCGCCACACCCCGCGTTTGGGCAGGTAGGGGCCGCTGAACACCGAACGGTTCCCTTCCGTACAGGGAAGGGACAACCGTCACAGTGCGGTCTCCGTACGACCCCGCTTGTTCCCAGGGTGGGTACCGCTCCTTAGTCTGACCCTGTCAAGACCATTGCGGGGAAACGTGAATCAGATGCAGGGCCTGCTCCTCGCGGGCCGCTACCGGCTTGTCGACTCCATCGGCAGCGGTGGCATGGGCCGGGTTTGGCGCGCCCACGATGAGGTGCTGCACCGCGCCGTCGCGGTCAAGGAGCTGACCGCGGCGCTGTACGTCGCCGAGAGCGACCTGGCCCGGCTGCTCGCCCGGACCCACGCCGAGGCGCGGGCCGCGGCCCGGATCAACCACTCGGCCGTCGTCACCATCCACGACGTGCTGGAACACGACAACCGGCCGTGGATCGTCATGGAGCTGGTGGAGGGCAACTCGCTGGCCGACGAGGTCAAGGAGCAGGGGCGCCTCGAACCGGCCGAGGCCGCGCGGATCGGGCTGTGGGTGCTGCGCGCGCTGCGCGCCGCGCACGCCGCCGGTGTGCTGCACCGGGACGTGAAGCCGGGCAACGTCCTGCTCTCGTCCGACCGCCGCGTCCTGCTCACCGACTTCGGGATCGCGCAGGTCGAGGGCGATACGACGATCACGCGCACCGGCGAGATCGTCGGTTCCGTCGACTACCTCGCGCCCGAGCGGGTGCGCGGCCACGACCCCGGTCCGGCCTCCGACCTCTGGGCCCTCGGGGCCACGCTGTACACCGCGGTGGAGGGCCGGTCGCCGTTCCGCCGCACCTCGCCCATCGGCACCATGCAGGCCGTCGTCGAGGAGGAACCCGCCGAACCGGTCAACGCGGGGGTTCTGGGGCCGGTCCTCGCCGCGCTGCTGCGCAAGGACCCGGCCGATCGGCCCGGCGCGGCGCAGGCCGAGCAGATGCTCGCCGAGGCGGCGTCGGGACGGCTGTCGAGTGAGGCGCAGGCGTATGCGCCGACGGGGCAGGCGGGGTACGGCACCCCGGAGACGCGGACCGGCACCGGTACCCGCGCGCACACGGCCGCCACCACGCCGTACCGGCCGGTGACGATCGGGTCCGTGCCCGCACCGCCGAAGCGGCACCGCCTGCGGACGTTCGCCCTGGTCGTCGCCCTCGCGACGATCGTCGGCGGGGGTGTCGCGGTCGCGCTGCAGCACTTCGGCACGGGCGGCAGCCCCGGCGGCTCCGCCTCCGCGTCGTCGACCCGGAGTGCCGACACCAAGCCGAGCACCAAGCCGAGCGGCAAGGGCGGTCAGGGGGCGGTTCCCACCGGCTGGGAGCGGCACGACGAGGTGGGCTTCAGTGTCTCCCTGCCCAAGGGGTGGAAGCCGTCCGTCTCCATCGACCAGGACGGCCTCCGCCAGGTCGACTACTCACCCGACAACGGCAAGCACCTCGTACGGGTCGCCGTCGACACCGATCCGGACTTCGACTCCTCGTACAAGCACATGAGTGACCTGGATGGGAACCTCTCGGTGCGGCTGCGGGACTACAGCCAACTGCTCCTCAAGGAGGAGCTGTTCCGGGATCAGCCGGGTGCCCGCTGGGAGTACACGTGGGACGCCCTGGCCAAGGACGCGCCGCACTACTTCCCGGGGCCCTACCGTGCGATCGACGTCGGGTACATGAAGAGCGACGGCACCGAGTACGCCGTCTACGAGTCCTCGCCGGCCGCCGAATGGACCGCCACCAAAAAGCAGTTCGACACGATCCTGCGGAGCTTCCAGGAGGGCTGATCCGAGCCTGAGCCGCCGGGAGCGTGCCACCGGATGTCCTGGGGCGGCGGCATACTTGGCCGGTCGGTGCCACGGAGGGGGTCCGTCCGGTGGGGCATGATGAGACCCATGGGGACCGAGGGGGAGAACGTCCGTGTGATCGCGGGGCGTTACCGGCTGGATGCCAGAATCGGCCGGGGCGGCATGGGAGTCGTCTGGCGTGCCACCGACCAACTGCTCGGCCGCCGGGTCGCGGTGAAGGAACTGGCCCTCGACGACTCGCTCTCGGCGGAGGAGTCCCGGCTCCAGCGTGACCGCACCCTGCGCGAGGCGCGGGCCGTCGCCCAGCTCAACCACCCGCACATCATCGTCGTCCACGACGTCGTCGAGGACGACGAACGCCCGTACATCGTCATGGAGCTGATCGGCGGCGGCTCGCTCGCCGAACGGATCTCCGCGAACGGGCCGGTCGACGCGCGCGAGGCCGCCCGCATCGGCATCGACCTGCTCGGAGCGCTGCGCCGCGCGCACGAGGCGGGCGTCCTGCACCGCGACCTCAAGCCCGCCAACGTCCTCGTCGAGGAGGGCACCGACCGCATCGTGCTCACCGACTTCGGGATCGCCCAGGTCGCGGGCGCGACGACGCTCACGGAGACCGGCGCGTTCGTCGGCTCACCCGAGTACACCGCGCCCGAACGGATGGCCGGGGCCCGGACCGGCCCCGAGTCCGACCTGTGGTCGCTCGGCGCGCTGCTGTGCACGGTGCTGAGCGGAGCGTCGCCCTTCCGGCGCGACTCCCTCGGCGGCATCCTGCACGCGGTCGTCGTCGACGAGATCCGTCCGCCGGCCCAGGCCGCGCCGCTGCTGCCCGTCGTACGAGGGCTGCTGGAGCGCGATCCGGAGCGGCGGCTCGACGCGGCGGAGGCGGAGCGGATGCTGCGCGCCTTCCGGGACACCGGCCGTACGCCGCGACTGCTGGTCCCGTACACGCCGACGCGGCGGGACGTACCCCATGTGTCCCTGCGCAGGGCCGCGCCCGCGGGGTCGGGGGCCTCCGGCGCCACGGCGGCCGACACCCCGCCCCGGCAGTCCACGCGCAGCCTGCTCGTCGCCGCCGCGCTGGTCGCCGCGATGGCCGGCGCGGGGGTGTCCGCGGCCGCGCTGCTGATGGGCGGCGGCGGAGACGGCAAGCCGGCCTCGTCGAGTGCGCCGGGCACGCCCCGCACACCGGTCACCTCCGCCACCTCGTCCTCGGCGTCCGGCACACCCTCGGCCCCGCCCCGGGGCGCCGGCCCCACCGTGACGGTGACCAGCCACCGGACTCCGTCCGCCGCCGCCCGCACGGCGCCCTCGGGTTACCGCGTCGCGGCCGATCCGAACGGCTTCTCGCTCGCCGTGCCCCACGGCTTCACGCGCGATCCGCAGGGCGAGCGGATCTTCTACATGTCATCGGCGGACACCTTCCGCATCGGCATCAAGGTGACCGATCCCGTGCCGGGCGGTCCGCTGGGCGTGATGCGGCGGGCGGACGCCGACGGGGCCTCCAGCAATCCCGGCTACCGCGACGGCAGGGTCGCGCGGACGGTGCACGAGGGGCACACCGCCGCGCTCTGGGAGTTCACCTGGAACGGCTTCACCGCGGCGGAGGGACCACGGCACACCTACGACCTGTGCTGGGAGGAGGGCGGCCGGATGTACGACGTCTGGGTCTCCGCGCCGGTGGGCCGGGTGACGGAGGCCAAGGAGTACTTCGACGTGGCGGTGGACACCTTCGCGGTCTCGTGACGGAGCGATTCCGTAAACGGGAGATAAGGGATGCCCGCGTCACGGGTCTGTGACCGGTGGGCGCAGAGGCTGGATCACGCGGTGCCCGCCGCGATACAGATGGACGCATGAGCGACGACGGGGGAGTCCCTCGTGGGCGAGACGAGCCGACGAGTTTCAGTCTGCAACCACCGAGACCTGTGACGCGGGAGCGGCAGGCGGGGGCCGCGGTGCCGGGGCAGCCGCCGGAGGGCCAGGGCCACGTCCGGCAGCCGGGAGCGGTGGGGCCCGGCCGTCAGCCGGAGGTTCCGGTCGCCGTGCCGTTCCCGGGCAATCCCTATGCCACGCCCGACATCACCGTCCCGGACCGGGCGGGGTCCCCGGCGCCGGCGCCCTCGGAGGAGAAGGGGGCGGGCCGGCTCGTCGCCGGGCGCTATCGCCTGCTCGCCAAGCTGGGGCACGGCGGCATGGGCACGGTGTGGCGGGCCATGGACGAGACCGTGGATCGCGAGGTCGCCGTCAAGGAACCGCGTGTCCCGGACCATCTTCCCGAGCGTGAACGGGCCAACGCCTACGAGCGGATGCGGCGCGAGGCACGCGCGGCGGCGCGGCTCGACCATCCCGCCGTGGTGAACGTCCACGACGTCGCCGTGGTGGACGGGCAGCCCTGGATCGTCATGGAGCTGGTGCGCGGCCGCTCGCTCGGCGACGCCCTCAGGGAGGGCACCCTCGGCAGCCGCGAGGCCGCGCGCATCGGCCTGGAGGTCCTCGGCGCCCTGGAGGCGGCCCACGCGGCGGGCGTCCTGCACCGTGACGTCAAGCCCGACAACGTGCTCCTCGGGCCGCACGACCGCGTCGTGCTCACCGACTTCGGCATCGCCCGGATCGAGGGCGACACGAACCTGACGGACACCGGCGGCTTCGTCGGCTCACCCGAGTACATCGCCCCGGAGCGGGTGCTGGGAGTGCGCCCGGGGCCCGCCTCCGACCTCTGGTCGCTCGGCGTGGTGCTCTACGCCGCCACCGAGGGCGTCTCACCCTTCCGGCGCAGCAACACCCCTGCCACGCTCCAGTCGGTCCTCAACGCGACACCGGCCGCGCCCACCTCGGCCGGTGCCCCGCTCACCGAGGCGATCAACGGCCTGCTCGCCAAGGAACCGTCCCACCGTCCCGCGGCGGCCGACGTCCGGCGTCTCCTGGAGGAGGCCGTACGGCCGCCCGCCCCCGCGCCGACGCAGGTCACGCGGATGGAGGGCGTCGCGGGCCCGGACGGTACCCCGGTGCCCGGTGGCGGGGGCATCCGTATCGGCCGCAAGACCCTGATCGGTCTCGTGGCATCGGTCGCCGCCGTGCTCGTCGCGGCCGCGACCACGGCGTACGTGGTGACCGCGGACCCGTTCGCCGGTCCGCTGCCGGACGGCTGGAAGAAGCGGCACGTGGCCGACGTCGCCGCGACGCTGGCGGTGCCCGCCGAGTACCAGGAGGGGACACCGGACCGGGCGTCGGACAAGAGGCACTGGGTCACGTACACCGACTGGAGCGGGAGCATCTGGATCCGGCTGAACCTCGCCAGGAAGTCCGAGGACACCAGCAAGGAGATCAAGGACTCGGCGCGGGCCGAGATGTACGCGGACGACGGCACGTTCAAGGCGAGCGGGGAGTACGCCCTGAACATGCCGGCGGGTCCGCGGACGCGGACGAAGCCGGACGCCCGGGCGACATACCGGGGCAGGGAGTCCGCCCAGAACACGGTGGTCTACAAGACCGACGACAGCCAGAATCCCCGTCCCCGCGAAGTGAGGTTCTTCTACTACAAGTCGAAGACCGGCGACATGTACAAGCTCACGATCAGCTATCCGGGCCAGGGCGACTTCACCGCGCGGGGCCGTGAGGTCGCCGACGAGGCGATCGCGAACCTGGACCTCGACAAACCGTGAGAACCGATCCGCCGGTGATCGTCGGACCGACAACGCCCTGATCAGCGCATTTACTGCCAGTGATCACTGGCAGTGTGTGAGCACTCCGTGAAAGGCCATTACCGACGGGTACCCAAAGGGGGCGCGTAGGCATACTCTGCGGCTCATGACGGACTCGCAGGCCGCGGAGCAGGCCACGGACAGCACCGGCGCCGATGAGGCGGCCGGTACCGACGCGACGGCCGGCGCGGCCCTCGCGACCGGCGCGGACCTGACGTCCGCCGCCGACACGGACGCCGCGCCCGCCGCCGGGTCGGAGGACACCGCGCCCGCCGCCGCCGCGCCGGAGGACACCGGCACCGCGACCGCCGCGCCGGACGAGGCCGCGGACGCCGACGCGACCGCCGCCCTCGGCACCAACCCCCTCGCCCCCGCCCCGGCCGGCGCGCGTACCGCCGCCGATGTCGTCAGCCCCGAGCTCGTCGCGCAGCTCACCAAGGGCGTGACCGGGTCAGGGCGTACCGCCAACCACACGCCGTTCACCGGCGAGAAGCTCGCCGACCTGCCCGAGTCCACCCCCGAGGACGTCGAGAAGGCCTTCGAGCGGGCCCGTGCCGCACAGGGCGCCTGGGCGGCCACTCCGGTGCGCCGGCGCGCCGCCGTCCTGCTCCGCTTCCACGACCTCGTGCTCGCCCGGCAGGCCGAGGTCCTGGACCTCATCCAGCTGGAGACCGGCAAGGCCCGGCTGCACGCCCACGAAGAGGTCCAGGCCGTCCTGGTCGCCGCGCGGCACTACGGACTCAAGGCGCCCTCCTATCTGCGCCCCAAGCGCCACGCGGGCGCGATGCCCACCCTCACCAAGGTGACCGAGCTGCGTCACCCGCGCGGTGTCGTCGGCCAGATCGCGCCCTGGAACTACCCGCTGGAGCTGTCGGTCGGCGACGCGCTGCCGGCCTTCGTCGCGGGCAACGCGGTCGTCATGAAGCCCGACACCGAGACCTGCCTCACCGCCCTGTGGGCGCGTGACCTGCTCGTCGAGGCCGGGCTGCCCGCCGAGATCTTCCAGGTCGTCATCGGTGACGGGCCGGTCGTCGGACCCGAGGTCGTCCGGCACGCCGACTACGTCTCCTTCACGGGGTCGACCCGGACCGGCCGCGAGGTCGCGCAGGGCGCGGCCGCCCGTCTCGTCGGCGTCTCCCTCGAACTCGGCGGCAAGAACGCCATGGTGGTCCTGGAGGACGCCGACCTCGACAAGGCCGCCGCGGGCGCCGTCCGCGCCTGCTTCTCCTCCGCCGGCCAACTCTGCATCTCCATCGAGCGGTTGTACGTGCACGAGTCCATAGCCGACGCGTTCACGGAGCGGTTCGCCGCCCGGACCAGGGCCATGCGGCTCGGCACGTCCCTCGCGTACGGGGCGGACATGGGATCGCTGGTCGGGGAGCGGCAGTTGGAGACCGTGACGCGGCACGTCGAGGAAGCCGTCGCCAAGGGGGCCAGGGTCGTCGCCGGCGGTGTCGCCCGGCCCGACGTCGGCCCGTACTTCTACGAGCCCACCATCCTCGACGGAGTGGAGGCCCCGATGGCCGTCTGCGCCGAGGAGACGTTCGGACCCGTCGTCTCCCTCTACCGGTTCTCGACCGAGGACGAGGTCGTCGAGCGCGCCAACTCCACCTCGTACGGCCTCAATTCCTCCGTCTGGACGAAGGACGGCCGGCGCGGTCGCGCGATCGCGGCCCGGCTGCGGACCGGCACGGTGAACGTCAACGAGGGGTACGCGCCCGCGTACGGCAGCGTCCAGTCGCCCATGGGCGGCATGAAGGACTCCGGCCTCGGCCGCCGGCACGGCTCCGAGGGCATCCTCAAATACACCGAGGCGCAGACCGTCGCCCACCAGAGACTGCTGCCGATGGCGCCGTCCCTGGGCATGGACGACGAGAAGTACGCGGCGTTCATGAGCCGGAGCCTCAAGGTCATGAAGGCGTTCCGGCTGCGCTAGCCCACGGCCCCTCGCGGGTCCTCGGCAACGATCCACGGTTCGCAACGGTTCTCAACGAGGAGAGCGGCACGTGTCACAGGAGAGCTCTGTCCAGGAACAGCCGAACGAGGGAACGGGCAAGGGAACACCCGGGGGGGCGGGCGAGGGTCCGCACGGTTACGACTACGACGTCGTCGTCGTCGGCTCCGGCTTCGGCGGCTCCGTCACCGCCCTGCGGCTGACGGAGAAGGGGTACCGCGTGGGTGTCCTCGAAGCGGGCCGGCGTTTCACCCGCGACACGCTCCCCAAGAACTCCTGGGACATCAGGAACTACCTCTGGGCCCCGCGGCTCGGCATGTACGGCATCCAGCGCATCCATCTGCTGGGCAATGTGATGGTGCTGGCGGGCGCGGGCGTGGGCGGCGGTTCGCTCAACTACGCCAACACCCTCTACGTACCGCCGAAGCCGTTCTTCGAGGACCCGCAGTGGAAGGACATCACCGACTGGGAGGAGGAGCTGAAGCCGTACTACGACCAGGCCCGGCGCATGCTGGGTGTGCGGCTCAACCCGACCATGACCCCGTCGGACGTCCACCTGAAGGCCGCCGCGGAGCGGATGGGGGTCGGCGACACCTTCCACATGGCGCCCGTCGGCGTCTTCTTCGGCGACGGACAGGACGCGGACGGCTCCGCCGCGGCGAAGCCCGGCCAGGAGGTCGCCGACCCGTACTTCGGTGGCGCCGGGCCCTCGCGCAAGGCCTGCACCGAATGCGGCGAGTGCATGACCGGCTGCCGCCACGGCGCCAAGAACACCCTCAACGAGAACTATCTCCACCTCGCCGAGAAGGCGGGTGCCGTCGTCCATCCCATGACGACCGTCGTGTCCGTCACCGACGACTCGCGGGGCGGCTACGCCGTCCAGACCCTCCCGACGGACGACCGGCGCAAGGGCCGGGGGCGGACGTTCACCGCGCGCCGGGTCGTTCTCGCGGCCGGCACCTACGGCACCCAGACGCTGCTGCACCGCATGAAGGCGGGCGGTCAGCTCCCGCACCTGTCGAAGAGGCTGGGCGAGCTGACCCGCACCAACTCCGAGGCGCTGGTGGGCGCGCAGACCGACGACCGGCGCTATCGCAAGGCGCACGGGACCCGCAAGGCCGACTTCACCCAGGGTGTGGCCATCACGTCCTCGATCCACCCGGACGAGGACACCCACATCGAACCCGTGCGCTACGGCAAGGGCTCCAACGCCATGGGCGGCATGTCCATCCTCCAAGTCCCCTACGCCGAGGGCTCGTCGAGGGCGGCCGGGTGGTTCGTCAACGCGGCCCGGCACCCGCTGCTGGTGCTCCGGTCGCTGTCCAACCGCCGCTGGTCCGAACGCACCATCATCGGGCTGGTGATGCAGTCGCTCGACAACTCCCTGACGACGTATCTCAAGCCCAAGGGCGCGGGCAAGGGGCTGTTGACGGCACGTCAGGGGCACGGTGCCCCCAACCCCAAGCAGATCGAGGCCGCTTCACGGGCGGCCTCCGTCCTCGCCGAGGAGATCAACGGCTTCCCGGGCAGCAACGTCGGCGAGCTGATGGGCACCCCGCTGACGGCCCACTTCCTCGGCGGCTGCCCGATCGGCGCCGGTCCGGAGGAGGGCGTCATCGACCCCTACCACCGGCTCCACGGTCACCCCGGCATCTCCGTGGTCGACGGCGCCGCCGTCTCCGCGAACCTCGGCGTCAACCCCTCGCTCACCATCACCGCCCAGGCCGAGCGGGCCATGTCGTTCTGGCCCAACAAGGGCGAGGCCGATCCGCGTCCGGCGCCGGGGGCCTCGTACGAGCGTCTCAAGGCGGTGGAGCCGCAGCGCCCCGTCGTTCCCGCGGACGCCTTCGGCGCGCTGCGGCTGCCGTTCCTGGGCATGCCGGCGATGCCGCCGAAGCCGTAGCCCGGGACCGGACCCCGCTCCGTACAGCGAAAGCCCGCACAGCGATAAGCCCGTACCGGGAAGCCGGTAGCGGGAAAGCCCGTGCACAGCGAAAAGAAGGACCTGCGCCCCCCTCCGAGCGCAGGTCCTTCTCTTCGCATGAGACCGACGAAGGTGTCAGTCGTGTCGTGCCGTGGTGTTACGCGCTCGCGCCGGACTTGCGGCGGCGGACGACGACCAGCGCACCGGCACCGGCGACGACGGCGATACCGCCGGCGAGGCCGATCATCGGCAGCGCGGAGCTGGAGCCCGTCTCGGCGAGGCTGCCGTCGACCTGCGGCGTGTTGCTCTTGTCGGCGGGCTTGTCCGTGACCGGGACCTTGCCGCCGCCCTGCGGCTTGGTGCCGTCGGTGTCCGTGCCGGCCGAGACGATCTGGAACTTGTAGGCGACCTCGCCGTAGCCGGTGCACTCCGCGTCGGCGTCGCCGTAGATGCTGGCGCCGAGGGAGAAGCCGGCGCCGACCGGGGCGCTGGACTTCACGTTGATGCGGAGCGGGATGTCGACCTCGTAGTCGGGCTTGAGCTCGTCGGTGTAGCCGACGAAGCCGACGGCGTATCCCTCGGAGTCGACGTCCTCCCAGACCTTGTCGTCCGGGTTGTACGCCTGGAGCTGGACCTGCTTGCTCCTGAACATGTCCTCGCCGTTCTTGTCGGGCGACGCGCCCGCGAAGAAGCCGAGGTCACTCAGGGTGGAGTCGGAGTTGTTCAGGACGTCCAGGGAGAACTTGTGCCATCCGCTGCCCGCCGCGATCTTGCCGGGCAGGCCGGTGATGGAGACCTGGACCTTGGAGTCCGAGCACTCGGAGGGCTCGGGCTCGGGGGACTCCGACTCCGACGCGGACGTGCTGGGCGCGGGCGCGGACTCCGAAGCGGAGGTGCTCGGCGCGGGCGCCGACTCCGAAGCGGAGGTGGAGGCGGAGGCGGACGTCGAGGCCGACGCGGCGTCGGTCGGCTCGGCCGACTCGCTCGCGCTCGGCGACGCCGACTCGGTGGCGGACTCGGACACGCTCGCACTCGGGGACGGGCTTTCTTCCGCGAACGCGGCCGGAGCGACCGACAGCAACGCGAGCGGTGCTATGACAGCCGTCGCGGCCGCAGTGGCCATGGCACGGCGAAGCTTCATGAAGACCTCGGTGATTCTGTGCGCCGTGAACTCGCGGCGCGAATATGGAGTTTGTGGGCGGTCCTCCGCGTATGCGCGCGGATGTGACCGTTGGTTCTGCAGGTGAGACCGGCCGGGCCTGTGAATGGTTGTCCCCTACCTCACGGAATTCTTATGTGGGCTGGGTCACATCGGTGTGCGGCTTGCGCACGCCCGTTCGAGGCGCTTAGAAATGGGCCTCGTGTCTGATCATCAGCCCGGGGAGTCCGGGGAACCGACGGTTCCTGACGACGTGTGGGAACGCTTCGCGCGCGACAGCGAGCGCGACATCCGCGACTCGGCCCCCAAGGAACCATCCGCCCGAGCGCGCATGGTGACGGAGCGGCTGCGCCTTCAGGACGAGCGGGAGGCCGAGCGGTCCGCCCGCCGGTCCGTCCGCCGCTCCGCCCGGAAGGAGCCGCGCCCGGCCGCGCGGCCCGAGGGCTGGCGGACGGGTCCCGCCTGGAGCGAGATGGACAGGCGCGCCGCGCGGCGCCGCAGACTGTGGGCGCTCTTCGGGGTCCCGCTCGCCGTCGCCGTGGCCGTCGTCGCGATGAAGCCGTCCCTGCTGCCCGGCGATCTCCTCGGTGGCTCGGGCGCCTCGGCGTCGGCCGGCCCCGAGCTGCCCGCCGAGACGGCCGCCCCGACCGCGCCGCCCTCTTCGCAGGCCTCTCGAACGCCCACCAGGACAAGGCCGTTCGCCGGATCGCCCGCCGAACGCTGGGCCGACGGCGCCGCCGCGATCGTCGTCCCGAAGGCCACCCCGGTCGGCGCGCTGACGAAGGAGCAGGTCGCCACCGCGCTGCGGCAGACCAGAAAGCTGCTCGTCGGGGCCAATCTCGACCCGGCGACCCTGCGTGGCGAGCGTCCCGCGGAGGCCATCGCGGTCCTCGACCCCAGACAGCCCCACATGATCGACGATGTCGACCGCATGCTGCGCACACCGGACGAGAAGCACGATCCGGTCACCCTGTTCAGCCGCTTCGACCCCGACGAGGCGCGCCTGGTCGGGCACGTCGTCAAGACGCGGGGCCGGATCACGTTCAAGGCGGGCAAGGACGGTTCCGTCGCCATTCACGCCGACTACACCTTCGTCTACCCGCTGTCCCCGGCCGAGGGGGACACGGACGAGGTGGCCCGCACCATCGTGCGCCGCGTCCTCGACGTCGCCTTCCTCGACCCCAGGAAGTTCCGGGTCACCCCGGGCAAGGTCACGATCCGCCAGTACGACCAGGACATCGGCAACTCCGCCTGCGAGGTCTACGACGGCTTCCTGCACCCGCAGTTCGGCTCGACCGCGTCCACCGGGGCGCCGCCGACCGGCCCGACCACCGACCCGTACGACCGCAGCCGCGACCTCCCGGACTCGCCCGGGGAAGGCTGCGGCACGGTGTCCCGCACCTGACGCCTCCGTGCCCCGGCGTCCGCGCTCCGGCGTCCGCGCTCCGGCGTCCGCGCTCCGGGCACGGCGAAGGGCCCCGCGGGACGCGTGTCCGCGGGGCCCTTCTTCCAGCAGCACCGGCGTCAGGGCGGCACCGGTGCTTCGAAGCGGCGTCGGGGGGTGCGCCGCCGGTCGACGGGAGGGGGAGTGGCCGCCGGTCCGCGCCGCGGCGCCCGAGGGCGCGCGGGTGACGACGGCCTGATCAGGTTCCGTCGGACGGCCCCGGGCGTCCCCGGGGCCGACCGTTCTCTTGAGTGACCGGGCTGCTGTCCCCTGCCGTCCGGTCACACGACCTGGAGCGAGGTCCCACGACGTACGGCACGATCCGTACGTCTCATCGCTCCAGTGAAGCCACGCGTGGTTCTTTCGGGCCCGCCCCTGGCTGACACGGACACCAGAAGAAACGAAGTCCGCGGCACCCCGGTCACGCGCCGTACGGGTGAGAGGCGATGCGTACGTGCGTACGCAGGGTGCGGTCCTCAGATCCGGCCGCGGCACAGTTCGAGCAGGGTCATCGCCAGCGAGGTGCCCGGCTTGCCGAGCGCGTCCCGGTAGTGGCCGAGGATCTCCATCTCGCGGGAGAGGTTCACCCGGCGGCCGCCGGACGTGATCCGGGCCTCCTGGATCACGGCCGAGACGGCCATCCGTTCCTGCACGAGACCGATGATCCGGTCGTCCAGGGCGTCGATGCGCTCACGGGCGCCGGTGATCACGTCGGCGGCCTCGTCGGTGCGGGCGCCGGTCTTGTCGAGTACGTCGGCCATGGTGGGGCTCCTCGGTGGAAGGGGTGCCCCGGAGCGGCAGGGCCCGGAAACGGCAGACGCCCCGGGCCTTGTCGGCCCGGGGCGCCTGGGAAGTCGCTTGTCAGTTGCTCAAGCAGCACGACCATGGCAGCCGGTGGGCCGGTTGCCATAGGTAAACAGGAAGGTCGTGTGCGTGAGCATGACGGCAGTATGCACGCCCGCGGGGCGCCGGCCAAAGCGGGTTCGGATCGTGAGACCCGGGCCCCTGGACCCCGGCGGCGCCGGGCCCACCGCGGCCCCCGGTAGAATCGGCCCCACACACCCTTTTGCTCACCGCCGGAAGGCAGACCGTGCCAGAAGCGTCCCCCGCCGCCCCCGACACCGTCCTGGTCGTCGACTTCGGTGCGCAGTACGCCCAGCTCATCGCCCGTCGCGTCCGTGAGGCCCGGGTCTACAGCGAGATCGTGCCGAGCACCATGCCGGTCCAGGAGATGCTCGCCAAGAACCCGGCCGCGATCATCCTCTCCGGCGGTCCCTCGTCGGTGTACGCGGAGGGCGCCCCGCGCCTGGACCGCGAGCTCTTCGAGGCGGGAGTCCCCGTCTTCGGCATGTGCTATGGCTTCCAGCTCATGGCCACGACCCTCGGCGGCACGGTCGACAACACCGGCGCCCGCGAGTACGGCCGTACGCCGCTGCACGTCTCGAAGTCCGGCTCGACCCTGTTCGAGGGCACCCCGGACGAGCAGCCGGTGTGGATGTCGCACGGCGACGCCTGCTCCGCCGCTCCCGAGGGCTTCACGGTCACGGCCTCCACGGACGTCGTCCCGGTCGCCGCCTTCGAGAACGACGAGAAGAAGCTCTACGGCGTCCAGTACCACCCCGAGGTCATGCACTCCACGCACGGCCAGCAGGTCCTGGAGCACTTCCTGTACCGCGGCGCGGGTATCACCCCGACCTGGACCACCGGCAACGTCATCGACGAGCAGGTCGCCCTGATCCGCGAGCAGGTCGGCACCAAGCGCGCCATCTGCGGTCTGTCCGGCGGTGTGGACTCCGCCGTCGCCGCGGCCCTCGTGCAGAAGGCCATCGGCTCCCAGCTCACCTGTGTGTACGTCGACCACGGTCTGATGCGCCAGGGCGAGACCGAGCAGGTCGAGAAGGACTTCGTCGCCGCGACCGGCGTGCAGCTCAAGGTCGTGGACGCGGAGGAGCGCTTCCTCACCGCGCTCAAGGGTGTCTCGGACCCCGAGGAGAAGCGGAAGATCATCGGCCGCGAGTTCATCCGCGTCTTCGAGCAGGCCCAGGCGGAGATCATCGCCGAGGCCGCCGAGGGCGAGGACGTCGCGTTCCTCGTGCAGGGCACGCTCTACCCGGACGTGGTCGAGTCGGGCGGCGGCACCGGCACGGCCAACATCAAGTCCCACCACAACGTGGGCGGCCTCCCCGAGGACCTGGAGTTCCAGCTCGTCGAGCCGCTGCGCCAGCTGTTCAAGGACGAGGTCCGGATGGTCGGCCAGGAGCTCGGCCTGCCCGACGAGATCGTCCAGCGCCAGCCGTTCCCCGGCCCCGGCCTCGGCATCCGGATCGTCGGCGAGGTGACCAAGGAGCGTCTCGACCTGCTCCGCGCCGCCGACGCCATCGCCCGCGAGGAGCTGACCGCCGCCGGTCTCGACCGTGAGATCTGGCAGTGCCCGGTCGTCCTGCTCGCCGACGTGCGCAGCGTGGGCGTCCAGGGCGACGGCCGCACCTACGGCCACCCGATCGTCCTCCGTCCGGTGTCCAGCGAGGACGCCATGACGGCCGACTGGTCGCGGCTGCCGTACGACGTCCTGGCGAAGATCTCGACCCGGATCACGAACGAGGTCGCGGACGTCAACCGCGTCGTGCTCGACGTGACGAGCAAGCCCCCGGGCACCATCGAGTGGGAGTAGTCCTCCCAGGGCGGGAGTAGTCCTCCCACCCAGGGTGGGAGTAGTCCTTCCAGGGTGGGAGTGACGCTCCCGCCTCAGGTCCGCTTGAGCGTGCGCACCGGCGCGCCGGGCTTCCAGACCTGGACAACCAGATACGTGTCGTCCTCGACATAGGTCCGCGTGACCTCCGTCAGCTCGGTGCGGAAGAGGTGGAACGGCTCCGGCGGTTCCACCTCTTTCACGTACGCGGCCTTGGCGGGGACGCCGTCGCCCACCTCGACCGCCCGCCCGCTGATCCGTACGTCGCCGCCGCCCATGTCGGTACCGGCCCCCGGGTTCGCCTGGAGCGCGAAGCGCGGGTCGCGGCGCAGGTCGTGCGCCTTGAGGGAGTCCGGCATCATGCCGAGCCACAGCTCGCCGTCGAGAAAGCGCACCTCGATGCCGGAGGTGCGGGGCGAGCCGTCCTTGCGGAGGGTCGCGAGGACGTGGTGGGTGAAGGCGCCGAAGCGCTGTTCGACGGTGCCGGCGAGGTCCGGTTCGGCGGTGGAGAGTGCTGCCCAGTTCATAGGCCGAGTCTGACGCGTATACCCGACATCTCCTGTCGGGTATTGCCTGTTTTCCCCGGCGTTCCACATTTTTCTCTCACGGAACACCCCTGTTCTCCTGCGCTGACCCCGGGTAACTTCCGCTCGTACCGAACACGCCAGTGCTGGAGGACAGATGCACGGGTCCACTCCGCCGCTGCCCCGCCCCACCGACCAGCTCCGCTTCGCCATGCCGCCGATGCACGAGTCGACGGACGACGAACGGCGGCACCGCAAGGAGCGGCTAGCCGGCGCGCTGCGGCTGTTCGGGCGGCTCGGCTTCGAGGACGGCGTCTCTGGACACATCACGGCACGCGACCCGGAGTACAGCGACTGCTTCTGGGTCAATCCGTTCGGCATGCCGTTCAAGCACGTCACCGTCGGCGACCTGGTCATGGTCAACGGGGAGGGCCAGGTGATCGAGGGCCGCTACCACGTGAACCAGGCCGCGTTCACCGTGCACTCCCAGGTCCACGCGGCCCGCCCCGACGTCGTCGCCGTCGCCCACTGCCACTCCGTGCACGGCCGTGCCCTCGCCGCCCTCGGCGACCTGCTCGACCCGATCACCCAGGAGAGCTGCGCGTTCTACGAGGACCACGCTCTGTACGACGCCTACACAGGGGTCGCCGTCGACGCCGCGGAAGGCCGCAGGATCGCGTCCGCGCTGGGCAGCCGCAAGGCGCTGGTGCTGCGCAACCACGGGCTGCTGACCGTCGGCGACTCGGTGGACGCGGCGGCCTGGTGGTTCCTGTCCATGGAGCGGTCGAGCCAGGTCCAGCTCACCGCGAAGGCCGCGGGCCGGCCCCTCCTCATCGACCACAAGCAGGCGGTCGCCACCCGCGAACAGCTCGGCGGTGACCTGGTGGCGTGGATCAACTACCAGCCGCTGTGGCAGGACATCAGCCGCAGTGAACCCGATCTCCTCAGCTAGCGCCCCGGCGGGATCCGGGGTTTCCAGCCGCGCAGGTCAGGGCTGGAAACCCCGCAGAACGGCCGTCTTCGTCAGGGCGAACTCCGCGTCCGTCAGCACCCCGTCGCGGTGCAGTTCGCCCAACTCCCGCAGCCTGCGCAGCAGTACGTCGTGATGGTCGGACCGCGCCGGCACCACCGGCGCCGGCCGGGGCCGCTCCGCGTACGCGCCGGTGCGGGTGGAGGGATGCGGCAGCCGGGCCGTGACCGCAGTGGCGACCAGCGCGGTGAGCAGGTCGCGGCGGACGCTGCCCCACAGATCGAGGGTGTACGGGTCCTTCTCGGGCGGCAGTTCACAGGAGCCCGCCTCGCCCGTCACGAAACGCAGGAAACCGTCCCCGTAACCGGAGTTGGGCAGCCATTCGACCTGAACGAGGTCGCCCAGGCCGATGATCCGGGGCCCCGTCGCCCGCTTGACCCGGTCCGAGGTGTCCGCCCAGTCGATGCGTACCCGCTTCCCGTCGAAGGAGACCGTGCCGTCGCTGGACCGGACGGACACCGGGACCGGCGGACCCGTGAGCAGATACGCCGTCGCCGGTTCCGTGGGGACCTGGTCCAGCAGCAGCGCGCGGCGGATCTCCTCGGCCACGTACGCGGCCACTCCGGAACGGTCCGTGCCGACCGACAGGCTGTAGGGGTCCGCCGCCTCGGGCAGCCGGCCCCCGGTCGCCTGGAGCAGCGGGTCGGCGCCCTCGCGAAGCCGCAGCCGCAGCCGGCCGCGTCTGCGTTCCGGTTCGTGGACGACACCCGACACCGCTTCCAGAGGAACGGCGATCTCCCCGTACGTCTGCCGGAACAGCGGTACGGTTCGATGCAGTCCCGGCGTGATCCTGATCGTGCTGCCGTCGAAGGCCCAGGTTCCGTCGCGCTGGATGATCTCGGCCATGGGCGAATTCTCCCAGCCGGGTCAACAAGGGGTCGCTCGCTTCGCCCGCGCTGAGCCGACCTGACGCATCCGCGCAGTGTTCCGTACGGCACAATTCGCTGTCGTCACAGGAGAGTTGCCGGGCGGGCGTACGGCAGCCGGGCGTTCGTGACATTCCGGCTGTACGGAGTTTTTTCTGGCGCGGGAAGGCGGCAGCAAGCGTGGCGGTGCAAGAGGCGAGACACGGTGCGGGGCACGGTGCCGGGCCGGTGTCCGGGTCGGGCACCGGCCGGAGCGGTGGTCCAGGTGGCGGTCCGGGTGCGGAGCAGGGCGGGGGACCGGGCGGGCACGAGGGCGGCTGCACGTGCGGGGACTGCCCGCACGGGGCGCGTACGGGGCACCGGCGGGCCGTCGCCGCGTTCCTCGCCAAACGCGACGCGCTGGCGGCCGGGCAGGGGCTGCCCGCCGGTGTCGCGCACTCTGCCTCGGCGTCCCGGCAGTGGGTGTCCGACGAACTCACCCAGTCCGCGGACCTCGTCGCCGAACGCGGCCGCCTGGAAGGCGAGGCATGGCTGGGCCGGCTGTGGCGGTACACCGCGTCCACGGTCTGGGCCGCCGTCGTCGTCCTCCTGCTCGTGCAGGCGCTCACCGCGATCGGGGCCGGCTGGACGGCGGCGCGGACGGCGGGGCTGCTGGCCGCGGTCGTGCTGGCCGGACTCCTGACCGGGGCGGCCTGGCTGCACCGGACGCGGGGCGGGGCTCTCGCGCCGGTCATCGGCGAGGACAACCGGCTCTCCACCTCCCGCGCGGTGGCCACCGGCTGGGTGCTGCTCGTGGTGTACGCGGTGCTCGTGCTGGTGGGGCAGATCGCGGCGGCCTCCGCGCCCGGCCGCCGGGACGACCTCATCGCCGGGCTCGAACTCGCCCGGGCGGCCGGTGTCGTGACCGTCGTCGCGGTGGTCTGCGGGGTCGCCGTGCTGGTGCGGCGGGTGGTCGGGCTGCGGGTGCTCGGGCAGCGGCTGCAGAAGGTCCGCGCGGACCGGCCGCGGGCCGCTGACCTGCTGACCGACGACTCCGGGCGGGGCGGCTTCGCCGACATCCAGTACGTCGTGATCAGCGGGGTCGCTCTCGTCTTCGCGGCGGTACGGCTGGCTCGGCGGCCGTCGCAGTTGCCCGATCTTCCGTGGGGGCTGGCCCTGTTGGTGCTGGTGTCGGCCGCGACCTATCTCGCCGGGAAGTACGCCGAGGGCGGGCGGCCG
The DNA here is from genome assembly GCF_043078065.1 of Streptomyces sp. NPDC015532. NCBI lineage: Bacteria > Bacillati > Actinomycetota > Actinomycetes > Kitasatosporales > Streptomycetaceae > Streptomyces > Streptomyces sp. NPDC015532. The sequence goes on along the minus strand of NZ_JBIBSY010000004.1, from coordinate 350,444 downwards.
GTGATCCTCTCCGTGGTCCGGTCCCGTGAGGCGGGCGATCTGGACGCGCCCATTCGCACCGGGGACGACATCGAGATCCGCGGTGCCGGGTTCGTGCCGCCGGGGGCGCAGACCGCGGACCGGCTGTCACGGATGGTCGTGCGGATCGGGCCGGTGCATGTGCATGTGCCCTTGGTCCCGGTGTCCGGGGGGTTCAGCAATCCCACGGACGCGGTGCTGACGGTGCCTGTGCCGGTGGACGTGGAGCCGGGGCGGGTGGAGGTGCAGGTGGTCACCGCGGCGGGGGTCGAGACGAACCGGTACGAGATCGACGTGACCGACTGAGGGTTCGCTTGCGCTGGCGTTCGCGGTCGCGGTCGCGGGTGCGGGTGCGGGTGCGGGCGTGGGTGTGTTGTGGGGCGGGGCCGTGCCGGTGCATCAGCCCGTCGCCGTTGGGTGAGGGGTGGGCGTCGGTGGCGACGGGCATCGATGTACCGGCGCGGCCCCTCGCGTCGGATCCCGGGTGCGGGTGCGGGTGCGTTGTGGTGGCCGGTTCGGATTTCAGTCCCGGCCGGGGAAATTTCAGCCCCTCCGGCGTTTGAGGAGCGGGGTCTGGGCCGGAGCCCCAGGGTGGGTCGGGTAGGGGCGGTGGGGGCGAGAGTCGGTTGTGGCTGTGCCGGGGCGTTTCGAGAGGTGGGGGCCGGAAAGGGTCCGTCGGCTGAGTCAGGGAACCGATTCGTACGTATGGTCTGTTGAGTGGCCAACGGCACGCGGGTGAGAGGTGGCGGAGAGCGATGACTCACGGTATGCGGACGGATACTCACCCCCAGTATCTGGGGGAGCGACGGGACTGGCGGGAGACCGCGACGCACTACGCCCTGTTGCCCCTGCGGATCTTCCTGGGCGTCACCTTCATCTACGCGGGCCTCGACAAACTGACGGACAGCGCGTTCATGAAGGCCTCCGGCTCGGGCTCGATCGGCGACATGATGCGCACGGTGCGTGACTCCTCCGCGATACCGGCCCTCGTCGACCTGTCCCTGAAGAATCCCGTCGGCTTCGGCTACGCCATCGCGTTCGGTGAGCTGGCCGTCGGCATCGGCACCCTGATCGGACTGCTGGCCCGCCTCGCCGCGTTCGGCGGCGCGCTCATCTCGCTCAGCCTGTGGCTGACCGTGAGCTGGGCCTCCGACCCGTACTACTTCGGCAACGACCTCCCGTACCTGTTCTGCTGGACACCTCTCGTACTGGCCGGGGCGTCCTACTGGTCACTGGACGCCGTGATCAGGCGCCGACGCCGGCCACAGACCGGCTACTGAGGCCCGGCCCGTTCGGATCAGTGGGGAGCGGGCGAGGGACACGTCGCTCAGGCGGTTCGGGGGGCCTAGGAGTTCACGCTCCGCGGCCCCCGGTTCGCACGGCGTCTGCGGACCACGCGGTTCACGGACGCCACGGCGCCCGCCAGACAGAGCCCGACGACAACGACGGGGATGACGGCGAACCACTCGGTGTCCCACCAGCCGGCCGCGTCTCCGGCGTAGGCGATGCCCCCGGCGGTGAGGAAGAGGCCCGCCACCAGCTTTCCGGGCTGGAACTCATGACGTGGCACGGGCCACCTCCGCCTGGCCGACGCCGACCTGGAGGTCGAGGTCGAAGATGCCGCCGTCCTTGCCGCCCGTCGCCGGCGGCAGGGTCACCTGCTTGTGCTTGCCCGGTTCCACGTCCACGTCCTTCTTGTCGTCACCCGGCAACTGGATGTCTCCGACGCCCACCTCGACGGTCAGCCGCACGGTCGCGTCCTTGGGGACGATCACCTTCAGCCGGCCCGCGCCCACCTCGGCGTTCGTCTTCACCGTCTGTCCCCTGGCGAGATCGACTCGGCTGAGGTCGAGGGTGCCCACGCCCGTGCCCAGGTCGTAGGCCGTCCGGACGTCGGCCGCGGTCGCCGGGGCCCACTTCGTCCGCACCCAGTGCGTGTCGATGTCCTTCGGCAGGGCCGCGGAGGCCGCGAGGAGCCCGGCCGTGATCACCGCCAGGAAGACCGTTCCCGCGCCCGTGCGGCCACGGAACGAGCTCACGGCGATCCCCAGGCCGAACACGATGAGCGCGGCGGCCAGTCCGGCCTGGAGGCTGGTGCCGAGCGACCGGTCGTGCCAGTTCGAGCCCGTGGTCAGGCCGCCCGCGAGGAGGGCCAGCAGGAAGACGCGGCCGCCTATGGGACGAGGGCCACGCTGCCCGCGCTCCCGTTCCGTCCGCGGGACGGCGCGGGAGGTGCCGCGGGCGATGTTGAGCGCGGCCGCGACATCGCGGTCCCGGGTCTCCACGGGACCCCACATATAGCCGGTGCCGCCGACATGCGAACCGTCCTTGACGATCGGCTCGCGCCACCAGGAGGGATAGGAGTCGGGGACCGGCGGGGCCTTCGCCTCCGGCGGGGCGTCGGCGGCGGCCTGCGCGGCCAGCGGGTCCGGGTCGGCGGCGCCGCGGTTCCGCGACCAGTAACCCGCCCCCGCCAGCAGGAGGGACAGGACGACGGCGAACGTCAGCACGCTGCCGTTCTTCAGCATGGACAGGAACACTCCGCAGCCGACCAGCGCGAAGAGCACGGCGGTCAGAGCGGGGCCGTCGACCCGGCCGGTGAGCAGCTTGCGGACCTCGTTCTCCTCCTCCTCGTCGTCGTACGGGACGAAGAGCCAGGCGAAGCCGTAGAAGATGAGGCCGATGCCACCGGTCGCGGCGAGCACCGCGAGCACGATGCGGAAGATCACCGGGTCCATGTCGCACTGCCGGCCGAGCCCGGCGCACACCCCGCCGAGCGTCTTCTGCCGACGGTCGCGCCGGAACCCGCGCGGCACCCCGGAGGACGGGTCGGCGCCGGCGTCCGCCGGCCGTGTCCCGGCCGCCTCCCCATGAGCGCGCGGCTCGTCACCCGGAGCGGTGCCGGGATCCGGCTCCGCCGCCGCGTGCTGCTGATCTGTCATGCGTCCATGGTGACGGGCGGGACGGCGCGGCGGCAGTCGGGATGACCCTGGACGAACCCTGATATCCGCCCGGAGGGGAGGGCGGGGACCGTTCGAACGGCGATTCCCGAAGATCAGGGGAGTATCGGGGGCCGACCCTGATGCTCCGGTACCCCGGGCGTGTGACCATCGATGGCATGCCGGAAGCCGCAGCCATGCCCGTCGACGACCCGCGGCCCCCGCGCAAGCTCTACCGAAGCAGCGACGGACGCTGGCTCGGGGGCGTGGCGCGAGGGCTGGCCGGGCATCTCGGGCTGCCCGTGGTCTGGGTGCGGCTGGTGTTCGTCGGACTGTTCATGGCGGACGGGCTGGGCGCGCTCCTGTATGCCGCGTTCTGGTTCTTCGTGCCCCTCGGCGTCGGTGGCGTCGGCTCCGGCCGCACGCCGGCGTTCACCACCGAGACCTCGCCCGACGGCCGGCGCAGACTTGTGGCCCGCAAGCCGGACAAGGGCCAGATCGTCGCGCTTCTCCTCATGGTCGTCGTGGCCATGGTCTTCGTCGGCAACGTGAATCTCGGCGGCGGCACGAAGGCGTATCTGTGGCCGACGGTCCTCGTCGGCGCGGGAGTCGCCCTGGTCTGGCGCCAGGCGGACAACGCGCGGCGGGCCCGCTGGGCGGAGGTCGGCCGCCGTCGCCGTACGCTCACGCTGCTGCGGTCAGCGGCGGGCGTGCTGCTCGTCACCGCCGGGGTCTCCGGGATCTTCGTCCTCCAGGGCTCCGCGGCCCATCTCGGCTCGGTGCTCCAGGCGGCGCTCGCGGTCCTCGTCGGTATCGCGCTGCTCGCCGGCCCCTATCTGATCCGGATGACCCAGGACCTCTCCGAGGAGCGCCTGATGCGCATCCGCGCGCAGGAGCGGGCCGAAGTCGCCGCCCACGTCCACGACTCGGTGCTGCACACCCTGACCCTGATCCAGCGCAACGCGGAGAACGCGAACGAGGTGCGGCGCCTGGCCCGCGCGCAGGAGCGCGATCTGCGGGCCTGGCTCTACAAACCCGACGGCAGCGGCAAGGACGAGGACGAGGAGCCCGCCACCCTCGCCGAGGCGGTCCGCGGCCATGCCGCCGAGGTCGAGGACAAGCACGGCGTCCCCATCGAGGTCGTCGTCGTGGGCGACTGCCCGCTCGACGACCGTCTGACCGCGCAGATGCAGGCGGCGAGGGAAGCGATGGTGAACGCGGCCAAGTACGGTGGCGAGGGCGGCGCCGTACAGGTCTACGCCGAAGTCGAGGGCAGGACGGTCTTCGTGTCCGTCCGCGACCGCGGCCCCGGCTTCGACCTCGACGCGATACCCGCCGACCGCATGGGCGTCAGAGAATCGATCATCGGCCGTATGGAGCGCAACGGAGGCACGGCGCGACTGCGCGCGGTGCCGGACGGCGGCACAGAGGTCGAACTGGAGATGGAGAGGGTGGAGAAGACGTCATGAGCGACACGAACGAGCCTGTGGAGTCCGGCGGTTCGGCCGCGGAGGCCTCCGGTGCCGCCGCATCCGCGGGCGAGGCCCCCGCGGCCGGCGCCGAGGGCGGGCGCCGGGTGCGCGTGGTGCTCGTGGACGACCACCGCATGTTCCGTACGGGGGTCCAGGCCGAGATCGGGGACACCGGACGGACCGGCGTCGAGGTGGTCGGCGAGGCCGCGGACGTCGACCAGGCGGTCACGGTCATCACGGCCACCCGCCCCGAGGTCGTCCTCCTGGACGTCCACCTTCCCGGCGGCGGCGGTGTCGAAGTGCTGCGCCGCTGTGCCCCGTTGATGGCCGACGCCGAGCAGCCCGTCCGTTTCCTCGCGCTGTCCGTGTCGGACGCGGCGGAGGACGTGATCGGTGTGATCCGCGGCGGTGCCCGGGGATACGTCACCAAGACGATCACCGGCACGGATCTCGTGGACTCCGTCTTCCGCGTCCAGGACGGTGACGCGGTCTTCTCCCCGCGCCTCGCCGGATTCGTCCTCGACGCCTTCGCCTCCACCGACGCCCCGCCCGTCGACGAGGACATGGACCGCCTCACCCAGCGTGAACGCGAGGTCCTGCGGCTCATCGCCCGGGGGTACGCGTACAAGGAGATCGCCAAGCAGCTCTTCATCTCCGTCAAGACGGTCGAGTCGCATGTCTCGGCGGTCCTGCGCAAACTCCAGCTCTCGAACCGCCACGAGCTGACCCGCTGGGCGACGGCGCGACGACTGGTCTGACCCGGTCCGGTCCGGCGGGAACCGGGACGGGCGGGAGCCCCGGGCGATGGACGGCCCGGGGACCGCGTTCCAGCCGCTCAGGCGCTCACGCGATCCGGGTGGCCCCGGCGAAGGGCATCTCCGTGATCGGGGCCACCCGGACCGGCGCCGACGGATTCGGGGCGTGGATCATCTGGCCGTTGCCGATGTAGATGCCCACGTGGGTGATGCCCGAGTAGAAGAACACCAGGTCTCCGGGCTGGAGTTCGGAGAGGGCGACCCGCCGGCCGGCGTTGATCTGAGAATAGGTCGTGCGGGGCAGGGAGACGCCCGCCGAGCGGTACGCGGCCTGGGTGAGCCCGGAACAGTCGAAGGCGTTGGGACCGGTGGCGCCCCAGACATAGGGGCTGCCGAGTTTCGCGTAGGCGTAGGCGACGGCGGCCGCCGCCCGGGAGTTGGGCGCCGCCGTGGTGCCCGCCTCGGCGGCACCGGACGTGCCGGAGTCCCCCGACGCCGGGACGGGGGCGGTTTCGCGGGACGCGTCGCGCGAGGCGTGCTGCTGGTCGCCCGCGCCGCCGCGCTCGACGTACTGCGTGCGCTGCTTCGGAGTGAGGCGGTCGAGCAGCCGGCGTGCCGCGCCGAGCTTCTCGTTGACCGTCTTCTTGTGCTGCTTCAGCTCGGCCTGCCGCGACTTGAGCGCCGCCAGTTCGATGTGCGCCGTCCCGCGCAACTGCTCCAGTTCACGGAGCTGTTTGCGCACCCCGGCGATCTCCGCCGACTGCCGGGTGCCGACCCGCTCGGCGAGCGCGGCCCCCTCCAGGTACTGGTCGGGGTGGTCGGAGAGCGCGAGTTGCACCACGGGGTCGAGTCCACCGCTGCGGTACTGCGCCGCGGCCATCGAACCCAGCGCCTCCCGGGCCGAGTTGAGCCGCTCCTCCCGGCGGGCCGCCTCGTCGCGGAGCTTGCTCAGGTGCGTCTCCGCCTGGCCGGCCTTCTCCTTGGCGCCGTCGTACTTCTGGGTGGCGGCCTCCGCCTCCTCGTAGAGCTTGTCGACCCGTGCCTTCACCTGCGCCGGGGACAACTGGGGGTCGGCGTGCCCGACCCCGTCGAAACCGGTGGCCGTCGCCGCGCCCGCGAGGGCGATGGTGACTGCTGTGCGGGCCGTGTTTCCGCCGACCGAGCGCTGTCTGGCCTTGCGGTGCGCTGCCACGAGGGCCCACATCCTTCCGTGCGACCGCCCCTGAGGTGCGGTCAAGCGGTGACACGTCCGGCGGCGGCTCACACAGGGGGAGCGGGCCGCCGCCGGACCTTCTCGGCGGTGGTGTCCGACTGCCGTCCCTGGCCCGGACGGTGGTGGGGAGCCGGTCACCTGGTGGAGGACGCTAAACCTGGGAGCGCGCTGTTGGTAACGCTATGTACGGAACTATCGCGATTGGATCGCTGAGAGACCAAATGTGAGCAAGATTCTGGTCGTACGTCGCCGACTTCACGCAGGGTGATGACCGATGCGGCGAATCCCGGACGGCCCGCGCGGTGCCGGTGGTATGGCTGACGCGCGACGGTCCGGTGGCGAGGGAGTGCCGGCCGGGACCGGAGCGTGACGGGGTGCCGGTGGAGCGGGCGGGAAGGGGCGGCCCGGTCGGGAGGGGGCTCAGGGGTGCGATTAGGCTCCGGCCCCATGGACGTACTCATCCATCTCTTCGTCGGCCTGCACATCATCGGCATCGCCGCGCTCCTCGGCGGCTTCCTCACCCAGATGAAGGCGATGGGCAAGGGCACCGCCCGCTTCGTCCCGGCGATGCTGCACGGCGCGCTGACCATGCTGGTGACCGGTGTCGCCCTGGTCGGGCTCAACCAGGCCGACGACAACACGGTCAACACCGTCAAGATCGGCGTGAAGCTGGCCCTGCTGATCGTGATCCTCGGGCTCGTCTATGTGAAGCGGGACGACGAGACGGTGGACAAGCGTCTCTTCGGCCTGGTCGGGCTGCTGACCGTCGCGAACATCTTCATCGCCGTCCTGTGGACCTGACCGGCCGAGTCGGTCCCGCCCGCCCGGGGCCGTGGCGGCCCTGACCGGCGTCGAGCCGCCCGTGACGGACCGACGGCCACCCGCTCCCGCACGGCGGTGGAGCTGTGAGGCGCCGTCACCCCCGGGTGGTGGACCTGAAGGCGAGAGCGGCGCCCGCGGCCGCCGCGAGCCAGGCCGCCACCGCGATCCACAGCAGCACCTGCCCCGGCCCCTTGAGCCAGAAGACGTCGAGGGCCGCCGCGACCGCGAGGGCCGCCACCGCCGACATCCCCATCGGGAAGACGGAGGACCAGCGCCGGACGTCGTACCGCGGGCGCGGCCACACCACCTCCGCGACGGCCAGGAGGACGTAGCAGACGAGGTCGAGCACGAGCAGCGCGCCCGTCGTGTCGCGCAGGACGTCCTGGTCGTCGTTGTTCCACAGGTACGGATCCACGTGGTGCGCCGCGACGAGTCCCGCCCCGGCCAGCGCCGAGATGCCCAGAGCGCCGGCCGCGACCCAGTGGTCCCCGGCGCCCTTTCTCACCTCGCACCGGTCGAAGTGCGCGAACGCGAGCGCGTAGAGCCCGATCCCCAGCCAGAACAGCACCAGCGCGGCGTGCGCGAGCCAGTCCGGGCCCACGGTGCCGGCGATCGTCGACGCGAGGACCGAGAGCCCCTGCGTGGCCACGCAGACGAGGAACACCTCTCCCGGCATACGGCGCCGCAGCCGCCACAGGACGGTCACCAGCAGGGCCGGCCAGAGCACGGCCGACAGCGCGAGCAGGGCCTCGGCGAGCTCCTGCCAACCCATTGTCGAGAACCGGGTGCCGAGCACGGTGGTCGCCGCGACCGCGTCGAGCCCGGCGGGTGTGCGGGCCCGTCGCGCCCACCGCTCCCGGTCGCCCACCAGCCGCATCGCGAAGTCCGCGGCGAGCCCGGTCCAGGCGAGCGACGCGAGGACCAGCGCGATCCGGGAGAGGGTCTCGTGGCCGGTCAGGTGCAGCCCGGTCGAGATGATGCCGGTGGCCATCACGGCGGGTCCGGCGGCGGCCGCCCACTCCGTCCACCAGGCGCGGAGCGAGCTGCTGTCCGGCATGGCCGGTGTGTCTGACATGTTCCCGATGCTAGGGACCTCCGCACCGGGTTGCGGGCGGGGCACGCGCGGGCGCGGACGAAAACGCGGGGCACGCGCGCGGGCCTTCCCGCCCCCGCGCGCGCCCCGCGGGAGCGGAGCCCGTGTCCGCGCCGGGCGCACCACACGGTGGATCGCCGAGGTGCCGTCGTGGGAGATCGACCTCGCTCGCTCCAGGTGACCTGTCGGTGGCCCTTGGTCACGGGGTGTGCGGATGCGTGGCCGGAAGGGCATCTTCCCCTGAGGCGTCCGCCGGGACCCTCGTCACACTTGTGGCCGAGTTCTCGAGGTGGCGGCGGGCTGTCAGTGGCGCGGCCTAGACTCGGAGAGCGATGAGCAGCCTCTTTGACGACAGCTTCCTGGCGAACCTCAAGCCCTCCGCGGCCCACGAGGACGAACACCCGCCGCCGCCCGAGGACGATCACGGACCGGAGCCGGTTCCGGACGATCTGTTCGGCGGGAAGTTCGACCTGCCGCCGAGCCGGGACGCGTACTACCGCGACGGCGCGCCCAGGCCCGCCGTGGACCCGGCGGCCCTGCTGGACGGACTGAACGAGAACCAGCGCGCGGCCGTGGTCCACTCCGGCTCGCCGCTGCTCATCGTGGCCGGCGCCGGCTCCGGCAAGACCCGCGTGCTCACCCACCGGATCGCGCATCTGCTCGGCGAGCGCGATGTCCACCCCGGCCAGATCCTCGCGATCACCTTCACGAACAAGGCCGCGGGCGAGATGAAGGAGCGCGTCGAGGCGCTCGTGGGCCCGCGCGCCAACGCGATGTGGGTGATGACCTTCCACAGCGCCTGCGTCCGCATCCTGCGCCGCGAGAGCAAGCAGCTCGGTTTCACCTCGTCGTTCTCGATCTACGACGCCGCCGACTCCAAGCGTCTGATGGCGCTCGTCTGCCGTGATCTGGACCTCGACCCCAAGCGGTTTCCGCCGAAGTCGTTCAGCGCCAAGATCTCGAACCTGAAGAACGAGCTGATCGACGAGGAGGACTTCGCCGCCCAGGCCACCGACGGCTTCGAGAAGACCCTCGCCCAGGCCTACGCGATGTACCAGTCGCGGCTGCGCGAGGCCAACGCGCTCGATTTCGACGACCTGATCATGACCACGGTCAATCTGCTGCGCGCCTTCCCGGACGTCGCCGAGCACTACCGCCGCCGCTTCCGGCACGTCCTCGTCGACGAGTACCAGGACACCAACCACGCCCAGTACGCGCTCGTCCGGGAACTCGTGGGGACCTCCGAGCACCCCGTGGACGTACCGCCCAGCGAGTACGACCTGGCACCCGCCGAGCTGTGCGTCGTGGGTGACGCGGACCAGTCGATCTACGCCTTCCGCGGCGCGACCATCCGCAACATCCTCCAGTTCGAGGAGGACTACCCGAACGCGACGACGATCCTCCTGGAGCAGAACTACCGCTCCACCCAGACGATCCTGTCCGCCGCCAACGCGGTCATCGAGCGCAACGAGTCCCGCCGCCCCAAGAACCTGTGGACCAACGCCGGCGCGGGTTCGAACATCACGGGCTACGTCGCGGACACCGAGCACGACGAGGCCCAGTTCGTCGCCGACGAGATAGACCGTCTCACCGACGCGGGCGAGGCCAAGGCCGGCGACGTCGCGGTCTTCTACCGCACGAACGCGCAGTCCCGTGTCTTCGAGGAGATCTTCATCCGCGTCGGCCTGCCCTACAAGGTCGTCGGCGGCGTCCGCTTCTACGAGCGCAAGGAGGTCCGGGACGTCCTGGCCTACCTCAGGGTGCTGTCCAACCCCGAGGACTCCGTCCCGATGCGCCGCATCCTGAACGTGCCCAAGCGCGGTATCGGTGACCGCGCCGAGGCGATGATCGACGCGCTGTCGCAGCGCGAGAAGATCAGCTTCCCGCAGGCACTGCGCCGCGTCGACGAGGCCTACGGCATGGCCGCGCGCTCCACCAACGCGGTCAAGCGGTTCAACACGCTCATGGAGGACCTCCGTACGATCGTCGAGTCCGGCGCGGGTCCGGCCACCATCCTGGAGGCCGTCCTCGAACGCACCGGCTATCTCGCCGAGTTGCAGGCGTCGACCGACCCGCAGGACGAGACCCGCATCGAGAACCTCCAGGAACTCGCCGCCGTGGCCCTGGAGTTCGAGCAGGAGACCGGCGAGGACGAGACCCCGGCCGGACTGTCCGCGTTCCTGGAGCGGGTCGCGCTCGTCGCCGACTCCGACCAGATCCCGGACGAGGAGGACGGCAACGGCGTCATCACCCTGATGACCCTGCACACCGCCAAGGGCCTCGAATTCCCCGTGGTCTTCCTGACCGGCATGGAGGACGGCGTCTTCCCGCACATGCGCGCGCTCGGACAGGTCAAGGAACTGGAGGAGGAGCGGCGCCTGGCGTACGTCGGCATCACACGCGCGCGGGAGCGGCTCTACCTCACCCGGTCCTCGATGCGCAGCGCGTGGGGCCAGCCCTCGTACAACCCGCCCTCCCGCTTCCTGGAGGAGATCCCGGCGACCCATCTGGACTGGAAGCGCACGGGGGCGACGTCGTCCAGGCCCGCCGGTCCGGTCTCCGGTGTCGCGGCCTCCCTCTCGTCCTCGCGTTCGCGGTCCGCGGCCTCGGGTGCCTCCGGGTTCGCCACCCGCCGCGGTGCCACCGAGAAGCCGGTGGTCTCGCTGGCGGTCGGGGACCGGGTCACGCACGACCAGTTCGGCCTCGGCACCGTCGTCGGCGTGAAGGGGACGGGCGCGAACGCGGAGGCGACGGTCGACTTCGGAGAGCCCAAGCCGAAGCGGCTGCTGCTGCGGTACGCGCCGGTGGAGAAGCTGTAGCCGAGAGACCGTCCACGTGAACCGGCCGACGGATCGTCGTGCCGGATCGCGGTGACCGATCGCAGGGCCCTTGGCCGTCCGGAGACGGCCGGGGGCCGGCGTTGTCCGGCGTTTCGGACTCTTACGTGGGGTCCAGGCCGTGGCTGCGCAGCCACGGCAGCGGGTCGATCGCCGCACCGCCGGCCGGGCGGACCTCGAAGTGCAGGTGCGGTCCGGTCGAGTTGCCGGAGTTCCCGGAGAAGGCGATCTGGTCACCGGCCTTGATGGCGGTGCCGGAGGGGACCTTGTACGTGGAGAGGTGGCAGTACCACGTCTCGGTGCCGTCCATCGCGGTCACGATCATCATGTTGCCGTAGGCGCTGTTCCACTGCGTCCGGACCGTGCCGTCGGTCGCGGCCATCACCGGCGTCCCGTAGGAGACCGGGAAGTCGATGCCCGTGTGCACGGACATCCAGTTGATGCCGGCCTGGCCGAAGTAGGCGCTGAGGCCCTGCTGCGCCACGGGAAGGGCGAACTTCGGACGAAGCCGCTCCTTGCGGGCCGCCGCCTCCGCCGCCTTCTTCTTCTCCGTCGCCTGCTGGGCCTTGAGGTCGATACGTTCCTGCGTGCGGCTCGCCCGGTCGGCGAAGTCGTCCGCACCCGCGGACAGACTCTGGAGCTGGGTGTCCAGCTTGATGTTGGCGGCCGACGGCTTCACCGAGGTCACGTCGGAGGCGCTGGCCGTCGTGTCCTTCGAGTCGTCCCCGCCGAGGCCGCCGACTCCGCCCACGGAGGCGGCGGCGATCCCCGCGACCCCCATCACACAGGCCGAAGGCACCGCGACGGTCAGCAGAGCGGAACGTTTCGCGGGGCTGCGGCGCCGGGCGCGGGAAGCGCTGCGCGTCGGGGGACGCCGGACCGGGGTGATCTCTTCCATGTCGTCGAGCAGCGGCCTCTCGCGCCCCTCGTCGTACGGGTCGTAGCCGCCGTCGGCGCCTTCCGTGTCCGGCAGACCCTCGACGGCCTCGAACTCGTCGCCTTCCGGGTCGAGTTGGCCGTGGACCGCCTGGTCGAAGGTCGCGGTCGCCTGCTGGTCGAAGGGAACGGGGTCCGTCGCGTCGGACCCTCCCTCGTACGTCATGTCGAGCTGCGTCAGCTCGTGGTGGTCGTACGACTCGGACGCCGCCTGCGGCTGTTCGTACGACTCGGGCTGCTGCTGGTGTTCGTATGCCTCGGTCCGCGGGTGCTCGTACGCCTGGTAGGTGTCCTGGCCGCCGGCGCTGTTCCACCGCGTGGCGTCGTACGCGCCCGTCTCCTGCGTCGGCACGGTCCACTGCTGGGTTCCGTCGAGCGGCTGCTCGGGCTGGAGCCAGCCGTTCGCGTCCCACTGGCCCGAGGCGTCGGGGCCCGGATGCTGCGCGGGGATCTCGGCGTGCTGCTGGTAGCCGTTCGTCCAGGCCGACGCGTCGTGGGCGCCGGTGTCGTAAGCGGTGTGCTGACCCGCGTACGGGTCGTAGGCCTGCGGCTGTTGGGCTCCGCCGTTCCACTGCGTGGCGTCGTACGAGCCGGTGCCGGCCCCGCCCGGCATGGTGCCGAAGAGCGGGTCGCCGGCGAAGTCCGTACCGGAGTAGGCGCCCGCGTCGGCCGCGCTCGCCCCCGAGTCGGGGGCCGTGCCGGCGTAGTCGCCGTACGCGGTGAAGCCGCCGTACTGGGCTTCTTGCGCGCCGTAGGGCGCGTAGAGCGCCGAGGCGGCGTCGGAAGCCTGAGCCGGGGGAGTCGCGATCCCCGACGGGTGACGGTCGTTCACCAACTTCTCTTTCGCCTCGACAACAGGGGCTGGCAGAGCAGTGCGGCGACTGTACCCGTCGGTATGCGGGCGCGACAATCTTCGGCAGGTTTCCCCTTCGCGGGAAACGGGCATTCGGCCGTGTTTCGGGGGAGGGCGGGCAAGGGCTTGGCCTGGCGTTCGATAAGCGTTCGAAGACTTCGGTTGCCGGGAGGGCCGTCGGGCGGCCGTCAGCCCTCCCGACGGCCGCCTTCGGACCGTTCCGTGCCGCCCCTCACGCCACCGTGAGACCGCCGCTCCGGACCACGGTGAGGGGGCCCGACATCTCGATGTCGAGTGCCTGCCGGATTCCGGTCGCGACGGCCGGATGCACGGGCAGCGCGAGATGGCCGACACCGCTCACGCGGACGTTCTGGGCGAGCAGGTCGGGATGCTCGACGCAGGCCGTCTCCAGCGGGTCCATCAGATGGTCGAGATCGCTCCAGAAGCTGACGAACTGCGTACGGCAGCCCGGAGCGGGGCCGGTCAGTTCCTCGATCACCGCGGAGCCGGGGCGCATCTGGCGGACGATCGGGTGCGCGTTCATCAGGGGCGCGACGCGGGTGCCCGAGTGCGGGGTGCCGAGCGTGACGAGTGTGCGGACGTGGCTGTCGCCGCCGAGGCACTGCACGTAGTAGCGCGCGATCAGCCCGCCGAGGCTGTGCCCGACGATGTCCACCCGCTCATGGCCCGTGCGCTCGCAGATCTCCTCGATGTGCCGGCCCAGCAGCTCCGCCGCCGTACGGATGTCGCACGTCAGCGGCGAGTAGTTGAGGGACTCGACGTGCTGCCGGCCGTGCTGGGCGAGGTTGCGGCGCAGCAGGACGAAGACGGAGCGGTTGTCGATGAAGCCGTGCAGCAGGACGACCGGGGGTTTGGCCTCGGTGGGCAGCGGGGCGGCGACGTCGGGCGAGGGGAGCGGGTGTCCGGTCCGGCGTTCCTGGGTGATGCCGGACGGATAGAGGAGGAGGTGACCGGCGAGGATCGCGAGCTCCAGGGCCGTTGCCTTCAGCAGCGCCACCGACAGCCCCGCCAGTTTCGTCGGAAACAGGCGCTGGCACAGGGGGAGAAGGGGCGACGCAGCCTCGGTGACCTTCATGGCCGACCTCCAGTCGGCACGCGGGAGGACCACTCCGTCCCCCGTGTGCCCTAGTGGAAAGCCGTGAGGTCGGTGACGGTGACGGCCGACGGCACGTCCCCGGCGTAGGAGACCGGTGACGCTGCGGAGCGCTCGGCCGAAGGGCGCGGTATACGACGCCGACCCCGGCTCCCCGACGTCCGCCATGCTGTGCGCCGGCGTCGTGTCGTGGCGTGGAGTCGCCCTCGTGTTCCCGTGGTCCTGTTGCCCGGCCTCGCTCCCCGCTGTCGTGCCGCCGCCGATGTGCCCCAGCGCCACGCCGTCCCGCTGACGACGCGATGGTGCGGCCACCTGGTCGCGGCTCTTCTTGCGCCTGCTCCGGCCGAGGCCCGTACGCCGCAGGTCCCTGCGGCGCCAGTGCCGCGGTACGGAACCGTGCGCGGCGAACTTGTCCCAGTGTGTGATTTCCCCCTCGGTCTCCACCGTGAAACTGCCGGTTGCGGGATGCTGGCGATAACGTTCGTTCACTTCCCGGGCCGAAAGGGTCCGGGACGCCTGTGCCGCTTGGCGCGATCGGTGATCCGGAGCCATCCGGTGTGGCGAGCGAAAAACTGAGCGATATGTGTCGATGGTCAGTAGTCGGCGCGGTCGACGGACACCTGTTGGTGACAACGGGTAGTCAATACTGGTCAGTCGGTGAACCTTCGGCCAGTTGTCGGCCGTCGTCCGGCGGTGGTCGTCGCAGGCACGTGTCGGCAGTCCTCGTCGGTGCAGGTTGAAGCAGTCCGTTGATGGAGGCAGTGATGGGTGTGGCAGCCGGTCCGATCCGCGTGGTGGTGGCCAAGCCGGGGCTCGACGGCCACGATCGTGGGGCCAAGGTGATCGCGCGGGCGCTGCGCGACGCGGGTATGGAGGTCATCTACACCGGGCTCCATCAGACCCCGGAGCAGATCGTCGACACCGCGATCCAGGAGGACGCCGACGCGATCGGTCTGTCCATCCTGTCCGGTGCCCACAACACGCTCTTCGCGGCGGTCATCGCCCTCCTCAAGGAGCGCGAGGCCGAGGACATCAAGGTCTTCGGCGGCGGCATCATCCCCGAGGCGGACATCGCCCCCCTCAAGGAGAAGGGCGTCGCGGAGATCTTCACCCCGGGCGCCACCACGGTGTCCATCGTGGACTGGGTCCGGGCGAACGTCAGGCAGCCGGCCGGCGCCTGACCGGGCGCCCGCGTCATCCCGGATCACCGCCGGATGCCGGTCCTACGCCGGTCCGCCTGACCACCGGGTGGCGGGGGCCTGAGCTGGCCCGCGTGACCGCTGGATGGCGGGGCTGTACCGTGGTCCGCGTGACTGCCGGTTGCCGGGGTCCTGTGCTGGCCCCGTGACCGCTGGGTGCCCGCGTCCGCGCCGGCCCCCTGCGCCGGCCCCCTGACGGCCGGGTGCCCGCGCCGAGCCCGCTTGGCCGCCGGGTGCCCACACCGAGCCGGCCCACGTGACCGCCGGGTGTCCGCGCTGGTTCGCGCGGACACCGGTGGGTTTCGGCATCACCGGTACCGGAGGGGTTCGACGCCGGCGAGATTCCGGCTTCGCCGGGTGCTCCGGGTGCACGCGTCCTCCAGGTGCCCGTGTTCTCCGGCTGTTCGGGCCGGTCCAGGGTCTTCGCGTTCCCCGGTGTTCCCGGGGCAGGGCGCGGGGCGGGCCGGGCGGAACCATGCCGGGTCCGGGCGCCGTTCGGCCGCCCGGCGGGGATGGAGGGGCGGTCATGGCGCCGTGAGCTCGGCGGACATGGTCGCTCTCAGCCGCAGGGTCGTCACGAGCCGCTGGAAGGCCTCGGCCCAGTAGTCGCCGGACCCCGGTGCCGCGTGCTCCGACTCGTCGGGGACCGAGGTGAGACCTTCGAGCCGCCCCGCCTCAGCGGGGTCGAGGCAGCGCTCCGCCAGCCCCATCACCCCGCTGAAGCTCCACGGAAAGCTCCCCGCCTCCCGCGCGATGTCGAGCGCGTCGACCACCGCCCGCCCCAGGGTCCCCGCCCACGGCACCGCGCACACCCCGAGCAGCTGGAACGCCTCGGACAGTCCGTGCGTACCGATGAACCCGGCCACCCACTCGGCCCGCTCCCCGGCGCCCAGCGTGGCCAGCAGCTTGGCCCGCTCGGCCAGTGACACGGCCCCCGGCCCTCCGGCCTCCGGGGCGGACGGCGGCCCGAGGAGCGCCCTCGACCACGCCGGATCGCGCTGCCGCACCGCCGCCCGGCACCACGCCGCGTGCAGTTCCCCCTGCCAGCCGTCCGTCACGGGCAGGGCCACCGTCTCTTCCGGCGAACGGCCGCCCAGCCGCTCCCGCCAGGTCGCGAGCGGCGCCGCCTCGACCAGCTGGCCCAGCCACCATGACCGTTCACCCCGGCCGCCCGGGGGTTTCGGCACCACCCCGTCCCGTTCCATCGCTGCGTCGCACTCGTGCGGCGCCTCGACCGTGATCACCGGCGTCTCCCGGGTACGGTCGACGGCCACGCACGAAGCGGCCCGGTCCGCCATCCTCGCGGCGAGCGCGGACCCCGGCAGGGCGGACAGCAGCTCGGCCGCCGTCGCCCGGACGTTACGGCTGCGGTCGGCCAGCGCCCGCTCCAGGAACCCCTCGTCCTCGGCACACAGTCCGGACCGCAGCGAGTCGAGGAACATCAGCCGGTCCTCGGCCCGCTCCGTCGCCCAGGTCGCCGCCAGCAGGGCGCGTCCGGCGGCCGGATCCTTGGCCCGTACCGCCGCCAGCAGTGCGACCCGCTCCGCGAACAGGCCCTCCTGCCAGAGCCGTTGTACGTCATCGGCCTCGTCCGGCAGCGCGGCGGCGCCCGACGAGGAGCGCAGCGCGAACCGCCACTCGGGGTTCAGCCGGGCCAGCCACAGCGCTCGCGGCCCGGCGAAGTCGAGGACGGCGGGCCGCAGGTCCGTGCGCCCCCGGGCCGCGTCGAGGAGTGCCGGAAGCGTCTGCGGGGGCGCGGCGAATCCGCGCGTGTTCGCCAGGGCCAGCCACTGGGGCAGCAGCTCCATGAGGTCGGGCGCCGTGCCTCTGCGGCCGCCGCCGCCCGCGCCGGGACGGTCCGCCAGCAGGGTCGCCAGCCTTCGGGCCGCGGCGGGCGGCAGCGCGGCCCGCGGATCCGGTGCCGCGGGCTCCGGCCGGGCCGCGGCCCGCGCCGGCCGGACTCCGGCCCGCCGCCGCACGGTCTCCACGGCCGCCGCGTCCAGCAGCGCGACGGGAGCCTGCTGCCCGGGCCGTTGTCCCGGAAGCGTGCGCCGCTCGGTGCCGAGCAGCGCCACGGTGACGAGCTCCTCCCAGGAACCGCCGGCGGGCGCGCCCGCCGAGGCCGGTGCTGTGGTCATGAGGGTCCTTTCCGTACGAAGCGAAGCGAAGCGCGTCAGTGGCGGCCGGGCGCCGGGCCGCTGGGCGGGGCGATGAGAGGAGTGAGGTCGCCGCAGGCGGAGCGTGCCGTGGGGGCGGAGTGTGTGGTGGGAGTGGTGCGCGTGATGGAAGTGGTGTGCGTGATGGGGGTGGTGTGCGTGATGGAAGTGGTGTGCGTGATGGAGGTGGTGTGCGTGATGGAAGTGGTGGAGGCCGCGCGTGGGGTGGGGGTGCCGACCGGGGTCAGCACAGCGGCACCGCCTCGCCCTCGCCCCGCGGCCACGCCGTGAGCGGAGTGAAGCCGCGGTGGCCGCACTCGCCGAAAACCGTGACCGGTGCGCCGCCGGACAGGGCGACCAGACGCCACAGGTCGGGTCGGGACCGCGAGGAAGGGCTGAGCGGGAGGGCCGACTCCCCGTCGAAGTCCGCCAGTTGCCATGAGTCGCCGTCCGGGGTCGGGACGACCCGCTCCAGGGTGACCGGGTAGGACTCCAGCCAGGGGTCGGCGCGCAGCGCTTCTCCGTAACGGGCGGCCGCCTGGGGCGTGGTCAGCCCCGCCGGCCGTATCGCCGCCGGTGCCGGGGGAGTGAACCGCTCGCCCAGCGCCGCCCGCAGTTGGCCGGCGCCCGGGTACGCGGACACCTCCGCCTCGAAGGCCAGCCCCACCGGAAGCGCCAGTTCGGGTGCCCGGCCGGCCGCGCCGTAGGAGAGGAGCAGGGCCGTCCGGCCGGACTCGGCGCCGTGCAGCCAGATCCTGCGGGTCGTGAGCCGGGTGTCCGCCGTGTCGTACTGCGCGAGGACCAGCCAGCGGTCACGCACCGGCGGGCCGTCCGCGGAGCCGGGCAGTCCGACGCGGGAACGGATCGTCGTGGCCAGGTCGTCCGGCAGCCGCTCGCGCCGCAGCCAGCCCTGGTCGAGCAGGTGCAGCAACGCGCACTCCTCCAGCAGCCGCACGGGCCAGCCCGGGCCGGACGACGGGATCGCCCCCAACTCCCTTACGCGGGCGGCCAGACCGGGTGCCTGCGCGTCGACCATGCGGGCCGCCGTCTCCTCCCACATCCCGTACCCCGCCCGCTCGGCGGAGGCGAGGCCGCCGCGCAGCAGATCCGCCAACCGCTGCTCCAGCTCGGCCGCCCCCGCGGTGATCCGCTCCGCCCGCCGCTCGGCCCTGCGCCGTGCCGCCTCGGGATCACCCGGCGAGGCGGCTCCAGATCCCCCGCCCGCCAGGCTCTTGCCCTCCGCACGCCTGCGCCGTCCCTCCAGCCACTGCGCGGCCCAGTCCGGCGCCTGCGCGACCGGCACCGCTCCGTCCGCGCCCGCCCAGAGGAGCAGCAGTCCCAGCGCGTGCTTGCACGGGAACTTCCGGCTCGGGCAACTGCACTTGTAAGCGGGACCCGCCGAGTCCGCGATGTCGACGACCGTTTGATACGGCTTGCTGCCGCTTCCCCTGCACAGTCCCCATACCGTCCCCTCCTCCGTGCTGCCCGCCTCCGACCACGGTCCGGCCGCGCCGAGCTTGCTCCCCGCCTTGCGTGACGCGGCGTCAGGCGCCAGTGCCAGCACCTGATCCGCCGTCCAGCGCACCGCCTGCTGTGTCATGCCATCGAAGGTAGGACCCACCACTGACAATCGATCCTCGCGAGCGTATTTGTGCAGGTCAGAGTGCATTGTCAGTGGCGTGGTGCACGGTGGAACCAGATCCGAACCGGCCGAGCTGGAGGGGGACCGAGGCATGTCCGTGTCCGTAGAACCGACGTCTGTTGACGCACCCGCGGGAGAGAAGGGGGCGAGCCTGCCGAGCGAGGCGCTGCGACCGCACGCCGAGCACGCCTTCGCCGCCGAACTCGCCGCGCTCGCCGCGCAGGACGACCGGCCGCGTCCGGAGCGCTGGCTGCTGTCGCCCTGGGCCGTGGCCACCTATCTGCTGGGCGGCACACTGCCGGACGGCACCGTGATCACCCCCAAGTACGTGGGGCCGCGGCGCATCGTCGAGGTCGCCGTCACCACCCTCGCCACCGACCGGGCCCTGCTTCTGCTCGGTGTGCCCGGCACCGCGAAGACCTGGGTGTCCGAGCACCTGGCGGCCGCGGTCAGCGGCGACTCGACCCTGCTCGTGCAGGGCACCGCCGGCACGCCGGAGGAGGCCATCCGGTACGGCTGGAACTACGCGCGGCTGCTCGCGCACGGGCCCAGCCGGGACGCGCTCGTGCCGAGTCCCGTCATGCGGGCCATGGCCGAGGGCATGACGGCCCGCGTCGAGGAACTGACGCGCGTACCCGCGGACGTGCAGGACAGCCTGATCACGATTCTCTCCGAAAAGACCTTGCCGATACCGGAATTGGGCCAGGAGGTGCAGGCCGTCCGCGGGTTCAACCTGATCGCCACGGCCAACGACCGGGACCGCGGGGTCAACGAACTCTCCAGCGCCCTGCGCCGCCGTTTCAACACGGTGGTGCTGCCGTTGCCGGAGAGCGCCGAGGCCGAGGTCGACATCGTCTCGCGCCGGGTCGACCAGATCGGACAGTCGCTCGATCTGCCCGCCGTGCCCGAAGGTGTCGACGAGATCCGCCGGGTCGTCACCGTCTTCCGTGAGCTGCGTGACGGGATCACGGCCGACGGCCGGACGAAGCTGAAGTCGCCGAGCGGCACGCTGTCCACGGCCGAGGCGATCTCCGTCGTCACCAACGGCCTCGCTCTGGCCGCCCACTTCGGCGACGGCGTCCTGCGGGCGAGCGACGTCGCCGCCGGCATCCTCGGCGCCGTCGTGCGCGACCCGGCCGCCGACCGCGTCATCTGGCAGGAGTATCTGGAAGCGGTCGTCCGCGAGCGGGACGGCTGGAAGGACTTCTACCGCGCCTGCCGCGAGGTGAGCGTATGAGCGCCGAACGGGACGCCGGGCCACCCGCGCCGGGGGGCGGGGTGATCGTCCGGGGGCAGGGGCCGCTGCTGCTCGGTGTGCGGCACCACGGGCCCGGGTCAGCGCGCGCCGTACGGGCGGCGCTGGAGGCGGCGGCGCCCCGGGTCGTCCTCATCGAGGGGCCGCCCGAGGCGGACGCCCTCGTCCCGCTGGCCGCCGACAAGGACATGCGGCCGCCCGTGGCGCTCCTCGCCCACGTGGTGGACGAGCCCGGCCGCTCGGCCTTCTGGCCGCTGGCCGAGTTCTCACCTGAGTGGGTGGCGATCCGGTGGGCCCTGGAACACGGGGTGCCGGCCCGCTTCATCGACCTTCCGGCCGCCCACACCCTGGCCGAGCGGGAAGAAGGGACGGACCCCGACCGGGACGGGCCGGTGAGCGCGCCCTCCGACACCCCGCCCCCGGCCGGAGAGCCCGACGCCTGCGGCCCCGGGGGCGCCCCCGCGCCGGAAGCCGATCCTGGTCCCTCGGACGATCCCGGTACGGCCGGAGCCCCCGGCCTCTCGGGCGATCACGGTGCCGCGCGGGATCCCGGTCCCTCGGACGAACCCGGGCGGCCGGAGGCGGCCGGTGGTTCCGGCCGTTCGGCCGACGGGGCCGCCCTGCGGATCGACCCCCTCGCGGTGCTCGCCGAGACGGCCGGCTACGACGACCCGGAGCGCTGGTGGGAGGACGTGGTCGAGCACCGGGCCGGTGCGGCGGACGACCCGTTCGCTCCGTTCGCCGTGCTGGAGGAGGCCATGGGATCGCTGCGCGAGGCGTACGGGGCCGGTGGACACGACCGGGACCTGGTGCGCGAGGCGTACATGCGGCTCCAGATCCGGGCGGCACAGCGGGAGTTCGGGGACGACGTGGCCGTGGTGTGCGGGGCCTGGCACGTTCCCGCGCTGCGGCGGAAGGCCACGGTCGGCGCCGACCGGGCACTCCTCAAGGGGCTGCCCAAGGCCAAGGTCCAGCTGACGTGGGTGCCCTGGACGCACCGCCGGCTGTCCCGGGCCAGCGGCTACGGAGCGGGCATCGACTCGCCGGGCTGGTACGGGCATCTGTTCGGCGCCCCCGACCGCCCGGTCGAGCGATGGATGACGAAGGTGGCCAGGCTGCTGCGCGACGAGGACCGGGGTGTGTCGTCGGCCCACGTCATCGAGGCCGTGCGACTGGCCAAGACACTCGCCGCGATGCGCGGTCGCCCGCTGCCGGGACTGACCGAGACCACCGACGCCGTCCGGGCCGTGATGTGTGAGGGCTCGGACGTCCCCCTGGAACTGGTGCGCGACCGCCTCGTGGTCGGCGAGGTGCTCGGCGAGGTGCCGGAATCCGCTCCCGCGGTGCCGTTGCAGCGGGACCTCGCGCAGGCGCAGCGGCGGCTGCGGCTGAGGCCCGAGGCGCTGGAACGGGAGATGGAGCTCGACCTGCGCAAGGAGACCGACGCGGGACGCAGCACCCTGTTGCACCGGTTGCGGCTCCTGGGCATCGCCTGGGGCGAGCCCTCGGCGTCCCGTGGCAGCACGGGAACCTTCCGCGAGACCTGGCGGCTGCGCTGGGAGCCGGAGCTGTCGGTACGGGTCGCCGAGGCCGGCGTGTGGGGTACGACCGTGCTGTCCGCCGCGACGGCCAAGGCCGAGGCGGACGCCGTCGGCGCGCCGTCCCTCGCGGATGTCACGGCCCTCGCCGAGTGCTGCCTGCTCGCCGGGCTCCCGGACGCGCTGCCCGTGGTGATGCGGGTGCTCGCCGACCGTGCCGCCCTCGACACGGACGTGGGTCATCTCGCGCAGGCCCTGCCCGCGCTCGTCCGTTCCCTGCGCTACGGCGACGTACGCGGCACGGACACCCACGCCCTCGCCGATGTCGCGGCCGGCCTCGCCGAACGCGTCTTCGTCGGCCTTCCCCCTGCTTGCGCCGCCCTCGACGGTGACGCCGCCGAGGAGATGCGCCGCCACCTCGACGCCGTGCACGGGGCCGTGGGGCTGCTGGGGGAGGAGACCCCGGGGGCCGCCGCCGCGTCCGGGGGGATCCGCGGGCGCTGGCACGCGGTGCTGCGGGTGCTCGCCGCTCGGGACACCGTGCCGGGTGTGGTCAGAGGCCGGTCCGTCCGGCTGCTCCTGGACGAGAGGGAGCTGGCGCAGGAGGAGGCCGCCCGGCTCATGGGTCTCGTGCTGTCGCCGGGCACGGAACCCGCGGACGGGGCCGCGTGGATCGACGGATTCGTCGGGGGCGGCTCCGGCGGCATGCTGCTCGTGCACGACGAGCGGCTGCTCGCGCTGGTGGACACATGGCTGACCGGGGTTCCGGCGGACGCGTTCACCGATGTGCTGCCACTGCTGCGCCGGACGTTCTCGGCGTACGAGGCGGGAGTGCGCAGGACTCTGGGCGAGCTCGTCCGGCGCGGCCCGGCGCCGCGGGCGAACGCCGAGACCGCCGGCTCGGGCGCCGGCTCCGGCATACCCGGGTTCGCCCCCGACCTCGACACCGGGCGCGCCGACGCCGTCCTGCCCCTGCTGAGCCTGCTGCTGGGCCTGGCCGATTCCGGCACGGCCACCGACCCCGGCACGGAGACCGGCACCGGCACGGCCACCGGCACCGGCACCGGCACGGCCACCGGCACCGGCACGGCCACCGACCCCGACCCCGGCACGGCCACCGACCCCGACCCCGACCCCGGCACGGCCACCGACCCCGACCCCGGCACGGCCACCGACCCCGGCACGGATACCGGCACCGGCCCCGCGACGGACACCCGGACCGGCGCGGACACGAGCCCCGACACCGGCCCCGGCACGGACACCAGCCCCGACACCGGCGCGGACACCAGGACCGGCACGGGCACCGGCACCGACATCGACAACGATCTTGTGAGGGTGGGTCCATGACCGAGGCGGCTGCGGGTGCCAAGGACGAGCGGCTGCGGCGATGGCGGCTGGTGCTCGGCGGCGAGGAGGCGGACGGCACCGGACGCGTGCTCTCCGGCCGGGACGCGGCCATGGACGGGGCGCTGAGCGCGCTCTACGGGAAGGGGAGCGGAGGGCGGCCGGGGCGGGACCGCTCGGCGGGGCTCGGGGCGTCGGCACCGTCGGTCGCGCGCTGGCTCGGCGACATCCGGACCTACTTCCCCTCCTCCGTCGTCCAGGTGATGCAACGGGACGCCATCGACCGGCTCGGGCTGTCCACCCTGCTCCTGGAGCCCGAGATGCTGGAGGCGGTGGAGGCCGACGTGCATCTGGTGGGCACCCTTCTCTCTCTCAACAAGGCCATGCCCGAGACGACGAAGGAGACCGCGCGGGCCGTGGTGCGCAAGGTCGTGGAGGACCTGGAGAAGCGGCTCGCCACCCGCACCCGGGCCACGCTCACCGGCGCCCTCGACCGCAGCGCCCGGATCAGCAGACCCCGCCACCACGACATCGACTGGAACCGCACGATCGCGGCCAACCTGAAGCACTACCTGCCCGAGTACCGCACGATCGTGCCCGAGCGGCTGATCGGCTACGGGCGTGCCTCGCAGTCCGTGAAGAAGGAGGTCATCCTCTGCATCGACCAGTCGGGGTCGATGGCGGCGTCGGTCGTCTACGCCTCCGTGTTCGGTGCCGTGCTGGCGTCGATGCGGTCCATCTCCACCCGGCTCGTCGTCTTCGACACGGCCGTCGTCGACCTCACCGACCAGCTCGACGACCCGGTCGACGTCCTCTTCGGCACCCAGCTCGGCGGCGGCACGGACATCAACCGGGCGCTCGCCTACTGCCAGTCGCAGATCACCCGACCGGCCGACACGGTCGTCGTCCTCATCAGCGACCTCTACGAAGGCGGGATCCGCAACGAGATGCTGAAGCGGGTCGCGGCGATGAAGGCGTCGGGGGTGCAGTTCGTGACGCTGCTCGCGCTGTCCGACGAGGGGGCGCCCGCGTACGACCGCGAGCACGCGGCGGCGCTCGCGGCGCTCGGCGCGCCGGCGTTCGCCTGCACACCTGATCTGTTCCCCGAGGTGATGGCGGCGGCGATCGAGAAGCGGCCGATCCCGATCCCGGACACGAGGTGAGCGTTCCTGCCCCGAGCGTGAGCGGTCCCCGTCCTGACCGCGGACGACCGGCCTCGGCGGGCTCGGACGACCGGCCTCGGCGGGCTCAGGGGACCCGTACGGCCGAAAGCCGGCGGATCCACCCGACCGGACCCGCGGGCACCCGCCGACAGGTCCCCGGCGGTGAACGGCCGGCCGCGCGGGACCTTCAGTGGCTGCTCACAGGGGCCTCACCGGGTGATCCCCGGCCAGGTGAGGGCCCCTCCGGGCAGGATCTGTGACAGGTATCACCGCCGTCGTGTGAGCTGCGATTTAGGGACCCGTGCCCCACGGCGATAACCTGCGAGACGGACATGCCGCGCGCTCGGACATCGTGTGCGCCACCCTTGTGACAGCGGACGTCACGTTGCCCTTCGCGGCACGCCCACGCATCCAACGAACCGCGAGATCACTGATAGGGACGGACGCGCGTGGACCTGTTCGAGTACCAGGCGAGGGACCTCTTCGCCAAGCACGGTGTACCGGTGCTGGCCGGTGAAGTCATTGACACGCCTGAGGCAGCCCGCGAGGCGACCGAGCGTCTTGGCGGCAAGTCCGTCGTCAAGGCCCAGGTGAAGGTCGGTGGCCGTGGAAAGGCCGGTGGCGTCAAGCTCGCCGCCACCCCGGACGAGGCCGTCGCCCGCGCGACGGACATCCTCGGCATGGACATCAAGGGCCACACGGTCAACAAGGTGATGATCGCCGAGACCGCGCCCGAGATCGTCGAGGAGTACTACGTCTCGTACCTCCTCGACCGCACGAACCGCACCTTCCTCGCCATGGCGTCCGTTCAGGGCGGCGTGGAGATCGAGGTCGTCGCGGAGGAGAACCCCGACGCCCTCGCGAAGGTGCCGGTCGACGCCAACGAAGGCGTGTCGATCGAGAAGGCCCGCGAGATCGTCGCCCAGGCGAAGTTCCCGGCCGAGGTCGCGGAGCAGGTCGCCGAGATCCTGGTGACGCTGTGGGACACCTTCATCAAGGAGGACGCCCTCCTCGTCGAGGTGAACCCGCTCGCCAAGGTCGCCTCCGGCAAGGTCATCGCCCTTGACGGCAAGGTGTCGCTGGACGAGAACGCCGAGTTCCGCCAGCCGGACCACGAGGCGCTCGTCGACCACGCCGCGGCCAACCCGCTCGAGGCCGCCGCCAAGGCCAAGAACCTCAACTACGTCAAGCTCGACGGTGAGGTCGGCATCATCGGGAACGGCGCGGGTCTCGTCATGAGCACCCTCGACGTCGTCGCGTACGCCGGTGAGAACCACGGCGGCGTGAAGCCGGCCAACTTCCTCGACATCGGCGGCGGCGCCTCCGCCGCGGTCATGGCGAACGGCCTGGAGATCATCCTCGGCGACCCGGACGTCAAGTCCGTCTTCGTCAACGTCTTCGGTGGCATCACCGCCTGTGACGAGGTCGCCAACGGCATCGTCCAGGCGCTGCAGCTGCTCGCCGACAAGGGCGAGGCTGTCACCAAGCCGCTGGTCGTGCGTCTCGACGGCAACAACGCCGAGCTGGGTCGCAAGATCCTGTCGGACGCCAACCACCCGCTGGTCCAGCGCGTGGACACCATGGACGGCGCGGCCGACAAGGCCGCCGAGCTCGCGGCTGCGAAGTAAGGGACGAGGGACTAAACAGCCATGGCTATCTTCCTCAACAAGGACAGCAAGGTCATCGTCCAGGGCATGACCGGTGCCACGGGTATGAAGCACACCAAGCTCATGCTCGCGGACGGGACGAACATCGTCGGCGGCGTTAACCCGCGCAAGGCGGGCACCTCCGTCGACATCGACGGCAATGAGATCCCCGTCTTCGGCACGGTCGCCGAGGCCATCGAGAAGACCGGCGCCAACGTGTCCGTCCTCTTCGTGCCGCCGGCCTTCGCCAAGGCCGCCGTGGTCGAGGCGATCGACGCGGAGATCCCCCTCGCGGTCGTCATCACCGAGGGCATCGCCGTCCACGACTCCGCGGCCTTCTGGGCGTACGCGAAGGCGAAGGGCAACAAGACCCGCATCATCGGCCCGAACTGCCCCGGTCTCATCACCCCGGGCCAGTCCAACGCCGGCATCATCCCGGGCGACATCACGAAGCCGGGCCGCATCGGCCTGGTCTCGAAGTCCGGCACGCTGACGTACCAGATGATGTACGAGCTCCGTGACATCGGCTTCTCGTCCGCCGTCGGCATCGGTGGCGACCCGGTCATCGGTACGACGCACATCGACGCGCTCGCCGCGTTCGAGGCCGACCCCGACACCGACCTGATCGTCATGATCGGCGAGATCGGCGGCGACGCCGAGGAGCGTGCGGCGGACTTCATCGCGAAGAACGTGACGAAGCCGGTCGTCGGCTACGTCGCCGGCTTCACCGCGCCCGAGGGCAAGACCATGGGCCACGCCGGCGCCATCGTCTCCGGCTCCTCCGGCACGGCCGCCGCGAAGAAGGAGGCCCTCGAGGCCGCGGGCGTCAAGGTCGGCAAGACGCCGACCGAGACGGCCAAGCTCGCGCGCGAGATCCTCGCCGGCTGAGCTGACGCTCGACCGAACGCCGGTGGGCCCGCACCCTTTCGAGGGTGCGGGCCCACCGGCGTTCGGCGCGTCCGCGTCAGCGGCGTCGGCGGCGTTCCGCGCCCCCGACGTCCGCGGGCCTGGCATCACCGGCGCTGGCGTCCGTGGCGCCGGTGCTCGGCGTCTCCGGCGTTCCGCGTCCGCGGCGTCCCCGGCGTTGGCGTCCACCTCCCGGCGGCCCCGGCGGTCACGGCTGCCCCGGAATCTCCGGCGTCAGCGGTTCTCCGGGATCAGCCGTTCCGGGCCGTTCATCTCCTGGGACCTCAGCCTGGCGCGCAGCTTCAGCTCCGCCGCGGACAGCGGCCCGGGGGCGGCCTTGGGCGGCAGGCCGTGGATGGTCTCCGGCGGCGCGAGGGGTTCCTCGTAGTGGTCCGGGGCCGTGACCAGCGTCAGGGCGGTCACCCCGATCAGCAGGACCGTGAAGGCGATGGCCGCCCGGGTCCACTGCTGGGCCCGACGCTCCCCGTACCAGCGGACCGTGCGGGGCTTCGCCGCGCGCAACCGCTCGGCGCTCGCGAGTTCGGTCAGCCGCCGGTGCAGGTCCTCCGGCGACGACAGCTCCGGCAGCCGCGCGGCGACGGCCTCGCGCGCGTGCAGCACCCGGTTGGCCGCCGCGGGCGTGCTCGCCTCCGTCTCGGCCGCGGTCTCCGGCAGCCCGAGCCCCACGCCGTCGTACAGCACCAGTGTGCGCCGGTACACGGGCGGCAGTTCGAGGAGTACGTCGAGCAGGGCGCGCTCGGCGGCGCCGGAGGGTGGCGCCTCCGGGTGACGGTAGCGAGGGCGCAGCCGGTGCCAGGGGGAGAGCGCGTACTCGTAGGCCGTCGCGCGCACCCATCCGGCGGGATCCGGGTCGACGGCCACCTCGGGCCAGCGGTACCAGGCCTCCTGGAACGCCCGTTCCACGGACTCGCGGGCCAGTTCGCGCCGCCCGGTCAGCAGATAGGCCTGTCGTACGAGGGCGGGGGCGCAGAACGCGTAGAGGGCGTCGAAGGCCTGAGCGGGTGTCAGTGACGGCTCCGGGAGCCCGGAGTGTCCGTCCTCGGCGAGCCACCCTTCGGTGAGCAGCTCCTCGGTGAGCCGCTCCTCGGCCCGGTCCCGCCGGGACCGCTCCCCGACGCGGGCGGCACGTTTCTGTTTCGCCCCCCTCCCCGCCCCCACCAGCTCAGGGGTGACGTCCTCCTGAGGGGTGCTCATCTCCGGCCGGGCGTCGGCGGGATCGGCCGTGAGCAGCCTCGTGTACGCCTCCCGCATGCGGCCGCGCGGGGCCGAACGGCCGGTCTCCCACGAGCGCACCGTCGCCCGGCTGACGCCGAGCCGGGTGGCCATGTCGGCCTGGGACAGCGACCGGTTCTCGCGCAGACGGCGGCGCTCCTTGGGCGCCGGCAGCGGGGTGGCGGGGCTCTGTGTCATCTCGGGTTCCACAGAATGCCCCTTCGTACGAAAAAGTACATAACTGCATATTGAGCGACACATCCAGGGTTCGCCTGTTACGACGAGAAAGCGCGTGTCGTTGGGAGCATGAGAGCCGTGACCCAAATCACCGACCGCAGGCTCTCGTTGTCGCTCCTGCTCACCCGGATGCGCGACCGATCACCCGGACTGGCCGCGAGCCTCCTGGGCGGCGTCGTCGCCGCGGGGCTCGGGCTCGCCTCGTCCGCCATCCTCGTCATGGTGCTGTGGATCAGCTCGCCGTACCCGGACAGCGGTCCGGGCGGGGCGCTGCATGTCGCCGCCGCGCTCTGGCTGCTCGCCCACGGTGTGGAGCTGATCCGCACCGACACCCTGTCCGGCCTGCCGATGCCGGTGGGGGTGACACCGCTTCTCCTGCTCGCCCTCCCCGTGTGGCTGCTGCACCGGGCCGCACGCGAGGCGGCCGATACCGCGTCGGAGTCGTCACCGCGCACGGCGTGGGCCGGGGTCGTGGCCGGCTATCTGTCCGTCGGCTGGGCCGCCGTGCTGTACGCCTCGGGCGGGACGCTGCGCCCCTCCTGGACCTGGGCGGTGATCTGCCTGCCGCTTCTCGCGGTGATCGCCGCGGGAGCCGGGGTCTGGACGGCGTACGGCAGACCGTGGGGGCCCGGCCCGTTCCGGGGGAGGCGGGCCGCGCGGATGCTTCCGCGAATCGGAGGGCGCCCGGTCTCGGTCGTGCGCCGTCTGGTCGACGCCGACGAACGGGTGCTCGGCGGCGCGGCGCGGGCCGCCGCGGCCGGGGTCGCGGTCCTCGTCGGAGGCGGGGCCCTGCTCGTGGCGGCGTCGCTCGCGTGGCACGGGGACACGGCCCGCGCCGCGTTCGTGCAGCTCACCGGGGGATGGTCGGGCCGCTTCGCCGTGCTGCTGTTGTGTCTGGTCCTGGTGCCGAACGCGGCCGTGTGGGGGGCGGCGTACGGGCTCGGGCCCGGCGTCGTCCTGAGCG
The DNA here is from genome assembly GCF_043078065.1 of Streptomyces sp. NPDC015532. Classification (NCBI taxonomy): domain Bacteria; kingdom Bacillati; phylum Actinomycetota; class Actinomycetes; order Kitasatosporales; family Streptomycetaceae; genus Streptomyces; species Streptomyces sp. NPDC015532. The sequence continues at coordinate 321,109 of NZ_JBIBSY010000004.1, read as the reverse complement.
CGGGGCACGTCGCCGGTCCGCTGACCGCGGCCGTCTCGGGGGCGCACACCCCGGCCGATCTGCTCCCCGCGTTTCCCCTGCTCGCGGCCTTGCCGCAGGCGGGATCCGCGGCGCCGTCGCCCTGGCTGAGCGCGCTGGTGCCGCTGGCCGCCGGGGTGACGGTGGCGTGGCGCGCGGTGAAGGCGGGGGCCGCGCGAGGAACCCCGGGCCGGGAGGTCGCGCTGCCGCTCGGGCGGACGGTGGCCGTCGTCTCGATCGCCGCCGGATGGTGCGGCCTCGCGCTCGGTGTGCTCGCCGGGCTGGCCGGAGGGCCGCTCGGGGTCCGCGCCCTGACCCATTTCGGGCCGGTGTGGTGGCAGGTGGGGCCCGTGACGGCGGTGTGGACGGCGGTCGTCGGGATTCCCGTCGCGGCCGGCGCTGCCGTGTGGCGGGACCGGGGGCGCGCGGGCGCCGGGGGCACGGGTGCCCGGCGGGGCCTGCGAGGGATCGGGTGGACTCCGCGGCTGCGGGTGTCTGCCTGGCTGCCGGGGAGGAGGGGCGCCTCCGCGCCGCCGCTGCCGACGCCGGTTCCGCTTCAGGGGTCGCCGTCCGCCGACGGCCGGGTCGACCCCGCGGTACTGGCGTCTGTCGTCGACAGCTTCGATCCGTACGATGCCTACGACCCGTACGACTCCTACGACCCCTTCGAGCCGTACGACCCTCTGCCGGGGGAACCCACGGGAGGCGCCTGGCACGGGGATACGTCGAGGGAGACCCGCTGGGAGGCCCTGCGGAAGGCGGGGGGGCCGCCTCCTGAGCCGGAGTCGCGGGACTCGGGGGACCCCGGGGACGGGGAGAGCCCCGAGGGTCGGGAGTTGTTCGAGAGTCCGGAGGGGCGGGAGCCACGCACCGAGCGCGGGCCGGAGAACCCCGGCCCGGACGACCTGGACGGCGGCTCGCCCCGCTGACCCGGGTACGGCGGACCGGCCTGCCGCCCGGGGATGCCCGGGCGGCAGGCCCGTCGTCAGTTGTGGGTGCCCAGCAGGCCGCGCAGATCCTTCGGGAGAAGGTCGTTGCAGGACTGCTTCGCGGCGGTCGTCAGGGCGTCGTTCGTGCAGGAGTAGTAGTCGTTGTAGACGAGGTGGGCGGTGAAGACCCCGGCGACCAGCACGATGGCCAGCGACGCGGTGACGATGCCGCTCACGGCGGCGGTCTTCTGCGGGCGGGTGTTCGGATCGGGAGCCGGGGCGTCGGGGTCCGGCGTACGCGTCTTGGAACGCAGGGCGCTGCTGCCCCAGTACAGGGCGAGCGCCCCGAGCAGCAGGGCCACGTACGGCCAGCCGAAGAGGACGAAGAAGAACGCCCACATGCCGGAGAGCAGTGCGTAACGGGCACGGCGCTGGGCCGGGTCCGTGGGGTCCCAGCGCATGCCTCCGCCAGGCGTGCCGCCAGGGCCCTCGGGGCCGCCCTGCCCCTGCGGCGCGCCCGGCCGGTCGCCGAAACCGCCGCCGCTGGAGGGACCGGGCTGCCGGTCGCTCCACTGGCTGCCCCAGGGTGAGTGCCCGGAGCCCTGCTGTCCGTCCCCGTCGTTCTCGCCGGAGCCCTGTCCGTGCCGGCGCGGCTGCCAGGGCCGGTCGGGTGTCCCCTCCGGCGGCGGCGCGAACGGATTGTCCTCCTGGCCCGCGGAGGCCGGGCCGGACGGGGGAGTGCCGGGCGCGTCGGGTCCGCGCTCGCCCGAGGGGCCGTCGCTCCCGCCCGCCGAGCCGTCGCCGTTCCCGTCCGCGGAGCCGGGCCCGCCGGTGGAGCCGCCCTCGCCCGGCCTCGGCGGGGTGGACGAAGAGCGCCGCTCGCGCAGCAGGAGCGGAGGGAGTCGGAGACTGCGGTCCGGCATCAGGTGAGCGTCTTCCCCTTGGTGGTTCTGGCAGGCGGCGTGTTCACACAGTTTCGCGCTCGCGACGCGCGCCCCGAGCCGGTCCTCCCGGGCTGACGCCTCGGGCCGGTCCGCCCCGGACTGACGCCCCGAGCTTCGCACTCCGGACTCGCGCCCCGAGCTTCGTACCCCCGGACGCGCGCTCCGGAGGTCTCCGGAACCCGAGCCGCGGGTGGTGCCGGGGTCATGCCCCGGACGTACGTCCTGGTCCCAGGTCAACGTCTCGCGCACACAGGGCGTTCCCCGTGCCGGAGGCGTTCCCGGGTGGATCCTCCCCAGACGCTACCTTCCGGCCTCGCCCCCGTCCCGTGGGGGCCGCCCGGTGTGCCGGTATCGTTGCCCACGGTCGGCCGCTTCGTAGACTTCCCCGTATCCCGGGGCGCGAAGCATTCGTACGACCGTACAAACGCTCCCCCGAGAAAGGGCCCTCTCGTGGCCAAGACCAAGCGCCTCGTCGTGCTGGTCTCCGGATCAGGTACGAATCTGCAGGCACTGCTCGACGCCGTCGCCGAGGCGGGACCGGCGGCCTACGGTGCCGAGATCGTGGCCGTGGGCGCCGACCGGGACGGCATCGAGGGACTCACGCGGGCCGAGCGTGCCGGACTCCCGACCTTCGTGTGCAAGGTCAAGGACCACGGCAGCCGGGACGAGTGGGATCTCGCGCTCGCCGAGGCGACCGCCGCGTACGAGCCCGATCTCGTCGTGTCCGCCGGGTTCATGAAGATCGTGGGGAAGGAATTCCTCGCCCGGTTCGGCGGACGGTTCGTCAACACGCATCCCGCGCTGCTGCCCAGTTTTCCCGGCGCCCACGGCGTCCGTGACGCGCTCGCGTACGGAGCCCGGGTCACCGGCTGCACCGTCCACTTCGTCGACGACGGCGTCGACACCGGACCGATCATCGCCCAGGGCGTGGTCGAGGTCCGTAACGAGGACGACGAGAGCGCTCTGCACGAGCGCATCAAGGAAGTCGAGCGAACGCTGCTCGTCGATGTCGTGGGGCGGCTCGCCCGCAACGGCTATCGCATTGAGGGACGAAAGGTAGTTATCCAGTGACCGCCGACAGCACAGTCACGGCCGAGAACACCGAGGGCACCAAGCGGGTCATCCGGCGCGCGCTCGTCAGTGTGTACGACAAGACCGGTCTTGAGGAGCTGGCCCGCGGGCTGCACGCGGCCGGTGTCGAGCTCGTCTCCACCGGTTCCACCGCCGCGAAGATCGCCGCGGCCGGTGTGCCCGTCACCAAGGTGGAGGAGCTGACCGGCTTCCCCGAGTGCCTGGACGGCCGGGTCAAGACCCTGCACCCCAAGGTCCACGCCGGGATCCTCGCCGACCTGCGCCTGGAGAGCCACCGGCAGCAGCTCGCCGAGCTCGGCGTCGAGCCGTTCGACCTCGTCGTCGTCAACCTCTACCCGTTCAAGGAGACGGTGGCGTCCGGGGCGAGCCCCGACGAGTGCGTCGAGCAGATCGACATCGGCGGTCCCTCGATGGTCCGCGCCGCGGCCAAGAACCACCCCTCCGTCGCCGTCGTCACCAGCCCCGACCGGTACGGCGACGTCCTCGTCGCCGCGCAGAGCGGCGGCTTCGACCTGCACACCCGCAAGCGGCTCGCCGGAGAGGCCTTCCAGCACACGGCCGCGTACGACGTCGCCGTCGCCTCCTGGTTCGCCTCCTCGTACGCGCCGGTCGACGACTCGGCGTTCCCCGACTTCCTCGGTGCCACCTGGGAGCGCGCGCACACGCTGCGCTACGGCGAGAACCCGCACCAGCCGGCCGCGCTCTACACCTCCGGCACCGGCGGTCTCGCCGAGGCGGAGCAGCTGCACGGCAAGGAGATGTCGTACAACAACTACACGGACACGGACGCCGCCCGCCGTGCCGCGTACGACCACGAGGACCCCTGCGTCGCGATCATCAAGCACGCCAACCCGTGCGGGATCGCGGTCGCGTCGAACGTCGCCGAGGCGCACCGCAAGGCGCACGCCTGTGACCCGCTGTCCGCGTTCGGCGGTGTGATCGCGGTCAACCGCCCGGTCACCAGGGAGATGGCCGAGCAGGTCGCGGAGATCTTCACCGAGGTCATCGTCGCGCCCGAGTACGAGGACGGCGCCCTCGAAGCCCTCACCAAGAAGAAGAACATCCGCGTGCTGCGGGCCCACCAGGCCCCGGCCGCCCCCGTCGAGATCAAGCCCGTCGACGGCGGCGCGCTGCTCCAGGTCACCGACCGGCTCCAGGCCGCCGGCGACAATCCGGCGAGCTGGACGCTGGCGACCGGTGACGCCCTGAGCGAGGGCGAGCTCGACGAGCTGGCCTTCGCCTGGCGCGCCTGCCGCGCGGTCAAGTCCAACGCGATCCTGCTCGCCAAGGACGGCGCCTCCGTCGGCGTCGGCATGGGCCAGGTCAACCGTGTCGACTCCGCGAAGCTCGCGGTCGAGCGGGCCGGTGCCGAGCGCGCCCGTGGCTCCTACGCCGCCTCGGACGCGTTCTTCCCGTTCCCCGACGGCCTGGAGATCCTCGCCGACGCGGGTGTCAAGGCCGTGGTCCAGCCCGGCGGCTCGGTCCGCGACGAGCTGGTCGTGGAGGCCGCGAAGAAGGCCGGCGTCACGATGTACTTCACCGGGACGCGGCACTTCTTCCACTGAGCAGGCAACCGCGCCGGGCCGTCCCCGTACGGGTCCCGGCGCGGTCCGCGCAACACCAGGGCCGTGTCTCCCCCTCGTACGGGGCGGGACACGGCCCTTGTGATGTGCGTGACGCGAACCGTCCGTTCGGCGGCCGGGTGGACCGTCCGGCGGATCGGTCGCGCGGGTGGTCCGGTCAGTAACGGGGACGGTTGAACCACGCGACGCCGGACGGCGCGATCATCGCCGCCGCCATCACACCGCCGAAGCCGATCCAGAGCAGCGCCCACACCAGGGCGGCGGAGGAGTTGGCGTTCGCCGCGGAGATCAGGACGAGGACGCCGAACAGGGAGCCCAGGATGCCGTAGACCATCGTGGTGATCCGGATGCCCTGCCCACCTCTGGTGAACTTGACCCCCAGCGTGATCGACAGACCCGCGAGGCCGAGGAAGAGCAGCGCGATGACGAAGATGATGCCCGCGGAGTCGTGGCCGATGTCGGAGAAGCCGTTGCTGCCGAAGGTGTCCTCGCCGGCGTTGGACGCGTCGTTGATGGTGGCGGCGCCGAAGATGGCGAAGATGCCGATGAGGATCTGCACGCCGGCGACGATGTAGAGCAGCACGCGCGCGGTGGTCATCAGGCCCGGCATGGTCTGCGGCATCATGGTGCCGCCCGGGTAGCCGGGGTAAGCGGGCTGCTGCGGGTAGCCGTAGCCCTGCGGGGGCACGCTCGGCGGGGCCTGCGGGTACCCGTAACCGGGCGCGCCCGGCGGGGCGGCGGGAGGCTGCTGCGGCGGCGGGCCGTAGGGGTTGTTCGGGTCGCCGAAACTCATGGCGGGTTTCCTCCGTTGCCTGGTGCGGGACTACGCGCGGCACGGTTCGGAGGAATTTCAACAGAGCGGTCCGTCCCCCCGGTACTGCCCGCGACACTGTGTGTGCTCATCGTTCTTTAGCAGACTCTTACTTGTCCAGCGCCCTTCCGTATGTGTTGTCCAAGTGCAACATGAGTGATCATGGCCGGATACGGGCGAATCGGGCGTCCGGCGGCTCCTGCGAGGTGGCCGAAAGGCCACGGAAAGCCACGGACAGGCCGTTGAAGGGCCGTCGCGGGGCCCCCGCGGACCCGGATTGGAACCTGGACCGCGTCATCCGGGAGGATGGGGGGCATGACCGCCCAGATTCTCGATGGCAAGGCCACCGCAGCCGCGATCAAGTCCGACCTGACCGTCCGCGTGGCGGCCCTGAAGGAGAAGGGCGTCACGCCCGGCCTCGGGACGGTCCTGGTCGGGGACGACCCCGGAAGCCAGAAGTACGTCGCCGGCAAGCACCGCGACTGTGCTCAGGTCGGCATCGCCTCCATCCAGCGCGAACTGCCCGCGACCGCCACGCAGGAAGAGATCGAGGCGGTGGTCCGTGAGCTGAACGAGGACCCCGCCTGCACCGGCTACATCGTCCAGCTGCCGCTCCCCAAGGGCATCGACGAGAACCGCATCCTGGAACTGATGGACCCGGACAAGGACGCGGACGGCCTGCACCCGATGAACCTCGGGCGTCTCGTCCTCAACGAGCCCGCCCCGCTGCCCTGCACCCCCAACGGCGTCCTCACGCTCCTGCGCCGCTACGGCGTGGAGATCAAGGGCGCCGAGGTGGTCGTCGTCGGCCGCGGTGTGACCATCGGGCGCCCGATGCCGCTGCTGCTGACCCGGCGCAGCGAGAACGCCACGGTCACCCAGTGCCACACCGGCACCCGTGACCTCTCCGCGCACCTCAAGCGCGCCGACATCATCGTCGCCGCCGCCGGTTCCGCCCACCTCATCCGGGCCGAGGACGTGAAGCCGGGCGCCGCCGTCCTCGACGTCGGTGTCTCGCGCAGCGCCGAGGGCAAGATCGTCGGAGACGTCCACCCGGACGTCGCCGAGGTCGCCGCCTGGATCTCTCCGAACCCGGGCGGTGTCGGCCCGATGACCCGGGCCCAGCTGCTCGTCAACGTGGTGGAAGCGGCGGAACGCAGTGTCGGCTGACGGCAACACCTTCGTGGCCGGGGGCTCCGACGGCCGGGGGCCCGGAGCCGGTGTGCGGTCCGCGTCCGAGAAGGAGAGCGAGATCGAGACCGAGACCGAGTCGAAGACCGGGGCGGCCGGGGACCGAGCGGAGACGGAGGCTCAGGCCGAGGCTGCGGTTGACGCCGGGGCCGGGGCCGGGGCTGGTGCCGGGGCCGAGGTCGACGCCGGGTCCGGGGCTGGGTCTGGGGCTGACGCCGAGTCCGGGGTCGGTGCCGGGTCTGGGGTCGAGGGGGACGCCAAGTCCCGGGCTGGGTCTGAGGCTGACGCCGTGGCCGTGGCCGGGGCCGAGGCTGACGCCGAGTCGGGTGCTGGGTCTGGGGCCGAGGTCGACGCCGGGTCCGGGGCTGGGTCTGAGGCTGACGCCGGGTCCGGGGCTGGGTCTGAGGGTGACGCCGAGTTCGACGGGATGACCGTCCGGGACGCGATCAGCGCTCCCGATGCCCAGGGCGAGCCGCGGCGCACCACCCGGCGCTTCCCGCTGTTCACCCGGGACACGGCACAGCCCGAGGGCGGCGGCCGGGCCGCGCCCGGGGACGCCCCGGCGCCCGCGCGTCAGTGGCCCATCCTCACCGTGCTGTCCGCCGTCGCGCTCGGCCTGCTGCTCACCGCGCTCGACGTGTTCCGGGTCGGCACGATCCTGATCGGCGCCGCGCTGCTCGCGGGTGCCGTGATGCGATGGATGCTGCCCAGCGTCGGCATGCTCGCGGTCCGCTCCCGCTTCACGGACATGGTCACCTACAGCGTCCTCGGCATCGCCATCGTGGTGCTCGCGCTGATGGCCCAGCCCCACCCGTGGCTGGAGATCCCGTTCCTCGACGACACCTTGCACTTCACGGTCCGCTGAACCGCGGTCGTGCGAGCCGGTGGCCCGTCCTCTCCTCCGGGGAGGGCGGGCCCTTTCGTTCTCGGGAATGACGACGGCCCGTCCTCTCCCCCGAGTCAAGGACGGGCCGCGATCGGGCGAGTGTTCCGCCCGGGGTCAACCCTTGTGCACGAGAACGCGCTGTTCAACAGCTCTCAGCCCGCTGTGGCACGGAAGTGACCATTCCGGCACGGTGTGCTCGCCGTATGACGGGAACCGTCCAACTCCTGCTCGGGGAAACGTCGTTGACGCCCTCGGTGCCCTGCCCTCTGCCCTGTCGTCTGCACTGATGGAACACTGGCGTGTACTGGGGGAGTGGGGGAAACGATGCCTCGTTGGAAGGCCTTGCCGGGCGAACTCGATCCGCGGGTCTCGGAGTTGGTCGACCAGCTCCGACTGCTCGTCGACCGGAGCGGGTTGGGTGTCGCGGCCGTGGCCGACCGTACGGGCTACAGCAGGACATCCTGGGAGCGCTACCTGAACGCCAGGCTGCTCGCGCCCAAAGGGGCGGTCGTCGCGCTGGCCGAGGTGACCGGGGCCAGTCCCGTGCATCTGGCGACGATGTGGGAGCTGGCCGAGCGTGCGTGGAGCCGTTCGGAGACGCGCCACGAAACGACGATGGAGGCGCTACGCGCCTCCCGGGCGCGGGCTGCGCCGGGGGAGTTCGGTCCGGTGGTCCCCGCTCCCGCGGCCGGGGCGCCGGAGCCGCAGGACGCCCGGCCCGCCGGGGCCGGCCCGGGGCAGGGCTCCGCGCGGCGGAAGCGGCGGCAGATGGTGCTCGCCGCCGGTGTCGTGGGGACCCTGGCCGTCGTCGCGGCCACGCTCTGGCTCACCCGTGGCGGAGGGACGAAGGACGTGGGCGCCCCGCCGAAGACGCCGACGGCCTCCGGGAGTCCGCGGCCCGTTCTGCCGCCCGGGGTGAAGTGCGGTGGGGCCTCCTGCGGGGGGAAGGACCCCGAGAAGATGGGCTGCGGTGGTCGGCTGGCCACGACGGCGACCAGCGTGACGGTGGGGACCGCGCTGGTGGAGGTGCGGTACAGCAAGACCTGCGGGGCGGCCTGGGCCCGTGTCACGCGGGCGGCGGCGGGGGACCGGGTCGAGGTGTCGGCGGGGGCCGGGGCGAAGCGGACCGCCGTGGTGGGCACGGACGCGGATACGTACACGCCGATGGTCGTGGTGAAGGGCGCCGGTGACGCGAGGGCGTGCGTGACGCTGGGGTCGGGGCGGACGGGGTGTACCGCGTAGCGGGTTCGCTGTGCTGGCGGGTGCGGGTGCGGTGTCGGGTGTGTTGTAGGTCGGGGCCGTGCCGGTGCATCAGCCCGTCGCCGTTGGGTGAGGGGTGGGCGTCGGTGGCGACGGGCATCGATGTACCGGCACGGCCCCTCGCGTCGGATCCCGGGTGCGGGGAAAATTCAGCCCCTCCGGCGTTTGAGGAGCGGGGTCTGGGGCGGAGCCCCAGGTGCGGGACGGGTAGGGGCGGAGGGGGCGAGAACCTGTCCTGGGTGGGTGTGGACGTCGGGGGCCGGGCGTCAGCGGGTGGGCTGGGGGGTGGATCCGGCCTTGGGGGTGTGCCGGGACACTGCCTTCGCGATCTTCTCCGCGTCGAGGGCGAGTTCGCGGAACATGCCGCTGATGGGATTGGTGAAGCCGGTGAAGTACAGGCCGGGGGCGTTCTGCGGGGTGTGGCCGCCCTGGACGACCGGGTGCCCACGGCCGTCGAGCACGTCGAGGTGTCCGACCATGCCTTCCAGGGCTCGGGCGTAGCCGGTCGCGGCGATCACCACGTCGGGGTCGATCCGGCTTCCGTCGGCGAGGACTGTCTTGTCGTCCTCGAACCCCTCCACCGCGGCCACGATCTCGACCTTCCCCTTGCGGACGGCGTCGATGAGACCGACGTCCTGGACGGGAATGGAGCCCTCGTTGACGCGGGAGTAGAGCCCGGTGCCGGGGCGGGGCAGGCCCTGGGCCGCCAGGTCGGGCACGCTCAGCTTCGCCATCGGCCCGGCGAGCGCGTCCACGAGGCGCACGGGCAGCCGCCGTACGGCGATGCCCGTGAACTGCGCGGCCCAGCCCGCCGTCGAGCGGCGCACGATGTGCGGCGCGGTGCGGACGGACAGCCGGATGCGCGAGGCGCCGCCCTCGACCAGGTCCACGGCGATCTCGGCTCCGGTGTTGCCGATGCCGACGACGAGGACGTCGCGGCCCGCGTAGGGGGTGGGGTTGCGGTACTCGCCGGCGTGCAGGAGCTCGCCGGTGTAGGTGTCGCGGCCGGGCCAGTCGGGGACGCGCGGGGTGTGGTTGTAGCCGGTCGCGACGACCACCGCGCTGCCGGTCAGCTCGCGTCCGCCGGTGGCGTGCAGCAGCCAGCCGTCGCCCCCGGGGGCGGGCTCGACGCGGGAGACCTCGACGCCCGTGACGATCTCCAGGGCGTGGTGCTCGGCGTACTTCTCCAGGTAGCGCACCACGTTGTCGCGCGCGACCCAGCGGCCGAACGAGCGCGGCATCGGCAGCCCCGGCAGCGCGGACAGCCGCCGGGTGGTGTGCAGGTGCAGCCGGTCGTAGTGGCCCCGCCAGGAGGCTCCGACCTGGTCCGACTTCTCCAGTACGACGGCTCGTACGCCGCGGGCGCGCAGGGCGTACGCCGCCGCGAGCCCCCCGGGACCGCCTCCGATCACGTACACGGGGCGGTCCTCGTGGGAGGGCACCGTGAGGGAGGTCGTGGAAGCAGTCGAGTCGGCCATAGCGCGAGCGTAATCACGCCTCTGCTTGATAGGTCTCGGTCAAGAGGGGAATCGGTTGCGAACTGGTCACGACTGTGGGAGGGGTGGGTGGGCCTGGTGGCGTAGGTCACTTCGATGGGGTGGGGATGTGCGGAAGCGTGCCGTCGTCGCAGGTGAGCGCCGGGGTGTACGCCGTGTGCGGGAGAGCGGGATCGGCTCCGCGCGCCCCCGGGGAGGGGTGGAACGGTGCCGGGCGGCGGCGGGCCGCTCGCGTGCTCCCGGCCGGCGGGTGCCGGCCTCTTGTGCGGGCGTCCCGGAGAGTTGAAACTGACGTTCCGTCAGATACGTCGGCTCTGCGGGAGGTTCGGCCATGGACACGATCTGGCTCGGCGGGGCGGAATGGCTGGCCGTGCTCCGTATCGGGCTCGGGCTGTGGTGGTTCGAGAGCTGGCGGCACAAGGACAAGAAGGGCTGGTTCGAGCGCGGGACCGGAATCGCGTGGGCGGCGGACATCGCGTCCAAGCACCGGTGGAACGCCGTGCGGTCCGGCTTCGACACGATCGTCGCCCCGCGCCCCCGGACGATGGCGTACGTGGTCGTGTACGCGGAACTGGCGCTGGGTCTCGGCCTGGTGGCCGGACTGCTGACTCCCGTCGCGCTGGTCGCGGGCCTGCTCCTCAACGTCCTCTACTTCACCCTCATGATCCACGACTGGGCGGAACAGGGGCAGAACGCGATGATGGCGCTGGTCTCGGCCGTCGGTCTGTTCGGGATGTCCTGGCAGACATGGTCCCTGGACGACGCCCTGGGACTCTTCGGGTGAGCGGGACCGCCCGGAGCGCGGGAAGCGCGGGTCCGGTGCCTTCAGGGGGTGCGACGGCTCCGGTGGGCGCGGGGGCGCCGGGGGGCGCGACGGGGCCGGTGGGCACGGCAGGTCCCGGTGGCGGGTTCGACGTTCCCGAGGCCGACGCCCTCACCCGGCCGTACTGGGACGCGGCGGCCGAGGGGCGGCTGCTGATCCGGCACTGCGCGGCCTGCGACCGCGTTCACCACTACCCCCGCGAGTTCTGCCCGCACTGCTGGAGCGAGGACGTGGACTGGCGCCCCGCGAGCGGACGCGCCACGCTCTACACCTGGTCCGTCGTCCACCGCAACGAACTGCCGCCGTTCGGCGGGCGGGTGCCGTACGCCGCGGCCGTCGTCGACCTGGCCGAGGGCCCCCGGATGATGACCGAGGTGGTCGAGTGCGAGGAAGCGGCGCTGCGGATCGGGATGGAGCTGGAGGTGGCCTTCCGGTCGGGGATTCCCGTGTTCCGGCCCGCGTCACGCGCCGGCGGGTGAGGGATTTTGGCCGGGCGCCGGATCGGGATCCGTCGCCAGGCGTCCGTGGACGTGTACGTCGCGGAACGCGTCATGGCGGCCGGCCTCGAACATCGCTCCGCGCAGCGTCCCCTCGTGCCGGAATCCGCAGCGTTCGGCGACCCGGCAGGACACGTCGTGGCCCACGGCATGGCCCAGGTCGAGACGGTGCAGCGCGAGGCCGGTGAAGGCGTAGCGGGCTGTGAGGGTGAGCGCGCGGGTGGCGACCTGGCGGCCGCGGCACTCCGGGAGGACCCAGTAGCCGACGCGGGCGCAGCTCATGACGTGGTCGATCTCGTTGACGCCGATATGGCCCAGGGTCTCGCCGGTCCCGGCGTCGGTGACGCAGAAGGAGATCCCGGTGCCGCTCGTCGCCGCCGCGACGCGGGTCCGCAGTGCCTCCCGGGCGGTGTCGATGTCCCGGACGAACCTGAGCGGGGTGTTCCAGCGCTGGAACTCGGGATCGGTCAGCCCGCGCAGATACGCCGACACGTCGGCGTCGGACTCCGGGTCCCAGGGACGGAGCAGCAGTCCCAGGCCCGTCAGTTCCGGGGCGGGCTGAACGGAGAACTGCACATGGGCGTCGGCCATCCAGCCATTCAAACCCCTCCGGACCCACGGGTCACTCCCCGAACCGTCCGTGCTCACCGGAAAGGGGCAGCCGACCCGACCAGGAACACGGGGGCAGCCGACCGGGACACGGACAGGGCGCGGACGGTGGCGGGGCCAGGATACGGCGGGATGCCCGCGCCCGCGCCGAAATTCGGAGGCACGGCGCCGTGGCCGCACGGGATCATCGGACATGACCTCCGTGACGTACGACTGGCAGCTCACCCGTGACCTCGACGCCTTTCTCGCGGGCGCCGGAGACTTCCTCCGGTCGCGGCCCGCGCAGCACACCGTCGCGCTGACCGTGACGGAGGCGCTGCGCAGGCGGGGGATGGGCCAGTACGGGAAGAGCGCGCCGGTCTTCGGAGCCCTGGAGCGGGACGGGACGGTCCGCGCGGCCTTCTTCCGTACGCCGCCGTACCGGCTGAACCTCACCCCGCTGGACGAGCGGGGCGTGGAGACGCTCGCCGTCCTGCTGGCGGAGGCGGAGATCGAGCTGCCCGGGGTCTCCGCCGACACGGGCACCGTCGAGGCGTTCACCGAGGCCTGGGGGCGGCGGACCGGAGCGAGGGCGGCGCTGCTCCGGAGCGAGCGGCTGTACCGGCTCGGCGGCCTGACACCGCCCGAGCCCGCGCCGCCCGGCCGTCCCAGGGTCGCCGACGCCCGCGACAGGGACCTCCTCGCCCGCTGGTACAAGGAGTTCGCCGAGGCCATCGGTGAGGGTGCGTACCGTGACGGTGGCGCCTGGGCCGACGACCGGATCTCCTACGGCGGCATCACCCTCTGGGAGGACCCCGACGGCACCCCCGTCGCCATGGCGGGCGTGACACCGCCGGTCGCCGGACAGCTCCGGGTCGCCCCCGTCTACACCCCGGCGCCCTTGCGCGGCCGGGGGTACGCCGGTGCCGTCACCGCCGAGGTGAGCCGCGCGGCGGTCGCCGCCGGTGTCCAGGAGGTGCTGCTCTTCACCGACCTCGCCAATCCGACCAGCAACGGCCTGTACCAGCGCATCGGCTACCGTCCCGTCTCCGACTTCGCGACGTACGACTTCACGTACGAGGCGTAGGCCGGGCGCGGGCAGCGCGGGCAGCGCGGGCGGCATGGGCAGCGCGGGCGGCATGGGGGGCCGGATCTGCGGGGTGGGGTGTGCCCGGTGGGATCAGGGTGCCGTGTCCGTGGTCACCGTCGGGGTCACGGCCACAGCAGCCCGGTGGTCCAGCCGGTCTCCGTGCGGCGGTAGACGAACCGGGCGTGGCGCCGGCGGGCGTCGCCCTGGAAGAACTCGACCTCGTCCGGACGGAGGCGGTAGAGCGTCCAGGTGGGGGCGGGGGAGTGCGGGGCGCTCTCGGCCTGATCCCAGGCCGCGTCCGAGGCCCGGTCCAACTCGGCCCGCGAGGGCAGCACTTCGCTCTGCCGGCCCACCAGAGCGGCGGCCAGCGCACCCGTGGAGCGGGCGTGCAGGTCCGCCTGGCCCTCCTCGGGGGACGCGACGGTGACCGGGCCGCGAAGCCGGATCTGGCGCCCCCGCGCGGGCCAGTAGAAGCCGAGAGCGGCGTACGGCCGCGCGGCCAGCTGGCGTCCCTTGCGGCTCGTCACGTGCGAGGCGAACGCCCAGCCGTCGTCGTCCGCGCCGTGCAGCATCACCGTCCGGACGTCGGGCAGACCGTCCTCGTCGGCCGTCGCGAGCGTCATCGTGTGCGGCTCGGGCTGCCCGGCCGCCACCGCTTCCGCGAACCACCGGGTGAACAGGGTCAGCGGGTCCGCCGGAGCACTCTCCGGGTCGAAGCCGGGCAGCTCGGTGTCCCACACCCGCAGCGATCTCAGCAGCTCATGAAGATCCGGTTCCATGGTTCCGAGTATCACCCGGTGCGGCCGGACGTCCCACGGCACCACCCCGTACACCGGGCCCCGGCCCTCACCCCCGCCCCAGCACCACGGTCCCCGACGAGCAGAACCAGCCGCCCGTCCCGGACGCCACGGCCAGCTCGGGCAGTGTGCCGTCGGGCCGCCGTACCTGCCGTTCCTCCGGAAGGCCGCCGCGCAACTGCCGTACGGCCTCCACGAGCAGGAACAGGCCGCGCATACCCGGGTGCTGGGCCGACAGTCCGCCCCCGTCCGTGTTCACCGGCAGTTCCCCGCCCACCAGCAGCCGCCCCTTCGCCGCGTCCACGAAGGCGCCCCCCTCGCCCTTGGCGCAGAAGCCGAGGTCCTCCAGGGTCACCAGGGTCATGTAGGTGAAGGCGTCGTAGATCTCGGCGAAGTCGATCTCGGCCGGGCGGACTCCGGCACGTTCGAAGGCGAGCCGGCCGCTCACCGCCGCCGGGGAGACGGTGAAGTCCGGCCACTCGGACATGGTGGTGTGGGAGGCGTGCTCGCCGGTGCCGAGCACCCACACCGGGGCCGTCCGGCAGTCGCGCACGTACTCCTCGGCCACCAGCAGTACCGCCGCGCCGCCGTCGGAGCGGATGCAGCAGTGCAGCTTGGTGAAGGGGTCCGCGATCATCGGCCCCGACAGGACGTCGTCGACAGTGACCGGCTCGCGGAACATCGCCTCCGGGTTGCGGGCCGCGTTCGCGCGGGCCTGGACCGCCACCGAGGCGAGCTGTTCGAGTGTGGTGCCGTACGTGTGCATGTGCCGGCGCGCGGCCATCGCGTACTTGGCGATGAGCGTGTGGCCGTACGGGGCCTCGAACTGAAGGGGGCCCCGGGCGCCGAACGACAGGGTGCCGGTGCGGCGGCCCGCCCTGATGTCGGCGCGGGCGGTGGAGCCGTAGACGAGCAGGACGGCGTTCGCGTGGCCCGCCGCGATGGCGTCGGCCGCGTGGGCCGCCATGACCTCCCAGGTGGAGCCGCCGACGGAGGTCGAGTCGACCCAGGTGGGCCGCAGCCCCAGGTATTCGGCCACTTCGACTGGTGCGAGGGTGCCGAGGCCCGCCGACGCGAAGCCGTCGATCACCGAGCGGTCGAGGCCGGAGTCGGCCAGCGCGCGGCGCGCGGCCTGGGCGTGCAGCGCGTAGGGAGTCGCCTCGTCCACGCGGCCGCAGTCGGACAGGGATACGCCGACGACGGCGGCCTTTCGACGGCTGTGGCCCGGGGTGGCATGCGTCATGAATCTGACGGTACATCAGATAACCGTCCCTCCGGGAGGCCGTCGCACCCCTGTGCATCTGGGACCCCCCGCCCTAACATGACGGCCCGTCAGATCAGCTATCAGGATCAGCCCCCCGACGAGGGAGGAGCCCGCCCATGGACGCCCGTCTCACCGCGGAGCAGGAGGAGATCCGTCGCACGCTGCGGGAGGTGCTGGTGAAGCGATGCGGCCCGCAGGAGCTGCGCGCCGCCGAGCCGACCCCCGCCGGCTACGACCCGGCGCTCTGGGAGGCCCTCGCGCGCCGGCTCGGACTGCCCGGACTCGCCCTCCCCGAGACGTACGGCGGTGTCGGCTGCTCGATGACCGAACTCGCCCTGGCCTGTGAGGAGTCGGGCCGCGCTCTCGCCCCCTCGCCGCTGCTGTCCACCGCCGTACTCGCCGCCCCGCTGATCCTGGCCCTCGGCACCGGGCCGCAGCGTGCCGCGCTGCTGCCGTCGCTGGCCTCGGGTGCGCTGACCGCCGCCCTCGCGGTCCCCGGCACGGGCCTGGCCACCGCCCTCGCGCTGACCGGCGACAACCGCGGCGACTGGGCCGGCGGCGGCCGTGCGGGGGGTGTCCAGGCCCGCCGGGCGGACGGCGTGTGGCGGCTCTACGGGCAGGCGGCGCAGGTGCTCGACGGGCACAGTGCCGGGCTGCTGGTGGTGGCCGCGCACACCGGCGGGTTCGCGCGGTCGCGGACGCTGCTGTTCCTGGTGAGGGGCGACGCCGGCGGTCTGGTCCGCGCACGGCAGACCTCGCTGGACCCGACCCGGCCGCAGGCCAGGCTCGAACTGCGTGACGTGGAGGCCGAGTTGCTGGGCGACGACGGGGCCGACGTGCCCGCGGCCCTGGCCTCCGTCGGGGACGCCGCCGCCTCCGTCCTCGCGGTGGAGGCCGTGGGCGCCGCCGACCGCGTACTGGAGCGCACCGTCGAACACGTGGGCCGGCGGGAGCAGTTCGGGCGGGCGATCGGCTCCTTCCAGGCCGTCAAGCACCGGCTCGCGGACGTGTACGTGGGCGTGCAGTCGGCCCGCTCGGCGGCGTACTACGCGGCGTGGGCCACCGGGACGGGCGGCGAACGTGTGGGCGCCCTCGCGCTGGCCCAGGCGCTGGACGCGCTGCGCACCGCCGCCTCCGAGGGCATCCAGCTGCACGGAGGCATCGGCTTCACCTGGGAGCACGACGTCCACCTCTACTTCAAGCGCGCTTCCGGCGACGAACTGCTCTTCGGCCCCGTCCACCGGCTGCGCGCGCACGCGGCCGACGCGGCGCGGCTCTTCGACGGCGGAGAGGTGACGGTCTGATGGCGGCGCGGCGTTCGCGTACGGGGAGCGGTACGGGCGACGGCGGGAGGGCCCGGACGGGGACCGGGGCGAGAAGGATGCCCGGTGTGCGACTGGTGCAGCGGGTGTCCTCCACCCGGACGTTCGCCAGGGTGGCCCCTCGTCTCATCCCGGCCCTCGACCGCGCCGTGCACCGGCTCACCCGCGGGAAGGTGCTGCTCAGCGCCCAGATGCTGCCGGGGGTCGTGCTGACCGCGCGCGGCGCCAGGAGCGGCCTGGAGCGCCGTACCCCGCTGGCCTGCATGCCGGAGACGGGCACCTCGGGTGCGGCGGCCGGTGCGACGGGGTCCGGCTGGATTCTCATCGGGTCCAACTTCGGCCGTACGGGCCATCCCGCCTGGACCGCGAACCTGCTCGCCCACCCCGACGCCGTCGTCAGCTGGAAGGGCGAGGACGTTCCCGTGACCGCCCGGCTCCTCACGGGCGAGGAGAGGGACGCGGTCTGGACGGCGGTGCTGGCGTTCTGGCCGCCGTACGCCACCTATCAGGCGCGAGTGGACCGGGAGATCCGGCTCTTCAGGATCGTGCGCCGGGCGGTGCCGGCCGACTCCGGGAAGGCGGAGGCCGGGAAGGGCGGGCCCGGGGCGGGGTGAACGGGCGGTCCGGATGATCGGACGGCCGGGCCGAACCGGTGGCGCGGAGAACCGGTGGCGCGGATGAACGGGCGGCCGGCCGGGTCCTCGGCGGCGTCCGCGCAGCGCAGCGGGCGCCAGTCCACCGGATCGTTCTCCGGGACGAACTGCCGCCCGCATGACAGGAACTGGAGCGTACCGACGCGGGGATCTACTTCGTCGGCTTCTTCCCGGTCACGCCCAGATACACCAACAGCGCCAGGTTCGGCCTGAGTTCGGCCTGCTTGACGCCCCAGGTCTGGAACCCCTTCTGGTGCGAGGCGACCGCGGCGAGCATGGCGACGAGGGAACCGGCCATCGCGGCCGGGTTGACGTCCTTGTCGACCTTCCCCTTGGCCTGGAGTTCGGTGACCGAATCCGTGAGGGAGTTGTTCACGGAGTTCAGGATCTTCATGCGGATCTTGTAGAACCGCTTGTCGCCCTCGGCGGCGCCGAGATCGACCACGCGCAGGATCGCGTCGTTCTTCCGCCAGAACTCCAGGAAGCCGTCGACGAGTTCCTGGGCGGTCTGCCAGCCGGCCTTGCCCACCCAGGAACGGCCTTCGAGCAACCGGGTCAACGCGGCGCCCTCGGAGGCCATTTGCTCGGCGATCTCCAGGACGGCGCCTTCGACGTCCGGGAAGTACTGGTAGAAGGTCGCCGGTGAAGTGCCCGCCTTCCGGGCGACGTCAATGACTTTGACATCCCGGTAGGGCGATGAGCTGAGCATCTCGCTGAGGCAGTCGAGCAGCTTCTGCCGGGTCGCCTGCCCACGTCGTCCGGCCACGCGGCCGTCGACGGTACGCACTTGTCCTGTCATGCCGTCAGCTTACCGAGGGGTGATCGGAGCGCGATTCGGCCGACTGCAAATGGGGTGCGGCCGTACATCACGGGGGTCCGAAGGGGGTTCGGAGGACGTTCGACGAGGAGTTCGTCAGGGTTTGTGAGAGCTTTCCGGGCCCGCTCGACGCACGGCCCGCGAGCCGTGGCGGGGCCCCTGAGCAGGGACGGGGCGTCACCGGAGCAGGTGCGCACGCCCTGCGGGATACCGGCGGGGCCGTTAACTTGGCCGCATGGCCGAATCAGCCGTTGTCGCCGGGTTCCCCGAGGGTGTGCCCTGCTGGGTCGACGCACAGCTCCCCGACGTGGAGGCGGGCAAGCGCTTCTACGGCGAGCTCTTCGGCTGGACGTTCTCCGAGGAGTCCGGTCCGCAGGGCTGGGCGGAGCTGGACGGTGAGCCGGTCGCCGCGCTCACGCCCAAACTGGACGGGCGCATGCCCACCGTGTGGACGGTGTACTTCGCGACGCCGGACGTCGTGGCGCTCACCCGGCGGATCGTGGCGGCGGGCGGCGGGATCATCTCCGTGCCCACGGCGGTGGGCTCGTCGGGCGAGCTGGGCACGGCCGCCCTCGCCACCGACGCGGAGGGCGCCGTGCTCGGCCTCTGGCAGCCCGGCACCCACCCCGGTTTCGCCAGGCGGCACGAGCGCGGCACGTTCTGCTGGGCCGAGCTGTACGCGCGCGACACCGCGACCGTCGACCGCTTCTACGGAACCTTGTTCCACGACGCGCTGTTCGGGCCCGACGCGACCCCCGATTTCGGCCGCGTTCCCGTGACGGGCGTCTTTCCGGCCGAGATGCCGCCGCATTTCCTCGTCCACTTCGGAGTCGAGGACTGCGAGGAGACACTCGGGACGGTGAACAGGCTCGGCGGCCGTGTCCAGGTGACACCCTTCGACACGTCGTACGGGCGGGTGGCCGTCGTCACGGACAATCAGGGGGCGTCGTTCGCCGTGCTGGAACGGTGAGGGTTCTCCGACCAGCGGTGATGGCGTACCGACGGTGAGAGTGCTTCATCGTTCAAGGACATCGGGGGATGCTGCGGCGGATCGGGCCGAAACGCTTCTGCGGTCAGGGGCACGGCATTTCGACGTGAGGGACGGCACTTCCGGGTGCCGGAGCGGGGTACTTCTGGGGTGAGAGGCGCATTTCGGCCCTGAACCGTGGCGCCCTGACGGCCGTACTTCTGTCGGGGCGGTTGTTTTGTCACGAGACACCCCGATCCGGCCCCGGGTTCGCAACCGGCGGCTCGGCCAGGAAGAATCGGGGTGCGTGCCGCCAGGGCGGTGCGGTGGTGAGACGCTGCACTGGGCCGCGTTCATACGTGGATGACGTGACCCGTACGGGGAGGTGGCAGGCAAGTGGTGGATCAGCTGACGCAGCACGATCCGCGCCGGATCGGGCCGTTCGAGGTGCTGGGACGGCTGGGTGCCGGCGGCATGGGGCTGGTCTATCTCGCGCGTTCGGCCTCGGGCCGGCGCGTGGCGATCAAGACGGTCAGGACCGAGCTCGCCGAGGACCAGTTGTTCCGGGTCCGCTTCTCGCGCGAGGTCGAGGCGGCCCGCGCCGTGTCGGGCTTCTACACGGCGGCCGTGGTCGACGCCGACGCCCGGGCCGCCGTGCCGTGGCTGGCCACCGCCTACGTGCCCGCTCCCTCGCTCGAAGAGATAGTGAATGAGTGCGGGCCGCTCCCGGCCCAGGCCGTGCGCTGGCTGGCGGCGGGTGTCGCGGAGGCGCTCCAGTCGATCCACGGTGCCGGACTCGTCCACCGTGACCTGAAGCCCTCGAACGTCCTCGTGGTCGAGGACGGACCGCGCGTGATCGACTTCGGCATCGCGTCCGGCGTCTCGAACACCCGTCTGACCATGACCAACGTCGCCGTCGGCACCCCCGCCTACATGTCGCCCGAGCAGGCGAAGGACTCGCGCAGCGTCACCGGCGCGAGCGACGTCTTCTCCCTCGGCTCGATGCTCGTCTTCGCGGCCACCGGACACGCCCCCTTCCACGGCGCCAACCCCGTCGAGACGGTCTTCATGCTCCTCCGAGAGGGCCCGGACCTCGAAGGCCTCCCGGACGAGCTGCGCCCGCTCATCGAGTCCTGCATGCAGATGGACGCCACGGCCCGCCCCAACCCCGCCGACCTCCAGGCCCAGCTCGCACCCCATCTCTTCGGCTCCGGCTCCGACGACAGCGGTACGGCGTCGGCGTGGCTGCCCGAGCGCGCGGTGGGCCTGATCGAGACCCGGCGCGGCGGCCGCCCGCCGGTCAAGCAGCCGGCCGGGTCGAGCGGACGCAGCGGCGGGGGGCGTGCCACCGTGCCGCCGCCCCCGTCGCACGCCCCGGTGCCCGTGGGAGCACCCGACACCGGGCCCGTGCGCCTCGCGGGCGCCCCGGTGCCCATCGGCCCCGGCCCCCGGGTGCTCGACGCCCGCGCCGCGGCCGTGAAGGCGCCGCCCCCGGAAGCCGGGCTCGCGGCGTCCTGGTCCCGGCCGCGTATCGGCGTGAACGGCGCCGAACCGGCGCCGGTACCCACGGTCGCGCCCCCGGCGCCCGACGCTCCGGCCGGCTGGCGCCCCTGGCGCTTCCGGATGTCGAACGACGTCTGGGGCACTCCCTCGGTCGCCGGCGACCTCGTCTACGTCACCTCCTTCGAGGTGCACGCCCTCGACGTGGCGACCGGCCGGCGCCGTTTCAAGACCCGTGACGTGGCGTGGTCCATGGCGGTGGCGGACGGCCGCATCCACGCGTCCGACGGGCCGACGCTGTACGCGCTCGAAGCCAGGGAGGGCGCGGACCTGTGGCGCCTGTCCACGGACGCCTGGGTCTACTCCCTCCAGGCCGACCGCGGAACGGTCGTCACCGGCACGCGCGGCGGCGGCGTCCAGGCCTGGGAGGCGGCGAACGGCCAGAAGCTCTGGGAGATCAGCGGCGCCCAGACGGACTTCGAGTCCCCGGAGGCCGGTCCGTCGATCCACGACGGCACCGTGTTCGTCTGGAAGGACGGGCGGCTGCGCGCTCTGGAGGCCCGTACGGGCGAGGAGCGCTGGTCGTACCCGATCGGTGACGCGGCCTCCTGCGGCGGTGTGCCGGTCCGTATGACCCACGCGCCCGACGGCTACGTCTACATCTCCGCGGGCACCCGCGTCCTGGCCGTCGACACGGCGAGCGGTCGCGTCCGCTGGCACTTCGAGGCCCCGGCCGTCTTCCTCTGCCCGCCCGCCTTCGCCCCGGGCCCGGCGGTGACGGGCGGCGGTGTCTACCTCGCCGACTACCTCGGCACGGTGTACGCCCTCGACGCGACCGACGGCCGTGACCGCTGGCGCATCGCCACCGAGTCCCGCGCCTCCGCCGAGCCGGTCCTGGTGGCGGCCGGACACGTCCATGTGGGCAGCGGCAAGGGCCTGTACACGCTGGACGCCGTCACCGGCACCCCGAAGTGGCGCTTCCAGGCAGGCGGCGACCTGGTGGGAGCCCCCGCGGTGGCCGAGGGCCGTATCCACTTCGGGTCCACGGACCATCTCCTGTACACCCTGAAGGCCGACGACGGGCGCCTGCGCTGGAAGCTGGCCACCGGAGGCGAGATCACCGGGGCGCCCGTGGTCAAGGACGGCGTCGTGTACGCGTGCAGCAAGGACCGCTGTGTGTACGCGCTGGACGCGGAGAAGGGCACCGGGACCGCACGCACCACGTGAGGGGACCCGAACCGTGTGACGGCCGCCGTACCGGGCACGGAAGGGTCTCCGGACGGCGGCCGTCGTTCACGCGGACGGCCTGCGGAAGCCGTTCCGGGTGCCGAGGCTACGCCCGCTGTGACCGGCCCGCCACAGGGAGCGAGGCCCGCTCCTGCCCGCTGCGAGGGTTTCTCCGGCCGGACGGGAGCGGGGTTCGACCGCCCGCCGTCCGGGCGGCCCTCAGCGCAGCCGGAATCCCGGCCGGCGTGCCGAGAACAGCTCCGCCTGCCGCTCGCCCGGCAGGTTTCCGAGGGAGACGAGCTGCGGAGCGTGCGCCAGGGCGGCCGCACGGGTCGCCTCCTGCGCCGACCACAGCGCCCGTACGGTCCCCTGGACGGCTTCGGCCGGGTAGGACGCGATGACCGTCGCGCACGCGACGGCAGCCGCCAACGCCCCGCCCGGCGGGGTGACTTCGGACACCAGCCCCACCTCGTGCGCCCGCCGTGCGGAGACCCGCTCGGCGGTTCCCATCAGCGCCATCCGCGCCACCTCCCCGAACGGCATCCGCTGCGCGAGGTAGACGGACTCGTACGCGCTGACCATGCCGTACGTCGTGTGCGGGTCGAAGAAGGTGGCCTCCTCGTCGGCGACGACGAACTCGGACTCGCCCAGCAGATAGAAGGCGCCGCCGCAGGCGATCCCGTTCACGGCGGCGATCACGGGCTTCCACAGGCCGTTGGCCTTCGGGCCGATCGCGGCCAGCGGATCGTCCACCATGTAAGGGGAGTCGGGCTGCGGCACCTCGGCGCCGCGGTCGATCCCGGTGCAGAAGGCCCGCCGTCCCGCGCCGGTGACCACGAGCGCCCGTACGGTGTCGTCGAACCGGAACTCGCGCCAGGCGGCGACCAGTTCGGCGGCCGTCGGGAGGTCGATGGCGTTGAGCCGGTCCTGCCGGTCGAGCGTGAGGACGGCGACCCCGGCGTCCTTGTCGACGCTCACCACGAGCCCGCCGGCTCCGGCCGCCCCGCTCACGCCCGCTCCAGGACCCAGCGCGGCACGGTGACGCCGTTCACCTCGGTGAACACGGCCTGCACCCGGGCCCCGATCCGGATCCGCCGCGCCGGAACGGAGCCGATGGGCTCGTCCGGGCCGCTCACCAGGTTCCCGGCCAGCCGTATCCGCGGCGCCTCGTCCAGCTCCACCACGATCGCGTTGTACGGGGCCAGCGCCGCGTAGGCGGGAAGGAGCGGTGGATGCGGGACGACGTACGACCAGATCCGGCCCCGCCCGCTCATCCTGCGCCAGTCGTCCGCGAAGGAGTGGCAGTGCGGGCAGCAGGGGCGCGGCGGGAAGCGGAGTTCACCGCAGTCGGCGCAGGCCTGGACGCGGAGTTCGCCCCGGGCGGCGTACCGCCAGAAGGGCGCCCCGTCGTCGTCGAGGACGGGGGACAGCAGAGGCTCCTGCGTCCGGTCCGTCCGGTCCGTCCGGCCCGCCCCGTCGGTCCCGGAACCCGCGGCCGTGCCGGCCGTCCTGGCCGTCCCGGTCATCTCAGCCGTGTCAGGTGTGTCAGTTGTCCCGGCGGTCTCAGTCGTCTCAGCCATCCCGGCTCCTCAGCTCCTCAGCAGGAGTGCGGAGGTCGGGACCCCTTCCCCCGCCGTGACCAGACAGGTCGCCGCTCCCGGCACCTGTGCCGTACTCGTGCCCCGCAACTGCTTCACGCCCTCGTTGATGAGGTTGAAGCCGTGCACGTAGGCCTCGCTGAGCCCGCCGCCCCCGGTGTTGACCGGCAGCCGTCCGCCGATCTCCAGCGCGCCGCCCTCCGTGAAGGACGCGCCCTCCCCGCGCCCGCAGAAGCCGTATCCCTCCAGCGAGAGGGGTATCAGGGGCGTGAACGCGTCGTAGATCTGTGCCACGTCCACGTCCTCGGGAGTGAGGTCGGCGTGCTTCCACAGGTGCCGGGCGGCGGTCCAGGCGGGTCCGGTGAGCGGGTCGTCGTTCCAGTAGTTGACCATCCCGTGGTGCTGGGCGGGCAGGCCCTGGGCGGCCGAGTGGACGTACACGGGCCGCTGCCGGCAGTCGCGGGCCCGCTCGGCGGACACGATCACGCAGGCGAGCGCGCCGTCCGTCTCCAGGCAGTTGTCGAAGAGGCAGAGCGGTTCGCTGATCCAGCGGGCGGTCATGTACATCTCGCGGGTCAGCGGGCGTTCGTACATCATCGCGGCCGGGTTCTGGTTGGCCCGGTTGCGGCAGGCCAGCGCCACGTTGAAGAGGTGGTCGCGGGTCGCCCCGTACTCGTGCATGTACCGGCGGGCGAGCAGCCCGATCTCGTCGGCGGGCCGCAGCAGCCCGAAGGGCCGGGTCCACTGGGCCGGGGTGGGGAGCTGGACGGCCGTGTTCTTCCAGGGGCGCGGCCCGCTGCCCCGCTTGCGTGAGCGCCAGGCCACGCCCACCGTCGCCTGGCCGGCGGTGATGGCGGCGGCGAGGTGCGCGACGGTGGCGCAGGAACCGCCGCCCCCGTAGCCGACCTTGCTGAAGAAGGTGAGGTCGCCGAGCCCGACGGCCTTGGCGACCTCCACCTCGTCGGTCTCCTCCATGGTGTAGGAGGCGAGCGCGTCGACCTCCGCGGGCGCGATGCCGGCGTCGTCGAGCGCGGCGAGTATCGCGCGGCAGGCCAGCGTCTTCTCGGACTCCGGGAGGTGCTTCGCGAAGGCGGTCTGTCCGATTCCGACGACGGCTGTGGCGTCCTTGAGCCCTGGCATGGGTGACCTCCGCACACGGTCCCGGCTGCTGACAGTCCGTCAGGCTACAGCTAATCTGACGGTCAGTCAGCTAGTGGTGCTTCGGCGGGAGGTGCGCGATGCGCGGTGATCTGGAATGGGGCGGCGTCCCGGGTCTTGTACGGTCGGCGGCGGCCCGTTTCGCGGACCGCGAGGCGGTCGTCGAGGGCCGGACGCGCGTCTCCTACGCGGAGTTGGGTGCCCGGGTGGAACGCGCCGCGGCCGCCTGCATGGCGAGCGGTGTCCGCGTGGGGGACCGGGTGGCCATCTGGGCCCCGAACACCCTCGACTGGATCGTCTCCGCCCTCGGCGCGGTGTCCGCCGGGGCGGTCCTGGTCCCCCTCAACACCCGCTTCAAGGGCACCGAGGCGGCGTACGTGCTGGCCAGGAGCCGGGCGAAGCTGCTCTTCGTGACGGGAACGTTCCTCGGCACGTCCTACGTGGCGTCGCTGCGCCGGGCGGCGGGGGAGCCCGGGGAGGCGGCCCCCGGACCCGCCGCCGGCCCGCTCCCCGGACTCCCGCACCTGGAGCGGGTGGTGGTCCTCGCGGACGACGCTCCCGCCGACTTCCGTACCTGGAAGGACTTCCTGGCGGACGGGGAGGGTGTGGGGAGCGACGAGGTACGCCGCCGGGGCGCTGCCGTGTCCGGCACCTCCCCCTCCGACATCATCTTCACCTCGGGCACCACGGGCCGGCCCAAGGGCGCCCTGATCACGCACGCGCAGACCCTGCGCGGCTACGCGATCTGGAGCGACCTCGCCGGTCTGCGCGAGGGCGACCGCTATCTGATCGTGAACCCCTTCTTCCACACCTTCGGCTACAAGGCCGGGATCATCGCCTGTCTGATGCGCGGGGCGACGATGGTGCCGCAGCCGGTGTTCGACGTGGACACGGTGCTCGCGAACGTGGCCGCGGAACGCGTATCCGTCCTCCCCGGCCCGCCCACCCTCCACCAGTCCCTCCTCGACCACCCCGCCCGCGACACGTACGACCTCTCCGCGCTGCGGCTGGTGGTGACCGGTGCCGCCGTGGTCCCGTTGCGCCTGGTCGAGCGCCTGCGCACCGAGCTCGGCGTGGACACGGTCCTGACGGCGTACGGCCTCTCCGAGGCGAGCGGCATCGTCACCATGTGCCGCAGGGGGGACCGGCCGGAGGTGATCGCCTCGACCTCGGGCCGGGCGATCCCGGACACCGAGGTGCGGGTGGTGGACGCCTCGGGAGCCCCGGCGGCCCCCGGATCCCCCGGGGAGGTCCTGGTCCGCGGCTTCAACGTGATGAGCGGCTACTTCGAGGACGCGGCGGCCACGGCGGAGGTCCTGACCCCGGACGGCTGGCTGCGCACGGGCGACGTGGGCGTCCTCGACGCCGAGGGCAACCTCCGCATCACCGACCGGATCAAGGACATGTTCATCGTCGGCGGCTTCAACGCCTACCCCGCGGAGATCGAGCAACTGCTCGGCCTGCACCCCGATGTCGCCGACGTGGCGGTCGTCGGCGTACCGGACAGCCGCCTCGGCGAGGTCGGCAGGGCCTACGTCGTCCGCCGCCCGCACTCCGCCCTCACGGCCGACGACCTGATCACCTGGTCCCGCCGCGAAATGGCCAACTACAAGGTGCCCCGCACGATCGCCTTCGTCACCGGACTGCCCCGCAACGCGAGCGGGAAGGTGGTGAAGGGCGAGCTGCGGGGGCGGTAGTGGGGTGCCGCGCCCGGACGCACGGCGACCGCGGCGGCTCCCCCTCCGCGCCGCCGCGGTCGATCCCCGTGTGGTGTAAGTCCGCCCCCCCCAGGTGGGACTTAGACCGGCTCGTCCGTCGCGTGGATGTTGTCCGTCGAGGCGTCGCCGGTGCCGTCGTCCTTGGTGATCAGGTTCTTGCCGGTGAGCGGCTCGCTCGTGGCGTGGATGTTGTCCGTGGAGGCCCCGCCCGTCGGCTCGTCCGTGGCGTGGATGTTGTCGGTGCTGTTGGTGTCGCTCATGGTGGCTGTCCCCCTGACAGTCTTGGTGCGTTGTTTGGAGCGGCCCGTCCGGCAGCTCCCCCGTGGGCCGCCGGACGGGCACTCGGGGCCGATCACCTTAGTGCTACGGCCTCAGGTCGTCCCGTCTGCCCCCCGACGCGACGGATCGACAACACAGAGACTGCCGTGCCGCGATAAACGAACGATGAACGCCCCGGCATGCGAACACCTATGAAGTCCCGGAGGACTCCTAGGCGACGGCCAGCGGATTGAGGAGCGCCCTGACCGTGGCGGCCTCCGGAGCCCCCAACGTCTGGAAGATGTCCAGGGATTCGCGCCAGCAGACCTGGGCCCGGCCGGAGTGGCCGATGGCGTTCAGCGCCTGCCCGAGCACGACGAGGACGTTGCCCCGGCGCCACTCGCCGCCGATGCCGCGCAGCACCGTCAGGGCCGTCTCGGCGTTGGTCGCCGCGGCGGCCGGGCGCTGGGCGGCGATGTCGGCCTCCGCGAGGCGGAACAGGGACATGCCCTCCCACAGCCGCTGGCGGCTGCTGCGGAACACCGTGAGCGCCTCCCCGAGCCGGGCGGTCGCCTCCGCCAGCCGGCCGCTCTGGGTGAGGGCGAGGCCCAGCGCGTAACGGCCGTTGGCGCCCTTCAGCGCGTGGCCCATGTCGTCGTACATGTCGGTGCCCTGCTGGGCCAGCGACACGGCGCTGCCGGTGCGTCCGGTGGCGAGGTGGATACGCGAGAGGTTGCACAGGGCGCTGGCCTCGCCGGCCCGGTCGTGGCAGGCCCGGAAGCTCTCGATCGCCCGCGTGAGATGCGCCTCGCCGTCCTCGTACTGGTTCTGCAGGAGGGCGATCACCCCGAGGGTGTTGGAGGCCCAGCAGCTCGTCAGGTGGTCCGTCTCGGCGGCGAGTTCGAGGGCCTGCGCGGCGGCCTCGCGGGCGGGGTCGAAGCGGCCGGTGTAGTAGTGGACGTAGGCCAGGGTGACCAGGGCCCGTGCCTCGGCGTGCGGGTCGGCGGCCTCCTGGGCGGCTTCCCGCAGCGCGGAGGCGACCCCCTCGTACGCCTTGGAGTTCGTGCCGGACTCGGCCAGGTCCACGGAGGCCCACAGCGCGTCGACCGAGCGCCGGAGGAATCCCCCCTTGGTGGACTGCCGGACACACGCCAGCAGGGAGATCGCCTCCGAGTACAGCCAGTCCTGCGCCCGGTGCCGGTCCTCGAACGCCAGGCCCGGATACGCCGTCGGCTCCAGGTGGTCCACCAGGCGGTCGCCGGGGCGCTCGATCGCGTACACCCCGGCCGCCGTGCTCAGGTAGAAGTCCAGCAGCCGGGACAGTGCCGCCGCCCGTTCGCTCGGGGGCTGTTCGTCGCGTTCGGCGCACGCACGCGCGTAGAGGCGTACGAGGTCGTGGTAGCGGTAGCGGCCGGGGGCCGCCGACTCCAGCAGGGAGGTGTCGACGAGGGACTCCAGGAGGTCCTCGGTGGCCTCGGCCGGGAGGGCGAGCACCGCCGCGGCGGCGGCCAGGGAGATGTCCGGGCCGTCGGCGAGGCCCAGCAGGCGGAAGGCGCGCGCCTGCGCCGGTTCGAGCTGGCCGTAGCCGAGTTCGAAGGTGGCCTTGACGGCCAGGTCGCCGGCCTGGAGTTCGTCCAGCCGGCGGCGCTCGTCGCCGAGCTTCGCCGCGAGCACCGAGACCGTCCAGGTGCGGCGGGCGGCGAGCCGGGACGCGGCGATGCGGATGGCCAGCGGGAGGAAGCCGCAGGCCGCGACCACGTCGAGGGCGGCCTCCCGCTCGGAGGCGACCCGCTCCTCGCCCACGATCTTCGTGAAGAGCTGGAGCGCCTCCTCGGGGGACATCACGTCGAGGTCCACCAGGTGGGCACCCGCCAGGTCCACCATCCGGATGCGCGAGGTCACCAGGGCGGCGCAGCCCTCCATGCCGGGCAGCAGCGGCCGCACCTGGGCGGCGTCGCGGGCGTTGTCCAGCAGGACCAGGACGCGGCGGCCGTCGAGGGCGGAGCGGTAGAGGGCCGAGCGTTCCTCCAGCGAGTCCGGGATCGCGGAGTCCGCCGTTCCGAGGGCCCGCAGGAAGGCGCCGAGGACCGTCTCCGGTTCGGCCGCCCGCGATCCGGCCCCTTGCAGGTCGACGTAGAGCTGTCCGTCGGGGAAGGCCGCGCGGGCCTGGTGGGCCACATGCACCGCGAGGGTGGTCTTGCCGACGCCCCCGATGCCCGCGAGCGCCGAGACGGCCATGACGCGGCCCTCCTCGGAGGACGCGGCGGCGAGGACGTCGCTCAGTTCCTGCACGAAGGACGCCCGGCCGGTGAAGTCGGTGACGGTCGCGGGGAGCTGGGCGGGGCGGACGAGGGCGACGACGGGCTCCGCCTTCGGGGCGGAGGGCTCGGCGAGGCCCGGGTCCGCCTGGAGTATGCGCTGCTGGAGTTCCTTCAGCCCCTGCCGCGGGTCCACCCCCAGTTCGTCGGCGAGCAGCCGCCGGGTGTCCGCGTACACGGCGAGGGCCTCGGCCTGGCGGCCGGAGCGGTACAGCGCCAGCATCAGCAGTTCCCGCAGGCGTTCGCGCAGCGGGTGCGCGGCGGTGAGCGCGGTGAGTTCGGAGACGGCCTCCGAGTGGAAGCCCTGTTCCAGGTCCATGTCGAGCCGGGATTCGAGGAGTTGCAGGCGCCACTCCTCCAGCCGGGCCCGCTGGGTCTCCGCGTAGGGGCCGGGGATGCTCGCGAGCGGTTCGCCGTCCCACAGGGCGAGGGCGTCCCGGAGCAGGTCGCGGGCGCGGGACAGATCGCCCGCCGCGCGCGCCTTGTCGGCGTCGGCGGCGAGTTCCTGGGCGTTCACGTGGTCGAGGGCGCCCTCGGGCAGGGAGCGGATGGCGTAGCCGCCGGACTCGCTCACCAGCACCGCGGCGCCGAGCGTCTTGCGCAGGCGGGAGGCGTACGTGCGCAGGGCGGCCAGCGCCTGGGACGGGGGCTCGTCGCCCCACAGGGCGTCGATGAGTTCGGAGGCCGTGGCGGTGCGGCCGTCGCGGAGCAACAGCGCCGCCAGCAGGGCGCGTTGCTGCGGGGACCCGGCCGGAAGCGGATCGTCGCCGAGCCAGGCGCGCACCGGGCCGAGCACGCTGAAGCGCAACGCCACGGGCTCCTCGGAGCCCGGATGCCACTGCTTCGGTACCCGCGGCACACCGTCCATCGCTGTCCCCCTGCCGAACTGTCAGTACAACGAGGCCAGTTTGCCTTGTTCATGGCGGATGCGTCAGCCGTGCGAGACAGCGATCACAAGGTGCGGCCCGGTAGGTCACACGGTCCTCACACAGGCTCCTCACATATCCCCGCCCGTTCATCCCCGCGCCGCCCTCGGCCGGGTGCTCCGCAGGGCGTCCGGTGGGCCGCCCGCAGGTAGCTGACGGGCCGTCAGATCAGCGCTACCGTGGCCGGTATGGAGACCACGGAAACCGCGCAGAGCCGCTCGGCGGACGCAGGGACCGCCTTCCCGAGGATCATCTCGGTGGACGACCACACGGTCGAACCGCCCGACGTCTGGCGGGACCGGCTGCCCGCGAAGTACCAGGACACAGGACCCCGCATCGTCCGCGCGCCCCTGAAGGAAATGACCTTCCTGGGCGGGAAGTTCGCCCCCGTGATGGGCGCTCCGGGCGACGAGGGTCCCGTCGGGGACTGGTGGGTCTACGAAGACCTGCACAGGCCCCTCACCCGCCTCGACACGGCCGTGGGCTACGACCGTGACGAGATCCGGCTCGAAGTCATCACCTACGAGCAGATGCGCCCCGGCTCGTACGACGTGCCGCAGCGGCTGGCCGACATGGACGTCAACCACGTCCAGTCCGCCCTCTGCTTCCCCACCTTCCCCCGGTTCTGCGGGCAGACGTTCACCGAGGCCGCCGACCGTGAGCTGGGCCTTCTCGCGGTGCGGGCCTACAACGACTGGATGGTGGAGGAGTGGTGCGGCCCCAGCGCCCGGGGGCGTCTGATACCGCTGACGCTCGTCCCGCTGTGGGACGCCCGGCTCGCGGCGGACGAGGTACGGCGCAACGCCGCCCGCGGTGTGCGCGCGGTGGCCTTCTCCGAGATCCCGCCGCATCTCGGGCTCCCGTCCGTGCACACCGACGACTGGGACCCCTTCCTCGCCGCCTGCGACGAGACCGGCACCGTCATCGCCATGCACATCGGCTCCAGCAGCCGGATGCCGTCGACCTCGGCCGACGCGCCGCCCGCGGTCGGCTCCACGATCACCTTCGCCAACTGCTGCTTCTCGATGGTCGACTGGCTGATGAGCGGCAAGTTCGAGCGCTTCCCGAACCTGAAGGTGATGTACGCGGAGGGCCAGATCGGCTGGATCCCGTACATCCTGGAACGCGCCGACGTGGTGTGGGAGGAGAACCGCGCCTGGGGCGGGGTGGCCGACAAGGTCCACCGGCCGCCGTCCGAGCTGTTCACCGACCACGTGTACGGCTGCTTCTTCGACGACGCGTTCGGGCTGCGGAACCTCGACGCGATCGGTGTCGGCAACGTCCTCTACGAGACCGACTACCCGCACTCCGACTCCACCTGGCCGAAGTCGAAGGAGGTCGGCGAGGCCCAGATGGGGCACCTGGCCCCGGACGTCGTCGAGCGGATCGTGCGGGGGAACGCGATCGAGCTGCTGGGGCTGACGGAGGACGGGCTCTGGGCGGGCTGAGGGCTCGGGGCGCCGAGCGCGCCCGAGGGGCAAAACCGGCTGACGGTCCGGGAAATCCCGCTGTCCTCCAGGGCAACCCTGCCGCCGCCGGGGGAGTCGTACCGGCGGAGGAGTGAGGATCTTGGCTCCTCCGCCGGATGGCTGCTCTTTCACCGCAGGAGTTGGGTTCCCCATGAGAAGACGCAGGTTTGGTTCTCGCCTCGGCCTCATGGTCGCCGTGGCCGTCGCCGGAGCCGTCGTCGGTCCGGTGAGCGCGCACGCGGCCGGTACGGCGAGCGCCGGGGCGACGAGCGTGCGTGCCGACTTCGACGGCGACGGGCACACGGACCTCGCCGTCGCCGCCCCCTGGGGAAGGATCGGCGGGTCCAACGGGGCGGGGTACGCCGGCGCGGGGTACGTGAGCGTCGTGTACGGCTCCTCGAAGGGGCTGGACACCCGGCACCGGCAGCTCATCAGCCAGGACTCGCCCGGCATACCGGGTGCCGCCGAGAGCGACGACTGGTTCGGCTGGGGCCTGTCCGTCGGCGACCTTGACGGCGACGGGTACACGGACCTGGTCGTCGGCGCCCCGAACGAGGGCGTCGGGTCCGTGCAGCAGGCGGGCAGCCTGACCGTCGTCTGGGGCGGGAAGACGGGGCTGTCCGGCGGCACGGTCGTGGAGACCGGCACCATGCTCGACCAGACCAGGCCCCGGAACGCCACCGTCGGAGACTTCAACGGCGACGGTCACCCCGACGTGGCCGCGGACAACCATCTGCTGTCCGGTCCGTTCACCCGCACCGCCGGTGCCGCGTCGATCGGGAAGCTCGCCTTCGACGCCGACTACGACATCGACACGCCCCCGCACACCGACGACGTCGCCACCGGGGACATCGACCACGACGGCATCACCGATCTCGTCGCGCTCATCCACACCCCCGACGAGGAGGGGCCGGGCGTCGGTTACCGCGTCGAATACCTCCGCGGCACCCGGCAGGGGCTGAGCACCCCGGTCGAACTGACCAGGGCCGACGGCGCTCTGGTGCCCGGCGGCTCCAGCCTCGGCATCGGCGACGTGGACAAGGACGGGTACGCCGACCTCGTCATCGGGCGTCCCGTCGACGGTCATGGTGAGGAATCCGTCGAGCCGGCGCTCCTCGGCGGGCAGGTCGGCGTGGTGTACGGCTCGGCGAGCGGGCCCGACACCTCCCGTACGACGGTGATCAACCAGAACACGGCGGGCGTGCCCGGAGTGTCCGAGAAGGGCGACGACTTCGGCCTCGGCGTCTCCGTCGGGGACGTCAACGGCGACGGTTACGCGGACGTCGCCGTCGGCACCCCGGGCGAGGCCATCGGCAAGGTCGCCTCGGCGGGCGGCGTGGCCCTGCTGCGCGGCGGCGCGTCCGGTCTCACCGGCCGCGGCGCCGTGTCCTTCAGCCAGGACACCACGGGTGTGCCCGGTACCGCCGAGAAGAACGAC
Organism: Streptomyces sp. NPDC015532; assembly: GCF_043078065.1. Classification (NCBI taxonomy): domain Bacteria; kingdom Bacillati; phylum Actinomycetota; class Actinomycetes; order Kitasatosporales; family Streptomycetaceae; genus Streptomyces; species Streptomyces sp. NPDC015532. The sequence goes on along the minus strand of NZ_JBIBSY010000004.1, from coordinate 288,471 downwards.
CTCTTCGGCGGGTACACCGCGCTGACCGACACCAACCGCGACGGCCGTGCCGAGCTGTACGTCTCCGCGTGCGGCGAGAACACCTCCACCGGCGGCGTCTGGGCCTTCCGCTCCGGCGGCACCGGCCCGACCGCCTCCGGTTCGGTCTCCTTCGGGCCCGTCGGCCTCGGCGCGCCCTACACCGACGCTCACTTCGGCCGCGGCTTCGCCCGCTGACGCACCTCACGGGCCTCTCCCGGGAAACAGCCCCGGCGGACATGTTCCGCCGGGGCTTCCTCTTGTCTGACGTGGCGTCAGCGACGACTATGTGCGAGTCCCATTCAATCTGACGGACCGTCAGGCAGTCGGGTGGCCGTCAGTCAGGCAAGGGGGTCGTCGTGCCCGTCCCGTCCGAGGAACGCCTCTCCTACGGCATCCAGCTCCCCGTCCAGTCCCAGAGCACGATCTACGCGGAGCCCTGGGAAGCCGCCGCCGGTCCCGCCGACCTCGTCGAGATCGCCCGCGCCGCCGACCGCGCCGGATTCGCCTACGTCGCGAGCTGCGACCACGTCGCCATTCCGCGCCGGCTCGCGGGCGCCATGAGCACGATCTGGTACGACCCGGTCGCCACCCTCGCCTTCCTCGCGGCCGTCACCGAGCGCGTCCGGCTGCTCAGCCATGTCGCGATCGTCGGGCTCCGGCATCCGCTCGTCACCGCCAAGCAGTACGCGACCCTCGACCACCTCTCCGGCGGCCGGCTGATCCTCGGGGTCGGCGCCGGGCACGTACGGGAGGAGTTCGAGGCGGTCGGGGCCGACTTCGAGCGCCGGGGGGCCGTCCTCGACGAGACGATCGACGCGCTGCGCGCCGCGCTCGGACCGGACGAGTTCCCCGTCCATCACGGCAAGACCTACGACTTCGAGGGCCTCGGCCAACGGCCCCGGCCCGCCCAGCGGCGGGTGCCCGTGTGGGTCGGCGGGTCCTCGCCGGCCGCGGTGCGCCGGGCCGCGCTGCGCGGCGACGGCTGGCTGCCGCAGGGCGATCCGCGCGACCGGCTGCCGGGGCAGATCGCCCGGATCGCGGCCCTGCGCGCCGAGGCCGGGATCGGGGAACCCCTCACGATCGGCGCCATCACCGAGCCGCTGTACGTGGGCGAGCCCGGCTGGGAGGTCGGGCGGCGGGCGCTGAGCGGTCCGCCCGAGGCGCTGGCCGCGTCACTGCGGGAGTACGGCGCGATGGGCGTGCACCAGATACAGGTGCGGTTCCGCAGCCGGAGCCGCGACGAGCTCACGGACCAGATGGCGGCGTTCGGCGCGGACGTCGCACCCCACCTCAACTAGGGAGTCAGGGCATGGGCAAGCTGGACGGGCGGGTCGTCCTCATCACCGGGGCCGCGCGCGGGCAGGGCGAACAGGAGGCGCGGCTCTTCGCGGCGGAGGGCGCGCGCGTGATCGTCGCCGACGTGCTCGACGACCAGGGGCAGGAGCTCGCCAAGGAGATCGGCGCGCACTACGTCCATCTGGACGTGGGCCAGGAGGCCGACTGGACGGCGGCGGTCGCCTCCGCGAAGGCCGCGTACGGGCGGATCGACGGGCTGGTCAACAACGCCGGCATCCTGCGCTTCAACGCGCTCGTCGACACCCCGCTGGCCGAGTTCATGCAGATCGTGCAGGTCAACCAGGTCGGCGTGTTCCTCGGGATCAAGACCCTCGCGCCCGAGATCGCCGAGGCCGGCGGCGGCACGATCGTGAACACGGCCTCCTTCACCGGGCTCACGGGGATGGCGTACGTGGGCGCGTACGCGGCGACCAAGCACGCCATCGTCGGCCTCACCCGCGTCGCGGCGCTGGAGCTGGCGGAGAAGGGGATCCGGGTGAACGCGGTCTGCCCGGGCGCCGTCGACACGGCCATGAGCAACCCGGCGCAGCTCTCCCCCGGCGGGGACGGCGAGGAGGCCTCGCGGGCACTCGACGCGTTCTACGGCAAGCTCGTCCCGCTCGGCCGGATCGGCCGCCCCGAGGACGTGGCCAAGCTGGCCCTGTTCCTGACCGGCGAGGACTCCTCGTACATCACCGGGCAGCCCTTCGTGATCGACGGCGGCTGGCTCGCCGGCGTCAGCGTTCTCTGACGATGCATCAGCTATTGACGGTCCACGCACGCGGTGGAACAGTCGGCTCAAAGAATCTGACGGTATGTCAGATAACTGGATGGGGACGGTGAACCTCCTTGGAATTCGGGCTCTTTGTACAGGGATACGTGGGCAAGCGGGCCTTGACCGACCCGCTCGCGGAGCACAAGGCGCTGATGGAGGAGACCGAGTACGTCATCCAGGCGGACAAGTCCGGCTTCAAGTACGCCTGGGCGTCCGAGCACCACTTCCTGGAGGAGTACTCGCACCTCTCGGCCAACGACGTCTACCTCGGCTATCTGGCGCACGCCACGGACCGCATCCACCTCGGCTCCGGCATCTTCAACCCGCTCGCCCAGGTCAACCACCCGGTCAAGGTCGCCGAGAAGGTCGCCATGCTCGACCATCTCACCGGCAACCGCTTCGAGTTCGGGTCCGGCCGCGGCGCCGGCTCGCACGAGATCCTCGGCTTTCTCCCCGGCATCACCGACATGAACTTCACCAAGGAGATCTGGGAAGAGACCATCGCCGAGTTCCCGAAGATGTGGCTCCAGGACGAGTACGTCGGCTTCCAGGGCAAGCACTGGTCGCTGCCGCCGCGCAAGATCCTGCCCAAGCCGTACGGGAAGTCGCACCCAGCGATGTGGTACGCCGCCGGGTCCCCGCCCTCGTACTCCATGGCCGCCCGCAAGGGCCTCGGCGTGCTCGGCTTCAGCGTGCAGAAGGTCTCCGACATGGAGTGGGTCCTGGAGCAGTACAAGACCGCCGTCGTGAACGCCGAACCCATCGGGGACTTCGTCAACGACAACGTCATGGTGACCACCACCGCCATCTGCGCGCCCACCCACGACGAGGCGATCCGGATCGCGGTCGGCGGCGGGCTGCACTACCTGCCCTCCCTCGTCTTCCGCTACCACGACACCTTCCCGCGCCCCGAGGGCTTCCCGGTCTGGCCCGAGACGCTCCCCGAGTACAACGCGGAGTTCGTCGAACTCCTCATAGAGGAAGAGTTGCTGATCTGCGGCGACCCGGACGAGGTGCTCACCCAGTGCAAGCGCTGGGAGCAGGCCGGCGCCGACCAGCTCAGCTTCGGACTGCCTGTCGGGGTCCCCAAGGAGGAGACGCTCCAGACGATCCGGCTGATCGGCGAGCACGTCATTCCGAAGATCGACACGGACCCGGTGCACCGCACGACCCGCTTCCGCCAAGCCGTCTAGGGGGTACTTCCGCGATGCTCGACCATCTGATCAGGGGCGCGACCGTCGTGGACGGGACGGGAGCGCCCGCCCGCACCGCGGACGTGGGGATACGGGACGGGCGTGTCGCCGTGATCGGCACGGTCGCGGAGCCGTCCCGGACGAGCGAGGACGCGCACGGACTTGTCCTCGCCCCCGGTTTCGTGGACCCGCACACGCACTACGACGCCCAGCTCTTCTGGGACCCGTACGCGACCCCGTCCCTCAACCACGGCGTCACCACGGTCGCGGGCGGCAACTGCGGGTTCACGCTGGCCCCGCTGAACCCCGCGCGCCCCGAGGACGCCGACTACACGCGCCGCATGATGTCCAAGGTCGAGGGCATGTCCCTGGTCGCCCTGGAGGAGGGCGCGCCCTGGAGCTGGAACACGTTCGGGGACTACCTCGACGCTCTGGAGGGCCGGATCGCGGTCAACGCGGGCTTCATGGTGGGCCATTGCGCGCTGCGGCGCTACGTGATGGGGCCCGACGCCGTGGGCGGACAGCCGACACGGGAGCAACTCGACGCCATGCTGCGGCTGCTGCACGAGGCCATGGAAGCGGGCGCCTGGGGCCTGTCCACCACCCAGTCCTCCACCCATTCCGACGGCGACGGGAAGCCGGTCGCCTCCCGGCACGCCGGCCCGGCCGAACTGCTGGCCCTCTCCCGGGCCGTGGGGGAGCACGAGGGCACCCAGATCGAGGCGATCGTGGCCGGCTGCCTGGACCAGTTCAGCGACGCCGAGATCGATCTGTTCGTGGAGATGAGCGCGGCGGCGGGCCGACCGCTCAACTGGAACGTCCTGACGGTCGACGCGGCCGTCCCCGAGCGCGTCCCGCGCCAGCTGGAGGCGAGCGAGCGCGCCCGCAAGTCCGGCGGCCGCGTCGTCGCGCTCACCATGCCGATCCTCACCCCGATGAACATGTCGCTCGGCACCTTCTGCGCCCTGAACCTGATCCCCGGCTGGGGACCGGTCCTCGCGCTCCCCGTGCCCGAGCGCATCGCGAGGCTCCGCGACCCCGAGGTCCGCGCCGGGATGCTGACGCGCGCGCAGAGCAGGGAGGCGGGCGTCTTCCGGCGCCTGGCCGACTTCGGCCGGTACGTCATCGGCGACACCTACAGCGCCGCGAACGAGGGCCTGACCGGGCGCGTGGTGCGGGACATCGCCGCCGAACGCGGCCAGGAGCCCTTCGCGTGCCTGGTGGAGATCTGCGCGGCCGACGAGCTGCGCACGGTCCTGTGGCCCATGCCCACCGACAACGACCCGGACTCCTGGGCGCTGCGCGCCGAGACCTGGCAGCACCAGGACGTCCTGCTCGGCGGCTCCGACGCGGGCGCCCATCTGGACCGCATGTGCGGGGCCCCGTACACCACCCGGTTCCTCGGCGACTGTCTGCGCGGACGCCGGCTCGCCTCCCTGGAGCAGGCGGTGAAGATGCTGACGGACGACCCGGCGCGGCTGTTCGGGCTGCGCGACCGCGGACGCGTCGAGGTGGGATTCCATGCGGACCTGGTGCTCTTCGACCCGGAGCGGATCGACGCCGGCAAGGCCGTCCTGGTGCACGACCTGCCGGGTGACAGTCCGCGGCTGGACTCCCGGGCGATCGGGGTGCGGGCCGTGTGGGTCAACGGGGTCGAGGCGATCCGGGAGGACGTGGTGACGGGCGCCGTGCCGGGCAAGGTGCTGCGGTCGGGCCGTGACACCCGGACGGTGAGCACCCGGTGACGGGCGAGACGGGGAGACCCGAGGAGCGGCGCCTGTTCATCGGCGGATCGTGGGTGGCGCCCGACAACGGGTTCTACGAGGTGACCGACCCGGCGACGGAGAAGGTCGTCGGGCTCGCCCCCGAGGCGTCGCGGGCCCAGGTGCACGCGGCCGCGGCGGCGGCCCGGGAGGCCTTCGGGCCGTGGTCGCGCACGCCCGCCGAGGAGCGGGCCGGCGTCCTCGCGCGGGCGGCGGACGTCATCCAGCGCAACTTCGTCCCGTACGCCGACCTCGCGCAGGCGGAGAGCGGTGCCACCACCGGGACGGCGCGCGGCATGCAGGTCGGGGTCGGGGCGGCCCGCTTCCGGCGCTACGCGCGACCCGAACCGGTCGAGCAGCCGCTGCCGCCGCAGATCAACGAGGCGGGCCCCTTCGGCGCGGCCGCCGTGATGGGCGCGCTGGCCGTGCGCCAGCCCGTCGGCGTGGTCACCTGCATCACCTCGTACAACAATCCCTGGGCCAACCCGGCGGGCAAGATCGCCCCCGCTCTGGCGATGGGCAACACCGTGGTGGTGAAGCCGGCTCCGCAGGACCCGCTGTCCGTGTACCGGATGGCCGAGGCGCTGGAGGCCGCGGGTGTGCCGCCGGGCGTGGTGAACGTGGTCAGCGGTTCGACGGCGGAGTCCGGCGAGGCGGCGGTCGACTCCGGGGACGTCGACATGGTCAGTTTCACCGGCTCGACGGCGGTCGGGCAGCGGATCGCCGAGGTGTGCGGGCGTGGCATGAAGCGCCAGCTCATGGAACTGGGCGGCAAGGGCGCGGCGATCGTCTTCGACGACGCGGATCTGGCCTCGGCGGTGTCGGGCATCGGCACGACCTTCTCCTTCTACAGCGGACAGATCTGCACGGCGCCGACGCGGGTGCTGGTGCAGCGAGGCGTGCACGACCTGCTGGTGCGGCAACTGGCGGCCTACGCGGGCCACTTGAAGGTGGGTGACCCGCGGGAGCGGGGCACGGTGGTCGGCCCCGTCATCTCGGCGGCCCACCGCGACCGCGTCGAGTCCTATGTCGAACTCGGGCGCAAGGAGGGCGCGCGGGTGGTGGCCGGCGGCGAACGGCCGTCCCTGCCGACCGGGTTCTACGTCGCACCCACGCTTCTCGCCGACTGCACACCGGACATGAGGGTGGTCCGGGAGGAGATCTTCGGCCCGGTCGTCGTCGTGCTGCCCTTCGGCGACGAGGAGGAGGCGATCGCCCTCGCCAACGACTCCGACTACGGCCTGATCGACTACGTCTGGTCCGGCGACGTGGCCCGCGCCTTCCGCGTCGCCCGCCGGCTGCGCGCGGGCGGAGTCGGCGTCAACACTGTCGGCCGCAACATGGAGGCCCCCTTCGGCGGCTTCAAGCGGAGCGGAGTCGGCCGCGACGTGGGCTCGTACGCCCTGCACGCCTACAGCGAGACCCAGGCGATCGTGTGGCCGGGGTGAGACCGGCGGTGCGGGACGGACACCGCTCCCGTAGCGTTGCTATCGAGTGAGTGTTAGCGTTGCTCTCATCGGGATGGTGAACCCCGCTACCCCGGCCGAGACAAGGAGCAACGCCATGAGTGAGCAGCCGAGCACCTCCCCGCGCGTCGCGATCGTCACCGGCGGGTCCCGCGGTATCGGCCGGGAGAGCGCCGAACGGCTGGCCCGCGAGGGGTACGCCGTCGTCGTGAACTACGCGGGCAACGCCGCCGAGGCCGACAAGGCGGTCGCGGCGATCGCCGAGGCGGGCGGGCAGGCCGTCGCCTTCCGGGCCGACGTCGCCGAGGAGGCGGAGATCGCCGCCCTCTTCGACACCGCCGAGAAGACCTTCGGCGGCGTCGACGTCGTCGTCCACGCGGCCGGTGTCATGGCCCTGGCCCCGCTCGTCGACCTCGACCTCGACGCCCTGGACCGGATGCACCGCACCAACATCCGCGGCACCTTCGTCGTGGACCAGCAGGCCGCGCGCCGGCTGCGCGCGGGCGGAGCGATCATCAACTTCTCCAGCTCCGTGCTGGCCCTCGCGATCCCCGGCTACACCGCGTACGCCGCCACCAAGGGCGCCGTCGAGGCCATGACCCTCATCCTCGCCCGCGAGATGCGGGGCCGGGACATCACCGTCAACGCCGTGGCCCCCGGCCCGACCGCCACCGCCCTCTTCCTGGACGGCAAGGACGAGGAGACCATCGCGCGGATGGCCGCCCAGCCGCCCCTGGAGCGCCTCGGCACCCCCGAGGACATCGCCTCCGTCGTCGCCTTCCTCGCGGGCCCCGGAGGCCGCTGGGTCAACGGCCAGGTGCTGCGCGCCAACGGCGGCATCGCCTGACGCCCGGTCGCCCTCCCGCCCCGACGACGTCAGGAACCCCGAGATGAGCAGCGACGCCCGTACCCCCGGCGAGGCCCGCCCGGCCGGCGCCGCGCCCGTGAGCACCAGGGCGCGCATCCTCGCCGTGGCCGCCGAACTGGTCGCGCGGTCGCCGGACGGTGACGTCTCGACCCGGGCCGTGTGCGAGGCGGCCGGCGTCGGCGCCCCCGCGCTCTACCGCCACTTCGGCGACAAGGAAGGCCTGCTGTCGGCGGTCGTCGACCACGGCTGGGAGCGCTATCTGGCGGCCAAGCGGGAACGGCACCCCGGCACGGACCCGGTCCAGGACCTGCGCGAGGGCTGGGACGGCCACACCGAGTTCGCCCTGCGGAACCCGAACCTCTACCGCCTCATGAACTCCCCGGCGATGCGTACCCCGCCGGCCGCGGCCCTGGAGGCGCACCGGATCCTCACCGCGGACCTGCGCCGCGCCGCCGAACAGGGCAAACTGCGCCTGGCCCCCGGACTCGCCGCACAGATGATCATGTCCGCCAACGTCGGCGTCTGCCTGATGCTGGTCTCCCGTCCGGCGACGTTCGCGGACGAGACGCTGTCGCGCCGCGTACGGGACGCGGTGCACGCGGCGGTCTTCACCCCGGACGTGACCGCCCCCGGAGCGCGGACGGCCGTCCCGGGCACGCGGGAGGTCTTCGAGGCCGCCGCCCCCGGCGTCCCCGCCACCGCGACCCGCCTCGGCGCGCTGCTCCGGCAGAACCCGAGCCCCGCCTTCACCTCCGCCGAGACGGCCCTGTTCACCGAGTGGCTGGACCGCCTGTCCAACACGGAGTGAGGTCCCGGCCGGGCCCCTCACCTCGTCATTTCGACATGATGAAGTCCAGGGCGTAACCGGAGGCGGTGGTCCAGTAGGTGACACGCTGAAAGTCGTTGGCGTACAGCGTGTCGACGGGCATGGGGACGTCGATCGGCCTGCCCACGGTGCTGCCGGACTTGCTGCCCTGGAGGGTGAGGGTGATGCTCTTCGCCTCGTACTCGTCCATGGGACCGCTGACGAGCAGAGCGGCGTACCCCTCCTGGCCCGGGTCGAGGGTGACGGGCTTTCCCGGGTCCGGGTCGCTGTCCTTGATCACGGGGGCCGTGGTCCGCCCGTCGCCGAGCCGCACGAGCGGGTAGCCGTACAGATTGCACTTCTTGTCGCTCGCGTTCTGGACGGTGAGGACGAGGTGCCGGGCGTCCCGCTCCGTCACGGCGGACACCCCGAGTTCCGTCTGGGAGCAGGCGACGATCGCCTGCTTGCCGCCGGCGCCGGTGCTGCCACCACTGCTGCCGGTGCTCGTGCCGCCCGTGCCACCGGCGCTGCTGGTGCCGCCCTTGCTGCCGGCGCTGCTCGTGCCCCCGCCGCTGCCCGTGCTGCCGGTGCTCCCCGTGCTGCTGCCGGCGCTCCCCCCGCCGCCGGCACCGTTCCCGGCCCCATCGCCGCTCGCGTCGCCCGAGGCGCCGCCCGGCTTCGCCGAAGCCGTCGCGCTCGGCTGGGCCGAGGACGTGGAGTTGTCCGCGCCTTGTGCCGCGCCCGGCTCGCACGCCGTGGTCGCGAGCAGCGCCGCGGCCGCCGCGGCCCCGAGGGCGTAGGGCTTCCAGCCCCTCGGGCTCATGTGGTTCCTGCGGGCAGGCGTGTTCATGGTGTCCCCGTTTCTCTTCCGATCCGTATGGAGTCGCGAGCGCCGCCGGTCGTTACCCCGGACCGAGGGACATGGGGGTCCCATGTGGACGGGCGGGCCGGGGTGTTGTGGCGCTGCCGTGCCGACGACGTGCTTCGGCCGGTGCGACAGCCACAGCATGGGATTCCTCGCGGGCCTGGGACAACAGCCGCCCGCCAACCTGGGACGATGGAACCATCCCACCCCATATGACCTGCGGAAACGCGGAAGCCTGGGATGCCTTTCCGGGATGTGAGGACCCCGCCCGGCCGCCCCGCCGCCCTATCCCCGCAGGTCCACCCGCACCGTCAGCAGCCCCGTCCCGATCAGCCGGACCGCCGTGCTGTTGCCCCGGGGCAGGGTGTGCAGCCGGGCCACCGGGTCGTCGTCCGGGAGGAGGTGCGCCGTGCCCTCGTGCCAGCGGCCGTGGAGCCGCACCCGCACCCTCGGGTCCGCCTGGATGTTGCGTATGTACTGCGACCGTTCCCCGAACTCCGAGACCAGCCAGAAGGCGTCACCGACGCGGCGGCCGCCGAGCGGGGTGCGCCGGGGCAGGCCGGAGACACGGCCGGTGGTCTCCAGGAGCGTCTGGAACGGCATCCGGCGCGCGAGCGGGTTGACGAGGTGCCGCTGGAAGGCGGTCGTGGTGCGGAACCTGAGGTCGGTGAGGCGGGCCATGGTCGGTGGGGCTCCTGTCCGGGCTGGTGTGTGACACAAGGGAGTTGTTTCAATGGTCCCCGATGTCGCGCGACAGGAGCAGGTGGCTGCGGATGCGGGTTGTGACCTGGAACCTCTGGTGGCGGTTCGGGCCCTGGGAGGAGCGGCAGAAAGCCGTCCTGGCCGTGCTGCGCGAGCTGCGGCCCGACGTCGTCGGGTTGCAGGAGGTGTGGGAGTGCGGCGGCCAGAACCTCGCCGGGTGGCTCGCGGACGAGCTCGGAATGCACTGGACCTGGGCCGCGTCCGACGCCTCGGACCGCTGGCAGCGGCGCATCGGGGACACCACGGTCGAGGTCGGCAACGCCGTACTGAGCCGCTGGCCGGTGGTGGCGCAGGAGGTGCTGCGGCTGCCCGCCCCCGACGAGCTGTACGACGGACGGCTCGCCCTTCACGCCCGCCTCGCCACGCCCACCCACGACGTGCCCTTCTTCACCACCCACCTCACCTCGGCCATCCACGCCTCGGGCGTACGCCGTGAACAGGTCACCGCGCTCGCGGAGTTCGTCGCCGCGCACCGGGGCGGAACCGACTTCCCCCCGGTCGTCACGGGCGACTTCAACGCCTGGCCGGACTCCGACGAGATCCGGTTGTTCGGGGGATACAGGACGTCACCCGCGGTTCCCGGACAGGTCTTCCTCGACGCCTGGGAGTACGCCGACCCGACGGCGCCCTGGGCCACCTGGGACCCGGCGAACGCCCATGTCGGCCCGCACAGCCCCGCCGCGCGCATCGACTACGTCCACGTCGGCCCGCCCGGCCCCGGCGGCCTCGGGCACGTGCGGTCCGTACGGCGGGCCGGGGACGGGCCGGTCGACGGGGTGTGGCCCTCGGACCACGCGGCCGTCGTGGCCGACCTGTCCCTCCCCCTGGACGGTCAGGACACGTCCTGAGGCCGGCGGCACCGTGCGAATGACCGGTGCAGGAGGCCACTTGGACGGGGAAAACGCAACGTCGACAGGGCTCGCGGAGGCGGCTACCTTCACCTGGTCCTCGGTGGTCGCCCACGGTCGCACAGGGGTTTCTTCGGGCTGAACCGGCCGCGACGGGACGAGCCGGTCACGCCCCACGACTCCTCGCCCCCCTGCGTGAGCCACCGATCCGACTCCACGCCAGGCAGCCCCGACCAGGGAGAGTCGCATGCCCCATCTCGCTCTGTACACATTCGGCGTCCTGAAGTCACCCCTCGCCGATCCCGCACCTCTCACGCACGAGTTCTACGAGATCGGTGAGGCCGTCTACCGGAAGATCGGCCGGCACCCCGGACACCTCGGGCATGCCGAAGCGGCGGAGGGGGACCGGGGCTTGCTCTTCGAGGCGGACTGGGGCGCATGGGGAGAGTTCGCCGTACCGACCTGGTACGGCAAGGGCCGTACGGTGGAGACCACCGCCCTGGCCGCGACCCTCTCCCTCTGGACCGGCCCGCGCCCCGCCTTCGACGCCGTCTACAGCGGTCCGCACCGTGAGGCGCTGAACAGGCGTTACGACTGGTTCGAGAGGACAGGACACCCGAACTACGTGTGCTGGTGGGTCTCCGACGGCGTGACACCCACCTGGCGGGACGGGGTTTCCAGGCTGGAACACCTCCACGGCCACGGCTCCGCGCCGCACGCCTTCACCTTCCACCACTCGTTCTCCCCGGAGGGGACGCGTACGCCGTGATCGGCGCCGCGCCCGGCTCTCCGGTGAGCAGCCCCGGCCGCCTGCCGGACGGTCCGAACGGCGGGACCTAGGACCCCAGGAAGACCGGATTGGTGAACGCCGCCAGGGCCCCCGGCACCGGGCCCGCCGCCGTCTCGTGGCGCAGTTCCGCGCGGACGTACGCCGCGTAGGACGCCGTCGTACGCCATTCCACCGTGCCGGAGCCCGCGACCGGCAGCGGATCGCTGGTGAACAGCGTGCCCTGGTCGGTGACGAAGCGGACCGTGCAGCGCGGGGCGCCGGTGACCTCCAGGCGGACGGTGACCGGGGTGTCCGGGGCGACCCTCAGCCGCTCCCCGATGCCCGCGTGTTCGCCCCCGGCCCCGGACGCGGAGAAGGCGAGGGAGACCAGCTTCGACTCGGCGACGTAGGAACGGCCCGCGCGGATGCCCTCCTGGACTGCCTCGCGGGTCAGGTCGTCCGCGAGGACCACCGTCTGCGGGGAGCCGACCCGGTCGGGATCGCGGTGCGCGTCGCTGTTGCCCATCGCCGGGAGCCAGTCGTCTCCCCCGCGCACGGAGGCGACCAGCATGTTGTCCCAGTCGGCGAGGGCGACCTCGTCGTCGGGGGTGTACGGGCCGTTCCACACCTCGACCGCGTCCGCCTCGCCGAAGCCGAACTTCCAGCCGCAGCCGACGCAGGTGGCGTGCGGGTGCGCGGGCACCACGAGCCCGCCGGAACCGCGGATCCGGCGCGCGAACCGGCCGAACCGGTTGTCCCGGGCCCGGTAGCGCCAGTCGACGAAGGTGCCCGGCTCCGTGCCGAGCGCCAGCACGTGCCCGTTGCGGGTGGTGACCTCCTCGCCGAGCATGATCAGCAGATCGTCGCCCGCCTGGTCCGCCCAGTGCGGATGCGCGGCATGCGTGTTGTGGTCCGAGGAGTTGATGAAGTCCAGGCCCGCCGCCCGCGCCAGCGCCGCGATCTCGGCCGGGGAGCGGCGGCCGTCCGAGTACCAGGAGTGCAGATGGCAGTCGCCGCGGTACCAGGCACGGCCGCGGCCCCTGGCGCGCGAGGGCGGATACACCGGTTCCGGAGCCGGAGCGGGCTTCCCGTACGTGAGCGTGATCGTGACCTCGTACGCCAGTCCCTGCGGCGCCACCGTGTACGGGCCGAGCGCGATGTGCCAGGTGCCGGGGCGCACCGGCCCGGGGAGGTAGCCGGGGGTCGCGTCGTCCGAGCGGATGAAGAACTCCGTGCGCGCGCCGCCCGACCAGCCCCGGAAGCCCCGGCCGCCCAGCTCCGTGCCGTGCTCGTCGAAGATGCCGATGTCCAGCGCGTTGCCCGCCGTGCCGGCCGGGACGGACGGCCTCTCGTAGGTGTAGGAGACCTTGATCTCCGCTACCCCGGTCGGTACTTCGACCGGGAGATACACGAAGTCGGGGGAGCCGGTGGGGAGGGTGCCGCGCACCGTCCGCGTCTCCTGGTCGTCCGCCGCTTCCGCGTGCGCACCGCTGGGGAAGGTCACGCTTCCCAACGTAAGCGCGGCCACCGCTCCCGTCACGAACAGCGCGCGTCTGCCGATGGTGCGGTCGTCCTCGCACATACTGCTGCTCCCCCGGGGCCGGGCGTGACCGTGACATGAGTGACGCGAAGTGCCACGGACCACTGTGGGAGCGGGCGGTGAACGCGGGTGCACGCCAGGGGAATCGACGGCTTTCGGGGAGACCGACAGATGCCGCGCGGCTCGAATCGGGCACGCCTGGCGATACCTGATCACCTCGACCGTATGCTCGAAGGATGACGACCTCCGCTACGGGCACGACTCCCGGATCCGGGCCGACGGCGAACTCCATGCGGCGAGCGCTCAGGCGCGCCCGGGACGGTGTCGCGCTCGACGTGACCGAGGCCGCGGTGCTGCTCCAGGCGCGCGGCACGGACCTGGACGACCTGGCCGCCTCCGCCGCGCGGGTCAGGGACGCGGGGCTGGAGGCGGCCGGCCGGTCCGGTGTCATCACGTACTCCAAGAGCGTCTTCATCCCGCTGACCCGGCTGTGCCGGGACAAGTGCCACTACTGCACCTTCGTCACCGTCCCCGGCAAGCTGCGCCGGGCCGGCCACGGGATGTTCATGTCCCCCGACGAGGTCCTGGACATCGCCCGCCGGGGCGCCGAACTCGGCTGCAAGGAAGCCCTGATCACCCTCGGCGACAAGCCCGAGGACCGCTGGCCCGAGGCCCGTGAATGGCTGGACGCGCACGGCTACGACGACACCATCGCGTACGTACGGGCCATCTCGATCCGCATCCTGGAGGAGACGGGCCTGCTCCCGCATCTGAACCCGGGTGTGATGTCGTGGACCGACTTCCAGCGGCTCAAGCCGGTCGCCCCGTCGATGGGCATGATGCTGGAGACCACCGCGACCCGGCTGTGGTCCGAGCCCGGCGGCCCGCACCACGGCTCCCCGGACAAGGAGCCCGCCGTCCGGCTGCGGGTCCTGGAGGACGCCGGCCGCTCCTCCGTCCCCTTCACCAGCGGGCTGCTGATCGGCATCGGCGAGACGTACGAGGAGCGCGCCGACTCCCTGTTCGCGCTGCGCCGGATCTCCCGGTCCCACCACGGCATCCAGGAACTGATCATCCAGAACTTCCGCGCCAAGCCGGACACGGCGATGCGCGGGATGCCGGACGCGGAGCTGGACGAGCTGATCGCCACCGTCGCCGTCGCCCGGCACATCATGGGCCCGGCCGCCTGCCTCCAGGCCCCGCCGAACCTGGTCGACAGCGAGTACGGGCGGCTCATCGGCGCCGGGATCGACGACTGGGGCGGGGTCTCGCCGCTGACCATCGACCACGTCAACCCGGAACGTCCCTGGCCGCAGATCGAGCTGCTGCGCGAGAGGTCGGCCGAGGCGGGCTTCGAACTCCGCGAACGCCTGTGTGTCTACCCGGAGTTCGTGCAGCGCGGGGAGCCCTGGCTGGACCCCCGCCTGCTGCCCCACGTACGGGCCCTGGCGGACCCGGAGACGGGCCTCGCGCTCCCGGACGCGGTCGTGGAGGGCCACCCGTGGCAGGAGCCGGAGGAGGCCTTCACGTCCTCGGGGCGCACCGATCTGCACCACACCATCGACACCGAGGGCCGTACCGGCGACCGCCGCGACGACTTCGACACCGTGTACGGCGACTGGGCGGCCCTGCGGGAGGCCGCGGCCCCCGGGATGGTGCCGTCCCGGATCGACACCGACGTACGCGCCGCCCTCGCGACCGCGGCCGACGACCCGACGAGGCTGACCGACGACGAGGCCCTCGCGCTGCTGCACGCCGACGGCCCGGCGCTGGACGCGCTGTGCCGGATCGCCGACGACGTCCGCAGGGCGGCGGTCGGCGACGACGTCACGTACATCGTGACCCGCAACATCAACTTCACCAACGTCTGTTACACCGGCTGCCGTTTCTGCGCCTTCGCCCAGCGCCGCACCGACGCCGACGCCTACACCCTCTCCCTGGACCAGGTCGCCGACCGTGCCGCCCAGGCCTGGGACCTCGGCGCCGTCGAGGTGTGCATGCAGGGCGGCATCCACCCGGACCTCCCCGGCACCGCCTACTTCGACATCGCGAAGGCGGTGAAGGAACGCGTCCCGGGCATGCACGTCCACGCCTTCTCCCCGATGGAGGTGGTGAACGGCGCCACCCGCACGGGCCTGTCGATCCGCGAATGGCTGACGGCGGCCAAGGAGGCGGGCCTGGACACCATTCCCGGCACCGCCGCGGAGATCCTGGACGACGAGGTCCGCTGGGTCCTGACGAAGGGCAAACTGCCCGCGGCGACCTGGATCGAGGTGGTCACCACGGCCCACGAACTCGGCATCCGCTCGTCCTCCACCATGATGTACGGCCATGTCGACCAGCCCCGGCACTGGCTCGGCCATTTCCGCACGCTCTCCCGCATCCAGCAGCAGACCGGCGGCTTCACGGAGTTCGTGACCCTCCCCTTCATCCACACCAACGCCCCCGTCTACCTGGCCGGCATCGCCCGGCCCGGCCCGACGACCCGCGACAACCGCGCGGTCATGGCGATGGCCCGCCTCCTGCTGCACCCGCACATCCCCAACATCCAGACCAGCTGGGTGAAACTCGGCACCGAGGGTGCCGCCGAGATGCTCCGCTCCGGCGCCAACGACCTGGGCGGCACCCTGATGGAGGAGACCATCTCCCGTATGGCGGGCTCCAGTTACGGCTCCTACAAGTCGGTCAAGGAGCTGGTCGCGGTGGCCGAGGCGGCGGGCCGCCCCGCCAGACCCCGCACCACCCTCTACGGCGAGGTCCCGGAGGAACGCCAGAAGGCGGCGGCGGCCTCCGACGGCCATCTGCCGGACCTGCTTCCGGTGCTGGACTGAGGGAAAACCCTTTCGACGCTGTCGGTGCTCCCTGTTAGGTTCATGCGGCTCACTTGATCAACGAGCCTCAAGTACCAACGGGAGAGGGCGACTTGAAGGATTCCAGAAGAGCGGTCGGGCGAGGACGGCTGGCGGTGGGGTGCTGCACGGTGGCACTGCTGACCACCGCGGCCGGCACCGCGTACGCACTCGACAACCTGCCGCCGAAGCAGCCGCTCGTCGCGGATCTGTCGACCCAGGGCAGGGCGTGCGCGACGGGCGCCGACACCGTGTACGTCTCCTCGGCGCCGACGCTCGACGCGGTGCTGTACGACCCGGAGGAGGACAACCAGCCCTACGAGACCAACCGGGTCGACGGCGACTTCGAGGCCTGGTGGACGGACGCGGCCGGAGCCGAGCAGCGTCGTACGTTCACCACCGACCACGGCCTGTCCGGGAGCCGGCGGAGCTGGCAGCTGCCCTCCGACATCCCCGCGAACACGGTCGTCTCCTGGCACGTCCGCGCGAACGACGGCCAGGCCACCTCGGCGTGGAGCGACGCGGGCGCCGGATCGGTCTGCTCGTTCGTGGTCGATGACACGAATCCGGCCAACGCGACGGTCGCCTCGCCCGAATACCCCGTCCCGGAGCAGGAGTTCTGGGTGGACGGCGTCGGCGTCTACGGCCACTTCACGATGGACTCGCCCTCGGACGACGTGGTGTCGTACGCGTACAGCTTCCTGGGCGGCCCGGGGGGAACGGTCTCCGCGGGGCGGCCCGGGGCGGCCGTGACCATCCCGTACCTGCCGCTCAGCAGCGGGCCGAAGTACCTCCAGGTCCGCGCGATCGACCGGTCTGGCCGCAGCAGCGGGCAGACCACCTACAACTTCAACGTGAAGTCCGGCCGCGCCTCGGTCGCCCACTGGAAGCTGACCGACCCGGCGGGCTCCCGTACCGCCGCCGCCGAGACGGGCACCGCCGCCCGGGCCGGCACCGGCGTGACCTTCGGCGGCCCCGCGCCCGCGGGCACCGCCATCACCTCCTCCGTCGCGCTGGACGGCGGCGGCCACGGCTTCCTCACCCCGGACGCCCCCGCCACCGACCTCCGCAAGTCCTTCGCCGTCAGCGCCTGGGTGCGGCCCGCCGAGACCGGCCGGACCATGACGGCCGCCTCCCAGGACGCGGACGGCGCACCCGGCTTCTCGCTCGGCCTGCGCGCCGAGGACTCCGGCCCGGCCTGGTCGTTCGCGATCGGTGACGCGCGGGTCTCGGGCGGCGCGCCCGAGACCGGTGAGTGGGCGCATCTGGTGGGTCTGTACGACGCGGAGACCGGCAAGGCGCGGTTGTACGTCAACGGCCGTGCGACCGGCACCGCGGCGGACGCGACGCCCGCCGAGGCGGCAGGCGCCTTCCAGATCGGCCGGGCCCGCGGGGCCAACGGCTACCGCGACCGCTGGCACGGCGACATCGGTGACGTACAGGTCCACGACCGGGTCGTCGTACCGGACGAGGTCTCCGAACTCGCGCACCGCGCAGCGAAGCGGCTCGGTCACTGGTCGCTGGAGAACGTGTCCGACGGCGCGAGCCCGGAGCAGGCGGGCGGCTCCCCGCTGCGGCTCGGCCCCGGGGCGACCCTCTACCGGTACTCCGACGCTTCCGCTGCCTGCCCTCCGGAGCTCGACCCGGACTGCCCCTACGTGCCCATAGCACTGGTGGGCGACGGGCATCTGCACCTGGACGGTGAGAGCGGCCACGCAGCCCTCGACGGACCGGCCGTGGACACAGCGGACAGCTTCACCGTCGGCGTCGTCGTGCGCCTCGCCGACTCCGAGCCCGCGCACCCGATGACCGTGCTCTCCCAGGCCGGCGAGCACACCGACGCCTTCAAGGTGCGCTACGAGCCGTCCTCGCGGACCTGGCAGCTCGTGATGCCCGAGAGGGACGAGGCCGGAGCCCCGGAGAAGGTGGTGTCCGAGGTCGAGAGCGCCGACGGCGGCGAGGGCCCCGGCCATCGCCTCGCCGTGGTCTACGACGACGGGGCCGACACGATCAGGCTGTACGTCGACGGCCAGCTCGGTGGCGGGGACACGGCCGACTTCCCGAACGGCCGGCACAGCGGCGGCGCCCTCCAGGTCGGCAGGGCCAAGGCCGGTGACGGCTGGGGCGAGTACCTGCACGGCGACGTGGACGAGGTGCAGGCCTACCAGGGGGTCCTGAGCGAGACGCAGATCAGGCAGCTCGGCGCGGGCGAGGGCATCGACCCGTGATCCCGCCGGTGCCCAGGCACTGACCACCGTCGAAGCGGGCGGCCGGAAGCGTGATCCGGCCGCCCGTGCGTGGCCCGTCAACACCGCGCGTTCCGGGACGGGTTGCGTCAGACTGGAGGGCGGACCGGGCGGACCACGGGGGAGGGGCGGGCCGATGACGCGGGCGCGGCCGTCGATGCAGGAGCTGATCGAGGGGCGGCGGCGCCACGGGTTCGTCGGACGCGGGGCCGAACGGGCCACGTTCCGCGCCAACTTCGACCTGCCTCCCGAGGACGAGCGGCACCGGTTCCTGTTCCACGTGCACGGCAACGCGGGCGTCGGCAAGACGTTCCTGGTCCGCGAGATGGAACAACTGGCGCGTGAACGCGGCGCGCTGACGGCCTACGTCGACGAGAGCGTCGGCAGCCTGCCCGAGGCCATGGCGGCGCTCAGCCGCCGCTTCGCCGCGCAGGGACACCGGTTCAAGGAGCTGGACCGCCTGCTGGCGTCGTACCACGAGCGGCGGCACGAGGCGGAGGCCGCCGTCCTCGCCCCCCACGAGCCCGAGCGGCCCGGCCCCTCGGCGGGCAGCCTGACCGTGGCACGGGTCGGACTGGTGGGACTGGGAATGGTGCCCGGGGTCGGCGCCTTCGCCGGAGTCCTGGACCCCGCCCAACTGGCCCAGGGCGCCGACCGGCTGCGCGCGGGAATCGGCGCGCGCCTGCGCAACGAGGAGGACGAGCGGCTGGTCCTGTCACCGCACGCCGTGCTCACCCCGGTCCTCGTCAGGGAGCTCTCCGAGGCGGCGTCGGCCGTACCGTGGATCGTCCTGTTCTTCGACACCTACGAGCGGACGGGACCGTTCCTCGACGCATGGCTCCACGCGGTGATGGCGACCCGGGAGCACGGCCTGCTGCCCGCCACGGTCGTCGTGGTGACCGCGGGGCAGCGCCCCTTCGACACCTCCCGCTGGGGCGGCTTCACCGACTTCGTCACCGACCTGCCCCTCGGTCCCTTCACCGAGACCGAGACGCGGGGCCTCCTCGCGGACAAGGGCGTCGTGGCGGAGCCCGTGGTCGAGGAGGTGCTGCGCCTCACGGGCGGACTGCCCCTGCTGGTCTCCACGCTGGCCGAGCAGCGCCCCGCGGACCCCGACGACATCGGCGATCCCTCGGCCACCGCCGTCGAACGCTTCCTGAAGTGGGAACCGGACCCGGTCCGCCGCGCGGTGGCCCTCGCCTGCGCCCTTCCCCGCGGCCTCGACCTGGACGTGTTCCGGGCGGCCGTGGAGTGCCCCGACGAGGACGCCGACGCGTTGTTCGGCTGGCTGCGCGGGCTGCCGTTCGTGGACGGCCGCGGTGACCGGATCCGGTACCACGGCCTGGTCCGCGAGCCGATGCTCCGGCTCCAGCGGCGCCATTCCCCGCGCGGCTGGACCGAGCGCCACGAGAGGCTCGCGGAGGTCTTCGGCCAGTGGTGCGACGAGGCGGGGCACGACCTGCTCGATCCCGACGAGCTGTGGAAGCACGAGCCGTGGCGGCGGCTGCGGCTGGAGGAGTCGTACCACCGGCTGTGCGCCCGGCCGCGCGCGGCGCTGGGCGCCGCGCTGAGCGACGTGGTCGAGGCCTGCCGGACCGGTCAGGTGGCCGGACGCAACTGGGCCAGGATGATCGAGGAGGCCGGAGACGCGGCGGGCGACCCGGCCCTGCGCGAACTGGGCCGGGGATTGACCGAGGCGCTGGCGGACGACGAGGGCGGGGTGGCCGCGGCGATGGACCTGCTGCTGGCCCGCTCCGCGCTGCACGGCGCCGGCCGCGCCCTGGCACACGGGGTACGGGCCAGGGAACTGCGCAACGGCGGGGAGTACGAACGGGCCCTGGCCGAGTACGACCGGGCGGTCGAGATCGATCCGGACGAGGCACGGGTGCACTACGGCCGCGGCTTCGCCCACCAGTTGCGGGGGGACTTCACCGCGGCGCTGGCCGCCTTCGACCGCGCCGACGAGCTGCGGCCGGACACGGGGTGGATCATCGCGGAACGGGCGGAGACACACCGCCTGGCGGGCCGCTTCGAGGAGGCGGTGGCCGACTTCGACCGGGCCGTCGCCCTCGACCCGACGGACGTCGACTCGCTGGCCTCCCGAGCGGTGTGCCGGCACGCCCTCGACCGGTTCGACGCGGCGGGCGCCGACTTCGACCGTGCGCTGGGCATGGACGGGAACCACCTCTGGGCGCTCGTCCGCAGGGCCCGGCTGCACCGTGACACGGACGCGTGGGACAAGGCCTTCGCCGATCTGGACCGGGCGGCCCGTCTGGAGCCGGACTCCGCCTGGGTCGCCTCGGAACGGGGCGACGCCTACCGGCTCGCGGGCCGTTTCGAGGAGGCCGTCGCCGAACTCGGACGGGCCGTCGGGCTCAAGGCCGACTACGCCTCGGCCCTGGCGGGCCGCGGGGTGTCGCACCACGAGCTGGGCGACAGCGCGCGGGCGCTGGCCGATCTCGACCGTGCCGTCGCGCTGGAGCCGGACTACTCCTGGGCCCTGGTGATGCGGGCCCGGGTGAGGTGGGGTCTTGAGGACCTGTCCGGCGCGAACGAGGATCTGCGGCGCGCGCTCGCGGCGAGTCCGGACGCCGACTGGATCGAGGTCGAACTGGGCAACGCCCTGCGGATCGAGGAGCGGCACCAGGAGGCGATCACCGTCTTCCGGCACGTCCTGGACCGGGATCCCGGCAACGCCTCGGCGCTCGGCTGCCTGGGAGCCACCTACCGTGACCTGAAGGACTACGAGGAGGCGCTGACCTGGCTGGACCGGGCCCTGACGGACAGCCCGGACTACGCCTTCGCCTACGAGAAGCGGGCCCAGGTGTTCCTGGCGACCGGAAGGCCCGAGCGGGCCCTCGCCGACTGGGAACGGCTGATCGCCCTGGGCGGTGACGGGGACACGGCACGCTGCCGGATCGTGGAGACGCTGATCCACTGCGGCCGGCGGGACGAGGCGACGGCCCGGCTGTCCGAGGCGGGCCCCGTGCCGGGCCCGGACGACGCGCTCGACCTCGACCTCGACCACGTGCGCGTCGACGTCCTCCGGCACGCCGGGGAGTGGGCGCGGGCCCGGCACCTCGCGGAACGGCTCCGTGCGGAGGAACCGGTACCGGGCACGTTCCAGCTGGCGATGACCGAGGCGCGGTCCCGGGGCAGGACGGCCGCGGAACCCTGGTGGCGTGAGCTGGAACGGCTCCTGGACACGGACGCCCCGGACGAGCTCACCCGCCGGTCGGGCCGGTGCATCATCGGCTGGGCCCTCGGGGACTGGGCCGACGCCGACCGGGGGCTGGGCGACGTCCTGGCCATGGACCCCGAATGGGACGATCTGGCCGAGCTCGCGGACATCCTCACCGAACTCCTCGCCGCCCCCGGCGCCGACCCCTCCCGCCTGACCCCGCGCCTCACGGCGGTCACAGCGGCCCGCGACGCGATCCGGGCGCGCTACCCGGACTGACGGCGGCCGGGGGCCGAAGCCCGCGCTGTCCCCCGTGGACCGCCCGGACCCGGCCACGCGGGGACACCGGGAGCACATCCTCTTTCTGGATCCGCGACCTCGGCCGGCGGTTCCTGTTCGATTACAGTGCTGCCCTGTCGGACGTGCGTACGGACAGTGCCTCAGGAGGTCTCGGTGGGTGCGACAGCCGGTGCCGTCTGGGGCCGTGGGGAGCAGCAGGACTTCCGGAGCCGGGTCCGCGGGACACTTCTGGGCGCGGCCGTCGGCGACGCGCTCGGCGCCCCGGTCGACGGGCTCTCGCTGGAGGGGATCCGGGAGACCTACGGCGCGGAGGGCCTCGCCGGACCGGCCCTCGCGTACGGGCGGCGCGGCGCCGTCACGCACCTCACCCAGCTCGCCCTGTTCGGCGTCGACGGACTCGTCCGCGCCCAGGTGCGCCGCGACACCGGCGCCTGGCATCCGCCCTCCGACGTGCACCGCGCCTACCGCCGCTGGGCGGCCACCCAGAGCGACTGGGGGCCCGACGAACGCCGCAAGGACGACGGCTGGCTGGCCCGCGAGGAGTGGCTCTACGCCCGCCGCGATCCCGCCCAGGCCTGTCTGCTCGGCCTCGCCGACGACATCATGGGGACGCTGGACGCGCCCAAGAACCCCGGCGAGCAGGGTCCCCAGGCCGCCGCCCGTTCCGCGCCGTTCGGCCTGCTCGTCGGCTGGGAGCCGCAGCTCGTGATGCAGCTCGCGGTCGAGTGCGCCGCCCAGACGCACGGCCACCCCTCGGCATACCTGACGGCGGGCGCGTACGCCGTGACCGTGCACGCGCTCGCCCGCGGCGAGAACCTCGACGCGGCCCTGCAGCAGGCCCTCGCGCTGCTCGTGACCCGGCCCGGGCACCAGCCGGTGGCCGCCGCGCTCCAGCACGCCCTGGGCGCCGTACGGCAGGGCATGCCCTCACCCGAGCGGGTCCAGGAGCTCGCCGTGAGCGGCATCGCCGAGGGGCCGCTCGCCGCCGCGGTGTACTGCGTGCTCGTCGGTGAGGACGTTCGGCACGGTCTGTGCCTCTCGGTGAACCACGGCGGGCCCTCCGCCGTCACCGGCGCCCTGGCGGGTGGTCTGCTGGGCGCCCTGCACGGCGAGACGGCCCTCCCGCCGGCCTGGCTGGCCGAACTGGAGGGCCGTCCCACGGTGCTGGTCCTCGCGGACGACTTCGCGATGGAGATGACCCAGGGGCCCGCGCTGCACGGGCCCGCCGGATCGTCCCCGGGCTGGCTCGCCCGCTACCCCCGCGCCTGACCCGGGGACGCGACGGGCCCCGGGTCCCCTCGGGCCCTTCTCTAGTCCTTCACCGGTGTGCCCACCACGCCGTCCGCGGCGCTCGCCGGTGCCGGGACCGCCGCGGCGGTCGATCCGTCGTCGTCCGTGTTGATGATCTCGATGAGGGCGTCCCGCTCGGGGGTGTCCTCGGGCCGCAGGAAGCCGATGAGGATGTACAGGACGAGCGAGATGGCCATCGGCACGGAGACCTGGTACTCCAGCTTCACGTCCGTGCGCTGGGAGAAGTCCAGGTTGTAGTTGACGAAGAAGAAGGCGAGCAGACCGCAGGCCCAGCTGGTCAGCGCCGCCGTCGGGCCGGACTTACGGAACGGCCGCAGCAGACCCAGGATGAACGGGATCGCGATCGGTCCCATGAGCCCCGCCACCCACTTGATGACGACGGTGATGATGTCCTTGAACGTGGGGGAGTTGACCTGGGTGGCCACCGCCATGGAGAAGCCGAGGAAGGCGACGGTGGTGACACGGCCCGCGATGAGCCCGGCACGGGTGTCCCAGGCGCGCGCGGCCTTGGAGAGCACCGGCGCCACGTCCCGGGTGAACACGGCCGCGATGGCGTTCGCGTCCGAGGAGCACATGGCCATCGTGTGCGAGAAGAACCCGACGACGACCAGGCCCAACAGGCCGTGTGGCAGGAGCTGTTCGGTCATCAGGCCGTACGCGTCCGAGCCGTCCGGCTTCTGCGCGGTGACGAGCAGCGGCGAGAGCCACATGGGGATGAACAGGATGACCGGCCACACGAACCAGAGCCCGGCGGACAGGAACGCGGAGCGCGTGGCCTGCTTGGCGCTGCCCGTGGCCATGTAGCGCTGGGCCTGGTTCCACATGCCGCCGTTGTACTCGAACAGCTTGATGAACAGGTACGCGATGAAGAACACCGTCAGGTACGGGCCCGCGAACCCGTCCGCGTGACCGTGCAGCTTCGGCGAGTCCAGCGCCTTGGAGAGGCCGCCCTGGTCGGAGATCTTGTTCAGCGCGATGACCAGCATCGTCAGACCGGCCAGCAACTGGATGACGAACTGGCCCAGTTCGGTCAGCGCGTCGGCCCACAGCCCGCCGATCGTGCAGTAAACGGCCGTGATGCCGCCGGTGATGAGGATGCCCTGGGTGAGCGTGACGCCGGTGAAGACGCTGAGCAGGGTGGCGATGGCCGCCCACTTCGCGCCGACGTCCACGATCTTCAGCAGGATGCCGGACCAGGCCAGCGCCTGCTGCGTCGGCACGTTGTAGCGGTCCTTGAGGTATTCGAGGGGCGAGGCGACGTGCAGCCGTGAGCGCAGCCGGTTGAGCCGGGGCGCGAAGGCCTTGGCGCCGATGGCCACGCCGATGGCGATGGGCAGCGCCCAGGTGACGTACGAGGTGATGCCGTAGGTGTACGCGATGCCGGCGTAGCCGGTGAACATCACCGCGCTGTAGCCCGACATGTGGTGCGAGATGCCGGACAGCCACCACGGCATCTTGCCGCCCGCGGTGAAGAAGTCGCTCACATCGTCCACACGCTTGTGGGACCAGACACCGATCGCGGTCATGACACCGAAATACGCGACCAGGACGGCCCAGTCGAGACCGTTCATGTGCCCCCTCCAGGGGTCCGCCTTGTGAACCTGCAGATACCGGACGGCACTTCGCCAGTACGCATACGGGTCCCCCTTGCTCGAACGGAGCCGAGCGTTCGGGGAGGGCGGCGCCCCCGTGCGGGAGCGGGGACTTGGGGATTGAACCGCTGGTTCGACCAGCCGGTCAAGACCTCTCGCGGTCACAGATATGAACACAGATCAGAAAGCAGAACGATTTTGCCTCTACTTTACCCACCGGGCTGTTGTCGTGCTCGTGACGTGGACCACACCATGAGCGGGCACTTCGTCAGACCGCAGCAGCAATGACACGAAGACAGCCGTACGGGATGCGGGTCCCGTGCGCCTGCGAGAGGAGCCGCCTGCCGGATCGACTACCGCATGAGTTCGCCCGCGTTCACGAGCAGGGACTGGCCCGTGATCGCCCGCGCCCGGTCGGATGCCAGGAACACCGCGGCGTCGGCGACGTCCCCGTCCGTGGCCAGCTCGGGCAGGGCCATCCGCTCGGTGAGCCGCTTCAGCACGTCCGCCTCGGGCACCTGCTCGGTGTAGGCCGTGAACTGCACGTACGCCTCGACCGGTGGGCCCCACATCCAGCCGGGCAGCACGGTGTTGACCCGTATCCGGTACGGGCCGAGCTCCCGCGCCAGGGAGTACATCGCGCTCGTCAGCGCGCCCTTCGAGGCCGCGTAGGCCGCCTGCCGCACCTGGCTCGGCGCGGCGACCGACGACTGCGTCCCGACGATGACGACGGAACCGCCGCGCTCCTTCAGTGCGGGGAGGCAGGCGCGGGTCATCCGCAGCGTGCCGAGCAGGTTCACATCGATGACCGACTGCCAGGTCGCGAAGTCCGCGTCCTCCAGGCCACCGAAGTAGCTGTCCCAGGCGGCGACATGGACCACCGCGTCGATCCGCCCGAAGCGTTCGGCCGCGAGCGCCGCGAGCGCGTCGCACTGCCCCTCGTCGGTGATGTCCGTCGCGCGGAACGCCGTGTGCGTGCCGTCCGGGTCCAGTTCGGCCGCCGCCTTGGCGAGATTCGCCTCCGTGCGCGCCCCGAGAACGGCGTTGCCGCCGTCGCGCACCACGGCCGCCGCGACCTGATGGCCGAGTCCCGCTCCCACGCCCGACACCACGACGGTCCTGCCGGTCAGCAGTGACATCCGGGGCCTCCCCGACTCTGGCAAATTGTCTGACGGAGCGTCAGAGTATGGGCGTCCGGCGGAGGAAGGAAGTCCCGCGCACGTTCCACCGAGGAAGGGGTTCGTCATGTCGGAGGAGACCCGCAGCGAGACCTACGCGGAACTGGCCGCCCTCGGCCCGTACGGCGTCCACCCGGGCCACGCCCTGATCACCCTGGTCGAACCGCACCCGGGCCACGAGTACGCCTACAACCGCTGGTACGAGGACGACCACTACTACGCGGGCGCGATGGCCATGCCCTGGATGTACGCCGGACGCCGCTGGGTGGCCACCCGTGACCTCCAGCTGCTGCGCTACCCGGAGAAGTCGGCGGTCGCCCAGCCGGTCACCGCGGGCTGCTACATCTCCACCTACTGGGTCACCGACGGCCGCTACGACGACCACATGAAGTGGACCGTCGGCATCAACAGGCGGCTGAACCGCGACGGCCGCGTCTACCAGGACCGTACGCACGTCTTCACGGCCTTCCAGGACCACGAGGCCACCGTCTACCGCGACGGCGCCGCGGGCCCCCGCGACTTCCACGCCCTCGACCATCCCTACGCCGGTCTCGTGGTCGAGGTCATCGACGCCGAATCCGCCGACCGGCGCGCCGAGTTGCTGGAGTGGCTGCGCTCCCGCCACCTCCCCCGGCGGCTGACGGGCTCACCCGCCGCCCTCGTCACCGTCTTCCGGCCGACCCCGCTCCCCGGTGACCGCATGACCTACGTCAAGCAGGTCGAGGGCGTGGAGACCCGGCTCACCCTGCTGTGGTTCCTCCAGGCGGATCCGCGCGACTGCTGGGAGGCGCACTTCACGGGCCTGGACGAGGCCGTGGCCGAATCGGGCCTGGGACGCGTGGAGCTGGTGGCCCCGTTCATCCCCACGGTCCCGGGAACGGACACCTACGTGGACCGCCTGCGCTAGCGGGACCCTGAGGCGAGTGAGCCGAAGGGGCGCGTCGGCTTCTCGACACCGGCTTCAGCGCCCCGGAGGCGAACCGAGCCCGAAAGAGGAGAGGGCCGAGCCCCCTCGGCCAGGACGGCGGGCCGGTCGAGAGGGCTCTGTCGGTGGAGCGTATGAGATTGTTCCGGACATAGGGGTCAGACGAGGCTGGACGCTCCGCGGCTCACCTCGGTGACGAAGGCGTTCCAGGCGTCCGCGGGAAAGGCGAGCGTGGGGCCGGCGGGAACCTTGGAGTCCCGGACGGCCATCGCCGCGAGGACAGGGGACTTGACCTCGACGCAGGCGCCGTTGCCGGTGGAGTAGGAAGACTTGGTCCAGGTGTCGAGGGCGCCCTGCTGAATTGCCATGATCGCTCCAGAAAGCTGTCGTTCGTCGATGAGTTGCCGCCACGAAGCCGTCGGCGCACTGCCACCGGACTGCGGATCCGTCAGGAGACCCGCGGTCCGGATTGCGCCAACGTTGTTGCTCGATGGCGTGATCGACGCTACTCGCCAACATCGGTTGGCGAAGCGACTATTCACTCGACTGGATGGCATATTCCATGGGGGTCTTCCGCGTTGGGGCGGCGACAGTGTAGGGTCCGGCCGCTCATCGGCCGGGACGCCCTCGCGAGGCCGCCCCCGCGCCGGTCAGCGCGCGTACTCCTTCGCGATGTCCGCGATGAACTGGCGCGACTGCTCCACGTTCAGGGCCTGGGCCCGCAGGTGTTCGTACATCACGCTGTACTTCTGGACATCGTTCGCCTTCTCCAGGTACAGGTCGCTGGTCACGCCCTCGATGTAGACGACGCTGGAGTCGGCCGCGTCGGGGAACTCCAGGATCGCGTACTGGCCGTTGAGGCCCGGGTGCGCGCCCATGTCGAAGGGGATCACCTGCACGGTGACGTGCGGAAGCTGGGACTGCTCGACGAGGTACTCGAGCTGCTCGCGCATCAGCGAGCGGTTGCCGACGGCGCGGCGCAGGGCGGACTCGTCGAGGACGGTCCACAGGCGGAGCGGGTTGTCGGGCGCGGAGATTCGTTCCTGCCGCTTCATCCGCACCTGGACGCGCTTGTCGATGTCGGCGGGCGCGGTCTCCGGCAGGGCCCCCGCGATCAGGGCCTCGGCGTACTGCCGGGTCTGCAGCAGGCCCGGGACGACCTGGGGGTCGTACACGCGCAGGCTCGCCGCGTCGGTCTCCAGACCGATGTAGACGCTGTACGGGATGTCGCCGAAGGAGTGCCACCAGCCCTGCTGGCGCGAGTCCTTGGCCATCTGCATCAGCGAGTCGACGATCCGGTGGTCCTCGACCTCGTAGACCCCGCACAGATCGCGGACGTCACGCTGGCTGATACTGCGCCGGCCGTTCTCCAGCCGGCTGATCTTCGACTGTGACACCAGCAGGCGCTCGGCGACCTCTTCGGCCGTCATGCCCTTGAGTTCGCGGAGCCGCCGAAGCTCCTGGCCCAGCCGGCGCCGCCGGACGGTGGGATTGACACTTGACGCCACGGGACGTGCACCTCCGGCTGCGGGCCTGTACTTTGCGTATCTGCTGTTGAGCAGATTGCCACCAAGGTGCTTTCTACCGCTGGGAAACGGCGTATATGCGCCGGGTGGGCGCAAGTTCGCAGATTCGGCGTGTATACGCGGCCGTGCGACGTCGGTGTCACCACCGTTTCGCCGTCATCGTCGTTCGACGGCACTACCGTTTCCGCCGTCACCGTCGGTACGGGCCCCGCGACTCCCTTGAGGGACACGGAAGATCGCCGCCGAAGCGTGGTCGTGCCCGGCCTGCCGCCCGGGTGTGCGGACCCCCTCGGGGGCGGGCCGCTCCCCGCATGCGGTCGCGCGGGGCGCCGGGACCGTGCCGTCGTCCGGACGTACGGTCTCAGCCACCCCGCGCGAGCCGGCGGCTCCCGAACCGGATCATGGGGACTGCGGTGCGGCGCTGGTGTCTTGCGGCGGTGCTGGCGGTGCGGGTGCTGCGGGTCCTGCGTGGTGCGGGTACCGCCGGCGGTGCGTGACGCGGGCCGCGTGGGCCCGCGGCTCAGTGCGCCACGGCGCGCGCCATCGAACCATGGCGCGGTTGCATCGGAACACCGCGTGCGGGTTCCGGTGCGGACCTGACGCCGGCGGTGGCCGGGCGGCCTGCCGGTGCCGGGCTGCGGCGAGGCTGTGCCACACCGCTCTGGACGTCCATCACGGCATGCGCCACGAGGCCGCCCATGGGGTCGTGCCTGATCAGGTCCCGCAGCCGGGAGCGGGACGAACGTCCCTCGTTCCCCGGGTACAGGTGCTTGCCGAGACCGACCGCGTGGGCCAGCGCGGCGAGCGCCGCGGTCCGCGGGTCCGGCGGTACGCCGGTGCGGATCGCGTTGTCCAGCCGGGTTCGGATCTCCCGGCTGATATCCGTGTCCGTCGCTTGGTAGCGAGTCGTCGGAAGCACCCCGCACATCTGGCCGGCCACGGCATGGACCATGCCGCACCTCTCCAGATGAGAGAGGTAGGTCTGGCGAAGCCCCAGGCGGGGTCCGCCGATCCAGTTCACCGCGCGTACCGGTGCTCCGCGCCGGCGAAGGAGTTCCAACGCACAGTCCAGTGTTGGATCTCCGGTCGGCCGTGGCACCACCACGGCGATACGATCCCCGTCTGGGGCTATCCGTCCGGCCAGCGCCAGCTCCACTAGCTGTGCTCCGGCCAGACCGAGGTCGAGCGACTGCGGCTGCGCGGTGGTACCCGTGGCCGGGTCCAACGCCAACAGCAGAAGCTCCTCCGGAATTGTTCTGCGGCTCTTGCCCATCCATGCCTCCCCGCGTGGATGAATGACAGGGTGACCCCTCTCACATTGGTCTGTCGAGAGCGCGTGACCGGAATATGAGGGAACCGGCAGGTATGTCGTTCTCGTCTACCGCAAGAGTCGGGCCCTCGCACAGGACACTGGTACATGGCTCGGGCAGCGGTGTCCGGGCGGCGGTTCAAGGGTTTGACGGTTTGTTCTCGGCGCGCGGCGGGCGCGCGTCGCATGGAGGAGGCATCGGTGGCGGGCGAGTCCCCCGACAGGTCGAAGCAGCACGAGTCGTCGGCGTCGTCGGCAGAAGCGACGCCGGCGACCCCGGCGTCGGTTCCGAGTCCGGCGCGGTCGGGCGCGTCGGCGTCGACGTCGACCCAGAGCTCGGCCCCGGCCGACCCCCGGATGG
The DNA here is from genome assembly GCF_043078065.1 of Streptomyces sp. NPDC015532. NCBI lineage: Bacteria > Bacillati > Actinomycetota > Actinomycetes > Kitasatosporales > Streptomycetaceae > Streptomyces > Streptomyces sp. NPDC015532. The sequence goes on along the minus strand of NZ_JBIBSY010000004.1, from coordinate 258,683 downwards.
CGATGGCCCGCGAGAGGGCCGCCACGGTGCGGGTGGATCAGGCGACGGCGGTGTTCTCCACGAAGGCGCTCTCGGCCGAGACGGCCCGCACGGCGGACGCCTCCCGTACGGCGGAGCCGGAGCGCGTCTCCGAGTCCGTGGACGGCGAGGGCGCGGCCGGCGGCAAGAACGCCGAGGGTGACACCCGGCTGCGCGCGGCGGTGGCCGCGTGGGTCGCCGGATCGGACGAGCCCGCTCCGGCGGACACGGCCGGGGCTGAGGCCGGCTCCGGGGGCGGAACCGGATCCCCGGACGAGGACGGCCCCGCAGGCGCCGACGACGCCGCCGAGACCGAGGCGGAAGCCTCTGACGCCGCCGAGACCGGCGCGGACGCAGACGGCACGGACACGGACGGCACGGAGCCGACCGGCGACGTCGAGGGTGACGACGCCGAGGCCGACGCCGACGCTGAGCCCGAGGCGGAGCTCGCCGAGGAGCCGGGCGAGCCCGCGGACTCCGCGACGGCCGAGGGCGCGTCCGACGCGACCGACGCCACCGACGAGGCGTCCGAGGTCTCTGGCGATGCGTCCGGCGATGTGCCCGGCACGGACGAGCAGGGCGCCGCCCCCGCCGCCGACCCCGGCTCGGACCGCGACATCGATATCGACACCGACCAGAAGCCCGAGTCCGGTCAGGAGCCGGAAGCCGGCTCCGACGAGACTCCCGCGGACCTGGCGGACGACGACGAGCCCGCGTCCGCCTCCCAGGACGAGCCCGGGAGCGGGCGCGACGCCGAACCCGAGGACGAGCCCGCCGACGCCCCCGAGAGCGGGCTCGACGGCGACAGCGACACCTCCGACGAGCCCTCGGACGCCGTGCCGGACGAGATCTCGGACATCGAGGCCGACGAGGACCCCGCCCCCGAGCGCCCCGTCGACCAGCCCACCGCCGTCTTCAAGACCCCCCGGCGCCCGGCCGTGGACCAGCCCACCACCATGCTCAAGCTGGGCGGCGCCACGCGGAAGCCGACCGACGGGAAGCCCGCCACCGGGCCGACGGACGCCCCTGCCGACAAGGCCGCGGGCAAGTCCGCCGAGCAGCCCGCCGACGGGCCCGGCGCCAAGCCCGCCGGCGCCCCCGCACGCACCAGCAAGTTCGTCCCCCTCAACCGGCTCGACGACTTCGCCCCTCCGGCGCGCCCGAAGCCGACGCCCGAGCCCTCCGCGAAGCCCGAGCCCACCGCGAAGCCCGAGCCCTCGGCCAAGCCCGAGCCCACCGCGAAGCCCGAGCCCTCGGCCAAGCCCGAGCCCACCGCGAAGCCCGAGGGGCCCGCGAAGCCCGGGCCCTCCGCGAAGCCTGAGTGGCCCGCGAAGCCCGAGCGGACCGCCGCCCCCGCCCCCGCTCCCAAGTTCGCCGACAGGCCCGCGGCGGCCACCGCGGCCGTTCCGCAGGTCGGCCCCGAGCGCACCACCCAGCTCCCGCTTCCGCCGAAGCCCCCGCTGGACCTGCTCGCCGAGCTGACGAACACCCCGCCGCCGCCGCAGACCCCGGTCCGCACCCTGGTGCGGCGGGTCAAGATCTGGACGCCGCTGGTCCTGCTGCTCGCGGTGATCTTTGCAGTCGCGCAGGCCTTCCGCCCGCTGCCGGCTCCGGCTCTGACGCTCAGCGCCGACAGCACGTACACCTTCGGCGGCGGCACCCTCGACCTGCCCTGGCCCGGTCAGGGCCAGTCCGCGATCGAGGTGGACGGCGTGGGCAGCCTCGGGACCGACGGCAAGCAGACCCCCGCCCCCACGGCGAGCGTCGCCAAGATCATGACGGCGTACGTGGTCCTTCAGGAGCACCCGCTGAAGGGGAACGAGGACGGCGAGAAGATCACCGTCGACCAGCAGGCCGAGGACGAGTCGAAGCTGCCGGACGAGTCGACGGCGGCGCTGTCGAAGGGCCAGCAGTTCACCGAGCGTCAGATGCTCCAGATGCTGATGATCCCCTCGGGCAACAACGTGGCGCGGCTGCTGGCCCGCTGGGACTCCGACAGCAAGTCGTTCGTCACCAAGATGAACGCCGCGGCCAAGGACCTCGGCATGACGAACACGACGTACACGGACCCGAGCGGTCTGCAGAAGACGACGGTCAGCACGGCCACCGACCAGATCAAGCTGGCCAAGAAGGTCATGCAGAACGACGTGTTCCGCAGCGTCGTCGGGATGGCCAAGGCGGATGTCCCGGGGCTGGCCAACACGATCTACAACAACAACGACCTCCTGGTGCAGCAGGTCGGCGTGATCGGTCTGAAGACCGGTTCGTCGACGCCCGCGGGCGGCAACCTGGTGTGGGCCGCGACCAAGGTCGTGAACGGCAAGACGCAGACGATCTACGGCGCGGTGATGAACCAGGACGCCGGCACCGGCAAGGTCTGGGACAGCCTCCACCTGGCACTCGTCAACAGCCAGAAGCTGATCGACAAGGTCCAGAAGAGCCTGATCACGGCCACGGTGGTGAAGAAGGGCCAGGTCGTCGGTTACGTGGACGACCAGCTCGGCGGCCGGACCCCGGTCGTCGCCACCAAGAACATGACCGCGGTCGGCTGGCCCGGTCTGAAGACCGAGCTGAGCATCGGCGAGGGCAAGACGGCGGTCCCGCACACCGGCACGGCGGGAACGGTCGTCGGCGAGCTGAGGGTCGGTGACGGTTCCAGCGAGGCCGTGCGGATCCCCGTCGCGCTCCAGAGGGACCTCGCCGAGCCCGGCTTCGGCGCGCGGGTGACCCGCGTCGGCTGAGCGGACGGGCACACCGGTGACGTACGCGCGCACGCATCGGTGACGTACCGCGGGAGCGGTGCCCGCACCCGCACTCCGTCGGACGGTGCCCCACTCGGGGGCTGTCCGGCGGAGTGCGTGCTAGCGTCGCGCTAATCGGGGCTGCTCGCGAGCCGCGGGTCCCGGCCCAGAACGGACCAAACGGGACACGGGGAGAACCTTGCAGTGGCGACAGCGGAGCCGACACACGCCGACGACGCCGATGCGGGCCAGGGAACGGGCCCGCGAATACGGCCGCGCGCCGGCACCCGCGAGGCGGTCCGTGACGTAGTCACGGACACGGTCGCCGGCGCCGACACGGACACAACCACCAGCGCCGACACGTGCGCGAGCACGGGCACCGCCACAGTCGCGGTCGCCGGCGCCGACACGGGCACAGTCACCGGCGCGAGCACGGACACCGGCACAGTCGCCGTCACCGGCGCGGGCACAGTCACCGGCGCGAGCACGGACACCGGCACAGTCGCCGTCACCGGCGCGGGCACCGACACCGGCACAGGCGCCGGCGCGAGCACGGACGGCGTCGCGGACACCGGTGCGAGCGCGGGCGCGGCGGCGGACCCGGGCACGAGCGCGGACACCGTCGCGGACGCGGGCGGTGGCGCCGCCGGGAAGCCCGGCGGGACCGGGCCGGCCGCTCCGGCGGCGACGGCCGGATCCGCGCCGCGCGACTTCCTCCGCCGCTACCCCGTCCTTCTCCTCACCGCCTTCGCCGGCGTGCTCCACATCGTGTGGTTCTTCACGTTCGCGAACAGTGGCGGCGACCTCGCGGCGCAGGACGCGTGGGCGGAGTTCGTCGGCCGGCACCCGGACTCGGCGTACAACCTCGCCTGGTACGGCGGAATGCACCCGGTCTCCTACAGCGTGGTGTCGCCGTATCTGATGTCGGTGCTCGGCGTCCGGACGACGATGATGATCGCCGGGACGCTCTCGGCCGGTCTGCTGACGATGATCCTCCTGCGCAGCCGCGTCGTCCGGAACCCGATCGCCACCTCGCTCGCGGGCATCTTCGCGCTGGTCTGCAACGCGATCTCCGGCCGGGTGACGTACGGCCTCGGCACGGCGTTCGCGCTCGGCGCGGTCGCCGTCGTCTTCTGCTGGCCCCACCGCTGGCGCTACAAACGCTGGGCGAAGGCCCTGTGCGCGGCGCCGCTGGCCGCGCTCGCGACGGCCGCCTCACCGGTCGCCGGACTCTTCGTGGGCCTGCTGGCCGCGGCCATGTTCCTCCAGAGGCGCCGTCCCGGCGCCTACGCCCTCGGCATCGCCCCGACGGTCGTGGTCGGGCTCTCGGCCCTGCTGTTCCCCTTCTCGGGCACACAGCCGATGACGTTCTTCTCGGTCATCCTGCCGTTCGCGTCCGCCGCCGCCGTCTACTACGTGGTGCCCAAGGAGTGGACGACGGTACGGATCACGGCGGCGGTGTACGGCCTCGCCGTGCTCCTCGTCTGGCTGATCAGCTCCCAGATCGGCTCGAACATCACGCGCCTGGCGATGCTGTTCGCGGGCGTCGCCCTGACCGCCGCGCTGCCCTTCACCGTGCCGAAGTCGCGGAAGTGGTACGCCACCGTCATCGCCCTCGCCGTGTTCACCGGCTGGATCGGCTTCAAGACGGTCGACGACATCGTGCACACGACCCCGGCGGCTTCCTGGGCGCGCGAGCTGGCCCCGCTCGTCAACCAGCTCCAGCTCGTGGACGCCGAGAAGGGCCGCGTCGAGGTGGTCCCCGCCCGCTCGCACCGCGAGGCCTCCGCCCTGGCCCCCTACGTGAACCTCGCCCGCGGCTGGAACCGTCAGGCCGACATGGAGCGCAACCCGCTCTTCTACGACGACACGCTCAACTCCGCGAACTACCACGAGTGGCTCCAGCGCTGGGCCATCCACTACGTCGTGCTGCCCAAGGGCGAACCGGACGGCGACGGCGGCCAGCGCGAACGCGAGCTCGTCCAGCGGGGCATGCCGTATCTGCGGCAGATCTGGGGCGACGCCAACTGGCAGCTCTTCACGGTCACCGACCCCACCCCGCTCGCCGAGCCGCACGCCGTGGTCGACCTGGCCGAGCAGGGCGAGATGACCATCGAGGTGAAGGAGGCGGGCCGCATCCTCATCCGCATCCCGTACTCGCCGTGGCTGAGCATCGTCGACGAGGACGGCAAGAGCCTGAAGGCACCCCAGGAGACGAAGGCGTCGAAGCGCCGCACGGACGGCACCCCGAAGACGTACGAGAACCTCAACGGCTGCCTGACGCCGACGGAGGAGACCGCGGCGGGCGACATCTGGACGGAGCTGCTCGCCCCGAAGCCGGGCACCTACCGGCTCGCGGCGCCGTACCAGCTCCCCCGGGGGACACCGTGCCCGGAGGAGCTGCGCTGACCCCTCCGGTACCGCCGGGCTAGTACCGCTCGAAGGGCCCGCAGTAGGTCAGGCCCGCCTCCTGCGGCCGTCCGTCGCGGAAGAAGCGGACGAGCAGATCGCAGAAGTCCTGGGGCCGCTGGAGATGGGCCAGATGGCCGCACTCCGCGATCGTGGTGAACCACGCGCCCGGCAGGTCCGCCGCCACCGAGCGGACCATGCCGGGCGTGGTCAGCGTGTCGTGCTCGCCGGTGAACGCGAGATACGGGACCGCGGGGACGGGCGCCCGCCGGTACCACTCGTGGGCCAGCAGCCGCCGGTTCCGCTCGACCGTCACGGCGACGTCGCGCGGGGTCTGCGCCGCGAACTGCTGGTACATGAGCCGGGTCAGCGCGGCGTGCTTGCGTACGGTGCGGTCGCCGGGCGGCGGCACGAAGCACCGTACGAACTCCTCGGCGGTCTCCTCGACGCGTCCCTGCTCCAGGAGCCGGACCCAGCCCACGAGCGCCTCGGCGAACCAGTCCGGAATGTGGTCCGACATCCCCTGCACGGCGACCCGGCGCAGCAGTTCCGGATACCGCTGGGCGAGCCGGAGCCCGACCGCCCCGCCGTAGCACCCCGCGTACAGGTTGACCGGGCCGAGCCCGAGCCGGCGCAGCATGTGGCCCGCACACTCGGCCAGGAAGTCGATCCCGTGCTCGGCGGGCAGGAAGTCCGCGTCCCCGAACCCGGGCAGATCCACGGTGACGACGGTTCCGAGCTGCCCGAGCCACCGCTCGTGCCGTGTCCACGAGTACCGCGTCTGGTCCGAGCCGCCGAGTACGAGCAGCGGCTCCGTGACGGGGGAGCAGTGCCGGGCCACCCGCGCGGTGTACCCGTAGCCCTCCCACGAGAGCCGGTGCTCCGCCACTTCCGTGGACGCCCCGCCTCCCGGCACCGGGACGCGGGCATGGACCGAGGAAGCGACAGAAGGCACAGCGAACTCCCGAGGGGGACGAGACCACCGAAACTCCCCAGTCGTACACGGCTCCCCGGCGCCGTGCCCGCACCGTCACACGAAGGTGGGCGTTGCACGTCACCAGGTGGGCGCGGCATCACGGGAAAGGGGCGTGACGCGGCGGCCGCGCCACGCCCACGTCGACGCGGTCCCTTCAGATCACCTCACCGGGAACGCCACGTCGCACACCGCGTCCGCGGGCCCCGCCGCGTCCCAGTCGGCGAAGTAGATCTCCCGGCACGGGCCGTCGACGGACAGCCCCTGTCCGGTGACCCAGCTCTCGACCGCCTCGAACGCGGCCAGGATCTGCGGGTGGGCGACCTGCGCCTTGCTGATGCGGACGAACGCGATGCGCCGGGCCGGTTCGACCCGCACCTCGGCCCCGGTGGCCCGGCCCTGCCGTCCGGCCCAGGCCCGTGCCGCGGCCTGGTCGGTCACCGGTACGCACGTCTCCGCCGGACCGTCGCTCTCCACACCGACCTCGGCGTGATAGACGACGAACGGCGGCCCCGTGATGCCCCCGGCCTCCCGGGCGCCCTCCTCCAGCCGGCCCAGCGAGGCGGGGATCCACACCGGCAGCTCGGGCGCCAGGACGTGCCGTTTCTCGGTCAGCACGACCTGTTCGGGCACCTCGGCGGTCTCGACGACGAACTTCTCGTACATCTCGGAACTCCTCCCGGAAAGACGTCCACGGAGGTAGTCGGCGAGCGCCCGCTGCGCGGCGAAGCGGGCCTCGGCACCGTCCCAGTACGCGGTGAGCAGCGAGGCCGCTTCCGTGCCGCGCGCCTCCACCACGTCCGCGATCCGCGCCAGCGGCATGTCGAGCTGGCGCAGCAGCGCGACGAGCCGGGCCCGTTCGGTCTGCTCGGCCCGGTAGTACCGGTAGCCGCTGACCTCGTCGACGTACGCCGGGGTCAGCAGCCCCAGCCGGTCGTACAGCCGAAGGGCCTTGGCCGAGAGCCGCGCCCGCGAGGCGAACGCGCCGATGGTGAGCAGGTCCTTGTCCACCCTGTCATCCTCCGTCACCGGGCGCCTTCCGCCCGGTGACAGGGACGCTCCCCCTTGCCCCAGGGGCAAGGTCAACGCCGGCGCCGCGAGCGTCAGCCGATGGCCTGCTCCACACCGGCGCCGCGAGGATCAGCCGATGGCCTTCTCCACGGCGGAGACCAGCTCGGCCGACTCCGGCTCGGTCTGCGGCGAGAAGCGGCCGACGACCGTGCCGTCCCGCCCGATCAGGAACTTCTCGAAGTTCCAGCGGATGTCGCCGGAGTGCCCCTCGGCGTCGGCGGTGCCCACCAGACGCTCGTACAGCCCGTGCCGCGCGTCACCGTTCACCTCGACCTTCTCGGTCATCGGGAAGGTGACCCCGTAGGTGGCGGAGCAGAACTCGGCGATCTCCTCGGAGCTGCCGGGCTCCTGGCCGAGGAACTGGTTGCAGGGCACGCCGAGGACGGTGAAGCCCTGGGCGGCGTAGCGCTCGTGCAGCTGTTCGAGACCGGCGTACTGCGGGGTCAGCCCGCACTTGGAGGCGACGTTCACGATGAGGACGGCCTTGCCCGCGTACTGGGACAGGTCGGCGGAACCCCCCTGGAGGGCCCCGATCTCGACGGCGAGCACAGAGGAACCGGTGTTGTCAGTAGTCATAAGCGGATGCTAACTCCGGTAGGTGTCGGTCCCGCCGGACCCACCGGCCCTGTCGGTCCGCTCCCGGCGCCCGTCCGGCGAATCCCTTACGCCGGACAGGTCCTGGCCCTGCGCTGTGACGAGCACCTCACCGGCGGCCGTCCGCGAGTACAGCACCGACCGTCCCGCCCTTCGCCGCTCCACGAGCCGCGCGTCCAGCAGGACCCGCAGATGGCGGCCGACCGACCCCAGTCCCTGCCCGGTCACGGCGACCAGCTGACTGGTGGACAGGGGCGAGTCGAGACGGAGCAGGACACCGGCCCGGGCCGTTCCGAGCAGCGCCCCCAGACTCTCCGGCACCACCGTGGCCCCTACGTCGGCCAGCGCCCCCGCGCACGGGTAGACCAGGGCGTAGCGGCGGGACCCCTCCCAGGACACCCATCCGGCCTTCGGCGTGACGGGGACGAAGACCAGCTGGGCGCCGGAGATCTCGCGCGGCGGGTACTCGTGGAGGTTGACCTGGAGCCGGTTGCCGCCGAGCCAGCGCGTCCCGGGCCGCAGCCCGTCCAGCGCCGCCGCCCAGCCGCCCTGGCCCAACCGCGCGGTCCGGGCCACCACATCGGCCTCCAGGACGCGCCGCCGCCGTTCCCAGTCGGGGCGTACGGACTCCTCCCAGACGGCGGTGAGCAGCGCGGCGGCCCGCTCGGGCAGATCGTCGCGGTCCGCGAGAGCCGCGGGCAGCGGGCCGCCCACCGAGCGGACGAGATGGCCGCGGGCGTCCCGGGGCGAGACCTCCCGCACCCGGGCGACCTCGGTCTCGAACGACTCGTCGCCGTACGGGGTCGGGGTGAGGAAGTCGGCGATCCACGCCCGCCCGAGCCCGCAGCTCACGAGCAGCGCGGTGACGGGGTCGGCGGCCAGCCGCCCGCGGTACGCCGCCAGATGGACGTCCAGCCAGGCGCGTTCACCGGGGTGCGTGGCGGTTTCCGCGTGCAGCAGCTTCAGACAGGCGAACGTCTCGGCTAGCGGTGACAGCACGAAACGACTCCCGGCGAGGGTGTCCGCGTTCACCTGCCACCAGCCCATGCCCGCCCCCTGCCTCCCCCCGGAACTCCTCGCGCCGGACCGTGTCCCCTTCTTGGAACGTCTGGCGCCGGGAGGTGTTTCCTCCCCGAACCTTTCGCGTCCACGCGAAACAATATCGACCGTCCGTACGACCTCGCAGACTCCGCGGATGCGCAGCTACTCCGAGCTCTTCCGCACGCGGGAGTTCACCCCGCTGTTCCTGTCCTCCTGCTTCCGGACCGCCGCCTCGACGGTGAGCGGTCTGGCTCTCGGCACCCTGGTCTACCGGGCCACCGACTCGCCGCTGCTCACCGCGCTGAGCATGTTCGGGCCCTCGCTCGCCCAGATGGCCGGCGCGGCCACCATGCTCTCGGCCGCCGACCGGCTGCCGCCGCGCGCGACCGTGGCGGGCATCGCGCTCCTCTTCGGGCTCGGCACGGCGGCGACGGCGATCCCCGGGCTGCCGATCTGGGCGATCTTCGCCGTCCTGCTGCTCCTCGGCCTGATCCAGTCCTTCGGCGGCGGGGTCCTGTGGGGCCTGCTGACCGAGATCCTCGCCAAGGAGGGCTATCTGCTGGGGCGTTCGGTGTTCAACATGATGAGCGGGATCGCCCAGATCGCCGGATACGCGACCGGTGGCGTCCTCGTGGCCCTGCTGTCCCCGCGCGTCACGCTCCTCCTGGCGGCCGGGCTGTACCTGGCGGCCGCCCTGACAGCCCGGCTCGGCCTGACACCCCGGGCACCCCGGGCCCTGGGCCGCCCCTCCATCGCCCGGACCTGGCGCACCAACGCCCGCCTCTTCTCCTCACCGGAACGCCGCACCCTCTATCTCCTGCTCTGGGTACCGAACGGCCTGGTCGTCGGCTGCGAATCGCTGTACGTGTCGTACGCGCCGAGCCGGGCCGGCGCGCTGTTCGCCTTCGCGGCCCTCGGCATGTTCGTCGGCGACGTGACGACCGGCCGCTTCCTGCCGCCCCGGGTACGCGCCCGCCTCGGCGTCCCCTTCCTGCTGCTCCTGGCGACCCCGTACCTCTTCTTCGCCCTGCGTCCGGGCGTGGCCGTGGCGGCCGTCCTCGTCGCCGTCGCCTCGATCGGCTTCGGGTCGAGCCTGATCCAGCAGGAACGCCTGGTGGCCCTGATCCCCGACGACCTCAGCGGCCACGCCCTCGGGCTCCACACGGCGGGCATGCTCACGATGCAGGGCGTGAGCGCGGCGCTGGCGGGCGGGATCGCCCAACTCGCCTCGCCCGCGACGGCGATGACCGTGATGGCGACCTCCTCGATCGCCGTGACGCTGACCCTGGCCCCCTCGCTGCTCCGCCACCGCGCCGCGCCCCCGGAGGGCCGACACCCGGAGCCGTCCGCACCGAGGGGACCGCAGTCCGAGGTGAACTCCCCCTGAAACGAGGCGGGCCCGTCTCCGCCGTAACGGGCACAGCCCCCACACGCACACACAGGCGCTACCGCTTCGTAGCCCGGTACCGCTTCATCAGGGCGACGATCCGCGCGGGGTCGGCCGGGCCGTTGAGCTCGGCGACGAGGTCGTCGGGACACAATTCGTAGAGATCGCCCCACCACCGGCGTCCCCGGTTGTCCCAGATCCGGTATCCGCCCGGTACCCCTCTGGAGACGTATCGCCTTCGGCTCACAGGAATCCGCCGCCGCTCAGGTTCGGAGCGGGCGCCCGCCGAGGGGCCGGGGCGGCGCCGATCGCGAACTGGTTTCCCATGCCGGTGACGATAGAAGACGCCACCGGCGGCCCGACCGTCCCGTGCCCCCGGAGCGGAGGACCCGAGACGAGCGTACGAAGGTTTCCGCAGGCGCCGGTGCGCCTCCGCGCGCTCTGTCCGGCGCGGCTCGGCGGGTGGAACGATCCCGATGCTCGGTACCGGCAGGGGAACGCCTTTGGCCGCCGTGGAGATGTGAGCGGCGGACCGTGGATGTTTGCTGGTCCGAGAACGGCGTCACCACTACGAACAGCAAGGGGCCGGACATGGCAATCGTGATGTCGATGCACTGGGCGGACGCCACGCCGGAGCAGTACGACACCGTGCGGGACGCGGTGCAGTGGGAGGAGGTCCCGGGGGCCGGCGGTCAGATGCACGTGGCCTGGTTCGACGCGCAGGGGCTGCACGTCACCGACGTCTGGGAGTCCCAGGAGGCGTTCGAGACCTTCTTCGCCGAACGCCTGGCCCCCGCGATCCAGAAGGCCGGCATGCCCGGCGCCCCCGAAACCTCCTTCAGCCCCCTCCACCGCCGCTTCATCGCCCCGGGCATCAGCGGCGCCGCGTAGGACCACGCAACACCGATCCCGCCCCACTCCACCCGTGGGACGCGCGTCCACGCGTCCCACGACCGAACGACGAACCCCGGGCGCCGAGAAGGGCCCGGGGCACCAGGAAACGACAAAGGGCCAGCCTGGGAGGAAACCCCTCCCGAGCCGGCCCTTCTGTCTGTGCCCCCGGCAGGATTCGAACCTGCGACACCCGCTTTAGGAGAGCGGTGCTCTATCCCCTGAGCTACGAAGGCGTGCGGATCGTGTGCGATCCGGTAGCTAGCGTAGCGGATCGCGGGTGGAGGCTGGGAAGGTTCCCGTTCGTGCAGGTGGGGTGGGGTCGGGCAGGGTGGCCGAGGGGCGGGGGCTCCGGTGCTCTGTGGGCGGTGCGTGGGAGGTACGCGGCCGTGTGTCGGTGGCGTGCGAGGGCCCCCCGGACGTCGCCCCGGTCTCGTGGGCGCGGCGGCTGTTCGGAGCCCTCGGGTCGGCTGGACGCCCTCGGGTCAGTTGGTCGGGAGGCCCGAGAGGGCCGGGCGGGTCAGGTGGAGCATGCGGGTCAGCCACAGGTCGCCCGTCTCCTGGGAGGAGCGGGGGACGAAGTGGGGGGACGAGGCGGGGCGCGGGTGAGGGGAGCGGGGAGGGCCCGAGAGCGTGGGGTCCGCGGGGAGGCGGGCCAGGGACGTCGTGCCGGTGATAATGGACAGCATCAGTACGGCAGCCGCTCGGACGTCGACCCCGGGGAGCAGGGAGCCGTCGCTCCGGGCCCGGTCCAGGATTCCGTGCAGGGCGCCGAGCCAGTTGGTGTGACAGTGGAGTGACGGGTCGTCGGGAGTCCTGATCTCCTGAGCCAGCCGAGCCCCCGCGCGAACGGTCATGTCGGTTTCCACGAGGCCCACGAGGGTGTGCGCCATGGCGGTGGCTATCTCGAACGCCGGCGTCTCGCGCCGCGCCAGCTTCCCCAGCGCGGCCTCCGACGTCGTGCAGGCCTGCGCCTGGACCGCGCGGGCCAGATCGGACTTGGCCGCGAAGTGGAAGAACAGGGCGCCCTTGGTGACCTGGGCCCGTTCACTGATCGCGGACAGGGTCGCCCGTTCGTAGCCGGACTGGTCGAACTCGGTCGAGGCGGCCCGGATCAGGTTGCGCCTGGTTCGCTCGGACCTCTCCTGCTTCACCACGACGCGACCACCCGGACGCTCCTTGTCGTTCGGCTGCTGTTTGTCCTGCCGCAAGCGACGCTAGGAACCCGCTTTTGGATCTGTCAACGGGGCCTGGGTCGGGCAGATCATCTTCACGCCAGGTCATAACCGCCTTCCAGACATGGCTGGTTGAAGGATGGAAGAGGTCAGGTTCGTGGCACCCGGCGGAAGCGGCCCGCGATGTGCAGGTCCGCCTCGACGCGAGTCGCTGTCGCTCGGAGTTCGGGCAGCACGTCGCTGACGCATGCCTCGGCGGTGCGGCGCCCGCTGTGCATGGCGACGTTCACCGCGGCCACGGTCCGTCCGGCGAGGTCGCGCACCGGGACGGCGATGGATCGCAGGCCCTGCTCCAACTCCTCCTCGACCAGGGCGTATCCAGCCTTCCGTACCCGGTCGAGTTCGGCCCTGAACAGCTCCGGGGCCATGCCGATCCGCCGGGAGACGGCCTCGGGCGCGCCGGTCAGGATCTCCGTCACGCGGGTCTCGGGAAGATCGGCCAGGATCGCCCGGCCCAGCGAGGTGGCGTACGCGGGCAGCCGGGTGCCGACGGTGACGTGGACGCTCATGATGCCGCGGGTGGAGACGTGTCCGGTGTACTGGATCTCGTCGCCCGTCAGCACCGCGAGCGACACCGAGTCGTGCAGCCGCTGGGAGAGTTCGGTCAGATGCGGGGCCGCGATCTCAGGGAGCGTGGTCCGTGAGAGGGGCGGAAAGCCGAGCCCCAGGACGCGCGGCGTGAGGCGGAAGACGCGGTCGTGCGTGGTGACGTATCCGAGGTGTTCCAGCGTGATCAGGGCGCGGCGAGCGGTCGCTCGGGCGAGTCCTGTCGCCTGAGCGACCGCGGTGAGGGTCAGTTCGCCGCGGCCCTCACCGAAGGCCGTGATCACGGTCAGGCCCCGTGCCAGCGACTCGATGAACTCCCGCCCCAGTTCCTGCTTGGAGGCAGCGGTCCAGTCGGCGAGCCCGGCGGGGGTGGCGGCCCTTCCCACGGGTTCCGTGCTCCCTGAGGTGCCGGGGCTCCCAGCACTGCCGGCACCGCCGGGGCTCCCAGCACCGCCGGCACCGCCCGTGCCGCTTGAGCCGCCCGCGACCCCCGTGCCTCCTGGGCCGCTCGTTCCGGTCAGGATGTCGTCGCTCCGCGTGATCCCGGCCTTCCGCTGCGGCGTGGGTTCGTCGTCCCGTGCCAGTGCCCGTTCCATCTCGGCAACGGCCGTCCGCAGGCGCGGCAGCAGCGCGTCCCGCAGTTCGGTGGCGCTGTGCCGGCTCGTATGGCTCACCACGTTCACCACGCAGGCGATCCGCCCCGCCTCCCGTACGGGCATCGAGAGGGCGACAAGGCCCGGTTCGATGAGCTGGTCGTCCAACGCCCAGCCGGCCTCGCCCGCTTCGGCCGCGCGTTGCTCGAAGTCATCGCCGACGGTGGGGTGTTGGGCGGCCGGCAGGGCGGAGGTGTCCGCCCTGCCCTCGTACGGCCGGCTCCGCGCGGGTACGGTCGGGAAGCCGCGGTCCTCCGGATCGGCAGCGCGGCGCTCTCGCCAGCGTGTCCACTCCTCCTCGCTCCACTCGGACGCGAACAGCGGTCCCGGTGCGGTGCGTTCGGCGGGAAGCAGGTCGCCGATGCGGAACCTCAGGGACATCGCGCGGCGCCGGGTGGCCTGATGGATGAAGCGGATGCCGTCCCGGTCGGAGACGGCGATGGACACCGATTCGTCGAGTTCGTCGGCGAGCGCGTCGGCGTGCGCGTTCAGGACACGGGGAAGCCGGAGGGCGGCGAGATAGGCGTTGCCGAGTTCCATCAGGCGGGGCGCGAGTACGGCATCCCGGCCGTCGAGGCGCAGGTAGCCCATGCGTGCCAGGGTCGCCGTGATCCGGTCGACGGTGGACCGCGCGAGCCCGGTGGCCCGTTCGAGTCCGCTCAGACTGGCCGAACCGTCCGCCTCGGTCAGCCGGCGCAGCACGGCGAGGCCCCGGATGAGCGGCGTGACCGCCTCGTCCGGCACGTCGGCCCCGGCGGCGGGACCGGAGCCGGACACCGCGGAACCGTTGCCCGCCCCGGCCGACACGCGGTTCGGCGGTGTGACGGGCCACGGTGACGACGTGGGGCTCGATGACCTGGGGCTTGATGGCATGGGCTCTCCGGTGGGGCTCTCAGAAGAGTCACCGTGCGGCGGATCTCGGATGAGTCACCGTGTGGCGGATCTCAGAAGAGCCACGGTAGTGCTTGTCCGCCCGCCGAAGCAGGTGGGCCGCTTCCGGGCACGGGCGCCGGTCTGCCGAGCACGCCCTTCTCCGTCCTGCTGTCTCGCGGGCCTCCCTCCGGCTGCCCTTCGACCCCTGTCCGCTGTCTCGCGGGCCTCCGTCCTGCCGTCTCGGGGGCCTCTGTCCGGTTGTCCTTCGGACTCCGTCCGGCTGCCGCCCTTCGGACTCCGTCCGGCTGTCTCAGGCTCCCGTCCGCCGGGCCGGCTGTCTGTGTCGGGCTCCTGCCCGTCCCGCTGTCTCGGGCTCCCGCCCGGCCCGTCGACGGCTCGCCCCGAGCACCGCCGTCCGGACGGCCGTCCGCGGGACCGGGGCGGCTCGCCCGCTGGTCAGCGGCGCGTCACGTACACCAGATACTTTCCCGTGGCGTCCGCCGACGCGACCTGGACCGTGAGTCCCGCCTTGGCGGCCTTGAAGGTCTCACCGGGGGAGAAGGGCGCGTCGGAGAGTTCCGCCTGCACGTTGGGTGAGCGGGTGCATCCGCCGCTGTCGCGGTGGGAGTCGTACACCGTGACGGGCCCGTTCCCGGTGTCCACGTCCGCGTCGACCTTGTAGACGAGGATGCCGGGATGGCAGACGGCGGAGTCGTTGCCGGCGCGGGTGCGCAGTTCGAGGACGTATCCGCTCCGGGCGCCGACGGGTATGACGACGAGCTTGGCGCCGCCCCGCCGAGCCATCGGGGTCAGTGTGTACTCGCTGGTGCCGTGTGCCGCCGCGCAGCTCACCTGGGAGGCGTCGAGCCAGCCGAGCTTCCACTTGTGCCAGCCGAGCAGGTCGTTGTCGGCCCCCCAGTCCTCGCTCATGATGTCCCAGTGCCCGACCGCCCCGCCGCCGTCCTGGGTATAGAGGTCGGGCAGGCCGAAGGTGTGACCGTTCTCGTGGGGCAGTACGCGGTAGCCGGTGTCGGCGTAGGAGCCCGAGCCGTCGTCCTGGCGGCTGTAGACGAAGGACGCGTTGGCGACCGGGACGCCGTCGGCCACCGGCGCCTCGGTGTTGCCGGCGAAGGTCACGGACAGCACGGTGTCCAGGGCGGAGGGCCCGGCATTCGGGGTGACCAGCACGTTCAGGATGTCGTACGACCGGAAGTCGACCTCGGGATCGGCCGTGGCCACGATGTCCTGGACCAGTTCGCGGTAGCCGGGGTCGAAGGGCGCGCCGCGTTCTATCCCGTACGCCTTGAAGGGCTTGGGCATGCGCAGCCAGTGCCGGACGGGGGCCTCGGGCCGGTAGTCGAGGCGGCCGTAGGAGGCGGTGCGGAACCATTCCTGCGTCTTGGGGAAGAACTCGTCGTACCGGTCGCGGGCGCTGCCCTTGCCGGGCGCGTCGGAGAAGTCGACCATCAGGGTCAGGGCCCGCAGGGTGCCGGTGGAGCGGGCGTACCCGGGTGAGGTCGGTATCCCTTCCCCCATTTGGACGTCCGACGGGCCGTTGATCAGGCAGGGGCCGAGCGTCGTGGAGCGGGCCAGTGCCGCGGAGCCCGCCGTGGCGGAGCCGGCCGTCAGATGTCCGGTGCCCGCGGAGGTGCTGACCGCCAGCGTCAGAACGGTCACCGTGGCCAGCGCGGCCATACGGCGCGGGCGTATGCGGCGGCTGGACGGCAGCATGCAGGGGGCCCTTCGCTCCACGGCAGCCACCGGTCTCCGACTGCACCCTTTCGATCACCCTGAGTCGCCGACGCGCCGGGCGCGCGTTGGATGAGCCCGATCGGGTTCATCTGCGGGAGGGGCCGAAGGGAGGAAGAATGTGTGACGCAGGTCACATCATTCTCTTCCAGGTCCGGGAAATAACCGGGGATCGTTTCCCCGTTTAGTCATACGTCCGAGCGAAACGGGGACCGAGTCCCCGGATCGCACACACGTTCCGAGAAGCTCCGAGGAGGATGCCGTGGAGACCGCGACCCCCGTACAGCGTCGAGTGGCCCGGCCCCGTGCCGATGCCCTGCGCAACCGGGAGCGGATCGTCGCCGCCGCCCGCGAGATGTTCGTCGAGTTCGGCGCCGAGGTGCCGTTCGACGAGATCGCCCGCCGGGCCGGTGTCGGCAACGCCACGGTGTACCGCAACTTCCCCGACCGCGACGCCCTCGCCCGCGAGGTCGTGTGCTCGGTCATGGACCGCACCTCGGAGTGGGTCGAGGAGGCGCTCGCCGTGGACGGCGACGCGTTCGAGGCGCTGAGCGGCTTCGTGCACTTCGCCGCGGACGAGCGGATCGGCGCCCTGTGCCCGATGCTCTCCGAGAACTTCGACCAGAACCATCCCGACCTGGTCGCCGCGCGCGACCGGATCACCGATCTGCTGCAGCAGCTGATGGCCCGCGCGCGTGAGGCCGGACAGCTGCGCCCCGACGTCGAGCTGGGCGATCTGATGATCGCCGTCAGTCAGCTCACCAGGCCGCTGCCGGGCACCGCGTGCCAGGGCATCGACCGCTTCGTGCACCGTCATCTTCAGCTGCTCCTGGACGGCATGCGGGCCCCGGCTCGATCCGAACTGCCCGGAGTGGCCGCCAACCTGGAGGAACTGCGACGAGTGTGACCGGTGCCGGGGTGGCAGCCGAAGCGATCGGTCGACCGGCGACCGATGAGCCCGGCGCCCGGCGGCAGTCAGGACTCGTAACCCGAACTCGTACTCAGCGAACTCGTACTCAATAACGCACAACTCATCGCCCGAGCCCGTACAGCCCGTACACGTCGTGCGGCCCGTACGCGTCACACGCGAGGTGCGCTCGCCGTCAGGGACGAGCCGCGCCGAGGCGTTCCCGGCCGTCACCGTCGACGAGCCGTCCCTTTTCACTGACTTTTTTCGCTACGAAGTCCCGGAGTGGGTACCCCCATGTCTGAAACAGCAATCTCCAAGGCAGTCCCGGACCCAGCGTCCGACGCGCACAGCAACCGCTGGAAGGCGCTCGTCTTCATCGCGCTGGCCCAGCTGATGGTGGTGCTCGACGCCACGATCGTGAACATCGCGCTGCCCTCGGCCCAGCAGGACCTGGGTATTTCTGACGGCAACCGGCAGTGGGTCGTCACGGCCTATGCCCTCGCCTTCGGCGGTCTGCTCCTGTTCGGCGGCCGCATCGCCGACCTGTGGGGCCGCAAGCGCGCGTTCGTCGTGGGTCTGGTCGGCTTCGCCCTGGCCTCCGCCCTCGGCGGCGCGGCACAGAGCGGCGCGATGATGTTCGGCGCCCGTGCCCTTCAGGGCGTGTTCGGCGCGCTGCTGGCGCCCGCCGCGCTCTCACTGCTCGCCGTGATGTTCACCGACGCCAAGGAGCGCGCCAAGGCCTTCGGCATCTACGGTGCGATCGCCGGTGGCGGTGGCGCCGTCGGCTTCATCCTCGGCGGTGTCCTCACCGAGTACATGAACTGGCGCTGGACCTTCTTCGTCAACATCCCGTTCGCGATCGTCGCGGCCGCGGGCGCGTACTTCGTCATCCGTGAGCCGAAGGGCGGGCGCAACCGTTCGCCGCTCGACATCCCGGGCGTCGTCCTGTCCACCCTCGGTCTGGTCTCCCTCGTCTACGGCTTCACCCGCGCCGAGTCCGACGGCTGGGGCGACACCACGACGGTCGGCCTTTTCGTGGCCTCCGCCCTGCTGCTGGCCGCGTTCGTCTTCACCGAGTCCAAGGTCAAGGCCCCGCTGCTGCCCCTGCGCGTCATCACCGAGCGCAACCGCGGCGGCGTCTACCTCTCGCTCGGCCTCGCGATCATCGCGATGTTCGGCACCTTCCTCTTCCTCACCTACTACCTGCAGATCGTGAAGGGCTACTCGCCGATCTCGACCGGCTTCGCCTTCCTGCCGATGATCGCGGGCATGATCACGGGCTCCACGCAGATCGGTGCCCGTCTGATGACCCGGGTCGCGCCGCGGCTGCTGATGGGCCCCGGCTTCCTGGTCGCCGCGCTCGGCATGCTGCTCCTGGCGCAGCTGGAGATCGGTTCGTCGTACGTCTCCCTGGTGATGCCGGCGATGCTGCTGCTCGGCCTCGGCATGGGTACGGCGTTCATGCCCGCCATGTCGCTGGCCACGCACGGCATCGAGCCGCGTGACGCCGGTGTCGCCTCGGCGATGGTCAACACCTCGCAGCAGGTCGGCGGTGCGATCGGCACGGCCCTGCTGAACACGATCGCCGCCTCCGCGACCACCGTCTACATCAAGGACCACATGGCGGGCGCCGGCACCAAGGCGCAGCAGCAGCTGGTCCAGGCCGAGGGCATGGTGCACGGCTACAGCAACGCGATCTGGTTCGCCGTCGGCATCCTCGTGGTCGCCGCGGGAATCGCCTTCACCCTGATCAACACCGGCCGTCCGGACGCCTCCGCGATCGTCGGCTCGGGCACGGGCGAAGGCGCCGAGGACGAGGTCAAGGTGCCGGTCATCGCGCACTGACCCCACGACCACCCGTACTCGGGTACTTCCGTAGCCCACGCTCCGGTACTTCGTAGCCCACGGTCCGGTACTACCGCGGTCCGTACGACGGTGCTTCGCGTGCGGACGGGGATGGGGACGCCTCGTCCGTACGACTCCGGAGACCGCCCCGGTTCCACGCCACACGGAACCGGGGCGGTCCCGTGTCCGGGGGGAGCCGCTGTCCGGCCGCCCGCTGTCCGGCCGACCCGATGTCCGGCGGGGGTGCTGTCCGGTCGGTCCGCTGTCCGGTCGGTCCGATGTCCGCCGGGGGTGCCGTCCGGCGGTCCCGTGTCCTGGGCGGCTCTCCGTCCGGGCGGCTCCCCGTCCCGGCGGGCCGCCGTCCGGACGGCCTCGGCGGCAGGTGCCCGCCGCCCGGCCGATCCTCTAGCGCAGCCAGGGCAGATCCGCCCCGGCGTCCTTCGGCTGGAGCCCCTCGGCGATGATCCGCATGGCCTCGCCGAGGGCCTTCCGCTGGTCCGGCCCGAGCCGGTCGAACAGTGCCTGGCGTACGGCGGCGACATGGCCCGGGGCCGTCCGCCGCAGGACCTCGTAGCCCTCGTCGGTCAGCACCGCGAACTGGCCCCGCTTGTCGGACGGGCAGTCCTCGCGGCGTACCCAGCCGCTCTTCTCCAGCCGCGCGACGGCGTGCGAGAGCCGCGAGCGGGTGATCTTCGCGCTCATGGCCAGCTCCGTCATCCGCAGCCGGCGCTCCGGTGCCTCGCCGAGCTGCACGAGCAGGCCGTAGTAGATGTGCGGCATGCCCGCGTCGCGCTGGAGCTGGCGGTCGAGGTGGTCCTCCAGGAGGGTCGTGGCGTGCATGTACGCACGCCAGATGCGCTGTTCCTCGTCGGTGAGCCAGCGCGGCTCTTCAGCGGGAGCGGGTGCCGTGTTCATGTACTCCACTGTACGAGCCCCTCCTTGAAACTTAAACAAACCCGTCGTAGTCTGTGCGCAGTAGAACTTGAGACTTTAAGTAAGTGCTTCAAAGATCAAGCACTGCCGCCGTACGATGGAACCCTCTGGAGGGAGCCGCCATGTCCGCCGCCACCGAGGAGCGCCCCGTGCCGGAGCGCATGCCCGCCCTCTATCTCAGTCACGGTGCCCCGCCGCTCGCCGACGACGCGGTCTGGCCCGGCCAGCTCGCCGCCTGGTCCGCCGACCTGCCCCGCCCCAAGGCGATCCTCATGGTCTCCGCCCACTGGGAGGAGGCCCCGCTCGCCCTCGGCGCGACCGAGACGGTCCCTCTCGTGTACGACTTCTGGGGCTTTCCCGAGCACTACTACCAGGTGACGTACGCGGCCCCCGGCGCTCCGGAGCTCGCCGCGTCCGTACGGAAGCTGCTGCGCGCGCCCGGTACGCCGGTGCAGGACATCCCCGACCGCGGACTCGACCACGGCGCGTACGTCCCCCTCAAGGAGATGTTCCCCGAGGCCGACATCCCGGTGCTCCAGATCTCCATGCCGACGCTCGACCCGGTCGGGCTGTTCGAGATCGGGCGGAAGCTGGCCCCGCTGCGTGACGAGGGGGTGCTGATCGTCGGTTCCGGCTTCTTCACCCACAACCTCGCGGCCCTGCGGCACACCGGTGGGGGAGTGCCCACCTGGTCGAGCGAGTTCGACGACTGGGGGCACCGCGCGCTGGAGGCCGGTGACGTGGACGCGCTGCTCGACTTCGAGCGCAAGTCCCCGGCGGGCCGTCTCGCCCACCCGCGCACCGAGCATTTCGCCCCGCTCTTCGTGACCATGGGAGCGGCGGACGCCACCGGGGGAGTCGGCGGGCAGCGGTCCGTGATCGACGGATTCTGGCTGGGCATGGCGAAGCGGTCGGTTCAGTTCGGCTGAGCGGCCGATGACCCGGACCTCCGGGCGGCCCGACCGCCCGAAGGTCCACCCGTCCACCCATCCAGCCGTCCACCCGTCCCCTGTCCGGCGGTCCGTCCGCCTGATGGTCGCGGACCGGGTGCCGTGCTCAATGCGCCCGGTGGGTGAGGTCCTTCTCGTACCAGGCGACGTCCCAGTAGCGGCCGAACTTCCGGCCGACCTCCCGGTAGGTGCCGACGTGCCGGAACCCGAAGCGTTCGTGCAGGCGCACGGACGCTTCGTTGGGCAGCGCGACGCCGGCGTACGCCCGGTGCAGGTCCTCGGCGGCGAGCGCCGAGAAGAGGGCTTCGTAGAGGAGCGTGCCGACGCCCCGGCGCCCCGCGCCGGGAGCGACGTAGACCGTCACCTCCACGGAGGTCGCGTAGGCGGGCTTCGCGCGAAAGGCGCTGGACGTGGCGTACCCCAGAATCACCTGTGAATCCGCGTCCGTGGCAACCATCAGGCGGTGCGGTCCGTCTTCAGGGTGGGAGAGCAGCCACGGGCGACGTTGCTCCGGCGTGAAGACGATGGTGTCGAACGTGATGGGCGTCTCACGCACGTAATGGTTGTACAGCTCCGTGAGTGCGCCCAGGTCGGCTGCGACCCCCGGCCTGACCTGCACATCTGTACGTTCTGACCGCATCAGACCTCCCGAGTGGTGCGACAGGGTACTGCATGCTCAGAAAAATCAAGGTGCGGGTTGGGAATTCTGTCCTGATTCCAGTCGTTGTTTCCATCGGATGCCGGGCACCCGGGAGGGTGAAACCGGATGTCCGGGACCACCCGCAAGCCCACCACGCAAGGGAGCACGCATGGCAACCCGTGCCGTCGCCCGTCGTAAGTCCGCCACTGGCGGGACATCCGACGCGGCACGCAGTGTTCGCGCCGGAGGCGGCGAAATCGCCGATCGCGACCTGGTCGGCATGTACCTCGACGAGATCGCGCGTACACCGCTGCTCGACGCCGCCAAGGAAGTCGAGTTGTCCCAGGTCATCGAGGCGGGTGTGTTCGCGCGGCAGATCCTCGACGGTGAGGCCGAGGCCACCGC
The DNA here is from genome assembly GCF_043078065.1 of Streptomyces sp. NPDC015532. Classification (NCBI taxonomy): domain Bacteria; kingdom Bacillati; phylum Actinomycetota; class Actinomycetes; order Kitasatosporales; family Streptomycetaceae; genus Streptomyces; species Streptomyces sp. NPDC015532. Next base: position 236,819 of record NZ_JBIBSY010000004.1, on the reverse strand, counting down.
GGACGCGTCCCGCGAGGAGCTGGAGGCGCTGTTCGCCGACAGCGAGCGCGCCAAGGACGTCTTCATCCGCTCGAACCTCCGGCTGGTCGTGGCCGTGGCGCGCCGTTATCCGCGCAGCGGTCTTCCCCTGCTCGACCTGATCCAGGAGGGGAACGCCGGCCTGGTGCGCGCGGTCGAGAAGTTCGACTACCGCAAGGGCTTCAAGTTCTCGACGTACGCCACCTGGTGGATCCGTCAGGCCATCACCCGTTCCATCGCCGACCAGTCGCGCACGATCCGCCTCCCCGTCCATCTGGTCGAGGAACTGGGCAGGATCCGTCGCGTGCAGCGTGAGTTCAACCGTGAGAACGGGCGCGAGCCCGAGCACACGGAGATAGCCACCGAGCTCGGCACGACGCCGGAGCGCGTGGGCGACGTCCTGGACTGGGCCCGCGACCCGGTTTCGCTGAACATGGCGGTGGACGACGAGGGCGAGACCCAGTTCGGCGACCTGCTGGAGGACACCTCCGCGGTCTCGCCCGAGCAGTCGGTGCTCACCCTGCTGCGCAGTGAGGAGCTGGACGATCTGATCGGCCATCTCGACCAGCGCACCGCCTCCATCATCAAGATGCGGTACGGCATCGAGGACGGCCGGGAGCGGACGCTCACGGAGGTCGGCAAGGAGCACGGGCTCACGCGTGAGCGCATCCGTCAGATCGAGAAGCACGCCCTGCTCGAGCTGAAGAAGCTGGCGCGCGACACCGGATTCGACGCGGCGGCGTAGCGGCGGCGAGGTGCGCGGAAGGCGCGGGGCGGGCCGAGTGCGCGGGGCGAGTGGGCCGTACGGGTTCAATCGCCGCGCGGGTGCCGGACCCCTGTGTCCCAGTCCGCGCACGGGCCCTCCCGCCCTGATGGCCACAAGTCGACCAGACATGGCCATGTAAGGCCGCTTCAACCTGCCGGGCCCTGGGAACAAGACTTCAGGGCCCACGCTTCGGGCCCCGTCCGAGCGGTAGAAGCGAACAGAACCACCGAGCGGAACCACCGAGCGGAACCACCGAGCGGAAATCCTCAGAGGAAGTCCTCAGCGGAATCACCGAACGGAAACACCCCGCTCCCAAGAGCCGAGTCCCGACGCACACCCCCCCGCGCCGGGACTCTCCCAGAGCCGAGCTTCGGCGCCTCCCCCCCCCGGCGCCGAAGCTCGGTTCTCTTTTTGCTTCGGGGGACGGGAGTTGCCGGCTTCGACGGGGACGGGCGGGCGCGGAGGGTTTCCGGGCAGGACGCGGACGGGCCACCCCGAACCTGAACCCCGGGGTGACCCGGACGGCAGATTCTGCCACAGCGGCATAACCGGCCGTCGCCGACGGTCCACCGGGTGTCACCGCCCCCCGTGGCGGACGGCCGACCGTCAGGCGCCGTCAGTCTGCGGCACTTCCCCCGCCCGGCTCAGCCGTGCACCCAACTCCCTTACGTACTCCACAAGTTCTCGCGGTTCTCGCACCGTGAAGTCACAGTCGACCATCGCGATCCGCACCGCCAGCCATTCCACCGAGTCGCTGGAGGAAGCCCGCAGCCGGCAGCTGTGGGCGTCGATCGGCTCGGGCGTGCCGACCCAGGCGGGCACGCGCGCCGCGACGAAGTCGGCCGGGGCGGCGAAAGTGACCTCGAACGTGTAGGTCTCCTGACGCCGGTACATCGACTGCCGCAGGAATTCGGCGGCGTCCCCCGCCGGCAGCTCGCGGGGCGTGAACCGGGCCCCCGTCGCGAAGGGTTCGGTCACCCGGTCGACGCGGAACGACCGCCAGTCGTCGCGGTCGAGGTCGTACGCGACGAGATACCAGCGGCGGCCCGTGGAGACCAGCCGGTACGGCTCGGTCAGCCGCCGCGACGCGGTTCCGTCCCCGGAGCGGTAGGCGAACCGCAACCGCTCCCGTCCCGCGATGACCGACGCCATCACGGTCAGCGTCTCCGGTGCGATGCTGGCCCCGTCTCCGCTGGTCAGGAGGGTGGTCGCGGCCTGGAGGGTGGATACGCGGTGGCGCAGCCGGGACGGCAGCACCTGTTCCAGCTTGGCGAGCGCCCGTACGGAGGCCTCGTCCACGCCCGCGACCGCGTGCCCGGCGCCGGCCCGCAGACCCACGGCGATGGCCACGGCCTCCTCGTCGTCGAGGACGAGCGGGGGCATCGCCGTGCCCGCCACCAGCCGGTAGCCACCGTCCGCTCCCTTGGTCGCCTGCACCGGATAGCCCAGCTCGCGGAGCCGGTCGATATCGCGTCTGACCGTACGACGGGACACTCCGAGGCGCTCGGACAGCTCGCCGCCGGGCCACTCGCGGGGCGTCTGGAGGAGGGAGAGGAGTTGGAGGAGCCGGGCCGGAGTGTCGGTCGTCATGTTTTCCAGGGTGCCGGAGAACTAGGACATGATCTGACCTAATCAGGCCCTAGGTTTATCGCATGACCTCCACCGACACCCCTGAGACAGCAGCTCTCAGCAGCCCGGCACCCGGCGCCGTGGCCGACCGACGGCGCTGGCTCGCCCTCGCCATCGTGATGACCGCGGCCTTCATGGACCTCGTCGACGTCACGATCGTCAATATCGCGATCCCGTCGATCAAGCAGGACGAGGGCGCCACGTTCAGCCAGATCCAGTGGATCACCGCTGGCTACGCGCTGGCCTTCGCCGCGGGACTCATCACCGGTGGGCGGCTCGGGGACATCTACGGCCGCAAGCGGCTCTTCCTCCTCGGCGTGGCGGGTTTCACCGTCGCGTCGGCGCTGTGCGGTTTCGCGGTGAACCCGGAGATGCTCGTCGCCTCGCGCATTCTGCAGGGCGCCATGGCCGCGATGATGGTGCCGCAGGTCCTGTCGATCGTGCACGCCACCTTCCCCGCGCACGAGCGCGGCAAGGTCTTCGGCCTCTTCGGCGCGATCGTCGGCCTGGGCGCGGTCTCGGGTCCCCTCCTCGGCGCACTGCTCATCGAGTGGGACATCTTCGGCCTGGAGTGGCGGCCGATCTTCCTCATCAACCTGCCGGTCGGTGTCCTCGCGCTGATCCTGGGCCGCCGCTTCATCAGCGAGTCCAAGGCTCCCAAGGCCCTGAAGCTCGACCTCGTCGGCGTCGCCCTCGTCACGCTCGGCCTGCTGATGCTGCTCTACCCGCTGACCCGCGGCCGTGAACTGGGCTGGCCGCTGTGGGGATACGTCTCGATGGCCGGCTCCCTCGCCGTCTTCGCGGGACTGGTGGCGTACGAGAAGTGGAAGACGGCGCGGGACGGTTCGCCGCTGGTCGAGCTGTCGCTGTTCAAGGTGAAGAGCTTCGCGGCGGGCATCGCCGTGCAGACCGTCTTCGGTATCGCGCTCGGCATCTTCTTCCTGGTCTGGACGCTGTACATGCAGTTCGGGCTGGGCTGGAGCGCGCTGCGGGCGGGGCTCACCGGGGTGCCGTTCTCGATCGCGGTCTCGGCGGCGGCGGGCATGTCCGTGCAGCTGCTTGTCCCGCGCTTCGGGCGCAAGGTGCTCCAGGCGGGCGCCCTGATCATGGCGCTCGGCGTGCTCCTCTACATCTGGGAGTCCGACCGCTACGGCATGGACATCGCCTCCTGGCAGATGGCCCTCCCGTTGGTGGTCATGGGCGCCGGCATGGGCTTCATCGTCGCCCCGCTGACGGACGCCGTGCTCTCGGAGGTCCCGCGCGAGCACTCGGGTTCGGCCTCGGGTCTGATCAACACCGTGCAGCAGATGGGCAACGCGCTCGGCCTCGGCCTGGTCTCGGTCGTCTTCTTCGGTGAGATCAGCGACCACCTGACCCTCGCCCAGGTGGGTCCGGCCTTCGCGAACGCCTTCGAGCACGCGCTCGGCTGGGTCGCCGCCGTGCTGACCGTCATCTTCCTGCTGATGTTCGCCCTGCCGAAGCAGCCGGCCCAGCATGTGGAGGGCGCGCAGGACGAGCCGGACGCCCAGGATCTGAACCAGGTCCAGGACAAGGCTCCGGGCCAGGACACCGCCCAGGGCAAAGACAAGGGCCAGGATCAGGACCGGAAGCCGGAATTCGTGGGCTGATCTCCGCCCAGGTCCGTCATCACCCGCGTGACGCGGAGGTCCGAGCCGGAAGGGGCCCCAGCACCTCAGGTGCCGGGGCCCCTTCCGGCTTCAGCCCAGTCGTGCCGCCCGGCGCTCCATCGCGTCACGGGCCGCGTCCTCCGTCGCGTACACCTCGCACATGTGCCGCCGGTCCGGGGTCGCCGTGTGCTCGACCTCCCACAAGGAGATCTCCTGCCCGTCGCGCAGCAGGAACGCGTGCTCGTAGAGCGAGAAGCACAGCCCCGCCTGTCCAGCGCGGCACGGGCGCCCGAAAGCCTGCGTGATCTGGTGCGCGAACGCCTCCCGGAGCAGCAGCGTCGTGAGGTCGGCGTCCGGCCGGTCCGGATTCTCCGCGCGCCGCAGAAGCCGGCGCGCGTGATCGGCGGAGTCGTCGGGCAGATAGGTGTGACGCGGCTCGGGGATCGACGACAACTGCACGAACACGGGAAGCTCGAAGTCCGGCGCGTCCGGAGGGAGCGGGAGCCGGGCCGTGGCGGTACGCAGCTCCTCCTCGTCGACGTAGACCTCGTGCTGGCCGTCGTGACCGGTCGCGGTGTTGTGCACGAGCTCCCACAGCGTGACGGCGGAACCGTCGGCGAGCAGCCAGGTGTGCCGGTACGTCTCCCGGTGGAGCCCCGCGCTGTGGTGCGCGGAGTGCAGCGAGCTGTCGTGTGCCAGCGCGCAGTCCAGCCGCCGTATCGCCTCGTCGGGCAGCTCGAACGAGTTCAGGGCGCGGCCCAGAAGTCGTGCGAGATGCTCCTCCGGAGACTCGGGCGACTCGGGTGGTTCGTACGCTGCTGTCTCGTACGGAACGCTCAAGGTTTCTCCCGGCGTTGCTGCATGTCACCTTGTGGGTGCATACCGTAGCCCCTCGGTCGGACATCATGTCCGCGAACCGAGAAAACGTACGGGCGGAAAACGGGCGGGCCGCGCGGTAAGTTCCCCCGCAGCTCGCCAGGACGTCAAAAAGCCCTCGTCAGGCGGCACTTCCAGCGGTCGGCGGGCCCCGCGAAAGGTTCCGGCCGTCGCACCCATTGTCCGGCAAGGTGCCCTGGGCGCACCAGTTCCCGGCCGCTACAAGACGCCCCCGGCGAACGAGTCCCGACCCGCTCCACCACACGGACCCGGCGCGGGCGCGGCTCGGCGCCGAGCGGTTCGACGTGGCTCGGCTCAGCGCGCCCACGTAGGCCCCGGCCGCCCCGCCGCCCGCCGCCCCGAGCCGTACGCCGTCAAGCGGGAGAACGGCACGGCGACCCCCCCCCGGAGCCGTACGCCGTCAAGAACAACGGCACGGCGCCCGCCCCGAGCCGTACGCCGTCAAGCCGGAGAACGGCACGGCGCCCCCCCCGGAGCCGTACGCCGTCAAGAACAACGGCACGGCGCCCGCCCCGAGCCGTACGCCGTCAAGCCGGAGAACCGGCAGGGCGCCCGCCCCGAGCCGTACGCCGTCAAGCCGGAGAACCGGCAGGGCGCCCGCCCCGAGTCGTACGCCGTCACGGGCGAGTACCGGGGCGGTCCCCCAACCCGCCGTTCCCGTAAAGCTCTTCGTACGACGGCCACGCCCCGCCCGGCCCGTCCACCGGCTCCGCCGCGCGTACGGCCCGCACGATCGCGCGCGTCACCAGGTCCGCGCCCGCCGCGAGGATCTCGTTGAGCGCCAGGGGGTTCCCGGCGTCGAGCGGCCGGTCACCCGTGGCCAGCGCGAACACCGTGTCCCCGTCGTTCAGCAGATGCACCGGCTGTACGGCACGCGCGATTCCGTCGTGCGCCGTCCCCGCGAGCTTCTGCGCCTGCGCCCGCGTCAGCCCGCCGTCGGTGGCGACGACGGCGAGCGTGGTGTTCAACGGGGGCGGCGCGTTCCTCGCGGCGGCCTCCGCCAGCCGCAGCCGGGCCGCCTCGCGCACCGCCGCGGACGGCCCTGTCGTACACCCTCGCGCCAACTCCCCGTACGGGATCCCGGTTTCCGGCTCCACCGCCGAGCCCGCCGCGTTGGCCACGACCAGCGCGGCCACCGTGACGCCGGACTCCAGCACGGCGCTCGCCGTCCCGATCCCGCCCTTGAGCACTCCGACCACCGCGCCGGTACCGGCGCCCACGCCGCCCTCCCGCACCGGCGCGCACAGCGCACTCGCGTCGGCGGCCTCGACCGCGGCGATCCCGGTGGAGGCGTCCGGCCGCGACCGGAAGTCTCCGCCGCGTCCGAGATCGAAGACGCAGGCGGCCGGCACGACGGGCACGACGTGCCTCGGGTCCGGCCCCACGCGCACCCCGCGTCCCCGCTCCTCCAGCCACGCCATCACACCCGACGCCGAGTCCAGCCCGTACGCGCTGCCCCCGGTCAGCACGACCGCCTCGATCTTCTGCACGAGGTTGCGCGGATCGAGCGCGTCCGTCTCCTTGGTGCCGGGCCCTCCGCCGCGCACGTCCACGGCGGCGATCACCCCGCCCTCGGGAGCGAGCACCACCGTCGTCCCCGTGAGCCACCCGTCCCCGCTGCGCGTCGCGTGCCCCACCCGCAGACCCACGACATCTGTCAGAGCGTCAACTGTCATACCCCCAGTCTTCCCCGGCCGCGTGCCCCGGCAGAGGTTCGCGCGTTCCGGGCTACGCGCTTCGTGCCGCGCCGGCCGCCGCTTCCCGCGTCACCATGCGCGTCGTCATCACCACCCCGACCGCCACGGTCAGCGCGCAGACGATCCCCGCGGCGAGCACCGCCCAGTCACCCAGGAAGGTGCAGAGGATGACGAGCAGCGCGGTCGTCGGCAGGACGAGCTGCTGGGCGATGCCGACCTTGAAATGGCGCGAGTGCAGTCCCCAGACGGCGAGGAAGTACAGGGCGGTCGGCAGTGTCACCGCGGCGGACGCCGAGAGCGCCGAGATGTGCGCGGTGCCGACCGTCTGTTCCACCGCGACTTCCAGACCCGCGCCGATCGCCGCGGCCGACGCGAAGATCAGATAGTGGCCGTACCCCCACAGGAAGGCCTGTCCGTTGGACCGCAGATGGCCGTGGATCGGCACCACGAAGTAGATCCACCAGGCGGAGAACACGATCAGCAGGCCGCCCGCGGCGATGGGGAGCAGCTCGCCCAGCGCGTCGTGCTCGTCGACGGCCGACTTCACCGCGACGGTGGCGGCGGCGATCGTCTCGCCCAGCACGATGATCGTGAACAGGCCGTATCGCTCGGCGATGTGGTGCGGATGCCAGGACGTGGTGAAGTCCTTCTCCGCGAACAGCGGGACGCACAGCTCGGCGACGGCCACCACCAGGAAGACCCACGGGCGGCCCGCCTCCGGCGCGAACAGCAGGCCGAGCCAGCCGATCTGGCACAGCAGTACACCGCCCGCGTACCGCAGGGCCGCGGTTCTCTCGGTCCCCTCGGTGGACCGGGCCACGCGCAGCCACTGCGCGATCATCGCGAACCGCATGATCGCGTAGCCGAGCCAGACGACCACGAAGTCGTGGTTCTCGAAGGCCTTGGACACCCCGGCGGCGAGCACCAGGACGCCGGCGATCTGCACCAGCGTGACGACCCGGTAGAGCACGTCGTCGTTGTCGTAGGCCGACGCGAACCAGCTGAAGTTCATCCACGCCCACCCGTGAGCCAACGATGCAACACCGCCTCTGACCTGCGGAAACGTCCACATAGGCCGTTCACCCGCTCCACAGCAGGGGCGGACCATCTTCGGCGAACGGACGGACATGACCCGAGACGACACCCCCACCCTGCGGGCGCTGGGATTCAGCGACGACGAGATACGTGAGCTTGGCCTGTGGGAACCGGCGGCCGGTGAGCCTGCCCAACTCGCTGAGGCGTACATCAGGCGCTCCAAGGCCAAGGACACCCTTTCGACGCTCCGGGCCCACCTGCGGGACATCGTGCGCGCCGCATCCGCTGAGGGCATCGCCATTCGCCATGTGCACTTCGAGCAGCGCAGCGCGTCCAAAGCGTATGTCCGGCGCGAGGAATTCGAGAACGCGACACAGGCCATTCTCGACGGCCGTAGTCGCACGCTGTATGTCTGGCGCACGGACCGGCTTTCCCGGCGGGGTATGGGGGCAGTGGATCGCCTCATTGATCAGTTCCGGGGCGCACGCATTGTGGTGACGTCCGAAGGGCTCGACTCGTCCAAGCCGGGGATGCGGATCATTTTCGGGATCCTCGCCGACCGCGCCAGGGAAGAGGCAAAAGCAATAGCCCAGCGCACCAAGACCGGCGGAGACGCACATAAGACTGAGGGGCGCTGGCCCGGCGGAGTAGTGCCCTACGGTCTGCGCTGCCCCAAGGGAACCGGGAAGCTGGAGCATGACCCGGCGGAGTACCCGACAGCGCGCCGTATCGCTGCGTGGCTGCTCGATGGCGTCACCCCTGCGTCTATCGCCAACACGCTGAATGCCGAGGGCACGCGTACGCGCAAAAGCAAGATGTGGCGGGCGCAGACGGTCATCCACCTTGCTCAGTCGCCGAGCTGGGCCGGTTTGATTCCCGACCGTGAGCGGGCACGTGATGAGCATGGCGACCACATCGATAAGTGGCACCGGGGTGGGAATCCACTCATGGCCCCGGACGGACACCCCGTAGCCGCTGGCGTTGGTGTGGTGACCTACGCGGAATGGGAGCGAATCCGGCTCATCATCAGCGGGCGCAGCCGACCGGGGACCACCATCGGTGACCGTACGCGCGGAGTTCGACGGGCTAAGACAATCCTCACCGGCATTCTTCGCTGCCCGTTCTGCAAGGGGGCCATGGGGAATGGCGGCCGGAACTATCGCTGCCTCGCCCGAATCAATCAGGGTGAGTCCGTGTGCAAGGGGGCCGCGACGCTGCGCGAAAGGGCGGATGAGGCTGCCGCCGTGCTGTGGATCAATCACATCGTGAACCTGCCGCCCGACTCCCCGACGATCCTGGCCATTGCGCGTCGCTGGCTTTCGTACGAGGACCCGGCGGTCGAGGCACGCAAGCAGGCAGTAACCCGCGCGCTTGATGACGCTGTGGAGCGGGAAGCGCAACTGCGTAAGGAGCGGTTCATTCTCAGCCGGATCAGCGAAGCGGACTACGAATACCTGTGGGGCGCGCTGAACGCTCAGATCGAATCGCTGAAAGCCGAACTTGCCGAGGTGTCAGCGGGTGCGGACCTTTCCCCCTTGATGGACCCAGAGGCGCTCATCGACCTTTGGAACTCCGCCGGGGTCGACGGCCAACGGGCACTACTCAGCGCAGCACTCCGCCGGGTGACACTGCTGCCTGCCGGTGGAAAGGGCGACCGCACGCCGATCCTGGACCGTATGGAGCCTGAGTGGCTCGATGACGACACCAGCCATTCCGACGCCGCGTGGGAAGCGTGGGAGCGACGCAGTAGCGAAGCTGACAGCGATGGCTGACGAGTTGGCAGCGAACGACTAGGCGCCTCTCTCTCAGCCTTTCAGCCCCTCTTGGTCCCCATGGCCGGGAGGGGCTTTCGCATGCCCTCAGCGGGGCGTACAGGACCGGGACTCCCAGGCGAGCGGATAACCCACCAGCCTTCCTGTGGCCCGGATAACGGCTAGGTAACGGAATGCCTCATCGTCTCATTGTGTGAGATTGGTCTAGACCTGTTGAATCAGCGGGAGTGTAGATCGATGAATAACTAGGCAAGATCAAAAGCCCTCTGACCTGCAAGAAGTGTAGAAGTGTAGAAGTGACGATCAATTCAGATCCTTCTAGGGACTCCAAGCAGTAACCAGACCGACCCTCATTTCTGCACTTCGTCACCTACCCCCTGTCTAGGGCCGTTGCCAACCCGGGGCCGGTCGCCCGATACAAATAACGAGTAGGGCGGATACGTCCCCGCCCGCTAGCTCAGTCGACGCCAGCGCACGCCGTCAAGGCTGCGTAATCCTGAGCACCCAGGGCGAAAGCCCCACCTGTACTGAGCCTCCCGGCTCGGTTGTTCCTCGCAGACTGACTGGCGTCGGGTTTGCGAGCTGAGCAACCGGCCGGGGGGCTCTTTCTCTTTTTCCCGCGAGGGGGACGTAACCGTGACTCGACCCGGCTATCGCACAGTGCACGTCCGACTAACCCGGCAGTGCGGCCCAGCAAGGCATCATGCGTGCGCATGGTGTGGTCGCACTGCGGAACAATGGGCGTACTTGCACACCGACGAAAATGAAATCCTCGACCTGGAAACGCGCCGACTCTGGTCTGTTGACGAGTCGCATTACGCGCCGATGTGCCTGCGTCATCACCGGCAGATGGATCGGACATACCGCGAGAGTGGTTACAACCGGTGCCTGCTAGCCGAGCGGGTCAAGCCCTTGCGTGATCAGGCTTGGTCCGCTGTGTCTGATGATCAGCGCGCACATGAACAGCGGCAGCGTGAATCGGCCGTACGAATAGCCAGGCAATACCACCAGGGAAGGTGTCGATGATTCGACTACCCCTCATGCCGGGGCGCGACGTGGATACGCGCAACGCTTAACGCGATGACCACCTACCAGTTTTGGTACGTGGCATCGCTTCGAGACCTACCGGGGCTGCACCCCTGATATCGCGTCTCGCCCCATGATCTAGGCCCGTAGGCCCGGTACTCACTCCCTGTCGTGCAGGACAGGTAGCAGTGAACCCGGGCCTACGGGTCTTTTGTTTTTCACCCGCTGCTCATGCAAAGCGGCACCCGCAGCCGGCTGGAGCTTCCTCGCTGGTCAGCGGCCTGCGCGTGGCTTCTTCCGGGCTGTCCAGTTCGCAAATCTGGAGCCCTCGTGATCCTGCTCGCTGTCTTCTCTGCTTTCTGTGCGGCCGCAAGTGCCAGCGCCCTGACTTCCTGAACGATCGAAAGGCTTCCGCATGATCGACCCTTCCATCACTAAGGCGCTGGCCGAAGTGCTCGAACCGCGCCCCGGTAGCTCGGTCCCGATTCCGCAGGTCCATGGCGCCGTGTTGGCGAACCTGGGAATTGACCGAGGGGTCAGCTTCCGTGACGTCAAGAATGCGCTTCGCGCCGCTGGCGTTTCTGTGCGGGTGGATGAGCGCGGGGGTGAGCACTTCGCCCGCGATGTGGTCCTCGGCCCTGATGTGCCGGTGCGCGATCCTGGGCTCGAAAAGAAGATCCGCACGATGCGGAGGAATGCGCGGTGAGCCCGTACAAGCTGACGCCGGATTCCCCTGGGTATCGCACGTTCATGGATGCCGCGTTCTGTACCGTCGCGTTCGCTGAGCATGGCGGCGTGGAAGTACCCAGGGACGTCCAATGGGCTTTCACGCAAGTGGCTACGCCTCAGGGAATCCACGTTCCGTACAGGACGGTCCGCCATTACCTGCGCGAGCGTGGAATCGAGACGCGCTACATATCCGGACTGGGCAAGGACAGATACTGCGTCGGAATCATCCTGCGCGACGAGTACGCCAACCCAAACTAACGACTGAGGAAACATGGACATCAACTCTCTGCCTGTGGGCGTAACCGTTCCTGCTGCCGTCATCAAGGCGCAGGCTGATCTAGACGCTGCCTGGGACCGCTACGGCGAGGCGCAGCTCGAATACGACGATGCCCTAGGCGATGGTTACCTTGAGCGCGCGCAGGCCCGTGATGCTGCTGCCGCTAAGGCTGCGACGCTGGCCGGAAAGACGCTGCCTAAGGGCGAGTCCGAAGTGTCGCGCGTAACTGCTATGCGAGGTACGGCGGTTGGCGTTATCGAGGCCATGGAGCAGCAGATTCGGGCCGCTGGCGCTGTCGTGAATCAGGCATGGTCTGCGAGCGCGCCTGAACTACGTGAGCAGGTTGTAAAGGCGCTGAAGCGAACTGAGCAGGAGTTCGCCGATACAGAACTAGCGCACCGGCGCGCCCGTGGCGATTTCCGACAGGCTGTCTCCGCGCTGGCTGCTGTCGACTACATGGCGCGAGGTAAGCGAGGACCGGCGCCCATCTTCACCAGCAACGAACAGCGGGGCGATTCCTTCACCAAGCTGGGCCGTGACTGGCTCAAGGTCAATTGCGTCAGCGTCGATCCGGGGGACATCGTCCGCGTGCGCGTCGGCGAATACACCCGAGAGCTAGCGGCCGACGTGGCGGAGAAGTTCATAGCCGCTGGCGTGGTCGGGCCGATTGTCGAAGACGCCTAACCCGCTGAGCTGCGCACTGACGGAGCTACTGGATATGGGGCCCGGCATTCCGCTGGGCCCCTTCCATGAAAGGACAGCGGACCCGTGAGACTGCGTGTCGGAACGTTGTGTCGACTGGTCTACCAGGACTCCCAACTCAGCGGCGGAGATGAGTTCGACGTGCCCGACGAGAGCGCCGCTCAATGGCTGCGCACGGGCCTGGTTGTCCCTGCCGATGGCGTCTGGCCGGAGAATGCGGCGCCACCCCCCGAGCTACCTGTCAGGCCCGCTGAGAGCCGTACAGCGAAGCCAGCGGCTAAGCCTGGTGAGTACCTGCCGCATGCGTTGTGCCAGCCTCCCCCGTCCGGCCGGAAGTCTGTGTGCAGTGTGCCGAGTTGCCCGTGTCAGGTACCCAAGGGGAAATGCCTTGAGTGCACGCGAGCGCAGCGCAGGCATCGGAACAAGTCAGCGCACCAACGGGCCTATCGCTCCAAGGAATGGCAGCGCACACGGACAGCCTTCCTCCGTGAACATCCGTACTGCGAATGCGAGGAGTGCGCCCTGGTCCCCGAGCCGCTGAGATCTTCGGGCGAAGTGGTCGACCACATTGACGGGCTCGGTCCGCTGGGTCCGCGCGCTCATGACTGGTCGAACCTTCGGGCAATGACGACTGCTCATCACAACCGACGAACCATGCGCGACCAAGGCAACGGAATGTGAGCCCCGACAACATTCATTGGTCACTTTGCGTGCTCGGGGGTGGGGGATGGACCCCCAAACGCCTAGGGGGCAGGAGGCGCGGGGGAGGTGTCCGTGCCATTTACCGCTGGGAATCAACTTTCCGGGGCGTGCCCCGACTACCGAATGTGAGGTGATCCCATGGCCGGGGTCAAGGGAATGAAGCAGCCGCGAAGGAATCCAATCCAGCGCGGCGAGACAACTACCAAGCTGCCCAGCTTTTGCGACCTGCCTACTCCGCCGATCCCGCCCGGCGCCAACTTCACTGCTGAACAGACCCGGCGATGGGAAGAACTCTGGTCCACCCCATCCGCCTGGCTTTGGTCCGAATCGGAAATCGGTCTCGTCGCTGCGTATGTCCACCTCGAACGAACTCTGTTCGATGGCTCTGGTACGGCCGCCACAATTCGTGAGGTGAAGGCACTGGGTGAATCGCTGGGCATGACACCCCAAAGCCGGGCGCGCATGGGTTACGTGATCGAAGAGAGTGCATGAGTAAGAAACCGAATGAACGCCAGCGCGCTGCGCAGACCCGTAAGGCCGAGGCCCCGACACAGGCTGACCGGAACATTTGCCCGAAGCATCGGCGCTACGTGCATTTGGGCACCGCATGCAAATACTGCGCTGCTGGATATCGCGTGATCAGCGAGAATGAAATGATCATTGCGACTGGTGAGATCGTCTCGCTCGCCGACGTCGACCGCCCGAACCTGGGGGCCAGCGCCGACAGTCTGCGCAAACGGCTGGGCGAGGTGACCAACTGAACAGCTATTCAGTAGCCAACTGCGCTCGGTATGCAGCTCTGTTGGCTTCGATGTCCATCTCATTCGCCACTCAGCAGCATCTCGCCGTAACGCATGACGTTCCCCAACTCCCCTCGTACGCCGTCCCGTTGGCCATCGATCTATACCTCGTCTGGGCAGTGCGGATGCGGCGGGATGTGGCGCTGGCCGTCCTCGTGTCCGTCGCGGCCAACGTGGCCGGAGTGCTGACCGCTGATCCGCTGGCCAGTGTCGACACCTGGGTCAGTGCCGGACTGCACGCCGTGTTCCCGCTGACCCTCTGGCGGATGCACCGGCCGGTGACCGCTGAGGCGCCCGCCCTGGCCATACCGGTGACCGGGGACCCTGCGCCCCTGGCGGTCGCTCCTGTGGCCGCTGAGAGCCTGCCGGACACCTGGCCGGACGATGACCTGTGGGTCGACTTCCATGGCAGTGCGGCGGACGTCGACCCGGTCACCCCTCCGAGTGCCGAGGACGTGCGCACGGTCATGGCTTCACTCGCTGCGGACCATGGCCGACCCGTGACCGGCCGGATGTTGGCCGACCACTACAGCGTCAGTGAGCGCACCGGACGCCGGTATCTAGCGCTGGCCGGTGACGCGTGAGTGACCTGCCGCATTACCTGGGCTTGTCCGCCGAGGAATTGAGCGCGCCACTGTGGACGTTTCCGCCGCTTGATGTGTCGTTGGTCCAGCGTGCGCGCCGCCGAATTCTGGGTGCCGGTCCTGAGTTGCAACCGCATGCCCTCGCTGAGTCTGATGAGCGCGTTACCGAGTTCGCCGATACCGAGTAGCAAGAGCCCCGATCCTGGACATTCCAGGGTCGGGGCTTTGCTGTGTTCTAGATTTCGTTAGCTTCCGTAAAGAGTGGCCCTCGCCGGCTGAGCCCCACATGGGCGTTGACCTGCGACGTTGCGCCTGAGAGAGATTGTGATGGCATGCGCTAGCGCTAAGCTGCCTGATGTTCGGCGAGTAGGGATGCGACTTCCGGCACGTCGGCGAAGTCTTGCAAGCGGCGGAGTATCACGCGCACCCGTTCGGCCGTCCGTTCCGATGGAATGTCGGATGCCAGCGAGATAACCCGTTCGGCTACTGCGGCTGCTTCCTCAGGCTCATTGGCATCCGCGAGAGCGACGACCAACCAGGAGAGATACAGGGCGACTTCCCGTGAATGCGTCGCGTCGTATCCGCCGAGGACGTCACGGAGCAATGGCACGGCGCGCAAGGGTCGGTGCAGCTCTGTGTACACGCGGGATTCCATGACGCGCAGTTCGCCAGCGTCGACCCAGTACAGGAAGGCGGGCGACTCGATTCCGGCGCCGTCCTCGCTGAGTGCTTGTCCAGCTTCCCCCAGGGCGCGCATTGCCTGCTGGCCGTTGTCGACTCCGCCGAGTTTGGTGTGTGCCCATGCGACCCGATCGAGATAGAGCGCGCGGGCCTTTGGCGGAGCGTCGTTGCCAGCGTCATTCAGCGCCGCTTGGGCGAGCGTCAGCCCTTCGGATTCCCGCCCGGTGTTCGAGAGTTGGTAGGCCAGCGATCCGGCCACGTTCCCGGCAAGGGTGTGGTCCTCGGCCTGCGTGGCTGCGCTGATCCCGAGCCGGTAAATGCGCTCGGCTTCCGCGTGCTGGCCAGCGTCTGAAGCGATCCATCCAGCGATCTGGGCCAACTCCCCAATCTGCCTGAGAAGTTGGCGGCCTACCTCGCCCGTGTGGCTGCCTTCCCGGTAGAGCTTCACGGCGGAGCGCAGTTCCCGAAGTGCCGGGCGGATGAGGTCACCCCCGGCTAGGACGTCATCGGCCAGCCGCAGGCCGTGCACCCGCTGTTGCAAGTCGTCCACCTGGACCATGCCGACACGGCGCCCTGTACGGCCATCTGCGGGGCTTAGCGGGTCACCTTCGGGCAGGAACTCGGCCAGGGTCGGCAAGGGAGGCTCAGCGGGCACCAGGGGCGCGCGGAGCACATCCACGGATACGCCGAGGGCGGCAGCGATAAAGGGCAGCCACTCGCGCGGAGTTCGTCGCCCGGTTTCCCAGCGGCTGACTTCCTGACGTCCGACCGGATCGCCGATCACCCCGGCTGCCTGGCAGACCTCATGGGCGAGGCGCGATTGACTCCACCCGCGCTGTTCGCGCAGGCGTTTGATGTGCGGCCCGACGCTGTTCCTCATGGCCCTAAGCATGGCCTACAGGGCGCGTTTTCTGGCCTACACAGAGGCAGACACCGGGCCGCTAGTCACTGATCATTTCCGGGCGGAGTCTGGACGGCATGACCGAGCCACAGCGATTCCAGACAGCGCCGTTCATGTTGCCGCTGATGTTGGTACCGGACCCGGAACCTTCGGCCGGTTGTGACGTCTGCCGGGCCCTGGGCTCGCAGCGCACGGAAGCCCGAACACGCGGCGATCTTTCCCGAGTGAGTGACATCAACATTGAGATCCGGCGGCATGCCCACGGGGAGGGTTCATGAGCCGCGCGATTCTGCGCTACGTCAGGCACTCAATCCGGCACGTACCTGAGGGTGGCTGGGTATTCGAAGCGGCCTGCGTTGCGTCGAACTGCGCCGAGGATTCCGGCCCGCAGGACACGCAGGAGGCTGCGCAGGATTGGTGCCTGCGGCATACCGGCCGGAATCCCACGCATGATCTGTTCCGCCGTGTCGTGACGGACCATGCACGGGTCACCCGCGCCGAGTAGGTGGTCAGACTGGCCCCTGGCGTGCGCTGGCCGATGGTGCACGGCAGAGGCTTTCGGCGTTCATCCCCGCTGGTCAGGCGGTTCGAGATAACCTGATGTTCCGTTGGTCCACGCCCACCAGACGGCGAAGAAGATCATCGCGTAGTCGAGGATGCCCTGTCCCGCGTGCCCCTCCGCCACGGCGTGCACCAGTTCGGCGCCCGCCTGGGCGATGGCCACCACGAAACACAGGTCGAACAGGAGCTCCAGCGGCGACGCGACCCGGTGTACCTCGTCGCGGCCCCGGGCGGTCATTCTGCGCAGTGGCCGGTGGTTCGCGGGCCGTGGTGCCGAGGCGGATTCCGGAGCGGAACGGGAGGTCATAGGGCCAAGCACAGCAGAAAAGCGCCGGAAATTCTTGTGAAAGCCTTCACAAGCGCCCCTGGGTCGGCCGGGCCGGCCCCGCGCCCCCGCGGCGTAGGCTTGGGGCATGAGTCCCGCCCCCGCCCCCGAACCGCGCGATCCGAAGCCGGCACTGGTCTTCGACGATCCGTTGAACCAGCAGTCCTCGGACGATACGGACCGCGGGTGGGGCGAGCGGGCCGACAGCACCGGTGACAGTGCCGCCGACCTGAAGCGCTTCCTCGACGAGAAGCCGCCCCACCACCTCTGAGCCCTGCCCCGGGTGTCCTCGCCCCGGGATGCGCCGCCCCCGGGCTCCCGGCGCCGGCGCCCGACGGGTTTCCGGGCGCGTGCCCCCGGCCTCGCCGTCAGTAGTCGCGGCGTCCCTGACCGCGCTGGGCGACCAGCTCGTCGCGGATCTGCTTCAGCACCTCCAGCTCGGACACCTCCATGACCTCCTTCGCGCCTTCCTTCGCCTTCTGGCGGGCCGCCTGCCGGGCCAGGAACTTGGCCATCGGCAGCACCATCAGGAAGTAGACGACGCTGGCGGTGATCACGAAGCTGAGCGTGGCGCCCAGCACCGAGCCCCACATGATCTGGATGCCCTTGGCGTTCGCTCCGGTGCCCGTGCAGCGGCCCTCCAGACAGGAGCTGTAACTGTCGAGGTTCTTCGTACCGACAGCGCCGACCAGCGGGTTGATGATGCCCTTCACCACGGCGTTGACGATGTTGGTGAAGGCCGCGCCGATGACCACGGCGACGGCCAGGTCGATGACGTTGCCGCGCATCAGGAAGGCCTTGAAGCCCTCCCAGACGCCGGGCTGCTTGTTGTCGCTCACTAGGAGGCCCCTCCGCACACGTTGTGGAACAAACAGCTCCGCAACCTACGGCAGGGCATGTCGGGCCTGTCCAACTGGGTAGCGCGAAGGAGAGACTTGACACGGTTTCGCCGCTCATCGCAGGGTCACCGCCAGCCGTGACGTGGTGCCGGCGCCGACCAGCCGCAGGGCCGTCGCACGCGGAACGGACAGGACGAGCAGTCTTCCGGTGTCGGTGGTGCCGACGTCGGGAACCCCGGTGACCCGCGCCCCGGCCGCGACCACCCGGACCTCGCCTCCGCCGCCCGCCGCGACCACGTCGACCCGGTCGCCGGGACGCACCAGGTCCACCGTGGCGCCGTCGGCGATCCGGACCGGCGCCCTCACGCTCTCGGTCACGCCCGCCCCGCGCGGAGATGCGGACGCCGTGGTGGAGGCGGACGCGGAGGGCATGGGCGCCGGATGTCCGCGCGCCCCCTCGCCATCGCCGGGGCCGGCCGCCACGAGCGCGGCCGCCGTCATGGCCAGGCCCGCCGCGGCCGCCCGCCTCCTGTGCCGTGCCAGGAGCCGCAGCCGTCCGTGCCCGCCGCGCACACGGACGGGCGCGAACTGCGGCACCTCGCACGTCGGAGGCGTGTCCGCGCCCGGCGGGCGGATGTGTTGAGAGAGCTGTGCCATGGTGACCACCACCTGCGACGAGGGACCGGCTTGCGATCCCACGATGAGGTCTCGCGGCGAAGCCCGCAGACGTCCGTGGACGAACCGGGGGTTGTGGACAACTCCCTCACCCGAACCGGAGATTCCGCCCCCGTTCGGTCCGGGTCACGGCAGCTCGAAGCCGGGATCCATCCCGCCCAGCGCGCTCGTGCACAGGCAGTCCCGCGATCCGTTCGCCGGCAGCCCCGCGACCGCGTCGAAGAGCACGCCCCGCAGCCGGTCCACGTTCGCCGCGAACACCTTCAGCACCTCGTCGTGCGAGACGCCCTCACCGGTCTCGGCGCCCGCGTCGAGGTCGGTGACCAGCGTCAACGACGTGTAGCAGAGCTCCAGTTCGCGGGCCAGCGCGGCCTCGGGGTGCCCGGTCATGCCGACCACCGACCAGCCCTGCGCCTGGTGCCAGAGCGATTCGGCCCGGGTGGAGAACCGCGGACCCTCTATGACCACGAGCGTGCCGCCGTCCACCGGTTCCCAGTCCCGTCCGCGGGCCGCTCGCAGGGCGGCCTCACGTCCGACGGGGCAGTACGGGTCGGCCAGCGACACGTGCACGACGTTCGGCACCGTGCCGTCGGGCAGCGGCAGCCCGTCGAAGTAGGACTGCGACCGTGATTTCGTACGGTCCACGAACTGGTCGGGAACGAGCAGGGTTCCGGGTCCGTACTCGGAACGCAGTCCGCCCACGGCACAGGGGCCGAGGATCTGGCGGGCGCCGACGGAGCGCAGCGCCCACAGGTTGGCCCGGTAGTTGATGCGGTGCGGCGGCAGATGGTGGCCGCGGCCGTGGCGGGGCAGGAAGGCCACCCGCCGGCCGGCGATCTCGCCGAGGAACAGGGAGTCGCTGGGCGGCCCGTAGGGGGTGTCCACCCGCAGCTCGGTCACGTCGTCGAGGAAGGAGTAGAAGCCCGAGCCGCCGATGACGCCGATCTCGGCAGAGGCCGTCGACCGCTCCCCGGCAGGGGTCTGTGGATTCTCCGTGTTCGCCATGAACGGCACCCTAAGGGCTGTCCCGGACCGAGGAACGCCGAGGACCCCGTCGTCGTAGGACGACGGGGTCCCGTGGAAAGCCTTGGACGGCCGTGTGGGCCCCGGGGCGACGGCCGGGCCGGGGCGCGGAGCCCCGGCGCGGACCGAGGAGTCCCTAAGCGGCGGAGCTGCCGGCCGAGCCGGTGCTCGACGACTTCGTGTCCGAGGACGACGACGTGGACGCCGACGACGAGGACTTCGCGTCCGAGGTCGAGGACGTGGACGGCTTCGACGCCGGCGAGCTGCTCGACGACGAGCCGCGGCTGTCGTTGCGGTAGAAGCCGGAGCCCTTGAAGACAATGCCGACGGCCGAGAACACCTTCTTCAGGCGGCCGTTGCATTCGGGGCATTCGGTCAGGGCGTCATCGGTGAACTTCTGCACCGCCTCGAGGCCCTCGCCGCACTCGGTGCACTGGTACTGGTAGGTCGGCACTTGTCTTCCTCCTGGCACTCTCACTCAGTGAGTGCTAACGACGGTCCATACTGACGTATTCCGCGAGATCAGTCCACTGTCACCGGCACGCGGTGACCGACGCCACGCGCGACGGCGCGGCTCGGGGCCCGTGAGGCGAGGCGTGAACGCAGGGCCACCAGGGTCGCCAGAGCCAGTGCCGTACCGGCCATCGGCACCAGGAACCCCGCGCCGTCCCAGAGCCTGTCCTCCAGCTGTCCGGCGACCGTGACGGCCGCCGCCTGGCCGAGCGCGACGGCACCGGTGAGCCAGGTGAAGGCCTCGGTGCGGGCGCCCTGCGGAACGAGGCTCTCGACCAAGGTGTAACCGGTGATCAGGCTCGGAGCGATGCACATGCCGACCACGAGGCCGAGGCCGGCGAGCACGATCACCGAGTTCGCGGCCCACAGCCCGGAGGCGGCCACCGCGAGGGCGGCGTACCCGAAGACGAGCCGTCGCTGCGGGGCCACCTTCCAGGCGATCGCGCCGCAGACGATGCCCGAGAGCATGTTGCCCGCCGCGAAGACGCCGTACAGGACACCGTTCAGGCCGGGCTCGCCGACCGACTCGCTGTACGCGGCCAGCGAGACCTGCATCCCGCCGAAGACGGAGCCGATGCCCAGGAACGTCATGATCAGAACGCGCACTCCGGGGATCCGCAGAGCGGAACCGTGCTCCACGCGCGCGTGCCCGGCGGCGGAGACCGCGGGCTGCGTGTTCTTCTGCGCGGCGAACAGCAGACCGCCGACCAGGGTCAGTGACGCCTCGGTCAGCAGGCCCGCGGCGGGCGTGACGGCCGTGCACAGCGCGGTGGCGAGCAGCGGGCCGAAGACGAAGGTCAGCTCGTCCGTGACGGACTCGAAGGCGGCCGCGGTCGACATCAGGGGCGAGCCCTGGAGCTTCACGCCCCATCGGGCCCGCACCATGGGGCCGACCTGCGGCACCGAGGCGCCGGTCGGCACGGCGGCGACGAAGAGGACCCACAAGGGGGCGTCCGCCAGTGCGAGCGCGGTCAGGGAGAAGCCGGCCACGGCGTGCACGAGGACACCGGGCAGCAGGACGGCCCGCTGCCCGTACCGGTCGGCCAGACGTCCGGTGAGGGGCGCGAAGAGCGCCATGGAGACACCGGTGGCGGCCGCGACCGCGCCGGCCGCCCCGTACGAGCCGGTGGTGTGCTGCACGAGCAGCACGATGGAGATCGTCAGCATGGCGAACGGCTGCCGGGCGGCGAAGCCGGGGAGCAGGAACGTCCAGGCGCCGCGGGTACGCAGCAGCTGCCCGTATCCAGGACGGGAGGTGACCGTGGATGCCACGGCCCGTGCCTTTCTGCCGCCTGGTAGCGCGCCCGTGCGGGGGGCGCCGAGAGCTGTCCTCTTGCGCGGATCTGCGGTAGATACCGGCATCCCCTGCGGGGACGTCTCGGCCGCCATACGGTCGCGCCAGCTCTGCGTCAGGCAGAGTTGGTTCGATCAAGGTGTGCGTTTCATCGTACAGGGGGTGGCCGTCGCGCCGGGCCTGTGAAAAGGAGCACTCCACCGCCGCGAGCCTGTGAATGCCCATCTTTTTCGCCATCGCGTTCGATGTCTCGCGAGGGACGGTCCGGTGTCCCGCAAGGGCCGACGGCGGCTCTCGACGCCGGCGACAGCCCCTGAAACCCGCAGCAGCCCCTGAAACCCGCCACAGCCCGTAGGGCCGGCCACAGCCTGCAAGGTCCGCGACGGCCCGCAGGACCAGTGACGGCCCACCGGGCCCGCGCCGGCTCGTAAGAAGTGCGTCCCGCACTCGGCAGGAGCCGGCCGGAGGCCCGGCGGTCGCGTCACAGGCCGGTTCGGTGCTGCGTCCGGTGCTCCGTTCCGCCGTCGCCGATGCCCAGCCAGTCGGCGAGCTTGCCGCCCTGGCCCACCGCGCGGAGGCGTCTTTCGGTCGCGTCCCGGACCGGGTCGGTCGCCACGACCAGCAGCTCGTCGCCGAGCCGCAGCACCGTCGTGGGCATGGGCACGAAGGACTCCGCCTCGCGGACGACGAGCGTGACGGCCGCGCCCGGGGGCAGCCGCAGCTCACCCACCTCGACACCGTGCATCCGCGACCCCTCGGGGATCGCCACGGACAGCAGATGGCCGCGCAGCCGCTCCAGGGGGGCCGACTCGATACCCAGGTCGGCGGCCCCGGCGGACTCCCCGAGACGGAGCTTGCGGGCCAGCCAGGGCAGGGTCGGACCCTGGACGAGGGTGTAGACGACGACCAGGACGAAGACGATGTTGAAGATCCGCTTGCTCTCCGCGATGCCGCTCACCATCGGGATCGTCGCCAGGATGATGGGCACGGCGCCGCGCAGCCCGGCCCAGGACAGCAGCACCTGCTCCTGCCACGGGATGCGGAACGGCAGCAGACCCACGACCACGCTCAGCGGCCGCGCCACCATCGTCAGCACCAGGCCGATGAGGAGGGCCGGGACGATGTCGTCGCCCATCTCGTGCGGGGTGACCAGCAGACCGAGCAGTACGAACATGCCGATCTGGGCGATCCAGCCGAGCCCCTCGGCGAAGCCGCGCGTGGCGGGCCAGTGCGGCAGCTTCGCGTTTCCGAGCACCATGGAGGCGAGGTAGACGGCGAGGAAGCCGCTTCCGTGGGCGAGCGCACCGGCGGCGTAGGCCGTGACGGCGATCGCCATCACGGCGATCGGGTACAGGCCGGAGGCGGGCAGCGCCACGTGCCGCAGCCCGTACGCGCCCAGCCAGCCGACCGCGATGCCGACGGCGGCGCCGATGGTCAGCTCCAGCGCGATCTCACCGAGGAGCGCGTACCAGTGCTCCACCGGGCCCACGGTGGAGAACGCGACGACCAGGATGACGACCGGGGCGTCGTTGAAGCCCGATTCGGCCTCCAGGATGCCCGTCACGCGCGCGGGGAGGGGGATCTTCCGCAGGACCGAGAAGACCGCCGCCGCGTCCGTCGAGGAGACGACCGCCCCGATGATGAACGCCTGGTGCCATTCGAGGCCGATCAGATAGTGCGCGGCCGCGGCCGTGACACCGACGCTCACCGCGACGCCCACCGTTGCCAGCGAGGAGGCCGCCGGCAGGGCCGGTCTGATCTCCTTCCACTTCGTGCCGAGTCCGCCCTCGGCCAGGATCACGACCAGGGCCGCGTACCCGATGACCTGGGTCAGTTCGGCATTGCTGAAATGAACGTCGCCGACTCCGTCCTGGCCGATCGCGACGCCGATCCCCAGGTACACGAGCAGCGTGGGAAGCCCGCTGCGTGAGGAGATCCGGACCGCCGCCACCGCGATGAGCAGGACGAGCGAGCACACGAGCAGGAGCTGGTTGAGGTGGTGGACAGTCAGGGGCTGTTCCTTTCTCGCCGATCCGGTCCCGCCGCGGGCGGCCTCCGGATCCGAGCACCGGAAGCCGGCCACTTCGATGCAAGTTACTTCGTTACCTTACCTAACTCTTGACGCTTTCTTGACGTTCCCGGAGGCAAGATCGAACAGCCGTGCTCCCCGGTTTCCTACTCCGCGTCAAGGCGCGGTAGGCCCTGCGCCTATGGTTGCCCCAGCACTCCAGGACCGCCTGCCGCTCGCGTTAGGACAGCAAGGACAGCGATGCCCCCCAACACCACCGCCTCTTCCGGCCAGCAGCCCGGCAAGTCCGGCAGGAAGAAGGGGCGCAAAGCCCGACTGTTCTTGATTGTCCTGGTTCTCGCCATCATCGGGGGCATCGCCTTCGGCGCGTACTGGAGCATCAGCACGGTGCGTGCCTCGTTCCCGCAGACCAAGGGATCCATTCGGATCGACGGGCTGTCAGGGCCTGTGACCGTGCAGCGCGACGGCAACGGGATCCCGCAGGTCTACGCCTCGTCCGACGCGGACCTGTTCATGGCCCAGGGCTTCGTCCAGGCGCAGGACCGGTTCTACGAGATGGACGTGCGCCGCCACATGACCTCGGGCCGGCTGTCCGAGATGTTCGGCGCGGGCCAGGTCAAGAACGACGAGTTCCTGCGCACGCTGGCCTGGGACCGGATCGCGAAGAAGGAGTACGACACCAAGCTGTCGGCCTCCACGAAGAAGTACCTCCAGGCGTACTCCCAGGGAGTCAACGCCTACCTGGCGGGCAGGAGCGCCAAGGAGATCTCCCTGGAGTACGCCGCCCTGGGCTTCACCAACGACTACACGCCGACCCGGTGGACCCCGGTCGACTCGGTGGCCTGGCTCAAGGCGATGGCCTGGGACCTGCGCGGCAACATGCAGGAAGAGATCGACCGCTCCCTGATGACGAGCCGGCTCGGCCCGAAGCAGATCGCGGACCTGTACCCGGACTACCCCTACAGCCGGAACAAGACGATCGTCCGCGAGGGCGCGTACGACAGCGTCACCGGGACGTACAGCCCCTCGGGCGCCGCCTCGGCGTCCACGGCGGGCACGGGGCTCACGGGCGGCACCGCGGCGCCCTCCGGCTTCCAGAGCCAGCTCTCGGGGCTCTACAAGGTCCTCGACGACCTGCCCACCGCCGTCGGCGTGAACGGCAACGGCATCGGCTCCAACTCCTGGGTCGTCGCCGGCAGCCACACGATCACCGGCAAGCCGCTGCTGGCCAACGACCCGCACCTGTCGGCGTCGCTGCCCTCGGTCTGGTACCAGATGGGCCTGCACTGCACCGTCGTCTCCGCCAAGTGCCAGTACGACGTCTCCGGTTACACCTTCGCGGGCATGCCCGGCGTGGTCATCGGCCACAACGCGGACATGGCCTGGGGCATGACGAACTCCGGGGTCGACGTCACCGACCTCTACCTGGAGAAGATCACCGGCCAGGGCTACGAGTACGACGGCAAGGTGCTGCCCTTCACGACCCGCAAGGAGACGATCAAGGTCGCGGGCGGTGCCGCCCGGACGATCGTCGTCCGGCAGACCCAGGACGGGATGCCGCTGCTCTCCGACCGCGACGACGAACTGGTCCAGGTCGGCAAGAAGGCCACGGTCGACGCCGAGGCGCCCGACCGCGGCGACGGCTACGCGATAGCACTGCGCTGGACCGCGCTGGACCCGGGCAGGACCATGGACGCCGTCTTCGCGATGGACAAGGCGTCGGACTGGAGCGAGTTCCGCAAGGCGGCCGCGTCCTTCGAGGTGCCTTCCCAGAACCTGGTCTACGCCGACGGCGCCGGCGCGAGCGGCAACATCGGCTACCAGCTGCCCGGCAAGATCCCCACGCGCGCCAAGGGCGACGACGGCTCGCTGCCCTCGCCCGGCTGGGACTCGAAGTACCGCTGGACCGGCTACATCAAGCAGTCCGCCCTGCCCTACGAGTACAACCCCAAGCGCGGCTACATCGTCACCGCCAACCAGGCGGTCGTCGACCCGGACAAGTACCCGTACACGCTCACCACGGACTGGGGCTACGGCACCCGCAGCCAGCGGATCACCGACCTGATCGAGTCGAAGACCAGGGGCGGCGCCAAGATCTCGACCGATGACATGCGCCAGATGCAGCTCGACAACAGCAGCGAGATCGCCAAGCTGATCGTGCCCAAGCTGCTCAAGATCGACGTGCCCGACAAGGACGTCCGCGACGCGCAGAAGCTCCTGGAGGGCTGGGACTACACCCAGGACGCCGACTCCGCGGCCGCCGCCTACTTCAACGCCACCTGGCGCAACATCCTCAAGCTCGCCTTCGGCAACAAGCTGCCCAAGGAGCTGCGGGTCAAGGGCCAGTGCCTGTGGGTCGAGCGGGCCGACACCACCGGTCCCGCGGACGAGGACCAGACGGTGCGCGAGTGCGGCGAGCGTGAGCCGGACCAGGCGCAGCCGGACGGCGGCGACCGCTGGTTCGAGGTGATCCGCAAG
The DNA here is from genome assembly GCF_043078065.1 of Streptomyces sp. NPDC015532. Taxonomy (NCBI): domain Bacteria; kingdom Bacillati; phylum Actinomycetota; class Actinomycetes; order Kitasatosporales; family Streptomycetaceae; genus Streptomyces; species Streptomyces sp. NPDC015532. The sequence continues at coordinate 211,238 of NZ_JBIBSY010000004.1, read as the reverse complement.
ATCATCGACGACGAGCACGACGACTGGTGGAAGCTGCCCAGGACGCGCACCGAGGACGCGACCGCGACCCGGGACGACCTGTTCCGCCGGGCCCTGACGGACGCCCGCTGGGAGCTGACCGCCAAGCTCGGCAAGGACATCGACACCTGGAGCTGGGGCCGGCTGCACCGCCTGTTCCTGAAGAACCAGACCCTCGGTACCGAAGGCCCCGGTTTCCTTCAGTACATGCTCAACCGCGGCCCCTGGAACCTCAGCGGCGGCGAGGCGACGGTCAACGCGACCGGCTGGAACGCGGCCGGTGGCTACGGGGTGGTCTGGGTGCCCTCGATGCGGATGGTCGTCAACCTCGGGGACCTCGACAAGTCCAAGTGGATCAACCTCTCGGGTGCCTCGGGGCACGCCTACAGCGCGCACTACACCGACCAGACGGAGAAGTGGGCCAAGGGCGAACTCCTGCCGTGGGCCTTCACCAAGCAGGCCGTCGACAAGGCGACGAGCGACACCCTGGTCCTGAAGCCCTGAAGCCCTGAAGCCCTGAAGCCCTGAAGCTTCGACGAAAGTGGCCCTCCACGCGTGCGTGGAGGGCCACTTCGCGTCCGCCGTCCGCCGCTCCTGTCCCGCGTCCGCGGCCCGTCAGCGGAAGCGGCGGACTCCAGAGGGGGTCACCACGGCGTGGACGGGCCGGTCGTGCGCCTCCTCCGGGACCCGGTCGACCACCTCGGTGTCGTACAGGAGCACCACCAGGGCCGGGTCGGCGCCCGAACGCTCCAGACGGGCCAGCACGCGGTCGTACGAGCCTCCGCCGCGCCCCAGCCGCATCCCGCGGGTGTCGACGGCGAGTCCGGGCAGCAGAACGGCGTCGGCGTCCTGGACGGCCGCCGGTCCCAGCCGCTGGCCCGCGGGCTCCAGGAGGGCCATTTTCCCGCCGTGCCGGACCTCCGTGAGGGAGTCCGTCCCGGTGTACGCGCCCCAGTCCAGGTCGTTGTCCGGCAACAGGACCGGCAGGATGACCCGCACCCCGCGCGCGTGAAGCGCGTCCAGGAGAGCGAGGGTGCCCGGTTCGCTTCCCACGGACACGTAGGCGGCTACCGTGCCGGCCCGCGCCAGTTCGGGAAGTTCCAGGGCGCGGGCGGCGAGGGCGGCGGCGGTCTCCCGCACGTCATCGGCCGTCAACCCATTCCTCACCGACAGGAGTCCTCGCCGCAACATTCGTTTGTCAGGCTCTGGTTCGCGTCCGACGTGTCTCAAAGGTGACTCCTGTAGTTCTCTTAATCCGTTCATATGATCGTGAATTAACCGGAGCCACAGATTCTGCACATAGCCACCGGTTATGGTTGCGGACATGACTGAGTCACACCCCAGGATCACCAAGGCTGTCATTCCCGCGGCAGGCCTCGGCACCCGGTTCCTGCCGGCCACCAAGGCCACTCCCAAGGAGATGCTGCCGGTCGTCGACAAGCCGGCGATCCAGTACGTGGTCGAAGAGGCCGTGTCGGCGGGTCTTGACGACGTTCTGATGATCACAGGCCGCAACAAGCGCCCGCTCGAAGACCACTTCGACCGCAACTACGAGCTGGAGTCGGCCCTTCAGAAGAAGGGCGACGCGAGCCGGCTCGCCAAGGTCCAGGCGTCGAGCGACCTCGCGACCATGCACTACGTGCGCCAGGGTGATCCCAGGGGCCTCGGTCACGCCGTCCTGTGCGCGGCCCCGCACGTGGGCCGCGAGCCCTTCGCCGTACTCCTCGGCGACGACCTGATCGACCCCCGTGATCCCCTGCTGGCCCGCATGGTCGAGGTCCAGGAACGGCATGGCGGCAGCGTGATCGCGCTCATGGAGGTCGCGCCCGAGCAGATCCACCTCTACGGATGCGCCGCCGTCGAGGCCACCGACGAGGGCGACCTGGTCAAGGTGACCGGTCTGGTCGAGAAGCCGGACGCCGTGGACGCGCCCAGCGCCTACGCCGTCATCGGACGCTACGTCCTCGACCCGCACATCTTCGACATACTGCGCAAGACCGAGCCGGGCCGCGGCGGCGAGATCCAGCTCACCGACGCCCTCCAGCAGCTCGCCGCGGACGAGAAGGTCGGCGGCCCCGTGCACGGCGTCGTCTTCAAGGGCCGCCGTTATGACACCGGGGACCGCGGCGACTACCTGCGTGCCATTGTCAGACTCGCATGCGAACGTGAGGACCTGGGCCCGGACTTCCGGACCTGGCTTCGCCGTTACGTAGCCGAGGAGATGTAGGGATTTTGAGCAACGCCGCGACCCGCACCACCGGCCAGGAACGCCTCTGGTCGGTGGACGACCACCTGGAGGACATCCTCACGACCGTCCGCCCCCTCGAACCCATCGAGCTGCAACTCCTCGACGCCCAGGGCTGCGTCCTGCTCGAGGACGTCACGGTGCCGGTCTCCCTGCCGCCGTTCGACAACAGCTCGATGGACGGGTACGCGGTCCGGGTCGCGGATGTGGCGGGCGCGAGCGAGGAGTTCCCGGCGGTCCTGACGGTCGTCGGCGATGTCGCGGCCGGCCAGGCCGACCAGCCCTACGTGGGCCCCGGCCAGGCGGCCCGCATCATGACCGGCGCCCCGCTTCCGCCCGGCGCCGAAGCCGTCGTCCCCGTCGAGTGGACGGACGGAGGCCTCGGCGAGGGGCCGGTCTCCCGGATGCGCGCGCACAGCACGTCCCCCGAGGGTTCCTCCGGACAGGTCCACGTCCACCGCCCGGCCGAGGCCCGCGCGCACGTCCGCGCGAAGGGCAGTGACGTGAAGGCGGGCGACCGCGCCCTCGAAGCCGGCACCGTCCTCGGTCCGCCGCAGATCGGCCTGCTCGCCGCGATCGGCCGCGGCACCGTGCGGGTGCGCCCCCGCCCCCGCGTGGTCGTCCTGTCCACCGGCAGCGAACTCGTCCAGCCCGACGAGGAGTTGGGCACCGGTCAGATCTACGACTCGAACAGCTTCGCCCTGTGCGCGGCCGCCCGCGACGCGGGAGCCATCGCCTACCGCGTCGGCGCCGTCGCCGACGACGCCGAGACCCTGCGCTCGACCGTCGAGGACCAACTCGTCCGCGCGGACCTGCTGGTCACGACCGGCGGGGTGAGCGTCGGCGCCTACGACGTCGTCAAGGAAGCGCTGTCCTCGGTCGGCGACGAGGACGAGGAGGGCGGCGGCATCGACTTCCGCACCCTCGCCATGCAGCCCGGCAAGCCCCAGGGCTTCGGATCCATCGGCCCCGAGCACACCCCGCTGCTCGCGCTCCCCGGCAACCCCGTCTCGTCCTACGTCTCCTTCGAGCTCTTCGTGCGCCCCGCGATCCGGGCCCTGATGGGGCTGCCGGACGTCCACCGGCCCACGATCAGGGCGAAGCTCTCCGCGGACAAGGCGCTGACCTCGCCGAAGGGCCGTCGTCAGTTCCTGAGGGGTACGTACGCGAACGGCACGGTCACGCCCGTCGGCGGCGCCGGATCCCACCTGGTCGCCGCCCTCGCGCACGCCGACGCGTTGATCGTCGTCCCCGAACAGGACACCTCGGTCGAGCCCGGCACCGAGGTCGAGGTCGTCGTCCTCGGCTGAGCGGCCGGTCCGGGCGGACGCCCGCCCGGACCCCGCCGGGGGCGCCCGGCTCGCGCCGGGGCACACAGCCCCTGACGGGCGGCGTGGCGGCGTACGGAACGGGCGGTAACCTGTCGCGCACACCAGGCCCACGCTCCGCACCGCGACGGGCCCCGACCGGGAGCGCCCACGCACATGACTGTTCCGTCCCGGGGAGAGACCTCCGGACCCCCTGTGCAGAACCGACTGACGCACATCGACGAGGCCGGCGCCGCCCGTATGGTCGACGTGTCCGGCAAGGACGTGACCGCCCGCACCGCGCGCGCCAGCGGACGGGTCCTGGTCTCGCCGCGGGTCGTGGAACTGCTCCGCGGCGAGGGGGTCCCCAAGGGCGACGCCCTCGCCACCGCCCGCATCGCCGGGATCATGGGAGCCAAGCGCACACCGGATCTGATCCCGCTGTGCCACCCGTTGTCGGTGTCCGGTGTCAAAATTGATCTGTCGGTCGCGGACGACGCCGTCGAGATCCTCGCCACCGTGAAGACGACCGACCGCACGGGCGTCGAGATGGAAGCCCTCACCGCGGTCAGTGTGGCGGCCCTCACCGTGATCGACATGGTCAAGGCTGTCGACAAGGGGGCGGTCATCACGGACGTACGGGTGGAAGAGAAGACAGGCGGGAAATCGGGCGACTGGAGCCGGTCATGAGCGGCGAGAGCGTCATCGGCGGAGCCCTTCCGGCGGACTACAGCGCGCTGGTCGTCACGGCCTCCAACCGAGCCGCCGCCGGTGTCTACGAGGACAAGGGCGGCCCCCTGGTCGCCGGAGGCCTCGCGGGGTGCGGCTTCGCGGTCGACGGGCCGTGGGTCGTGCCCGACGGGGATTCCGTGGAGGAAGCGCTGCGCAGCGGAGTCGAGGCGGGCTACGACGTCATCGTCACCACCGGCGGCACGGGGATCTCGCCCACCGACCGCACCCCCGAGGCGACCCGGCGGGTGCTCGACCGCGAGATCCCGGGAATCGCCGAGGCCATCAGGGCGTTCGGCAGGGACAAGGTGCCCACGGCGGCACTCTCGCGGGGGCTCGCGGGAGTCGCCCGGGGGACGCTGATCGTCAACCTGCCGGGTTCCACCGGCGGGGTGAGGGACGGACTGGCCGTTCTGGAACCCCTCCTGATCCACGCCGTCGACCAGATCCGCGGCGGCGACCACAACAGACCGAGCGGCAGCGGGGGTGCGAGCTGAACAGCACATCCTGGCCGGTCGAGCTGGTGGACGGCGATGTCGTCCTCCGGCCGATAAGGCTGCGCGACCAGCGGGCCTGGCGCGAGGTGAACCGGCGCAACCGCGACTGGCTGCGCCCCTGGGAAGCGACGATCCCACCCCCCACGCCGAGGGGCCCGATCGCGCACCGGCCGACGTACCGGCAGATGGTCCGCCACCTGCGGGCCGAGGCCAACGCGGGCCGGATGCTGCCCTTCGTCATCGAGTACCAGGGGCGGCTGGTCGGCCAGCTCACCGTGGCCGGGATCACCTGGGGCTCCATGTGCTCCGGGCACATCGGCTACTGGGTGGACCAGTCGGTGGCGGGCCGCGGAGTGATGCCCACGGCCGTGGCTCTGGTCAGCGACCACTGCTTCCGCACCGTCGGACTGCACCGCATCGAGGTCTGTATTCGCCCCGAGAACGGGCCCAGCCGCAGGGTCGTGGAGAAACTCGGATTCCGCGAGGAAGGGCTGCGCCCGCGCTATCTCCACATCGACGGTGCCTGGCGCGACCATCTCGTCTTCGCCCTCACCGCGGAGGAAGTGCCCGAGGGGCTGCTCGCGCGCTGGCGGCGGACGCGTTCGGCCAGAAGCCGTTCGGAACAGGTGGGATCGGAGCAGGCCGGCTCGCAGAACCCGAGCAAGCCCGGCCACCCCGGAAAATGAAATAGGTGTTCGAAAATGATCGGCAGGCGATCGTGTCAGGGCATTAATTTCGCGCTCACGACGGCCTGCTGATCGCATCGGTCACAAAAAAAGCTCGAAATATCAGCCGGATCGTGCGACACACCGGCGCAATTGGCAGATGGCCTCATACAAACCCCTCTACCGTGTGAGGGGTGAGCAGCAGCGGCCTCATCTACGCAGTCATTGTCGGGGCCTGGGCCGCCTACTTGGTGCCGATGTGGCTCCGTAGGCAGGACGAGCTGAACGAAGCCCGTCCGACGGAACGCTTCAGCACCGCCATCCGGTTGCTGTCCGGACGAGCGGGCATGGAGCGTCGATACGCCAAGGACCTGCGCGCACGCTCCACCGAGGAGGAGGAGCCCAGCGCCGACCCGGACGGCGTCACCGATTCGGTGGACGTCCGGTCCTTCGCCGTATCCCCGACCCGGCCCCAGGCGACGGACCGGCACCGTCCGCACGTCCAGGAACGCGTGCAGGTGCCGGAGCCGGTCCAGGCGGAGCAGGAGCCGGGCGCACGCGCTCCCGGCAGGGAGAACGGCGCGTACGAGACCTCGGGCGCCGCCCGGTCCGTACCGCACCAGTCGGGTGGGCCGGCGCCGAGACCCCCGGCCAAGTCCGCGCCCCAGCAGGCCGCGTCGTCCGTGCCCGGCGCCCGTCGGCCGGTCTCGGCGGAGGCCGCGGCGCGGGCCCGGCGTACGAAGGTCCTCGCCCGCCGTCGGCGTACGACGGTCCTGCTGTTCCTCGCCTTCAGCCTCGGCGCGGTCGTCGCCGCCGTGGGCGGGCTCGCCTTCCTGTGGGCGCCCGGCGTGCCGGCCGTGATCCTCAGCTCGTACATCGTGCACCTGCGGGTCCAGGAGCGGCGGCGCTTCACCTACACCATGGACCGCCGCCGGGCCGAGGTCGCTGCGCAGCGGCTCAGGGAGCGGCAGCCGCGCCGGCGGACCTCCGTCGACCCGGTGGCGGACGAACCGGAGGAGGGCTCCGCCCCCGACACCGACCCCGGTCTGCTGGCGCTCGCCGCCGACCGCCGTGCCCTCGTCGAGCAGACCGACCACGCCGAGTGGGTCGACCAGCAGCGTGAACGGCAGTGCGGTCCCGCCCAGGGGGACAGCTGGGACCCGGTGCCGGTTCCCCTGCCGACCTATGTGACCGCGCCGGTCGCGCCCCGGGCGACGTCCAGCGTGGACCTGGGTGCGCCGGACGCGTGGAGTTCCGCGCGCTCCAGCGCGGTGGAGCCGAACGCGCCCGAGGCGGAGCCGGCCGACGAGGACCTCTCCGAGGACTCCGAGGATGCCGGGCCGGCGGACGGCAGCCGCAGCGACGCCCGGCGGGCGGCGTCCGCGCGGCGCGCCCGTGAACGCGGCCGGACTCCGCTGTTCGACCAGTACGAGGACGGCGAACGTCCGCGCGCGGCCAACGAGTGACGGGTGGGACGACGAGGGCGTGCGGGGGTCCGGCTGACCAGGCAGGAACGGATTACCGAGCACCTCGATCGGGATGCTAGAGTTTCACTCGTTGCAAGGGCCTGTGGCGCAGTCTGGTAGCGCACCTCGTTCGCATCGAGGGGGTCTGGGGTTCAAATCCCCACAGGTCCACCGCAGCTCAGAGCCCCAGCCGGAGAGATCCGGCTGGGGCTCTTTGGCGTTCTCTGACGGCGTGGCACGGCGCCCGCTGTCGGCCGTCACCTTTCGGGCCTTTCGGTCTTGGCCCTCCGGACCGATCGCCGTACGCGGCTGCCGGAACGGCCCGGCGACCGTGACGGACCCGCCCGGCGGGAGCGGGGCGGCGGTCGCTCCCGCCATCGCGGGTGAGGGCCGCCCCGACGGCTCCCGGTGGCCGGTGTCCCTGCCGGGGCGCTAGAGGGTCTTGGCGTAGCAGAGGCTCAGTTCGTGGAAGCGGTAGTAGCCGAACTTGGCGCACGGTTCGTAGCCGCTCGACGCGTAGAGGGCGACCGCCTCGGGCTGCTTGGAGCCGGTCTCCAGGACCATGCGGACGCGGCCGGCCGTGCGGGCGTCCTCCTCCAGGGCGGCCAGCATGCGCCGGGCGAGGCCGAGACCGCGGGCCTCGGGGACCACGTACATGCGCTTGAGCTCGGCGTCGCCGTCCGTGTAGCCCTCGTCGTTCTCGTCCTGGATGCGCCAGCCGCCCGTGGCCACCGGGCGGTCCCGCTCGTCGTAGGCGATCAGATAGAGGCCCAGGGGCGGGGAGAACATCCGCGCGTCCAGATGCGTGGCGTCGCCGCCGTCGCCGTAGCGCACGGCGTATTCGGCCTGAACCTGGTCGTTGAGCTTCACGGCGTCGGGGTGGTCGAAGGGGACCGGACGGAAATTCATGCGTAATACCGTACGTCTATGCGATAGCTGAATGGAGGGCGGTGCGGTTCCGGACGGTCGTGCCGTTCTCGGCGGTCGAGTTCCGGCCGGTCGCACGGATGTAGATCGAGTTCTGGTCGACCGTACCGATTAAGTATCGTGCCCTGGTGCTGACTGTGACCTCTGTGAATGTGAACGGGCTCCGGGCCGCCGCGAAGAAGGGTTTCGTGGAGTGGCTCGCGGCGACCTCCGCGGACGTGCTGTGCCTCCAGGAGGTACGGGCCGAGCCCGGGCAGCTTCCCGAGGAGGTGCGCGCGCCCGAGGGGTGGCACGTCGTGCACGCCCCCGCCGCCGCCAAGGGCCGCGCCGGTGTGTCCCTCTACACACGCCGTGAGCCCGACCGCGTCCGGATCGGCTTCGGGTCCGAGGAGTTCGATGCCACCGGGCGGTACGTCGAGGCCGACCTGCCCGGTGTCACCGTCGCGAGCCTCTACCTCCCCTCGGGCGAGGTCGGGACCGAACGGCAGGACGAGAAGGTCCGGTTCATGGGCGAGTTCCTCGCCCACCTGAAGGACCTCAGGGTGCGGGCCGCCGCCGACGGGCGGGAGGTCGTCGTCTGCGGCGACTGGAACATCGCCCACGAGGAGGCCGACCTCAAGAACTGGCGCGCCAACAAGAAGAACTCCGGCTTCCTGCCCGAGGAGCGGGAGTGGCTCGGCCGCGTCCTGGACCCGGAGGACGGCGGATACGTCGACGTCGTACGGGCCCTGCACCCGGACGCCGAGGGCCCGTACACCTGGTGGTCCTACCGGGGACGGGCCTTCGACAACGATTCAGGGTGGAGGATCGACCTCCAGACCGCCACGCCGGGGCTCGCGGGCAAGGCGGTCAAGGGGTTCGTGGAGCGCGCGGCGACGCACGGGGAACGCTGGTCCGACCACGCGCCGGTCACGGTGGTCTACGACCTCTGACCGGCCTCGTCACGCCCTCGGGGCCCCGGGGTCCCGGCGGTCGCGGGGGTTCCCGTGGGCCCGTAGCCGCCGGTCCATCGCCATCGACAGTTCCGCCTCCACCACGCTCTTCGCCAGGGGGCGCAGGCGCTGGAGGTCGTCGGGGGTGCGGTCCTCGGTGAGGACGAGCGTGGTGAAGAGTTCGGCCAGGGCCTCCGTATGCTCCCGTACGCGGCGGGCGGCGGTCAGGACGTCCGCGAGCGGTATCCCCTCGCGGACCAGGGCGGCCGAGACGTCGAGCAGACGACGGCTGATGTGCACGATCTCGCCGCCGTCCGTGCCGAGATAGCCGAGGTCGAGCGCCGCGGCGAGGTTCTCCCCGGTCGCCTGGCCCGCGAAGACGTCGGCCAGTTCCTCGGGGGAGAGGCGGACCGGGGTCTCCTCGGTGGGCTCGCCGAGGCCGAGCAGTTCGCCGACGTCACGGCCGTGGTCGAAGGCCTCGGCCAGTTCCGCGATGCCGTTCAGGGTGTGGCCGCGTTCCAGCAGCGCCGAGATGGTGCGCAGACGGGCCAGGTGGGTGTCGTCGTACCAGGCGATGCGACCCTCGCGCCGGGGCGGCGGTATGAGCTTGCGCTCCCGGTAGAAGCGCAGCGTGCGCACGGTGATGCCGGCCTCCTCGGCCAGTTCCTCCATGCGGTACTCGCGATGGCCGGGCTCCGGCGCGGAGCGGGCGGTGCCGGTGGGCGGCCCGGGGTCCGGGGCCGACGCTCCGCGCGTCGGCGCGTCCGTCCGGCGTCCGCCGGGCTTCCGCGTCGCCGTGCCCCCTGCCCGCGTCTCCGCGCCGCGCTTTCCTGATCCCTCGGCCACGTCCGCACCCTACGTCGTACCCCCGGTAACTTTCCCGCTCGCGACCCCTACCCATGAGTACGAAGCTGCTCTACTCTCCCGATTGTGCCAGTGTTCACTGGCAGGGTTGTGCGGGCTAGGGAGGCGTCGGGATGACCGAGCACGAGCATGTACGGGTGGCGGTGATCGGGTCCGGGTTCGGCGGGCTGGGCGCCGCCGTGCGGCTGCGACGCGAAGGGATCACCGACTTCGTGGTCCTGGAGCGGGCCGGCGGCGTGGGCGGCACCTGGCGCGACAACAGCTATCCCGGGTGCGCCTGCGACGTCCCCTCGCATCTGTACTCGTTCTCGTTCGCGCCCAACGCCGAATGGCCGCGCACCTTTTCCGGGCAGGAGCACATCCGCGCGTACCTGGAGCACGTGGCGGACGTCTTCGGGCTGCGCCCGCATCTGCGGTTCGACTCCGAGGTCACGAAGATGACCTGGGACGCGGAGGAACTGCGCTGGGAGATCGAGACGAGCGGCGGGTTCCTCACGGCGGACGTCGTGGTGTCCGCGACCGGCCCGCTCTCCGACCCCAAGATCCCCTCGATCCCGGGGATCGACACCTTCACCGGCAAGGTGTTCCACTCGGCCCGCTGGGACCACGACTACGACCTGCGCGGCAAGCGGGTGGCGATGATCGGCACCGGGGCCTCCGCCATCCAGATCGTGCCGGCGATCCAGCCGGACGTCGCGCGGCTGACCCTGTTCCAGCGCACCCCGCCGTGGGTGATGCCGCGGGTCGACCGGGCCATCAGCGGCGCCGAACGCTGGCTGCACCGGAAGCTGCCGTTCACGGCACAGGCCCGGCGCGGACTGCTCTGGGGCATCCGGGAACTCCAGGTGCAGGCGTTCACCAAACGGCCCGACGAACTCGGCATGGTCGAGCGGCTGGCCAAGCGGAACATCGCGCGCGCCGTGAAGGACCCGGACCTGCGCGAGAAGCTGACGCCCGACTACCGGATCGGCTGCAAGCGCATCCTGCTGTCGAACGCCTACTATCCGGCGCTCACCCGGCCGAACGTGGACGTCGTGGCCTCCGGGCTCGCCGAGATCGACGGCTCCACGCTGGTCGCCTCCGACGGCACCAGGACCGAGGCCGACGCGATCGTGTTCGGCACCGGCTTCCACGTCACCGACATGCCGATCGCCGAGCGGGTCGTCGGGGCGGACGGCAGGACGCTCGCCCAGGCGTGGGAGACCGGTATGAAGTCGCTGCGCGGCGCCACCGCGGCCGGCTTCCCCAACTGGATGACGATCATCGGACCGAACACCGGGCTCGGGAACTCCTCGATGATCCTGATGATCGAGTCCCAGCTCAACTACATGGCGGACTTCGTACGGCAACTGGACGTCCTCGGGGGACGCGTGGCGCTCGACGCCCGCCCCGCCGCCGTGGACGCCTGGAACCACAAGGTCCAGGAACGCATGAAGCGCACGGTGTGGAACACCGGCGGCTGCACCAGCTGGTACCTCGACGCCAACGGCGTCAACACGACCGTGTGGCCCGGCACGACGACCGAGTTCCGGAGCGCCACGCGCCGCGTCGACCTGGGGGAGTACGACGTGCTGCGCGCGGCGGAACCCGCACCGGGAGAGGCGCCGGAAGCCGCGCCCGAACCCCGCACGAAGAGCACCCGCAAGAAGAAGGTCGAGGCAGGAGCGTGAGCCGACTGACGAACGAGGCGCACGGGGCGTACGCGCCTCCGGTGCCGGCGCGGGAACTGATCGCGCACTCCGCGGACGGCGCGCGACTGCACGTCGAGGTGCACGGCCCCGAGGGCGCGCCCGCCGTCGTCCTCGCGCACGGATGGACCTGCTCGACCGCCTTCTGGGCGGCCCAGATCCGGGACCTCTCCGCCGACCACCGGGTCATCGCGTACGACCAGCGCGGGCACGGGCGCAGCCCCGCGAGTGACGCGTGCAGCACCGAGGCGCTCGCCGACGACCTGGAGGCGGTGCTCGCGGCCACCCTCGCGCCGGGCGAGAAGGCCGTGCTCGCGGGCCACTCCATGGGCGGGATGACGCTGATGGCGGCCTCGGCGCGGCCGCGGTTCCAGGAGCACGCGGCGGCGGCGCTGCTGTGCAGCACGGGGAGCACGCGACTGGTGGAGGAGGCGCGTGTGCTGCCGTGGCGCGCCGGACGGCTCCGGACGCGTCTCACCGGGGCCGTGCTCGGCTCGCGCGCGCCGCTCGGGCCCGTCACGCCGGTCGCCAGGCGGATCCTCAAGTACGCGACCATGGGCCCCGGTTCGTCTCCCGTCATGGTGGAGGCGTGCGCGCGGATCGTGCACGCCTGTCCGCGTGCGGTGCGCCACGCGTGGTCGGCCGTGCTCGCCACCCTCGATCTCGAAGCGGGGGTACGGGAGTTGAGGGTGCCGACGGCGGTGATCTCGGGCGGCGTGGACCGGCTGACACCGGTCGTGCACGCGCGCGCCCTCGTGGCCGCGCTGCCGAACTGTGTCGGCAGCACCGAGCTGCCGGGCCTCGGGCACATGACCCCGGTGGAGGCGCCGGAACTGGTGACGGCCCGGATCAGGGAACTCGTCGCCACGTACGCCACGTACACCGCGGAGATCACGTACACCGCGGAGATCACAGAGACCGCGGAGACCGCAGAGATCAAGGAGGGCGCATGAGCAGGGTGAGCCTGGAAGGGCAGGTCGCCGTCGTCACGGGGGCCGCACGCGGTGTCGGCGAACTCCTCGCCCGCAAGCTCTCCGCGCGCGGGGCGAAGGTCGCGCTGGTCGGGCTGGAGGCGGACGAGCTGAAGCGGGTCTCGGAGCGGCTGCGCGGCGAGAGCGACCACTGGTACGCCGACGTCACCGACCACGAGGCGATGGCGCGGGTGGCCCAGGCGGTCAAGCAGCGGTTCGGGAAGGTGGACATCGTCGTCGCGAACGCCGGTGTCGCGAGCGGCGGCCCCTTCGTGGACTCCGACCCCGTCGCCTGGCGGCGGGTGATCGAGGTGAACCTGATCGGATCGGCGGTCACCGCGCGGGCGTTCCTGCCGGCGCTGATGGAGAGCCGGGGCTATCTGCTCCAGATCGCGTCGCTGGCCGCGATGACTCCCGCCCCCATGATGTCGGCCTACTGCGCCTCCAAGTCCGGTGTGGAGGCGTACGCGCACAGCCTGCGCGCCGAGGTCGGCCACAAGGGCGTTCGCGTCGGGGTCGGGTACCTGTCCTGGACCGACACCGACATGGTGCGGGGCGCCGATCAGGACGAGGTGATGCGGGAGTTGCGGCAGCGGCTGCCGTGGCCGTCCAACAAGACCTATCCGCTGGGGCCGGCCGTCGAGCGGATCGTGGCCGGGATCGAGCGCCGCTCCAGCCATGTGTACGCGCAGCGGTGGCTGCGCGGGATGCAGGGGATCCGGGGGTATCTGCCCGGCGTCATCGGGTCGGTGGGGCAGCGCGAGATGCGGCGGTTCGAGCCGCGTCTCGGCGGTGTGCGGACCGGGCTGGTCGGTGCGGGCGGAGCGGCCGACGAAGAGGAGCGGAAGTCGACGGCTCCCTAGGCCGGCTGGAGGCGCTCCGGGGGATCCGGGGCGTCTCCGAGACGTGTCCCACCGGCGCGTCTCACGGTGAGTGACTGACCGAAATGCGTGCTCTGTCCCTGCGTGTCAGTCTGGTCGAGGCCCGGACCTCCCCGCTCACAAGGGGGGTCGAGGGCCGAATCCCTCACCCGCAACAGGAGTGAATCTCATGAGCATGCAGGACCAGTTCAAGGACAAGGCCGAGCGGATGAAGCAGCAGGGCAAGAAGAAGACGCGCCCTGAGGGCCGTCAGGACGAGGCGAGCCGCCGTGCCCCGGCCGGCCGTGACGCCGTCCCGGCCCGTGACGGTGCGACGCCGGACGCTGAGCGGACTCAGCGGGAGGCTCAGGACCGCTTCGACCAGGACTACGACGCCTGATCGAAAGGCCCGCTCGGCCTGAATGGGGCGCCCTCTTCCCGGGGGGCGCCCCTTTCGCGTGCTCGCTTTCGCGTGCTCGCCTTCTCGTGCTCGTTTCCGGTGAGTTCGGTCGACTCGGCCCGGTGCGTCGAATGCGTTCGGTGTGTTCGGCGCGTTCGGTGCGGCCGGTCGCGTCAGTCCGGTCGAGGGGGGAGCTTCGGCCTTCTTCGGTCGGGCACGTCCGAGTGGTCCGGCGGGGAGGCCGCGGGCTGGGTGCGCAACAGGTCGAGGGAGAGCTGGATGGCGTCGTCCAGCTGGGCGTGGCGGCCCTCCGCCCAGTCGAGCGGGGTGCGCAGGATCTCCAGGTCGGGTGCGACGCCATGGTTCTCGACGGACCAGCCGTACGCGTCGAACCAGGCGGCGTTCATCGGCACCGTGATGACCGTGCCGTCGCCGAGGCGATGGCGGCCGGTCATGCCGACGACTCCGCCCCAGGTGCGCTGGCCCACGACCGGGCCCAGCTTCAGCAGTTTGAAGGCGGCGGTGATCATGTCGCCGTCGGACGACGTCGCTTCGTCGGCCAGGGCGACCACCGGGCCGCGCGGGGCGTTGGAGGCGTACGACACCGGCTGCGCGTCACGGGTGAGGTCCCAGCCGAGGATCGTGCGGGTCAGCTTCTCGACGACCAGTTCGCTGATGTGGCCGCCCGCGTTGCCCCGTACATCGACGATGAGGGCCGGGCGCGAGACCTCCATCCGCAGGTCGCGGTTGAACTGGGCCCAGCCCGAGCCGCCCATGTCCGGGATGTGCAGATAGCCGCAGTGTCCGCCGCTCAACTCCCGCACCACCTGGCGGCGTTTGGCCACCCAGTCCTGGTAGCGCAGCGGGCGTTCGTCGATCAGCGGGACCACGGCCACCCGCCGCGGGCGGCCCTCGCCCTCCGCCGGGGTGAAGGTCAGCTCCACCGTCGTGCCGCCCGCGCCCGCGAGCAGCGGATACGGTCCGGTGACCGGGTCCACCGGACGCCCGTCGACGTGCGTGAGGACCGCGCCCTCGCGGATGCCGGTGCCGGCCAGCGGTGAACGCGCCTTGGAGTCGGACGAGTCGCCGGGCAGGATGCGCTTGAGCATCCAATGCTCGTCGCGGCAGACGAAGTTGGCGCCCAGCAGGCCCTGCCAGCGCTGGTAGTGGGGCGGGCCCTCGTTGCGGCGCGCGGGGGTCACGTACGCGTGCGAGGTGCCCAGTTCGCCGAGCACCTCGCGCAGCAGGTCCGCGAACTCGTCCGGGGACGAGACCCGTTCGACCAGGGGACGGTACTGCTCCAGGATCGCGTCCCAGTCGATGCCGCACATGTCCGGGTCCCAGTAGTAGGCGCGGATGATGCGGCCGGCCTCCGCGTACGCCTGGCGCCACTCGGCGCACGGGTCCACCTCGTGCAGGATGCGGCGCAGATCGATCCAGACGGTGGAGTCGCTGTCGCCGGACTCGGTGGCGGGGACGGCGCGCAGGTCGCCCTCGTCGACGACGACCAGCCGGGAACCGTCACCGCTCACGGCGAACCAGTCGAGGTGGTCGACGAGTTCGGACTTCTTCGCCTTGGTGATGTTGAAGAACTCCAGGGTCGGACGGCCGGTCGTGTCGTCCGGGTTGGCGAACGTCTCGCCCAGCGCGCCGGAGATCGGCCAGCGCAGCCAGACCAGGCCGCCGCCCGAGACCGGGCGCAGCGCCGAGTACTTGGAGGCGGTGACCGGGAAGGGGGTCACCCGGCTCTCCAGGCCTTCGAGTTCGACGATCGTCGCGGTGCCGTCGCCGGACCCGTCCTCGACCGGGTCGAGGCCTCCGGCGACCGGCCGCCCGTCCGGGTTCAGCGCGAACGGGGAAGGGGTGGCGGAGGACAGGGGGACGAGGTAGGGGCGGCAGCCGAGCGGGAAGGACAGGTCCCCGGTGTGCACGTCGTACACGGGGTCGAAGCCGCGCCAGGACAGGAAGGCGAGATAGCGGCCGTCGCGCGTGAACACCGGATTCTCGTCCTCGAAGCGGCCGTTGGTGACGTCGACGATCAGACGGTCCTTTATGCGCGCCATCTTGATCTGCCGCAGGGAGCGCCCGATCCCGGGGTGCGACCACGTCAGCCAGGCGCCGTCCGGCGAGAAGGCGAGGTCCGTCACCGGTCCGTTGATGGACCGGATGAGCTCGGTGACCTCGCCCGGTTCCGCCCGCGCGACGTCTCCGGATTCCGCCCCTGTGCCGTCCCCGCCGCCGTCTCCCTCCTCGTCCTCGTCCCCGTCCCCGGGCTCGGATTCGGACTTCGACCCGGCCCGCGAGGTACCACCGGACGCGTCGGACCGGTCGGGCTCACGGGACGGGTCGGGCTCACCGGTCTCGCCGGACGCACCGAGCTCACCGGACGTCCCGCTCTCGTCGGACTCGCTCGGCTCGTCGAGCCCGGTGAGTTCGAGCTCGGCCTCGCCTGGCTCCTCCGTGGCGTCGAGGAGGAGCAGTCGGCCGTCGTTGGAGGCGATGGCGAGACGTTCGCCCTGCGGGTCCGACACCAGCTCCTGGACGCGGCCCAGCCGGCCGGAGGCGAGGCGGCGCGGCTCGCGGGCGCCGGTCGCGCGCGGCAGGTAGGCGATCTCGACGGCGTCCTCGCCGTCCGCGTCGGTGACATAGGCGACCTGGCCGCCCGAGCCGAGCATCTCCGGAAGCCGGACCCGTACGCCCGGGGTGTCCGCGATGGTGCGCGCGGGGCCGTCGCGATGGGTGAGCCAGTACAGGCTGCCGCGGACGACCACGGCGGAGGCCCGGCCCGTCTCGTCCACGGAGATGCTGTCCACGTGCTGGGCGGCCGGCACCGGGTACGTACGCCGTCCGGCGCGCGGGCCGCCCAGCAGGACGTCGAGGCGGCGCGGAACCGACTCGGGGGACAGGTTGTCGACGATCCACAGATCGCCCGCGCACTGGTAGACGACCCGGGTGCCGTCCGAGGAGGCGTGCCGGGCGTAGAAGGCGTCGTGGTCGGTGTGCCGGCGCAGGTCGGAGCCGTCGTACGCGCACGAGTAGAGGTTCCCGATGCCCTCGTGGTCGGAGAGGAACGCGATCCGTCCGTCGACGAACATCGGGCAGGCGAGGTGGCCGCCCAGCTCGGCGACCAGTTGCCGGCCGTGCAGCCAGATGCGGCCCATGGCCCCGCCCCGGTAGCGCTTCCAGGCGGCCGGTTCGTGCGGTGGGGTGCCGGTGAGCAGCAGGGTCTTCCGCTCGCCGTCGATGTCGGCGACGCCGATGTCCGAGACCGGGCCCCAGGGCTGTTTGCGGCCGGGGTCGCCGTCGGTGGGGACGGAGTAGGCCCAGGTGAAGTAGGAGAAGGGCTGGCCGTGCGAGGCGACGGCGAGGATGTCGCCTTCTGGGGACCAGCCGCACACCTGGGTGTCGGCGCTGCCCCAGTAGGTGAGCCGGTGGCCCGGTCCGCCCTCCACCGGCGCCAGGTGGATCTCCGGGACGAGGCTCCGCCAGCTCGTGTACGCGATCCGCCGGCCGTCGGGGG
The DNA here is from genome assembly GCF_043078065.1 of Streptomyces sp. NPDC015532. Taxonomy (NCBI): domain Bacteria; kingdom Bacillati; phylum Actinomycetota; class Actinomycetes; order Kitasatosporales; family Streptomycetaceae; genus Streptomyces; species Streptomyces sp. NPDC015532. The sequence goes on along the minus strand of NZ_JBIBSY010000004.1, from coordinate 194,149 downwards.
AGAAGCGGGGGTGGCCGACCTTGGTGCGGTCGACGGTGAGCCGCCAGGCGCGCCCTCGCCCGTCGAGCGGGGCCAGCCACAGGTCGTCCTCGGTGACGAAGCACAGCCGGTCGCCGCTCACGTGCGGGAAACGCAGGTAGCCGGGGGAGTTCTCGTCCGTGGTCGCGTTCTCGTACTCGTGGCTCACCTCCCCATGCTTTTCCGCTGGAGTGGCCCCGGCAACTCGTGGCGCCGGGGGCGCGTTGTGGGACGAGGGCGCGGGAGGGATACGGAAGGTGCGCACGGGGCGCGTTACGAAACGCACGCGCCCCGCATCGGCGGGGTCCCGCACCGGCTCTTGGCTGCACCGTCCCCGGACGCGATCCGGCGCTCCGGCGCCCCCTTGCCCCGGCGCCCCCTTGCCCCGGCGCACCCAGCCCCCGGCGTGACCCAGCACACGTACGAAACCGTTTCGTTTCGCTGACGTCGAGGGGTATCTTCAAGGACATACGAATCCGTGTCGTTCGAAGCGGGAGAGGTGAGTGGGATGGCTGAAGCCGCAACGGTGCGTCGCAGCCGGATCACGCCCGAGCGCGAGGCCGAGCTGTACACGGCCGTGCTCGACCTGCTTCGTGAGGTCGGCTACGACGCCCTCACGATGGACGCCGTCGCGGCCCGTACCCGTTCCAGCAAGGCCACCCTCTACCGCCAGTGGGGCGGCAAGGCCGAGCTCGTCGTGAAAGCTCTGCGGCACCAGAAGCCGCTGAAGTCCTCCGACCTGGACACCGGGAGCCTGCGGGGCGACTTCCACGCACTGGCCCTCCGGCAGGACGACTGCCAGATGGAGCGGGACTCCGCGCTGATGCGGGGCCTGGCCATGGCGGCACACGGGAACCCGGATCTGCTGAAGGCGTTCCGGGAATGGCTGATCGAGCCGGAGATGGAAGAGCTGCGCCGGGTGGTCCGGCGTGGTGTCGACCGAGGTGAGATCCGTGCGGACAACCCAGCGACGGAGTACGTGATGCACATGCTCATCGGCGCCTTCGCGGCCCGCACCATGATCGACGAACTCCCGCCGACGCAGGCCTTCCTGCATTCGTATGTCGACGCCGTGGTCCTCCCCGCTCTCGGCGCCTGACGTCCCACTCCTGACCCTGTTCCCCTGTTCCATCCCCGTGGATCCCTGTTGGCGATCCACCTCTACAGAACCCTGTAGTCGCACCTGACGCGCCGCTCACGTCGTCGGGCTGATCCCCCCTGCCCCCACTCGGGTGATCACGCCAGCCCCTGCCCTTCCACGACCTGACCGGGAGTACGCCCTCGTGGCCACGTTCCTCTACAAACTCGGCCGACTCGCCTTCCGGCGACGGCACTTCGCCGCCCTGATATGGGTGGCCCTGCTGACGCTCGCGGGTGTCGGCGCCGCCTCCGCGCCCGTCGCGGGATCGTCCTCCTTCTCGATCCCCGGCACCGAGGCGCAGAAGGCCTTCGACCTGCTGGAGAGCCGCTTCCCCGGAATGAGCGCCGACGGAGCGACCGCACGGGTCGTCTTCAAGGCACCCGCCGGCGAGAAGATGGCGGACAAGGACAACAAGGCGACGGTCGAGCAGGCCGTCAAGGTGCTCGGCACCGGTTCCGAGGTCACCTCCGTCACCGACCCGTTCAAGGCCCACGCCGTGAGCAAGGACGGGACGGTCGCCTACGCCTCGGTGAAGTACGACGTCTCCGGCATGGAGCTGAAGGACGCCTCGAAGGACGCCCTGAAGGCGGCCGCGGCGGACGCGCGGCACTCCGGGCTGACCGTCGAGGTGGGCGGTGACGCGCTCCAGGCGACGCCCGAGACCGGGTCCAGCGAGATCATCGGCATCGCGATCGCCGCGGTCGTCCTCGTCATCACCTTCGGTTCGCTCATCGCGGCCGGACTGCCCCTGCTGACCGCGCTGGTCGGCGTCGGCATCGGCGTCTCGACGATCACCGCGCTCGCCAGCGTGCTCGACCTCGGCTCCACCACGTCCACCCTCGCGATGATGATCGGCCTGGCGGTCGGTATCGACTACGCGCTCTTCATCGTCTCCCGCTACCGGGCCGAGCTGGCCGAGGGACGAGAACGCGAGGAAGCGGCCGGACGGGCTGTCGGTACGGCGGGCTCGGCCGTGGTCTTCGCCGGGCTGACCGTCGTGATCGCGCTGGTCGGACTGTCGGTCGTCAACATCCCGATGCTCACGAAGATGGGTGTCGCCGCGGCGGGCACGGTCGCCATCGCCGTCCTCATCGCCCTGACGATGATCCCCGCGCTGCTCGGATACGCGGGCCGCAGGGTCCAGCCGGCCGGCCAGAAGAGCAGGCTTCTCGGTGGCGGACGCGCCGCGAAGAAGGCGGGCAAGCCCAACATGGGCACCCGCTGGGCGAGCTTCGTCGTCCGCCGCCCGCTCGCGGTGCTGCTGCTCGGCGTGGTCGGCCTCGGAGCCGCCGCGGTTCCTGCGGCCTCGCTCCAGCTCGGTCTGCCCGACGACGGTTCGCAGCCGACGTCCACGACCCAGCGCCGTGCCTACGACCTGCTCTCCGACGGCTTCGGTCCCGGTTTCAACGGCCCGCTGATGGTCGTCGTCGACGCCAAGGCGAGCGATCAACCCAAGACGGCGTTCAGCACGGTGCACGACGAGATCGAGGACCTCAAGGGTGTCGTGAGCGTCAGCCCGGCGGCCCCCAACAAGGCCGGGGACACCGCGATGATCACGGTGATCGCCGACTCGAAGCCGTCCTCCGTCACGACCGAGGACCTGGTCCACACGATCCGCGGCGCGGGCGCCGGCATCAAGGCCGAGACGGACGCCACGGTGCTGGTCACCGGCTCCACGGCCATGAACATCGACTTCTCGCAGAAGCTCAACGACGCGCTGATCCCGTATCTCGCGCTCGTGGTCGGCCTCGCCTTCCTGCTGCTGATCGTGGTGTTCCGCTCGATCCTCGTTCCGCTGAAGGCGGCGCTCGGCTTCCTGCTCAGCGTGATGGCGGCCCTCGGCGCGGTCGTCGCGGTGTTCCAGTGGGGCTGGCTGTCCGGCCTGATGGGCGTCGAGGAGACCGGCCCGATCATGTCGATGATGCCGATCTTCATGGTGGGTGTCGTCTTCGGTCTGGCCATGGACTACGAGGTGTTCCTCGTGACGCGGATGCGCGAGGCCTTCGTCCACGGCGAGAAGCCCGGCCAGGCGATCGTGACCGGGTTCAAGCACGGCGCACGGGTCGTCACGGCCGCCGCCGTCATCATGATCGCCGTCTTCTCCGGGTTCATCGGCTCCAGCGAGTCGATGATCAAGATGATCGGCTTCGGTCTGGCCATCGCCGTCTTCTTCGACGCGTTCGTCGTACGGATGGCACTCGTCCCGGCGGTGCTCGCGCTGCTCGGCAAGCGGGCCTGGTGGCTGCCGAAGTGGCTGGACCGCGTGCTGCCGAACGTCGACGTCGAGGGCGAGGGCCTGCGCGCGCTCGACGAGAAGGCGCGTGACGGCGACGACGACCGGAAGCTCGTCGGGGTCTGACTCCCGGGCCCCCGGGCCCTTCCCGGTCCGTCCGTTGCACGTGAGGGACCTCGCCGACTTCTCGGCGAGGTCCCTCACGTGCGTCGTTCAGTGGCGGTCTTCAGCGGTCTTCCTCAGTGGCGTTCTTCAGTGAGCCACCGGCGTGGCCGCCGTGTACGTCCGACGGAGGAAGCGCATGAGCGCCTTCGTGTCGAGCTGCACGACCGCCACTCCCTGCGCCGAGTGGAACTCCAGGACGGCCTGGACGCGGCCGCACGGCCAGATGCGGACATTGCCGTTGTTGACGGGGACCCGCAGACCCTGTTCCAGGAGTTCGCGGTCGAAGGTCCACTCGTGGGGACCGGGCAGCGTGATGCGCACCTGGCGGGGGTCGGCCTCCGGGTCGTACCGGAGCGCCACGGGGACGGCCCGGTGTTCGTCGTCGGCGGAGTCGGCGGTGTCGGTCACGATATGAGCGCGGGCGTACTGTTCGACGGCGTTCATGGACCGACTCCTTACACTGCGTCACCTATGCGGAAGATGTGAATTCCGTCACCATTCCAATGTCGCACATCTCGCGGAAACCGCTCTCCGGCTGTCCGTGACCCGCCCTCGGGGAACGCCTGCCCGGTCGCGGCGCGTCCATGTGCGCGGCGGTCACATCCGCCGTGCGGCGGTCCACGCCTCCCGCGCCCGTGAAGCCTCCCGCGCCCGCGAACTGCTCCCGTGCGCCTGCCTGTCGCCGACTGTTCGCACTTTCCCGCTCTTGCAAGTCATTCGCAACAAGGCATTATCATCGGACGGTGCATGTTCCTGACGGATTCATCAACGCCCCGGTCTCCGCGGTCACAGGTGTGGTCGCCGCAGGCGCCGTCGCCGTGAGCCTGCGAGGTGCCCGTCGTGAACTCGACGAACGCACCGCGCCGCTCGCCGGCCTCGTCGCCGCCTTCATCTTCGCCGTGCAGATGCTGAACTTCCCGGTCGCCGCGGGGACCAGCGGACATCTGCTCGGAGGCGCCCTCGCCGCGATCCTCGTCGGCCCCTTCACCGGTGTCCTCTGCGTCTCCGTCGTCCTGCTCATGCAGGGAATCCTCTTCGCGGACGGCGGCCTCACCGCGCTCGGCGTGAACATCACCGACATGGCGATCGTCACCACGGTCGTCTCGTACGCCGTCTTCCGCGGCCTGGTGACGGTGCTGCCCCGCAAGCGCCGCTCGGTCACCGTCGCGTCCTTCGTCGCCGCGCTGCTCTCCGTCCCGGCCGCCGCGGTCGCCTTCACCCTCATCTACGCGGTCGGCGGCACCACCGACATCGCGCTCTCCAAGGTCGCCACGGCCATGGTCGGCGTCCACGTCCTCATCGGCATCGGCGAGGCCGTGATCACGGCGCTCACCGTCGGCGCCGTCATCGCCGTACGGCCCGACCTCGTCCACGGGGCCCGCGGCCTCCAGCAGCGCCTCAAGCTGCGGGTGAACGGGGAACTCGTAGACACGCCCGCGGCTGCCCCCGCCCCCGTCGCGGCCCGTTCCTCGCACCGCAAGGTGTGGATCACCGGCCTGGTCACCTCCCTCGTCCTCGCCGGATTCGTCAGCTTCTACGCCTCCGCGAGCCCCGACGGCCTGGAGAAGGTCGCCAAGGACAAGGGCATCGACGCCAAGGCGAAGGCGCACGCCTCCGACGACTCGCCGCTCGCCGGATACGGCGTCAAGGACGTCTCCGACGCCCGCCTCTCCGGTGGTCTCGCCGGGGTGATCGGCGTCGGCGTCACCGTCGTCGCGGGTACCGGCGTCTTCTGGGCGGTCCGCAGGCGCCGTACGGCCGACACCTCGCCCGTCTCCGTGCCGGAAGGCGTCTGAGGTGGGGGCCGGCCACACGCACAAGCTGTACCGGCACGCGGACTCGCCCGTGCACGCGCTGCCGCCGCACACCAAACTCGCCGCCACCCTCGCCTTCGTGGTCGTGGTCGTCTCCACCCCGCGCGAGGCCATGTGGGCGTTCGCGCTGTACGCCGTGCTGCTCGCGGTGGTCGCCCACCGGGCCCGCGTCCCGGCGGGCGTCCTGCTGAGACGGCTCCTGATCGAGATCCCGTTCGTCGCGTTCGCGGTGCTGATGCCGTTCGTGGCGGAGGGCGAACGGGTGGACGTGCTGGGACTGTCCCTGAGCGTCAACGGCCTGTGGGGCGCCTGGAACGTCCTCGCCAAGGGCACCCTCGGCGTCGCCGCCTCGGTCCTGCTGGCCTCCACGACCGGACTGCGGGAACTGCTCCTCGGCCTCCAGCGGCTGAAACTCCCGCCGCTCCTCGTGCAGATCGCCTCCTTCATGATCCGCTACGGAGATGTCATCACCGACGAGATGCGGCGCATGCGGATCGCGCGGGAGTCGCGCGGCTTCGAGGCGAGTGGAGTGCGGCACTGGGGGGTGCTCGCGAAGTCGGCGGGCGCGCTGTTCATCCGCTCCTACGAACGTGGGGAACGCGTGCACCTGGCCATGGTGAGCCGCGGGTACGCCGGTTCCATGCCCGTCATCGACGAGGTGACCGCGTCCCGGGCGCAGTGGTCGTACGCCCTCGCCCTTCCGTTCGCCGCCCTTGTCGTATGTCTGTTGGGATGGACGCTGTGATGACTGCCGCACCCTCTCTGGAGGTCTCCGGCCTCGCGTTCGCCTACCCGGACGGGCACCAGGCCCTGTTCGGCGTGGACTTCCGGATCGGGCGCGGTGAGCGCGTCGCCCTGCTCGGCCCGAACGGCGCCGGCAAGACCACCCTCGTCCTGCACCTCAACGGCATCCTGACCGGCGGCGCCGGAACGGTGACGGTCGCCGGGCTCCCGGTCGGCAAGCGGCACATGGCGGAGATCCGGCGCCGGGTCGGCATCGTCTTCCAGGACCCGGACGACCAGCTCTTCATGCCGACCGTGCGCGAGGACGTGGCCTTCGGGCCGGCCGCCGCGGGCGTCAAGGGCGCCGAGCTGGAGGCGCGCGTGCGCACGGCGCTGGAGCGCGTCGGCATGGAGGCCTTCGCCGACCGCCCTCCGCACCACCTGTCCTTCGGGCAGCGGCGCCGGGTCGCCGTCGCGACCGTGCTCGCGATGGAGCCGGAGATCCTCGTCCTCGACGAGCCCTCCTCCAACCTCGACCCCGCCTCCCGGCGCGAACTCGCCGACATCCTGCGCTCGCTGGACGTCACGGTCCTGATGGTCACCCACGACCTGCCGTACGCCCTCGAACTGTGCCCCCGCTCCCTCGTCCTGAGCGACGGCGTGATCGTCGCCGACGGCGGGACCGGCGACCTCCTCTCCGACGACGAGCTCATGCGCGGCCATCGTCTGGAGCTGCCCTTCGGGTTCGACCCGCGCTCCGTGACAATGGGGGCGTGACGAAACAAGAGGACGTCGGGTCGCCGGCCGGGTCGCTGCTGCTCGACGACCAGTTGTGCTTCGCCCTGTACGCCGCCCAGCGGGCCGTGACCGCCGCGTACCGTCCGCTGCTGGAGGAGCTCGGCCTCACCTACCCGCAGTACCTCGTCCTGCTGGTCCTGTGGGAACGCGGCGAGACCACGGTCAAGGAACTGGGCGCCGCCCTGCACCTCGACTACGGCACGATGTCGCCGCTGCTCAAGCGACTGGAGTCGGCGGGGCTCGTACGCCGTGAGCGCTCGGCGCGGGACGAACGCTCGGTGCGCGTCGCGCTGACCGGGCGCGGGGAGGTGCTCAGGGAGCGCGCGGAGGACGTGCCGCAGGCGCTGCTGACGGCGACCGGCCTGAGCGAGGCCGACGTCACGCGCCTGCGCGAGGAACTGCGCCGGCTCACCGAACGCACGGAGAACGCGGCGGCACGCGGACGCTGACACACCGGGCCCGGGCCCCTGCCGGGGCCGGGGCCGGATCTCATGATCGACGAGGGGCACCCCGAGGGTTTCCGCGCTCCATACCAGCCAGTACCTTGTGCACCATGCACTTGTGCACGATGCATGCGTGCGCCACCTTCTGCTGCCCGCCCCGGGGGAGGCCTGCCGTGACCGACGGCGCCGTTGTCGACACCCGTCCGACGAAGATCATGTATGTCGCCGAGGCGACCGCGCACGGCGGCCGGAACGGCTATGTGACCAGTCAGGACGGGCAGCTCGAACTGAAGGTCGCGATGCCGCCGGCGCTGGGCGGCGACGGGAACGGCACGAACCCGGAGCAGCTCTTCGCGGCCGGATTCAGCGCCTGCTTCCACAACGCGCTGGTCATGGTCGGCCGCCGCGCCGGCCTCGACCTCTCCGGCTCCACGGTCGCGGCCAAGGTCGGGATCGGCCCCAACAAGCAGCGCGGCTACGGACTGGCGGTCGCCCTCAGCGTCTCGCTCCCCGTCGTCGACGAGGACGTGGCGGCCACACTCGTGGACGCGGCGCACGAGGTCTGCCCCTACTCGAACGCCACCCGCGGCAACATCGAGGTCACGATCCTGTTGGGCTAGGAATCGAAGGCCGCGGACGCGTGTTGTCATCATCATCGGCAGCAGTGAGGCGACAGGGAGCGCGGGCGTGGACGTGAACGGCACAGTGGCGGAGGGCTTCGAACCGGTCAGGGAGGCGTTCGCGGCCAACTTCGCGGCGCTGGGGGACCGGGGCGCCGCCGTCACCGTGTACCGCGACGGGCACAAGGTCGTCGACCTGTGGGGCGGCACCCATGACGTCGACGGCACCGAGCCCTGGCAGCGGAACACCGCGCAGATCGTGCGCTCCGCGACGAAGGGCGTCGCCGCCGCCGTACTCCTGCTGCTCGCCCAGCGGGGACAGCTCGACCTGGACGCGCCGGTCGGTGCCCACTGGCCCGAGTACAAGGCGCACGGCAAGGAGCACACGCGCGTACGGCATCTGCTCGCGCACCGGGCCGGCGTGCCCGTCCTCGACCGTCCGCTCACCCCCGCCGAGGCCGCCGATCCGGACCGCGCGGCCGCGGCCGTGGCCTCCCAGACGCCCGTCTGGGCGCCGGGTGCCGAGCACGGCTACCACGCGCAGACGTACAGCTGGCTGACGGGCGAGCTGGTCCGGCGCGTCACCGGACGCACGATCGGCCGGTGGATCGCGGAGGAGCTGGCCCGGCCTCTGGACCTCGACCTGTGGGTCGGGCTGCCCGAGGCGGTGGCCGGCCGGGTGGGCCGGGTCGCGCAGATCGAGGCACCGGCCACGCCGGGCGGCCTCAGGACCCGCCCCAAGCGAGCGGTCTCCGAGGCGTACGCCGACCCCGGCACCCTCACCCGTCGCGCCTTCGCCGCGATCACCCCCCTGCCCGACGAGAACGATCCCGCCTACCGCTCCGCCGTCCTCCCGGCCTCGAACGGCATCGCCACCGCCGACGGCCTCGCCCGCTTCTACGCCGCGCTGATCGGGGAGGTGGACGGCGTCCGGCTGTTCACGCCCGGGACGCTGGCGGCCGCGCGCTCGGAGCAGTCCGCCGGACCCGACCGGGTCCTCGTCGTCAACACCCGGTTCGGCCTCGGCTACATGCTCCACGGCGGAGCGTCGCCGCTGCTGTCCCCGGGCTCCTTCGGCCACCCCGGCCGCGGTGGCGCGCTCGGCTTCGCCGATCCCGAGTCGGGCATCGCGTTCGGCTATGTCACCAACGGTTTCCGCAAGAGCGTGACGGCGGACGCACGGGCCCAGGCACTGGTCCGGGCGGTGCGCACGGCCGTCACCGCGTGACGGAGACGATCAGCTCGCGAAGCTTCTCCACGTACAGGCGTACGTTCTTGGAGGCGATGTCCGTGTCCGGGTGGCGGCACGCGATCCACAGGCCCTCGTGCAGCCGGTTGACCCAGGCGCACACCTGATCGCCGTACGACACCCGGAGCAGCCCGTACGCCTTCTGTCCGCTCCAGACGGTCGAACCAGGGATGGGGCGGGCGTCCACGTACGAGACGATGGAGTAGAGGTCGGGCGATGTGGGGCGGAAGTCCTCGCCCAGGAGACGCAGCACTCGGGCCAGAGGAACGCGCGCCAACGACCGGTTGGCTTGCAGCTGGGCCCGGACCGAGGCGAGCGCGGCGTCGAAGTCCCGTGCCGCGGGTACCTCGATCGGCGCGCCGCCGACATACCAGCCCACGGAGTCCGACCACGTCGACTTCAGGCGGGTGTGGAACGGCACGACCGTGCGGTAGACCGGTTGCCCGCCGAGTTCGTGGACGATCAGACTGGTCGCGGCCAGGACGCCCACCAGACTGCCGCCGTAGGGCCGGCAGTACGTCTCGAACGCCGCGGCCGTGTCCGCGTCGACGAGCGGCTCGCGCATGAGCTTCTGGACGGGCAGCGCGTCGCCGGGCCGCAGGCCCAGGTCGACAGGGAACTCCGGAAGCCGCCCGTCGCACCGGCCGATGAACTCCCGCCAGCGCGTGACGATCGTGTGGGTGTCGTCGATGGCGTTCGCGTTCGCCCGCTCCTGATCGCAGAAGTCCACATAGCTCGCGACCGGTGCGGCGGCGAGGGGCCGCCCCGCGACATGTGCCGTGTACAGCTCCTGCACCTCGTACGGGATGCGTTGCAGCGAGTAGGCGTCGACGTTGGTGTGGTCGAATGCCAGATACACGCTGGTGGAGTCCTCGCGGACGACCGCCGCGTAGAGGAGGTTGGGCCAGTCGAGAGCGTCTGCCGCCTTGTCGAAACGGCCCTGCAGATGCTCGGCGAGCAGGTTCGCGTCGGCGAAGTCGCCCACCACTTCGCGGTGGAGCGTGACATCGTCCTGGCCGAGCGTGAACCGGTGCATCTCGTCACCCACCCACCTGAACCCGCTGCGCAGCGTCTCGTGGCGCAGTGTCCAGGCGCGCAGGGCCTGTTCCAGCATGTCGAGGTCGACTCGGCCGGGCAGGTCGAAAGCCGTACCGAGCCAGGTCGGGACGAACAAGCCGCCCTCGCGCACCGACCGCGCCGTTCTGATGTGTGACTCCTGGATGTACGCCGGCGGCCGTGGATCCGTGGGCAGCACCGCCGCGGCCGCGACGGTCGCTGGGCTGAACCCCCACTCCACGAGCCGTCCGGGCCGGACCTCGCAGCGCTGGATATCAGAAATTCGCACAGTGGCGTCTCCTTGTCGGGCAACACAGGCTTGGTCAACGTGGAGTCGTGGGCGAGTGCCGTCTGCCGTGTCGCCTGCGAATCAGCGGAAGGTGTGGCACGTCGAACGGCGAAGCGACAGCGCCTCTCGGGGAGTTGCGCGGGGGCGGTGCCGATGACAAGAGCAACGAGCAATCAGACCGACCGTCACATGATCGACGGCATCTGCCGGGACCTTTTGGCCCAGCGCAGCGACTTGAAGGGCGGCACACCATAACCCTGTTGCCTTTACGGCGTTTGCAGATGTGCGGGTGAGTACCCGCAAGAATGTCAGGAAGGTATGGATCTATGAGACGGGCTGCTCGAAACCGTGTGCTCGCCGTCGCCGCCGCATCCGGCGCGATGGCCGTGGCTCTTCCCGCGTCCGCCGTCTTCGCGGCCGACGGTGCTGACGCCGAGGCCGCGGCGGCCGGTTCGCCCGGGGTGCTCTCCGGGAACAACCTCCAGGTTCCCCTGTCCGCGGCGGTGAACCTCTGCGGCAACACGGTGGACGTCGTGGGGCTGCTCAACCCGGCCGTGGGCAACGTGTGCGCGAACAAGGACACGGCCAAGGCCGGCCGTGCGGAGTCCGACGGCGGATCGGACACGTCAGGTGGTGCCTCGGCCGACGGCCGCGTCACGGACTCGCCCGGACTGCTCTCAGGCAACGGTCTGCAGCTCCCGGTCGATCTGCCGGTGAACGTCTCCGGGAACAGCGTCAACGCGGTCGGCGTGGGTAACCCGGCGGTCGGCAACCAGTCGGTCAACGGCGGTGAGCACGCTCACCCTCACGTCCCCCGAACGGCTCCGGCCCCCGAACCCTCGGCCTCGACGCCCCCGGCGCCGCGGCCCCAGGCCCCCCGGCAGGCCGTTCCGGACACCCCGGACACGGCGATGTCCACGCTGGCCCACACAGGAGCGGATCTGGCCGCCCCGGCCCTCGCCGGCGCCGCCGTGTCCCTCGTCGCGGGCGCGGTCCTGTACCGCCGCTTCCGCCCAGGTCACTGACCCGGATACCGGTACAGCCCCATCGAGCGTGCTTGGTGGGGCTGTACGGGTATCCGGCGCCTCTCCGCCCTCCGCGCCCTCACAAGGCCGCTGCCGCCCGGAGGCATCAGGAACGGGCGGAAGCGGAAACGGACGGCAGGCCGGCGTCGGGCCCAAGGGAAACGGAGGCGGCGCGAACGCTTCACGCGTCCGCGCCGCCTCCGTGCATCCCGATGCGGAGATCGCGGGGGAGGTCGCTCAGAGCGCCCGGCTGTTGCAACCCATCTCGGAACCGAGGTTGCTCTTCTGCGCGCCCGCGGCCCCTTCGCCGTTCAGCAGGTTGCCGGCCAGGCCGGTGAGGGCGCCGACGCTGCCGAGCACCTCGATGTTCATGTCGTGCGAGCGGCACTCGACGCCCTGCGTGACGTCGATGCCGTCGTTGTCGTGGCCCTCGTCGCCGTAGGCGAAAGCGGTGTTGGCACCGAAGGAGCCGACACTGCCGAGGAGGACGCTCAGAAGAACTACCTTGTGCAACTTGCGCATGTGAAGCTCCTTGGAGGAAGTGCGGGGATGTGCAGAGGTGGCGGGCCGTCAGCCGAGTCGGGGAAGCCCCAGTTGCCCGACGGGAGGTGCCGCGATCTGCCCGAGGGCGACCGGGGCCAGTTCAGGTGCGCTCGAGGGCGTGATCGTCGGGTTGACGAGCGGGTTCACCTGAGGGTTGAGCTGCGGGTTCACCTGGGGGGCGACGATCGTCGGGGGCTCTGAGCCGAGCACCTGGGGTACGGCCACCTGCGGGGCCACCTGGGGCATGACCTGCGGCATGACCTGCGGCACGACCTGCGCGGGGGCGGCCTGGGCCGGGGCGACCTGCGCCGGCTGCGCGGGTGCGGCCGGAGCGAACTGTGCGGGTGCGGCCTGCTGCGGGTTCGAGGAGCTGGAGGCCTGGGCCGTTCCCTGTGATGTGGCCGAGGCCGAGGCGAATCCGGTCTGCTGTGGTCCTGACGGGGCGGCCTGTGGGGCGGCCTGTTGGGCTGGTTGGGGAGCCGCGGCCGGAGCGGCCGGCTGATCCGGAACCGTTGCCGGGGTGGTACTGAGGCGCCCCTCCGGTGAGTCGGCATAGCTGCCGCCGGCGCCGATGCCGGCCAAACCGCTGGCCGCTGCGACGACGAGCGCGGCCTTGTGAAGCTTCCGCATGAAACCCTCGGCCCTTCGTTACCTGAGATGTGAGTCCATTGCAATCAATGCGGTCACGCGTGCAGTTGGTGCGTCACTCGCATCGCGCCGGAGGCTACGGTTGTCTCGAGGAGCACGCGGACTTCGTATCGGAGCTGGCAGCGGAGTCTTTACCTGTCAGTGGTTTACGGCCGCTGCCCTCTCTTCCGAGGAACGAGATCTCGGCGCCGTGGTCACGGCACCCGACGGGCCGTCACCCATTTGCCGACCGCCGATCCGCGTGTCATGGCTCGCACGCCGCACCGAATGGGTGACCACACCCCCACACCCGTTTCGAGGCCGTGTTTTCTTCGTTCCCCACGGGGCGACAGGGATGGCCCATCGCAGCCGAATGGAGCAGCGAGGACAGCGAAGACCTCGCTGCCGCATCGGCACACCAGCTTCCGTGCACAGGTCAATTGAAGAGCCGAGGAACCCATGCGAATGCTTCACAAGATCGCGCTCGTCGCCGCAACAGCAGGCGGTCTGGCCGGCGTCGGCGCCGGTCCGAGCTCCGCCGTCACCGCGTCCGCTCCCAACGGCGCTGCGCCGCAGCCGGTTTCGCAGCCCGACGCCCAGGCGGCCTCGGCGGCCTCGGCCCACGCGACGACGCAGGGCTATGGCTCGCCGGCTCCCCAGCAGCTGGCACCGGCGCGTGGCACCCAGGTCTCCCCGCAGGTCAATCCGCAGCTGAATCCGCAGCTCAGCCCGCGGATCTCTCCCGAAGCGCCGCAGCGGCAGCAGAGCGCTTCGGCGGGGCAGACCAACCTGTTCCGTCCGTACCAGGAGTGCAGCCCGCAGACCCTGCTCGACGCGAACGTCCCGGTCGCCCTGCTCGCCGCGGCCCAGACCCGGGGCGTCGAGTGCACCCAGGCCAACAGCCAGACGAATTCCTTCGCCAACGTGCAGCAGCACTGACGGACGACCACGGACCGGGCTCGGCTCGTCCCGCGAAACGGCTTTCGGTGTTTTCTCGGCGACATAAAGCCTGCGTGTTGTCGTCCATTTCACGGCCTTTGTCGCTAATGTTCAGCCCTGTAACCGCGATCTACCACAGATCGCAAGAACTCACCCCCCACGGAGATGAAATGCGCAAGCTTCGCAACGTTGCGGTCCTGGTCGCTGCCATCGGCAGCATCGGGCTCGTTGGCGGTACGGCCTACGCCGGCGGTCACGGCGAAGGCGGCGACCAGTTCAGCGTCACGCAGAGCTCCAACTGCAAGTCGCACGACCTGAACCTCGACGTCCTCGGCCAGGTCGGCGTGCTGAACGGCCTGCTGGGCAACGCCCTCAACGGCGAAGGCAACCCGGGCGCCCAGTCCACCTCCCTCGGCTCGACCATGGGTTGTAACAACAGCGCCTTCTGAAGTCCCCTCCGGCGTTGAAGACGCCGGACCATGAACGGTCCCGGCACTGGGCCTCAGGCAAAGTGCCGGGACCTTTCACGTGCGCCAAACCCCTTCCGAGGCGGCGCAGCGCAGCGTTGGACCCCTTCCGGGCATCCCGTTCCGGCGCCGTTGAGCCCTTCGTGTCACATAGAGGCGATCCCTCGCAGATCGCATTCACCTCACTTCTTCCGGAGATGACATGCGCAAGCTCCGCACGGCCGCTGTCCTGATGGCCGTCCTCGGAAACGTCGGACTTCTGGGCGTCAGCGTCGCCCACGCAGATCAGGGCTGGGACAAGGGCGACATCGGCGGCCTCAACGTCTCGCAGAGCAGCACCTGTCAGTCGCACGACCTGAACCTCGACATCCTCGGCCAGGTCGGCATCGGCAACGGGCTGGGCGGCAACCTGCTGGGCGGCGAGGGCAGCCCGGGCGCCCAGAAGACGTCGCTGGGCTCGACGATGGGCTGCAGCAACAAGTTTGGTTAGGCCGTAGCTGTGCCGTAGGGCCTGCAGGGGACGGGGGACTCTGGTCCGCCGCGGGCAGGAGACCCGCCTCCTCGAAAACGAAATGCTGGTCCGGGAACCTTCCCCGGACCAGCATTTCGCGTGAGCGCTCAGCTGCCGAAGTGCGGCTTCTTGAATCCCTTGGGCAGCTCGGCCGTGTTGGAGCACTCCACGACCGGTCCCACTTTGGCGGGTTCGCTTCCCACGAGCTGGTCCTGCTGCGTGACCACGTTCGGCCGGTCTGTCATCGTGCACTGCTGGTCCTGCTTGATGACGTGCGTGCCGTCCTTGTCGGTGTACGTGTCATTCTTCTGAACGCACACGACACCTTCCCGGGCGGTGGAGCAGTCGTCCGGCTTTACCCCGGCATGCGCCTGTGTGGCGCCGAGGCAGATGGCCGCGACGCTTCCGGCGAATGCCGCGACGGCCGCAGTCCTGTGTGAAAAGAGCATGCTTTTGCATTCCTTTGTTGTGAAGAATTGGGAGTTTCTTGTGTTGACCGGCGTTGCCCGCGCGGAGAAATTCAAGCAAGTAATTCTTTGTCCGCCGGCGGGAAGGTTGTAGCCCGGACGCGAACTCGGCGTCCGGGCTACCTGCACCACGTTCCATCACTCAGCGCACCGCTCGGTCCGTATCCCCGACGCCGGGTGAGGCCGCGGCGGGCCTTGACTCGTGGCTCTGCTCTCAGCCGTTGTCGCCCTGGTCCTGGTCCTGCGGCTGCGCCTGGTCCTGCGACTGGCCCTGCTCCTGCTGAACCTGCTGCGGCTGGCCCTGCTCCTGCTGCTGAACCTGGTCCTGCGGCTGGCCCTGCTCCTGCTGCTGAACCTGCTCCTGCGGCTGGCCCTGCTCCTGCTGCTGAACCTGCTCCTGCGGCTGGCCCTGCTCCTGCTGCTGCGCCTGCTCCTGCGGCTGGCCCTGCTCCTGCTGCTGAACCTGGTCCTGCGGCTGCTGCTGAACCTGGCCCTGCTTCTCCTGTTCCAGCGCCTGCGCCTGCTCCTGTGCCTGCTCCTGCGGCTGGAGGTAGTAGCCACCCCCGACGGCCACGGCGCTGGCAGACGAGTTGGCGACGACGGCGACCGGTACAGCCGCGCCGCCGGTACCGTCGGCGAAGCTGATGCCGGCGCCGACGGCGGAGAGACCCGCGACGGCCGCGGCTACGACCATGGCGCGCTGAAACTTACGCATAAATGACCCTTTCCCGATTCAGGCATACCGCCTGGAATGACCACTTGCACAAACGTAAGCACGCTATGTGTAATCAATCGGTCATTTACCGCCCATGTCGCGCCGGAGTCCCTTATGGGGTAGTGCGCCGATTCGGCCATAGGGCGGGGGTCGGCCGTCGTGCTCCTCAGGGGAGAAGGCCGGGCAGTTCCCGCTCCCCGTCGGCCGGTCGGGCCGCTCCGGACGTGGCGGGCGAACAGGTCACCTGAGGGCCGAGCCGGGTCGTGCCGTTGCCCGTGGGGGCGGGCAGCGTCACGGCCTGCACAGGCATGCAGGTCTCCTGATGAGGAATGGCGTCGCGCCCGGCGCTCCCGCCTTCGATGTGCTGCACACAGATGACGTCCCCCTGGAGGTTCCGCGTGCACGATGCCGGGTCCCCGGCGGCGTGCGCGTACGTCATGCCCATGGACGTCACGGCGAGTCCGCCGATGAGCCCCGAGAGGGCCGAGATCTTTTTCCTGCTGAACATAGGATGCGTGTCCTTAGTACGGGCGCCCCGGGCGCCGCTCCCTCTGGGCTTCGCCGGCCCTGGCCGGCGCCGTCATGACGCGGGGGCGGCACGCGAGCACGACATCCCCGATGCCCTCGCCGAGGCCGGCATCACCCGCCGGTGGAAGTCCTGGCTTGTCTCTCCGCGAGCTCCGCCGCTCGACGACCGGGGTCGCCCGGATTCGTCCCTGCGGTACTCGCCCTCCATCCGGCCGACCCGCGCCGAGGCCGAGGCGACCGGCTGCCGGCATTCGATCCCTTCGGGTTCACCCGAAGGGATCCCGTGCCGACCGTAGCGATCCTGACGTCGCCGACCTCAGCGGGTGAAGGCGTGGTTGTACTGACCGCAGGTGGTGTCCAGGGTCTGGCCCAGGCCGAGCACTCCGATCGGGATGTCGTTCTGCGACACCGTCTGCGGGCTGCACTCCTGGTAGGGGCGGTAAAGGTCCGACACTCGCGGTCCGCTGTCCTGGGTGTCGGCGACAGCCGTTCCGGCACCGATGGCGGACAGGCCACCGGCCGCCACTGCTGCTGCGATCACGACCTGCTGAAACTTGCGCATGGAACCCTCGGTTCTCCATTACTTACACGTGATGGCTAGTTGCCTAGCGTGACCGCACGAACACTAGCAGTAGCGTCGGTTGCCGACGGACGGACGTCATACGTGTTCCATGGAGGAGTTGGACCCGGCGTGGACGCCAACTGGCCCTGAAGAAAGACGCTTTGCTGTTCGGCATACGGTATGGGAACACCGCGACGAGGGCCCGGACACTGCACCGTCGCATCAACGCAATTACCTGGAAAGAGAGTTAGGGCCTGCGGATTGTTGACTCGCAGTCGTACTTGTCCTCGACGCGGTGCGCGAGGGCGTTCCGGCCGGCGTGGGTGACCGCGGTGAGCGGCACGGCCGCGGCACGAGCGGTGTCACGCGACGGGCTCGCGCACATCCACCAGCGTGCCGTCCGCGTGGGCGATCAGGTCCCTCGGATCCATCGGGAAGACGGTGAACGGGGTGCCCGCCGAGGTCCACACCCTGGCGTGGCCGAGCAGTGAACGGTCCACCAGGACGCGGATCTTCGTGCGGTGCCCGAAGGGCGGTACGGCGCCGGGCCCGTATCCGGTCGACTCCCGTACGAGGTGGACCCCGGCCCGGGTGAGTTTCCCGGCGCCCAGCTCCCGCCGCACGAGCTCCATGCCGACGTGCGCCGAGCCGTCCAGCAGCACCAGCACCGGAGCCCCGTCCGCCGCGAAGAACAGCGACTTGCAGATCTGGCTCGGCTCGCAGCCGATCGCCGCGGCCGCCTCGGCGGTGGTGCGGGCCGTGTCGGGGAAGCGCCGGACCCGTCCGATCACCTCCCCGAGGCCCAGCTCCCGCAGCGCCTCGGCGAAACGGGGGTGGAGGTCGTTCGCGACGGAGGCCTGCTCCTCGCCGGAGTTCTCATCGGTGACGTTCATACACGGCACGCTAGTGGCCGGTGCGCGGCGCACGCGACGGGGTCCCCGTCCCGGGGCCGGGGGACGCCGTGCCGGGCCGGGCCGGCCCTCGGGACCGGGTGTGCCCGCGGGAGTCCCCGCAGGGTGTCAGCCGCCGTTGCCGGCTTTCAGGAGGGCTGCCACGATCGGGCCGGCCGTGGTGCCGCCGTGGCCGCCCTGCTGGACGACGCCGGCTCCGGCCAGGTCGCCCTTCCACGCCGTGAACCAGCCGTTGGGCTGCTCCTGGTTGTCGACCTCGGCGGAGCCGGTCTTGGCGCCGTAGTCGGGGCCCAGACCCGCCATGGCCTCGGCGGCGGTGCCGGCGGCGGCCGTGTACTGCATGACCTCGCGCAGCTGGGCGAGCGTGGTCGCGGACATCGTGCGGGACGCCTTGGCCAGCGTGCGGTGGTCGACCGACGGGGCGACCAGGTACGGCTGGTGGAAGGTGCCGGACTGGACCGTGGAGGCGATGGACGCCATGTTCAGCGGGTTCATGCGGACCCCGCCCTGGCCCATCAGCTCGGCGGCCATCTGCGCGGCGCTCTGCACCGGCACCGAGCCGTCCGCCGAGGGCACACCGATGGCCCAGTTGTTCAGCCCCAGGCCGAAGACCTGCTGGGCCTGCTTGGTCAGGTCGTCGTCCTTCAGCTTCTTGGCCTGGGTGATGAAGGCCGTGTTGCAGGACCGCGCGAAGCTCGCCTTGAAGGTGCCGTTCTTGATCTCGAAGTCGTCGTCGTTGTGGAACTTCCAGCCGCCGTACGTCGCCGTCTTGGGGCAGGGGTGGGGCTTGTCGGGGGAGGCGAGGCCCTTCTCGAAGAGCATCGACGCCGTGATGACCTTCATCGTGGAGCCGGGTGCGAGGGAGCCCTGGAAGGCGGTGTTGAAGCCGTGGCCGCTGTTCGCGACGGCGAGGATCTCGCCGGTCGAGGGGCGCATCAGCACCACCGACGCCTTGGGCTTGGCGGCCACCAGGCGCTCGGCCTCCGCCTGGAGGGTCGGGCTGAGCGTCGTCTGCACCTTGCCCGGGGTGCCCGCGCTGAGCGTCAGCAGGGTCTTGTCGGGGGTCTTCTGGGCGCCCTTGGCCGCGGTCTTGCGGACCACGCGCAGCTCGATGCCCGCCTTGCCGCCGGCCGTCTTGCCGTACTTCTCGCGCAGCCCGTCGAGGACCGTGCCGAGGGAGGGGTACGTGGCGGCGGTCAGCTTGCCGCCGTGCCGGTCGATGGCGGTGACCGGCGGCGTTCCGGACTCGCCGGTCACCAGCCGGTCGCCGTCCTGGAGGTCCGGGTGGACCACGGACGGCTTCCAGCCGACCATGGCCACGCCGTCCTCGGCCCGCCGTACGACCGTCAGCTTCGAGGTGTACGACAGCGGCTTGGTCAGGCCGCGGTAGGTGACCTCGGCCTTGACGGTGAAGGGGACGTCGGCGCCCGAGCGCTTGCCGCCCTTCAGGGTCACGTCGCTGATGTGGGCGTCCTTGCCGAAGCCGGTCAGCGTGGTCGTGGCGGCGGCCGAGTCGTCGGTCGCCGCGGCCGCCCGGGTGACGTCGCCGCTCTGCCAGGCCTTCAGGAAGGTGGTGGACGCCATGCTGATCTCGGCGGCCGACAGCGGACCCGTCTTGACGGCCTTGCGGGTGGTGGCCGTGATCCCCTCGGCCGACGCCCCGCTGCCGTAGAGGCTGTAGGCGCCCAGCGCTCCGCCGACGACGGCCACGGCGATCACCCCGCCGAGTACGGCGGGCTGCTTCGTCTTCCGTCGCTCGGCGACGCGCCTTCTCTTGCCCACAGCCCTGTGACCTCCGCCGTCCCCTGGTGCCCCGTGATGCTCCGTGATGCCCCCGCGCCTCTCGCTCCTCAACGAGAGGCCCCACCCTAGGGTCCCGTCCTGTGCGCGGCGACTTCAGCCACCTGTTCGTAGCACAGCTGCGACGATCGGTCCGGCCGCCTGTCCGCCGTGACCGCCCTCCTGTGTCATGGCGGCGGCCGCGACGTCGTTGCGGTATCCGGTGAACCAGCTGTTGGACCCGGCCTGGCCGTCGACCTCGGCGGAGCCGGTCTTGGCCCCGATGCTGCCGCCGAGCGCGCTCATCACCGGGGCCGCGGTGCCGCTGACGGCCGTGCGGTTCATCATGGCGCGGAGCTGCGCGACCGTTCCGCTGGACAGACCCTTCGCGGTGGCCAGTTCACGCTGGTCCAGGGAGCGCGGCACGATGACCGGCTGCCGGAAGACGCCCGTCATCGCGGTGGCGGTCACCGACGCCATGTTCAGCGGGTTCATCTGGACCTGGCCCTGGCCGATCATGTTGGCCGCCGTGTCCGGGCCGCCGGAGGCGGGCACGGAGCCGTCGAAGGACTCGATGCCGGTCTTCCAGTTGTTCTGCCCGAGTCCGAAGCGCTGCTGGGCCTCGTTGGTCAGCGAGTCGACCTTCACCGAGTCCGCGTAGTTCACGAAGGCGGTGTTGCACGAGCGGGCGAAGCTGTCGGAGAGCGTGGCGTTCTCCTGCGGCTGCATGCCCTTGAGGTTGTGGAAGGTCTGGCTCTGCCAGACCCCGGTGGGCGTGCAGGGCGCGGGCCCGTTCGCCGTCGTGATGCCGTTGTCGATGAGGGTGGCCGCACTGATGATCTTCATCGTGGAGCCGGGTGCGAGCTTGCCGAGGAAGGCCGCGTTGAAGCCGTCCGACCGGTGGTTGGCGACGGCCAGCACCTCGCCGGTGCTCGGCTTCACCGCCACCACGGAGGACTCTGCGTACTGCGTGACCGCCTTCTCGGCGGCGGCCTGCGCGTTCGCGCTGAGTGTCGTACGGAGCTTGCCCGCCCGTCCCTTGGCGAGGGTGACCAGGGTCGTGTCGCCGCTCCCCTCACCGCCGTGCCGGATCGACAGCTCGACACCGGGGGTGCCGCCCGCCGTGTCGCCGTACTTCTCCCGGAGCGCGTCCAGGATCGGCCCGAGGGAGGGGTACTTCTCCTTCGTCAGGACAACGTTGTTCCGGTCCACGGCCTCGATCGCCGGGCTCGCCGACTCGCCCGTGACCAGGGTGTCCCCGTCCTTCAGGTCCGGGTGGAGGACGGACGGCTTCCAGCCGACCAGGGCCTTCCCGGTGGTCTCGCCGCGGACGACGGTCAGTTCGGAGTCGTACGCGAACGGCTTGCGCTTCCCGTCGTACGACACCGTCGCCTTGACGGAGAACGGCACCCGCGCCCCGGACGCGGCCCTGGGCGTGATCTTCACGTCGGTCAGGTGCGCGTCGTCTCGGTAGCCGGCGAGCAGCCCCTCGGCGCTCGACGCGTAGTTCGTCAACGCGGCCGCCTCGGCCGCGTCGCCCTTCTCCCAGGCCGCGAAGAACGCGCGGCTGGTCTCCTTGACCTCGGCGCCGCTCGGCGGTCCGGTCTTCACCGCGGCGGGCCCGCCGCCTCCCGTCGAACCGCCCCCGCTGATCGAGGTCACCACGTTGTAGGCGCCGTACCCGGCGCCGCCCACCATCACCGCGAACACACTGCCAATGACGGCAGCCCTGGCCCCCTTGCGCATCGCGCGAATCCCTCCCCGTGAACCCTCCTCCGAACTTCTGAACGCGTTCAGAAAAGCCGGTTCACCCCGCACTCTAGGCGCGGGTGGGGCTCGTGGTGCAGACCTTCGCCGAATTGTTGCCCAAACCACGGAGACGCATCCGTGAACGCCGTTCACGGATGCGTCTGTGTGGGCCTTTTCGGCCAACCGGCCGGTGCCGCCCCGTGGCGGCGGCGCGTCAGCTCTGCGCGGTGTCGTCGCCCGCCTGCCCGGCGCCCCCGGCGCCCGCCTTCTCGCGCATCTTGCGCACCAGCTCCGCCTTCTGGTCGGCAGCGGTCTTGCGGTCGAGGTTGCGGTGCGGGCCGTTGTTCTGCCGTTCGGCGCGGGACAGCCTCTTCCGTTTGCCGCCGCCCATGCCCACGGGGTTGTTGATGTTCTTGCTCACGGTCACGGGTTCTCCCGGTAAAGATGAAGTGATCTGCGGATGCGGAGGTGAGGACGGGACAACCGTCAGACCCACGTATCCAGCCACATACGCGATCTCCATTGGTCGATGGGGATCGCCGTGCCTGTGTACAGGGGCCAGAAATAGATGAAGTTCCAGAGGATCAGAAGGACCAGAACGCCCGCTCCGGCGGCGCCGATGACGCGGCGGCGTTCTCCGGCGCCCGGTGGGCCGAGGATCGCGCCGATCATCATCGTCACGGCGAGGCAGAGGAACGGGACGAAGACGACGGCGTAGAAGAAGAAGATCGTACGCTCCTGGTACATGAACCAGGGCAGATAGCCGGCCGCGACGGCGCAGGCGATGGCGCCCGCGCGCCAGTCGCGGCGGAAGGCCCAGCGCCACAGCACGTACAGGATCGCGAAGCAGGCGGCCCACCACAGCAGCGGCGTGCCGAGCGCCAGCACCTCACGGGCGCACTTGTCGCCGGCGTCGGAGGGGCAGCCGTCCTTGCCGGGCAGCGGGGACTCGTAGAAGTACGAGACCGGGCGGCCGAGGACGAGCCAGCTCCACGGGTTGGACTGGTAGGTGTGCGGCGACGACAGCCCGACGTGGAACTTGTAGACCTCGTGCTCGTAGTGCCACAGGCTGCGCAGCCAGTCCGGGAGGAAGGCCCAGTTGCCGCCCCTGCCGTCCGTCACGGCCCAGTTCCGGAAGTAGCCGCCCTTGCCGTTGTCCGGCGACAGGATCCAGCCGGTCCAGGAGACCAGGTACACGGACACGGCGACCGGAACCGTCGCCAGGAACGCGAGGCCCGTGTCGTGCCGGAGCGAGGCCGCGTAGGGGTGGCGGGCACCCGCGACCCGGCGCGAGGCCACGTCCCACAGGACCGCCATCACGCAGAACGCGGCGAGGATGTACAGCCCGTTCCACTTGGTGCCGATGGCCAGGCCCAGCATCAGGCCCGCCCCCCAGCGCCAGGGCCGCAGGCCCAGCCGGGTGGTCTCGGCGAGGTGCGCGTCGGGGTGGGCCATGCCGTCCGCGTCGACGGGCAGCGCCGCCGCCAGTCTCGCCCGCGCCTTGTCCCGGTCCACGACCAGACAGCCGAAGGCCGCCAGCACGAAGAACATCAGCACACCGTCGAGCAGCGAGGTGCGGCTCATCACGAAGTGCAGACCGTCCACCGCCATCAGCGTGCCCGCGAGGCAGCCGAGGAACGTCGAACGGAACAGCCGGCGCCCGATCCGGCACAGCAGCAGCACCGACAGCGTGCCGAGCAGCGCCGTCATGAAGCGCCAGCCGAAGGGGTTGAAGCCGAACATCCACTCGCCGAGCCCGATGACGTACTTGCCGACCGGCGGGTGCACGACATAGGCGGCGTCGCTGGGGACCGGGACGTGCCCGTTCCGCTGGAGGATCAGGTCGTTGGCGTTCTTCGCCCAGTTGACCTCGTAACCACGGTGGAAGAGCGCCCAGGCGTCCTTGGCGTAGTACGTCTCGTCGAATATCACCGCCTTCGGGCTGCCCAGGTTCCAGAACCGCAGCAACCCGGCGAGCAGGGTCACCAGGAGCGGGCCCACCCAGCCCGACCAGCGGTTGAAACGGTCGGCGACCTCCTGGCGCAGACCGAGCGAGGCCCAGATTCCGGGGCCTGGCTCGGCGTACGGCGGTACGAGCCGGTCGCGCACATCACTTCGGGGCGGCGCCGTGTAGCCGAATCGGCGCAGCCGATGCTGCCACGACGGCCGTCGAGCGTCGGCGGCCTGGCCCTGCCGGGTGTCCGTGGAGGACGCGGTACTGGTCACCGCGCCATCGTAGGGAACAGGTCTGTGGGAGTCCCGTGCATGGGGCCTTCCGGTCGGATGAGCTTGTCGGGCCGTGCCCCTGCGAGGATGGGACCGTGACAGGAATTCTTGTGTTGGCAGGAACCCCCATCGGCGACATCTCCGACGCGCCGCCACGGCTGGCCGCGGAACTGACCGGGGCCGATGTCGTCGCCGCCGAGGATACGCGCAGGCTGCGCCGGCTCACCCAGGCTCTCGGCATCCAGCCGACGGGGCGGATCGTGTCGTACTTCGAGGGGAACGAGGCCGCCCGGACCCCGGAACTCGTCGAGGCGCTCGTCGGCGGGGCGCGGGTCCTGCTCGTGACCGACGCCGGGATGCCGTCCGTGTCGGATCCCGGCTACCGGCTGGTCGCGGCCGCGGTCGAGAAGGACATCAAGGTCACCGCCGTCCCCGGCCCCTCCGCCGTGCTCACCGCGCTCGCGCTCTCCGGCCTGCCCGTCGACCGCTTCTGCTTCGAGGGCTTCCTGCCCAGGAAGGGCGGCGAGCGCTTGTCCCGGCTGCGGGAGGTGGCCGAGGAACGCCGCACGCTCGTCTACTTCGAGGCGCCGCACCGGCTCGACGACACCCTCGCCGCCATGGCGGAGGTCTTCGGCACCCAGCGGCGCGCCGCCGTCTGCCGCGAACTGACCAAGACGTACGAGGAGGTCAAGCGCGGTCCGCTCGGCGAGCTGGCCGCCTGGGCCGCCGAGGGCGTCCGCGGCGAGATCACCGTCGTCGTCGAGGGAGCCCCCGAGAAGGGCGCCGGGGACCTGGACGCCGACGAGCTGGTGCGCAGGGTGCGGGTGCGCGAGGAGGCGGGGGAGCGGCGCAAGGAGGCCATCGCCGCCGTCGCCGCCGAAGCGGGAATTCCCAAGAGGGACGTCTTCGATGCCGTCGTGGCGGCAAAGAACGCCGAACGAAGCGGCCCATAGAAGGGCAAAGGACTATCGTGAAAAGCAAAGATCAGGCCGGGTGACAGGAGCCTTCCGACAAGGAAAGGCCAAATCGACTCCAACACTCGACAGGCCGGATGCGTTCGCGCCGGGAGAAGCGTCCACTGGACAAAGGGACGCACCCGTCCCTCGCCTCCGGCGAATCGGCGGAATCCAGGGGGAAATCCGCCGACGGAGGTGCTTGTCCAGCGGACAAGAGGAGCTGGCATGAGTGAGACCACAGGACGGACCGGCCATACCGCCGCCGGTCAGGTCACCGAACGGAACAGGCATCGCGGCACGGCGACGGCAGTCGTCCACGAGTCGTACTCCTTCGCCTGCATGCGCTGCGGGCACGGCTGGGAGCAGTCGTACGAGATCGAACACCACCGCGACGCGGAAGGCACCGAGTTCGTGGTGTACGTGGCGAACGGCGAGGTCGTGCCGTCGCCGCTCAGCCGGCCCACCTGCCTGAACTGCGACAGCCACGTGGTGCGCATCATGCGCGCCGGTCAGGTGTCCTCCGTCCACGACTCCATGCACTCCATGACGTACCGCCCGCGCCGGCCGGTACCGCGCCGGCCCGAGGACGGCCCGGCGGGAGAGACGCAGGCAGGGGCCTCCGACGCCCCCAAGGAGCCGCACCACTGGCATCTGTCGGACCTGCTGCACCCCTTCCAGCACCGCCGGGCGGGCTGACCTCCCCGGGCGGGACCCGCACGGGACCGCCCGCCGGCTCCCCGCGAGGTGAGGCCGGGCATGCCCCCTTCGTAGGATCGGGGCATGCCTTCCTCCGCCTCCGCCGCCGACAAGAACGCCGCACCGCCGCTCCCCGAGCCCCTGCGCGTTCCCGTGGCCGACTCGCACACCCATCTCGACATGCAGTCCGGCACGGTCGAGGACGCCCTCGCCAAGGCCGCCTCGGTCGGAGTGACGACGGTCGTGCAGGTCGGCTGCGACGTGAAGGGCTCGCGCTGGGCGGCCGAGACGGCGGCCACGCACGACGCCGTCCACGCCACCGTCGCCCTGCACCCCAACGAGGCACCCCGCATCGTGCTCGGCGACCCCGACGGCTGGTCCCGGCAGGGCGTCCGCCGGCCGGGGGGCGAGGCCGCGCTGGACGAGGCGCTCGCGGAGATCGACCGGCTCGCCGCCCTCCCGCACGTCAAGGGCGTCGGCGAGACCGGCCTCGACCACTTCCGCACCGGGCCCGAGGGCAAGGAGGCGCAGGAGCGGTCCTTCCGCGCCCACATCGAGATCGCCAAGCGGCACGGCAAGGCCCTGGTCATCCATGACCGCGACGCCCACGCGGACGTGCTGCGCGTCCTCGCGGAGGAGGGCGCCCCGGAGCGGACCGTGTTCCACTGCTACTCGGGCGACGCCGACATGGCCGCGGTCTGCGCCCGCGCCGGCTACTTCATGTCCTTCGCCGGGAACATGACCTTCAAGAACGCCCAGCCGCTGCGCGACGCGCTGGCCGTGGCCCCGCTCGAACTCGTCCTCGTCGAGACCGACGCGCCCTTCCTGACGCCCGCGCCGTACCGCGGACGGCCCAACGCGCCGTATCTCATTCCGGTCACGGTGCGCGCCATGGCCGCGGTGCGGGGGATCGACGAGGACACGCTGGCGACCTCGATCTCCGCCAACACGGCGCGGGCGTTCGATTACTGAGCCGTAACGGTCCCGGGGGTTCTTCCCGGCCGGGCGGGGGTGCCCGGTGGGACAGTGTCGCGACACAGCGTAGCCGCGTTGCTTGGGAGAGTGACGACCGCTCCGCTAGGTTCTGGTCGCCCGATCCGGAACCTGGAGCGTGTCGTCGTGAGCAGCTCGCGGTACGAGCCGTACAAGACGTACGGACCGACCGGTGGCCCCGAGGCCACCACCGTCGTCATCGGCGTCACCGGCGCCGCAGTCGGCCCGCCCCCCGCGGCGGCCCCGCTCGGCACGGCCGGGCCGCCCGGTGCGCCTGAGGGGGCCGGGGCGCCGGGGGCGTTCGGACCGCCCGGAGCGTTCGGCGCGGTCGGCGCGTCCGCCGGGCCCGGGGCCGCCGGCGCGACGGGGGTCGGCCACGAGGGGTATCGCGGTCACGGGGAGTACCGGGACGAGGAGGCGCGGACGGACTCCGGTCACCAGCCTCACTCCGGTCACCAGGCGTACACGGGTCACGAGGCCTACGTCGGTCACGGTCACGAGATGCCGACGGACGTCGGTCACCAGGCCCAGTCCGGTCACCGGGCGCACGCCGGTCACGAGCCGTACACCGGGCACGAGGCCTACGCCGACCGCGAGCCGTACACCGCTCACGGTCACGAGGTGCCGACGGGCCCCGGTCACCAGGCCCAGTCCGGCCACCGGGCGTACGCCGGTCACGAGACGTACGCCGACCGCGAGCCGTACACCGCTCACGGTCACGAGGTGCCGACGGGCCCCGGACAGCAGGCCCCGTCCGGGCACCAGGTGTACGGCGACCGGGAGGCGTACGCCGGGCATGACGCGTACACCGGATACGAGGTCCACCGCGGGCACGAGCCCTTCTCCGGGCAGGAGACGTACGCCGGTCACGCGGGGTACGAGCCGTACGGCGGGGTCCCCCCGGATTCCTGGCGCCCGGCCCACGGGACCCACGCCGCCGGGCCCGCGGCACCACAAGCGCCCCGAGCCCCCCTGTACGGCGCTCAGGGCGTGCCCGGCGCACGGAGTGGGCGCACGGCGCAGGCGGCGCCCGACGCGCCGACCGAGCCCCGCCTGCCGCGTCCCCAGCAGGACACCCTGGTCGCCGCGAACCCCGTGGACGGCCCGGACGACGCGGACGACGCGGACGACGTACGAGGTCGGGGCAGCGCGCGGGGTACGGCCCGCCCCGGCGACGGCGACGGCATCGCGGGCGGGCGTGGCACGGGCGGCCGGGCCGAGGCGCGTCGCGCGGCCCGGCGCAAGCGGCTCCCCGAGCGCCCCGAATCCCTGCGGCGACTGCTTCCGCAGGCCCTGGTCGTGGCCTTCCTGGCCGGCGGCACCTCCGCGTTCGTCGCCAACGACAAGGCGATCGAGCTCAGCGTCGACGGCAGACCGCGCACGCTGCACACCTTCGCGGACGACGTGTCGGAACTGCTCGCCGACGAAGGTGTGAAGGTGGGCGCGCACGACATGGTCGCACCGGCCCGCGGCACCGCCCTCGCCAGCGGGGACGAGGTCGCGGTGCGCTACGGGCGCCCGGTGCACCTCACCATCGACGGGGAGCGGCGCAGGGTGTGGACGACGGCGCACACCGTGGACGGAGCGCTCGGCCAACTGGGGGTGCGCGCCGAGGGAGCCCACCTGTCGGCCTCGCGCTCCCGGCGCATCGGGCCCGAAGGACTGGCGCTCGACGTACGGACCGAACGCGCGGTCACGATCATGGCCGACGGCCGGGCCCGGACGATCCGCACCAACGCGGCGAGCGTCGCGGAGGCCGTGCGGGAGGCCGGGATCACCCTGCACGGGCAGGACATGACCTCCGTGCCGGCCGGGAGCTTCCCGCGGGACGGCCAGACGGTCAGCGTCCTGCGCGTCACCGGGGCCCGGGAGGTCCGCGAGGAACGGATTCCGTTCGAGGTGCGGCGGGCCGACGACGCCTCGCTGTTCGAGGGCGTCGAGTTCGTCGAGAAACCGGGCCGGTACGGGGCGCGGCGCCTCACCTACAGCCTGCGCACCGTCAACGGCGTCAAGCAGCGCCCCCGGCTCGAAGGGTCCGAGGTGGTGCGGCAGCCGCAGGACCGGCTGGTCAGGGTCGGCACGAAGCCGCATCCCCCGTCCCGCGGCGGCGCCGACCACCTGAACTGGGCGGGCCTCGCCGCGTGCGAGTCCGGCGGCCGGCCCGGCGCCGTCGATCCGTCCGGCACGTACGGCGGTCTCTATCAGTTCGACACCCGCACCTGGCACACCCTCGGCGGTACCGGGCGCCCCCAGGACGCCCCGGCCGCGGAGCAGACGCGCAGGGCCAAGAAGCTGTACATGCGCCGCGGGACGAGTCCCTGGCCGCACTGCGGGCCGCGGCTGCACGGCTGACTCCGGCGCCCACGGGGCCGCGGTCGCACGGCCGGCATCGGCACCACGGGGCCGCGGTCGCACGGCCGGCATCGGTACCACCGGGCCGCGGCTGCACGGCCGGGGCCCGGCCCCCCGTACCCTTGGCTCGTGACCAGCCCCACCTCCGACGCCCTCCTGGGCCCCGCCGAGATCCGCGAACTCGCGGCAGTCCTCGGCGTACGGCCCACCAAGCAGCGCGGCCAGAACTTCGTGATCGACGCCAACACGGTGCGCCGCATCGTGCGGACCGCCGAGGTGCGGCCCGACGACGTGGTCGTGGAGGTGGGCCCCGGCCTCGGCTCGCTGACGCTCGGCCTGCTGGAGACGGCGGACCGGGTCGTCGCCGTCGAGATCGACGACGTCCTCGCGAGCGCGCTCCCCGCGACGGTCGCGGCCCGGATGCCGGAGCGGGCCGACCGGTTCGAGCTGGTGCACTCGGACGCCATGCAGGTCCGGGAACTGCCGGGCCCGCCCCCGACCGCGCTGGTCGCGAACCTCCCGTACAACGTCGCCGTGCCCGTCCTGCTGCACATGCTCGACACCTTCCCGACGATCGAGCGCACCCTCGTGATGGTCCAGGCGGAGGTCGCCGACCGGCTCGCCGCCCCGCCCGGCTCGAAGGTGTACGGCGTGCCGTCCGTGAAGGCGAACTGGTACGCGGAGGTGAAGCGGGCCGGCTCCATCGGGCGCAACGTCTTCTGGCCGGCGCCCAACGTCGACAGCGGGCTCGTGTCGCTCACCCGGCGTGCCGAGCCGATCTCCACGACCGCCCGGAAGAGCGACGTGTTCGCGGCCGTGGACGCCGCCTTCGCGCAGCGCCGCAAGACCCTGCGCGCCGCCCTCGCCGGATGGGCCGGTTCGGCCGCCGCCGCCGAGGCCGCCCTCGTCGCCGCCGGTGTCTCTCCGCAGGCCCGCGGCGAGTCCCTGACGGTCGAGGAGTTCGCCCGGATCGCGGAGAACCGGGGCGAGGCGAGCGGCGCGGACACCAGGAACGCACGCCGCTACCGCCCCGAGAACGCCGAGAACGAGGAGTCGACCCAGCCGTGACGGAGACGGTGACGGTACGCGTCCCTGCCAAGGTCAACGTCCAGCTCGCGGTCGGCGGCGCACGCCCCGACGGCTTCCACGACCTGGCCAACGTCTTCCTCGCGGTCGGTCTGTACGACGAGGTGACGGTCACCCCGGCCGACGAGCTGCACGTGACCTGCGCGGGCCCGGACGCCGCCCAGGTGCCCCTCGACCGCACGAACCTCGCGGCCCGCGCCGCCCTGGAACTGGCCCGCCGGTACGGCATCGACCCCGCCGTCCATCTCCACATCGCCAAGGACATCCCCGTCGCCGGCGGCATGGCCGGAGGCAGCGCGGACGGAGCGGGCGCGCTGCTCGCCTGCGACACCCTGTGGGGCACGAACGCCTCGCGCGACGAACTCCTCGACATCTGTGCCGAATTGGGCAGCGATGTGCCGTTCTCCCTGGTGGGCGGGGCGGCGCTCGGTACCGGTCGGGGCGAGCGACTGAGCCTGCTGGAGGTCGGCGGGACCTTCCACTGGGTGTTCGCTATGGCCGAGCGCGGGCTGTCGACCCCGGCGGTCTTCCGTGAGTTCGACCGGATGAACGAGGGCGTACGCGTCCCTGAGCCGGTCGCCTCGCGGGAACTGCTGGACGCGCTGGAGAAGGGGGACGCGGGGGCTCTCGCCCGCACCGTCGGCAACGACCTCCAGCCCGCGGCCCTCTCCCTCTTCCCGGCCCTCGCCGACACCCTCGCCGCGGGCCGCGCGGCCGGCGCGCTCGCCGCGCTCGTCTCCGGGTCGGGCCCCACCACGGCGTTCCTCGCCCCGGACGCGGAGTCCGCGCGGACGATCGGCGAGGTGCTTCTCGCCTCGGGCACCTGCCGGACGGTCCGCGTCACGCGGTCCCCGGCGCCCGGAGCGACCGTGCTCGACTGAGCGGACGGGGAACGCGCGGCGGGGGACGTCCACCGCGCGGACTACCCTTGAGGGTCGATCGTCCCCCTTGTTCAGGAGAGAAATGGCCGTCAACCTGGTCAATGTCGAGTCCGTCAGCAAGGTGTACGGCACCCGTGCACTGCTCGACGGAGTCTCCCTCGGCGTCAGCGAGGGCGACCGGATCGGCGTGGTCGGCCGGAACGGGGACGGCAAGACGACCCTGATCCGCATGCTCGCCCGGCTGGAGGAGCCCGACACCGGCCGTGTCACGCACTCCGGCGGCCTGAACGTCGGCGTGCTCACCCAGCACGACTCGCTCGACCCCACGGCCACCGTGCGCCACGAGGTCATCCGGGACATGGCCGACCACGAGTGGGCCGGCAACTCCAAGATCAGGGACGTGCTGACGGGTCTCTTCGGCGGTCTGGACCTGCCCGGGTTCCCGCAGGGGCTCGACACCGTGATCGCCCCGCTCTCCGGTGGTGAGCGGCGCCGTATCGCGCTGGCGAAGCTGCTCATCGAGGAGCAGGACCTGATCGTCCTCGACGAGCCGACCAACCACCTGGACGTCGAGGGCATCGCCTGGCTCGCCAAGCACCTGCGCGAGCGCCGCTCCGCCCTGGTGTGCGTGACGCACGACCGGTGGTTCCTCGACCAGGTCTGCACCCAGATGTGGGACGTGCAGAAGGGCGCGGTGTACGAGTACGAGGGCGGCTACACCGACTACGTGTTCGCGCGGGCCGAGCGGGAGCGCATCGCCGCGACCGAGGAGGTCAAGCGGCAGAACCTGGTCCGCAAGGAGCTGGCCTGGCTGCGGCGCGGGGCGCCCGCCCGTACCTCCAAGCCGCGCTTCCGCGTCGAGGCCGCCAACGAGCTGATCGCCGACGTTCCGCCGCCCCGCGACAAGAGCGAGCTCATGAAGTTCGCCGGTACGCGGCTCGGCAAGACCGTCTTCGAGCTGGAGGACGTCACCGTGCAGGCCGGGCCCAAGGTGCTGCTCAAGCACCTGACCTGGCAGCTCGGCCCGGGTGACCGCGTCGGCCTCGTCGGCGTGAACGGCGCGGGCAAGACCTCGCTGCTGCGCGCCCTGGCCGACGCCGCCCGCAGCGGCGGCGATCAGCAGCCCGCCGCCGGCCGGATCGTCACCGGCAAGACGGTGAGGCTCGCCTACCTCTCCCAGGAGGTCGCCGAACTCGACCCCACCTGGCGGGTCCTCCAGGCCGTCCAGTCCGTCCGTGACCGTGTCGACCTCGGCAAGGGCCGCGAGATGACCGCGGGACAGCTCTGCGAGACGTTCGGCTTCAACAAGGAGAAGCAGTGGACGCCGGTCGGCGACCTCAGCGGTGGTGAGCGCCGGCGGCTCCAGCTGCTGCGCCTGCTGATGGACGAGCCCAACGTCCTCTTCCTCGACGAGCCGACGAACGACCTCGACATCGAGACCCTCACCCAGCTGGAGGACCTCCTCGACGGCTGGCCCGGCTCCATGATCGTGATCTCCCACGACCGCTTCTTCATCGAGCGCACCACGGACAACGTGTTCGCGCTCCTCGGCGACTCCACCCTGCGGATGCTCCCGCGCGGGATCGACGAGTACCTGGAGCGGCGCAAGAGGATCGAGGAGGTGGCCGCGGCGGCCGTGCTCGCCGCCGCCCCCGCCCCGGTGAAGGCCGCTTCCGCCGCCGACGCCCGCGCCGCCAAGAAGGAACTCCAGAAGATCGAGCGGCAGCTGGACAAGATCTCCGAGAAGGAGACCAAGCTGCACGCCCAGATCGCCGACAACGCCACCGACTTCGGGAAGGTCGCCCGACTCGACTCCGAACTGCGCGAGTTGGCGGGCGAGCGGGAGGAGCTGGAGATGCGCTGGCTGGAGCTGGCGGAAGACGCCTGACACGGGAGCGCAACCGCCCCTCGCCCGAGGCGCGGTGCCTCCCGGCCCGTGGTGCCTGCTGACATGCGGTGCCTCCCGGCCCGCGGTGCCTGCCGACATGCGGTTCGTCCCGCCCGCGGTGCCTGGTGACCTACGGTTCGTCCCGCCCGCGGGTTCTCGTGACGTGTGCGGCGCCTCCCGGGGGCGGAGGCGCCGCGCGACCGGCTCGCCCGCCAGCGCCACCGGCCCGGCGCGCGCGGCTTGCCTGAAGGGCGCGCAAGTGCCGCTGGACGCCCCCGAGTTGCCGACACCGCCCCCGTCGTGGCGATCCGGGGGCGGTGAACTCACCCTGGGCACCCGGCGTGAAGAGCACGTGAAGACGCGTAACGGCGGCATCACAGCCCGGTCCTCCCTTGGGAACAGGGCGCGCACCGGCCCCCTGCCCGCGCCCCCCAGAGTGATAGAAAGAGCGGTCTGAGAACAGTCTGAGATCCACCGGGCGAGGCGCGAATCCGGCGCCGCCGGTGAGGGGTCACATCAGTGAAGAGGGGGACGCGCTGATGAGTCAGCCGCCGAGTCAGCCGCCGCAGGGCGGATTCGGAGCACCGCAGGACCAGCCGCCGGCAGGTGGTGCGGACGCCTCGCCGGACCCGAGGTCGCAGGGTGGCTTCGGCGCGCCGCAGGGCACTCCGCAGGACCCGCGTTCGCAGGGCACGCCCCCGAACACGCCCCCGGCGCCGCAGGGCACGCCCCCTCCTCCCGCGCAGCCGCCCCAGAACACCCCGCCCCCCGGGCCCCCGCAGCCCGGTTACGGATACCCGCAGCAGCCCGGCCCCTACACCCAGCCGGGCCCGTACGGACAGCCGCAGCAGCCGGGTCCCTACGGCGCGCCCGGGCCCTACGGGTACGCGCAGCAGCCGGGGTACGGATATCCGCCCCAGGCGCCGTACCCGGGCGGACCCGGCACCCCGCAGCCCGGTGGCCCCGGCGGTGGCTCGAAGAACCCGTTCAAGGGGAAGCCCGTGCTCGTCATCGCCGCCGCGGTGGCGGGCCTGCTCGTCGTCGGCGGCACCGTATGGGCCGTCACCAGCGGTGGTGACGACAAGAAGCCCGTCGCGGAGCACAGTCCGAGCGCCAGTCCGTCCGCGTCGGCGTCCGTCTCGGACGATCCGGTCAACCCCGGCGACGGCAGCGGTGACGGCGGCGAGGAGAACGACGACCTGAACGCCGGCCGCAAGGCGGGCGAGGCGAAGGTGCTCTGGTACAAGTCGGCACCCGACGCGCCCGGTTCGGGCGCCGACGCCTCCGGGATGTGGATCACCGGCAAGACCGCGGTGAAGGCGGCGTACAAGCAGCTCTTCGCGTTCAACGTCGGTGACGGCAAGCCGACGTGGCCCGCGCTGACCTTCCCGCAGAAGATCTGCTCGGTGACCCCGCAGAAGACGGCCGACGACAAGGTCGTCATCGCCTACATGAGCGGCTCCGCCAGCAGCGCCAAGTGCAACCAGCTCCAGCAGGTCGACCTGAACACCGGCGCCAAGGGCTGGAGCGGGAAGGTCGCGGACGGCACCCTGTTCGACAGCACGCTCTCGGTCGAACTGTCCGTCACCGGGAACACGCTGACGGTCGGCCGCTCGATGTCGGGCACGGCCTACGACGTCACCAGCGGCAAGAAGCTGTGGGACAAGGAGAAGTACGGCTCCGGCTGCTACCCGGCGGGATTCGCGGGCGGCCCGAAGCTGCTGGCCGTCTCGTCCTGCGGGGCCGGCAGCAGCACCGAGCACGACGAGGTGCAGGAACTGGACCCGGCCACCGGCAAGGTCCGATGGACGAAGAAGTTCCCCAAGGGCTGGCGGGTCGCCCGCGCCTACTCCGTGGACCCGATCGTGCTCTACCTGACCAACGACGCGAAGAAGACGGTGAACATCACCGTGCTGACGGGCAGCGGGGACACGCGCTCGCAGCTCAAGAGCGACGACGGCCTCGCGCCCGAGTGCGGCTTCGCGATCCTCGACCGCGACCTGACGGGCTGCTTCGGCGCCGTCGCCGACGCCGACACGGTCTATCTGCCGACCGAGGCGAAGAGCGGCCCCAACGAGATCGTCGCCTTCAGCCTCGCGACCGGCAAGGAGAAGTGGCGCGTCAAGTCCCCGACGGACGCGACGATGATGCCGATGAAGACGGACGGCACCGGGCTCATCGCCTACGTCGAGGCGTCCTACGACGGCGGCGGCCGCGTCGTGTCGATCCCGACGGGCGGAACCGGCCACACGCCCACGAAGCTGCTCCAGAACCCGCGGGGCACCGCGGACATCGAGTCCGGCTTCTACTCGAAGGCCGTCGACTACGTGGACGGGCGCTTCTACATCTCCACGACCCGGCTGACGGGCAATGACGAGGCGAAGGAGAAGCTGATGCTCGCCTTCGGCAAGTGACCACGCCCCCGCCCGTTCCGTCGCGCCCCGCACGCGCGCACAGGCCCGCCGTCCCGACGCATTCCGAGGTAGACACGTCATGAGCCAGCCGCCCCCGCCGCCGAACGAACCCCCCAAGGGCTTCGGCCCCCCGCAGGAACCTGCCGCGGACTCCCCGCAGAGTCCGAGCACCGGAGACTCCGAGCCCGCCGGTCCCGGCGCACCGCAGGACCCGCCCGCGCAGGGCTTCGGCGCACCCCAGGACCCGCCCCCGCAGGGCTTCGGCGCACCCCAGGACGCGCCGGCGCAGGGCTTCGGCGCACCGCAGGACCCGCTCGCGGGCGGGTTCGGCCCGCCGACCCCTCCGCCGGCCGCCGCGGGCCCCGGCTACGGATACCCGCAGGCGCCCCCGCCCGCGGCCCCGCAGCAGCCGTACGGCTATCCGCAGACGCCGCCCCCGGGCCAGGGCCAGCCGGGCTACGGCTACCCGGGCCAGCCGCAGGCTCCGTACGGTGCCCCGGGCCAGCCGCAGGCTCCGTACGGCTACGGCTACCCGCAGCCGCCGACCATGCCGATGCAGCCGCACGCCCAGCAGCCGGGCGGCGGGCGCAGGATCAACAGCCAGCTGCTCATCATCGTGGCGGCCGTGGTGGCCGTCGCGCTGATCGTCGGTGGCGGCTTCCTGTACAAGCAGACCAAGAACGACAAGAACGACACCGCGACGACGAGCGGCACCACCGGCGGCAAGGACGGTGACGGCAAGGGCGGCGACAAGAAGGGCGACGGCGGCGAGAAGGTGCCGGCGAACACCAGCTCCTCGCTGCTGTTCCAGCTCCCCGCGCCCGCCGTGCCCAAGGGCATCTCGAGCGTGGCGACGGTCGGCTCCTGGCTCACCGACAAGGTGTACGCCAAGACCGGCAACGCCGAGATCAACGGCTACGACCCGGACACCGGCGCCAAGACCTGGACGATCAAGCTTCCCGGCCCGGTGTGCCAGGCCAGCCGGCACACCTCGGAGCGCAACCGCTCGGCGATCATCTACGAGCCGGCCATGCCCACCAAGGCGCAGCCCTCGCACGGATGCACCCAGCTCGCGGCCGTCGACCTCGACGCGGGCGCGAAACTGTGGACCCGGACGATCAAGTCCGGTGACCAGGCGATCAACCTCGACAACGTGACGATCAGCGGGAACACGGTCGCCGCGGGCAGCACGGGCGGCGGCGGAGCGTTCGACATCTCCACCGGCAAGCCGCTGTGGGCGCCGAAGACGGGGGACAGCTGCTACGACTCCGGCTACGGCGGCGGCGAGAAGCTGGTCGCGGTCCGCAAGTGCGGCGAGTACGGCAGTACGCGCCAGCTGCACATCCAGACCATCGACCCGAAGTCCGGGAAGGTGATCTCCGAGTACAAGATGTCGCCCGGCATCGAGTACGCCAGCGTCGTCTCCACCGACCCGCTGGTCGTGGCGGCCGACGTCGGCGACTCCGCCGGTGACGGCAGCGGTATCTCGGACTTCTTCTCCATCGACAACAAGACCGGCAAGCTGCGGGCGAAGATCTCGGCACCCGGCGAGACGTACGCGGCCAAGTGCGACGGCATCACCCGGATCGAGTTCTGCAAGTCGCTCGCCGTCGGCAACGACAAGCTGTACGTCCCGACGGAGGAGCACGAGGGCACCGGCGACTACAGCCGGACCAACGAGATCGTCGCGTTCGACCTGGCCACCGGGAAGCAGACGGGCCAGCGCGCCGACGCGGGCGACGGCTACAGCATCACCCCGCTGCGCATGGACGG
The DNA here is from genome assembly GCF_043078065.1 of Streptomyces sp. NPDC015532. NCBI lineage: Bacteria > Bacillati > Actinomycetota > Actinomycetes > Kitasatosporales > Streptomycetaceae > Streptomyces > Streptomyces sp. NPDC015532. Next base: position 157,512 of record NZ_JBIBSY010000004.1, on the reverse strand, counting down.
CACGAACCTCATCGCGTACAAGCGGCCGCCGTACGACAAGGGCGGGCAGATCGTCTCCATCGACGGAGCCTCCTTCAAGGAGACGAAGCTGATGGAGAACCCGGCCACCCAGTCGACGCGTGACGCGGAGTCGAGCATGCTCCCGGACTACGCCGAGATCGTCTACGACGACGGCCGGCTGTACATGTCCCAGGTCTACGCGGGCAAGCCGACCTCGGCGACGGACAAGGAGTACCTGGCGATCGCCTTCGGAACGAAGTAACCGTCATCTTTCGGGTGAAGCAAAGTGATCATTTCCGAAAGAATGCGGTGATCGTTTCTCCGGATTGATTTGTCCGGGCCGAAACACCGTGTGCGGCCCCGTCCCTGTTCAGGGGCGGGGCCGCACGCGTACCCCGCCTCACTTCCTATTGGGTGGGATTTCGATATTCCCGGGCACTTCTCTCCAGTAGGGGAAGCGCAATGTCGAACAAGCGTGTAGCTTCCGGGGGATGGAGAGCCGGGGGGCTCCTCATCCACGGGGAACCAGTGGGGATGCTTGGGGGGACTGGGGGGTTGCCTGATGGGAGTCCGGCTCATGGTGGTCGACGACCACCGACTGCTCGCCGAGGCGCTGGCCTCGGCACTGAAGCTGCGCGGGCACCGGGTGCTCGCCGCGGCGGCACCCGCCGCGGGGGCGGCGGAGCTGGTGATCACACGGGCACCCGAGGTGTGCCTGATCGGTACGGCGACCCCCGACGAGCCGGGGATATTCGACCCGGTGGTGCGGATCAAACGGGAGCGCCCGCAGGTGGCGGTCCTGGTGCTCGGACCGGTACCGAACCCGCGGGGGATCGCCGCCGCGTTCGCCGCCGGCGCCTCCGGCTACGTACGCCATGACGAGCGCATCGAGGGCGTCGAGCGCGCGATCATGAAGGCGAGGGCGGGCGAGGCGGCCGTGGCCCCGCAACTGCTCCAGGGCGCTTTCAGCGAACTGCTCAACCCCGCCGCCCAGCCCGACGACGAGGGCCAGCGGCTGCTCCAGATGCTCACACCCCGCGAGGTGGAGGTCCTGGTGCGGGTCGCCGACGGCGAGGACACCCGGCTCATCGCGGCCGGTATGGGCATCGCCCCGTCCACGGCCCGCACCCATGTCCAGCGGGTCCTGATGAAACTGGGCGTGGGCTCGCGCCTCGAAGCGGCCGCACTCGCTGCCCGCACGGGCCTGCTCGACCGGGCGGGCCCGATCCCGGCCCAGGCGCGGCACGGGACCGCGGACAACGCCCGCTGAGGCGGACGGGGCCTGCGGGCCGACGGGTCTACGAGGAGGGGGGCTTCCCCTCCTCGAAGCTCGCGAAGTAGGCGGCGGCCATGTCCTCGTCCCCGTGGCCGAGGGCCCCGGCGCGGCCGAACCGTTCGGCGGCGGCCTCGGCCATGTCCAGCCGCACGCCGTGCAGCTGCCCCGCCCGCACGATCAGGCGGGCGTCCTTCTCCGCGGTCGAGACGGCGAAGCCGGCCGGGGACAGCCGGTCCTCCAGGACGAGGGCGGCCTTGGCGTGCAGATAGCCCATGTCGAGCGGGCCGTCCACGATGAGGCCGAAGAAGTCCTCCGGGTCCACGCCGAGGCCCTTGGCCAGGGCGAGCACCTCCCCGGTCGCGGCCGTGGCGGCGAGGACCCAGCTGTTGGCGACGAGCTTGAGCCGCGTGGCGCTGCCGTCCGCGCCGTCCTCGCCGGTCCACACGGTACGGGCGCCGACGGCGTCGAACACGGGCGTCACGGTGTCGCGGGCCGCGCTCGGGCCGGCGGCGAGCACGGTGAGCTGACCGGCCTCGGCGGGCCCGCGCGTCCCGAGGACCGGTGCGTCGAAGAAGACGAGGCCGTGCGCGTCGGCGAACTCGGCGAACTCGCCGAGCGCCTCGGTCCCGGCGGTCGTGGACTGCACCCATGCGGCCCCCGCACGCAGTCCGGGTGCCGCCCGGCGCATGACGTCGAGGGCGGCCGGGCCGTCGTGGAGCATGGTCAGGACGACATCGGCGCCCCGTACGGCCTCCTCCGGGGTGTCCGCGACGTGCGCGCCGTCGGCGGCCAGCGGCTCGGCCTTGGCGCGGGTGCGGTTCCAGGCACGGACGCCGTGCCCGGACCGGGCGAGGTTCCGGGCCATGGCGGCCCCCATGATTCCGGTACCGAGGACACTGACGGTGAGTTTGTCGGTCATGGGGTCAGCCTTCCCCCTTCCGGCGGGGAGATCCGGCATCACATGCGGACGTGGTGCTCGATGTCCTCCCTGAACTCGGTGAGCGCCTGGGCGGTGAGGGAGGGGCGGGTGTCGGCGATGGCGGTGAGGTAGTCCTCGGTGCCGGCCGGTGTGCCCCGGCGGTCGGTGACTTCGCGTTCGAAGGCGGTCCGGGAGCCCTTGAGCGCGGCGAACTCGATGTCGGCGGGAGTGAACATCTCACTGGCCTCCACCAGTCGGCGCAGCTCGACCCCGTCGGTGGCGGGGCCGAGATAGCGCCGCCAGATCGCTTCCCTGGCGGACGGATCGGGGGGACCGACCGGGATGACGTAGTCGAAGCGGCCGGGGCGCAGGAACGCCGGATCGAGGGAGCGGACGGAGTTGGTGGCGCAGATCAGCAGGCGGTCGTCGTGATCGCGGAAGCCGGGGATCAGCTTGAGCAGTTCGTTGGTGACTCCGTGGCCGGGGTCGACGGCCACGCCCGACCGTGCGCCGGCGATCTCCTCCACTTCGTCGATGAACAGGAGAACGGTCTCCAGTGCGGCCAGATCGGTGAACGTCTCCCGCAGCGAGTTGGCCAGGCTCTCGTCTCCCGCCGCGAGCCGGGACGGGAAGAGCTCCACGAACGGCCACTCCAGCCGGGAGGCGACGGCTCTGGCGAAGCTGGTCTTGCCGGTGCCCGGCGGCCCGAACAGGATGACCGCCTTCGGCGGCCTCACCCCGTATCGCTCGGCCAGCGCGGGCTCGGCCAGCGGCAGTACGATCCGCCGCTCGATGGCCTGCTTCTCCCGCTCCATCCCCGCGAGGGAACCCCAGAGTCCCTGGGGCTGAACCCGTCCGCCGAGCTCCGCGAGGAGACCGGCGTCGCTCGTGCCGAGATGCTCGACCTTCTCGTAGAAGACCAGACCCTCGTGGGTCCGGTAGCCGGAGTTCTCCAGAGCCGCCGTGCCGGTGGCCCGCGGGGCGAGCAGCGCGCCGATCCGGCGGATGCCCTGCTCGCGCAGCCGCCGTTCGAGCTCGGCGATCAGGGCGCTTCCGATCCCGCGACTGCGCCAGTTCCCCGCGAGCGCGACCAGCGTGATCCAGGCCCGGTCACCCTGGGCCTGCGCCACGGCCATGCCCACCAAGTCGTCCCCGACGACCGCGACCACCGCGGGCCCGCCGGTCCGGGCCGTGGCCATGACCTCGGACACGGTGAACACGGGAGGAGCGTCGTCCGGGTGCCGGTCCTGGTCCCAGATCTGGATGGCACGGTCGAGATCGTCGTCGCGGAAGTCCCGCAATCGCCACGTCGGCATCATCGCCACCTCGCCGACTACCCATTCTCCGCGCAGATCGGATAGGGGGCGACCGGGCGGCCCGGTCGCCGCGGAGGCGCGATCAGCCCTGACTCCGCCGCTCAGACCGCGGGTGCGTCGAGTCCGCCGGACTTTATGTGGTGCAGGAGGTCGGCGAGGGCGCCGGGGGCGGTCGACAACCGGGTGGCGGGGGTGTCGCTCTCACGGAGGTGAGCGGTGCCGGGGGTGGTGGCGAGTTCGAGGCAGTCGTTGCCTTCACCGCCGCCGGAGAAGGAGGACTTCTGCCAGTTGGCGGGGATGGTCATGGCGGCGCCTCACAGTTCCTTGGCCAGCTTGCGGATGAAGTCGCGTGACTGCGCGGGGCTCAGCGATGCTTCCTCGACTTTACGGAAGAGTGTTCGGAAATGGGCCAGTTGGGCCTCGGAATCGATGAACGCGGTGCCATGCGGTGCGTCGCGTACGACGGTGTCCAGGCGAGGTACGGGACCTCCGAGGTAACCCATCGCGCCGCCGGCGCCCGCGAAGCCGTCCAGGTCGAACGGGACGACCCGAACGGTGACGTGTTCCAGGTCCGAGTACTCCAGGATGCGTTCCAACTGGGCTCGTGAGAGCGAGCGGTCGCCCACACGGATCCGCAGTGCGGCTTCGTGGATCACCGCTTCGTACGTGATGGGTCCGGGCCGTTCGATGACCACGCGACGTCGCATCCGGTGGGTCACGCGGGGGTCCACCTCGCTCCGAGGCAGCTCTGGTGCCATGTACGAGAAGAGGGCGCGAGCGTAGTCCTCCGTCTGGAGAAGCCCTGGTACGTGGATGACGGCCACGTCGTGCCGGAACGCCGCGTGGTGGTCCAGCTCGGACAGGTCGAGGAATGCCGTGGGCAGCAGGCCTCGGTACTCCTCCCACCAGCCCCGGGTACGGTCCGTGGCCATCTCGGCCAGTGCCTCGATCAACTCCCCGTCCGCGCAGGCGCAGTGAGCCGCCAGCCTGCGCAGGCGTTCTTCGCCGATACCCGAGCTGCCCGCCTCGATCTGGCTCATGTGGGTCGAGCTGGAGCCGAGCAGGCCCGCGACCTCCCGCGCCGACTTGCCCGCGGCTTCCCGCAGTCTGCGCAGCTCGGTGCCCAGGCGTACCTGTCGTGCCGTGGGCTGATTCCGCATCGTCATCCGGTGCTGTCTCCTCAACGACCCTGGCAACGGGTGGGGTTGACCTCCCCGTTCGGGTGTCAGATTACGCGAGAGGCTTGCAGGGGTAGGAATTTCTACCCTACCGTCGGTGACGCGACGCACACGCTGCGGAACCCCGGGGACCCGGAAGCGCACCACTCCGTCCTGCCATGGCGGCTGTGACACGGCCACCGCCCGCGCCCTCAGCGAACTCTCGACTCCCCACACCTGAACCGGAGTTCACGCATGCCGAAAATCGAGCCCTGGAACTACACCCTGCACATCCCGCAGGACGACCGGGCGGTGACCGTCTGCCGTCGTACCGTCCGCCTGATCCTGACCCTGCATGGGCTGATCCGCCTCGTGGACGTCGCCGAGTTGATGGCGGCGGAGCTGGTCTCCAATGCCGTACGGCATACGAAGGGACCGGCGGCCCTGCGGCTGCGCTGGCGGGACGGGGTGCTGCGGATCGGCGCGTGGGACGCGAGCCCGGTGCCACCGCCGTACGACCTGCCGTCCGCGGCCGACGTGGAGGAAGCGGGCCGGGGTCTCTTCCTGGTCCGCGCCTGCGCCGACGACTGGGGCTGGCATCCGCTGCGCCAGGGCGGCGACACCGGCAAGTACGTGTGGTGCGACCTGGCTGCCGCGTAGCTCGTTGATCACGTCGGATCGAAAGGGTCGCAGCCAAGGGCCGGAGTTCCGCAGCGAACCCCGGCCCCTTGCAAGGGTGTTACTCGGCCGGCGGGGACTGTTCCTCGGTCGGTGGTTCTGTCACGGGCAGGGGGCGCAGCCACAGCCAGGCCAGGAAGAACAGGCCGAGGGCGAGCATGCCCAGGCCGGTCCAGAGGTTGATGTTGATGCCGCCGGCCTTGTCGAGGTCGGCGTCGGAGACCGTGATGCCGGCGATGGTGACGATGACGCCGTAGACCACGAACAGGCCGCCGATGATGCGGCGGATGTCGAACAGCCGGGCAGCGGTCGCGGACTTCTTCTCAAGGTCCGAGACCTGGCTCTGCGCGTCGCTTTCCGAATAGTCGGCCATGGTTTCTTGATTCTCCCTCGTCGGAACGGGTCGGGACTCGTCAGAACGAGAACGGGATGTAGCAGGCGGCCGCCAGGATCATCGCGCCCCAGCCCAGCAGGGCGGGCTTGCGGTACCAGGCGTCGTCGCCGGCGGCCGGCGGTTCGGCCATGCCGGGGGACACCGTGCCGTAGACCAGGCCCTGCAGTTCCTCCGCCGGCTTCGGGGCGGTGAAGAGCGAGACCCCGACCATCACCACGCCACCGGCCACGAAGGCGACGATCGCGGAGACGAAGTTGGCGCCCTGGTCGGAGGGGAAGCCGATGATGTCCTGCTTGTAGAGGACGAAGTAGTTCACCATCGCGGCCGTCGTACCGGCCAGCAGACCCCAGAAGCCCGACTTCACCGACGCCCGCTTCCAGAACATGCCGATGATGAAGACCGCGAACATCGGCACGTTGAAGAAGGAGAAGAGCGTCTGGAGGTAGCTCATGATGTTGGAGAAGGACGAGGCCAGGAAGGCCGTGCCGATCGACGCGAGGACACCGATCACCGTGATGAGGCGCCCGAAGCGCACGTAGTAGGAGTCCTCGCGGTCCGTCACCACGTACCTCGCCCAGATGTCCGTCGTGAACACGGTGTTGAAGGACGAGACGTTGGCCGCCATGCCCGCCATGAACGCGGCCAGCAGACCGGTCACCGCGATGCCGAGGACACCGTTGGGCAGCAACTCCTGCATCAGATACGGGATCGCGTCGTTGTACTGGAGATCCGAACCGCTCGTGCCGATCTTCGGGACCAGGACGGCCGCCACCAGCCCCGGGATCATCACCAGGAAGACGATGAAGATCTTCGGGTAGGCCGCGATCAGCGGGGTGCGCTGGGCCGCGGAGAGGTTCTTGGCCGACAGCGCGCGCTGCACCTCGGCGAAGTTCGTCGTCCAGTAGCCGAAGGACAGCACGAAGCCGAGACCGAGCACGATGGTCAGCCAGTTGGCGCCGAGCGGATTGTCGCTGCCGATGCCCGTGCCGCCCCAGGCGGTCGTGAAGTCGGTGCCGTGGGTCTTGTCGAGGGAGTCCGTCAGACCGCCCCAGCCGCCCACCCGGTTCAGGCCGAGCACGGTGATCGGGATCAGCGCCGCCAGGATCACGAAGAACTGGAGCACCTCGTTGTAGATCGCGGAGGAGAGCCCGCCGAGGGTGATGTAGGCGAGGACGAAGAACCCGGCGACCACGATCGCCACCCACTGCGGCCAGCCGAGCAGTGCCTCGACCACGATCGCGAGCGAGTAGAGGTTGACGCCCGCGATCAGGACGGCGGCGAAGGCGAACAGGATCGAACTCAGCAGGTGCGCCCATTTGTCGAAACGCAGCAACAGGAACTCGGGCACCGAGCGGACCTTGGAGCCGTAGTAGAACGGCATCATCACCAGGCCCAGGAAGACCATCGCCGGAATGGCGCCGATCCAGTACCAGTGCACGGTGTAGACGCCGTACTGGGCGCTGTTGGCGGCCATGCCGAGGATCTCGGTGGCGCCCAGGTTGGCGGAGATGAAGGCCAGGCCGGTGATCCAGGCGGGCAGCGAGCGCCCGGACAGGAAGAAGTCGAGGCTCGTCCTCACCGAGCGGCGGGCCGCGAAGCCGATGCCGAGGACGACCGCGAAGTAGATGCCGAGGATTGTGTAGTCGAGTGCGTTCGTGGGGAGACGCAGCTCGGCGGCGAGCAGGATGCCCGCTTGGGGTGGATGTGTGGGGGACTGCATCAGAACTCGCTTCGTCGCATGAACCTATCGGACCGGAACTTATGCCTCCGCATGCAACGGACGCACCCTTTCGATGGTGTCCTTTGTTTGATTGTGACGTTGACTGCGGTGGTGGCTTGTGGTTTGTTGTGTTCGGTTATGTTTGAAGGTTTGATCGGGTGTTGATGGGGAGTCCGACTGTGAAGAAGACCTCGACCCGGCTCGCCGACGGTCGTGAGCTCATCTACTACGACGCGGGCGACGACCAGGTGCGCGACGCGGTGGACCGGCGCCCGCTCGACCCGACCGTCACCACCTCGGAGGTGCGCCGCGACCCGCTGCTCGGCGACTCGGTGGCGATCGCCTCGCACCGCCAGGGGCGCATCTACCACCCCCCGGCGAACGAGTGCCCGCTGTGCCCGTCCTCGGGCGACCGGCTGAGCGAGATCCCCGACTCCTCGTACGACGTCGTGGTGTTCGAGAACCGTTTCCCCTCGCTGGCCGGGGACTCCGGCCGCTGCGAGGTCGTCTGCTTCACCTCCGACCACGACGCCTCCTTCGCGGATCTGACGGAGGCGCAGGCGGCCCTCGTCCTGGAGGCCTGGACGGACCGCACCGCCGAGCTGTCCCATCTGCCCTCCGTCCAGCAGGTCTTCTGCTTCGAGAACCGCGGCGCCGAGATCGGTGTGACACTCGGTCACCCGCACGGGCAGATCTACGGCTACCCCTTCACCACCCCCCGTACCGCACTGATGCTGCGCTCGCTGGCCGCGCACAAGGAGGCGACCGGCGGGGAGAACCTGTTCGACGAGGTCGTCGCCCGCGAGCTGGCGGACGGCTCGCGGGTCGTCCTGTCGAGCGAGCACTGGGTCGCCTTCGTCCCGTACGCCGCCCACTGGCCGTACGAGGTCCACCTCTATCCGCGCCGCCGCGTGCCGGACCTGCTCGGCCTCGACGAGGACGCGCGCACAGAGTTCCCCCAGGTCTATCTGGAACTCTTGAGACGCTTCGACCGGATCTTCGACGGACCGGACGGTGGGAAGGACGGGACGGGCGAGCCGCCGACGCCGTACATCGCGGCGTGGCACCAGGCTCCCTTCGGCCCGCTGGAGGAGTTCGAAGGCGTCAACCGGGACGACTTCGCGCTCCACCTCGAGCTTTTCACCATTCGCCGCACTTCCGGCAAGCTGAAGTTCCTCGCGGGTTCCGAATCCGGCATGAACGTGTTCATCAACGACGTGCCGCCGGAGACCGCGGCTCAGCGACTGCGAGAGGTAGCGAGTTCATGAGTGGGAAGTACCTGGTCACGGGCGGAGCCGGCTATGTGGGCAGCGTGGTCGCGCGCCACCTGCTGGAGGCCGGCCACGAGGTCACCGTCCTCGACAACCTCTCGACAGGTTTCCGCGAGGGCGTGCCCGCCGGCGCCGCGTTCATCGAGGGCGACATTCGCGATGCCGCCAAGTGGCTGGATTCCTCGTACGGCGCGGTGCTGCACTTCGCCGCGTTCTCGCAGGTCGGCGAGTCCGTCGTCAAGCCCGAGAAGTACTGGGACAACAACGTCGGCGGCACCATGGCCCTGCTCGCCGCGATGCGCGACACCGGAGTGCGCACGCTGGTCTTCTCCTCCACCGCCGCGACCTACGGCGAGCCCGAGACCACCCCGATCGTGGAGTCCGCACCGACCCGGCCCACCAACCCCTACGGCGCCTCCAAGCTCGCCGTCGACCACATGATCACCGGCGAGGCGGCCGCGCACGGACTCGGCGCCGTCTCCCTGCGCTACTTCAACGTGGCCGGCGCCTACGGCGAGAGCGGTGAGCGGCACGACCCCGAGTCGCACCTCATCCCGCTCGTCCTCCAGGTCGCGCAGGGCCGCCGCGACGCGATCTCCGTCTTCGGCGACGACTACCCGACCCCGGACGGCACCTGCATCCGCGACTACATCCACGTCGCGGACCTCGCCGAGGCGCACCTGCTGGCGCTGAAGGCCGCGGCCCCCGGCGAGCACCTGATCTGCAACCTCGGCAACGGCAACGGCTTCTCCGTCCGCGAGGTCATCGAGACGGTGCGCCGGGTGACCGGACACCCGATCCCCGAGGTCGTGGCCCCGCGCCGCGGCGGGGACCCGGCGGTCCTGGTCGCCTCGGCCGAGGCCGCCCGGGAGCGGCTCGGCTGGAACCCGTCCCGCGCGGATCTCGCGGGCATCGTCGCGGACGCGTGGGAGTTCGCACAGAACACAGCGAAGGGATAGCGGGTGGAGCAGGTGGGGGTACGTGAGGGCTTCGAGGAGCTGTACGGCGCCGCGCCCGAGGGCGTCTGGGCGGCGCCCGGCCGGGTCAACCTGATCGGCGAGTACACGGACTTCAACGAGGGGTTCGTGATGCCGCTCGCGCTGCCGCACACGGCGGTCGCGGCGGTGTCCCGCCGGTCCGACGGGGTGCTGCGGCTGCACTCGGCGGACATCGACGGCCCGGTCGTCGAGCTGCGCGTCGACGAACTGACGCCCCGGTCGGACACCGGCTGGGCCGCCTATCCGGCGGGTGTCGTGTGGGCGCTGCGCGAGGCGGGCCACGCCGTCGGCGGCGCGGACATCCACCTGGCCTCCACGGTCCCCACCGGCGCCGGGCTGTCCTCCTCGGCGGCCCTGGAGGTCGTCACCGGCCTCGCCCTGAACGAGCTGTACGGATTCGGGCTCACCCGGCCGGAGCTGGCACGGCTCGCGCAGCGCGCCGAGAACGACTTCGTCGGCGTGCCCTGCGGGGTCATGGACCAGACGGCGTCGGCGTGCTGCACCGAGGGCCACGCCCTGCACCTCGACTGCCGCGACCTGTCCATCCGCCAGGTCCCCTTCGACCTCGCCTCGCAGGGCCTCGAACTCCTCGTCGTCGACACCCGGGTGAAGCACGCGCTCGGCGACGGGGCGTACGCCGAGCGGCGCGCGGGCTGTGAGGAGGGGGCTCGGCAGCTGGGGGTGTCCCATCTGCGCGATGTCTCCTACGACGGACTGGACGCGGCGCTCGCGCGGCTCTCCGACGAGCGGGTGCGCCGCTACGTCCGGCATGTCGTCTCCGACGACCACCGGGTGGACCAGGTCATCACCCTGCTGGACGCGGGTGACGTCCGGGCGATCGGGCCGGTCCTGACGGACGGTCACGCCTCGCTGCGGGACGATCTGCGGATCTCTTGTCCCGAGCTGGATCTCGCGGTTTCGGCGGCCAACGCCGCGGGGGCGCTGGGGGCGCGGATGACGGGGGGTGGGTTCGGGGGGTCTGCTGTCGTGCTGCTCGAATCGGCTGACGTCGACACGGTCACCAAGGCGATCGTGGAGGCGTTCGCCGCGGCGGGCTTCACCGCGCCCCGGGTGTTCCCGGCCGTTCCTTCGGCCGGGGCCCGGCGTATCGGCTGACCCCCGGGCTTGTTTTGCCCCCTCCGCCCCTGTCCCGTCCCGTACCCGGGGGCTCCGCCCCCGGACCCCCGCTCCTCAAACGCCGGAGGGGCTGAAATTCCCTCGGGCGCCGGAGGGGCTGGGACTGGTGGAGGGGCTGGGGCTTCAGGGGCTGAACTGCCAGTGCTTCGTGAGGGTGTACTCCGTGATTCCCGGTGGGTAGTCGGGGATCACGGCCACCACCTCGTAGCCCTGTTTCCGGTAGAAGTCCGGGGCCTGGAAGTCCCAGGTCTCCAAGCGGGCGGCGTGGCAGCCCCGTTCCTCGCGCGCGACGCGTTCGGCCTCCGCCAGGAGCCGGCTGCCCAGGCCCGTGCCCCGGGTGCGGTCGTCGACCCACAGGTACGTCACGTGCAGCCAGGTCGTCCAGGTGTGGCCCACCAGACCGCCGACCAGCGTGCCGTCCTCGTCCAAGGCCCAGACCTGGAGCGGAAGTTCACGTTCACCTGGGGTTCCGCGCAGCGCGCGCAGCACCGGGGAGGCAGCCGTGTTCGCGTCCAGCAGCCGTCTGCGGAGCAGATCCCGACGCTCCTTGTCGTCTCCTGTCTCGATACGAAACATACGGCTCACCATAAACGCGCTGGCCAACCAGTTCTGCAAATCACCTTCCGCTCCTCGCCCCCAGCCGTACTCTGATGAACAGTGCCGGTGGGGGCCGGTGCTGATCAGGGGGCGAGACAGTCGGGTACGACGCCCGAAGTGGGGGTAGCACTTCCAGCACGGCGGCGGCCGTGCGGCGAAGGCACCTCGTTTTCCGGGTCGCAAGCGGACCCGGGATCACCTCGGGCGCCGTACCCGTACGGATCGTCCCCCGACAGTGGGGGTTTCTGTGGTTCGCATCCGAGTACTGGTCGTCGACGACCATCGCATCTTCGCCGAGTCGCTCGCCGCCGCGCTCGCGGCCGAGCCCGATGTCGACGTGTCCGCGGCCGGCAGCGGTCCGGCCGCGCTGCGCTGCCTCGAACGCGCGGCGGCCGAGGGCCGCCGCTTCGACGTGCTGCTCGTCGACGCCGACCTGGGCGGCAATCTGCCCGGCATGCGTCCGGCGGTGCCCGTCCAGGAGAGCAACGAGGACGGCCTGGTCGACGGCATATCGCTGGTCGCGGGGGTGCGTACCGGGCAGCCGGGGGTACGGATCGTCGTGCTGGCCGAGAAGGACGATCCGCGCAGAGCCGCGCTCGCCCTCCAGGCCGGTGCCTCGGGATGGGTCGCCAAGGACTGCTCGCTGTCGCGGCTGCTCACGGTCATCCGGGGTGTGCTGCGCGACGAGACCCATCTGCCGCCCGCCCTGCTCACCGGGGTGCTGCGGGAGCTGACCGCCGCGCGCAAGCACCGCACCGAGAGCGAGCGGCTCGTAGAGTCGCTGACGCCCCGTGAGCGCGAGGTGCTGCGGTGCATGGTCGCCGGGCTCGGGCGCAAGGCGGTGGCGGAACGGCTGTTCCTGTCGCCGCACACCGTCCGCACCCATATGCAGAACGTCCTCGGGAAGCTCGGTGTGCACTCCACCCTCGCCGCCGTGGCACTGGCCCGGCGCGCGGGTGTGGGACCCGTCGACCTAACCGGGGATGTTGTCGAACGGGGCGGTCAACTGGCGTAGCAGCCCGGCCAGTTCACCGCGCTGCGCCCGGCTCAGCTCGGCGAGGATCGCCCGCTCCTGGTCGAGCAGACCGGCCAGCGCCTGGTCGGCCCGGTCGCACCCCTCGTCCGTGAGGCGTACGAGCACGCCTCTGCGGTCGCTCGGGTCCGGGAGGCGTTCGACCAGACCCTTCTTGGTCAGACGGTCGATGCGGTTGGTCATCGTGCCGGAGGTGACGAGCGTCTGTGTCAGCAGTTGCCCGGGAGAGAGCTGATACGGGGACCCCGCGCGCCGCAGCGCCGTCAGGACGTCGAACTCCCAGGGCTCCAGGCTGTGCTCGGCGAAAGCGAGCCGGCGCGCTCGGTCCAGGTGCCGGGCCAGCCTGCTCACCCGGCTGAGCACCTCGAGCGGTTCCACGTCGAGGTCAGGGCGCTCCCGGCGCCACGCAGCGACCAGCCGATCGACCTCGTCCTCCATGACGATCAGTGTAGTGGTTGTGTCGACGTGAAGTCTCTTGATGTGGAGTTTCTCGACGGCGAGTCTCTTGACGTCGAGATAGTGCGCCTGTGAGGCTGGAGACCCGAACGGTCCGGTCACCGCCGCCCCTTCAGCGGTCCGCGACCCCCGCGGCGACTTCGAGGAGGCCACCCATGGCAGCCACCCCCACCTGGGACCCGGGCCAGTACCTGCGCCACTCCCGGCACCGGGCCCGCCCCTTCGCCGATCTGCTCGCCCAGGTCCCCGGCCTTCCGGGCGATCCCGCCCGCATCGCCGACCTCGGCTGCGGCCCCGGCAACGTCACCGTCCAGCTCGCCGACCGCTGGCCCACCGCCCGCATCACCGGCTACGACAACTCCGCCGACATGCTGGCCCGGTCCGAGGAGTACGCCGGCCCCACGGCCGGCGGCGGGCGGCTCGACTTCGCCCACGCCGACCTCACCGACTGGGCGCCCGCCGAGACGTACGACCTGATCACCTCGAACGCCGCGCTCCAGTGGGTGCCGGGACACCTGGAGTCGCTCCCCGGCTGGCTCGACGCGCTCGCGCCCGGCGGCACCTTCGCCTTCCAGGTCCCCCACAACACCGACGCCCCGCTGCACGTCCTCCTGCGCGAACTCGCCTCCTCCCCGCGCTGGAAGGGCCTCCTCGGCGACGCCCCGCGTCCTGCGGACTCGGTCCACGACCCGCTCGTCTACCTGGACCTCCTGGAGCGGGCCGGCTGCCGCACGGACGTCTGGGAGACCACGTACATGCAGCTGCTGAGCGGGCAGGACGCCGTGCTCGACTGGGCGAAGGGGACCGCGCTGCGGCCCGTGCTGACCGCCCTCGCGGACGACCCCGAGGCCACGGACGACTTCCTCGCCGCCTACCGGGACCTGCTGCGCGAGGCCTACCCCGCCCGGCCCCACGGCACGGTCCTGCCGTTTCGCCGGCTCTTCGCCGTGGCCCGGAAGGAGGCCTGATGCTCACCGCGCTCGACCATGTCCAGCTCGCCGCCCCGCCGGGCTCCGAGGACCGCCTGCGCGCGTACTACGTCGATGTGCTCGGTATGACCGAGACGCCCAAACCGCCCGTCCTCGCCGGCCGCGGGGGCTGCTGGTTCCGGACCGGAGCCGTCCAGCTCCACCTCGGGACCGAGGCCGCCTTCCGTCCCGCGAAGAAGGCCCACCCCGGGCTGCGCGTCACCGGCATCGACGCGTACGCCGCGCGGATCGCGGCCGCCGGCGCCCCCGTCACCTGGGACGAGGACCTGCCGGGCCACCGGCGCTTCTTCTCCGAGGACCCCGTCGGCAACCGCCTCGAATTCCTGGAGCCGCTCCCGGCCCGCGACTGAGCCGGGGGCACGCCCCCGGCTCACGCCTCGTCTCAGGCCTTGCGATGCCCTATCAGCCGCGGCTTCGGCTCCAGCCCGTCCAGACCGTGCCACGCCAGATTCACCAGATGCGCGGCCACCTCCGCCTTGCGCGGCTTGCGGACGTCCAGCCACCACTGGCCCGTCAGCGCGACCATGCCGACCAGGGCCTGGGCGTACAGCGGCGCCAGCTTCGAGTCGAAGCCGCGGCTCTTGAACTCGCGGCCCAGGATGTCCTCCACCTGGGTGGCGATGTCCGAGATCAACGACGCGAACGAACCCGTCGACTGCGGGATGGGGGAGTCACGGACCAGGATGCGGAAACCGTCCGTGTACTCCTCGATGTAGTCGAGAAGGGCGAACGCCGCCTGCTCGCACAGCTCGCGCGGATGGCCCGCCGTCAGCGAACCGGTCACCATGTCCAGCAGCCGCCGCATCTCACGGTCCACCACCACCGCGTACAGGCCCTCCTTGCCGCCGAAGTGCTCGTAGACCACCGGCTTGGAGACACCGGCCTTGGCCGCGATCTCCTCCACCGACGTGCCCTCGAAGCCCTTGGCCGCGAACAGGGTGCGGCCGATCTCCAGCAGCTGCTGACGGCGCTCGGCGCCGGTCATACGCGTGCGGCGCGCGCGCCGCGGCTTGTCGCTGCTGCTCGGGGTGCTGCTGGAGTCGGTCGCCACGCCGTCAATCATGCCGCTTCAGCGGTTTCCGTCTTGCGTCGGGAGCGGTTCCCGTCGTCGCTGCGGCGGGAATCGATACGCGAGCGTGACGGCCAGCGCACGTCGTAGGCCCATCCGAGCTGCTCGCACCAGCGGATGATCCGCGCGGAGGAGTCGAGCTGGCCGCGGTCCACACCGTGCCGGGCGGACGTCGGTTCCGAGTGGTGGAGGTTGTGCCAGGACTCGCCGCACGAGAGCACCGCCAGCCACCACACGTTGCCCGAACGGTCACGCGACTTGAAGGGGCGCTTGCCGACCGCGTGACAGATCGAGTTGATCGACCAGGTCACATGGTGCAGCAGGGCCACCCGGACGAGAGATCCCCAGAAGAAGCCGGTGAACGCGCCCCACCACGACATCGTCACGAGACCGCCGATCAGGGCCGGCAGGGCCAGCGAGAGCAGCGTCCAGAGGATGAACTGACGCGAGATCGCGCGGATCACCGGGTCCTTGACCAGATCGGGCGCGTACTTCTCCTGCGGGGTCCGCTCCTGGTCGAACATCCATCCGATGTGTGCCCACCACAGGCCCTTCATCAGCGCCGGAACGGTCTCCCCGTAACGCCACGGCGAATGCGGGTCACCCTCCGCGTCGGAGAACTTGTGGTGCTTGCGGTGGTCGGCGACCCAGCGCACGAGAGGGCCCTCGACCGCCATGGATCCCGCGATCGCGATCGCGATCCGCAGGGGACGCTTCGCCTTGAAGGAGCCATGGGTGAAGTAGCGGTGGTAGCCGATCGTGACGCCGTGGCAGCCGAGGTAGTAGAAGAAGACCAGCAGGCCGAGATCCAGCCAGCTGAGCCCCCGTCCCCAGGCCAGCGGCACCGCGGCCAGCAGTGCCACGAACGGAACGGCGATGAAAAGAAGGAGGGTGATCTGTTCGAGTGACCCCTTCTTCTCGCCGCCGAGGGTCGCGGCGGGGAGCGAGGTGTCGTCGTTGTCCGCCCGCGGGGCGTCGTCGATCACATCGGAACTCGTGGTCATGGGCGTCCCCTGTGGGGTTCGAGGGTGAGGAGCGGCGGGGAAGGGTGTCCGGGTGCGAACCCGGGGCCCTCCCGCCGTCCGACGGGAATACCTACGGGTCCGTAACCTACGGCGTCGTAAGTATGTCAGCGCGTAGCCCGGCGGCAAGAGCCCGTGAGCCTGCGCGTCCGAGGGGACACCTATCCTTGGAGTCGGTCGGACAGCGCGGTCCGTTCTGATTTCTTCCCGGATGCCACCTCCCTGAGCGGCACCCGCCGCGCGCGGTCGTCACCCGGGTTCCCTCTCAGCCGAGCTTCGAACGAGATTCCCCACTCTTCAGACGAGCTTCACCACTGCAAGGAGCCGCACCTGTGAGCAGTGCCGACGACCAGACCACGACGACCAGCAGCGAACTGCGCGCCGACATCCGCCGCCTGGGCGACCTGCTCGGCGAGACACTCGTACGGCAGGAGGGCCCCGAGCTCCTGGAACTGGTCGAGAAGGTCCGCCGCCTGACCCGCGAGGACGGCGAGGCCGCCGCCGCGCTGCTGCGCGGCACCGAGCTGGAGACCGCCGCCAAGCTGGTCCGCGCCTTCTCGACCTACTTCCACCTCGCGAACGTCACCGAGCAGGTGCACCGCGGCCGCGAGCTGCGCGCCAAGCGCGCCGCCGAGGGCGGCCTCCTCGCCCGGACGGCCGACCGGCTCAAGGACGCCGACCCCGAGCACCTGCGGCAGACGGTCAAGAACCTCAACGTCCGCCCGGTGTTCACCGCCCACCCCACGGAGGCGGCCCGGCGCTCGGTCCTCAACAAGCTGCGGCGCATCGCGGCGCTCCTGGAGACCCCGGTCATCGAGGCCGACCGCCGCCGCCACGACACCCGTCTCGCCGAGAACATCGACCTGGTGTGGCAGACGGACGAGCTCCGGGTCGTGCGCCCCGAGCCCGCCGACGAGGCCCGCAACGCCATCTACTACCTGGACGAGCTGCACGCCGGCGCCGTCGGCGACGTCCTGGAGGACCTCACCGCCGAACTCGAACGCGTCGGCGTCGCCCTCCCGGACGAGACCCGCCCCCTCACCTTCGGCACCTGGATCGGCGGCGACCGCGACGGCAACCCGAACGTCACCCCCGACGTCACCTGGGACGTCCTGATCCTCCAGCACGAGCACGGCATCAACGACGCCCTGGAACTGATCGACGAACTCCGCGGCTTCCTGTCGAACTCCATCCGCTACACCGGAGCGACCGAGGAACTCCTGGAGTCCCTCCAGAGCGACCTGGAGCGCCTGCCGGAGATCAGCCCCCGCTACAAGCGCCTGAACGCCGAGGAGCCCTACCGCCTCAAGGCCACCTGCATCCGGCAGAAGCTGGAGAACACCAAGCAGCGCCTGGCCAAGGGCACCGCACACGAGGACGGCCGCGACTACCTCGGCACCGCCGAACTGCTGCGCGACCTCACCCTCGTCCAGACCTCGCTGCGCGCGCACCGCGGCGGCCTGATCGCCGACGGCCGGATGAACCGCACCATCCGCACGCTCGCCGCGTTCGGCCTCCAGCTCGCCACCATGGACGTACGCGAGCACGCGGACGCCCACCACCACGCCCTCGGCCAGCTCTTCGACCGGCTGGGCGAGGAGTCCTGGCGCTACGTGGACATGCCGCGCGACTACCGTGCCAAGCTCCTCGCCAAGGAACTGCGCTCCCGGCGCCCGCTCGCGCCGACCCCCGCGCCGCTCGACGCCGCCGGGCACAAGACCCTCGGCGTCTTCGAGACCGTCAAGAAGGCCCTGAAGATCTTCGGGCCCGAGGTCATCGAGTCGTACATCATCTCGATGTGCCAGGGCGCCGACGACGTCTTCGCCGCCGCCGTCCTCGCCCGCGAGGCCGGACTGCTCGACCTGCACGCCGGCTGGGCCAAGATCGGCATCGTCCCCCTCCTGGAGACCACCGACGAGCTCAAGGCCGCGGACACCATCCTGGAGGACATGCTCTCCGACCCCTCGTACCGCCGTCTGGTGGCACTGCGCGGGGACGTCCAGGAGGTCATGCTCGGCTACTCCGACTCCTCCAAGTTCGGCGGCATCACCACCTCGCAGTGGGAGATCCACCGCGCCCAGCGCCGGCTGCGCGACGTCGCCCACCGCTACGGCGTACGCCTGCGGCTCTTCCACGGCCGCGGCGGCACCGTCGGCCGCGGCGGCGGCCCCTCGCACGACGCGATCCTCGCGCAGCCCTGGGGCACCCTGGAGGGCGAGATCAAGGTGACCGAGCAGGGCGAGGTCATCTCCGACAAGTACCTCGTCCCCTCGCTCGCCCGCGAGAACCTCGAACTGACGGTCGCCGCGACGCTCCAGGCGTCCGCCCTGCACACCGCGCCCCGCCAGTCCGACGAGGCGCTGGCCCGCTGGGACGCGGCGATGGACGTCGTCTCCGACGCCGCCCACTCCGCCTACCGGCGGCTCGTCGAGGACCCCGACCTGCCGACGTACTTCCTCGCCTCCACGCCGGTCGACCAGCTCGCCGACCTGCACCTGGGCTCGCGGCCCTCCCGCCGCCCCGGCTCGGGCGTCTCGCTCGACGGACTGCGCGCCATCCCGTGGGTCTTCGGCTGGACCCAGTCCCGGCAGATCGTGCCCGGCTGGTTCGGGGTGGGCTCCGGTCTCAAGGCGCTGCGCGAGGCGGGCCTGGACACCGTGCTCGACGAGATGCACGAGCAGTGGCACTTCTTCCGGAACTTCCTCTCGAACGTCGAGATGACCCTCGCGAAGACCGACCTGCGGATCGCCCGCCACTACGTCGACACCCTCGTCCCCGACGAGCTCAAGCACGTGTTCGCCGTCATCGAGGCCGAACACGAGCTGACCGTGCGCGAGGTGCTGCGCATCACCGGCGGGGAGAGCCTGCTCGACACCAACCCGGTGCTCCAGCAGACCTTCGCCATCCGTGACGCCTACCTGGACCCGATCTCCTACCTCCAGGTCGCCCTCCTCAAGCGCCAGCGCGACGAGGCCGCGGCCGGCCAGGCGGCCGACCCGCTGCTCTCGCGGGCCCTGCTCCTGACGGTCAACGGTGTGGCGGCGGGCCTGCGCAACACCGGCTGACGCGAACGGCCCCGCCGAGCCGGTGACACCGGACACCGGCGGGGCCGCACAGGAAGGCGCCCTCGGCGCTCGTACCCGTACGAGCGCCGAGGGCGCCTTCATATGTCCGTGCGGCCGTCCGCCGCCTGCCCGCGCGTGGGGGCCCGCGGCTTCTACACGACCAGGAACGTGGCCGTCAGCAGGGCGATCCCCGTGCCCGCCATCACCCAGGCCAGACGGGTCCGCCGCAGGCCGCCGGCGACCACGACCGAGGCGAGCAGCAGGGCCCCCGCGAGCGGGATCCACGCGTAGAGCAGCCCGGCCGGCCCGCTGCGGACCACCTCGTCGCTGCCGGGCTTGACCGTGACCGTGTACGTCCGGCCCTTCTCCACGGCCACCGACTGGTCGATGACGACGTGGGACCGCGCGCGGGAACCCGGCGACACCGGCGTGTACGACCCCGTGCAGAGGTCACCCGAGCACGACCGCACGGCGATCGTGCCCTGCTCCCGGCCCTTGCTCAGCATCACGTGCTGCGCGGTGCCCCAGGAGGCCCAGACGCCCGCGATCAGGATGAGCCCGGTGACCACGCCCATCGCCGTGAGCTGTCCGAGACGCAGCGCCGTGTACGCGCTCTGACGGGAGGTGACGGCACGCATGGCGGGGATCATTGGCCATGGCCACGCGCTCGGTCAACTCCCGAGGGGGACAAGTCGGCAGTTGTGCGCGTACGTCGGCCACCCGGCCCCGGCCACGCGCCCGCTCCGCGGCCCCCGGGGCCCGCCGGCCGTTCCTCCGGAGCCGTACGGGCCGTTCCTCAGGAGTTGTACGGGCCGTTCCTCAGGAGTTGTACGTGCTCTGGGCCCGCTCCAGGCCCTCGATCACCAGACACTCCGCCGCGTCCGCCGCCCGGTCCACGAAGTAGCCCAGTTCCTTGCGCTCCGCCGAGGAGAAGTCCTTGAGGACGAAGTCCGCGACCTGTATACGGCCCGGAGGGCGCCCGATGCCGAACCGCACCCGGTGATAGTCCGCGCCCATCGCCTTGGTCATGGACTTGAGGCCGTTGTGGCCGTTGTCGCCGCCGCCCAGCTTCAGCCGCAGCACGCCGTGATCGATGTCGAGCTCGTCGTGGACGGCCACGATGTTCGCCGTCGGCACCTTGTAGAAGTCGCGCAGCGCGGTCACCGGGCCGCCCGACAGGTTCATGTACGACATCGGCTTGGCCAGGATCACCCGGCGGTTCGCCGGACCGGGCGGCCCGATCCGCCCCTCGATCACCTGGGCCTGCGCCTTGCCCGCCCGCTTGAACTTCCCGCCGATCCGCTCGGCCAGCAGATCGGCCACCATGAAGCCCACGTTGTGGCGGTTCATGGCGTACTCGGGGCCCGGGTTGCCGAGGCCCACGATCAGCCAGGGCGCGTTGGCGTCGGTCGTCACGTCCGTGTCTCCCATGTGTCCGTGATACGCGGCAGCCGCCGCTCCCGACAGGAGCGGCGGCTGACACAGATGAAGATTCCCGGGGGGATCAGGCCTCGGCGGCCGCGGACTCGTCCTCGGCGGCCGGCTCCTCGGCCTGCGCCGACAGGACCTGGATGACGACCGCGTCCTCGTCGATCGCCAGCGTGGTGCCCTTGGGGAGCTTGATGTCCTTGGCGTGGATGGAGGCGCCGGCCTCCAGGCCCGCGATGGAGACGGTGACCGACTCCGGGATGTGGGTGGCCTCGGCCTCGACCGTCAGCGTGTTCAGCACGTTCTCGACGAGGAAGCTGCCCGGGGCCAGCTCGCCCTCGGTGTGCACGAAGACCTCGACGGTGACCTTCTCGCCGCTCTTCACGAGGAGCAGGTCGACGTGGTCGAGGCTGCCCTTGATGGCGTCACGCTGGACGGCCTTCGGGATCGCCAGCTGGGTCTTGCCCTCGAGGTCCAGGGTGAGCAGGACGTTCGCGGTACGCAGGGCGAGCTGCAGCTCGTGGCCCGGGAGCGTGATGTGGAGCGGCTCGGTGCCGTGACCGTAGACGACGGCGGGAACCTTGGCCTCGCGGCGGATGCGGCGGGCGGCGCCCTTGCCGAACTCGGTGCGGGTCTCGGCGGCGAGCTTGACCTCGGACATGTTCACTCCTCGTAGAACGTGGGGAAAGTGGTCACCCGGCCAAACATCGGCCTGCTACGAAGAGCGCGTCGATAACGGACCGCCGCACACAAAAGTGCGGCCTCCCTCGCCGAGCAACTGTGACAGCTTACGGGGCGGGGAGGCCGTACATGAAATCGATCTAGGCGACCGACGGGAGAGGGGCCTACTGCTCCTCGAACAGGCTCGTCACCGAGCCGTCCTCGAAGACCTCCCGCACCGCGTTCGCGATGGTCGGCGCGATCGAGAGCACCGTGATCTTGTCGAGCTCCAGCTCACCCGGGGTCGGCAGGGTGTCGGTGAAGATGAACTCGCTGACCTTGGAGTTCTTCAGACGGTCGGCCGCCGGGCCGGAGAGCACACCGTGCGTGGCCGTCACGATGACGTCCTCGGCGCCGTGCGCGAACAGCGCGTCGGCGGCGGCGCAGATGGTGCCACCGGTGTCGATCATGTCGTCGACGAGGACGCAGACGCGGCCCTTCACGTCACCGACGACCTCGTGGACGGTGACCTTGTTGGCGACGTCCTTGTCGCGGCGCTTGTGCACGATGGCCAGCGGAGCGTCCAGACGGTCGCACCAGCGGTCGGCGACCCGCACCCGGCCGGCGTCCGGCGAGACGACGGTGAGCTTGGACTTGTCGACCTTGGCGCCCACGTAGTCGGCGAGGATCGGCAGCGCGAACAGGTGGTCCACGGGTCCGTCGAAGAAGCCCTGGATCTGGTCCGTGTGCAGATCGACCGTGAGGATGCGGTCCGCGCCGGCCGTCGCCATCAGGTCCGCGATCAGACGCGCCGAGATCGGTTCACGTCCACGGTGCTTCTTGTCCTGGCGGGCGTAACCGTAGAAGGGCACGATCACGGTGATGCTCCGGGCGGAGGCCCGCTTGAGAGCGTCGATCATGATCAGCTGTTCCATGATCCACTTATTGATGGGAGCCGTGTGGCTCTGCATCAGGAAGCAGTCGGCGCCGCGGGCGGACTCCTGGTAGCGGATGTAGATCTCGCCGTTCGCGAAGTCGAAGGCCTTCGTCGGGACGACCCCGACACCCAGCTTGTGGGCGACCTCCTGGGCAAGCTCGGGGTGGGCGCGGCCGGAGAAGAACATCATCTTCTTCTCGCCGGTCGTCGTCTTGATCCCGGTCACAGCACTGTCTCCTCAGAGGTCATCTCAGTGGGCGTGAAAGCCTTCTCCGCTGGGTTGCGAGAGGGCTTCTCAGCAGGGGTGCGGGTGTGCACTTATCACGGTACGCCGTCCCAGACGTGCCGTTTTCCGGTCAGCCTTCGCCTTCCGGTTCCCGGGAGGCGGTCTCCGCGGCCTTCGCGGCGGCGCTTCCGGGACGCTTGCGAGCCACCCAGCCCTCGATATTGCGCTGCTGGCCACGGGCCACGGCCAGTGAACCGGGCGGCACGTCCTTGGTGATGACGGAGCCCGCCGCGGTGTACGCGCCGTCCCCGACCGTGACAGGAGCCACAAACATGTTGTCCGAACCCGTACGGCAGTGCGAGCCGATCGTCGTGTGGTGCTTGTCCTGCCCGTCGTAGTTCACGAACACGCTCGCGGCGCCGATGTTCGAGTACTCGCCGATCGTCGCGTCCCCCACGTACGACAGGTGCGGGATCTTGGTCCCCTCGCCGATCGTGGCGTTCTTCGTCTCGACGTACGTACCGACCTTGGCCTTCGGGCCGATCCGCGTGCCGGGGCGCAGGTAGGCGAACGGGCCGACCTTGGCCTGCGGACCCACCTCGGAGCTGTCGGCCACGGTGTTGTCGACGCGGGCGCCGGCACCCACCCGGGTGTCCTTCAGGCGGCAGTTGGGCCCGACCTCCGCACCCTCGGCGAGATGCGTGGCGCCCTGGAGCTGCGTCCCGGGGTGCACGATCGCGTCCTGCTCGAAGGTGACCGTCACGTCGACCCAGGTCGTCGCGGGGTCGACGACGCTGACGCCGGCCAGCATGGCCCGGGTGAGCAGCCGGTCGTTCAGGATGCGGCGGGCCTCGGCGAGCTGGACGCGGTTGTTGATGCCGGCGATCTCGCGGTGGTCGGCGGCGACGGCCGCGCCCACCCGGTGCCCGGCCTCGCGCAGGATCCCGAGGACGTCGGTCAGGTACTCCTCGCCTTGGCTGTTGTCCGTCCGCACCTTGCCGAGCGCGTCGGCGAGCAGCCGGCCGTCGAAGGCGAAGACGCCTGAGTTGATCTCGCGGATCGCGCGCTGCGAGTCGCTCGCGTCCTTGTGCTCGACGATCGCGGTGACCGCGCCGCCTGCGCCGTCCCGCACGATGCGCCCGTAGCCGGTGGCGTCGGGGACCTCGGCGGTGAGCACGGTGACGGCGTTGCCGTCGGCGCTGTGGGCCGAGGCCAGTGTGAGCAGGGTCTCGCCGCTGAGCAGGGGGGTGTCGCCGCAGACCACCACGACGGTGCCGTCCACGTCCCCGCCGAGCTCTTCGAGGGCCATCCGTACCGCGTGCCCGGTGCCGTTCTGCTCGGCCTGCACCGCGGTGCGCACACCCGGGTCGATCTCCGCGAGGTGCCCGACGACCTTCTCGCGGGCGTGCCCGACGACGACGATCAGGTTCTCGGGGTCCAACTCGCTTGCGGCGGCCAGCACATGACCGACGAGGGAGCGTCCGCAGATGTCGTGGAGAACCTTGGGTGTGGCCGATTTCATACGGGTGCCCTCACCCGCTGCGAGTACAACGACGGCTGCCGGGCGACTGGAGCTCACGGGACTGCCCTTCGGCTTCGGATGACTGGGGGGAGTGGACATCCGCAGGATACCGGGGCGAAACAGGAGGCATGTGGGAGAGGGCCCTGAGCGCATGGTCAGGGGCCGGATCGACCGAGGCTCCCCCGCCAGGACTCGAACCCGGACAGATGGCACCAAAAGCCACAGTGCTGCCAATTACACCACGGGGGAATGAACTCGATGGAACCGGACATTTGGTGGCCCGTCGAGTCGGCACCCAACACTATGCCGTACCGGATGCCCTCCGTGCGACGGTACAACTCGGCGCTCCCCGCGCGGCAGATGACCGGGTGGCCGTGTCGGGCGTCCGGGGCGTTCGCGCCGGTCCGGTGTTTGCGTTCCTGTGCTTGCGCGACCGGGAACGGCCGGGGGCAGGGGGTGTCCCGGAGGCCGTCGATTCCCGGCGGGGCGCCGTGGGGGCCGGCAGACAAAACTCACCGGAAATGGTTCGGGGTGCAACCGTAGGCTGGTGCCATGACCACGACGGGGGAAGCGCATACCGCGGCCGGGACCGGGCCGTGGTGGTGGGTCGGATGGCGCGGTGCGGTGCTGGACGCGGGGCTCGCCCTGGCGTCGGCGTTCGAATGCGGAGGCGAGGGGGTCCGCTTCGCGCACGACGCCGGACTGCCCGCTCCGGTGGGTGTCGTGTTCGGGGCGGTCGCGGGGTCCGTGCTCCTGGTGCGGCGGAAATGGCCGATCGCGGTCGTCCTGGTGTCCATCGCGATCACGCCCGCCCAGATGGGGTTCCTGATGGGACTCGTCGGGCTCTACACGCTCGCCGCGTCCGAACTGCCGCGGCGCATCACCGCGGCGCTGGCCGGGATGTCCTTCGTCGGCATGCTGATCGTGACGTTCGTGCGGGCGCACCAGAGCGTGGTGCGCGGGGACGTGCCGATGGGCAACTGGCTGGTCCCCTTCGCCTCCATCACGACGGCGATCGGCATGACCGCGCCGCCCGTGCTGCTCGGGCTGTACATGGGGGCAAGGCGGCGGCTGATGGAGAGCCTGCGGGAGCGGGCGGATTCGCTGGAGCGGGAGCTCCAACTGCTCGCGGAGCGGGCCGAGGAACGGGCGGAGTGGGCGCGCAACGAGGAGCGCACCCGGATCGCGCGGGAGATGCACGACGTGGTCGCGCACCGGGTCTCGCTGATGGTCGTGCACGCGGCGGCGCTCCAGGCGGTCGCCCGCAAGGATCCCGAGAAGGCCGTGAAGAACGCCGCCCTGGTGGGGGACATGGGGCGTCAGGCGCTCACGGAACTCAGAGAGATGCTCGGCGTGCTGCGTACGGGGGACGGGCTGGACCCGCGGGTGCCGTCGGTGCCGCTGGCCGCGGTGGGGGCGGCGGCGGCCGCGGCGGCGTCACGGGCCGCGGGCGACTCCGGGGCCGTCGAGGGGCCGAGCCTGGCCGAGATCGACGAGCTGATCGGGCAGTCGGCGGCGACCGGGATGGTCGTGGCCCTGTCGGTCGAGGGGGACCTGCGGGCGTACGCCCGTGAGATCGAGCAGACCGCCTACCGGGTGGTGCAGGAGGCGTTGACGAACGTCCACAAGCACGCGGCGGGGGCCAAGACGTACGTCCGGCTGGCGCACCGGGTGTCCGAGATCGCGATGCAGGTGGAGAACGAGTGCCCCCCGGAGCTGGCGGTGGGGTCGTCCGTCGGGCTCCCCAGCGGGGGGAACGGGCTGCTGGGGATGAAGGAGCGGGTGGCCGCCCTGGGGGGCGTGTTCGTGTCGGGGCCCACGGACGCGGGCGGGTACCGGGTGTCGGCGGTGATCCCGGCCTAGCCCTCCGGGCGGTTCGTGGTTCGTGGTTCGCGGTTCGTGGTGCGCGGTTCCGGCCGGTGGGTGGGGCGGGGCCGCGCCGGTGCGTCAGCCCGTCGCCGTTGGGTGAGGCGTGGGCGTCGGTGGCGACGGGCATCGACGTACCGGCACGGACCCTCCCGCCGGATCCCGGCTGCGGGAAGTGTCAGCCCCTCCGGCGTTTGAGGAGCGGGGTCTGGGGCGGAGGGGGCGAAGAAGGTCTTCAGGTTGTGGTCAGGCGCGGTGGGGCTGTGCCGGTGAGGAGGGTGGTCAGGGCCGCGTCGATGTGCGGGCCGACGTACCAGTCGCCGGTGTGGTCGAGGCTGTACACACGGCCCTCGGCGTCGATGGCGAGCAGGGCGTGGGAGTCGGGCTCCTCGCCCAGGGGGCAGACCTCGGTGTCGAGCGCCCGCCCGAGGTCACCGAGGGTGCGGGCCATGTGCAGCCCGTGCAGGGGATCGAGATCGAGCAGGGCGGGGGCGAGCTGGCGCCCGGGTCCCGTGGCGCCCACGCGCAGCCCCCCGAACTCCGCCCAGGCCTCGACCGCCGCCGGGAACACGGAGTGCCGGTGCCCGGCCGGCGACGTGTGTCCGCGCAGCTCGTCGGCCCAGTACTCGGCCTGCTTTATGTCCCAGCGTCCCGGCTGCCATCCCGCCGAGCGCAGTACGGCGTCCACGGGCTCGGGGAAACGCGGCGAGGGTCCCCCCTGCCCGGGAGGTGAGAAGAGGCTGGAGGAGAAGCGTTCGGAGTGCATCTGCCCTTCGTTCGTCGAGGGATGGGACATCGGCGTCGCCGGACGCCGTCATACGTACGTATGCGGGGAGAGGGGAGTTCAGGCGTCCGGTGCCGCCGGGTCGACGATGCGTACGCCGAAGTGGCCGCTGAGCGCCGCGCAGGAGCGGCAGGGCGCCGCGAAGCTGCCGTGCAGCGGATCGCCGTCCTCGCGGATGCGGCGCGCGGTCAGCTTGGCTCCCTTGAGCGCCTTGCGGGCCTCGCCGCTGGTCATCGGCTTGCGGCCGGCGCGCTTGCTGCGCTCGGCGTCGGCGGTGGCGATCTGCCGGGAGATCAGGATGGCCTCGGCGCAGCGGCCGGTGAAGCGGTCGCGCTGGGCGTTCGTGAGGGTGTCGAGGAAGTCCTGGACCAGCGGATGAAGAGCGGGTGGCTGGTCGCCGCGGGCGGCCGTGCCGGTGAGGGTGGCGCCGCGGACGGAGAGGGCGGCGGCGACGGTGGGGAGTATGCCGTCGCGGCGGTACAGCAGAGCGGGCGCGTGCAGCGCTTCGGTGCTGCTCCAGCCGACCCGGGGATCCCCGGACGTGCTCGTATGCGTCGCATTCATGATCGTATTTCCCTCCCGTGCATCCCCCGGTGCGGAGACAGACTGCCAAATGCCGTGGCGGGAGCGGTAGCTGGGGCGCCGCGACACGCCAGGTCTTCGGCGGACGGTCACGGCGGGGTGACGGCTGGTCACGGAACCGGAGGCCCGGTGACCGGTGCCGTACAACCGAATAGGCTGTCGACATCCGCGCTCCATCCAGCTACTGAAGACGCCGCAGGGGGCAACCGTCATGACGAGTCGGCTCGGGCAACAAGCCGCGCCGCCGAACGCGGCCTACGCCGGGCAAGTCGTGCACTTCCCGGATCCGGTCCGGGCGGCGCGCCATCCCAGAGGTGTACGGATCGACGAGCGCGGTTATCCCGACTTCTCGCTCTACGCGCGTGCCGCGGCGGAGATCGCCGAGCCCCCGGAGGGGTTCGGTGTCGACGAGTTGAGGCTGACGGACTACGTCTCCGCGAACGCCGCGCTCGCCGCTTCCGGACACGATCTGTGGGACACGATTCCCTCGGTGGCGACTCCGCACGGCTGGACCTGGCACCACGTGGCGGACACCCGGCGCCTGGAGCTGGTGCCGGTCGAGGTGAAGGCGCTGCTGCGGCATCACGGTGGCGTCGCGACCGCGGCCGTCGACCATTCCAAGCGGGGGACGCGACCGTTGCAGGAGACGCGGCCCGCGCACTTCGGGCTGCCGAAGTCGTCGGTCGCGGTCACCGAGCAGCAGGTGCTGGCCGTCGAGGAGGACCTCGGTTACCGGCTGCCCGGCGCCTACCGGTCGTTCCTGAAGGCGGCGGGCGGGTGCGCGCCGGTCGGTGCCGCGCTCGACGCCGAGCTCGGACTGCTCGTGGACCAGCCGCTGTTCACCGTGCGCGACGAGGCCGCGGTCAACGACCTGGTGTACGTCAACAAGTGCCTGCGCGACCATCTGACCAAGGACTACCTGGGTGTCGGGTTCGTGCAGGGCGGTCTGCTGGCCGTGAAGGTGAAGGGCGACCGGATCGGTTCGGTCTGGTTCTGCGCGTTCGACGACGTCCGTGACCAGGACGCGTGGCCGGCGGCCGAGCGGGTGCAGCGGCTGCTGCTGCCGTGCGGTGACGACTTCGACCAGTTCCTGTCCCGGCTCGCGGGCAATCCGCCCGAGTTGGAGACGGTGGCGAACCTGATGGTGGACGGCGGCTTCGCGCACGCCGTGCCCGTCTCTTCGGTGGGGGAGTGACGTTGCGATGGTGACCTTCGCACAGGCGCAGGAGCGCGCCGAGGAGTGGATCAACGGGGACGTGGCCGGGTACCAGCACCGCGAGGTGCGGGTACGCGAGTTCGAACTCGGTTTCGTCGTATGGGCTGAGGACCGCGCCGAGGGGCCGCGTTCCGACGGGGGCGCGCAGCGGCTCGTCATCGCCCGCGACAGCGGGGAGGCCACGCTGTGGCCCGCGCTGCCGGTGGGTGAGGTCATCCGCCGGTACGAGGAGGAGTACGGGGTGCCCGCGGGGGCCCCCGATCCGGCGCCGGCGCCCGCGGCGCGGGTCGACCTGAACCAGACGTCGTTCCTGCTCAGTCCGCCGGAGTGGCTTCAGGAGGCCGCGGACAGGATGGGCATCCCGGACCGGCGTGCCGGGTCGGGATCGTCCGGCTCCGACGGAGCGGGGTCCCGTCCGGCCGCCGCCTCCTCGGCGGGCGGTTCCGCGAACGGGGCCGCCGGGAGCGGGAGTTCACTTTCCGGTGCGCAGGGCGATTCAGGGGAGCACGGAGTCACGGCCGCGCCGGGCGCGCACGCCGCTTCCCCGGCCGTCGCGCCGGGCGCGCCTTCCTCGCCGGGCTCCGCCGCTCCGGTACCGGGTGTGCCGCCGGTTCCCGCCGTGTCCACGCCGTGGCCGGACGCCGCGACCGACGACGAGGTCCCCGGACCCCGGGACGCGAGTCCGCCCGTTCCCGCCGACGCGACCCCGTGGGCGGGGACGGACACGAACGCCGATCCCGGCGACGACCGTTCCGTACCGCTGCCGGCGACCGTGTTCGCGCCGCAGCTGACGGATGTCGACGACTCGCGCACCCCGCCGCCGGCCGCCGCGCACGATCAGACCGCCATGATGTCCGGTGGCAGCAGGCTCCCGCGCACCACGCTGGCGCCCGTGGCCGCCGACCCGAACTCTCCGGCGCCGTCCGGCACTTCGTCGGGCCACGGCCTGCCGGGCGCCTCGGCCTACGCCTCTCCGCAGGGCCCTGGCGCGGGTCAGGCCACTCCGCCGCCCGGCGCCCCGGCCGCTCCGGGTGCCCCCGGCACGCCGCCGTCGGCCGTGCCGTCGCGGCCGCTGCCCCCGAACGCGGGTGACATCGCCGACGCCGCCACCAGCAAGGCGCAGCCGCCCCGAGCGGCGCGCGGCGCGGGCACTCCGCCTCCGCCGAGCGCCCCGGGTCTGCCGGGCGCGCGCCCGGGCAGTACGCCTCCGCCGCCCGGACCGGGCGCCCCGGGTGCCCCCGCGGGCGGCTATGTGCCGACGCAGCTCGTCTCGCAGCTCGGGCCGGACGGGCCCGGGGGAGCGCCCGGCGCGCCCCAGCCGCCCGGCGCCACGCCTCCGCCGCCGGGTGCCACGCCCCCTCCGGGCGGTGTCCACCATGCCGCGACGATGCTGGCCGGGCCCGCGGTGGGCGGCCCCGGAGCGCCGCAGCCCCCGGGTGCCCCCGGGGCGCCCTGGCAGCAGGCCGGTCCCGGTGTGCCGGCCCCGCCGGGCGCCACGCCCGCCGGTGGAGCGCACCATGCCGCGACGATGTTCGCCCCTCCGGCCGGAGGCCCCGGCGCGCCGCAGCCTCCGGGTGTGCCGGGCGCGCCCGGCGTTCCGGGGGGTACGCCCTCCGGTGAGGTGCACCACGCGGCGACGATGTTCGCCCCTCCGGCCGGAGGTCCTGGCGCGCCGCAGCCTCCGCAGGCTCACGGCATGCCGCCGGGTGCTCCTCAGCCGCTGCCCGGACAGCAGCCCGTACCGGGACAGCCCCTGCCGGGACAGCCCCTGCCGGGACAGCCCCTGCCGGGACAGCAGCCGGCGTACGGCTATCCGCAGACGGGGCAGCCGACCGTCGGACCCGGCTATCAGGCCGTGCTGCGCTACCGCGCCCATGACGGGTCCGAGCAGCAGCTGATCCGGCGGTCCGCTCCGGGGACACCGCACCCGGAGTGGCAGATCCTGCACGAGCTGCGCGCGATGAACGTGCCGCCGCAGCAAGTGCTGGAGCTGCACACGGAGTTGGAGTCCTGTGAGCTGCCGGGCGCGTACTGCGCGCGGATGATCAGGGAGACCTTCCCGCAGGCGCGGATCACGAGCATCGCGCCGTACGGCACGGATCACGCGAGCCGGCAGCAGGGAATGCACCAACTGCTCGCGCATCAGGGCGAGTTGCACCAGGTCGCGGACGGGCCGGCGCGTCCGGCACCGGTGCGGGCGCCGATTCCGCCGGTGCAGCCCGCGCCGCCGATCCCGCCGGAGGCGATCGCGCAGGAGCTGGCGGCGGCGTTCGGGCCGGGGGTGTTCCGGTTCGACCACGCGGCCGTGTCGCGGCAGGGTGTGCCGCCGATCGTGGCGCACACCCTGGTCGTGGCCGGGCTGCCGGTCGACATGGGCCCGTTCTTCTGGGCGCAGGCCCAGCCGGGCCGTCCGGTGCCGACCCTCGCCGAACTGGCGCAGGAGCGCGGGGTGGCGGCGTCCCACGACGCGGGCTCGTACCTCGTCATGGGCAGCGACTTCGGCAAGGCGATCTGTGTCCAGTACGGCACGGCGAACATCGTCGCCGTGCCGGTGGAGGCCGGTCCCGGGGGTGCTCCGGTGCCGCCGCAGTTCGTGAACACCGGTCTGCCCGAGTTCGCGCGCTGTCTGGCGCTGCTCGGCCGGATGTGGCGGCTGCGGTTCGGCCTCAACCAGGAGCAGGCGGGCCGCTGGACGGTCGACTTCCAGGCCCAGCTCGCCGCGCTCGACCCGGCGGCCCTGGCCTCCCCGGAGAGCTGGTGGTCGGTCCTGCTGGAGGAGATGTGGGACGGGCTGCTCTAGAGGCGGCCTCCCGGAACACCGCGGGACAGGCAGGACAGCCAGGACAGGCAGGACAACGGCGGTAAGGACGAGGCGCTCGGCCCGGGTCACGGGTCGGGCGCCTCGTTCGTGCGCGCGGACCGGGCGCCGCTGACCTCGAATGACACGCCGGTGACCCGTCTCCGGCCGAATGGGCGGGCGGAGTGTCGCGTTATGAACACTTCCGCGTGATCCATCAAGATGTGCGCGAAATCGTCTTTTCGTGTGTGTCGGGCGGAGAGGGGTCCAAGGATGAGCAGCACACCGGTGTCGCCGTACGGCTTCGTGGCTGTACGGGGACGCGGCTACCGTCCCGAACAGGTCGACGCGTACGCCGCGGCGCTCTCCCGGGACCGGGACGCCGCCTGGGAGCGGGCCGCCCGGCTCACCGTGCTGGCGAGGGACATGGAGGCCGAGGCGGAACGGCTGCGGGAGGCCGTGACGCGGCTGGCCCCGCAGACGTACGAGGAACTCGGCGAGCGGGCGCGGCGGATCTTCGAGCTCGGCGAGCAGGAGGCCGGGGCCCTGCGGGAGGAGGCCCGCCAGGAGGCCCGGTCGGAGGCCGAGGCGGCCGAGGCGGTGGGGCGTGACGTGCGGGAGGCGGCGCAGGCGTACGCCGACGAGGTGCGCTCGGCGGCGGAGGAGTGGGCCCTGCGGCGGCTGGCCGACGCGCGAGCCGAGGCCGACGAGGTACGTGTCTCCGCGCGGCGGGACATCAAGGAGAACCGGGGGAAGGTGCTCACGGTGCTGCGCGAGGTGCGGCGGCGGACGGAGGTCCTTCTCGCCGGGCAGGAGACGGAGCACGCCGCGCGGCGGGCGGAGTTCGAGCGGGCCGCCGCCGAACGCGAGGCCGCGTCCGAGGCCGGGCTGCTCGACCGCGAGGCACGGGCCGCCGAGTCGCTCGCCCGGGCCGAACGGGTCCTCGCGGAGGCGCGGGAGGGGGACCGGCACCAACAGGAGGACGCGGCGGCGCGCGCGGCCGGTCTGGTCGCCGAGGCCCGGGTCAGTGAGGAGCGGATCGCCCGGGAGACCGATCGGGTGCTGCGGGAGCACGCGGAGCAGTGGGATCACGTACGGGCCCATATGGACCACGTACGGAGCAGTCTCACGTCGCTCACCGGGCGCGCCCCGGCGGAGTAGCCGGCACCGGGCCGTCGCCTCGGCCGGTTCTCACCGCGCCGTCGTCCCGTCCGGCTTCATCGCCCCCGGCGTATCGCCCCCGCCAGGATCCACCCCTCCACCGCCTCGTACTGCTTGCGCTGTTCGCCCGCCTTGCGGCGGCCCGAGACCACCGTTCCGATCCACCCGTAGGCGAACCCCAGCGGGATCGACACGATGCCGGTCGTGGTGAACGGGAACCAGTTGAAGTCGGCGTTCGGGAACGCGGCGGTGGGGGAGCCGGAGACGAGGTTCGTGCCGGGCATGAGGACGAGGACGGTCAGGGTGCCGCCGATGAGGGTGGCGAGGAGGCCCGCGCGGGTGTAGCGGCGCCAGAAGAGGCCGTAGACCAGTGCGGGCGCGATCGCGGAGGCGCCCAGACAGAAGGAGAGGGTGACCAGCGGCTGAAGGCTGTGATGCTGGACGAGGGTGGCGAGCAGGATGGCCGGTGCCCCCACCGCCAGCGCGGAGATGCGGGCGAGGAGCATCTCGCGGCGCGGGGAGAGCTGGTCGTCGCGGCGGCGGCCGCGGAAGAGCCGGCTGTGGGCGAACATGTCGTGGGCGAGGGAGTTGGCGCAGGCCAGGATCATCCCGGCGACGGACGCGAGCAGCGTGAGGAAGATCGCTGTCGTCACGGTGGTGAACAGGAGGGTCTCGGCCGCGGAGACGGAGGTGCCGAAGGCCGCCCGGGAGCCCAGCAGATAGGCCGTGTTGCCCTGGGGATCGGCCGCGGCGATCACGTCACGGCCGATCAGGGCCGTGGCGCCGAAGCCGATGACGCTGACGATCAGGACGAACAGGGCCACGCACGGCACCGCCCAGGACAGCGACCTGCGCACCTGGCGGGCGCTGTCCGCCGTGTACATGCGCATGGTGATGTGGGGGAGGCAGGCGCCGCCGAGGACGACCGTCAGCTCCGAGGTGATCATGTCGAGGCGGGGGCTGGCACCGCCGGCGAACTGGAGGCCGGAGCGGAGGTAGGCGTCGCCCACCCCGCTGTTGCCGGCGGCGGCGGCCAGCAGGGTGCCGGGGTTCCAGTCGAAGCGCTGAAGCACGAGTACGGCGATCACCGTGCCCGAGCCGAGCAGCATCACGATCTTCAGGATCTGGATGAGGGCGGTGCCCTTCATGCCGCCGATCGCCGCGTAGCTGATCATCAGCGCACCGAGGCCGATGACGCAGCCGGTCTTCAGGGAGTCGGCGGAGAAGCCGAGGATGAAGGCCAGCAGGTCTCCCGCGCCCGCCAGTTGGACCAGCATCAGCGGCAGCAGCGCCACGACGGTCACCGCGCAGGCCGTGTTGCGGACGGCGCGGCCCGGCATACGGCGTGCGAGCGCGTCGCCCATCGTGAACCGGCCCGCGTTGCGCAGCGGTTCGGCCAGCAGGAACATCAGCAGCACCAGGGACAGGGCCGTGCTCAGGGCGAGGACCACGCCGTCGTAGCCGGCCAGCGCGATGACGCCGCCGGTGCCGAGCACGCTCGCGGCGGAGATGTAGTCCCCGGCGATGGCGAGGCCGTTGCGCATCGGGGAGAGCGATCCGTAGCCGGTGTAGAACTCGTCGAGGTCGTCGCGGTCCGGGCCGGTCATCACGCACAGCAGCAGGGTGATGGTCGCGACGGCCGTGAACGCCACGAGCGACATGGTCTGTGCGGAAGTGGTGAACCCCGTCATCGTGCCGCCTCCCGCTTCGCGTCGAGTTCGCTCTGTCTGCGGATCCGGTCCGCGATCGGGTCGAGGCGCCGGCGCGCCGAGTGCTCGTACAGAGCGATGGCCAGGCAGGTGACGGGGACCTGGAGCAGGCCGAGCAGGAGGCCGGTCGACAGTCCGCCGGACACCGTGCTCGTCATCAGCGAGGGCGCGAAGGCCGACAGGATGAGGAAGAGGGTGAAGTAGCCGAGGGCGGTGAGGGTCGCGACGCGGCGCTGACGGCGGTAGGCACCGCGCAGGCGTCTGATGTCGCTGTGCTGTCCGAGGGGCTGGTGGCGCGGCCTGCGCGGTCGCTCGGGCTCGGGAGGCCGGGGCCGGGGCTGCCAGGGGTAGGTCAGCCGGCCGGGGTCGGGGGCCGGGTCGGAGCCGGGCGGAGGGTATCCGGGGTGGCCGGCGTCCTCCGGGTCCTCCGGGTACGGCGGGTACGGCTGGTACAGGGGTGCTCGCGGGAACGGGGACTGGGGCGGGGGCGGTGGATAGGGGCTGTGGTGCGGTTGTTGCCGGCGTGGCCGGGGGTGCTCGGGGGACGAGAACGCGTCGGGCATCCCGGTTCTCCTTGCGTGGCTCGGGTCCGGGGCGGGACCGCAGGGAGCGGGGGGTGAGCAGCGCGCACGCTACTCGTAGGTAGTGGGGCCGCGCGACCCTTTCGCCGAACTGGGCGGTCGGTACGCGCTTACTTCGGTGACCTGGGGTGTTACCCGCGTTTACCTGTGGAGTTCTCCTGGAGCAGCCCTGGAGGTTCTCCGGTTTTCGCGTGGGGAAGCGGGTGCCGGGCGGAGGGCTGGGGTGGGTCCCGTGGGTGGGGCGGGGCCGTGCCGGTGCATCAGCCCGTCGCCGTTGGTGAGGCGTGGGCGTCGGTGGCGACGGGCTTCGATGTACCGGCACGTCCCCTTCCGCCTGATTTCGGCTGCGGGTGCGCGGGGTCGCCGAGGACCGGCGGCCGGGGTCAGTCCGTGGGGTCGTCGAGGACCGGGAAGCGGCGCGGCGCGACGAACAGCAGGACCAGGAAGGCGAGGGCGGCGGCACCGGCGGCGCCCAGATAGACGGCGTGGACCGCGTCGGCGACCGCGCTCCGCAACGGTCCGGCCGGAGCACCCGAGTTCAGTGCCCGGGTCACCGCGTCGAGATCGCCGGCACCGCCGAGCCGCGCGGCCAGCACCCCGTTGGCGACGGCGCCGAACAGGGCGGCTCCGAGGGTCTGTCCGGTCTGCCGGCAGAACAGGACGGAGGCGGTGGTCGTCCCGCGTTCGGCCCATCCGACGGTGGACTGGACGCCGATGATCAGGGGGAGCTGGAAGAGTCCGAGCGCGCCGCCCAGCAGCAGCATCAGCACGACGGGCTGCCACGCCTCGCCCGGGTAGGGCAGGAAGGGGAAGGCGAGCAGGAGCAGGCCCGCCGCGCCGATGCCGAGCACGGCCGTGTCGCGGAAGCCGATGCGGCGGTAGACATGCTGGCTCAGCGCCGCCGACAGCGGCCAGCTCAACGTCCATACGGAGAGCACGAATCCGGCGGCGACCGGGGCGAGGCCGAGGACCGCCTGCGCGTAGGTGGGCAGGAAGACCGTGGGCGCGACCATGAGCAGGCCCAGCGCCCCGAGCGCCAGGTTGACCGCGGCGATCGTCCGGCGGCGCCACACCCAGCCCGGGATGATCGGTTCGGCGGCCCGCCGCTCCACGGCCACGACGACGGCGAGCAGGCACGCTCCCGCCGCGAACAGGGCGATCGAGGGGGCCGAGAGCCAGTCCCAGGCGACACCGCCCTGCACCAGCGCGGTCAGCAGGACACCGCCGCAGGCGAACACGGCGAGGGCGCCCGCCCAGTCGATGCGCGGCCGCCGGTCCGGGGCGGCCCGCCGCGGTTCGCGCAGATGACGGGTGATCAGCCACAGCGCGAGAGCGCCGACCGGCAGGTTGATGAGGAAGATCCACCGCCAGTCGGCGTACGTCGCGAGGACTCCGCCCAGGGCGGGACCCGCGACGGCCGACGTCGCCCACACGGTGGACAGCTTGGCCTGGATCTTCGGGCGTTCCGCGAGCGGGTACAGGTCGGCGGCGAGCGTCTGCACGGTGCCCTGGAGGGCGCCGCCGCCCAGGCCCTGGACGACGCGGAAGGCGATGAGCGCGGCCATGTTCCAGGCGCCGGCGCAGAGCAGCGAGCCGAGGAGGAAGAGCGAGGCGCCCGCCACGAGGACCGGTTTGCGGCCGAAGGTGTCGGAGAGCTTTCCGTAGACGGGGAGCGTGACCGTGACGGCCAGCAGGTAGCCCGAGAACAGCCAGGAGAAGACCGAGAAGCCGCCGAGGTCGCCGACGATCTGCGGGACGGCGGTGGACACGACGGTGGAGTCGAGCGCGGCGAGCCCCATCGCCAGCATGAGCGCGGCGACGACGGCGCGCCGCCGCCGGGTCTCGGCCCGGCCCGGGCGGGCGGCGTGCTCCCGTACGACCGGTGTCCCGGTGTCGCCCTCGCCCACGGGATTCCTTCCCCCTGCATCCATCTGCCGTTGCCAGCTTCCCACTTGAGCCTCACGTCGGGGGAGGGTGGAGGCTGTGTGGGCCCAGGGGTGGACCCGACCCCGAGGGGTTGTCCACCGGAGGGTGGAGAACCCCTAGGGGGATCTCCGTACCAGGGCTCGGGGAGGGTTCGTCCCGTCGGAGGATGAGACGGGCCGAAGCCGTTCTTAACCTGGTCTTACGTCGTCGGGGGCGCCCTCCGGTCGGACGAACCGCACCGGTGGGGGTGGGGTTTTCCCCAGCAGAAGACGGGGCCGTGCACCAGCGCGGCCGACCCCCTCACGGCACCAGACTTGAGGACGTGGCCGGCGCACCGCGTCCGAACAGCGCGGACCTCCGCGGCCCGTCGCACCCGCTCGCAGACTTTCGCAGCCCGGCAGGTCCCCCTGCCGGCCGACTTAGGAGACATACCGTGACATCGGCTGTAAGCATTCCCAGGCACGAGGGCACTGGAGGGCGTACGGCCGTCGCCGCGCGGGCGCGACAGGTCGTCAAGGCGTACGGGTCCGGGGAGACCCGCGTCGTCGCCCTCGACCAGGTCGACGTGGACATCGCGCGGGGCCGGTTCACCGCGATCATGGGCCCCTCGGGGTCCGGCAAGTCCACTCTGATGCACTGCCTCGCCGGACTCGACACCGTCACCTCCGGCCAGATCTTCCTCGACGAGACCGAGATCACCGGGCTCAAGGACAAGAAGCTGACGCAGCTGCGCCGGGACCGGATCGGCTTCATCTTCCAGGCCTTCAACCTGCTGCCGACGCTGAACGCCCTGGAGAACATCACGCTCCCGATGGACATCGCGGGCCGCAAGCCCGACCGGGCCTGGCTGAACCAGGTCGTGGAGACCGTCGGACTCGGCGACCGGCTCAAGCACCGCCCGACCCAGCTCTCCGGCGGCCAGCAGCAGCGCGTCGCGGTGGCGCGGGCCCTGGCGGCCCGGCCCGAGATCATCTTCGGCGACGAGCCGACCGGAAACCTCGACTCCCGGGCCGGCGCCGAGGTGCTGGGCTTCCTGCGGCGCTCGGTGGACGACCTGGGCCAGACCATCGTGATGGTCACGCACGACCCGGTCGCGGCCTCGTACGCGGACCGTGTGCTGTATCTCGCGGACGGCAGGATCGTCGACGAGATGCACCAGCCGACGGCCGATCAGGTCCTGGACCGCATGAAGGACTTCGACTCCCGCGGGCGGACGTCATGACCGTCCTCAAGACCTCGATGCGCAACTTCTTCGCGCACAAGGGACGCATGGCCCTGTCGGCCGTCGCCGTCCTGCTGTCGGTGGCCTTCGTCTGCGGGACGCTCGTGTTCAGCGACACGATGAACACGACGTTCGACAAGCTGTTCGCGGCCACCTCCTCCGATGTGACCGTGAGCGCGAAGAGCGCCTCGGACACCGGTGAGACGACGTCCGGCAACGGCAGACCGCCGGTCATGCCCGCCTCGGTGCTCGACCAGGTGCGGTCGGCGCCGGGCGTGAAGTCGGCCGAGGGCGCGGTCTTCTCCAGCGCCGTGACCGTCGTCGACGCCGACAAGGACAACCTGTCGCCCTCCAGCGGCGCGCCCACCATCGTCGGCAGCTGGAACGCCAACGAGGCCCGCACGATGAAGGTCACCTCCGGTGCGGCGCCCAGGGGTTCCGGTCAGGTGATGGTCGACGAGGACACCGCCGACAAGCACCACCTGAAACTCGGTGACGAGATCGGCGTGATCAGCGCGGTCGGCACGCACACCGCGAAGATCTCCGGCATCGCGCACTTCACCGTCACCAACCCCGGCGCGGCCATCTTCTACCTGGACACGCCGACCGCCCAGAAGACGCTCGTCGGGCAGACCGGCGTCTACACCAACGTGAACGTCACCGCCGCCGCCGGAGTCGGCGACGCCCGGCTCAAGCAGGACGTGAAGGCCGCGACCGGCGGCCACTACAAGGTGCAGACCGCCAAGGAGACCGCCGACGCCAACAGCCAGGACGTGAGCGGCTTCCTGGACGTCATGAAGTACGCGATGCTCGGCTTCGCCGGGATCGCCTTCCTGGTCGGCATCTTCCTGATCATCAACACCTTCTCGATGCTCGTCGCCCAGCGCACCCGCGAGATCGGTCTGATGCGGGCCATCGGCTCCAGCCGCAAGCAGGTCAACCGCTCGGTCCTGATCGAGGCACTGCTCCTCGGCACGGTCGGCTCCGTCCTCGGTGTCGGCGCGGGCATCGGCATCGCCGTCGGCCTGATGAAGCTCATGGGCATGACCGGCATGAACCTGTCCACCGACGACCTGACGGTGGCCTGGACGACCCCGGTGATCGGCATGGTGCTCGGCATCGTCGTCACGGTCCTGGCGGCCTATCTGCCCGCCCGCCGGGCCGGCAAGGTCTCCCCGATGGCCGCCCTGCGCGACGCCGGCGCCCCGGCCGACGCGAAGGCCGGAGTCGTACGGGCCGTGCTCGGTCTGCTCCTCACCGGCGCCGGCGGCCTCGGCCTCTACCTCGCCGCCGGCGCCACCAAGGCGAGCGAGGGCTCCATGTGGCTCGGCCTCGGCGTGGTGCTCAGCCTGCTCGGGTTCGTCGTCATCGGCCCGCTGCTCGCGAGCGGCGTGGTGCGCGTCCTGGGCGCGGTCCTGCTGCGGGCGTTCGGCCCGGTGGGACGCCTGGCCGAACGCAACGCCCTGCGCAACCCCCGCCGCACCGGCGCCACCGGCGCCGCCCTCATGATCGGTCTCGCGCTGGTCGCCTGCCTGTCGGTGGTCGGCTCCTCCATGGTCGCCTCCGCGACCGACGAGCTCGACAAAACCGTCGGCACCGACTTCATCATCCAGAACGACGGCGGTCAGCCGATCACCCCGCAGGCCGCGCAGGCCGTGAAGAAGACGCCGGGGCTGTCCCGGGTCACCGAGTACCGGGTCACCGAGGGTGACTACACCACCCCCGACGGCAAGACGCTCAAGAACACCGACATCACGGCGGCCGACCCGTCGTACGCCACCGACCTGCGGACCAAGACCGTCGCCGGCGACCTGAAGGACGCCTACCTGCCGGACTCGATGTCCGTGCACGACAAGTTCGCCAAGGACCACGACATCCACCTCGGGTCGAAGATCAAGGTCGCCTTCAAGGACGGCGCCACCGCGAACCTGACGGTCCGCGCCATCACCAGCAGCGACGCCGTCATCGACAAGGGCTCGAAGTACATCTCCACCGCCACGCTCGCCAAGTACGTGCCGGCCGACAAGATGCCGCTGGACGAGCTGGTCTTCGCCTCGGCCAAGGACGGACAGCAGGACAGCGCGTACAAGGCCCTGAAGTCCTCCCTGCACGACTACCCGCAGTACCAGGTCCGCGACCAGACCGACTACAAGCAGGCCATGAAGGACCAGATCGGGCAGCTCCTGAACCTGATCTACGGCCTGCTGGCCCTCGCGATCATCGTCGCGGTCCTCGGTGTGGTGAACACCCTCGCCCTGTCCGTGGTCGAGCGCACCAGGGAGATCGGTCTGATGCGGGCCATCGGCCTCTCGCGCCGCCAGCTGCGCCGCATGATCCGTATGGAGTCGGTGGTCATCGCCCTCTTCGGCGCGCTGCTCGGCCTCGGCCTGGGCATGGGCTGGGGCGCCACCGCCCAGCGGCTCCTGGCCCTGGAGGGACTGAAGGTCCTGGACATCCCCTGGCCGACCATCATCGGGGTCTTCGTCGGATCGGCCTTCGTGGGCCTGTTCGCCGCCCTGATCCCGGCGTTCCGGGCGGGCCGGATGAACGTACTGAACGCGATCGCCACCGAGTAGGACCGGTCCCGGCCGTTCGGCGGGCGGTCGAAGGGGTCACCGCGTACGGGGGTCGCGGTGGCCCCGGAGGGCCCGGTCCGAGGAGAACACTCTCCTCGGACCGGGCCCGCCGCGCGTCGGGCCCGCCGCGCGTCCGGGGCGGGCCGGGTGACGGGCCGCCGCCCCGGAGCGGGGTGGGCCCTCGCGGACGGTCACGCGTGGGCGGGCGCGGAGTCGTAGGCTGGAGGACCCCGGCCCGTCCCACGTGTCGGGCGTCTCGCGTTGCCCACTCCCCGGGATGGAAGCCCTTCATGAGCCTGCACGGTCTGCTCGACGCCGTCGTCAAGGACGCCGCCCTCACGGAGGCGGTGAGGGCCGCCGCCGACGGCAACCGGATGCATGTCGACCTGGTCGGCCCACCGGCGGCACGCCCGTTCGCCGTCGCCGCGCTCGCCCGCGAGACCGGCCGTACGGTACTGGCGGTCACGGCCACCGGCCGTGAGGCCGAGGACCTGGCCGCCGCACTGCGCTCCCTGCTCCCGCCGGACGGCGTCGCGGAGTACCCCTCGTGGGAGACGCTGCCCCACGAGCGGCTCTCACCCCGCTCCGACACCGTCGGGCGGCGCCTCGCCATCCTGCGGCGCCTCTCCCACTCGCGCCCCGACGACCCCGAGACCGGCCCGGTCTCCGTCGTCGTGGCTCCCATCCGCTCGGTCCTCCAGCCGCAGGTCAAGGGCCTGGGCGACCTGGAACCCGTCGTCCTGCGCACCGGAGTGACCGCCGACCTGGGCGAGACCGTCGAGGCGCTCGCGGCAGCCGCCTACTCCCGCGTCGAACTCGTGGAGAAGCGCGGCGAGTTCGCCGTCCGCGGCGGCATCCTGGACGTCTTCCCGCCCACCGAGGAGCACCCGCTGCGGGTGGAGTTCTGGGGCGACGACGTCGAGGAGATCCGCTACTTCAAGATCGCGGACCAGCGCTCGCTGGAGGTCGCCGAGCACGGCCTGTGGGCCCCGCCCTGCCGCGAACTGCTGCTCACGGAGGATGTCCGGGCGCGGGCCGAGGCCCTCGCCGAGGCCCACCCGGAGCTGGGCGAACTCCTCGGCAAGATCGCCGAGGGCATCGCCGTGGAAGGCATGGAATCGCTCGCCCCGGTCCTCGTCGACGACATGGAACTGCTGCTCGACGTCCTGCCCGAGGGCGCGATGACCGTCGTGTGCGATCCGGAGCGGGTTCGGACCCGGGCCTCGGACCTGGTCGCGACCTCGCAGGAGTTCCTCCAGGCGTCCTGGGCGGCGACGGCCGGGGGCGGCGAGGCACCCATCGACGTCGGCGCGGCCTCCCTGTGGTCCATCGCGGACGTACGGGACCGGGCGCGCGAGCTGGACATGATGTGGTGGTCGGTGTCGCCGTTCGCCGCCGACGAGGAGCTCACGGACGCCTATGCCGGCGGCGTGGGGGACACCCTCAAGCTGGGGATGCACGCCCCCGAGACCTACCGCGGCGACACCGCCCGCGCGCTCGCCGACACCAAGGGCTGGCTGGCCGAGGGCTGGCACACGGTCTACGTCACCGAGGCGCACGGCCCGGCGGCCCGCACCGTCGAGGTGCTGGGCGGCGAGGGCATCGCCGCCCGCCTGGACATCGACCTCACCGGGCTCGGCCCCTCCGTCGTGCACGTGGCGTGCGGCTCCATCGACTACGGCTTCGTCGACCCGGCGCTGCGGCTCGCCGTCCTGACGGAGACCGACCTCTCCGGCCAGAAGGCGGCGGGCAAGGACGGCGCCAGGATGCCGGCCCGCCGCCGCAAGACGATCGACCCGCTGACCCTGGAGACCGGCGACTACATCGTCCACGAACAGCACGGTGTCGGCCGCTACATCGAGATGGTGCAGCGCACGGTCCAGACCGCGACCCGCGAGTACCTGGTCGTCGAGTACGCCCCCGCCAAGCGCGGCCAGCCCGGCGACCGCCTCTACATCCCCACCGACCAGCTGGAGCAGATCACCAAGTACGTCGGCGGCGAGGCCCCGACGATGCACCGCCTGGGCGGCGCCGACTGGACCAAGACCAAGGCCCGCGCCAAGAAGGCGGTCAAGGAGATCGCCGCGGACCTGATCAAGCTGTACTCGGCGCGGATGGCGGCCCCGGGCCACGCGTTCGGCGCCGACACGCCCTGGCAGCGCGAGCTGGAGGACGCCTTCCCCTACGCGGAGACGCCCGACCAGCTCACCACGATCGCCGAGGTCAAGGAGGACATGGAGAAGACGGTCCCGATGGACCGCCTGATCTGCGGCGACGTCGGCTACGGCAAGACGGAGATCGCGGTCCGCGCCGCGTTCAAGGCGGTGCAGGACGGCAAACAGGTCGCGGTCCTGGTCCCCACCACCCTGCTCGTGCAGCAGCACTTCGGCACCTTCTCCGAGCGCTACTCGCAGTTCCCCGTGAACGTCCGCGCCCTGTCCCGCTTCCAGACGGACACCGAGGCCAAGGCGGTCCTGGAGGGCTTGCGCGAGGGCTCGGTGGACCTCGTCATCGGCACCCACCGCCTGTTCTCCTCGGAGACCAAGTTCAAGGACCTGGGCCTGGTCATCGTCGACGAGGAGCAGCGCTTCGGCGTCGAGCACAAGGAGCAGCTCAAGAAGCTCCGTGCCAACGTCGACGTCCTCACGATGTCCGCCACCCCCATTCCCCGTACGCTCGAAATGGCGGTCACGGGCATCCGGGAGATGTCCACGATCACCACCCCGCCGGAGGAGCGGCACCCGGTGCTGACCTTCGTCGGCCCGTACGAGGAGAAGCAGATCGGCGCGGCGATCCGCCGTGAACTGCTGCGCGAGGGCCAGGTCTTCTACATCCACAACCGGGTCGAGTCCATCGACCGGGCGGCCGCCCGTCTCAGGGAGATCGTCCCGGAGGCTCGGATCGCCACGGCCCACGGCCAGATGGGGGAGCAGGCGCTGGAGCAGGTGGTCGTCGACTTCTGGGAGAAGAGGTTCGACGTGCTGGTCTCGACGACGATCGTCGAGTCGGGCATCGACATCTCGAACGCCAACACGCTGATCGTGGAGCGCGGCGACAACTTCGGCCTGTCGCAGCTCCACCAGCTCCGCGGCCGGGTCGGCCGCGGCCGGGAACGCGGCTACGCCTACTTCCTGTATCCGCCGGAGAAGCCCCTCACGGAGACGGCCCACGAGCGGCTCGCGACGATCGCCCAGCACACCGAGATGGGCGCGGGCATGTACGTGGCGATGAAGGACCTGGAGATCCGCGGCGCGGGCAATTTGCTCGGCGGCGAGCAGTCGGGTCACATCGCGGGCGTCGGCTTCGACCTGTACGTCCGCATGGTGGGCGAGGCGGTCGCGGACTACCGCGCCTCCCTGGAGGGCGGTGTGGAGGAGGAGCCGCCGCTGGAGGTCAAGATCGAGCTTCCGGTCGACGCGCATGTCCCGCACGAGTACGCGCCGGGCGAGCGGCTGCGTCTCCAGGCGTACCGGTCCATCGCCTCCGCGAACACGGAGGAGGACGTCAAGGCCGTACGCGAGGAACTCGTCGACCGCTACGGCAAGCTCCCGGAGCCGGTCGAGAACCTGCTCCTGGTGGCGGGCCTGCGGATGCTCGCGCGGGCCTGCGGGGTCGGCGAGATCGTCCTCCAGGGCAACAACGTCCGCTTCGCGCCGGTGGAGTTGAGGGAGTCCCAGGAGCTGCGTCTGAAGCGCCTGTATCCGGGGACCGTCATCAAGCCGACGGCCCACCAGGTCCTCGTCCCGCGCCCGAAGACCGCGAAGGTCGGCGGAAGGCCGCTGGTGGGACGGGAACTGCTCGGCTGGACCGGGGAGTTCCTGGCCTCGATCCTGGGTTCGTGACGACCGGAGGCCCTTCCGCTCCCCGCCACGGCCGGGGAGCGGAAGGGCCTCCGGGCTGCCGGGCCGCGCGGATCAGGGCTGGGCGGCTCCGCGTCGCGCGGATGAGGGACGGGCGGTCCCGCGGTGCGCCGATGAGGGCTGCCGGCTCAGGGCTGCCGGGGTCGGAACAGCATGCCCGTCAGGGCGTGGAAGACCTCTTCGGCGTCCTGCTCGCCCACCTGGCCGTCCAGGTTGTGGCTGACCAGGAGGGTGGCGAAGCCGTGGGCGAGGGACCAGGCCGCGATGCCGGCGAGGCGGGTGTCGGGGCCGCGGCCCTCCGCGGGGAGCGCGGACACGGCGGCCCGCAGCCGCCCGCCGGCGAGCGTCCGGGCCGTCGTGAGCTCCAGGTCGTCCTCCCGGAGCAGCTCCGGGGAGAACATGACCTGGAAGTGGGCGGGATGCTCCCGCGCGAAGCGTACGTAGCGCACGCCCGCCTCGCGCAGGTCCCCGGCGTCGTCGAGCGCGGTCGCCAGGAGCCCGAAGCCCTCCGCGGCGATGGCGGTGAGCAGCCCGACGCGGTCCTTGAAGTGGTGCGCCGGGGCGGCGTGCGAGACACCCGCGCGGCGGGCCAGGTCGCGCAGGCTGACCGCGGAGGGCCCCTCGGCGGCGATG
The DNA here is from genome assembly GCF_043078065.1 of Streptomyces sp. NPDC015532. Classification (NCBI taxonomy): domain Bacteria; kingdom Bacillati; phylum Actinomycetota; class Actinomycetes; order Kitasatosporales; family Streptomycetaceae; genus Streptomyces; species Streptomyces sp. NPDC015532. Next base: position 112,729 of record NZ_JBIBSY010000004.1, on the reverse strand, counting down.
ACGTCGAGAGCGGCGCCGAGGATGGCGCGGCGCAGGTCCCCGTGGTGATAGGGACGCGCTGAGCCGCTGGTCTTCGCGGGATTCATGACAGCAGCCTACGCCCGATCTAGTCGTTGACAAGTTCGGGCGGCCGGGGCAATCTTGTCAGTGTCAAGTTGTGGAGCGTGTCGATACGTGACGAGGGGTGGAGTCATGTCCGGGAACGTGAGCGGGACGACGAGGGCCGGCGGACCGGGCGCCGCGGGCGAAGGGGGCGCGCCGGCGGACGGCGCGGGCGTCGACCTCGGGCAGGTGCGCCGGCTCTGGCATCTGCTGGAGCCCCTGCACGCCGTGCTGTACTACGCGCCGGAGGCCTTCGAGGAAGCGGCGGCGCTCGGCTACGGGACCGAGGAGCGCTGGCCCGGCTACTTCCCTTACCGTGCGGCGCCGTTGGGGGCCGTCGGCGGCCGGCGGGTGGCCTCCGCCTTCTACAGCTTCAGCCCGCGCATGGTGGGCGAACACATCGACTCCGCCTGGCGCGTGGCGAGTCCGGAGCGGGTGCTCGCCGCGCGGGAGCGGGCCGTCGACCGGGCCTACCGCGCGATACTCGGCGACCGTGCCGACAGTTCCGAGCTGACCGAGGCCGCAGCGCTGGCCCGCCGGGCCGCCGAGGCGGCCGACACCGCAGGCCGTCAGCTCGCCGCGGCCAACGCCGAGTTGCCCTGGCCCGAGGCCCCGCATCTCCAGCTGTGGCACGCGGCGACGATCCTGCGCGAGCACCGCGGTGACGGTCACCTGGCCGCCCTGCTGGTCGCGGGCCTGGATCCGGCCGAATCGCTGGTGTCCTTCGCGGCGATAGGCGCGGCCTCCGTGGAGCGTTTCGAGAGCCGTGGCTGGAGCCCGCGGGAATGGGCCGCGGCCAGGGACCGCCTGACCGCGCGGGGCCTGGTCGACGAGGACGGCATCGCCACGGAGGCCGGACAGGAGCTGCGCCGCCGCGTCGAGGACCACACCGACCGCCTCGCCGCCGCCCCCTGGCACTCGCTCGGCCCGGACGCCGTCGCCCGCCTCGCCGAGCTGCTCGGCGAGTTCTGGGTGGCGGTGCTGGGCTCGGGACTGCTGCCGTCGGAGACGACGCTGGGGATCGGGAAGGTCTGAACCGTCCGGACAGCCGCGACGGGGGCGGTCGACGACTGCGGCCCCACCCGGCGGGGATGCCGTGGTGGGGCTCGGGTCGGAGGGGAGGATTTCCCGGATCGGTCCGGCTATGACTGTGGGGGCCGGTCGCGGTCGCGGTCCATGCCCATCGCGCCTTCGGCCTTCTGCTGCGCGTCGTCGACCTTGTCCGTGTATTTGTCGCCGGTCTTCTTGTTGACCTGCTTCTCGGCGGCGTCGGACATGTCCGATGCTTTGTCCTGTGCCGCCCGGTTGCTCTTGAACTTGTCGAAGATGCCCATCCAGAGCTCCTTCCGGGGTGACTCACGACCGACGATACGCCCGGCGTGCGCCTCTTGCCCATTGATGACCGGTATGGCTGGGGAATGCCGGCCACTACCGTGGGCAGACGGGAATCACGTCCGATCGGGACGGACCGGGGAGGCGAAGGGGAGGGACGTCGTGCTGCGTCCGAGGAGTGGGGCGGCGGCTGCCGCGTTGGTGGTGCTCGTCATCGGTGCCGGAGCCAGTGGCTGCAAGAAGGACGCCCTGGGTTCGGCGGGGCCGCAGGAGACGGCGGGCGGCGCCGGTGGTGCCGCGCTCACCGCCGTGGACTCGCTGGCGGTCAAGGGGCGCGCGCCCAAGACCGGGTACAGCAGGGAGCGGTTCGGCACGGCCTGGGCCGACACCGACGCGAACTCGTGCGACACCCGTGACGACATCCTCAAGCGGGACCTGAAAGAGGTGAAGTTCAGCGACGGCACGTGCAAGGTGTCCCGTGGGGTCCTCGAACCCGATCCGTACGGCGGCAAGGACGTCACCTTCGTCCGTGGCCGCAGCCTCGTCGACATCGACCACCTCGTCGCGCTCTCGGACGCCTGGCAGAAGGGCGCCAAATACTGGGACGCGAGCAAGCGGATAGCGCTGGCCAACGACCCGCTCAACCTCCGTGCCGTCGGCGCGAGCGCCAACCGCAGCAAGGGTGACGGCGACACCGCGACCTGGCTCCCGCCGAACAAGGCGTACCGCTGCACGTATGTCGCCGCGCAGGTGGCGGTCAAGAAGAAGTACGGGCTCTGGGTCACCGGCGCCGAGAAGGCGGCCATGAAGAAGGTGCTGGGCGGCTGCCCCGGCCAGAAGCTCCCCTCGGGCGGCAATCCGACGCAGGCGCCGAAGAGGTTCCACGCGCAGTGATGTGAGGGGGCGTCGGCCCGTCGACGGCGGGGTCGTGACGGGTCCCGCGGAGGCGCGGTCCACGGAAGGGGGCGAGCCGTCGCCCGCCCCCTCGCGGCCGTCAGACGGACGGGTTGACCACGACGTCGGCCGAGTTGTTCGTGGGGTCCGGGTCGAAGGCCAGGGACGCGCCGCCGGCGTAGGACCGTGCGACGACGCGGCCCGTCGCGTCGGGGACGACCCGGTCGACGCGCAGCTCGAACGGGAAGCTGACGTCCAGGTCGGGCGTGGTCCACGTCGGCAGGGTGCAGACGTAGTGGACGACGTCCGGGGCGTCGCCCGGTGCCCTGGTGGTGCGGCAGGTGCGGGGCACGGACGTGGCGGTGGTGCCTTCCGGGAGGTAGAAGTCGATCGCGACGAGCGGGTCACCTGAGGTCACGTCACCGACCCAGGCCGGGCCGTGGTTGACGAAGCGGAAGGCGGTGGTGACGGTGTCGCCGGCCGCGCCGCTCACCTCGGTGCCCTTCACGGCGAAGTCGGCCGTGTTGTCGGCGTCGATGTGCCAGGTGCGGCTGTTGTCCGAGCTGTCGAGGTCGACGGTGGCCTCGTCGGCGGGCTGGACGCCGTAGTCGATCCGCTCGTGCAGCGCGTGGCCGGTGACGGCGAGCCGCAACGGCTCCGGCAGTTCCACGGTGGCGCCGGGCGGGACATCGGTGTCGAAGGAGCAGGCCACGTACGTGAACCCGCCGTCCAGTCCGGTGTAGGTGCACTGCGGGTAGCGGGTGGTGATGTCGAGGCCGTACGTCACCCACATCGACACCGTGAAGCCGTGCGCGGTCTCGTTGCCGGTGTTGGTGACGGAGAACGGCACGGTCAGGCTGCTGCCGGGCGCGACGCCGGTGACGTCCTTGGCGGCGCTGACGCCGAGGTCGGCGCCGGACCCGACGGTGACGAGGGTCCTCGCGGAGCCGCTCGGGGCGACGAGCGTGCCGTCGGGGCCGCCGGTGGCCTCGGCGGAGTACTCGATCGCGCCCTGCGCTCCCATGGCGGCCTCGGCGTCGGCCCGCACCGAGAGCCGCACCGTCGGGCTGTAGCGGTTCGGCACGTTCCCGGTGTCGCACACGGCGACGGTTCCGGCCTCGTCCGGTGCGCAGTTGTCGGGCCAGGCCACCTCGGCGACCCCGGCGAGCCCGGAGACGTCGACGGTCAGCCGCCCGTCGGTCACGGTGGTGGCGCGGTCGGAGTGGACCAGACCGATGTCCAGCGTCCGGTACCGCGTCGTGCCACCCTCCGGAGCGATGGTGGCCGTCGCGTCCCGCGGTGCCCGGATTCCCAGCTCGTCGCTCCGTGCCGTACCTCCGGCGACCGCGACCCCGCTCCCGAGCCCGGTGAGGACCAAGGCCCCCACGGCTCCGACACATAACCCGCGACGCATTACATGTCCGACGGACAGAGAACTCATGGCATCTCCCGGATGGGCGGCGGTGACCCCGGCGAAGTGATCATCGCCGGACGGGAGTTCGACTCCATGTCGGGGTGGAAGGTTGTAGACGAGGGCGATGTTGTGCCGGGGCCGCCGACGGGCCCGGCGCTCTCAGCCGAGTCCGGCCGCGGCCGCTTCGTACTGTGCCGCCTGCTTCGGGGTGAGATAGCGGGAGACGCGTACGAGGACCGAGCCGTGGACGTAGTCGTATTCGTCCAGGGCCGGTGAGGACTTGGCGATCCCGCGGAGGTACTCGGCGCGCGCCCTGGCGTCCGACGCGTCGGCGAACAGCTCCACGGCGCCGCCGCGTTCGACGGCCCCGGGGTCCGCGCCGGTCACCTGGGAAGCCTGCACCCAGCTGTCCGAGAAGGTGACCTTGGACGTGTACTCGCCGGGGCGGCCGAGCAGGTGGTTCGGGTCGTTCTCCGCCGTGACGGTATCCGTGAGAGCGGCCGTCCGGACCTTGGCGGACAGGGCCTGGAACACGCCGTGCGCGGTGGGCCGGCCGACGGTACGCGTGCTTGCCCTGTCGGGTTCGCGCGCGTCGGCCGGGGAGTGCGAGGGTGCGTTGCCGCACGCGGTCAGGAGGGTCAGCAGGGCGACGACGGGCGCGACGGCCGACGCGGCGGCGGAGGTGGTTCTGTGCATGCGGGAGATGCTGACGTCCACACCGTCGCGGTGTGTCTGTGTAGCGGACTTGTGACGCGGTGTTCCCCTGACCGGATCCGCGTTCGACCTTCTTCACGGAAAACAGCCGGGCTGGCCCGTCGGCCGCGGCGAACCCGCGGCGGATCAGGGGCATCAGCTCGTCGGCCGTCCCCGGGAAGCGCCGGACCGGTGTGGCCGCGAGCGGGAGGCCACCGGGGCACCCGGCGGGGGACCGTGTTCGCGGCACCCGGCGGCGGCCGGCCGCCCGGGGCCTCGGTCCCCACGTGCTGCCGGTGTCAGCGCAGGTAAGGGTTGCCCGCCGCCTGGCCCGGCCAGGGGGCATGGCCCGCGCCGGTCAGGGCGTTCCGCGGAGTGAGTCTGTCGAACAGCGGGCCCGCCAGCAGCCACACGGCCAGGGCCAGGGTGCCGAGGACGACCAAGCCCAAGGTCGCCTCGCCCTTGCCCGTCGGGAGGCTCACCAACGACAGGAACCCCACCTCGTACAGCACGAACGAGGCGAAGGCGCCCCAGTCGGACCCTCGCCCCCGGCGGATCGCCACGTACAGGAAAGGCACCCACACCAGCAGGCCGAACGATCCGACCGCCAGAACCGACCACGCCAGCCGCTGGAACCAGCCGGCTTCCACGCGCTTGTCCATCACACCCCCGAACTACCCCGTGAACCCCCGAGAGGATTCCCGGGCCCCCGAGAAACGACTCGGGGGCGCCATGTTCCCATCCGGCGGGTCACGCGTGCTCGTGTTCGGCCTTCAGTGAGGTCACGATCCGGGCGGTCAGCTTCTTCGCCGTGGCCGCGCCGTTGTCGTGTCCGTCCGTGGACAGCACCGTCACGACGTCCGTCCCGGACCGCGCGGCGATCAGCGTCGACCCGTTCTGCCACGCGCTGTTGGTCAGGGTGATCGTGTAGGCCGCGTCGCCGAGACCGGTGGTGTCGGCCCCGACGACCTTCACCTTGGTGTGCGTGTCCGCGTCGGTGTAGGTGGCGCAGGCGGCGACGGCCTTCTTCAGGTTCTCCATCACCTTCGCCGCGGTCGTACCGCGGAAGGTGTCGATCTCCTGGGCGATGTCCTCGGACGTGTTCTTGCTGATGTAGTCGTTCTGGGCGAAGGAGACACCCGAGTCGCCAGTGATCGAGATCCAGCTGGTACCACCGAGCAGCGTGCAGTCGGGCTTCGCCGCGGGGGAGGAGCTCGGCGCCGTGTACATGGTGCCGGAGTCCCGCGCGCCCTTCGGGTCGACAGCGAAACCGTCGGCGAAGAAGGAGGCGGGCGCCAGGGCCTTCTTGAGCCGCGCGCCCGTCAGCAGACCGGCGTTGGGATCCTGGGACGGCTTCTTCGCCGTGGCGGACGAGGCCGAGGTGCCGGTCGCGGAGGAGCAGGCCGTCAGAGCGAGCGGGAGCACGGCGGCGGCGAGCAGCGCCTTGGCCGCGCGAGAGGGATGACGCATCGGGATCTGTCCTTCGAAGGTGAGGTCGGAACGGGCGGGTGCCCGTGTCCGGGTGGGACGTTCGGTCGGCGGGGACGGGAAGACGACGGGCGGTCCTACGACCGCCGGTCAGCCGGTGACGGGGCCGCGACGGCCGGTCGGCCATCGGGCGGGGCCTACGGCTGCCGGTCAGCCGGTCTTCTTCCAGTCCCCGCAGCCGGACGTCGTGAAGTAGGTGTCGTGGGCGCTGATCGTGACGACGGCCGTGCCGGTGACGTCGCCTTCCGCGACGGGCGAGCGCAGGCCGTGACCGGCGTCCTCGGCGCGTTTCCAGTGGCAGGAGCCGTCGGTGTTGCCGGTGGTGCGATAGGTGCCGGGCTCGACGTCCGGGCCGACCCGGAAGTCGCCGTTCCCCGCGAACGCGGCCTTCCCCTTTTCGGCCGCGTCGGCCGGGCCGGGGCGCTGCCGGATGCCCGGCCGCGGAGACGTGGAGACCGAAGAGCCCCTGTCGGGGCCGCCGTTCGTGCGGCCATGGCCGCGGCTGTTGCCGTCGGCGTTCGCCGCGACGACACCGATGACGACGAGGCCCACAGTGGCACTCAGCGCGGCCCTGCCCTTCATCCCCACGACCGTTCCCCTCCCCGCGGCGGACGCCTCGACGGCGGCCGTTCGTTCGCTGGGTCAATAAGACCAGAGGCTGTGAATCGAGTCAACACGGTTCACGCAAACTCTTGTGTTCACGGTGTGAACGGGTAGATCTTGCCTGCGTCGGTATGCTCGATGCCACACAGGGACGAGTCGGGACGAGGGGAGCGGAGCGAGTGCAGGACAACGCGACCGAGGTGACCGCCGCCGGAATCGCACGGCTGGCCGGCGTCGGCCGCGCGGCCGTGAGCAACTGGCGCCGTCGGCACGCCGATTTCCCCAAGCCGGTCGGCGGCACGGAGACCAGCCCGTCGTTCGCCCTTGCCGAGGTCGAGGCCTGGCTGCGTCAGCAGGGAAAACTCGCCGAAGTGCCCCTGCGGGAACGCGTCTGGCAGCAACTCGTCGGCCACCCCGAGGGCCCGGCCACCGCACTCACCCATGCCGGCTGCGTGCTGCTGCTCATCCATGAGCGGCCGACGGTCTGGCTGGAGGCGGGCGCCGGCTCCGACGAGCGTCTCGCCGCGCTGTTGCCGACCGCGCTGGAACAGGCGATCACCCCCCGGTTCGGCCGGATGCGAGGGGACCGGGTTGTTCACACCGAGGCGGACTCGGCGCCCCCGTCGACTGTGAACCGACCGGCGACCGTGAACGCGCCGGGAGCCGATCCTGATCCAGGGCGATCGGCGACCCCGCACGCCCCTGTCGGCCCCGCGGTCCCCGTCAACCCTGCCGGCCCCGCGGTCCCCGCCAACCCGGTCGACCCCGTGGTGCCCGCCCCCGCACCCCCCGCCCCCTCGGCCACCTCCGCGGTGCACCTCCCCACCGGCCCCCAGCTGCTCCCCTCCGTCCCCCTCCTCCGCGGCGTGGCCGAGCTCGCCGCCGAGCTGGGCGCCCGGCAGACCTTCGAGTTCCTGCTCGGACGGCACCTCGACGCCAACCCGCGCCAGTACACGCCCACCCCCACCGAACTCGCCCGCCTCATGGCCGACCTCGGCGGCCCCGCCCGTACCGTCCTCGACCCGGCCTGCGGCACCGGCGCCCTGCTGCGCGCCCTCGACGCCGTCCCCGGTCAGGAGCTCCACGCCCAGGACAGCGCCCCCGAACTCGCCGCGCTCACCGCGCTGCGGCTCGCCCTGCACGGCCGGGCCACCGTGCGCGCGGCCGTCGGCGACACCCTGCGCGCCGACGCCTTCCCGCGGCTGCGCGCCGACACCGTCCTGTGCCACCCCCCGTTCAACGAACGCAACTGGGGGCACGACGAACTGGCCTACGACCCCCGGTGGGAGTACGGCTTCCCGGCCCGTGCCGAGTCCGAGCTGGCCTGGGTGCAGCACGCGCTGGCCCGGCTGCGGGACGGCGGCACCGCGGTCCTGCTCATGCCGCCCGCCACCGCCTCCCGCCGTTCCGGCCGCCGTATCCGCGCCGACCTGCTGCGCCGCGGCGCGCTGCGGGCCGTCGTCGCGCTGCCGGTCGGTGCGGCGGCCCCGTACAACATTCCCCTGCACCTGTGGGTGCTGCGCCGGCCCGAGAGGGCGCCCGGCCGGCCCGAGGTGCTGCTCGCCGACGCCGGGCAGTTCGCCGGCGAGGGGCGCGGCGGTCCCGACTGGGGGGCCGTCAGGGACGTCGTGCTCGACGCCTGGCGGGCCCACGACCGGGACGGCACCCTCCAGGAGCGCCCCGGTCTGGCGCGTTCCGTGCCCGTCATCGAGCTCCTCGACGACGACGTCGACCTCGCCCCGGCCCGCCATCTCCCGCCCCCGGCGGCGGCCGACGGCGCCGAACAGCTCGCGGCCGTACGTGAGTGCCTCGACGAGACGCTGCGGCTCGTCACCGGTCTCGCCCCCTCCTCCGCCGCGACGGCGCAGCCCGCCCGCTGGCCGCTCACCACCGTCGGCGAACTCGCCCGCGGGAGCGCCCTGGTGATGCGCACGGGCGGGAACGGCGGCCCCACGCGGGTGCCTGTTCTTACCGACCACGACGTGCTCGCCGGCACCGGCCCCACGGGGACCCTGCCCGGGAGCGACGAGGAAGCCGTGCTGACGGAGGCGGGCGACGTGGTCGTGCCGGTGCTCGGCGGCGGCTCGGTGGTCCGGGTGATCGACGGCATGACGGCGGGCGCCGTCCTGGGGCGCAACCTCGTGCTCCTGCACCCCGATCCCGGGGCGCTCGACCCGTGGTTCCTCGCCGGGTTCCTGCGGGGCACCGCCAACAACCGCCAGGCCAGCAGTTACGCGTCCACCGCCACCCGCCTCGACGTGCGCCGGCTGCAACTGCCCCGGCTCCCGCTGGACGAACAGCGGCGCTACGGCGCCCGGTTCCGCGCGCTCGACGAGTTCGAACGGGCGCTCGGGCACGCGGGCCGGCTCGGGGACCAGCTCGTACGCGGCCTGTACGACGGGCTGACGGACGGGACGGTGCCCCCGGGCTGAGGCGCCGCGCGCCCCGTGCGGCCTGTGCGGCCCGCGCGCCCTCCCGCGCCCCGCGAGCTCCGCCCGTCGCCCCGGGCCGCCGCGGGGCCTCCCGGGATGTCACCTCGATGTCACTCCCGACGTCACCTGCGGTGTCGTACGAGGTGACCTGCGCGACAACGGTTCCGTACAACCCGGGACCGGTCGTCCGTGTCGGCCTATACGCTCGAACTCCGACATCGAACACAGGCCCGGGAGCAGTCATGTACGGCCACGACGGGGCGCCGCCCGCCCGCAGCGCGGGAACCGTCATCACGTTGCGTGTGCTGTTCGCCGCCGCCGCGCTCCTGTCGTGCGGTCTGCTCGCCTGCGTCCCGCTGTTCCGGGTGGCGATCCAGCGGGGGCGGTGGTTCGACTGGACGGCGGCCTGGGTGTCGCTGCCGGTGTCCATCGGCGCGCTCATGATCGTCGGCACGGTGCCGGAGAGCGACAGCAGAGGTGATGTCGCGCTGGCCGTGGCCCTGATCCTCGCCGCCGGCAGTGTCGCGTACTACCTGGCCAGCGACATCCGCCTCCACCACGAGGGCCGGCGGGCCCTGGGCTACGCGCCGCCGCACACGGGGACCACCCACGGACCGTACGGCCCTCCGCGGCCCGCGCCGCCGTACCCCGGTGTCCTCGGACCGCAGCCTCCCGTCCCGCAGGCGTACCCGCCGAGCACGCCGATGCCCCAGACCCCGCCGCGGCGCGCCACGCCCGCGCGGATCGACCAGGTGCGCGCCGAGCTCGACGAACTCAGCGACTACCTGCGCCGGCACGGGGACCGGCGCGAGGGCGACCACGAGGGCGGACGGTGACCGCGGAGGCCGGACGCGTCGTCGCCGGGCGGTACGAACTGGCCACGCTCATCGGGCAGGGCGGCATGGGCCAGGTCTGGACGGCCTACGACCAGCGGCTCGACCGGCGCGTCGCGGTGAAGCTGCTGCGTCCCGACAAGGTCGTCGGCCAGGAGGCCGACGACCTGCGCCGCCGCTTCGCGCGCGAGTGCCGGGTGACCGCCCAGGTCGACCACCCCGGCCTGGTCACCGTGCACGACGCGGGCAGCGAGGGCGAGGAGCTGTTCCTCGTCATGCAGTACGTCGACGGCGCCGACCTCTCCGATCACCTCGCCGAACACGACCCCTACCCGTGGCCGTGGTCGGTCGCGGTCGCCGCGCAACTGTGCGCCGTGCTGAGCGCCGTGCACTCCGTGCCGATCGTCCACCGCGACCTCAAGCCGCGCAATGTGATGGTGAAGCAGGACGGCACGGTGACCGTCCTCGACCTCGGCGTCGCCTCCGTCATGGACACCGACACGACCCGCCTCACGCACACCGGCTCCCCCATCGGCTCACCCGCCTACATGGCCCCCGAGCAGGCGATGGGCGGCGCGGTGGGCCCGTACACCGACCTGTACGCGCTCGGTGTGCTGATGCACGAACTCCTCAGCGGCGACGTGCCGTTCACGGGCTCGACGGCGCTCGGCGTGCTGCACCGGCACCTGTACGAACCGCCGCTGCCCGTACGCCGGCTGCGCCCCGAGATCCCCGAGGCGCTGGAGGGCCTGGTCCTGCGCCTGCTCGCGAAGGACCCGCAGCACCGGCCCGCCTCCGCGCAGGAGGTGTACGAGCACCTGGTGCCGCTGCTGCCCGCGCGCGGAACCCCCACCGGGGCGCCACTGGACCCCACACGCCCCTTCCTGCGCCCGCACGCCCCCTGGCCGGACCGCGCGCGCACGCCCGCGCCCCGGCCCGCCCCCGTCGCGCGGGCCGCCGGGAAGACCGATGTCGCCGGTGCCGTCGACGAGGTGAAGCGCCTTCTGGGCGAGGGCCGCATCACCCAGGCCGTCGACGTCCTCGGCGCGATCCTGCCCACCGCCGCACGGCAGCACGGCGAGCACTCCCCGGTCGTCCGCACCCTGCGCAAGCAGTACGCGGCCACGCTCATGGACGACGGCCAGTACCGGCGCGCGCTGCCCGAACTGCGCCGCCTCGCCGACGAGCGCGCCGCCGAGGCCGGCCCGGCCGACCCCCAGTCCCTGCGCCATCGCTACGAATCCGCCCAGTGCCTGGAGCAGTTGGGCGACCCGGCGGCGGCGCTCGCCGAGTACCGCGCGCTGCTGCCGTACTACGAGAACCAGTACGTGGCCGACGACCCGGAACTCGCCTTCGACGTCCGGCGCCGCATCGGCCACCTGCTGCTGGCGCTCGGCGACCACGCCGCCGCCCGCGACACACTGGCCCGGCTGCTGCACGACGTGGAGCGGCTGCACGGCCCCGGACACCCGCTCGCGGCCGAGATCCGGCGGACATTGCAGTGGCTGGGCCAGGTACGTGGCTAGGCCCGGTCCTGGTCTTTTTGCCGTGCCCTGAGAGGATCTTGTGACTCCCGAGGGGCTTTCTTTCCCGAACAGGCATGCGCGGCTGGTTAGGTTGCGCCTGTTTCCTGCCGCGCGCGCCTCGCCGCGCGCCGCGCGCGCTGTCATCGCACAACCGGCCGGCACCACCGGCACAACCAGGGGTGGGTTCACATGTCCGACCATCGTCAGTCGAGGAAGCGCCGGTACATCGCCTGGGGGGTGGCCGGTGCCGCCGTCGTCGCCGGCGCCGGTGTCGCCGCGCAGACCTCCATGGCCGCCACGACCTGGCCCGCCCAGAAGACCTACACGGGCCGTGCCTTCGACACCTGCGCGGCGCCCTCGCTCACCGCGATGAAGGCCTGGCACACCGGCTTCTACGGAGCCGCCGCCGTGTACATCGGCGGCAAGAACCGCGGATGCGCCCAGCCCAACCTCACCGCGTCCTGGGTCAAGTCGGTCAGCACGCTGGGCTGGAAGCTCATCCCGCTGTACGTCGGCGCCCAGCCGTCCTGCCAGACCGGGAGCAGCCCCGAGAAGATCACCGCCGCGACCGCGGCGTCGCTCGGCGCGGCCGACGGAGCGGACGCGGTCGCCAAGGCCTCCGCCCTGGGGATGAAGGCCGGCAGCCCGGTCTACCTCGACATGGAGTCCTACGACATCACGAACAAGGCGTGCAACGACGCCGTGCTGACGTACGTGCGCTCCTTCGACAAGGCCCTGCGCGCCAAGACGTACCGCTCCGGGTACTACGGCTTCACCAGCTCCAGCGCCAAGGCCGTCGCGACCGCGGCCGACAGGACGGACCTGCCGGGCAACCTCTGGTACGCGCTGTGGGACAAGAAGAACACCACGACCACCGACTGGCCGTGGGGCGCCACCCAGTTCACCGGCCACAGCCGCGCCCACCAGTACATGGTCAACAGCAAGGAGACCATCGGCGGCGTCACGATCACCGTGGACCGCGACGCCTGGGACGCGCCGGTCGCCATCACCGGCTGACGCGCGGACGGTCGCGGGAGGGGACGGAGACGCCCGGCCGGCCGGATTCCCGGCCGGTCCTGGTCACTCGTACGGGCGGACCGTGGCCGTTCCGCGAGGCGGGGAACCGCCGGCGGTGCCTGAAGTCGTCGTGAATCGTTGGTCGAATGGCTGGCCGAGAGGCTGGCCACTGCCTACCATCGATCACCGCAAGACTTTGTGCACCGTCGCACAATCTCCTCGGGAGGCTTCCTTGCACCGCCGCCGTCGCACCGCGCTCGTCCTCTCCGCCGCGATCGTCGCCGCGGCCCCTGTGCTCACCGGGTGCGGCAGCGATGCCCATCCGGGCGCGGCGGCCGTCGTCGGCGACAGCCGCATCACCGTCGCGCAGCTGGAGGGCCGGGTCGACGAGGTGCGCTCGGCGCAGCGGGCCGCCAGCAAGGACGACGCCCAGTACGCGCAGGTCGTCGCGAGCACCGGCACCCTCACCCGCGACACCCTGCACAGCATGGTCCTGGACCGGGTGCTGGACCGGGCGGCCGAGAACGCCGGCGTGAAGGTCACCCGCAAGGACTCGCAGCAGATGCGATCGGCGCTCGAACAGCAGGCGGGCGGCCCGAAGGCGCTGGAGACGGCCTGGCTGTCGAACTACGGCGTGGCGCCCAAGCGCCTCGACGACAGCCTGCGCACCGAGATCGAGGCCCGCAAGCTCGCCGCCGCGCTCGGCGTCGACATGAACACCACCGACGGCAAGGCAGCCTTCTGGAAGGCGATGTCCACCGCCTCCAAGCAGCTCCATGTCGACCTGAACCCGCGGTACGGCACCTGGGACGTCCAGAAGAGCAGCCGCGTCGACGCGAAGACGCCGTGGGTGCGTGAGGTCTCCGCGGCGCCGACCCCGCAGCCCGCTTAGGCCGTCGCCGCGGGTCCGCGGATCTGCGGGCCTCCGCGTCGCCGGAGCCCGGGGGCACCAGCGTCGCCGGGCCCTGTGGACACCCGCGTCCCCGGGGCCTGTGGACAACTCCGGGGGTGTCGGCGGCGTGGGTTACGTTCGAGGGGTGAACGCAACCAGTGAACCGACGGGGGCCGCTCAGGGCGGCGAGCGGACCGCGGCCGATGTGACCGCCGACGGCACGGGCGCCGCCGATCCCGGCCGCATCGTCCTGCTCACCACCAGCCACCGCGTGGCGCCCGGCCTGCTGTCCTGGCCGGCCTGGCAGGCGCTGCACGGCGCGGACCGGGTGCTGTGCTCGGACGGCGCGCACCCGCAGGTGCCGTATCTGCGCGAGGCGGGCATCGGGGTCGACGAGGAGTCACCGACCGCGCGGGAACTGGTCGACGCGTGCGCCGGCGGCCACTCGGTGGTCGTCGTCGCCACCGGCGAGGGCGAACCCCGGCTCACCGACGGTCTGGCCCGCCTGGCGGGTTCCGGCCGCATACGGATGCCGGACCTGGAACTGCTGCCCGCCTCGTACGACCTGCCGGGCGCGCGTCTGCTCGACCTCGTCCAGGTGATGGACCGCATCCGCGCCGAGTGCCCCTGGTCCTCCCGGCAGACGCACGAGGGCCTGGCGAAGTACGGCCTGGAGGAGGCGTACGAACTGGTCGAGGCCATCGAGGAGGGTGACCGGGACGAACTGCGGGAGGAACTCGGCGACGTCCTGCTCCAGGTCGTGTTCCACTCCCGGATCGCCGAGGACGACACGGAGGCTCCGTTCTCGATCGACGACGTGGCCGGCGGCATCGTCGCCAAGCTGATCCACCGGCACCCGCACGTCTTCGGCGACGAGACGGCCACGACGCCCGAGGAGGTCAAGGAGCACTGGCTGCGCACCAAGGCCGTGGAGAAGCGGCGCACCTCCGTCACCGAGGGCGTCCCGCTCGGCCAGGCGGGCCTGGCCCTGTCGGCCAAGCTGTCGTCCCGGGCGCGCGCGGCGGGACTCGACGTTCCGCTGCCCGAGGGCGAGGGCGTCGGATACGAACTGCTGGCGATGGCCGTCCGTGCCGAGGCCGAGGGCGTCGACCCCGAGGCGGCGCTGCGCGCGGCGGCACGGACGTACCGCGACGCGATCCGCAGGGTGGAGGAGAGCGGCGGGGCGGGCTGACGGGCTCCCCGCCGGGGTGACGGCACCCGGGTCGGGTCCGGGGTGAGGCGAGGCCCGGGGCGCGGCCCGTCGGTCCGGGTCACGGTCCGGGGCTGCGGCCCGCCGGGTTGTGCCAGGCGGGCGGGGGGCGGTCGAGAAGCCACTGGGCCGCGCCCACCGGGCGGGGTCGGCTCTCCCCGGTCGGCGGCAGCGGGTCGTGGAAGACCCGGTCGGCCGGTGTTCCGAGAGCGCGAAGCGCGTCGCCGGTCTCCTCGACGAGATCGGGCGGACCGGCGAGATAGACGTCGTGCCGGGCCCAGCCGGCCCGGTTGCCCAGCGCGGTGAGCAGTCGTTCGGTCGCCTGGACCTTGGGGCGGCCGGGCGCCGGGGTGATGTAGGTGACGGCCAGCCGGGGGAGCGTGGCGCGCAGGCGTTCGACGGCCGGCCGTCCGTAGAGGTGCGCGATGTCGCGGGCCACGAGGAACAGACGGGCCTCGTGGGCGGCGTCGAGCTGTTCCAGCAGGGCCTTCACCGGTGCCCAGCCCGTGCCGGCCGCGATCAGCGTGAGGGGCCGGTCGGTGGGCGTCCGCAGGGTGAGGGCGCCGCCGGGCGGGCCCAGCCGCAGCACGTCGCCCACCCGGGTCCGCCGGACGAGGGCCGTGGAGAGCGTGCCGCCCTCGACGCGGCTGACGTGGAGGTCGACGGTGCGGTCGGCGCGCGGCGCGTTGGCGAGGGAGTAGGGGCGCCAGACCCGAGGCAGATGGGGCACGCAGACACTGACGTACTGACCGGGGGAGTAGGTGAGCCGTTGCCGAGGCCGCAGGGTGAGGACGGCGAGGTCGTCGCCGTGCCGGGTGAGGGAGACGACCTCGGCGTCCCACCAGAGCGGCTCGCCGTGATGCCGGGCCTCACCGGCGCCCTCCAGCATGCACTGGGCGATCACCCCGTACGCGGCGGTCCAGGCCTTCTCGGTCTCGGGGCTCCAGGCCGAGCCCGCGACGACCGCGAACGCGGCGATCAGACTCTCCCCCACGGCCGCGTAGTGCCCGGGCCGGGTCAGGTACTTGCGGTGGTCGCGGCCCAGACTCCGCAGATACCGGGGCAGGTCCGGATCCTCCAGCCTGTCCATCACGAAGGTGAGCGCCGCGAAGAGCCGGTCCCGCTGCCGTTCCATGTCCCGGGCGAGATCCGCCGGGAACAGCGCGCGGAGCTCCGGGTTGTGGCGGAAGAGGTGCGAGTAGAAGTACTTGACCGCGAACTCGGCCCGTCGTTCCACGACCGCGAAGCTGGATCTGAGTATTTCGGGGTCCACGGCAGGAAGTAGGAAGGTGCCGGGCGCCGAGGTCAAACAGCCGGCCATGTCCGGACGGTCCGGGGCGAACCGGGCGGCAGGGGCTCTCCGCGCCGCCGCGCGCGACGGGGGGCGTCCGGTCGCCGGGCGGCCGGGGGGCGCCGCCTCCTGCGGATACGGTCGAGGAGTGACCGAGTACGAAGCCTCCGCCAGCGCCGCCCCCGAACTCTTCACCTGGGAGTTCGCCACCGACCCCTACCCGGCCTACGCCTGGCTCAGGGAGAACGCGCCCGTGCACCGCACCCGGCTGCCCAGCGGGGTGGAGGCCTGGCTCGTCACGCGGTACGCCGACGCCAGACAGACGCTCGCCGACCAGCGGCTGTCCAAGAATCCCGCGCATCACGACGAGCCCGCGCACGCGAGGGGCCGGACCGGGATCCCCGGGGAGCGCAAGGCCGAGCTCATGACGCATCTGCTGAACATCGACCCGCCGGACCACACCCGGCTGCGGCGGCTCGTCAGCAAGGCGTTCACGCCGCGGCGCGTGGCCGAGTTCGCCCCGCGGGTGCAGGAGCTGACGGATCAGCTCATCGCCGGGTTCGCGGCCCGGGGTTCCGCGGACCTCATCCACGAGTTCGCCTTCCCGCTCCCCATCTACGCCATCTGCGACCTGCTCGGCGTCCCGCGCGAGGACCAGGACGACTTCCGGGACTGGGCGGGCATGATGATCCGGCACGGCGGCGGGCCGAGGGGCGGGGTCGCCCGGTCCGTGAAGAAGATGCGCGCGTATCTCGCCGAGCTCATCCACCGCAAGCGTGAGGCGCTGACCGCGGAGCCCGCACCGGGCGAGGACCTCATCTCCGGGCTCATCCGCGCCTCCGACCACGGCGAGCACCTCACCGAGAACGAGGCCGCCGCCATGGCCTTCATCCTGCTCTTCGCCGGGTTCGAGACCACGGTCAATCTCATCGGGAACGGGATGCACGCCCTGCTCACCCATCCCGGGCAGCGGGAGCGTCTCCAGGCCTCCCTCGCGGCCGGGGAGCACGGGCTGCTGGAGACGGGTGTCGAGGAACTCCTGCGCTACGACGGCCCCGTGGAACTGGCCACCTGGCGGTTCGCCACCGAGGACGTGCGGATCGGCGGGCAGGACATCGCGGCCGGCGACCCCGTGCTCGTGGTGCTCGCGGCCGCGGACCGTGACCCCGAACGTTTCGAACAGCCGGACACGCTCGATCTCGCACGACGTGACCTTCAGCACTTGGGCTACGGCCACGGCATCCACTACTGCCTGGGCGCGCCGCTCGCCCGGCTGGAGGGCCAGACCGCGCTCGGTACGCTCCTCGGCCGACTGCCGGACATCCAACTCGCCGGAGAATCGGCCGATTTGCGCTGGCGTGGAGGTCTCATTATGCGTGGATTGCGCACACTTCCGGTGGAGTTCACCCCGGTCAAATAGGCCTGGACCGGCCCATCGGTGACCCTTCGGCATCCTCGCCGAAGGGGTTCTTCCGCATACCGGAAGGAGTGCCCTTGCGGCTAGCGGAACATGATGCTCCATCAAATCTGTGATCTTCGCGTGATCTGTACTGCATCGACTTGTAACCAGCGTTCGAGTGCGACTACCTTCACCCATCAACGCGGCGCCTGCGCTTCTTGGTTCACAGGGGCCGCGGTATTCCCCGCTGTCACTCGAAAGGCCTTCGTATGCTCTCCGGGAACGGCCGTCACCGTCGCCCTCGTCAGGCCCCGGCACTCATCGTCGCCGCAGGGGTGACCGGATCGGCGATCGTCATCCCGCTGCTCGCGGCGGCGAGCGCGAGTGCGGCCGACGGAACCACCTGGGACCGGGTGGCACAGTGCGAGAGCGGTGGCGCGTGGAGCGCCGACCAGAGCAACGGGTACTACGGCGGCCTTCAGCTCGACCAGGAGAACTGGGAGGCGCACGGCGGCCTCGACTACGCCCCGAGGGCGGACCAGGCCAGCCGCTCGCAGCAGATAGCCGTCGCCGAGAAGGTGCTCGCCGCCAAGGGCCTCGCGGCCTGGCCGACCTGTGGGCCGCTCTCGGGTCTCAGCAAGGACTCGGCCGGCGTCAGCGTCGACACGGGCGTGGCCGGCGATTCCTCGAACGGCGAGGACGAGTCCGGTTCGTATGTTTCGTCCGGCCTGGCGACGGCGCCCAGTGCGTCACCTTCGGATGATTCGTCTGCTTCGTCCGGTTCTGATGACTCCTCGGACGCGGCCGGCAGTACCGCGGAGCCCAGCGCCTCGCAGAGCTCCGACGGCTCGGACACGGCGACCGGCAAGGGTGGCGAATCGGCCAAGCCGGGCCAGAAGGAGGCTTCTTCGAGCCCCTCCGACGCCCCGAGCACCGGCACCGGGCGGCACCGCGGCGGGGATGCCGCGGAGAGCGCGACCGGCCGCGCCGACAGCACCGCCGGGCGGCATGCCGCGAGCGCCGCCGAGGACACCGCGTACGTCGCGGACGTCATCGACAACCTCTGGAAGGTTTCCGACGAGCTGGGCCTCGACGGCGGCTGGGCCGACCTGCCCGCCGCGGACACGGCGCCGACCGACAGCGGTCCCGGCCTCGTCGTACCTGGTCGGAGCATTGCGGACACGGCCGAAACGGTGCAAAAGTAGCGGGAGTTCGCGTCATGGTTCGCTGTGGAATGTCCCATTTGGCGCAAGTGAGAGATGGGTCTCAGAAGCCCTGATCGTCTTTGAATTTCCGGCGATCGACTGCTTACGGTCGTGACCGCTCGCCACAGCGGGCTCCGACGGTCGCAACGCCGAATCCTGCCAGCGGCCGTACGGGAACAGTCGTCGCGTCATGCGCCGTAGGCAGGAGCGGGGGACCCAAGGTAAGTGCCGGGCCCGGGAGTTGAGAGACACCCGGGAACGGCTTGGGGTGAAGCCGCGTGCCGGACGTCCTGGAGACAGGACCGAAGGAACGCGGCCGGGCAACTCAACCGGCCCGAACCCGACAGCTCACCTCGCAGGCGTCGGTGAGGGGATCTCTCCATGCTGTTCTCCAGCAAGGGCAAGCACCGCCGCCCGAACAAGGCCACCCGCGTCGCCACGCTCGCCGGTGTCACCGGCGTCGCCATCGCCGCTCCGCTGATGGCGGCCGGCAACGCCTCCGCCGCCACCGCCTCCGAGTGGGACGCCGTCGCCCAGTGCGAGGCCGGCGGCAACTGGTCGATCAACACCGGCAACGGCTACTACGGCGGACTCCAGTTCTCGTCCTCCACCTGGGCCGCGTACGGCGGCACCGCCTACGCCTCCACCGCCGACCAGGCCTCGAAGTCGCAGCAGATCGCCATCGGCGAGAAGGTCCTCGCCGGACAGGGCAAGGGCGCCTGGCCGACCTGCGGCGTGGGCCTGTCGAGCGCCGCGTACGGCGGCGGCTCCGCCCCGGCGGCCCCCTCGGCCCCCTCCACGTCCAGCGGCTCGCAGAGCGCCCCCGCCACCCGGACGACGGAGCAGCCCGCCTCCCGTTCCGCGGAGCGCCCCGCCGCCCAGAAGACCGTCACCACCCCGACCGGCAAGAAGGTCAAGAAGGGTGACGGCGAGTACAAGGTCGTCAAGGGCGACACCCTCAGCTCGATCGCCGAGAAGAAGCACGTCAAGGGCGGCTGGCAGAAGCTGTTCAAGCTGAACAAGGACATCGTCGCCGACGCCGACTTCATCTACCCGGGCCAGCAGCTGCACCTGCGCTGAGTGCCGCGGCGCGCCGGTGCCGTGTGGTCGCCTTCGGCGGAGGGCGACCATCTCTCGGGCGGCGCGCGCTCGCTCCCGGGCCGGATTCCGGCTCGCGTACGAGACGCACGACAGTTCCCCTTCCGAACCGGGTCTTTTTGGGAAAGGCCCGGTGAGGGTCCCCGTCCCCACGGGCTCCCCGCTCCGGCGCGTGTTCCCCCGCACGCGCCGGAGCGGGGTTTTTCATTTCCTTTTTTGTTCCGTTCAGGAACAATGTGTACGCTCGGTTCCGCTCAAGGGGTGGTCGATCGGCTGGCCGATCCCCGTGGGCCGGTTAGGCTCATCCCGCAGGGCTGCCGAGTCCTGCGTACCCGCGTCACATCCCAATAAGGAGATGCTCGTGCCGTCCATCGACGTCGTCGTAGCCCGGGAAATCCTGGACTCCCGAGGCAACCCCACGGTCGAGGTCGAGGTCGGCCTCGACGACGGCAGCACGGGTCGTGCCGCCGTTCCGTCCGGCGCCTCCACCGGAGCCTTCGAGGCCATCGAGCTTCGCGACGGTGACCCCAACCGCTACCAGGGCAAGGGTGTCGAGAAGGCCGTCCTCGCCGTCATCGAGCAGATCGGCCCGGAGCTCGTCGGCTACGACGCCACCGAGCAGCGCCTGATCGACCAGGCGATGTTCGACCTGGACGCCACCGACAACAAGGGCTCGCTCGGCGCCAACGCCATCCTCGGCGTCTCGCTCGCCGTCGCGCACGCCGCTTCCGAGGCGTCCGACCTGCCGCTCTTCCGCTACCTGGGCGGCCCGAACGCGCACCTGCTGCCCGTTCCGATGATGAACATCCTGAACGGCGGCTCGCACGCCGACTCCAACGTGGACATCCAGGAGTTCATGATCGCCCCGATCGGCGCGGAGTCCTTCTCCGAGGCCCTGCGCTGGGGCGCCGAGGTCTACCACACCCTCAAGAAGGTGCTGAAGACCAAGGGTCTGTCCACCGGCCTCGGCGACGAGGGCGGCTTCGCCCCGAACCTGGAGTCCAACCGCGCCGCCCTCGACCTCATCCTCGAGGCCATCAAGGAGGCCGGTTACACCCCCGGCGAGCAGATCGCCCTCGCCCTCGACGTCGCCGCCTCCGAGTTCTACAAGGACGGCGTCTACACCTTCGAGGGCAAGGAGCGCTCCGCCGCCGAGATGACCGAGTACTACGCCGAGCTCGTCGCGGCGTACCCGCTCGTCTCCATCGAGGACCCGCTGTACGAGGACGACTGGGCCGGCTGGAAGGTCATCACCGACCAGCTGGGCGACAAGGTCCAGATCGTCGGCGACGACCTCTTCGTCACCAACCCGGAGCGCCTGGCCCGCGGCATCGAGGAGGGCTCCGCCAACGCCCTGCTCGTCAAGGTCAACCAGATCGGCTCGCTGACCGAGACCCTGGACGCCGTCGAGCTGGCCCAGCGCAACGGCTTCAAGTGCATGATGTCCCACCGCTCCGGCGAGACCGAGGACGTCACCATCGCCGACCTCGCGGTCGCCGTGAACTGCGGTCAGATCAAGACCGGCGCCCCGGCCCGCTCGGACCGTGTCGCCAAGTACAACCAGCTCCTGCGCATCGAGGAGATCCTCGACGACGCCGCGGTGTACGCCGGCCGCAGCGCCTTCCCGCGCTTCAAGGGCTGAGCCCCCGCACGGCTCAGGCAGCGTCCTCCGTACGTCCCCGTACCCGGTCCCGTACCGTGTGCGGGGACGTACGCACGTGACGGGCCTCTACGACGGGCCGGTACTGGGGAGGCGGGAATCATGGCCGTGAAGGACCGGGACCGGTTCTCCACCTCGACCAGGCTGAAGCTGCTCGGCGAGCAGACGGCGGCCAGGGTCTACCGCTCCCAGACCAAGCGGCAGGCGCGCCGCTCCCGGCTGACCGGCCGGGCCGCGCTGCTGGCCATGGTCCTGTGCTCCCTCATCGTCGCCCTCGCGTACCCGATGCGGCAGTACGTCTCGCAGCGCGCCCAGATCGGCGACGTGGAGCGGCAGCGGGAGCAGGCCCGCCAGCGGGTCGAGCAGCTGCGCGACCTCAAGGCGCGCTGGCAGGACGACGCGTTCGCCGAGCAGCAGATCCGGCAGCGGCTGCACTATGTGATGCCGGGAGAGACCGGGTACGTCGTGATCGACCCGGACGCCGCGAAGCAGTCCCGTGCCGAACGGGGCACCGCAGACCGCCCCTGGTACACCAATGTCTGGGACGGCGTGGACAAGTCCGACGCCGCCGACCACTGACGCCCCATGAACTGACCAGAAAGACACGTGACTCACGGCATGGAAACGCCACCGCCCACCACCCCGCGCACCGAGCCCACCGACGCCGACGTCGAGGCCTTCAAGCAGCAGCTCGGACGGCCCCCGCGCGGGCTGCGCGCGATCGTGCACCGCTGCCCCTGCGGCCAGCCGGACGTGGTGGAGACGGCGCCCCGCCTCCCCGACGGGACGCCGTTCCCGACCACGTACTACCTGACGTGCCCGCGGGCCGCGTCCGCGATCGGGACGCTGGAGGCCAACGGGGTCATGAAGGAGATGACCGAACGGCTGGCCACCGACCCCGAACTGGCCGCGGCCTACCGCGCCGCCCACGAGGACTACATCGCGCGCCGTGACGCCATCGAGGTCCTTGAGGGCTTCCCGAGCGCGGGCGGCATGCCGGACCGGGTGAAGTGCCTGCACGTCCTGGTGGCGCACTCGCTGGCCGCCGGGCCGGGCGTCAACCCGCTCGGCGACGAGGCCATCGCGATGCTGCCGGAGTGGTGGCGCAAGGGCGCGTGTGTCACCCAGGCCGGACCGCCGGCCGGCGAGGGGCCGAAGGCGGAGGGCTCCGCCGAGTCCACCGGTTCCACGGAGGCCGCCGGTTCCGCCGAGTCCACCGGTTCCACGGAGGCCGCAGGTTCCGCCGAGGACGGCCGGTGACCCGCGTCGCCGCCGTCGACTGCGGTACGAACTCCATCCGGCTCCTGGTGGCCGACGCCGACCCGCGGACGGGCGAACTCACCGACCTGGACCGGCGGATGACCGTCGTCCGGCTGGGCCAGGGCGTCGACCGCACCGGCCGGCTCGCCCCCGAGGCGCTGGAGCGGACCTTCGCCGCCTGCCGCGCGTACGCGGAGGCCATCAAGGAGCACGGCGCCGAGCGGCTGCGCTTCGTCGCCACCTCGGCCTCCCGGGACGCCGAGAACCGGGACGAGTTCGTGCGCGGCGTGCTGGACATCCTCGGCGTCGAGCCGGAGGTCGTCACCGGGGACCAGGAGGCCGAGTTCTCCTTCACCGGCGCGACCAAGGAGCTGGCCGGGCGCGACGACCTCGCCACGCCCTACCTGGTCGTGGACATCGGCGGCGGCTCGACCGAGTTCGTCGTCGGCGCCGAGGGGGTGCGCGCGGCCCGCTCCGTGGACATCGGCTGCGTGCGGATGACGGAACGTCACCTCGTCCGCGACGGTGTTGTCACCGACCCGCCCACGGCCGAACAGGTCGCGGCCATGCGCGCCGACATCGAGGCAGCCCTCGACCTCGCCGAGGAGACGGTCCCGCTGCGCGAGGCGCGCACCCTGGTGGGGCTGGCCGGCTCGGTCACCACGATCGCGGCGATCGCGCTGGACCTCGTCGCGTACGACTCCGAGCGGATCCACCACTCCCGCGTCTCCCGCGCACGCGTCCGCGAGATCACCGAGTGGCTGCTGCGCTCCACCCACGCCGAGCGCGCAGCCGTTCCCTCGATGCACCCGGGCCGGGTGGACGTGATCGGGGCCGGCGCCCTCGTCCTGCTCTCGATCATGGAGCGGTCCGGGGCGGAGGAGGTCGTCGTCAGCGAGCACGACATCCTCGACGGCATCGCCTTCAAGGTCGCCGAGGACGCCGAAGCCGGCGACAGGGCGACCGACGCACGGTGACGCGTCGAGAACGGGCGTGAGACGGCCCCGGCGTCCCTTTTCCGAGGGGGCCGGGGCCGTCGCGGCTCCAGCGGCCGCGCGGGGCTCCTGGAGGCCCTGTCCGGCAGTGCCGTGGGGGTCGTCCGGCGGCGCCGCGGAGGTCGTCCGGCGGTGCCGCGCGGGCGTGGCACTGGTCTCCTTTACTACTGCTCGGTAGCCTCGGCTGAGCGGCTCGGATAGCGTATGAGCGTGCCCGAGGGGGTTCTGGAACCCCTCCGGCGAGGCCCCGTCGAGAAACTTCGTGAAGTTCTTCACAAGGAAAAGGCCCCTGCCGGGCGACGAAGGGGCCACTTGGGCCCTTTCGCGGGGCCACGGCGGTCCGGCAGCATGCTCGGTGAAGCGTTGCGGCAGCGTTTCAGGGCCGTGAAACACAGGTGCGGTCCGCTGGGCCGAACAGGTTGGGCCGCAGCTCACGCGGTGTTGACAACGGTACGAACCGCACGGTGGTCCACCCCTGCCGCCATGGCCTCGATCACGAGGGCGGCGGAGTGTAGCAGAGCCCCTGCCCAAGCTTGTGAAGGGGCGCACGAGCGACCCCCCGGAAGCAGGTGGATACTCGATGGCATGAGCACCACGGAGCGTCCCAGGATCCTCGTAGTAGGCGGTGGGTACGTAGGCCTGTACGCAGCTCGGCGCATCCTCAAGCAGATGCGCTACGGAGAGGCGACCGTCACGGTCGTCGACCCCCGGTCGTACATGACCTACCAGCCCTTCCTCCCCGAAGCAGCCGCCGGCAGCATCTCGCCGCGGCACGTCGTCGTCCCGCTGCGGCGTGTACTTCCCAAGGCGGAGGTCCTCACCGGCCGGGTCACCACCATCGACCAGGACCGCAAGGTTGCCACGGTCGCCCCCCTCGTGGGCGAGGCGTACGAGCTGCCTTTCGACTACCTCGTCATCGCGATGGGCGCGGTCTCCCGCACCTTCCCGATCCCCGGCCTCGCCGAGCAGGGCATCGGCATGAAGGGCATCGAGGAGGCCATCGGCCTGCGCAACCACGTCCTCGAGCAGCTCGACAAGGCCGACTCCACCACGGACGAGGACGTCCGCCGCAAGGCGCTGACCTTCGTCTTCGTGGGTGGCGGCTTCGCCGGCGCCGAGACCATCGGTGAAGTCGAGGACATGGCCCGCGACGCGGCCAAGTACTACAGCAGCGTGTCCCGCGAGGACATGCGCTTCATCCTCGTCGACGCCGCGGACAAGATCCTTCCCGAGGTCGGCCCCAAGCTCGGCCAGTACGGCAAGGAGCACCTGGAGAGCCGCGGTGTGGAGATCTACCTCTCCACCTCGATGGACTCCTGCGTCGACGGCCACGTGGTGCTGAAGAACGGCCTCGAGGTCGACTCCAACACGATCGTCTGGACGGCCGGCGTCAAGCCGAACCCCGTTCTCTCCCGCTTCGGTCTGCCGCTCGGCCCGCGTGGCCACGTGGACACCCAGACCACCCTCCAGGTGCAGGGCACGGACTACATCTGGGCCGCGGGCGACAACGCCCAGGTCCCGGACGTCGCCGCCCGCAAGGCCGGTGTCGAGAACGCCTGGTGCCCGCCGAACGCCCAGCACGCGCTGCGTCAGGCCAAGATCCTCGGCGACAACGTGATCTCCGGTATGCGGGGCTTCCCGCAGAAGGAGTACGCGCACGCCAACAAGGGCGCCGTGGCCGGTCTCGGTCTGCACAAGGGCGTCGCGATGATCGTCATGGGCAAGATGAAGATCAAGCTCAAGGGCCGTCTCGCCTGGTACATGCACCGTGGCTACCACGGTCTCGCCATGCCGACCTGGAACCGCAAGATCCGCGTCTTCGCGGACTGGACGCTCGCGATGTTCCTCAAGCGCGAGGTCGTCTCCCTGGGCGCCATGGAGACTCCGCGCGAGGAGTTCTACGAGGCCGCCAAGCCGGCTCCGGCCGCCCCGGCGCCCGCCGTCAAGACCGAGGAGAAGGCCAAGGCCTCCTGACCTCCGGTCACCGAACGCCCCGAAGGGGCCGCCCGCCATCCGTGGTGCGGGCGGCCCCTTCGGCGTTCCCCGGACCGCTCGCCACGCCCGCCGCGGAGTTCGACGCGTGGTGCGTACACACATTTTACGAATCTGTGTCGTGGAAGAGGGACTGCCCGCCGAGGGGGTAGATGTTTACGTGGTGTCGGAGCGTTCGGGAGTGTTGTCTCGGAGGTGTACGCCATGCAGGACGCCGCGCCGCGTCTCAAAGGGCTTGTCGAACAGTTGCTGGGAGCCCCGCTCCCGTTGCGCGTGCGCGCCTGGGACGGTTCGGAAGCGGGTCCGCCCGCGGCTCCGGTGCTCGTCGTCCGCAACCGGCGGGCCCTGCGCCGACTGCTGTGGAAGCCGGGCGAGTTGGGACTCGCCCGCGCCTGGGTCTCCGGTGACCTCGGCATCGAGGGGGACCTGTACACCGCGCTGGACCTGATCTCCGGGCTCGTCTGGGAGCGCTCCGAGGACGCGCGCGGGCTCGGGGCGGCGCTGCGCGACCCCGAGGTGCGTGCCGCGGTCCGCGGGCTGGTGAGGATGGCCGGACTGCCGCTGCCGCCCGCCCCGCCAGCCGAGGAGGTGCGCCGGCACCGCCACCTGCACACCAGGCGCACCGACCGGAGCGCCATCAGCCACCACTACGACGTCGGCAACGACTTCTACGAGATCGTCCTCGGCCCGTCCATGGTCTACTCGTGCGCCTACTGGGAGGACGGCGGCACCCTGGAGGAGGCGCAGCGCGACAAGCTCGAACTCGTCGCCCGGAAGCTGGCTCTGAAGCCCGGTCAGCGGCTCCTCGACGTCGGCTGCGGCTGGGGCTCGATGGCCGTGCACGCCGCCCGCGACCACGGCGTGCGGGTGGTCGGGGTGACGCTGTCGCAGGAACAGGCCGCGTACGCCCGTAAACGGGTCGCGGAGGAGGGCCTGACCGACCGGGTGGAGATCAGGGTGCAGGACTACCGGGACGTCACCGACGGGCCGTATGACGCGATCTCCTCCATCGGCATGGCCGAACACGTCGGCGCCGAGCGTTACCTGGAGTACGCCGAGGTGCTCGGCGGCCTCCTCGAACCCGGCGGCCGGCTGCTCAACCACCAGATCGCCCGGCGTCCGCAGCGTGACGAGTCGTCGTACGCCGTCGACCCGTTCATCGACGCCTATGTGTTCCCCGACGGCGAACTCGCGCCCGTCGGGACGACCGTGACGCAGCTCGAACGGGCCGGGTTCGAGGTGCGTGACGTCGAGGTCCTGCGCGAGCACTACGCGCTCACCCTGCGCCGCTGGGTCGCCAATCTGGAGGACGGGTGGTCCCGTGCCGTCCGGCTGACCGGGGCCGGCCGGGCCCGTGTCTGGCGCCTGTACATGGCGGCCAGCGCGGTCGCCTTCGAACGCAACCAGATCGGCGTCAACCAGGTCCTGGCGGTGAAGGCCCAGGGCGGGGCCGGCCGGTCCGGGATGCCGCTGCGGGCGAGAACCTGGAACTGACGCGGAGCGGCCGGAGACAGGTGAGGGGCCCGTTCCGTCCGGAACGGGCCCCTCACCTGTGCGGCGGGGCCGGCGGCCCCGGCCCGTCACTCCGACTTGATCGCCGTCAGCATGTTCAGCCGGGCCGCCCGGCGGGCCGGCCAGAGCGCCGCCAGGACGCCGACCGTCGCCGCGAGCAGGAGGAAGAGCGCCATCCGGCCCCAGGGCAGGACCAGTTCGTACGTCGACATCCTGCTGCCCAGCAACTGGCCGGCCGCCCAGCCGAAGAACACGCCGAGACCTATGCCGAGGACGCCGCCGAAGAGCGAGATGACCAGGGACTCCAGACGGACCATCCGCTTGATGCCCTTGCGGTCCAGGCCGATCGCGCGGAGCATCCCGATCTCCTGCGAGCGCTCGAAGACCGACATCGCGAGGGTGTTGACGACGCCGAGGACGGCGACGATCACCGCCATCGCCAGCAGGCCGTAGAGCATGTTCAGCATCAGCGTGAACATCTGCGCGATGCCGTCGGAGATGTCCTGCTTGTCCTGGACCTTGACGGCGGGGTTGTCGCCGAGGGCCTTCTCCAGCCGGTCCTTGACCGCGGCCGAGGCGCCGCCCGCCGTCTTCACCATGACCTGCATGTCGGAGGCACCGCCACGCTGGTGCGGGGAGAGCGTGGCGTTGTCGAGGATGATGCCCCGGATCATCTCGTTGGCCTCGTACACCCCGGCGACGGTCAGGCTCTGCTTCGCGCCGTCCTCGTAGGAGACCTGGAAGCGGGAGCCGGCCTTCCAGCCGTGCGACCCGGCGGTGTCCGAGTCGACCACGACCCCGGTGCCGCCGACCTTGAAGGAGCCCTCGGTGACGTCGAGATCGGTGAGTTCTCCGATGGCCGCGCCCTTGACGCCGGTCAGGAACTCCGTCTGCCGGTCGATGCGGGAGGGCGCGTTGCGCAGCGGGCTGGTGTCGGTGACGCCGTCGACCGCGGCGAGCTTCCTCTCGATGTCCGGGGAGAGGGAGTTGCCGTTGGCCATCGACACGACGTAGTCCGCCTTGATCGCCGAACTGGCCATCTTGTCGATCGACTTCTGCAGGCTGCCCGCCATCACCGTCATGCCGGTGATCAGCGTGAGACCGATCATCAGCGCCGAGGCGGTGGCGGCCGTACGGCGCGGATTGCGCACCGAGTTCTGCCGGGCCAGCTTGCCCGAGATCCCGAAGATCCGCAGGACCGGAGCCGCCGCCGCGATCAGCGGGCGGGACAGCAGCGGGGTGAGGACGAAGACGCCGATGATGAGCAGCACCGCGCCGAGACCCATCGGGGCCTGCCCGTCCGAGCCGTCCATCGTCGTGGCGTAGAGGACCACGGCGACACCCGCGGCGGCGAGCAGGGCGCCGATCGTGTTCCGCAGGACCAGGGACTTCGTCGTGGCCTTCGCGTGGACGCTGCTCATCGCGGCGACCGGCGGGATCTTCGCGGCGCGGCGGCCCGGCAGCCAGGCGGCCAGCATCGTGATGAGGACGCCGACGAGCAGCGCCGTGGCGACGGTGCCGGGCGAGACGACCAGCGGGCCGTCCGGCACCGTGGCGCCGAGCGTGCCCATCAGGGAGCGCATCGCGGCGCCGATGCCGATGCCCGCGGCGAGCCCGCCGACGGCCGCGACCGCGCCGACCACGAAGGCCTCGATCAGCACCGACCGGGTGACCTGGCGGCGGGAGGCGCCGACGGCGCGCAGCAGCGCCAGCTCCTTGGTGCGCTGGGCGACCAGCATGGTGAAGGTGTTGGCGATGATGAACGTGCCGACGAACAGCGCGATACCGGCGAAGACCAGCAGGCCGGTCTTCATGCCGCTCATCGCCGCGGAGATCTGCTCGGCCTGGTCGTCGGCGAGCTGCCGGCCGGTGACGGTGGAGGCGACCTCCTTCGGTACGACGGCGTCGAGCGCCTCGCGCAGGGCGCGCTGGCTGGTGCCCGGCGCGGCCTTCACGTCGATCTCGTCGTAGGTGCCGGCCGAGTGGAACAGCCGTTGCGCGGTGGCCGTGTCGAACAGGGCGAGGCTGCCGCCGGCGGCCACGTTGCCGTCGTCCGTGCGGAAGACGCCGGCCACGACGGGCTCGAGGACGGGGCCGTCGACCGAGAGGCGCACGGTGTCGCCGACCTTGTAGCCGGCCCGCCTGGCGGTCTCGGCGTCGATCGCGATCTCGCCGGTGCCGTGCGGCGCGTGCCCGGCCGTCAGGGGATAGCGGGGGTCGTCGTCGCTCCAGTAGTTGCCGCCCTGCGACTGGAAGCCGCCGCCGATGAGCTTGCCGTCCTTGCCGGCTATGGCGGTGAAGCCGTTGACGACACCGATCGCGGAGGCCGCTCCCGGTACTCCGGCCGCCTTGTCGAGCAGGGGCCGGGTCAGTTCGTGCCTCCTGCCGAGGGTGTCGTCCGTGTCCGCCGCGCTCTTGGGGCGGATGGCGACGTCGACCTGGTCGAAGCCCTTGGCGGAGCTCTTCTGGTAGGCGTCCGAGATGGTGTTGGTGAAGACCAGGGTCCCCGAGACGAAGGCGACGCCGAGCAGGACGGCGAGCACGGTCATCAGGAGCCTGGCCTTGTGCGCGAACACGTTGCGCAAGGCGGTACGGAGCATGGTCTGTCTCAGTCCAGGTGTACGGGGGTGAGGGAGCGTCGGAAGGTCTCGGCCCGCGTCAACCGGCGAGGCCCGTGCCGTCGAGTCCGGGGGCCTTGGGGTTTCCCCCGGGAAGGTTCCGCATCCGGTCCAGCACGGCGTCGGCGGTCGGCTCGTACACCTCGTCGACGATCCGTCCGTCGACGAGGAAGACGACGCGGTCCGCGTAGGCGGCGGCCACCGGGTCGTGCGTCACCATCACCACGGTCTGGCCCAGCTCCCGTACGGAGTTGCGCAGGAAGCCGAGGACCTCCGCGCCCGCGCGCGAGTCGAGGTTCCCCGTCGGCTCGTCGCCGAAGATGATCTCGGGGCGGGAGGCGAGGGCGCGGGCGACGGCGACGCGCTGCTGCTGGCCGCCGGAGAGCTGGGAGGGGCGGTGGCCCAGGCGGTCGGCGAGGCCGATCATCTTGATGACGCTGTCCAGCCACTCCTTGTCGGGCCTGCGGCCCGCGATGTCCATCGGGAGGGTGATGTTCTCCAGGGCGTTCAGCGTCGGCAGCAGGTTGAACGCCTGGAAGATGAAGCCGATCTTGTCCCGGCGCAGCTTGGTGAGCTGCTTGTCCTTCAGGGAGCCGAGTTCGGTGTCGCCGATGCGCACCGAGCCGGAGGAGAAGGTGTCCAGCCCGGCCACGCAGTGCATCAGCGTGGACTTGCCCGACCCCGAGGGACCCATGATCGCGGTGAACTCGGCCTGCCGGAAGTCGACGGTGACCCGGTCGAGCGCGACCACCTGGGTCTCGCCCTGCCCGTAGACCTTCGACAGTTCCGTGGCGCGGGCTGCGACCGCGGTGCTTGTGCCGGCGAGGGGAGTGGTGGTCACGGAAGGGTGCTCCTGTCGGTACGACGACGTCGATGACGTTGATGGGGTCGTGTTCCATCGTCCGCGCCGATCCGCGGGATGTAGTCACCCGCTGTTCCGGTTCCGGGGGCAGCCTCGGGTCGGACCGCGAGCGGTCGCGTCATACCTGGGGATGACGGAGTTCCCTGAGAGCCGTCCGGGTCGGGCCCGGGGAGCGGCCGGCGCGCGGTCCCGCTCCGGGCGGCCGGCCAGGGAGCGCGTCCGGAGCTCGTCGTGATCGCGTTCGGACGGTGAAATTCCGTCAATCCGCGTACGGGCGCTCAGCGCGTCCGGGAGGCTGGTGGCAAGTGCTGACGGCCTGTGCGGCGTACTGATGCACCCTCAGACATCAATAAAATAAGACAACATCGGTACGCACGCCCGCTGTTCGGGTGACGCGCCCCGATAGGCTCGGAACCTCGATGCGGAGCCCATGGTCTGCCCGGATGGTGGAATGCAGACACGGCGAGCTTAAACCTCGCTGCCCCTCGCGGGCGTACCGGTTCAAGTCCGGTTCCGGGCACGCGGCCTCACCCGGTGACCCTTCGGGTGAGGCATTCCCGCACGTGTCCGGTGGCCGTCCGTGACCCGTCGTCGGGTCACGGACGCTCATCCCCGCGCGGCTCACATCCTCCCGCTTCGTGGCGGGCCCTGAAAGGCCGTCGGGCCCTCGTTCCGTCCCGCCCTCGCGTTCGCGCCCGCCGTCGCACGGGTCGGCGAGGCTCGCGCAGCGCTTCCGCCGCCGACCCCCGACCCCGACCCCGGCCGTTGACATCGCTTCCGTGGCGGCGGAGACTCCCGATGAGGTGAAGGAAAGTTCACTTCGCGAACATCGAGGGAAGGTGTGGGTATGCCGATGCGGACCACCGTCGGGATCGTCGGCGCCGGGCCCGCCGGACTGCTCCTGGCCCGGCTGCTGCACCGCGCCGGGATCGAGTCCGTGGTCCTGGAGAGCCGGGACCGGGCCTACGTGGAACAGCGGCAGCGGGCCGGGATCCTCGAACAGGGGACCGTGGACGTGCTGCGCGCGGCCGGGGCCGGTGAGCGGATGGACCGGGAGGGGCTGCGGCACGACGGGATCGAGCTGCGGTACGAGGGGAAGCGGCGGCGGATCGACTTCCCGGCGCTCACCGGCGGGCGCTCGGTGATGGTGTATGCCCAGACCGAGGTGTGCAAGGACCTCGTCGCGCTCCAGATCCACGAGGGCGGACCGCTGCTCTTCGAGGCCGAGGCCCTGGCCGTCGAGGGGGCCGAGGGCGACCGGCCCCGGGTGCGGTTCCGGCACCAGGGGCGCGAGGACGTGCTGGAGTGCGACTACGTCGTCGGCTGCGACGGATTTTGGGGTGTCGCCCGCAAGGCCGTGCCCGCCGCGCTCTCCCGCACCTTCGAACGCTCCTACCCCTTCGGCTGGCTCGGCATCCTCGCCGACGTCGCGCCCTCGCACGACGAGCTCGTCTACGCCCGCCACGACCGCGGCTTCGCCCTGCTCAGCATGCGCTCGCCCACCGTCTCCCGCCTCTACCTCCAGGTGCCCGAGGGCACGGACGCGGGGGAGTGGGGCGACGAGGAGATCTGGGACGAGCTCGAGCGGCGCCTGGAGACCGACGACGACTGGAAGCTGCGGCGCGGCCCCATCACCTCCAAGTCCGTCACCCCCATGAGGAGTTACGTCCACGAGCCGATGCGGCACGGCCGGCTCTTCCTCGCCGGGGACGCCGCCCACATCGTGCCGCCGACCGGGGCCAAGGGCCTCAACCTCGCCGTCGGCGACGTCGTCACCTTCGCCCGCGCCCTGATCCACCTCAGGGACACCGGATCGGCGGAGCGGCTCGACGCCTATTCCGAGACCTGTCTGCGCCGGGTGTGGCAGGCCGAGCGGTTCTCGTACGACATGACCGCCCTGCTGCACCGCGATCCCGCCGCGACGCCCTTCGAGGAGCGCGTCCAGCGAGCCCGCCTGGAGCGGATCGCGAGCTCACGCGCGGCCGCGGCGGACCTCGCGGAGGGGTACACGGGCTTCCCTCTCGGCGAACAGCGGGAATAGCGGGTGATCAAGGCGGCTTGAGGGGGAAGGTGCCCCGTGAAGCCGTTTCCCCGGAAGCCGGTGTCACGGCTTAGTACCAGTACGGGCGTGCCAGGGGACACACGCGTACGGTGGCACAACGAGGGAAAGATCCTCCCCAAGCACTAGGGTCAATCCTTTGCCTACCTATTACTCTTGAGCCAAGGCCACAAGGGTGGCCATGGAGGAGTGAAATGAGGAGCAGTAACCCGGTCTTCTCGCGACGGGGGTTCAGCCGCGACAACGGCTACGCGGGCTTCAACGCGGCGCCGCAGGCCGGGGGACCCGCTGTCGGCACGCAGGGGAACCCGTACGCCCAGCAGGGCGGCAACCCCTACGCGCAGAACCCGTACGCACAGCAGGGCCTCCAGCAGGGCGCTCCGCCGCAGGCCCCGGTCACCACCGGCCGTATGACGATGGACGACGTCGTCATGCGCTCGGCCATGACGCTCGGCACCGTCGTCGTCGGCGCCGTCCTCGCCTGGGCGCTGCTGCCGGTCTCCAGCACGAGCTACGGCCTGGCCATCGGCTCCGCCCTGGTCGCCTTCGTGCTCGCGATGGTGCAGTCCTTCAAGCGCACCGCCTCGCCCGCGCTGATCATCGGGTACGCCGCCTTCGAGGGCGTCTTCCTCGGTGTCATCAGCGAGATGTACAACGCGCAGTGGAACGGCGCGCCCTTCCAGGCCGTGCTCGGCACCATGGCGGTCACTGGCGCGACCCTGCTCGTCTACAAGGCGGGCTGGATCCGGGTCACCGCCCGGTACGCGCGCATCGGCCTGACCATCGCCATCGCCTTCATCGCCGTCATGGCGGTGAACCTGCTGCTGGTCGTCTTCGGTGTCGCCCCGGACGGCGGACTGCGCAGCAGCGGCCCGCTGGGCGCGATCGTCGGCATCCTCGCGATCCTGATCGGCGCGTTCTTCCTGACCCTCGACTTCAAGCAGATCGAGGACGGCATCACCTACGGTGCGCCGAAGGAAGAGGCGTGGCTGGCCGCGTTCGGCCTGACCATGACCCTCGTGTGGATCTACATCGAGATGCTGCGGCTGGTCGCCATCTTCAGCGGCAGAGACTAGTGACGCCGGCGGCCGGACAGGCCGTCAGCTGACCTGAAGGGCCCGCGAACCACCAGTTCGCGGGCCCTTTGTCGTCGGGTGCCGGGTCGTGGTCGGACGCCGGTCGTCGCGGTGGTGCGCGCTCACAGGAGTTTGCGCGCGGCCCTCCTCAGGTCGTACTCGTGAATGATCGCCTTGGCGTGGCCGTACGCGAGGTCGTGCTCGGCGCGGAGCCAGCTGACCTTCTCCTCGAAACGGAAGAGGGCGGGGCCTTCGTCGACGGTGCGAAGCCAGTCGGAGATCTCACGACCGGTGCAATGGGGGATGCGGGCGAGCAGGTTGCGATGGGTCTCCGCGGAGAAGACTTGGGACATCGGCGCCTCCGAACGCAAAGGGGATGTAAGCCGGTCCTTCACGCCACCGTGCCTGAGGGTTGGGTCGTTGGCAACAGTCCCGTCGCTGCGCGTAGTCTCGCGGCGTGCTGGATACGACGCCGTTGACCCGAGCCGTGGACCACTTCGCCGACCGGTTGCGGGCCGCCCCGCAGAGCCGCCTGCAACGCAGTGCCGCGGCGGAGGCGCTGGGGCTGGCCAGGGAGTTCGCGCTGCGCGCCCAGCGGGTCGAGGACCCGTCGGGGGAGCCCCGGGAGATGCCCGACGCCGGGATGTTCGCCGCCGCCGACCAAATCACGGTCGCCGCGCACGACTTGGCCCTCGTACTGAAGAACGAGGAGGAACTGGCGGAAGCGGTCACGCTCGTGGCCGAGGCACAGAAACGCGCCGGGGTCTGAACCTCCCGGTCGACTCCGGCGCGCGGGATGCCGTGCGGTCCCCCTCCCAGAGGGCCGACGTCACAGCGACGCTATGACCCGGTCCGCCAGGATGTAGACGCTCTCCTCGCCGAAGGAGAAGGTCAGGGCGTACGCGCCCGAGACGCCGGAGCCGCCGAGCAGGACCGGGGTCTCTCCCGCCGTCAGGGCGGCGGCGAGCCGCTGCGCGGTCTCTCGGTGGCCGGGGGTCATGCACAGGGTCGTGCCGTCGGCGAAGACGTAGACGTCGAGCGTGCCGAGCGGGCCGGGGCGCACGTCCGCCAGTTCCGTACGGGACTCGGCGAGCTCCTCCAGGCGGGCCACCGTGCGTTCGTGGTCGTTGACCACCGGTGACTGGACCGGGACGAAGTCCGGGTGCGAGGGGTGACGGCGGCGGGCCGCGGCGAGTTCCGGGGAGTCGCCGGCGGTACCGGTCTGGAGGAACTCCTCCAGGTCCGTGCCGGTCTCGGCGACCGGCTCCAGGTGGTCCAGGCCCACGAAGTCCGAGTGGCGTGGCAGGAACAGCTCGTTGTCCGGCAGCCCGAGCAGCGACGGCGCGTCGGAGGCGTCACGCGTCTCCTGGGCGGCCCAGAAGGCCCGCGCCTCGGCGAGTTCCCGCTCCCGCTCCTCGGCCAGCGCGTCGGCCACGGCCGTGCGTATCTCGTCCGCGTCGGCGGATCCGCGCGCCGCGGGTACGAGACCCCGCGCCGCACTGGCGCGGCTCGCGACGAGTTCGCTGTGCAGGGCCGCGACCTGCCGACGCAGACCCCGCAGGGTGTGCAGAACGGCGACGCCCACGGCCGCTGTGGCGGCGGTGGCGAGCGGCAGAGCAATCGACATGGCGCTCACTGACGTACTCCCGGTTCAAAGTCGGCCCCCGACTTCCTACATCAGCTTGAAGGGCGAACCATCAAACTGTCAGTGCGTAACGTCACGAAAAGGACAGGACTTTGGCCCTCAGGTTTAACCGTGAACACACCTGACCTGCGGGAATACCCATCCGAGGGGACATAGGTCACATCTTGGAAGGGATTGGATCACAAATCGGCCCAGAGGCCCGGTGGTTCCGGGCTTCTGGGCCGATTCGTTCACGCTGGGTTCAAATCCCGTCACGGGAACGGGTCATGACTGTCAGCTGAGACGCTCGATGACCATCGCCATGCCCTGGCCGCCGCCGACGCACATGGTCTCCAGGCCGAACTGCTTGTCGTGGAACTGGAGGCTGTTGATCAGGGTGCCGGTGATGCGGGCGCCGGTCATGCCGAAGGGGTGGCCGACGGCGATGGCGCCACCGTTCACGTTCAGCTTGTCCAGCGGGATGCCCAGGTCGCGGGCGCTCGGGATCACCTGGGCGGCGAAGGCCTCGTTGATCTCGAACAGGTCGATGTCGTCGACGGTGAGGCCGGCGCGGCTGAGCGCCTGCTTGCTCGCCTCCACCGGGCCGAGGCCCATGATCTCGGGGGAGAGGCCGGTGACGCCGGTCGAGACGATGCGGGCGAGCGGGGTCAGGCCGAGCTCGCGGGCCTTCGTGTCGGACATGATCACGAGGGCGGCGGCGCCGTCGTTCAGCGGGCAGCAGTTGGCCGCGGTGATCATGCCGTCGGGGCGGAAGACCGGCTTGAGGCCCTGGACGCCCTCCAGGGTCACGCCCGCGCGGGGGCCGTCGTCCGTGCTGACGACCGTTCCGTCCGGGGTCGTGACCGGGGTGATCTCGCGGGCCCAGAAGCCGTTCTTGATGGCTTCCTCGGCGAGGTTCTGCGAGCGCACGCCGAACTCGTCCATGTCCTGGCGGGTGACGCCCTTGAGGCGGGCCAGGTTCTCGGCGGTCTGGCCCATCGCGATGTACGCGTCCGGGATCAGGCCGTCCTCGCGCGGGTCGTGCCAGGTCGAACCCTCCGACTGGGCGACGTCGAGGGTGCGGGCCTCGGCGTCGGCGAAGAGGGGGTTGTGGGTGTCGGGCATGCCGTCGGAGGTGCCCTTGATCGACCGCGACACCATCTCGACGCCCGCCGAGATGAAGACGTCGCCCTCGCCCGCCTTGATGGCGTGCAGGGCCATGCGGGAGGTCTGGAGGGACGAGGAACAGTAACGGGTGATCGTGCAGCCCGGGAGGTGGTCCATTCCCATCTGCACGGCCACGATGCGGCCGAGGTTGTGGCCCTGCTCGCCGCCGGGGAGGCCGCAGCCGAGCATCAGGTCGTCGATGAGCTTCGGGTCGAGCTCGGGCACCTTGGCGAGGGCGGCCTGGATGATCGTGGCGGTCAGGTCGTCGGGGCGCACATCCTTCAGGGAGCCCTTGAAGGCGCGGCCGATCGGGGAGCGGGTGGCTGAGACGATCACGGCTTCGGGCATCACGGCTCCATTGGCGTACGGGAAGTGTGCAGGGCTGTCTGGGAAGTTACCCGTACGTACCGTCGAGGTCACCGGTCTGGGTGTGTGACACCGGCCGCACTTTTCTAAGCGCTTGCTTTTTGCTGGCGGGGGCGCCTTGGGGGGTGTTTCTCCCGGCCGGGATGAGGAGGTGCCCCCGCGCCGGGGCAGCCGCCCCCGGGGCTCCGCCCCGGACCCCGCTCCTCAATCGCCGGAGGGGCTGAATCTTTCCGCCGCCCGGGGTGAGAGACCCAGGGGCGCGGGGAACTGCGCGGCCGGCCCTCGCGGAGCCGCAGCTGGGTGCGGGGCTGCCCGGAGGGGGCTGGACGTTCGGCACCGGCTGGGGTGGGAGGCCCCGGGGCGCGGGGAACTGCGCGGCCGGCCCCCACGGAGCCGCGGCCGGGTGCGGGGCTGCCCGGAGCGGGGCTGGGTGTTCGGTGCCGGGCTGGGTGACGGGGCCAGGGGCGCGGGGAACTGCGCGCCCAGCCCCCACGTACCCGCGGCCGGGTACCGTCCGCCCGGTGTCCCGCCGGGGGTCAGTTGAGGGGGGTCGGGGCCGGGTCCGTTGCCGGGAGGCGTTGGCGGCGGCGGCGTTTGAGGAGGGCCCAGGGGCCGCGGGGCCCGGTGGGCATCGCGGCGGTGACCTCGGTGCCGGGCTCGGACGCGGCCTCCGCAGCCGCACGGGCCACCGGCAGGAACCCCTCGTGGCGCGAGACGTCCGGACGCTCTTCCTCCGCGGGCCAGAGGCCGAGCGCCGCGCAGACCGTGGGCAGCAGGGCCATGGCGGCCGTCGCGTACCCCTCGGCCGAGGGGTGATAGTGGTCGGGGCCGAACAGCTCACGGGGGTTCGCCGCGAACTCCGGGCCCAGCAGGTCGCCCAGCGACACCGTGCGGCCGCCCTGCTCGACCGTCCCGATCGTCTGGGCGGCGGCGAGCTGGCGGGACGCGCGCCGCGCCAGCCAGCGCAGCGGCTGCTGGACCTGCTCGACCGTGCCCAGGTCGGGACAGGTGCCGACGACCACCTCCGCACCGGCCGTGCGCAGCCGGCGTACCGCCGCGGACAGATGACGGACGGAACGCGTCGGCGGCATCCGGTGCGTCACGTCGTTCGCGCCGATCATGATCACGCAGACGTCGGGCAGCCGGGAACCGTCCGTGAGGGCGAGCGCGACCTGCCGGTCCAGGTCGTCCGACTGGGCACCGGGCAGCGCCACATTGCACAGCTCCACCGGCCGCTCGGCCACGGCCGCGAGCCCCGAGGACAGCAGCGCGCCCGGCGTCTGCCGGGCCCTGCGCACGCCCTGGCCTGCGGCCGTCGAGTCGCCGAGCATCGTCAGCCGCAGCGGCGGTTCGTCAGGGGAGGCGCCGGCGTAGTCGTACCCGTACAGACCGTCCGCACGCGGGGCGTAGGGAGCGTGTCCGTTGCCCACATGCCGCTTCACCAGCTGCACCTCGGCCAGCACCAGACCGACGGCCGCCGCCCCCACCAGCCCGACACCGCCCCCGCCGTACGCCGCGCCCGCGGCGATCCGCCGGGCCACCCTCGCCCTCGACATGCTCGACATCCGTCGCCGCCACCTCCTGTAGCCGTACAACCACTGCTTGCCCCGAAGAGCGGGTGGGCCAATCTCAACTGCGGGTGAACGGCTGCGCAGGGCCGTAGGCTGACGAGACCATTCCTGTTGAAAACGCAGCTCCGGAGACAACGGTGCAATTCCACGACTCGATGATCAGTCTCGTCGGCAACACCCCGCTGGTGAGACTCAACAACGTGACCGCGGGCATCCAGGCGACCGTCCTGGCGAAGGTCGAATACTTCAACCCCGGCGGATCCGTGAAGGACCGCATCGCCATGCGCATGATCGAGGCCGCGGAGGAGAGCGGCGACCTCAAGCCCGGCGGCACGATCGTCGAGCCGACGAGCGGCAACACCGGTGTCGGGCTCGCCATCGTGGCGCAGCAGAAGGGGTACAAGTGCATCTTCGTGTGCCCCGACAAGGTCTCCACCGACAAGATCAACGTGATGCGCGCGTACGGGGCCGAGGTCGTGGTCTGCCCCACCGCCGTCGACCCGGAGCACCCGGACTCGTACTACAACGTCTCCGACCGGCTGGTGCGGGAGACCCCGGGCGCCTGGAAGCCCGACCAGTACTCCAACCCGAACAACCCCCTGTCGCACTATCACTCGACCGGCCCCGAGCTGTGGGAGCAGACGGAGGGGAAGATCACCCACTTCGTCGCGGGTGTGGGCACCGGCGGCACGATCTCCGGTACCGGCCGGTATCTGAAGGACGCCAGTGACGGCAAGGTGCAGGTCGTCGGCGCCGACCCCGAGGGGTCCGTCTACTCCGGCGGTTCCGGCCGGCCCTACCTCGTCGAGGGCGTCGGCGAGGACTTCTGGCCGACCGCGTACGACCGTACGGTCGCGGACGAGATCGTCGCCGTGTCCGACAAGGACTCCTTCCAGATGACGCGGCGGCTGGCCAAGGAGGAGGGGCTCCTCGTCGGCGGCTCCTGCGGCATGGCCGTCGTGGCCGCGCTGCGCGTCGCCGAGCGCCTCGGCCCGGACGACGTCGTCGTGGTGCTGCTCCCCGACAGCGGGCGCGGCTACCTCAGCAAGATCTTCAACGACGAGTGGATGGCCGACTACGGATTCCTGGAGGACACCGGCCCGAGCGCCCGTGTCGCCGACGTGCTGAACGACAAGGCGGGCGGCTCCATCCCGTCGCTCGTCCACATGCACCCGGAGGAGACCGTCGGCGAGGCCATCGAGGTGCTGCGCGAGTACGGCGTCTCGCAGATGCCGATCGTCAAGCCGGGCGCCGGTCACCCGGACGTCATGGCCGCCGAGGTCATCGGGTCGGTCGTGGAGCGCGAGCTCCTCGACGCGCTGTTCACCAAGCGGGCCTCCCTGGAGGACCCGCTGGAGAAGCACATGTCCTCGCCGCTGCCCCAGGTCGGTTCCGGCGAGCCGGTCGCCGACCTGATGTCCGTGCTCGGTCGCGCCGACGCGGCGATCGTGCTCGTGGAGGGCAAGCCCACCGGTGTCGTCAGCCGGCAGGACCTGCTGTCCTTCCTGGCCAAGGGCGGCACCAGGGCCTGAGGCCGCCCGGCCCGTCAAGGGCCGGAGCAGGGCTTTCGCTCGAAGTGTCGGATCCGTGTGGATCTTCCGGCTCCGGCCGGGGTGAACTTCGCGGAAGTGGTACGAGCGCGTCACGTCCGCGCAGCACCCGCTTAACACGGGTCCGGCACATTGGTGGGTGTCGGCAGGGCGGGAGCGGCTCCCCGCCAGGCCGGCGTCAAACGGCGCCAAGGACCTCCGGAGCGGCTCCCGGACCTCCATGGACGCCTAGGACGCGCAAGCCCGGTCCTGACCCGGCCCGCGTCCCTCGCGGGGACCGCCGTCGTCCCGCCCCCCTTCACCGGGGGTGCGGCGGTCCCCGCGCAATACGTCGAAGGGCCCGGCACCCGTCCCGAGTGCCGGGCCCTTTCGTATGCCGTACGGGACTGTGCGGCGCCTGTTCCCCGCCCCGCGACGCGCCCCTTCACAGAGTCCTTCCGCGCGCACCGGCGTCCCTTTCCGGCGCCTACTCCTCCCAGTCCGACTCCGGCCGGTTCCCGCGCCGGCCGAAGAAGCCCGGGGAGAGGCGCGCCGCCTGGACCACGTTCACCCCGACGATCCCGCCCCAGGCGACGAGCAGACCGGGCAGGTGCGCGTTCACCACGCCGATCGCGGACAGCGGGATCGCGAGGACCAGCGAGACGATCCCGAAGCCGAAGCGCTCACCCCAGGAGTCGGACGACTGGGGTGCCCGCGCGCCGCGCGCCACGACCATCTGCTGTTCGGCGAGCCGGCGCCGCACCCGGCGGTCGACGGCACCGTCGAGGCGCTGCTCGACCTTCTCCAGGAAGGAGTCGACCAGCGCGGACTCGTACTCTTCGCCGAGCTCCTTGCGCGCGTGCAGGGTGGCGTCGAGTTCCTTCTTCAGCTCCGCGTCGTCATGGCGGGCGTTCATACCGGTCATGTCCATCACGTTAGGCAGCCGCGATGCGCGTGGCACTGGGGATAGCCCCCCTGTTGCGGCGGGGCCGAGCCCCCGGACGACGCCCCTTGCCCGGTCTGCATATCGTCATGCAGAGTTCTTGGTACCTGAATAGAAGGGGGTGCGCGCGGTGTCGTCCCGGATCGTGAACCCGTCGTGGGCGGTGACGCCTGACCTGCGGGCCTTCTCCGCGCCCGGCCCGCCCGGCCACGCTGTACTCTCCCGGGGCGTCGAGGAGCAGGCGGGCGTCGCCTCGCTCGCCGCACGCCGGAGCCCGCGCGCGTGCGGGGCGTTCCGTAGGGGGAGCACGTCATGAGCACGGTCAGCGACAGGGCCGCGGACGGCGACAGGGACGGGGACGGCAAGGCGATGGGGGACGGCAAGGCGATGGGGAGCGGCGAAGCCATGGGGAACGGCGAGGCCATGGGGGACGGCAGGGCGACGGGGTTGGGCGAGACGACGGCGGACGGCGGCGCGGAGGGCGACCTCCGTGTGAGCGACAGCCCCGCCGGACGGCTCCAGAGCCTCTTCGAAGGGCGCCGGCTCACACCGACCCAGCGGCGCATCGCCCACAGCATGGTGCGCAGCGCCGCCGACGTGCCGTTCCTGTCCAGTGTCGAACTCGCCGAACTCGCCGGAGTCAGCCAGCCCTCCGTCACCCGCTTCGCGGTCGCGCTCGGCTTCGACGGCTACCCCGCGCTGCGCAAGCACCTGCGCGAGGTGGCGCCCGCCGAACCGGCCGCCGACACCGCCTCGTACAACGAGTACCAGCAGGCCGTCGAGGCCGAGATCGAGAATCTGCGTCACCTCGCCGCCGTGCTCGCCGACCCGCGTCCGGTCGCGAGGGCGGGGCGCCTGCTGGCCGCGTCCCGCCCGCTGCCCGTCCTCGGGCTGCGCGCCGCCGCCTCCCAGGCCTACGGCTTCGCCTACTTCGCCGCCAAGGTGCACCCCGACGTCCGGCTGCTGCACGAGGGCGGCACGATGCTCCAGGACCGGATCGACGCGGCCGTACGGGCCGGGGCCACGGCCCTGCTGTGCTTCGCGCTGCCCCGCCACCCGCGTGAGGTCGTCGACGCCCTCGGCTACGCGAAGGAGGCCGGGCTGACCGTCGTCACGGTCGCGGACTCGGCGTTCGCGCCGGTCGCGAAGGTGTCCGACCTGCTGCTCCCCGCCGCCGTCGGCACCGGCCTCGCGTTCGACACGGCGTGCGCGCCGATGCTGCTGGGCCGCGTTCTGCTGGAGGCCATGTGCGACGACCTGCCGGACGCTCAGGC
Organism: Streptomyces sp. NPDC015532; assembly: GCF_043078065.1. NCBI lineage: Bacteria > Bacillati > Actinomycetota > Actinomycetes > Kitasatosporales > Streptomycetaceae > Streptomyces > Streptomyces sp. NPDC015532. The sequence goes on along the minus strand of NZ_JBIBSY010000004.1, from coordinate 70,792 downwards.
GCGGCTGGAGCAGTTCGACGCGCGCGCCGCCGTACGGGGACTGTTCGTGGAGTAGGCGCCAGGACGGCGATCGAGGCGTTTCTCAGACGCGTCTCACCTTCCGTGGCTAATCTGCCCGCCCAAAGACATACGGGCGCGACGGCCGTCGGCGGCGTGCCCGTGCGGGCGCTGAGACGGGAGGCGGATCGTGGCGCGCGGAGGACAGGGACTGGCCCGGGTGGCTGTCGTGGTGCGGGCGGGAGCCGTACCACTGTGGTGGTACGGGGTGCTGGCCGCCGGAGTCGGAGTGCTGCTCCCCGGGCTGACCGGGCGCAGGATCGGCGTCCTGGCGGGGGCCGCGCTGTTTCTCGTCACGGCGGCCGTGGTGGCGTACTGGCGCCGGAAGCGTTACGACGCCCTGGTCCGTTCGGCCGCCCGCGCCGGGAAGCACGATGTGCTCCAGGACCGTGCCGTGACCCTGCGCAACTGGCGCCGGGGCCACCGCTGGTGGCTGCTGCTCGCCTTCGCCGCCGCGCTGGCCAGTTCGTTCGCCGTGCCCGCCGCGGGCGGCATGCTGCTCGCCGGCGCGGGCGTCGGACTGTGGCTGAAGGCCGCCCGGCTCGGTCGCCTGGAGCACGCCGAGCAGGCGCTGATCTGGGTGCGTGTCGACTGGCTCGGTCCGCGCGCCGGTGCCCCCTTGGGCAAGTCGGTCCGGGCCGTCCGGGCCACCGGAGTGGCGGCGGGTGACGCCGCGCCCGGTGGGGCGCGGCGTCACTGACCGGAACGGAACCGGACCCGGTGCGTGGAACTAGATCTCCAGATCGGACTCGATCCGCTTCAACTGGTGCCGGGCCATCGCCAGGTTGGCGCGCTTCTGGTCGAGCACCAGGTACAGGAAGAGGCCGTTGCCGCCTCGCCCCTTCATCAGCCGGATCAGGTGGTACTGGTCGGAAAGCGTGATCAGGATGTCCTCGATGTCGCCCTTCAGGCCCAGGTGTTCCATCGTGCGCAGTTTCGCGCGGACGACGTCGGTGTTGCCGGCGGCCGCGACCGTGAGGTCGAAGCTCTTGCTGCCGCCGATGGTGCCCAGCGCCATTCCGCTCGTGTAGTCGACGAGGGCGGCACCGGTCGCGCCCTCGATGGACGCCAGAGCCTCTTTGAGGGCGGTCTCGGTGTTCGTCATGATGGGGTGCTCCTTCAGCTCTCTGATGTTCTCGGGTGGTTGGTGGCAGGAGTGGATGTGGACCGCGGAGTGGTGCCGCGGGGGGTGCGCGTGCGCAGCGGGGTCTTGGCGGAGGTCCTGGCCGGTTCGGCGGCCGGCTCGCCGCGCGCCGTGGCGGCGTCGACGAGTTCGCCGATCCGGGTGCCGGAGCGCCGCCCCTCCAGGTGCAGCCGGCCGACGTTGACCCGGTCCTGGGCGAGCAGGGTCAGCACGGCGGAGCCGCCCGCCGCGTACGTCGCGACATAGCCGTGCACGCCGCGCACCAGCAGCTCGCGCAGGTCGCCGTGTCCGGTGGAATCGGCCATGCGGATGGCGACCCCCAGGGCGGCCGCGGTGAGCGCGGCCAGGCCGTCCGGCTCCACGCCGGGTGTGTCGTGGGCGAGGACGAGACCGTCGGCGCTGGCCGCGAGCGCTCCGGTCAGCTGGGGCACCCGGGCCCTCAGCCGATGGAGCTCGTCCAGGACTTCGGCCTCCGCCGCCATCAGCAGTCTCCTCTCGGCACGCTGTCGTAGCGCGCGGATCACAAGGCCTCCCCCGGGGTTGGGACTCACAAGGCCTCCAGCGCGACTCTGAGTCGCCGCAGCAACGCGACGTCGGGATCGGTGGAGGTCTGGGTGAGCACGCTGGGCGGGGGAAGCGGCTGCGGTTCGGGCGCGGCCGTCACGAGTCCGGCTGCGGCGAGCCGGCGCAGGTCGACGAGCGTGTGAAAGGCGGGCCGCCCCAGCGCGAGGGACACGTCCGCCGCCGTGCGGACGCCGTCCACCAGGCCGAGGACGGCCTCCTGCCGGATCGGCACCGTCGGCCCCGCGGCGAGCAGGGCGCGCCGCAGCGGCGCGGTGTCGGTCGCCGGGTCGGGCCAGATCCGGTGCAGGAGTTCACGCCGGCGCACCGTCTCGCGCTCCAGCGCGGCGACCGGGACCGGGCGGAGCGGGCCGAACCAGTGCGCGGCGCCGTACCGGAAGCGGCTCGGGGTGCTGCTCGGACCGAGCACGAAGTACGCGGCGTCGTACAGCGAGCCGAGGTGGCACAGCTCCAGCGCGCCCTCCGCGATCCGCCCGCTGTCGATAAGGAACCGGCCGACCTGGCGGCGCGCCCCGGCCGCGGCGACGGCCTCCTGCCACACCTCGGGGGCCAGGACGCCGTGGACGGAGAACAGGACGTCGAGCCCGGGTGTGGCCGGGCTCTCGGCGTGCACCACCTCGCCGTCGGCGAGGTAGAGGGTGCCGCGCTCGCGGATGAGGACGCCGGTGGCCCGTTCGTCGGCGAGCCGGCTGAGCATCGGTGAGGCGCCGCCGGGGGCGCCGGGTGCGGGGTCCCGTATGGGGAGCCGGGGCGGGGGAGGGGTCCTGACCGTGGTCATACGAGCACCAGCCGTCCGGCCATCTCGCCCAGCCGGATGCGTGCCAGAGCGAGGTTGCCGTCGGAGCGGGCCAGCCACAGATGGAGGAACACGCTGCTGTCGAAGGCGGTCCGGACGAATCGCAGGACGTGATAGCTGTCGCGGTTGCTGATGATCAGGTCTTCGATGGGGGTCTCCTGGTCGGACCACTCGGACCAGTCGGAACCGCCCTTGGGGGCGAACGAGCGGTTCTCCGCGGCGAGCCGGGCCAGCTCGGCGGCCTCCGCCGCGGTCGTCTCGTGGTCGTCGCCCGGAGCGTCACCGACCGTGCCCAGAGCCAGGCCGCTGGTCCAGTCGACCACCGAGGCGCCGCGCGCACCGGGCAGTGTCATGGCCTCCAGCAGGCACTCGTCGATACCGGGCACCGTGTCTCCCTCCCGCCAAAGGGTTCGGCCGAGTGACGCCGAAGTTACGCACTGTGTGCACGGGAAGGGAGTGATCCGGCATTTTCCTGTGGAAAATGCCCGAGCTGACTAAGGTGGGTCAACTGACCACATTCTCAGGCGCGCTCAAACCACCTGTGGTCCGTTTGTGCTGCCTTGGAGCGGCGGGGCAGGGGTGCACATGGGTGCGCATGGGCGCCCGCCGCTCTCCGTGCGCCCCGGTGTCCGCCGGTCGGCGCGGTGCCGGTCGGTGCGGTGCGGTGTTGGTCGGTGCGGTGCCGATCTGGCTACAGGCCGGTGAGGGAGCGGGGGTGTGCGCCGCCCGACTCCGCGACGATCTCGTCGAGGGTCTGAGGCTCCCGCACGACCGCGAAGCGAACGCCTCCCGCGTCGCCCCCGGCCGGTGTGAAGCCGTAGACGCCGGGACGGGCCAGGGAGTTGTAGGCGTAGTGGTGGGCGAAGTAGTACGCGCCCGTGTCCAGCGCGGCCACGTGGTCGCCCTGTTCGAGCAGCGGCAGCGGGCGCCCCTCGGCGAGCAGGTCGCCCGCGAAGCAGGCCGGGCCCGCGACGTCCTGGACGACGTCCGGCCCCGTCTTGGGGCGGCCCTTCGCGTCGTACGCGGCGATCCGCAGCGGCCACGACCCGGGCGCGTACACCGTGCGGGTCGCCACCTGCACCCCGGCGTGGGTGACCGCGATCGCCCGGCCCCCGGCGGACTTCGTGTACTCGACCCGGGCCAGCACCGTCCCGTGCTTGGCCAGCAGCGACCGCCCGAACTCGGTGACCAGCCCGTACCGCCCGTCGAAGAGTCCCGGTGTCCCCTGCGCGAGCAGCCGCGCGTACCGCGCGTACGTCGGTGTGGTGGCGTCGGAGGTGAAGTCGACGGGCAGCCCGCCGCCGATGTCGATCGTGTCGACCTGCCGTCGCCCGACGTGCCGGTTGATCTCCTCGGCCAGCGCGTACGTCTCCGCCACGCCCCGCGCCATCAGCGGGAGCGGCATGCCCTGCGAACCCGAGTGCGCGTGCAGCCGGGTCAGCCAGGGCCGGTCGGCGTAGGCCCGCAGGATCCACGCGCGCGCCCCCTCGTCCCGCAGCGCGACCCCGAACTTGGAGGTCGCCGTCGCGGTGGACAATGCCTCGATCGAACCCCCGCCGACCTGCGGGTTCACCCGGATTCCGAGAGGGGATCCGGTGGCGGCCGAGCGGACGGCGGCGTCGATGCGGTCCAGCTCCTGCGGGCTGTCCGCGTTGACCGCGACACCCAGCGCCAGCGCCTCGCGCAGGTCGGCGGGCGTCTTGGCCGGCGAGTCGAGCACGGTCCGCCCGGCCGGGATCCCGGCCGCCGTGGCGAGCGCGAGTTCCCCGGGGCTCGCCACCTCCGCGCCGATGCCCTGCTCGCGCAGCAGTCGCAGCACGGGCACGAGCGGCGTCGCCTTCACCGCGAAGGTGTGCAGCACCGGAGTGCCGGGAGCGGTCACGGCGTCGAAGGCGGCGTGCAGCGCGGCGGCCGAGGCCCGGATGCCGGGGACGTCGAGGAGCGCGACGATGGGACGGCCGGGAGTGAGGAGCCCCTGCTCGACGGCGGCCCGCACGGCGTCGTCCCGCCGCGAGACCCGCGCCGCGTCCGAAGTCTCCGCCCAAGACATCGCAGCCCCATTCGTCCCGTCGTCGCCAGCCCGGTCCCCTGCCCTGTCCATGTCTGCGCCCATGCGTCCCAGCCAAACATCCGAGAGGGGGGCGTGCGGGGCCACGCACCTATTGACTAGCTCTATTCAAAAGGCCAGGATGTGAATATCTATAGCAACAGTCCGCTGGGAGGCAGACCATGTCAGGACCCCGCCCCGTCCGAGCGCCGCGCGGTACGGAACTGAGCGCCCTGGGATGGCAGCAGGAAGCCGCCCTGCGGATGCTGCAGAACAACCTCGACCCCGAGGTCGCCGAGCACCCCGACAAGCTCGTCGTCTACGGCGGCACCGGCAAGGCCGCCCGCGACTGGCGCTCCTTCGACGCCATGGTCCGCACACTGCGCACGCTCAAGCAGGACGAGACGATGCTCGTCCAGTCCGGCCGCCCCGTCGGCGTCATGCAGACCCACGAGTGGGCCCCGCGCGTCCTCATCGCCAACTCCAACCTGGTCGGCGACTGGGCCAACTGGGAGGAGTTCCGGCGCCTGGAGCAGCTCGGCCTGACCATGTACGGCCAGATGACCGCCGGTTCCTGGATCTACATCGGCACCCAGGGCATCCTCCAGGGCACCTACGAGACCTTCTCCGCCGTCGCCGCGAAGAAGTTCAACGGCACCCTCGCCGGCACCATCACGCTGACCGCCGGTCTCGGCGGCATGGGTGGCGCCCAGCCGCTCGCCGTGACGATGAACGACGGCGTCGCGATCTGTATCGACGTCGACCCGCGCGCCATCGAGCGCCGCATCGAGCACCGCTACCTGGACGTGAGGGCCGACTCCCTGGAGCACGCCCTCCAGCTCGCCGTCGAGGCCCGCGACCAGCGCAAGCCGCTCTCCATCGGCCTGCTCGGCAACGCGGCGGAGCTGTTGCCCCGCATGCTCGCCGAGGGCGCGCCCATCGACATCGTGACCGACCAGACCTCGGCCCACGACCCGCTCGCCTACCTCCCCGTCGGCGTCGACTTCGACGACATGGCCGACGCGGCCGCCAAGGACCCGGCGGGCTTCACCACCCGCGCCCGCGAGTCCATGGCCCAGCACGTCGAGGCCATGGTCGGCTTCATGGACGCCGGTGCCGAGGTCTTCGACTACGGCAACTCCATCCGCGGCGAGGCCCAGCTCGCCGGGTACGACCGCGCCTTCGCCTTCCCCGGCTTTGTCCCCGCCTACATCCGCCCGCTCTTCTCCGAGGGCAAGGGCCCCTTCCGCTGGGCCGCCCTGTCCGGCGAGGCCTCCGACATCCACAAGACGGACAAGGCGATCCTCGACCTCTTCCCGGAGAACGAGTCGCTGCACCGCTGGATCAAGCTGGCCGGTGAGCGCGTCCACTTCCAGGGCCTGCCCGCCCGAATCTGCTGGCTCGGCTACGGCGAGCGCGACAAGGCCGGTGAGCGCTTCAACGACATGGTGGCCTCCGGCGAACTCGCCGCCCCCCTCGCCATCGGCCGTGACCACCTCGACTGCGGCTCCGTCGCCTCCCCGTACCGCGAGACCGAGGCCATGCTCGACGGCTCCGACGCGATCGCCGACTGGCCGCTCCTGAACGCCATGGTGAACGTCGCCTCCGGCGCGTCCTGGGTCTCCATCCACCACGGCGGCGGCGTCGGCATGGGCCGCTCCATCCACGCGGGCCAGGTCTCCGTCGCCGACGGCACCAAGCTCGCCGGCGAGAAGATCCGCCGCGTCCTGACGAACGACCCCGGCATGGGCGTCATCCGGCACGTCGACGCCGGCTACGACATCGCCGAGACCGTCGCCGACGAGCGCGGTGTGCGCATCCCGATGCGCGAGGGCGACGAGGACGGCACCGCGTGACCTTCCACAGCATGTGGGCGGAGCTGCTGCCGATCGGCCGCAGCTCCGCCTCCGGCGGCTACCGCCGGTTCGCCTGGAGCGGCGCCGACACCGACTGCCGCGCCTGGTTCCGGCAGCAGGCCGAGTCCCGCGGGCTCACCTACGAGCTCGACCGCAACGGCAACCAGTGGGCCTGGCTCGGCGACCCCGCCGAAGGGGACGCCGTGGTCACCGGGTCCCACCTGGACTCCGTGCCCGACGGCGGCGCCTTCGACGGCCCCCTCGGCGTCGTCTCCTCCTTCGCCGCGCTCGACGAACTCCGCGCCCGCGGCGTCCGGTTCACCAAGCCCCTCGCCATCGTCAACTTCGGCGACGAGGAAGGCGCCCGCTTCGGCCTCGCCTGCGTCGGCTCCCGGCTGGCCGCCGGACAGCTCACCGTCGAGCAGGCGCACCGGCTCACCGACGCCGACGGCATCACCCTGCCGCAGGCCATGGAGCGCGCCGGGTACGACCCCGGCGCCATCGGCCCCGACCCCGAACGGCTCGGCCGGATCGGCGCCTTCGTCGAACTGCACGTCGAGCAGGGCCGCGCCCTCGACATCGGCGGCGACCAGGTCGGCATCGCCAGCGCCATCTGGCCGCACGGCCGCTGGCGCTTCGACTTCCGGGGCGAGGCCAACCACGCCGGCACGACCCGGCTCGTGGACCGCCACGACCCGATGCTGCCGTACGCCGAGACCGTCCTCGCCGCCCGCCGCGAGGCCCGTCTCGCGGGCGCCGTCGCCACCTTCGGCAAGATCGCCGTCGAGCCGAACGGCGTGAACGCCATCCCCTCCCTCGTGCGCGGCTGGCTCGACTCCCGCGCCGCCGACCAGGCGACCCTCGACACGGTCGTCGGCGGCGTCGAGAAGGCGGCCCGCGAGTACGCCGACGCCCAGGGCGTCGAACTCGACGTGATCCGCGAGTCGTTCACCCCCGTCGTCGAGTTCGAGCACGCGCTGCGCGACGAACTCGCCCGCATCCTGGGCAAGGAGCGGGACGCCGTCCTGAGCGTCCCCGTCCTGGGAACGGGTGCCGGACACGACGCCGGAATCCTCTCCGGCACCGTCCCGACCGCCATGCTGTTCGTACGCAACCCCACGGGTGTCTCGCACTCCCCGGCCGAGTTCGCCGCCGAGGACGACTGCGTGGCCGGGGTGACCGCACTCGCCGACGTACTCGAAGGGCTGGCCTGCAGGTGACACAGACGTACTGGCTGGAGCACGCCTGGCTCGACACCCACGTCGAGCCGGGCGTCGCCGTGACCGTGTCGGGCGGCGGCTCCGCGGCCGGTGCCGACGGCCGTGTCACCGACGTCCGCACCGGCGTCGACACCCCGCCTCCGGGAGCCGAGATCCTGCGCGGACTCACCCTCCCCGGCCTCGCCAACGCCCACTCGCACGCCTTCCACCGCGCCCTGCGCGGCACCGTCCAGGTCGGCTCCGGCACCTTCTGGACCTGGCGCGAGATCATGTACTCCTTCGCTGACCGGCTGACCCCGGAGACCTACCACGCGCTGGCCCGCGCGGTGTACGCGGAGATGGCGCTCGCCGGAGTCACCGCCGTCGGTGAATTCCACTACGTGCACCACGCCCACGACGGCACCCCCTACACCGACCCCAACGCCATGGGCGAGGCACTCATCGCCGCCGCCGCCGACGCCGGGATCCGCGTCACCCTGCTCGACACGGCCTACCTCTCCTCCGGCTTCGGACAGCCGCCCAACCCGCACCAGCGGCGCTTCTCCGACGGCACCGCCGACGCCTGGGCGGAACGCTCTTCACTTCTCAAGGACCGGGATCACGCACGGATCGGGGCGGCGATCCACTCCGTACGGGCCGTGCCCGCCGGACAGCTCGCCACCGTCGCGCGCTGGGCCGAGGAGCGGCGCGCCCCGCTCCATGTGCACCTGTCCGAGCAGACGGCGGAGAACGAGGCCTGCCTCGCCGCCCACGGCCGCACACCCACCCGTCTGCTCGCCGACCACGGCGTCCTCGGACCGCGCACCACCGGCGTCCACAACACGCACCTCACCGACGAGGACATCGCCCTCATCGGCGGCTCCGGCACCGGCACCTGCATGTGCCCGACCACCGAGCGCGACCTCGCCGACGGCATCGGCCCCGCCGTCGCCCTCCAGCGCGCGGGCTCACCCCTGTCGCTCGGCTCCGACAGCCACGCCGTCATCGACCTCCTCGAAGAGGCCCGCGCGATGGAGCTGAACGAGCGGCTGCGCACCCGCACCCGCGGTCACTGGACGGCCGCCGCCCTGCTGCGCGCCGCCTCCGCCGACGGCCACGCGGCCCTCGGCTGGGACGACGCGGGCACCATCGAGACGGGCGCGCTCGCCGACTTCACGACGATCGCCCTCGACACGGTCAGAACAGCGGGACCGGTGCCACGCCTCGGCGCGGAGACAGCCGTATTCGCGGCCACGGGCGCCGATGTCCGGCACACGGTCGTGGCGGGCCGGCACGTCGTGCGCGACGGCGCGCACACGCTCGTACCGGATGTGCCGGCAGCGCTCGCGAACGCCGTCCAGGCGCTGCGCTCCTGACTCCCGGGAGGGCGGGAGAAACCGCCCTCCCGACGCCCCCCACCAGCAGTCCCGCCACCCCTGAGGACGCCATGAGCAGCACGACCGTCATCACCAACATCGCCAGTCTGGTCACCAACGATCCCTCCCTCGGCGACGGTTCTCCCCTCGGTCTGATCCAGGACGCGGCGCTCGTCATCGACGGCGACCGCGTCGCGTGGACCGGTGAATCAAGCAAAGCACCCGCCACTGACAACCGGGTCGACGCCGGCGGTCGCGCGGTGATCCCCGGCTTCGTCGACTCCCACTCGCACCTGGTCTTCGCCGGCGACCGCACCCAGGAGTTCAACGCCCGGATGTCCGGACGCGCGTACAGCGCGGGCGGCATCCGCACCACCGTCGCCGCCACCCGCGCCGCCTCCGACGAGGAACTGGAGCGCAACCTCACGCGGTACCTGCGCGAGGCCCTCCACCAGGGCACCACGACCTTCGAGACCAAGTCGGGCTACGGCCTGACCGTCCGGGACGAGGCCCGCGCGCTGCGCGTCGCCGCCACGCACACCGACGAGGTCACCTACCTGGGCGCGCACATCGTCCCGCCCGACTACGCCGACGACCCGGCCGGCTACGTCGCCCTGGTGACCGGCGAGATGCTCGACGCCTGTGCCCCGTACGCCCGCTGGGTGGACGTCTTCTGCGAGAAGGGCGCCTTCGACGGCGACCAGGCGCGGGCGATCCTCACGGCCGGCAAGGCCAAGGGCCTGCACCCGCGCGTGCACGCCAACCAGCTCTCGTACGGCCCCGGTGTCCAGCTCGCCGTCGAGCTGGACGCGGCGAGCGCCGACCACTGCACGCATCTGACCGACGCGGACGTCGACGCCCTCGCGAGCGGCGACACCGTGGCGACCCTGCTCCCCGGCGCCGAGTTCTCCACCCGCGCCGAGTGGCCGAACGCCCGCAGGCTGATCGACGCGGGTGTCACGGTCGCGCTGTCCACGGACTGCAACCCGGGCTCGTCCTTCACGTCGTCCGTGCCCTTCTGCATCGCGCTCGCGGTACGGGACATGCGGATGACCCCGGACGAGGCCGTGTGGTCGGCGACCGCGGGAGGCGCGCGGGCCCTGCGCCGGGACGACGTCGGCCGTCTCGCGCCGGGCGCCTACGCGGACCTCACCCTGCTGGACGCCCCCAGCCACGTCCACCTCGCCTACCGTCCGGGTGTCCCGCTGGTCACCGGCGTCTGGCGGCGCGGCGTCCGCGAGGTCTGAGCGCGCCCGCGGAGGCGGGCCGAGGCCGGCCTCCGTACGCGGACCGAGACGGGGCCGGGACGAAGGGAACCGTCAGGTGGTGCCCGCGCGCCAGCGCTGGCCAGTGCCCCCGTTCAGCGGCACCAGGGCCAGGCCGCCGTCGCCGTCCGGCGTCATCGCCGTCTCGATGGCCACGGCCGGGCGGATCACCCCGTCCCCGTCGACGGTGAAGCGGAGGTTGTCGCCGTGGTCGCCGTCGAGCGAGGAGCACTCCCAGATGCCCACGCCCTTGTCGACCGAGCCGCGGCTGTCCAGGCAGAAGTCGTCGTCGGCGGCCGAACGGAGGGAACCGCTGCCGGTGTCGACGCGCCAGCGCTGGGTGGAGGAGGAGGTGCAGGGCGCGGTGACGACGTCCGTGCGCTTCTCCAGGTCGCCGTCGCGGATGTCCAGGCAGAGCCCGGAGGCGACGTTCACCACCTGGGCGTAGGCGCCGCCCGGCGGGCGGAAGGCGGCGGTCGGGGTCGGTTTCGGGCGCGGTGACCCCGGCGGTGCCGGGGTGCGGGACGGCGAGGGCGACGCGGACGTCGCCGACGGCGACGGCGAGGCCGTGGGGGCCGACGGGGTGACCGGGACCGTCGCCGTGACGGTCACCGCGGGCGGGCCCGAGGGCGTGGCGACCGAGCCCGCCGCGTCCGTGGACGGCGTGCCGCCCGGGGACAGCAGCAGGAAGAGGACCGGCGCCAGGGCCACGCCGAGCGCCGCCGCCGAGGTCAGGACGACCCGGCGGGACGGCGGCCAGGGCGGGACCGATGTCCGGACGGCGGCGGGAGGCCCGGCCGGGGCGGCCCCCGCCTCCGCCCTCGCCGAGGGCCTGCTGCCGTGCCCGCCCACGGCAGCAGGCCCTCGGCGAGGGCGGAGCGCGGATGGTCGCGCAGGGCGGTCAGTTCCTCGTACGCGGCCGAGCAGTGCGCGCAGCGTGCCATGTGGGTGTGCAGGTCGGTGCTGGAGCGGGGGTTGCCGGGCCGCACCGACTCCTCGATCAGCCGGCGGAAGTCTCCGCAGCGCGGATCGTCCGAGGCGGCCAGCCGGTACTTCAGACAGGCCTGGCCCAGGGACTGGAGTGCCTGGCCGGTGCCGTACGTGACGTCCTCGGCCGTGAGGCCGAGCATGACGGCCGTCCGTTCCGCCGGTTCGCGCTCCACGACCGCGTACCAGATGAGCCCCTGGGCGCGGGACGGAAGGGACTGGAAGGCCGGGAGCAGCGACGGGACGGGGCCGCCGGGGCCCGCCGTGCTGAGGACGAGGAGCAGGCCGGGGTCGAGGCCCGCGGCCCGCTGGTCCCGGGCCCACGAGGCCGCCGCCACCTGCCCGGTGAGCAGCAGGAGCCGGTGCCGCCAGGGGACGTTCGGGTCGATGCCGCGTGCCGTCTCGCGGGCCGCGAGGGTGAAGGTCTGCGCGGCGAGCTGGCCGGCCCCGGAGTCGCCGGTGGTGCACAGCCGGGCGTAGGCGAGGACCGAGGCGCGGTGGCGTGCGCGGAGTTCCTGGAGGGCCGCGTACGCGGTCGAGGTCCCGGCGCGCAGCAGCTCGGTCAGCCGCGCGTCGGACGCGCCCGCGGGCGGTTGGCCGCCCCCGGCCGCGGTGTCTCTGCCGGGAGGGTCGCCCTGCGCCATGTCCGTCCGCCTCCCCGCACCTGGTGCGTGCTCGTCCCGTCCTGACGTACCGGCCAGTTTGGGATGCCCATAGTGACGGGATCGGCCCTCCGGGAAAAGAGTTGGCGGGCAACGATTCCGTGGGAGCGCTCTCAACCTCCCCGCGCGGCAGGCCAGTTGTCTGTGCTGCGCAGACGTTCTCCCGGGTCCGGGGCGAGTGGACCTGACGGAGGGCGGACCGGAGTGCCGCCGGTAGACCGGGTGGGAGGCCGGGCGGGTGGCCGGTGGGGCGGCCGGGCGGGCGGCCGGAAATACGGAGCGGTCCGGCGCTCTCGGCGCCGGACCGCTCTGACGCGCGGCCGCCGTGGGCCGCGAAGTCCTGTCACTCCTCGACGGTCAAGCCCTTGCGGAGCCGCACGAGGGTGCGCGACAGCAGCCGGGAGACGTGCATCTGGGAGATGCCGAGTTCGTCGCCGATCTCGGACTGGGTCATGTTCGCCACGAACCGCAGGGAGAGGATCTGCCGGTCGCGCTGCGGGAGTTCGGCGATCAGCGGCTTGAGGGACTCCACGTACTCGATGCCTTCGAGTCCGGTGTCCTCGTAGCCGATGCGGTCCGCGAGCGCGCCCTCGGAGTCGTCGTCCTCGGGCTGGGCGTCCAGCGAACTGGCCGTGTAGGCGTTCGACGCGGCCATGCCCTCGACGACCTCGTCGCGGCTGATGCCGAGCCGTTCCGCGAGCTCGTTCACGGTCGGCGCGCGGTCGAGACGCTGGGCCAGTTCGTCGCCGGCCTTGGCCAGGTCGAGACGGAGTTCCTGGAGCCTGCGGGGCACCCGCACCGACCAGGAGGTGTCGCGGAAGAAGCGCTTGATCTCGCCGATGATCGTCGGCATCGCGAAGGTGGGGAACTCGACGCCGCGGCTCAGCTCGAACCGGTCGATCGCCTTGATGAGGCCGATGGTGCCGACCTGGATGATGTCCTCCATCGGCTCGCTGCGGGAGCGGAAGCGGGAGGCGGCGAACTTCACCAGCGCGAGGTTGAGTTCGACGAGTGTGTTGCGTACGTACGCGTAGTCGTGCGTGCCCTCTTCGAGGGACTCCAGCCGCGCGAAGAGCGTCTTGGACAGAGCCCGTGCGTCCACCGGCCCCACCTCGTCGTACGGGGGGATCTCCGGAAGTCCGGTGAGTCCGGTGAGTGCGTCGACTCCGTCGGTTCCGGTTTCGTCGACGTGCTCCGGGGATTCCGGAGAAGGTGTCGACGTCGCCGTCAGGGTCTGCGATGCGTCGAGCCGGGGTGACATGTGTCCTCCATCGTTCTCGGCATATGGCCGCCGATGCCGATACGTGCACTGCGGTGTGCGGCGCCTCCAAAGCCGGCCGGGGTCGGATAGGTGTCTCTACTAGCCCTACCCGGTTTCCTGAACCCACCGCAAGTGTCGTTTGCGGCGAAATGTCCATTTTCGAGGGGTTGTTCGGGTGTCGGGTCGCGTAGAGAAGGCGTAGTGTTCGAGTGCGTACGTCAGTAGTCGCGACACTCGGGAGAGAGACGGCATGGAGCGTGGGACGGTCGGCAGCGCACAGTCTGGCCGGCTTCTTGTCGAGGTACGGGAAGAGGGCACGAGTGCCGTCGTGACTCCCGCGGGTGAGCTCGATCACCACACGGCCGATCTGTTGCGTGAGCCACTCGAAGGGTGCCTCGAAAAGGGGTACGCGCGACTGATCATCGACTGTTCCCGTCTGGAGTTCTGTGACTCCACCGGGCTCAACGTGCTGCTCGGCGCCCGGCTGAAGGCCGAGGCCGCGGGTGGCGGGGTCCACCTGGCCGCGATGCAGCCGGTGGTGGCGCGGGTCTTCGAGATCACGGGGGCGGAAGCAGTCTTCACCGTCCACGACACGCTCCAAGCGGCGCTGTCCGGCTGAGCCGTGGGGTCTTCTGTCATGGTGCTGCCTCCGTCCCGGATGTCCCTGCGTGACCGGCGCGTTACTCGCGTCACAGGTTCCGTGCCGAATAAGTGGGTGTTCGGACGGTTCCGTCGGGCAGGAGACATCCTGGATGAGTCGGCGGTCCAGGGGCCGGCGGCCGGTGCGGCGGAAGTTGTTGATCCACAAGCGGCGAAAGCCGTTGATCCATCCGTATTGAAAACTGCGTACTGAGTCTTGAATCGTGACCGGTGAATCGGTGAGGTGAAGCGCTGATGAGCACCACCCGGCCCTGCTCGCCGGGCGACCGCGGCCCGGAGCCGGGCGACGGCGGCGCTTCCGCCGTGCCCGCGCGGAGCGTGGCGCCCGCGGACGGAGCGACGTCCGTCGACAGCGCGTCCCCGGCCGGAGGGACGTCCGTCGACAGTGTCTCCCCGGCCGACGCGGCCCCCGCGTCCGTCGGCCGCCAGGCCCGCAGACTGAGCCTCGACGGTGAGAGCGGTGTCGTGCCGCTCGCCCGCGACTTCGCCCGGCAGGCGCTGTACGCGTGGGGCTGGCTGCCCGCGCCGAGCGCCGACCGCCGGGCCGCCGCCGAGGACGTCCTGCTGGTCGTCTCCGAGCTGGTCACGAACGCCTGCCTGCACGCCGAGGGCCCGGACGAACTCCGGATCTCCTGTGACAACAAGGTGCTGCGCATCGAGGTCTCCGACCGGGGGTCGGGCCAGCCCGCCCCGCGCACCCCGCACCGCGCCGGGCGCCCCGGCGGCCATGGCATGTTCATCGTGCAGCGGCTCTGCCTGGACTGGGGGGTCGTCCGCACGCCCGGAGTCGCGGGCAAGACGGTGTGGGCGGAACTCGGCGCCCCCGCGTAGCCCGTCCGCCCGGCCGCCGTGTGCGGTGGCGGCCTGGTTCATCGGCCCGGCCGCCCGTGTCCGGTGGCCCGGTGCACCGGCCCGGCGCTCGTCGTCGGCCCGGTCCGGCCCGGCGGTGAACCGCCCGCCGGTTTCCCGTTCTTGGTCACCCGCGGTTCGAACTCCTCTTCCCGCGGCACCCGATGCGCGCTGGATCCCCACGGATCCGGCGCGCACTTTGTCTTCCCTCCACAAGTCCCCGGGCGTACCTTGACGGCCGATCTGATGTTCCGTCAGGAAATCGCCAAGGATGCCGTCAGGAATGAGGGGCAGGCCCGTGTCGTACCGGACGTACCAGAAACGAACCGCCGCGCTCGCGTTCGCCGCGGCCCTGGCCGGCTCGGCGGTGCTGACGGCCGCCCCCGCAGCCCAGGCCGCCGTGGTGGACGTCAACTACCAGTGCAAGACGCCGATCGGCGACAAGAGCGCCGTCTCGCCCATCGACATCAAGGGCGTCAAGAGCGGCAGCGCCTACAAGCTCACCATGTCCTGGCAGAAGGGCGTCTCCTCCAGCCCGGTCGAACTCGGCAAGGGCGCGATGACGCCGAGCGCCGTCATCAAGGTGGGTGGCGCGGACAGCGGCACGGTGGCGGTCAGCGGAGCGGCCAACGCGGCCGCCATCCCGGCCAACACCCCCATCAAGATCAATGACTTGAGCGGAACCTACACGCCGAAGAAGTCCGGCAAGGTCACCTTCACCGCGGGCGTCCTCACCATCAAGGCCCTCGGCACCACGACCACCTGCACGCCCTCGAACAGCCCCGGGCCCTCGCTGACCCTCGACGTCACGGCGGCCGGGGGTTCGGGCTCGTCGACCTCGGGCTCCTCCGGGTCCGGTTCCAGTGGGTCCCAGAGCGGCACCGGCTCCGGCGACTCCCTCCCGCAGACCGGCCCCGAGGACTCCGTGATCGCCCTCGGCACCCTCGGCGGCACGGTCCTGCTCGCCGGCGCGGCAGGCGTGCTGTGGCTGACGCGCAGGCATCAGGCGGTACGCCGCTGACCGCCCCGCACCACGACCTGGAGCCGCCGCATGCCGTACGCACTCCCCGCCGCCCGCGTGCTGGGCCTGACCCTGGTGCTGCTGAGCGCGGCACCGACGGCCCTGGCCGCCGAGGGCTGGTCCGTCGTCCCGGCCGCGGGCGGCACGGCCGGCGGGCGGCCCTCCGTCTACGCGGAGGGCGCGCCCGGCACGGTCCTTCAGGACGCGGTGTCCGTGCTCAACCCGGGTGCGCGGCCCCTCACGGTCCGGCTGCGCGGCGCCGCCGCGGACAGCACCGCCGGCCGAGGCTCCACGGTCCGCGAACGGCCGGGGGGCGCGGGCGCGTGGATCGCCTTCGCCGGACACGCGGACGGCCGCAGGACCGCGGTGCGGGAGCTGTCCGTACGGGTGCCGGCGCGTACCCGTGCCGACGTGCCGTTCACCATCGGCGTCCCGGCCGGGGCGGCGCCCGGTGACCATCCCGGCGCGATCGTCGCGAGCGGCGGCGGGCGCGTCTCGGCGGTCCGGGTCCAGCTCCGGGTGGCGGGACCGGCGCTGTCGGCGCTGACCGTCGAGCATGTCAGCGTGGGCGGCGGACGGATCTCGTACGAGCTGGTCAACCGCGGCACCACGGTCCTCGCCCCGCGCCTCGCCGTGCACGCCGACGGGGTCTTCGCCACCCTGCTCGACCGGGGCCCGCGCGCCCTGCCCGTCGAGCTGCCGCCCGGCCGCCGCGTCACGCTCCACGAGCCGTGGACCGACCCGCCGGCGCTCGACGCGGCGGACGTGCGGCTGACGGTGACGGCGGCGGGCGGTGTGCGCTCGACGGCGACCGCGTCGGTCCGGTTCGTGGCGTGGGGGCCGGTGGCCGGGGCGGCGGCCGCGCTGGTGGCGCTGCTGGGCGCCTTGTCCGTCGTACGGCATCGCGGGCGGGGCGGGGAGCGCCGGCCATGGCGTCCCGGGCGCCCGGCGCGGGACGGCTCGTCCGGTGAACAGAGCGGCACGGAAGTCGAGTTGACGGGAGCGGTGTCGTGAGGGTCCTGGGCGGCAAGATACGGACGGCCGCCCTGGGGGCGGTGCTGGCGCTCGTCCTGGTCCCGTGGGCGGTGGCGGCCTCGGCGCCGCCGGCGTCGGCCGCCGGGAAGCCGGGTGTCACGCTCTCCAAGTCCGAGGCGGGGACCGGCGGTTCGATCACCGTGACGGGCAGCGGATGGCGGCCCGGGACGCTGCTGATGATGCTGATCTGCGGGCAGTCCGTGCCCGCGCGCGGGGTGATCGGCGGCACCAACTCCTGCGCCAACTCCGACGGCCGGGCCGTCACCACCGACGCCAAGGGCGGCTTCAGGAAGAAGCTGCCGGTCTCCGAGCCGCCCAAGCCCTGCCCCTGCGTGGTGCATGTCGCCACCGTCACCGGGGAGAAGGCCGAGGCCGACGCCATCTTCATGGTGGCCGGCCACACGGTGAAGCCGCTGCCGAAGGAGGAGGGCGGCGGCCGGATCGCGGTGCTGACCGACCCCCGGCTCGACGGTTCGAGCGGTCTGCTGACCTGGTTCGGCTCACCTCCCTCGCGCACCCTCGTCCTCACCGTCGGCAACGTCGGGACCGGCCCGGTCAAGAACCCGGTCTTCCAGGTCGGCACCTCCCACGGCGTGTTCGCCCCGCAGTGGGAGGAACAGCAGTGGCGCGGCACCGTCGCGCCCGGCCGCAAGGCGCAGATCCGGCTCCCGGTCGAACTGCCGGCCGGGGCGCACGGCGACTACACGGTCTCGCTCAGGTACGGCGGGAAGGTGCTCGCCGAGCAGCCGTGGGGCGTGGGCCGCCCCTGGGGAGTCACCGTCTTCTGGATCCTGCTCTGCGTGGTCGTCCCGGCCGCCGTGTTCCGCGCCGGCATGGCCGTGGTGGACCGGGTGCGTCCCCGCAGGTCGGCCGGGCGGGCGGGCCGGCACCGGGGGCTGAGGCCGTCCGAACTCACCCTGCGCATGCCATGGGCGAACCCCGGTTCCCCGGCACCGGCGGACGACCCGGCCTCCCCGGTTCCGGCCCTGCCCTGGTTCACCGCGGACAACGATCCGGGGACCGGGGCGAACGGTCAGCTCTCCGCACCGCACGAGAACGGTCCGACGACGCAGACGAGGAAGGGGCATACGTGAGCAGGCAACGGAGAGTGGTAGCGGCCCAAGGCCGCAGAACGGGCGCGGCCGGGGTCGCGCTGATGCTCGGCGGTGCGGGCATCCTGCTGGGGGTGGCCGCCGTTCCGGCGCAGGCCGCCGAGGTGTCGTACAAGACGGAGTGCATCCCGCCCGCGATCTCCGGGCTGCCCGCCGTGCAGGGCACCACGAAGGTGGAGATCACCGCGCCCGCCGAGGCGAAGGTGGGCGACGAGGTCACGATCACCTGGAAGTTCACCCAGGCCGCCTCGAAGAACCCCGACGTCCTCGACCTCGACGCGAACACCGTCAAGCCCACCGGCACGCTGAAGGCGGGCGGCGCGCAGACGGCGGACATCGCGATGGAGGGGCCGCGCACGAACCCCGCGATCCCCAAGAACAGCGACATGAAGCTGTCCGACATGACGGGCAGGCTGAAGCTGACGGCGGCGGGCGATGTCACGCTCACCCCGGACGCGTACAACATCAATGTCAGCAAGCCGATCTCCACCGACACCAAGTGCACACCCAAGGAGGCGGTGAACCCCTCGGCGACCATCAAGGTGACGAGCGGTGGCGGTTCGGGCGGCACGCCGACCCCGACTCCCACGCCCACTCCCACCCCGACCTCGACGTCGCCGAGCGGTTCGGCCACCCCGTCGCCCAGCGGCAGCGGGACCGACGGGGGCGCCGACACCGGCGGTTCCGGCGGGCAGACGGACTTCACGGGCAAGGAGGTCTCCGTCCCCTACGCGTGCAAGACGCCCATCGGAGACAAGAACGCCACTTCGGCCGTCCAGATCAACGCCAGGAAGAGCGGCGGGAGTTTCGACCTCACCGTGCAGTTCAAGGCGTCGGTGATGGACAGCCCGGCGGACATCCCCGCGGATTCCGTGAAGCCGTCGATGGAGGTGGTCCTGGGCGGCGCCGACAAGGGCACGGTGCATGTGGAGGGTCCGACGAACTCCGCGCCCATCAAGTCCGGCGACCCGATCGCGATCCCCGATCTGAAGGGCACCTACAAACCGGGCGCGACCGGTAGTTCGACGCTGTCCCCGGGAGTGCTGACGGTGATGGCCCTCGGCACGACGACGACCTGCACCCCGACCAAGTCCGAGGTCTCGCTGACCCTGGACACCTCGGAGCAGGCGAACGGCGCCTCGGGCGGCGGGTCCTCCGGCTCCGGCTCCGGTTCCGCCGGTACGTCGTCGTCCGGCGGCCTGGCGGAGACGGGCTCCGACAGCCACGGCGCCCTCAAGGCGCTCGGACTGGTGGCGGGCACGGTCGTCCTGCTGGGCGGCGCGGTCTTCACCTTCATGCCGGGCCGCCGGACACGCTGACCGGCACCCGCCGGCCCTGACCGGGGCACTCGCCCCGGTCGCCGGCCGGCCGCGGAAACGGCGCGGGGGGGGGGCCCCCCCCCCCGGGGGGGGGGCCCCCCCCCCCCCCCGGGGGGCCCCCCCCGGGGGGCCCCCCCCCCCGGGGGGGGCCCCGGGGGGGGGGGGGGGGGGGGCCGCGGGGGGCGGCCCGGCGCCC
>NZ_JBIBSY010000004.1:0-51358 GCF_043078065.1 Streptomyces sp. NPDC015532 | reverse complement strand
TCCCGCCGGGCCCGCGGCACCCGCTCCCCGCCCCCCGCGGCCCGTGCCGGGGCCCCCCCCCCCGGCCGCCGGCGGCCCGGCCAACGGGGGGGGGGCCCCCCCCCCCGGGGGGGCCCCCCCCCCTCGCCATGGCCCGTGACCGACGTCAGTGGACGCCGCCCATGAGCTGCTTGACCTTCTTGCGGTACATCCACACCGCGACACCGGCGATCACGGCGAGCGTGGCCTCCAGGGCGACGATGCCCGTCTTGTTGAGGTCGACCTCGGCGATGGAGAGCAGACCGGTCGTGGCGTCACCGGCGGTGACGGCCAGGAACCAGACACCCATCATCTGGGAGGCGTACTTCGCCGGAGCCATCTTCGTGGTCACGGAGAGGCCGACCGGGGAGAGCAGCAGCTCACCGACGGTCTGCACGAAGTAGATCGCCACCAGCCACATCGCGGCCGCCTTGTGACCGCCCTCGGCGATCGTCAGCGGGGCCAGGAAGAGGAAGAACGACGCGCCGACCAGGATCAGACCCGAGGCGAACTTCGTCGCCGTGCTCGGCTCCTTGCCGCGCTTGTTCAGCCACAGCCACGCCCAGGCGAAGACCGGGGCCAGCGCCATGATCATGACCGGGTTGACGGACTGGTACCAGGAGACCGGGAACTCCCAGCCGAAGATGGTGTTCTTGGCCGACTCGTCGGCGAAGATCGACATCGTCGAGCCGCCCTGGTCGTAGATCATCCAGAAGACGGCCGCGGCCACGAAGAACCAGATGTACGCGGACATCTTCGACTGGTCGGCACGGTCCAGGGACTTGTCGCGCTTGATGCGCCCGATGACCATGACCGGGATGACCAGGCCGGCGATGATGATCGGGACCAGCAGCCAGTTCAGCGTGTAGTGGCCCGAGAAGCCGACGATCGCGTAGAAGACGACGGCGACAGCGGCCCACAGCGCGGACTTGCGCAGCGTCTTGGACTTCTCCTCGGCCGTCAGAGGCGTGGGGACCTCGTGCGAGCGGGCGCTGAGGTGACGGCCGCCGAGCAGGTACTGGATGAGACCCAGCGCCATGCCGAGCGCGGCGAGGGCGAAGCCCAGGTGCCAGTTCACGTTCTCACCGACGGTGCCGATGATCAGCGGAGCGGCGAAGGCGCCGAGGTTGATGCCGACGTAGAACAGGGTGAAGCCACCGTCACGGCGCGGGTCGTCCGGGCCGTCGTAGAGGTGGCCCACCATCGTGGAGATGTTGGCCTTCAGCAGACCGGAACCGATCGCCACGAGGCCGAGGCCCGCGTAGAAGGTTCCGGAGGAGGGCAGAGCCAGCGTGAGGTGGCCCAGCATGATGATCAGACCCGCGACGGCGACCGTCTTGCGGGGGCCGAGGACGCGGTCGGCGAACCAGCCGCCCGGCAGGGCGAGCAGGTACACCAGGGAGAGGTACACCGAGTAGATCGCGGTCGCGGTGGCCGCGCTGAGGTGCAGACCGCCCGGTGCCACCAGGTACAGCGGGAGCAGTGCCTTCATCCCGTAGTAGGAGAAACGCTCCCACATCTCGGTCATGAAGAGAGTGGCCAGTCCGCGGGGGTGGCCGAAGAAGGTCTTCTCGGAGCCGGAGATTCCCGGAGTCGCCGAGTCCTTCGTCAGGCTGGACGCCATTTCGATCCTTGCTGGTCGGGACGCGCGGTTGGGGGGTCCCCTCGCTCACGGGGAAACCGAGAGCTCGGGGGAATTGCGCGCCCATGGGGGGCGGCCGGCACCGGCGGGATACGGCGTCCGTCCCCACGCCCACGGGGAGTCCGCTCCGGAAGTACCGGAGCGGCGGACGGCGACCACCGGGATCCACGCCCGTCACGCGTCAGCGTGTCCGGGCCCGGCCACAGGTCTTTCCTTCAAGGCTGGCTGTCACCAGCCCGCACACAGAAGAGACCTTCAGCATCAAGTTCGAGCCAAAGGTCCCGATGTGGTGCAACAGGCGTTCGGTCACCTTACGACATCACAATGCCCCATATGGAAGGACTTGAGATATGGATCACAGGCGATCATGGAACCGTGAGCGATCTTTCGAAGGTCTCATCAACGATCTCATCCCACACCCACAGGTAAGAAACACCCGGACGGAGGGTGTGAATCACCAAGGCGGATCACTGCCCGGGCGTACTCCGCGGCGGACTACCATCACCCCATGACCCGTGTACTGCTCGCCGAGGACGACGCGTCCATCTCGGAGCCGCTGGCCCGTGCCCTGCGCCGGGAGGGTTACGAGGTCGAAGTCCGCGAGGACGGCCCCACCGCGCTCGACGCCGGAATGCAGGGCGGTGTCGACCTGGTCGTCCTGGACCTCGGACTGCCCGGCATGGACGGCCTGGAAGTCGCCCGCCGGCTGCGCGCCGAGGGCCACACCGTGCCCATCCTCATCCTCACCGCGCGCGCCGACGAGGTGGACACCGTCGTGGGCCTCGACGCGGGCGCCGACGACTACGTCACCAAGCCGTTCCGGCTCGCGGAACTCCTCGCCCGGGTACGGGCCCTGCTCCGGCGCGGCGCCGCCGAACCCCAGCAGCCGCCCGCCACCCACGGCGTACGCATCGACGTCGAGTCGCACCGCGCCTGGATGGGCGACGAGGAACTCCAGCTCACCGCGAAGGAGTTCGACCTCCTGCGGGTCCTCGTCCGGGACGCCGGCCGCGTCGTCACCCGCGACCAGCTCATGCGCGAGGTCTGGGACACCACGTGGTGGTCCTCCACCAAGACCCTCGACATGCACATCTCCTGGCTGCGCAAGAAGCTCGGCGACGACGCGGCGAACCCCCGCTACATCGCGACGGTACGAGGCGTCGGCTTCCGCTTCGAGAAGAGCTGAGGCCTCACGGGAGACTCCACTCCCGGAGGGGGCCGGGTCCCGAAGGGGCCGCGGCCCGGCCGGTCCGGCCGGCGACGGAGAACCCGCGCCCCGGACCGGTGACCCGCTCGGCGACGGAAAACCCGCGCGCCCGGACCGGTGACCCGCTCGGGCCGGAGCGGCGAACGTGCACACTGGTCCCGGTACAGCCATCTGCCCGGAGGGCCCCGTGCGTCGCCGTCTGATCCAGTCCACCCTCGCCGTCGTCCTCGTGGTGATCGCCGTCTTCGGGGTCTCCCTCGTCATCGTCGAGACCCGCACGATCAGCAACAGCGCCCAGGAGCGTGTGGACTCCGAGGCGCTGCGCCTGGCCAGCATCGTGGACAGCCGCATCCTCGGCGACGAGAACATCTCCGGCACGACGTTCAAGAACCAGGTCACCGACCGGCGCTACGCCGTGATCAGGATTCCGGGCCGCGACCCCATCGAGGTCGGCAACCAGCCCACCGGCGACGTCATCCAGTACACCGCCAAGGGCGAGTCGGGCGAGACCGTCACCGTCCAGGAGCCCCGCTCCTCGGTGACCAAGGAAGTCGGCCGCACGCTCCTGGTCATCGGAGCCGTCGCCCTGCTCGCGATCATCGCCGCCGTCCTGCTCGCCGTACGCCAGGCCAACCGCCTCGCCTCCCCCCTCACCGACCTCGCCGAGACGGCGGAACGGCTGGGTTCGGGCGACCCCCGCCCGCGGCACAAGCGCTACGGCGTCCCCGAGCTCGACCGGGTCGCCGACGTGCTGGACAGCAGCGCGGAACGCATCGGCCGCATGCTCACCGCCGAGCGCCGCCTCGCCGCCGACGCCTCCCACCAGCTGCGGACACCGCTCACGGCGCTCTCCATGCGTCTGGAGGAGATCACCCTCACCGACGATCCCGACACGGTGAAGGAGGAGGCGACGATCGCGCTGACGCAGGTGGAGCGCCTCACGGACGTGGTCGAGCGCCTGCTCACCAACGCCCGCGACCCGCGTACCGGCTCCGCCGTCTCCTTCGACCTCGACGAGGTCATCAAGCAGCAGCTGGAGGAATGGCGCCCGGCCTACCGCAGCTCCGGCCGCGCGATCGTCAGCTCCGGCAAGCGCCATCTCCAGGCGGTGGGCACCCCGGGCGCGGTCGCCCAGGTCCTCGCGGCACTGATCGAGAACTCCCTCATGCACGGCGGCGGCACCGTCGCGCTGCGCACCCGTGTGACCGGCAACCAGGCCGTCATCGAGGTCACCGACGAGGGCCCCGGCGTCCCCACCGACCTCGGCGCCCGCATCTTCGAGCGCACCATCAGCGGCCGCAACTCCACCGGCATCGGTCTCGCCGTCGCCCGCGACCTCGCGGAGGCCGACGGGGGCCGTCTGGAGATGCTCCAGGCCCAGCCGCCGGTCTTCGGCCTGTTCCTGTCCCGCACCCCGCACAAACGCCCGCCCCGGCTCGCCGAGGACGACGAGGAGCGCACGGTCAGGTAGAGCGGAGGGGCAAGCGGAGGGGCGGTCGGCCGGAGGGGGCGGACCGCTCAGTTCACGCGGGCCCGCGGACGGCGCGCCTCGGGCTCGGGCTCCTCGTCCAGGAACGATTCGGCGCTGGCCACCGCCTCGCGGGCGGGAAGCGCCCGGAACACCCAGGTTCGGTACGACCAGAAGCGGAAGAGCGTCGCGACGCCGATGCCGATGAACTTGAAGACGTTGCTCTGCAGCGGGGTGTCCCAGCCGAAGCCGTACGTCGCCGCGTACAGAACACCGTTCTCGATGACCAGGCCCACCACGCTGAACAGCAGGAACAGCGTCAGTTCCTTGGTGCGCCCGCCCTTGTCGCGGTCCCGGTAGGTGAAGTAGCGGAATCCGACGTAGTTGAAGACGATGGACACGACCGTCGCGATGACGCTGGCCCGCACGACCTGCAGGCCCGTGAGATGGCGTACGAGGTTGAACACGAGCAGGTTGACGAGCAGCCCCGCACCGCCCACCGCGCCGAACTTGGCGACCTCACGGAAGAGCAGGTCGAAGCGGCGCCGAACCGCGCTGCGAGGCCCGGCTTGAGGCCCCGATGTAGCACTGTCCATGGTGTCGCCAGCCCCCGTCGGTGGGTCTTGTCGTGTGCCGCGCGGTGAACGCGCGATGGAATACGCCAACCAGCCCATGCTAACCAGCGCCCCCGCGCGGTGCCTGTGCATGTGCTCACAGGTAAGAAAAGACGCGGTCACCGGAAGGGAAAATCGGGCGAATCGCCGCGGAAATCGGCCACTGTGGCGCGGCCGATACTCTTGGAGCGTGACGTTCCCGGTAGTCGGCATGGTCGGCGGGGGTCAGCTCGCTCGTATGACACACGAGGCGGGCATCCCGCTCGGCATCAAGTTCAAGCTCCTCAGTGACACTCCGCAGGATTCCGCGGCGCAGGTCGTCGGCGACGTGGTCGTCGGCGACTATCGCGACCTCGGCACGCTGCGTGACTTCGCGCGGGGGTGTGACGTGATCACCTTCGATCACGAGCACGTCCCCACCGAGCACCTGCGGGCCCTGGAGGCGGACGGCATCCCCGTCCGCCCGGGCCCCGACGCGCTCGTGCACGCCCAGGACAAGGGCGTCATGCGCGCGAAGCTCGACGCGATCGGCGTGCCGTGCCCACGACACCGCATCGTGACCGACGTCGCGGACGTGGCCGCGTTCGCGGCGGAAGGCCTCGCCGAAGGGGAGGAGGGCGACGGCTTCCCGGTCATCCTCAAGACCGTCCGCGGCGGCTACGACGGCAAGGGCGTCTGGTTCGTCCGCTCCCTGGAGGAGGCCGCCGACCCCTTCCGCGCGGGCGTTCCCGTCCTCGCCGAGGAGAAGGTCGACTTCGCGCGGGAGCTCGCCGCGAACGTCGTCCGCTCCCCGCACGGCCAGGCCGTCGCGTACCCCGTCGTCGAGTCCCAGCAGGTCGGCGGCGTCTGCGACACCGTCATCGCCCCGGCGCCCGGCATCGCCGAGGAGCTGGCCCTGGAGGCACAGGAACTGGCGCTGCGCATCGCCAAGGAACTCGGGGTCGTCGGGCACCTGGCCGTCGAACTCTTCGAGACCCGCGACGGACGCATCCTCGTCAACGAACTGGCCATGCGCCCGCACAACTCGGGCCACTGGACCCAGGACGGCGCGGTCACCTCCCAGTTCGCCAACCACGTCCGCGCGGTCCTGGACCTCCCGCTCGGCGACCCGCGCCCGCGCGCCCGGTGGACGGTCATGGCGAACGTCCTCGGCGGCGACTACCCCGACATGTACTCCGCGTACCTGCACTGCATGGCCCGCGACCCGCAGCTGAAGATCCACATGTACGGCAAGGACGTCAAGCCCGGCCGTAAGGTCGGCCACGTCAACACCTACGGCGACGACCTGGACGACGTCCTTGAGCGCGCCCGGCACGCAGCCGGCTACCTGAGAGGCACGATCACCGAATGAGCCCCGTTGTAGGCATCGTCATGGGTTCGGACTCCGACTGGCCGGTCATGGAGGCCGCGGCCCAGGCGCTGGACGAGTTCGAGATCCCCTACGAGGTGGATGTCGTCTCCGCGCACCGCATGCCCCACGAGATGATCGCGTACGGCGAGCAGGCCGCGGAGCGCGGGCTCAAGGCGATCATCGCGGGCGCCGGCGGCGCGGCCCATCTGCCGGGGATGCTGGCGTCCGTCACCCCGCTGCCCGTCATCGGTGTGCCCGTCCCGCTCAAGTACCTCGACGGCATGGACTCGCTGCTCTCCATCGTGCAGATGCCGGCCGGCGTACCGGTGGCGACCGTCTCCGTCGGCGGCGCCCGCAACGCGGGCCTGCTGGCCGCCCGGATGCTCGCCGCCCACGACGAGGAACTCCTCGGCCGGATGCGGGAGTTCCAGCAGGAACTGAACGACCAGGCCACCGAGAAGGGCAAGCGGCTGCGCGCCAAGGTCGAGGGCGCCGCCGGCGGCTTCGGCTTCGGGAAGTGACGCGGATGTCCTCGTCCTCCGAGTCCTCCCTGCCCTCGCTCGACCGTGCCCGGGCCCTGCTCGACGAGTTCCCGATCGTCGACGGACACAACGACCTCCCCTACGCCCTGCGGGAACAGGTCCGCTACGACCTCGGCGCCCGTGACATCGCCGCCGACCAGAGCGCACACCTGCACACGGACCTGGCCCGGCTGCGCGCCGGCGGCGTCGGCGCACAGTTCTGGTCGGTGTACGTCCGCTCGGACCTGCCCGGCGCCCTCACCGCCACGCTGGAACAGATCGACTGCGTACGGCAGTTGATCGACCGGTATCCGGCGGACCTGCGGGCCGCGCTGACCGCCGCCGACATGGAGGCGGCCCGCGCCGAGGGCCGTATCGCCTCCCTCATGGGCGCGGAGGGCGGTCACTCGATCGACAACTCCCTCGCCGCCCTGCGCGGGCTGTACGCGCTCGGGGTCCGCTACATGACCCTCACCCACAACGACAACATCGCCTGGGCGGACTCGGCGACGGACTCTCCCGTGGTGGGCGGCCTGTCCGCCTTCGGCCGTGAAGTCGTACGGGAGATGAACCGCGAGGGCATGCTCGTGGACCTCTCGCACGTGGCGGCGACGACCATGCGCGACGCGCTCGACACCTCCGTCGCGCCGGTGATCTTCTCGCACTCCTCGGCCCGCGCCGTGTGCGACCACCCGCGCAACATCCCGGACGACGTGCTGGAGCGGCTGCCCGCCAACGGGGGAGTCGCGATGGTGACGTTCGTGCCGAAGTTCGTCCTCCAGGCGGCGGTCGACTGGACGGCGGCGGCCGACGAGAACATGCGCGCCAACGGCTTCCACCACCTCGACACCACCGCCGAGGGCATGAAGGTCCACCGCGCCTTCGAGGAGGACAACCCGCGCCCGATCGCCACGGTCCCGACGGTCGCCGACCACCTCGACCACATGCGCGAGGTCGCCGGAATCGACCACGTCGGCATCGGCGGGGACTACGACGGCACGGCGTTCACCCCGGCCGGTCTTGACGACGTCTCCGGCTATCCGAACCTGATCGCCGAGCTCCTCGACCGTGGCTGGTCGTCCACCGACGTGGCCAAGCTGACCTGGCAGAACGCCGTGCGTGTGCTGGGCGCGGCGGAGGACGTGTCCCGCGACCTCCGGTCCCGCCGGGCACCGTCGAACGCGACGCTGGAGCAGCTGGACGGCTGAGGGGCGGCCTGTTGAAGGCCCGCCGTTCTCGGCTCACCGATCACGGAGCCACGGGCTCCGGCCCACGAAGGCGTCCGGGCCCACCGCCCGGACGCCTTCGGCGTGTCCCGGACGGATCGCTCCTTCGCGAGGATCGCCGCCCGGGAGGGCCGACCGCCGCCGGATGCCGCGTTCAGCAGGCGCAGAGGCAGAACGGGTGCCCGGCCGGGTCGGCGTACACCCGGAACGAACGCGCCCTGTCCTCGGTGTCCAGCGGCCTCGCGCCGAGCGCCAGCACGCCCTTCTCCGCCACGTCCAGGTCCTCGACGGCCAGGTCCAGATGGAACTGCTGCGAGCCGTCGGGCGAGGGCCAGCGCGGCGGTACGTACGCGGGTGACCCCTGGAACGCCAGCTTCCGGCCGCCGGGCACCTCCAGGTCGACCCAGTCGGTCTCCTCCGTGATGGTGCCGCCCAGCACCCCCGCGTAGAACTCGGCGAGCGCGAGCGGGTCGGGACAGTCCAGGACGACGACGTCCAGTTCGGCAAGAGCCATGAATTCCTCCGTGGGATCTCCAGCAACACCGACGCGTTGCCCGTGAACCGGTCCAAGAGGTAACGGTTACCCCATGCTCCCGCAAGCATGAATGACCGAGCGTCCGCGCCCGGCGGCCTGGCCCTGGTGAACACCCTGGACATCGAGGCGGGCGCCGACTCCCTGGCCGGGAGCCGGACGCAGTCCGGTGGTCTCCGGTCATCGCACAGCGAAGTGGTGCAGAATGCAACCGGCGCCGGTCCGGCCGACTGAGCCTCGGCCGGACCGGCGTCCCGCCCTCCGCCCGGCCCGGTGCCCGACCTGGAACCTGCTCTTCCCGCGGCCCGGAATCCGGGCCTGGGAGCCGGCCCGGTGTGCCGTCCGGGGACGGAATCCGTGGCCCGGGCGGGGTCCAGCCGCCCGTAGGGGCTCAGGCGGTGGGGCGGCCCATCGCTCGGTACGTCCAGCCGGCGCGGCGCCACGTCTCGGGGTCCAGCGCGTTGCGCCCGTCCAGCAGCACCCGGGACGTGACCGCCTCGCCCAGCACCGCCGGGTCCAGCTCACGGAACTCGCGCCACTCCGTCAGGTGCAGTACGACATCGGCCGCCCGTACGGCCTGCACGGCGGAGTCGGCGTACCCGAGCGTCGGGAAGAGCCGCTTGGCGTTCGCCATGCCCTTCGGGTCGTACACGGTGACCTGGCCGCCCTGGAGGTGGATCTGCCCGGCGACGTTCAGCGCCGGGGAGTCGCGCACGTCGTCCGAGTCCGGCTTGAAGGTGGCGCCGAGCACGGCGACCCGCTTGCCGAGGAACGAACCGCCGCCGAGCGCGTCGCGGGCCATCTCCACCATCTGCCCACGGCGCCGCATGTTGATGGTGTCGACCTCGCGCAGGAAGGTCAGCGCCTGGTCGGCGCCCAGCTCACCGGCGCGCGCCATGAAGGCACGGATGTCCTTGGGCAGACAGCCGCCGCCGAAGCCGATCCCAGCCCGCAGGAACTTCTTCCCGATCCGCTCGTCGTGCCCTATCGCCTCGGCCAGCTTGACGACATCGCCGTCGGCGGCCTCGCAGACCTCGGCCATCGCGTTGATGAAGGAGATCTTGGTGGCGAGGAAGGAGTTCGCGGACGTCTTCACCAGCTCGGCGGTGGGGAAGTCGGTCACGACGAACGGCGTGCCCTCGGCGACCGGCGTCACGTAGACCTCGCGGAGCAGCTTCTCGGAGCGCTCGCCGCGCACGCCGACCACGATCCGGTCGGGGTGCAGCGTGTCGTTCACGGCGAAGCCCTCGCGCAGGAACTCCGGGTTCCAGGCCAGCTCGGCGTCCGCGCCCGCGGGCGCCAGCTCGGCGAGCCGCGCGGCCAGCCGCTCCGCCGAGCCGACCGGCACGGTGGACTTGCCGACGACGAGGGCGGGACCGTGCAGATGCGGGGCCAGCGACTCGAAGGCCGCGTCGACGTACGACATGTCGCAGGCGTACTCGCCGTGCTTCTGGGGCGTGTTCACACACACGAAGTGGACGTCGCCGAAGGCGCCGACCTCGGCCCAGTCCATGGTGAAGCGGAGCCGGCCCGTGGAGCCCTCGATCCCGGCCACGTGCTTGCGCAGCAGCTCCTCGAGACCGGGCTCGAACATCGGGACCTCGCCCCGCTGGAGCATCTCGATCTTCTCCGGCACCACATCGAGCCCGAGAACCTCGAAGCCGAGCTCGGCCATGGCCGCGGCGTGGGTGGCGCCGAGGTAGCCGGTGCCGATCACGGTGATCTTGAGGGCCATGGATGCTCCTGAGGTGTGCGGCGCGTAGGTGCGCGCCTGAGCATAGTCGGGGCTTCGGGGAGCGCTTTCACCGGCGGTTTTCCCCCTGTCGCCAAGGTCACGTATCCGTCCTGCGGGCAGGCCCTTAAAATTTGTGTTACTTAACGGTAGTTAGCGCCGCCAGCACAGCACCTTTTGGAGCGTGAGAGACCTTGGCCGGATCGGCTGATTTCGACCTGTACCGCCCGTCCGAGGAGCACGACATGCTCCGGGACGCGATCCGCGCGCTGGCCGAGGCGAAAATCGCGCCGTACGCCGCCGCGGTGGACGAGGAAGCCCGCTTCCCGCAGGAGGCGCTGGACGCCCTGGTCGCCAACGACCTGCACGCGGTGCACGTCCCCGAGGAGTACGGCGGCGCGGGCGCCGACGCCCTCGCGACGGTCATCGTGATCGAGGAGGTGGCCCGCGTCTGCGTGTCCTCCTCCCTGATCCCCGCGGTGAACAAGCTGGGCTCGCTGCCGGTGATCCTCTCCGGCTCCGAGGACCTGAAGAAGAAGTACCTGAGCCCGCTCGCCAAGGGCGACGGGATGTTCTCGTACTGCCTCTCCGAGCCGGACGCCGGTTCGGACGCGGCCGGCATGAAGACGCGGGCCGTCCGCGACGGCGACTACTGGGTCCTGAACGGCGTGAAGCGCTGGATCACCAACGCGGGCGTCTCCGAGTACTACACGGTCATGGCGGTGACCGACCCGACGAAGCGCTCCAAGGGCATCAGCGCGTTCGTCGTCGAGAAGTCCGACGAGGGTGTCTCCTTCGGTGCCCCGGAGCGCAAGCTCGGCATCAAGGGCAGCCCGACCCGCGAGGTCTACCTCGACAACGTGCGCATCCCGGCCGACCGCATGATCGGCGAGGAGGGCACCGGTTTCGCGACCGCCATGAAGACCCTGGACCACACCCGCATCACCATCGCGGCCCAGGCCCTCGGTGTCGCCCAGGGCGCCCTCGACTACGCCAAGGGCTACGTCAAGGAGCGCAAGCAGTTCGGCAAGGCGATCGCCGACTTCCAGGGCATCCAGTTCATGCTCGCGGACATGGCCATGAAGATCGAGGCCGCCCGCCAGCTCACGTACGCGGCCGCCGCCAAGTCGGAGCGCGGCGACAAGGACCTCACCTTCCAGGGCGCCGCCGCCAAGTGCTTCGCCTCGGACGTCGCCATGGAGGTCACCACGGACGCGGTCCAGCTCCTCGGCGGCTACGGCTACACCCGCGACTACCCGGTCGAGCGCATGATGCGCGACGCGAAGATCACGCAGAT
Organism: Streptomyces sp. NPDC015532; assembly: GCF_043078065.1. NCBI lineage: Bacteria > Bacillati > Actinomycetota > Actinomycetes > Kitasatosporales > Streptomycetaceae > Streptomyces > Streptomyces sp. NPDC015532. The sequence goes on along the minus strand of NZ_JBIBSY010000004.1, from coordinate 39,750 downwards.
CTACGAAGGCACGAACCAGGTCCAGCGCATCGTGATGGCGCGCAACCTGCCGTAGTACGCCCCAGGCGGCACCGGATCGCGGACCGGTGATCGCCGGTGAACGGCAGAGGTGGGAGGCACCCCGGGGTGCCTCCCACCTCTCGCGTTTCCGCGGCGGGCCGGGACGGGTCAGGTCGCCGGCGACGCCGTTCGGTGGCGGGTCAGTTGCCCGACACCGTGACCTTCTCGTCGTTCTTGAGCTCGTTCACCAGCGTCTTGACCTTCGCCTTGTCCCAGACGAGGTTGCCGCCGGCGGAACCGGAGATCGGCATGTTCATGGACGTGCCGTCACCGCTGGTGACGCCCTTCATGGCCCAGAACATGTCGGCCAGGTCCCACAGGCTCATGTCCTTGTCGACGACCAGCGAGTCCAGACCCGCACCCATCGTCGGGTAGAGCTTGAACGGGTTCAGGACCGTCGAGGGGGTCGCGACCTGGTGGGCCAGGGCGGCCAGGAACTTCTGCTGGTTCTTGGTGCGCTGGAGGTCCGAGGCGGCGAAGGCGTGCCGGGTACGGACGAAGGCGAGGGCCTGCTCGCCGTTCAGCGTCTGCTTGCCCGCCTTGAAGTCGGCGCCGGAGTACTTGTCCTTGAAGCCCTGGTCGAGCGTCATCTCGACACCGCCGACCGCGTCGACGATGCCCGCGAACCCGGCGAAGCCGATCTCCACGTAGTGGTCGATGTGCAGGCCGGTGTTGTACTCGATGGTCCTGACCAGAAGCGTGGGACCGTCGAACGCGTAGGCCGCGTTCAGCTTGTTCGGGCCCAGCGGGCCCTTGATCTTGCCCGACTCGGAGCCCTGGAACTTCGGGATCGTGACGTTCGAGTCACGCGGCAGCGAGAGCAGCGTGGAGCCGTTGCTGCCGGTGTGCAGGATCATCATCGAGTCCGTGCGCTTGCCCTCGGCGGAGCCGGTGTGCAGCTTCTTCTTCTCCTCGGCGGACATGCCGGCGCGGCTGTCGGAACCGACGATCAGATAGTTCGTTCCCTCGCCGGTCTCCGGCCGGTCTATGACCTTGGAGAGATCCACGTCACGGTGGAGCTTGGAGTCGGCCCAGAAGTACGTTCCGACGGAGACCACGACCATCGCGGTGACCAGCGTGATCGCGGTCCACTTGATCCGGCGCCGCCAGTTCGGCGCGGGGCGCCGGGGATAGGCGTCACCGCCGCCGCCGGGGCCCTGCGGACCGCCGGGCCCGTTGCCGTACACGTGGCCGGTGTTGTAGCCGGAGTCGTACCCGTTGTCGTAGCCCTGGCCCTCGTCGTGGCCCTGGCCGTCGACGTACGAGGGCTGCCGGGGCACCCCGGCGCCGTACGGCGGCGCGCCCTGGCCCGGTGCGGGTGCGGCGGGTCCACGACGGACCTGGCGCATGACGCGGGCGCTCTCAGGCTGTGCGCCTGCGCTGCCGCGTCCGTAGCGATCGCTGCGGTTGTCGTCGGACCACCCGTCGGGCCAATCATTCATGCCGACCAGTGTGCCGCTCTCCACCAGGCGTCTTACAAGGGAGCCGGGAGATCTGGGTCACGCCTGTTGCAGAGCTGATGCAAAAAGACCGCCACGCGCCCGGCATAAGGTGGAGGACATGACAGATCAGGCCCCCAACCCGGAAAACGACATCCCGGGCAAGCCGACCTCCGCGTCCCGGACCACCCTCAGCCACATCATGACCCACAACGACACGAACCTTCTGGGGTCGGTGCACGGTGGCGTGATCATGAAGCTCGTCGACGACGCGGCGGGCGCCGTGGCGGGGCGGCACTCCGGCGGGCCCGCCGTCACCGCCTCGATGGACGAGATGGCCTTCCTCGAACCCGTTCGCGTGGGTGACCTGGTCCATGTGAAGGCCCAGGTCAACTGGACCGGACGGACCTCGATGGAGGTCGGTGTGCGGGTCCTGGCCGAGCGCTGGAACGAGTCCACCCCGCCTCAGCAGGTCGGTTCGGCCTATCTCGTCTTCGCCGCCGTGGACGGCGACGGCAAGCCCCGCCGGGTGCCGCCGGTCGTCACCGAGACCGAGCGTGACGAACGCCGCTTCCAGGAGGCGCAGATCCGCCGCACCCACCGGCTGGCCCGCCGCCGCGCGATCATGGACCTCCGCGAGAAGCGAGCGGCGGAAGGCCTCGACGACTAGGACCGCCCTGCCCCCCGGATCATGCGGCGGGACGCGGCACCGGCACCGGGTACGGACGAGGGCCACGGACGCGGAGCAGGGGGCGGACGCGCGGCACGGCGCCGGCGGAGTCACTCCGGCGCCGGGTGGGTGCACGTCGCGAGGGCGATGACGGACCGGGGGACCCGGCCGAGGGACTCCGCCGGTGTCCGGGTCAGGGGCACACCACCTGGTCTCCCGTGATCACCCCGGACTCGCCCTGAGCGGGATCCTCGGCCCGCACCCGCGTCACCCGCTTGAAGTCGGCACCGGCGATCACCTTCAGCAGCGGCCCCTGCCCGGGGACCGCGCGCAGCTCGGCGCCGGGCAGCGCGGTGGCGAGGGACTTCGCCGAGCGGTCCCAGCGGGGGTCGTACGCGACGACGGTGCGCCGGACGTGGGGGTCGCGGGCCGTCGTGGGCCGGCCCGTCGTCCGGAAGCCGGTGGCGGCGAGCGCGCCGTCGACCCGCTTGCCGAGACCCGTCGTGGAGGTCCCGTTCTCGATCTGGACCCGGATCTGCTGCGGGGCCACGGCCACCCGGACGGCCCGGGGCCGTGGCGCCCGGGGCGCCGCGAGCGGCTTGTCCTCGCGCAGCTCCTGGAACAGCTTCCGCGCTTTCGGCTCGTCCCACTTCAGGGTCGAGCCGATGCCCTTCACGGGGTAGGCCATCTGTCCGATCGGCACGGTCGTGAACTCGGACGAGGACGGGGAGAAGTTCCGCATCGCCCGGCCCAGGTCCAGCAGCTCGTCCGTGCCGAACCCCTTGTCGGCCCGCACGGAGCCCAGCACCGCCCGTGTCACGTCCCGGAACTTCATCGGGTTCAGCAGCACCCCGGAGGACGTGGCCTGGGAGGCGAGCGAGGCCAGGAAGCGCTGCTGGCGCTTCATCCGGCCGAGGTCGGAGGAGCCGTCGGTGTGCCGGGACCGTACGTACTGAAGGGCCTGTCCGCCGCCCAGCAGATGCGGGCCGGCCGCCAGGTCGAGGCCGGTGTACCGGTCCTTCAGCGGTTGCGCGGTGCAGATACGGACGCCACCGAGCACGTCGACGGTCTTCATGAAGCTGGTGAAGTCGACCTCCAGATAGTGGTCGATCTTCACGTGGGTCATGTTCTCGACGGTCCGCACGGTCAGGGTCGGGCCGCCCTCCGCGTACGCCGCGTTCAGCTTGAGGGGGTGCGGGGTGTGCCGCCTGCCGGTGACCTCGTCGGTGTGCGCGGGCACCTCGGCGTAGGAGTCGCGCGGCAGGCTGACGATGCTGGCGCGCTCCCGGTCCTCCGAGATGTGCACGATCATGACGGTGTCGGTGCAGTGGCAGGGCGCGCCGCCGAGCCGGTACTTCCGCCGCTCCGCCTGGGTGATCTTCTCCCGGCCGTCGGTGCCGACCATCAGCAGATTCATGCCGTGGCCGCCCTCGGGCCGGTTCTTCATGTCCTTGAACGGGTCGACCCGGGCGATGTCCGCGTCCAGGCTGCTCAGCACCGCGTGTCCGATGCCCGCCGAGGCGAGGACCACCACGGAGACGGTGGTCAGCGCCCGCATGGCCCAGCGTGGCCTCCTGCGCCGTACGGGTCGTACGGGCCGTCCGTCGGAGCGCCGGACGGGGCGCCGTGCGGGAGACGGCCGCGGGGGGCGCTGAGGGCGGACGGGGGAGCGGGGCGGCGTGGGCAAGGGGGACACCTCCGCGAGGCTGGACGGGGGAGGGAAGCGTTCCGCGGGGCCGGACGGAGCCGCGTTCCGCTGGCGTGGGGATCCGTGTGCACGGTAGGCCCATACGATCTGCGGCCCGGTCCTTACGCCGGGCGGCGCGCGACCGTGTCCCCCGTTCGCGGTAACGTGAGCTCCAATGAGCGAGAAGTCTGACGTGCGGTCCCCCGCCGTTTCTGTGATCATGCCCGTCCTCAACGAGGAGCGGCATCTGCGCGGGGCCGTCCAAGCGATCCTGGCGCAGGAGTACGACGGCGAGATGGAGGTCGTGATCGCCATCGGTCCCTCAACGGACCGGACGGACGAGATCGCCGCCGAACTCGTCCGTGAGGACCCGCGCGTCCATACGGTGCCGAACCCGACCGGGCGCACGCCCGCGGCCCTGAACGCCGCGATCAAGGCGTCCCGGCATCCCGTCGTCGTGCGCGTCGACGGGCACGGCATGCTGTCCCCGAACTACATCGCCACCGCCGTACGGCTCCTGGAGGAGACCGGCGCGCAGAACGTCGGCGGCATCATGCACGCCGAGGGCGAGAACGACTGGGAGCACGCCGTCGCCGCCGCCATGACGTCGAAGATCGGCGTGGGCAACGCCGCCTTCCACACGGGCGGTGAGGCGGCCCCGGCCGAGACCGTGTATCTCGGGGTGTTCCGGCGCGAGGCGCTGGAGCGGCAGGGCGGTTACAACGAGGAGTTCATCCGCGCCCAGGACTGGGAGCTGAACTTCCGGATCCGTGAGGCCGGCGGGCTGATCTGGTTCTCGCCCGAGCTGAAGGTGTCGTACCGCCCGAGGCCGTCCGTCAAGGCGCTGGCCAAGCAGTACAAGGACTACGGCCGCTGGCGGCACGTCGTCGCCCGCTACCACGAGGGCTCCATCAACCTGCGCTACCTCGCCCCGCCGACCGCCGTCTGCGCGATCGCGGCGGGCCTGGTCGTCGGCGCGGTGCTGACTCCGTGGGGCCTGATCGTCCCGGCCGGCTATCTCGCGGCCATCGGGCTCGGTTCGCTGCCCGCGGGCAAGGGGCTGCCGGCGAAGGCCCGGCTTCAGATCCCCGTGGCCCTCGCGACGATGCACATGTCGTGGGGCTGGGGCTTCCTGACGAGCCCCAGGTCCCTGGCGAAGAAGGTGATCGCGTCCCGGCGGCCCGCGGTCGTCGGCGCGACCCGCTGAGACGGCATGGGGGAGGGGCCGCCCCGACCCGCTGAGGCGGCACGAGGGAGGCGCCTCCCCGACGTTCGGGCAGATGCGTACGCCCGAGCCGACGAGGGGGCCCTGATCCCCGCGCGGGCCGCCCACCGCACATGAGTCGGGCCCCTCTCGCCTTCGAGAGGGGCCCGACCGCCGTTCGCGGCGCGGTCCTACGACCAGGTGTAGTCCGGGTTGACGTGCATGCAGGCGCTGGTGTCCGAGCCCTTGTCGAGCTTCGCGGACTCGGGCGCCGAGTCGTCGTCCTCGGGTGCCTTGTACGTCGTGCCGTCCCGCCAGTCGGCGCCGACGACGAGCGTGACCCCGGAGACGTCCGCCGACTTCTCCACCGCGTGGCTCGACATCCCGAGGGCCTTGGCGACCCGCAGGGCGTCGCCCTCCAGATCGGCGCTCGGGTAGCGGATCACCGTGGCCGCCTCGGCGGTCACCGTCGACGGGTCGGCCTTCGCCTGCGTGAATCCCTCGCCGACGAGCAGCTCGCTCACCGCGCTGGCGCGTCCGGACACCGGGGCCAGCGTGCTGGTGCGGGTGCCGTTCCGCACCAGCACGGCGATCTTGTCGTCCGCCGCGGCCGGGTCCGAGGAGGTCTTCTCCGCGGTCTTCTTCTTGTCCTTGCCGTCCAGCGCGATGTCCTCGCGCAGCAGCCGCCAGACCTTGTCCGCGTCCGCCGGCTTGGGCAGGACCCGGTTGCCGTCGCTGGAGTACACCCACGGCATCGTGGTCATGGTGATGCGCTTGGTCGGGACCTTCTTCAGCTCTTTGCTGAGGTCGTAGAGCTTGGTGACCGAGCCAAGGCCCTGGTCGACGGTCAGCGCGCTGGTGGCCGTCTCGGCGAGACCGCGCAGCTTGCCCGGGTTGCTCAGCGTGGCGTTCTCACGGAGCTGGCGCACCATCGAGTTCATGTACTGGTGCTGGGCCTTGGTCCGGCCGATGTCGCTGCCGTCCTCGAAGCCGTACCGCGTGCGCAGCCACTGCAGGGCCTGCTTGCCCTTGACGGACGTCGTGCCCTCCTCGAGCTTCAGTCCGGAGCCGTGACCGGTGGAGGTGTGCGAGTAGATGTTGGCGTCCACACAGACGGGGACGCCGCCGATCGCGTCGGCCATCGACACCACACCCGCGAAGTCGACCATGATGAAGTGGTCGATGTGGATGTCGGTCAGCTTCTCCCAGGTCGCGACCGTGCAGCCGGGGCCGCCGCGGCCCAGCGAGTCGTTCGTCATCGTCAGCGACGAGCTCGCGGCGTAGGTCTTCCCGGTTTCCGTGTCGGTGCAGTTGGGTATCCGCAGCAGGGTGTCGCGCGGCATGCTCACGACCGACATGTTGGTGCGGTCCGCGGACAGGTGCAGCAGCATCTGGACGTCCGCGCGGGCCGGGGTGTCGAAGGTGTCCTTGGCGCCGCCGAGCTTCTGGTTCTCGGTGGAGTTCCGGGCGTCCGAACCGATCAGGAGAATGTTCAGCGGGGTCTGGCCCGCCGCGTTCGGTTTCGTCTTGGCGGCGCGGTCCTTCGCGTCGCCGATGTTCAGGTCTTCCCGCTTGAGGTTGTTGTTCAGGTGCCGGTAGTAGAGATAGCCGGCACCGGCGGTGCCGAGTATCAGGACCGACAGCACCATCGCCGACCAGCGCAGTATTCGGCGTCTGCGCCGGGGGCGGCCCGTGATCCCGTGCCGTCCGTCGTCGTCCCCGCCGAGCGGACCCCGCTCCTGCGGGCCGAGCGGCCCGGTGCCGTCGCCGTCCGCCGTCCGGACGGCGTCGCCGCCCTCCTCGTACACGCTGTCGTCCCAGCCCAGTTCGCCGGCTTGCGGGACACGTGGTCGTGCTCCCTCCCCGCGCACACTGCTTCGCGCCATCTCCCAGCCTCTCCCCACCCAGCGCCTGACAAACGGGTCCGTCGGGCGTGGGGGGGGGGGGGGGGCCCCCCCCCCCCCCCCCCCCCCCCCCCCCCCCCCCGCCCGCGGCCCCCCCCCCGGGGGGGGGGGCCCCCCCCCCCCCCCCCCCCCCCCCCCCCCCCACCCACCCCGCCCCGGCCCCCCCCCCCCCCGGCCCCCCCCCCCCCCCCCCCCCCCCCCCCCCCCCCCCCCCGCCCGGGGGGGGGGGGCGCGCCCGCCCCCCCCCCCCCCCCCCCCCCCCCCCCGCCGCTCGCGCCCTGTAGGACGCCTGACGGACCCGTTAGGTCACTTCGCGCACACCGTTTTGTCCGCCGTGGACTTCTCCACGTCCGGCGCCTTCGTCGCAGCGGTCAAAGGCACTCCGGCGCCCTTGAAGTCCTTGCCCAGGGTCAGCACGATCGCGGGCAGCCCCTGTGAGTTCTTCTCGCTCTCGCCGGGCTTCATCGCCGAGCCGGACAGCCCCATGAGATCCGCCAGCTTGCGTGCCTGGTCGGCCTGGTCGGGAGAGTACTCCAGGGTCGTCTTGCTCAGCGGTGCGTCGGCGTTGCCCAGCTGGCTGGACTTGAGCACGCCCTCATCATTCTGCAGCCAGTTAAGAGTTTCCTGTGCGGAGCCGGACACGGCACCGCCGTTGTAGATGTCGACGCGGATCTCGGACGCGGCGGAACGGGAGCCCTTGAGGCGGGCGGCCACCGCGGCCTTCTCCTTCTTCGCCTTCTGCTTCACGGCGCTGAAGGAGACGTCGTTCTTGATCGCGTCGAAGACCGCCGGGGCGGTGTTGGGGTTGGGGACGACCGTGGCGTGCACCGTCTCGGCCGGGTTGTCTATCACCGGAACCGTGGTGAAGGTGATGTTCTTCGGCGGCACCTTCTTCAGCTCCAGGGCCATGTCCTTGAGCGTGCCGACGCTGCCGATGCCGGTGTCCACGGTGAGCGCCTTGGTGGCGGCCTCGGCCAGCTTGTACAGCTTGGTCGGGCTCGTGAGGGTGTCGCTGGAGCTCATCTTGCGCATCAGGGAGCCCACGAACTGCTGCTGCACCTTGATGCGGTCGAGGTCGCCCTGGTTGCCGAAGCTGTGCCGGGTGCGCACGAAGGCCAGGGCCTGCTCGCCCTTGATGGTGTGCTCGCCGGCGGAGAGCTTGAGGTGCGAGTCGGCGTCGTCGACGTTCTTGGCGAGACAGACGTCGACCCCGCCGACCGCGGTGGTCAGCGTCTTGACGGCGTTGAAGTCGGCCATCATGAAGTGGTCGACCGTGATGCCGGTGACCGCCTTGACCGTGTCCATCGTGCAGCCGGGGTTACGGCCCTCCTGGCCGAGGCTCGTGTTGAAGCGGACACCCTCCGAAGGCTTGATGACCTTCTCGGTGCCGTCCTCCTGCTTCGACCGGCACTCGGGGATGTCGACGATCAGGTCGCGCGGAATGCTCATCGCGGTCGCGTTCGTCCGGTCCTTGGCGACGTGCAGCAGGATGTTCGTGTCCGCGTGGCCGACGCTGTTCTTGTCGCCGTATCCCGAGTTGCCCGCACCGGTGCGCTTGTCGGTGCCGATGATGAGGATGTTGAAGGCCTCGTCCTTGCTGAAGCCGTCCTTGGCGGAACTGCCGACGTCCTCGGTCTGGACATTGCCCTCGAGGTGCTTGAGGTAGGCGTACGCGGCGCCCGAGACGGCCACCAGGACCAGCGCCATGGTGCCGCCGGTCCAGAGCAGTATCTTCTTCGCCTTCGACTTCTTGGGCGGCCTGTTGCGGCCGCGTCGGCGCCCCGGCAGGGGTTCCGGCGGCTCGGCACGCCGTCGGCGCGGCCCCGGCACGTCGGGGCCGGGCACCTCACGGTCCCGTCCCGGTGCGTCACGGTCCCTGCCCGGTGCCGCGCGGTCCCGGCCCGGCGCGCTTCGGGTGCGCGTCGCCGCGGAGGGTGCGCCCCTCCGCGGCCGCGGCACTCCCGATTGCGCTCCGGAAGGGGGCAGTCGCAGTTCGTATTCACCGGTGTTCGGGTTGAGCACCCACTGGTCTGCGGGGTCGATGTCGTCCGCCCGCCCACGGCCTTGCGCGTCCACGGTTGTCTGAATCCTCCGTCGGGGCCACGCGGCGCCTTTTCCCCCTCAAAAGGCGCTCGGGTCTCGGTCAAGCAGTGCGCGACCTCCAGGACGGACCTCGTGGCCGGGTGCACCGGATCGCTCACACTATCCGCCCAGTTCAGCGTCCAGCGACGGCCGTGACAAATTCAACTTCCCTACAACCGGGCAATCCGCCCCATTTTTCGAGACTTCTTAGCTCAGCTGTTCCCCGCCTTGGTGTGCGCTTTACCCGCAGGCGTCCTGTGCCGCCGTGTTGCCTCGGAAAGTCGGGGCCGGATCGGGTGTGCCGGAGAGACGCGCGACCCCTATTGACGTCGACATTCCGTGACCGTCCGACTTCTCTTCGTCATCGCGGAAGGATTTCCCGTACAGGCTTACGGAATGCGGGGCCTGGCCCTGGGCGGGGCGCGTCGGCGGCTCCTTCGCGACCACGACGGGCTTGTCCGCGCGCAGCCGCTTGAAGAGCCGGGCCGCCGCGGGCTCCACGAGCTGATCGCGGTTGGCGTTGAGGACGTAGGACGTCCGGGGCACGGTCAGGAACTGGATGCTGTCCGTGGGGATGCCGCGCAGGCCGCGGGCGAGGTCGTACAGGCCGCGCAGGCTCGCCAGCCCCGGGTCGGTGGTCAGCGACGAGGTGGCCGCGTCCAGTACCGGGTACAGCTTCGCCGGATTGAACAGGACGTCGTCGCTGCGCACCTTGCTGATCAGCGCGCCGAGGAACCTCTGCTGGCGGTCCATCCGGTCGGTGTCGCTGCCGTTGCCGATGCTCTTGCGGGCGCGCACGTAGCCGAGCGCCTGCTCGCCGTTGAGGACGACCTTGCCCGCGGGCAGCCTCAGCTTCGCCGCCTTGTCGTCGATCGGCTCGCGCAGGCACACCTCGACGCCGTCCACCGCCTCGACCATGTCCTTGAAGCCATGGAAGTCCACCACCATGTGGTGGTCGACGCGGATGTTCGTGAGCTTCTCGACGGTCCGGATCGTGCAGGCCGAGCCGCCCACCTCGAAGGCGTAGTTGAACATCGCGAACATGGGGTCGGTGCGGGTCCCGTCGGGGCGCCGGCAGCCCGGCACGTCCACCATCAGGTCGCGGGGCAGCGACATGGCGGTCGCGCTGCGCCGGTTCGCCGCGAGGTGCAGCAGGATCGTGGTGTCGGACCGTTCCGTCCCCGAGTCGCGGCCGTACTTCTTGTTCCCGGCCCCCGAGCGCGAGTCGGACCCGATCAGCAGGATGTTCTGCGCGTCGCGCACGAGCGCGGTGGGCCGTTCCCTCTCGTACCGGGCGAGCTCGGCCGCCGTGTCGTTGTCGGCCGTGATGTTCCCGTTCAGTTTCTCGTACGCGGCCCAGCCGACCGCCACGGCGCCCAGGACCACCACGGCCACCCCGGTCGCCGTCCAGCGCAGCCAGCGCCGCCGCCGGCGACCTGCCCCCGCCCCTGTGGGCGACGCTCCCGGCCCCGGCTCCTCGGGGCTTCCGGACGGAGTGCCATCGGTGTCGGTCACGTCGGGACCACCACCCCTCATGGCGTACGAACGGGTCCGGCTGCTCCTACGACCATGTCCCGGCGCGGCGGGTGAGGGGGGCCGGTGATGGGCCGAACGGGGGACGCCCCGGCGCGCACGGCACTCCGCGGGGGCCCCGCCGGGAGGCGGACACCCCTTGTCGGGCGGTCCCGTCGGCCGGTTTCGACGGCCCGTCTCAACGGGCCGTCGCGGTCACCCGCTCGCTCTCGATCCGCCGGGCGAGCGCGTCGTCGCCCAGCCCGTCGAGATGGCGGCACAGCACCACGGACCCGCCGGTCGCCAGCGGCGCGTACAGGCCCGCGGCCACGCCCTCCCAGGTGTCGTACGAGAGCGCCGACAGGATGCGTGAACCGGGTCCCGTCAGATCCAGCCCCGGGGCGTCGGCGCGGGCCTGTTCCACGACCTCCGCGCCCGTGTACGCGGCCCCTGCGACGATCAGTGCCCGATCCTCCGGGTCGACGGGCGCGTACGGCGCGAAGCGGTCGCCCTGGCTCGGCACCTCGACGGCGTAGTCGGCGTATCCCGCGGGCGGCGTCGGGAAGCGGCGGCCGAGCGGCGCGAGCGAGAGGGCGACGCGCTCACCGGAACAGGCGAGCCCGGCGTCGAACCGGCCGGGGCCCGCGACGACATGGTCGGCGGCCGCCGGGTCACCGCCGAGATCCGCGACGACGCCCACCGAGGAACAGGCGAGCAGCCACACCGCCGTCTGCCAGTGCGCGGGCAGCAGCAGCGCGACCCGCTCGCCCGGCTCGGCGGACATCTCGCCCTGGAGCAGGTTGGCGGTCTTGGCCACCCAATTGGCGAAGGTGGCCACGGACAATTCGACCCGTTCGCCCGTCGCGTCGTCGTAGAAGGTCACCAAAGGACGTGCGGGGTCCTCGGAGAGCGCGGATCGCAGCAGGTCGGCAGGGGTGCGGTCGGTGGCTTTCACGCGCGCAAGCGTACGCGGGGACGCCGCGCGGCACGGACCGCGCGCGCCACCGGTTCGGCGGAGCGCGTCCGACGGCCCGTCAATTCCGCGATGGACAGATATGTATGACTATGTCCAGGATCAGGAGCATGCGTGGATTCCTTGCTTCCTCGGTCGGCGTCACCTGCGCGGCCGCACTCGCCCTTCCGCTGACCCTGCCCGCCACCCCGGCCGAGGCCGGGCCGTCGACGCTGACATCGGAGGCAGCCGCCCCCGGCAGCACCCAGTCCCTGCCCCTCGTCCCCCTCACCCGCAAACGGTCCCTCGGCCCGACCGCACAGACCCAGGGCCTCGCCCGCCGGAACGTACGGCCCTTCTCCCTGGTCGGCGTCGTCTGGGACGACCCGGACAGCGAGCTGAACGGCCGAGTCCAGGTCCGTACCCGGGCGGCCGGCACCGGCGACTGGTCGGACTGGCAGGACGTCGAGGCCCACAACGACGAGCACGCCGCCGACCCGGACACCGTCGAGAGCGCGTCGAGCCGGGTGCACGGCTCCACCGCTCCCCTGTGGGTCGGGAACTCGGACGGCGTCGAAGTCCGCGTCGAGCCGGAACAGGCGGCGCGGGACGCCGCGGAGGCTCCCGAGCCGGAGGAGGGCACCGGAGGCGGCCCCGAGAACAGGCGCGCGGCCGCCCCGGCGACGGCGTCGCTGCCCGGCGGCCTGCGCCTCGAACTGGTCGACCCCGGCGGGGATCCCCCGAGCCCGCAGGACCGGACGGCCGGGCGGGCCGGCGGCGCGTCCCCGGGGCTGCGCGCCAAGGCCGTGCCCGCGGGCGTGACGAACGGCGGCGGCACGAAGGCCACCGTGATCCCCGCACTCTCGCGGGAGGAGACCACGCGCACGTACTTCCCCGACGGGACGGCCCAACGGCGTGCGACGCCCTACATCGGCCCGCGCCCCCGCATCGTCACCCGGCACGGCTGGGGCGCGAACGAGAATCTGCGCGAACGCGGCTTCCTCTACACGAAGACGGTCAAGGCGGCCTTCGTGCACCACACGGCGTCGGGCAACAAGTACAGCTGTTCGCAGGTGCCTTCGATCATCCGCAGCATCTACCGCTATCACGTGGTGAGCAGCGGCTGGCGCGACATCGGCTACAACTTCCTCGTCGACAAGTGCGGCACCATCTACGAGGGCCGCGCCGGAGGCGTCGCGAAGGCGGTCATGGGCGCCCACACCCGCGGGTTCAACACGAACAGCATGGGGATCGCCGTGATCGGCACGTTCGGCGCCACGAAGCCGACCGACGCGGCGCTCAAGGCCATCTCCCGGCTCACGGCATGGAAACTCGGTCTGTACGGTGCCAATCCGCGTGGCAAGACATACCTGAAGTCGGCCGGTGGCAATCTCTACCGAAAAGGAAAGAACGTACGACTGAATGTGATCTCCGGCCATCGGGACGGGTTCGCCACGGAGTGCCCCGGACGGCTTCTCTACGGCAAGCTCGGCTCCGCCAGGACGACCGCGGCCCGCTACCAGGGGCGTTAGACCGCCCGCACGGCTGCCCGGAACGGCCAGGCCGGCGACGGACCGGCCGGGCCGGACCGGCAGAGATCACCTGACGTCACGGCAGAGGCCCGTCGAAGGACACCGCACGGCCATCGAGGGCGCCATCGAACGGTCTGCATACACTGGCCGGCCGAAAGACAGTTCGGCCGGTCCCGGCAGGAAGCAGAGACGACAGGTGACAGAAGCGATCCTCCTGGTCGGCGGCAGAGGCACCCGGTTGCGCCCGCTCACCGTGCGCACACCCAAGCCGATGGTCCCGGCGGCCGGGGTCCCCTTCCTCACGCACCAGCTGGCGCGGGCGCGCACGGCGGGTGTCGAGCACATCGTGCTGGCGACCTCCTACCTCGCCGAGGTCTTCGAGCCGTACTTCGGTGACGGTTCCTCGCTGGGCCTCCACATCGAGTACGTCACCGAGGAGGAGCCGCTGGGCACCGGCGGAGCCATCCGCAACGTGGCCTCCCGGCTGCGCTCGGGCCCCGACGACCCGGTCCTGATCTTCAACGGGGACATCCTCACCGGCCTGGACATCCCGGCGCTGGTGACGGCCCACGAGACGACGGGCGCGGACGTCTCCCTGCACCTCACCCGCGTGGAGGACCCGCGCGCGTTCGGTCTGGTCCCCACCGACGCCACCGGGCGCGTCACCGCGTTCCTGGAGAAGCCGCAGAGTCCCGAGGAGATCGTCACCGACCAGATCAACGCGGGCGCGTACGTCTTCCGCCGCTCGGTCATCGACACGATCCCCGCGGGCCGCCCGGTCTCGGTCGAGCGCGAGACCTTCCCGGAGCTCCTGGCCACCGGCGCCCACCTCCAGGGCATGGTGGACTCCACCTACTGGCTCGATCTGGGCACCCCGCAGGCCTTCGTGCGCGGTTCCGCCGACCTGGTGCTCGGGCGCGCTCCGTCCCCGGCGGTCCCCGGCCGCTGCGGCGACCGGCTGGTCCTGCCCACGGCGACGGTGGCCCCCGACGTGAAGCTCACCGGCGGCACGGTGATCGGCGAGGGCGCGCGCGTCGGCGAGGGCGCCCGGATCACCGGCAGCACGATCCTGGCCGGTGCGGTCATCGAGCCCGGAGCGGTCGTCACCGACTCCTTCGTCGGCGCCGGCGCCCGCATCGGCGAACGCACCGTCCTCACCGGCACGGTCATCGGCGACGGCGCGGTGGTCGGCCCCGACAACGAACTCCGCGAGGGAGTCCGCGTCTGGTGCGACGCCCAGATCCCGGCAGCAACGCTCCGCTTCTCCTCGGACCAGTAGACCCGCCGAGACCTTGCCGGAGGGGCGATGCCGGCCCTCCGGCAAGGTCGCGGGGAGATGTCAGCCCCTCCGGCGTTTGAGGAGCGGGTCTGGGGCGCAGCCCCAGGGGTGGGCAGGGCAGGGGCGGAGGGGGCGAAATCCCGCCCGCGCGGAGGCATGGCCGACGGGGTGCGCCGCAAGCCCTGTGCCGAGGCGACCGGCAGGCGACACCGGGCGACCGGAGACAGCGGACGCCAGGCCCGCGAGGTCGGGGCCCCAGGTCGGGGCCCCAGGTCGGGGCCCACCAGGCCCGCCTAGAGCAGCCCGATGTCCGTGCGAGGCATCTTCGGCGTACGCCGCGGCGGAGTACGCCCGGCCAGCAGAATCAGCCGAGCGGCCCGATGCCGCTGCCCGGCATAGGGCTCCAGCAGCTCCAGCATGACGGAGTCGTCCGCGTCCCGGTCCCCCGCCAGCGCGTACCCGACGATCCCCGGCAGATGCAGATCCCCCACGGTCACGGAATCCGCCGAGCCATGACTGCGCTGCACGACCTCCGCCGACGTCCACGGCCCGATACCGGGTACCAGCTCCAGCCGTCGCTGCGCCTGTACGGGATCGAACCCGACGGCCTCCTCCAGCCGCGCCGCGACCCGTACGGCCCGCAGGATCGTGGCGGCCCGCTTGTCGTCGACCCCGGCCCGGTGCCACTCCCAGGACGGGATCAGTGCCCAGGTCCGCGGCGCCGGCATGACGTACATCCGCTCGGGAGCGGGCCCCGGCGCGGGCTCCCCGAACGTCCGCACGAGCAGCCGCCACGCCCGGTACGCCTCGTCGGTGGTGACCTTCTGCTCCAGGACGGAGGGGATCAGCGACTCCATGACGAGCCCGGTCCGCACCAGTCTCAGACCGGGCCGCCGATGCCGGGCGAGCGCGACCAGCCGGTGCCGGGGTACGAAGGCCTCGGGATCGTCGGCGGCGCCGAGCAGGTCGGGGAGCCGGTCGAGCAGCCATGCGGCTCCGGGACCCCAGGCCTCGCCCCGGACGACCCCGCCGCGCAGAGCGACGCGCAGCGTTCCCGGCCCGGCGGGCGTGCGGCTGGTCCGCCACACGGAGCCGTCGGGCGTCGTACGGAACGTCGGATCGCCCGGTCCGCGCCGCAGTGGCCCGAGCACGAGCCCGAGGTCCAGGGGCCCGCCGGGTGTCCAGGTGCGGACGTGCCCGGGTCCGGCGGCCTGACGGGGTACTCCGCCCGGCACGCCGCCGGGCACCACGACATGCCCGCCGCGCACGGTCGTACGCGTCGGCCGGGGAGCGAAACGTCCAGACACGGATGAGGTCCTAGAGATACGCGGGCTGTCCTACGAGAGTAGGCGCTCCCTCCACGCCCCGGTGTCCGGACACCGGGGAAGAACACCCCGGACCACCCACATCCACCGACCGACGTCCCCGACGGAGCCGCACTCCGGACCGGCACGCCCGAGGCACCGCACCGGCACACACGCCCCGGACCGGCGCTCACGAGACCGGAGGTCCACCCTCGCCCGCAGAGAAGGACCCCCGCCCGCTGCTGGCCCCCGCCAAGGCGCCGCCCTGCCCGCAGAAGGCACCCCGCCCGCTGAAGGCACTCCGCCCGCCAAAGACGCCCTGCCTGCTGAAGGCGCCCCCGCCAAAGACGCCCTGCCCGCAGAAGACACCCCGCCCGCCAAGGCGCCCTGCCCGCGAGAGACACCCTGCCCGCAGAAGGCACTCCGCCCGCCAAAGGCGCCCTGCCTGCTGAAGGCGCCCCCGCCAGACAAAGGCGCCCCCGCCAGAATCAGCGCAGCTCGATGAACGCCGCCGCGTCCCGTTCGGGCCGGGCTCTTGGTTCCTCCGCCGCGTGCCCGACGGCCACGGCCCCCATCGGGTCCCAGTTCTCCGGGAGCTCCAGCACCTCACGGACGACGTCACGGCAGAACATCGTCGACGACACCCACGCGGAGCCCAGCCGCTCCCCGGCCAGTGCGACCAGGAAGTTCTGCACACCCGCCCCGGTGGCGACGACGAACATCTCGCGCTCGGCGCCGTCCCGCCGTCCGTCGCCGTACGTGTGCGATCCATCCATGACCAGGCACGGCACCACGAGGTACGGCGCCTTGCGCAGCACATCGCCCCGGCGGACCCGCTTGGCGATGGACTCCTCGCTCTTCCCGTCGCCCCGCAGATCCGCGATCCACGCGTCCCGCATGGCGTCGAGCAGCCGTGTCCGCGACCGAGCGGACTCCAGGAGCACGAACCGCCAGGGCGTGGTGTGGTGCGGCGCGGGCGCGGTCACCGCCGCCGCGACCGCACGGCGTACGGCGCCCGGGTCGACGGGCTCGTCGGTGAAGGCCCGTACCGTACGCCGCTGGGTCACGGCCTCCCGTACGGCCTCCGAGGTGCCCAGCCGGAACATGTCGTCCCGCGCGTCGCGCACCATCGCCCGCGCGCCCGTGCCCTCCGCCTCGGTCACCAGATGCGCCAGACCGCGCACGACGGCGACGGGCAGCCCGGAGGCCTTGCCCTTGACCAGGTCACCGGCGGCGGCGAGTTCGTCGGCCGTGGCCACGACGGTCGCGCTCAGCGGGTTGCCGTGCGCGTCGGTGTCGCCGCGCAGGTCGTCCAGCACCCGGACGCCCGCGGCGCCGATGGCGACATCGGTGAGCCCGGTGCGCCAGGGCCGCCCGAAGGTGTCCGTGATCACGACGCCGACGTCCACGCCGAGGGCGTCCCGCAGTCCCTCACGGATCGCCTGCGCGGAGGCGTCGGGATTCTCGGGCAGCAACAGCACTGTCCCGGCAGGGGTGTTGGAGGCGTCGACCCCGGCGGCGGCCATCACGAGACCCTGCCGGTTCTCGACGATCCGCAGAGCGCCGCGCCGTGCCACGACCCGGACGGTCTCGGCGTCGATGGCGGCCTCCCGGTCGGCGGCCTCGACCGACCGTCCCTCGGCCTTCGAGACGATCTTGGAGGTGACGAGCAGCACGTCCCCGTCCACGAGTCCGGGCCCGGCCGTCGCGATGAGCTTCGCCAGGTCGTCCCCCTGACGCACCTCGGGAAGTCCGTCCAGCGCCCACACCCGGTAGCCCGCGTCGGCGGGCCGGTCCCCGTGTTCGCCGCCGGTCCGCCCTCCCGGGCGCTCCGCCTCGCCGTGAAAGGCCGCTTCCATGGTGCTCACGGCGTCCGTACCTCCTCCGCCAGTGCCAGCGCCTCCCGCGCCATACGCGCCGTCGCGTCGAGGTCGGACATCATCAGCGGGACGGCCCGGCAGCGGATCCCGGCCGTCTCGACGCGCTCCACCGCGGAGGCGTCGACCGTGTCGACCAGCCAGCCGTCCAGCAGGCCCGAGCCGTAGTGCTCGGCGACCGCGGCGGCGGTGGACTCGACGCCCACCGCGGCCAGCACCTTGTCGGCCATGCCCCGCACGGGCGCGTCACCGACGATGGGGGAGAGGCCGACGACCGGGACGCCCGCCTCGGCGATGGCCTCGCGGATGCCGGGCACGGCGAGGATGGTGCCGACGGAGACCACGGGGTTGGACGGGGGGAAGAGGATGACGTCCGCCTCGGCGATGGCCTCCAGCACCCCGGGAGCGGGCTTGGCCTGCTCGGCGCCGACCGGCACGATCGCCTCGGCCGGCACGGAGGCCCGCAGCCGGACCCAGTACTCCTGGAAATGGATCACCTTGCGCTCGCCCGCGGCCCCGGCCGGGTCGCCCTCCGGCAGCGTGACGGCGACATGGGTCTCGACCCGGTCGTCGGACATGGGGAGGAGACGCACGCCCGGCTTCCACCGGTCGCACAGGGCTTCGGTGACGGCGCTGAGCGGATAGCCCGCGCCCAGCATCTGCGTCCGCACGATGTGCGTCGCGAAGTCCCGGTCGCCGAGCCCGAACCACTCGGGTCCGAGTCCGTACGCCGCGAGCTCCTCCTTCAGATGGAAGGTCTCGTCGGCCCGCCCCCAGCCCTGCTCCTCGTTGATGCCGCCGCCGAGCGTGTACATCACCGTGTCCAGGTCCGGGCAGACCTTCAGCCCGAAGAGGTGGATGTCGTCGCCGGTGTTGCCGATGACCGTGATGTCCGCGTCCGGCACGGCCCGCTGGAGACCACGCAGGAACCGTGCACCACCGATACCGCCTGCCAGAACCACAATGCGCATGGGGTTCAGTCTCGCAGGCGGGTACGACAACGTGTCAGCCGGTTACGAGACCCCGGTGACGGCGGGCGGCTCTCGGGCGCGAACGCGTCACACGGTTTCGGCGACCGCGCAACGCGCCGCGTGCATCGGCATCTCGGTGAGGCCCGGGTAATAGATGTGCAGGCTGACGGCCGGTTCGAGCGCGTCGTTGACGACCTCGTGGGCATAACCGGGCGCGAACACGCGCTGCGCGCCGGAGCCCAGGGCGCGCGTGCCCCGCTCGGTGTGCTCGGTCAGCGCGCCGTCCAGGACGGTCAGCACGCCGGAGGAGCCGCCGTGGTCGTGCAGTCCGCTGCCCTGTCCGGGCACCCAGGACAGGAGCCACACCTCGTAGCCGGGCCCCGTGCGCAGCCGGTGGTACCAGCGCGAGGCGGCGTCGTAGCGGACGAGGTGTTCCCACTGGGACCGGTCGGCGGCGATGGAGCGCGCCAGGCCGGCGAACTCGGCCACGGTGGAGGGGTGTTCGCGCGGCGGCTGGAGCAGGTGCGGGACTTCGAGGATGTCGCCGGCGATCTGGAGGTCGTTGTCGCTGTTCATGGATGCGGTGGTTCCTCGGCGGGAGAGTGCTGGGGTGTCGCTGGCCGTTTCCACCCGGGTCGCGGGCGGGGATTCCGCCCGGGTCGGGAGCGGGGGAGGAGCCCTGGTGCGGGCGGTGGCCCCGGTGGGGGCGGGATGCGCCTCAGTGGCGGCGAGGCAGCCGGAGCGCGGTAGGGCTCAACAGCTGGAACAGCAACAACAGCTACAGCGCGCGTGGGCAGCACCGAGGGACCCGGCGGTGCGGGTCGAGGTGGATGCCAAGTGCGCGAGCATGCCCACAAGCACACCGGTTCACACCTCGACTGTCAACTGCATGTCCGGTATGTGAGCGATGTTTCACCTCATCCGGTTCATCTGGCAGGCGAAAGGTTTGTTCAGGCGACTCCCCGGACACATGGCGCACAACCGGGTGAACAAACCTCGCCGCGGACCCGTGATCTAAATGTGATCAGTTTCGCTTCGGGGTCTGCGTCGGAACGAGATCGAACGCCTGGACGTCCCCCTCTGTGAAGGGGGCGGGCGTCTGACCTGGACCTCTTGGGCTGTCAGGGTTTATGCCGATTTGAACACTTTCCGCATAGCCTTGGTTCCGCAGAGTGAATAAGGGGCCCAATAGCAGATCTCGGCTTGACTGGCCCGGATCGGCACACTTGTAATTTCACTCGTGTCGTTCAGCCGGGATCGGTAACGGCAGCATCACGGGGACGCGAAAGACAGACGAGGGGCGCACATGACCGAGCTGGTGCAGCAACTGCTGGTCGACGACGCGGACGAGGAACTCGGCTGGCAGGAGCGCGCGCTGTGCGCCCAGACCGACCCCGAGTCCTTCTTTCCCGAGAAGGGCGGCTCCACCCGCGAGGCCAAGAAGGTCTGCCTCGCCTGCGAAGTCCGCTCCGAGTGCCTCGAATACGCGCTCGCCAACGACGAACGGTTCGGCATCTGGGGCGGTCTGTCCGAGCGGGAACGGCGTCGTCTGAAGAAGGCCGCTGTCTGAAAACCGTCGCACGCGGCAGCGGACGCGGAACACCGGTGGCACCCGCGGGTGCCACCGACCAAACGGCACACACTCTTACGTAAGGAACGGCCCGTCGCGCGTGGGTTATCCACAGGCGGCGGGCCGCCGTCTTTCCCAGCCGTTAGTGTGGGCCCTCGTCCGAGACGTCCCGCTGTCCCCGCCGGACACAGACGTCCACCGCAGTCCATCGAACCGGGGCCCGTACCTCGATGTCCGTGCACAGCCTTTCGGCAGACAGTAACGACGCCGCTGCCGCCCCTGAGTTTCCGCGCCACGTGGTGACCGCGGTGCTCGTCTCCCACGACGGCGCCCGCTGGCTGCCACAGGCCCTCTCCGGGCTGCTCGGCCAGGACCGCCCCGTGCAGAACGCGGTGGCGGCCGACACCGGCAGCGCGGACGAATCCGCCCAGCTGCTCACCGAGGCGCTCGGCGCCGACCGCGTGCTGCACCTGGCGCGGCGCACCGGCTTCGGCCAGGCGGTCGAGGAGGCGTCCCGCACCGCCCCCGAACTGACCCCGGACGACCTGCCGTACCTCAAGCGTCCGAGCGGCTGGGACCCCGTCACCCGCAGCTGGCGCGACGACGCCTACGACATGCCGGACCTCCCGCACGGCGAACCCGAGCAGTGGCTCTGGCTGCTGCACGACGACAGCGCCCCCGAGCCCGACGCCCTGGCCCAGCTGCTGCGCGTCGTGGAGAGCGAGCGGGAAGCCGGCCAGGACGTGGCCGTCGTCGGCCCCAAGCTCCGCGGCTGGTACGACCGCCGGCAGCTCCTCGAGGTCGGCGTCACCATCGCCAACTCGGGACGCCGCTGGACCGGTCTCGACCGACGCGAGCAGGACCAGGGGCAGCACGACCACGTCCACCCCGTGCTCTCCGTGTCCACCGCGGGCATGCTGATCCGCCGCGACGTCTTCGAGGAGCTCGGCGGCTTCGACCGCCGGCTGCCCCTCATGCGCGACGACGTCGACCTGTGCTGGCGCGCCCAGGCCGCCGGCCACCGGGTCCTCGTCGCCCCGGAAGCCGTCGTACGGCACGCCGAGGCGGCCTCCCGCGAGCGCCGCGCCGTCGACTGCGTGGGCCGCACCGCCGCCTCCCCGCACAAGGTCGACAAAGCGGGCGCCGTCTACACCCTCCTCGTCAACGCCCGCACCGCGCAGCTCCCCTGGATCCTGGTCCGCCTCGTCCTCGGCACCCTGCTGCGCACGCTCGCCTACCTCGTGGGCAAGGTCCCCGGGCAGGCCGTCGACGAGATCCGCGGCCTCCTGGGCACCCTGCTGCGCCCCGAGCGGATCATCGCCGGACGGCGCAGGCGCGGCCGCCCGCAGGTCGACAAGGGCGAGCTGCGCCCCCTGTTCCCGCCTCCGGGTGCCACCGTCAGGGCCACCTTCGAGCAGGTCGCGGGCAACCTGACGAGCCGCTCCGACGCCGACGTCACCACGGGCGCGGGACGGCACGGAGGTGCCGTCGAGTCCGGACCGGGCGGCGACGACGGAGACTTCCTGGAGATCGAGCAGTTCGCCCGGATCAAGCGCATCGCGCGCAACCCCGGCCCGATGCTCTTCCTGGTGCTCCTGTTCGTCTCGCTCCTCGCGTGCCGCCAACTGCTCGGCGGCGGGGCCCTCGCGGGCGGCGCGCTGCTGCCCGCCCCCGCCGACGTCTCCGAGCTGTGGGCGCGCTACCTCGACGGCTGGCATCCGGTCGGCGCGGGCTCCACCGGGTCCGCCCCGCCCTACCTCGCGCTCGTCGCGCTGCTGGCCTCCGTGCTCGTCGGCTCCACCGGCCTCGCGGTCACCGTGCTCCTCGTGGGATCCGTGCCACTGGCCGGCTTCGCCGCGTACTTCGCCTCACGGCCCCTCGTCGAGTCCCGGCTCCTGCGGGCCTGGGCGTCCGTCGCCTACGCCTTCCTGCCCGCCGCCACCGGCGCGCTGGCGGGCGGCCGTATCGGCACCGCCGTCCTCGCGATCCTGCTGCCGCTCATCGCGCGCGCGGGCATCGCGGCGAGCGGTCTCGCGAACGGCTCCCGCGCGCGCGGCAGCTGGCGCGCGACCTGGGCGTACGCCCTGCTGCTGACGTTCACGACGGCGTTCACCCCGATCGTGTGGCCCATCGCGCTGGTCCTCGGCGTCGCGCTCCTCGTGGTGCGACGCAGGGAGATCCCCGCCTACGGGCTGCGGTTCCTGGCCCAGCTCGGCACCCCGCTGCTGGTCCTCGCCCCCTGGTCGCTGACCCTGCTGCCGTTCGGCTTCTTCCGGCAGGCCGGCCTGGACTACGGCGCGAGCACGGCCTCCGCGCTCGACCTGCTGAGCGCCGGCCCCGGCGGACCGGGGACCGTCAGCGGACTGATGCTCTTCGGCATCGTGCTGGCCGCGCTGGCCGCACTGCTGCGCTCCGAGCGCCAGGCGGGGATCCGGACCGCCTGGGTCATCGCCGTCGTGGCACTTCTCTTCGCGGCCCTGTCCAACCGCTCCACCTGGGCGGGACCCGCGACCCTCGTGTACGGTCTCGCGCTGCTCGCCGCCGCCGCCGTCGGCTCCGACGGTGCCCGCGCGCGGGTCGCCGAGCAGAGCTTCGGCTGGCGCCAGCCGGTGGCCGCGCTCATCGCCTTCGCCTGCGCCGCCGGCCCCCTGCTCGTCGCGGCCGGATGGATCATCCGCGGCGCCGACGGACCCGTCGAGCGCCGTGACCCGGTGCAGGTGCCCGCGTTCGTCGCCGAGGAGAGCGGCACCCGCGACCAGGCCCGCACGCTCGTCCTCGACAGCAGTTCGGCCGCCAGGGTCGGCTACGTCCTCGTCCGCGGCTCCGGCGCCCGTCTCGGCGACGCCGAACTCGCCGCGGCCGGCGGCGCGAACAAGAAGCTCGACAAGGTCGTCGCCAACCTCGTGGCGGGCTCCGGCGCCGACCAGGCCGACCAGCTCGGCGGCTTCGCCGTGCGCTATGTCCTGGTCCGCAAGGGCGCGCCGCGCGAGGTGAGCCGTGTCCTGGACGCCACCACGGGCCTGTCCCGGCTGAGCCAGCAGGACGGCAGCGCCCTGTGGCGCGTCGACCAGCAGGTCTCACGCGCCGCGATCGTCCCCGCGTCGGGCGCCCCGGAGTCCATCGCCGCGGGTCCGGTCGACGTGCACGCCACGATCCCCGCCGGTGACGGGGGCCGTGTGCTGCGGCTGGCCGACAGCGCCGACGCCGGCTGGACGGCGACCCTGGACGGCAAGCCGCTGACCCGCACCACGGTCGACGGCTGGGCCCAGGGCTTCCGGCTGCCCGCCGACGGCGGCAGGCTGGACGTCACGTTCGACGCACCGCTGAGCCACACGGCCTGGCTGTGGACCCAGGGCGTCCTCGCCCTGGTCCTCGTGGTGCTCGCCCTCCCCGGGCGGCGCCGGGACATCGACGACGACCTCCCCGAGGAGCAGCAGCCCGTAACCGCCGAGGACATGACGGGCGACGGCCGCCGCGCCCGCCGCCTGCGCGCCCAGGCCGAGGCCGAGGCGGACTCCGCCCGGCCGGACGAGGACCCGGAGTTCGACGGCGGGTTCCCCGCGGACGCCGACGCGGACGAGGAGATCCCGGCCGTCATCCCGCGTCAGCAGGCGTACGACGCCTGGGACAGCCGGAGTTACGCGAACGCCGAGTACGACACCTACGGCGGCGAGCAGTACGAGGGCCAGCAGGGCCAGCAGGGCCAGCAGGGCCAGCAGGGCCAGGCGGGTTACCCGGCGGGCACCTACGAGCAGCCCTATCAGGCGGATCCCTACCAGGGCGGCCAGTACGACCCGTACGCCTACGGCGGCACGGCGGCGTACGACCAGAACTACGGCCAGGGCTACGACGCCAACGGCAATCCCTTCGATTCCCGGGGCCAGGGCTACGAGACGGGCGAGCAGGGCTACGACCCGGCCTACGACCCCACGCGGCCCCCGCACGGCAACGACAGTGAGCGCCCCGACGGGAGCCATCAGTGAACCGCACCACCCTGTCCCTGATCGCCGCGGCGACGGCGCTCGCCGCCGTCACCGGTTTCGCGACCCTCACGCCGGCCGGCGCCTCCGGTGACAGCGCGTCCGCCTCGGCCGCGCGGCTGCCCGTGGAGCGCACGAGCCTGCTCTGCCCGCAGCCGAGCACCTCCGACATCGCGGATACGACGTACACGTCCTTCACGCCCGTCGTGGAGGGCGCGAGCGGCAGCGGCAAGGCCCAACTCCAGGCAGCCACCGAGGAGTCGGCCGACGGGGCCGGCTCGTCCGACGGCAAGAAGAGCGGCGCCAAGGCCGCCAAGCCCGTCGTCCAGCCCAAGGAGCCCGGCAAGCCGGCGGCCGGCGACACCTCGGGTGCCGACGCGCCCGCCCTCGTCGGCCTCGCGTCGGGCAAGTTCGCGCCCGGCTGGACGGTCCAGGAGACCTCCGAGGTCGCCGCGGGCGCCGGTCGCGGCCTGCTCGGCACCAACTGCACCGCGCCCGACACCGAGTTCTGGTTCCCGGGCGCCAGCACGGCCGCGCAGCGCACCGATTACGTGCATCTGACGAACCCGGACGACGCCGCGGCGGTCGTCGACATCGATCTGTACGGCAAGGACGGCACGCTCAAGTCCACGGTGGCCGACGGGATCACGGTCCAGGCGCACGCCAGCGAGCCGATCCTGCTGAACACCCTGACCGGCGATCCGCAGGCCGACCTGACCGTGCACGTGAAGGTCCGCAGCGGCCGGGTGGGAGCCGCCGTACAGGCGCTCGACGCCAAGACCGGCGGCGACTGGCTGGCGGCCTCCGCCGACCCCGCGGACAGTCTCGTCATGCCGGGCATCCCCAAGGACGCCACCTCGGTGCGCCTGGTCGCCTTCGCGCCCGGTGACACGGACGCCGACCTGAAGGTCCGCCTCGCCTCGCCCTCGGGGACGATCACCCCGGCGGGCAACGAGACACTGCACGTGAAGGCCGGTATGACCTCCGCCGTCGACCTCGGGGACGTCACCCGCGGCGAGGCGGGCTCCCTGGTGCTCACCCCCACCGGCTCGTCCGTGCCGGTCGTCGCCGCCCTGCGGGTGGTGCGGGGCAAGGGCGCCGATCAGGAGACCGCGTTCATTCCGGCCACCGCCCCGGTGGGTGCCCGCGCGACGGTCGCGGACAACACCGCCAAGGGGTCCACGCTCGCCGTGACCGCCCCGGGCGAGGGAGCCAGGATCAAGGTCACCGCGTCCGCGGGCAGCCGGGGCGGCACGGCCGTGTCGAAGACGTTCACCATCAAGGGCGGGACCACCCAGAACGTCGAGGCACCCGTCCCGAGCGGCCTCAAGGGCACGTACGCCCTGACCGTCGAGCCGGTCTCCGGAGGTCCGGTCTACGCCTCCCGGATGCTCTCGGCGACCCAGGAGGGCGTTCCCGCGTTCACCATCCAGGGCCTCCCGGACGACCGCGGGACGGTCTCTGTGCCGGATGCCGAACAGGACCTCTCGGTGCTGCTCAAGCAGTGATCGGGGACCGGTGATCCGCCCGGCCGAGCGAGCGCTCCCGGGCGGTTCTCAGTCCTCGCCGTACCGCGGGTCGACGGTCTCCGGCGTCAGGCCCAGCAGTTCCGCGACCTGTTCCACGACGACCTCGTGCACCAGGGCGGCGCGCTCGTCGCGCCCCTTGGTGCGGATCTCGATCGGACGGCGGTAGACGACCACGCGCGCGGGATGTCCGTCGCGCGCCGCGATCGTGCCGCCCAGCGGCACCGCCTCGTCGCTCCAGCCCTCGCCCGAGCGCTCCAGGCGGGGGACTTCGAGCACCATGAAGTCGATGTCGGCGAGCTGTGGCCAGCGTCGCTCCAGCCGTTCCACGGAGTCCTGCACGAGGTCCGCGAAGACCTCGGCACGGCTCGCCGCGAGCGGTACCTGGGGCGGCGCCACGGGGCCGCGCATGCCCCTGCCGTGGCGGTCACGACGACGGGGACCGGCTGCTGCGGCACGGGGCGGTACGGGGTTGTCCATCACTGACGAAGAGTAGTCCCCGCCCGGCCCGGCCGCCCGGCCCGACGCGGTGGTCACCGGCGGCCCGGCAGGGGCCGGGCGGCCGCCCGGCGGCTGGTGGCACCCGGCCCGGCCGGTCGTCCGGATGACGCCCGATGACCGTTCCCGTCAAGATTCGGCTCGATTCCGTATCTCTCCAAGACCGTCTCTGACATGGCAATTGGCATGATTCACACCAAGTGGTGACCGGATTCAGGTCTGTTCGGTATCCCGACACCTGATGTCGCCCCAGGTCAGGGTCTGATGCTCCGAAAGCGGTGTGCGGCGTCTCACAGGACGACACGGTGGGGTGACCTGGGGGAGAGTCGTCGCGGCCCGCTCAAGAGTGCGGTACCGTCCAACGTCGTGAGCCTTGTACGTCGCTGTTCGCGCACCGCCTGCGGCCGTCCCGCCGTCGCGACGCTGACGTACGTCTACGCCGACTCGACCGCGGTCCTCGGCCCGCTCGCCACCTACGCCGAACCCCACTGCTACGACCTGTGCGCCGAGCACTCCGAGCGCCTCACCGCGCCGCGTGGCTGGGAGGTCGTCCGCCTCGCCGACTCCTCCGGTCCCGCGCGTCCCAGCGGCGACGATCTGGAGGCGCTGGCGAACGCGGTGCGCGAGGCGGCCCGTCCGCAGAAGCGCGCGGCGGAGGGCGGCGGCGCCCGCTCGGCGGACCCGATGGAGGTCGCTCGCCGCGGCCACCTGCGGATCCTGCGCTCGCCCGAGAACTGAGCGCCGGCCTCGCCGGCGCGCGCGGTTCTCCGCGCCGCGCCCTCCCGCCGTACCGCGCGGCCCGTCCCGCCGCCGAAACTCCCGGACGCCGATTCCCCCGGGCCGCGCACACCCATTGACGTGATGTTGTCGTGGACACGACGATTTCGGTGTCCGTGTGACATCGCTTTCCGCATCACGGAATCCGGGGAGGCGTCCGTGTACGTCCAGGAACTGCGACCCGTCGCCGACTCGCTCGGCCTGTCCGCCCTCGTGGCGGCCCTGCCCCTCGTCCTCGTCCTGATCCTGCTCGGCGGCGTCCGGCTCAAAGCCCACCTGGCGGGCCTGGCAGGCCTTCTGGCGGCCTCACTGGTCGCCTGCCTCGCCTACGGCATGCCCGTGGACCAGACGCTCTCCAGCGCCGCTCAGGGCGCCGCGTTCGGCCTGTTCCCCATCCTGTGGATCGTCGTCAACGCCCTGTGGGTGTACCGGATGACCGTCCGCACCCGGCACTTCGACATCCTGCGCCGCTCGTTCGGGCGCCTGTCCGACGATCCGCGCGTCCAGGCGCTCGTGGTCGCCTTCTGCTTCGGCGCGCTGCTGGAGGCCCTCGCCGGTTTCGGCGCCCCCGTCGCGATCTGCTCCGTGATGCTGGTCGCCCTCGGCTTCGACCCGGTGCGCGCGGCGGTCGTCGCCCTCGTGGCCAACACCGCGCCGGTCGCCTTCGGCGCGATGGCCACCCCGGTCGTGACCCTCGCCCAGGTCACCGGCCTGCCGCTGGACTCCGTCGCCTCCCTGGTGGGCCGCCAGACACCGCTGCTCGCGCTGGTCGTGCCCCTCGTCCTGGTCGGCCTCGTCGACGGCCGGCGCGGACTGCGCGAGACCTGGATACCCGCCCTCGCCTGCGGAGTCGCCTTCGCCGTCGTCCAGTTCGCGGCCTCGAACTACGTCTCCGCGCAACTCGCCGACATCGGCGCCTCCTTGGCCGGAGCCGCCGCCCTGATCGCCGTACCGCACGCGCGCGTGCCCGCGACCGAGGCCGTACGGGCGTCGGTCCTGACCGGTGCGCGCAGCGAGGAACTCGACGAGCGGGACCCGCGCCGCGAAGTCGCGCGCGCCTACGCCCCGTACGCCCTGATCGTCACGGTCTTCTCGATCGCGCAGATCCCGGCCGTGAAGGACTGGGCGGCGCGCGCGACCCGCACGTACGACTGGCCCTTCCTCGATGTCGTCGGCCCCGACGGCCGGCCCGTGGGCGGGAACGTCTTCACCTGGCCGATCGTGTCGACCGGCGGCACCCTCGTGCTGCTCGCCGGGCTGTGCACGGCCGTCGTGCTCGGGGTGCACGCGCGCGTGGCGGTCCGGGAATGGCTCGCGACCGTGCGTGAGTTGAGGTTCGCGATCCTGACCGTGACGTCCGTGCTGGCCCTCGCCTACGTCATGAACCTCTCCGGACAGGCCGCCACGATCGGCCACTTCGTGGCGGCGGCCGGATCCGGACTCGCCTTCCTGTCACCCGTTCTGGGGTGGTTCGGTGTGGCGGTCTCCGGCTCCGACACCTCGTCGAACGCCCTCTTCGGCGCTCTCCAGGTGAGCGCCGCCCGGGAGTCGGGGCTCTCGCCCGAACTCCTCGCCGCCGCCAACAGTTCGGGCGGTGTCCTCGGCAAGATGATCTCGCCGCAGAACCTGACGATCGCCTGCGCGGCCGTCGGGCTCGACGGCCGCGAGGGAGACCTGCTGCGCAAGGTGCTGCCCTGGAGTCTCGGACTGCTGCTCATCATGTGCCTGATCGTCGCGGGCCAGAGCTCACCGGTCCTCTCCTGGATGCTGCCCTGAGGTTCGCGGACGCTGCCTCGAGACGGGCGGGTTTCCCCCGGATGACCGGGACGGTTCGCAGGTCACGTATGCGCCCCACTCGGGCTCGGCACGGCTCGCCGTCATCCCGGACGGGTAGTTTGGGGTGACCGAAGTGGACTCCTGGAGGGTTGGCCGTGACTGCTGATCTGTCGCAGCTCGTGAAGGCGTACGACGTACGCGGGGTGGTCCCGGACCAGTGGGACGAGCCGCTCGCCGAGCTGTTCGGTGCCGCCTTCGTCCAAGTGACGGGTGCGGACGCCATCGTGATCGGGCATGACATGCGGCCCTCGTCGCCCGGCCTCTCGCGCGCCTTCGCGCGCGGCGCCGCGGCGCGCGGGGTCGACGTGACCGAGATCGGCCTGTGCTCCACCGACCAGCTCTACTACGCGTCGGGCGCGCTCGGCCTGCCGGGCGCCATGTTCACCGCCTCGCACAACCCGGCCCAGTACAACGGCATCAAGATGTGCCGGGCCGGCGCGGCCCCCGTCGGCCAGGACACCGGCCTCTCCGAGATCCGCCGGCTCGCCGAGACCTGGCTCGACTCCGGCGCCCCGGCCTCGGACGCGACGCCCGGAACGATCACGCGGCGGGAGACGTTGGAGGACTACGCGGCATACCTCCGCTCGCTCGTCGACCTGACCTCGATCCGCCCCCTGAAGGTCGTCGTCGACGCGGGCAACGGCATGGGCGGACACACCGTGCCCACGGTGTTCTCCGGCCTGCCGCTGGAACTCGTCCCGATGTACTTCGAACTGGACGGCACCTTCCCGAACCACGAGGCCAACCCCCTCGACCCGGCGAACATCGTGGACCTCCAGAAGCGCGTCCGCGAGGAGGGCGCCGACCTCGGGATCGCCTTCGACGGCGACGCCGACCGCTGCTTCGTCGTCGACGAGCGGGGCGAGCCGGTCTCCCCGTCCGCGATCACCGCCCTGGTCGCCGCCCGCGAACTGCACCGGCACGGCGGCGGCACCGTCATCCACAACCTCATCACCTCCTGGTCGGTCCCGGAGGTCGTCCGCGAGCACGGCGGCACCCCCGTCCGCACCCGCGTCGGCCACTCCTTCATCAAGGCCGAGATGGCCGCCTCCGGCGCGATCTTCGGCGGCGAGCACTCCGCGCACTACTACTTCCGCGACTTCTGGAACGCCGACACCGGCATGCTGGCCGCCCTCCACGTCCTCGCCGCGCTCGGCGGCCAGGACGGCCCGCTCTCCGGGCTCGTCGCGGAGTACGACCGCTACGCCGGCTCCGGCGAGATCAACTCCACCGTCGACGACCAGGCCGCCCGCCTCGCCGCCGTCAGGGCCGCCTACGAGGGCCGCGAGGGCGTCACCATCGACGAACTCGACGGTCTGACGGTCACCGCCGAGGACGCGTGGTTCAACGTCCGCCCCTCCAACACCGAGCCCCTCCTCCGCCTCAACGCCGAGGCCCGCGACGAGGCGACGATGGCAAGGGTCCGCGACGAGGTGCTGAAGATCATCAGAGCCTGACCCCGACACCGCCGCCGGGAGCGGGCCACGGCCGGACACCGTCGTCGGCCGCCCGCGGCCCGGGGCGGACGGGCGCGGGTACGAAGGGGGGCGTGGGCCGCGCAGGCCCGCGTACCCGCTTCTCGCGGCCATCGAACCGGTGGCGCGCCCCGGCGACCGGCTTCCCGCAGCGGTACCCTGACCAGGCCGCATCCACTGTTTCGGAAGGACACCCCATGCCGCTCGAAGCCGGCCTCCTGGAGATCCTCGCCTGCCCGGCCTGCCATGCCCCGCTCAAGGAGCAGGAGACCGAGCTGATCTGCACGGGAGCGGACTGCGGCCTCGCCTACCCGGTCCGCGACGACATCCCCGTACTCCTGGTCGACGAGGCCCGGCGCCCCGCGTAACCGACGCATCCGCCTCGCGCACAGCGGCGCCGCGACCGCCGTACGCGAGGCGACAGCGGCGCTGTCCCCGCCCACGGGCGGTCCGACGGCGCGGCAGGTACGACGACGAGCCACGACACCCGACGACGAGCGACGGCCCGGCCGCCCGCACGGACGACGGCGACGCGGCCGTCCCGATCGGGGACCGGCGCCACACCCGGCCGGCACCCGGTCCGACCCAGCGCCGCTCGGCACCTCCCGCGAGCGACCCCGTGCAAGCGACCCCGGCGGCTCACGCGCAAGCGCCCCCGGCGATCGGAGGCTACCGACCCCATGCTCGACGAATCGCTCCTCGACGATCCCGACGCGCTCACCCGTGCCGACCGGCGGGCCCTGCTCCGCGGTGCCGCCGAGGCCGGCGCCCGGGTACGCACCGCGGTCCGGCACGCCGCCGAGGCCGGCATCTCCGAGCTGAAGCCCGACGGCCGCCCGCGCGCCGTCCTGATCGCGGGCCCCGGCATGGCCGCCACCGGCGTCGCCGAACTGCTCGGCACCCTCGCCGGAGCGAGCTGCCCCCTCACCCGGCTCACCCCCACCGGCGTCGCCCCCGCCGGAGGAGCCCTGCGCTGGGACCTGCCCGGCTGGGCGGGCCCCGTCGACCTCCTGCTGATCGCCACGCCCGACGGCAGCGAACCCGGCCTGGAACTGCTCATCGAGCAGACCTACCGGCGCGGCAGCACCGTCGCCGCCGTCGCCCCCGCCGGCTCCCCCCTCGCCGAGTGGGTGGAAGGAGCCCACGGCCTCTTCGTACCGATGGCGACCGCCCCGTACGAGCAGGCCGAGTCCCAGGCGGCCTCGGCCCCCGGTGTGCTCTGGGCGCTGCTCACCCCGCTGCTCGTGCTCCTCGACCGCACAGGCCTGGTCTCGGCCCCGCCCCAGGCGCTGCAGAAGGTCGCCGACCGTCTCGACCGCGTCGCCGAACGCTGCGGCCCGGCCATCGCGGCCTACAGCAACCCCGCCAAGACGCTCGCCGTCGAACTGGCCGAGGCGCTCCCGGTGATCTGGACGGAGGGCACCTCGGCGGGCCCGGCCGGCCGCCGCTTCACCGCCGCGCTCGCCGAACTCGCCGGCCGCCCCGCGCTCACCGCCGAACTGCCCGAGGCGCTCGCCTCGCACAGCGTGCTGCTCGCGGGCGCCCTCGCCGCCGGCGCGGACCCCGACGACTTCTTCCGGGACCGCGTCGAGGAGGCACAGGCGCTGCACGCGCGTGTGGTGCTGCTGCGCGACCGTCCCATCGGCGGGATCAGCGCCGCCCCCGCCGCCCGCGAACTCGCCCTCAGCCACGACACCGCGATCAGCGAACTCGAACCCGAGGAGGGCGGCGAACTGGAAACCCTCGCCGAGCTGATCGCCATCACGGATTTCGCCGCCGTTTACCTGGCGCTCGCTTCGGGGGCCTGATCTTGGGCGTGACCTCGCGCCCGGCGCCGACAGCGGGTGTCGGACCCCGCGGCCGGCGCCCCTGACACCACGCTTCCCGACCGACGCCCGCGCCCGGCGGGCCGCGCAGCGCACGTATGGAGAAGAAGACACCGATGGACCGCCTCGACAACACCGTCCGCCCCTACGCCTGGGGTTCGACCACCGCCATCCCCCGGCTGCTCGGCGTCGAGCCGACCGGTGAACCGCAGGCGGAGATGTGGATGGGCGCCCACCCGGGCGCGCCCTCGCGCACCGGGCGCGGTCCGCTCAACGAGGTCGTCGCCGAGGACCCGGTCAAGGAACTCGGCCGCGCTGCCGTCGCCAGGTTCGGCCCCCGCCTGCCGTTCCTCCTGAAGCTCCTCGCCGCCGGCGCCCCGCTGTCCCTCCAGGTGCACCCCGACCTCGAACAGGCGCGGGAGGGCTACGAGGACGAGGAGCGCCGGGGCGTCCCGATCGACGCCCCGCACCGCAACTACAAGGACGCCAACCACAAGCCCGAACTGATCTGTGCCCTCACCGAGTTCGACGGCCTGTGCGGCTTCCGCGCCCCCGAGGAGGCCGCCGCGTTCCTCGCCGCCCTCGACGTCGACTCCCTCAAGCCGTACGTCGACCTGCTGCGCGCCCACCCGGAGGAGGCCGCGCTGCGCGAGGTCCTCACGGCGGTGCTGAGCGCCGACCCGGACGACATGGCCCGTACGGTCGCCGAGACCACCGCCGCCTGCGCCCGCCTCGGCGGCGACCACGCCCCGTACGCCGGCCTCGCCCACCACTACCCGGGCGACCCCGGAGTCATCGCCGCGATGCTCCTCAACCACGTCCGGCTCCAGCCCGGCGAGGCCCTCTACCTCGGCGCCGGTATCCCGCACGCCTACCTGAACGGCCTCGGCGTCGAGATCATGGCCAACAGCGACAACGTCCTGCGCTGCGGTCTGACCCCCAAGCACGTCGACGTCCCCGAACTCCTGCGCGTGGTCCGCTTCGAGGCCGCCGACCCCGGCGTCCTGCGACCCGAGGCCTCACCCGACGGCGAAGAGGTCTACGCGACCCCCATCGACGAGTTCCGCCTCTCCCGGTATGTCGTCGCCGAGGGCGCCGACCCGCGCGACCTCACCCGAGAGACCCCGCAGATCCTGCTCTGCACCTCCGGCTCCGTGCGCGCCGACGGCATCGACCTCACCCCCGGCACCTCGGTCTTCGTACCGGCCGGCGAAAAGGCCGAAGTGTCCGGGTCCGGCACGATCTTCCGTGCGACAGTTGTGGCCTGACGGGACGACGGCACCGACCTGAGGCGCGTCGCCCCCGGACCGGGCTGCAAGAATGGCCCACCGCAAAGGGCGGGCAAAGCCCGGACCGGGCGGGGTACGAGGGTACGAACGGGTCCGGACGGCGTACGAAGGGACAGCAGGAGCAGATGAGCGCTTCAGGCGGCACCAAGGCGATCGTGGCGGCACTCGGCGCCAACCTCGCGATCGCGGTAGCGAAGTTCGTGGCGTTCGCGTTCAGCGGCTCCTCCTCGATGCTCGCCGAGGGCGTTCACTCGCTCGCCGACTCCGGCAACCAGGCACTGCTCCTGATCGGCGGCAAGAAGGCCCAGCGCGAGGCGACCCCGCAGCACCCGTTCGGCTACGGCCGCGAGCGCTACATCTACGCCTTCCTCGTCTCGATCGTCCTGTTCTCCGTCGGCGGCATGTTCGCCGTCTACGAGGGCTACGAGAAGATCAAGCACCCGCACGCGATCGACCACTGGTACTGGCCGGTCGGCGTCCTGGTGTTCGCGATCATCGCCGAGAGCTTCTCCTTCCGTACGGCCATCAAGGAGTCCAACGAGCTGCGCGGCTCGCACTCCTGGTCCCAGTTCATCCGCCGCGCCAAGGCCCCCGAACTGCCGGTCGTCCTCCTGGAGGACTTCGGCGCGCTGATCGGTCTGGTCCTCGCGCTCGGCGGAGTCGGCCTCGCCCTGCTCACGGACGACGGCACCTGGGACGGCATCGGCACGGTCTGCATCGGTGTCCTGCTCATCCTGATCGCGCTGGTCCTCGCCGCCGAGACCAAGTCCCTGCTGCTGGGCGAGTCGGCGGGCCCCGAGGACACCGAGAAGATCGAGGCGGCGATGGTCGACGGCGCCACCGTCACCGGCATCATCCACATGCGCACGCTCCACCTCGGCCCGGAGGAACTCCTGGTCGCCGCGAAGATCGCCGTCAAGCACGACGACACGGCCGCCCAGGTCGCCTCCGCCATCGACGCCGCCGAGTCCCGCATCCGCGCCGCCGTCCCGATCGCCCGGGTGATCTATCTGGAGCCGGACATCTACAGCGACACCGAGGCGGCCAAGGGCCCGGACCCCGCCGCGACCCCCGGCGGGCCGACGCCGGCCGGCCACTGACCCCACCCGCTCGTACGCCGCCGGGGCCCGTCCGACACCTCGGACGGGCCCCGGCGGCGTTTCCGCCTCCGGCGTCCGTCTTCTCCGCCCAGCGACTCGGCCGACCCTCTCGGCCCGGGCGGACGGGGGCGGACGGGGGCCGCTTTGTCCGGAGGTGGACTGGGGAGGGACAGCCCCACCGGTGTAGCTTGGGTGCTGAGCCAGACGTCGCTGCTGATGGCGGTCGGGCGGTCCCACCGCGGACCGGCCGAGGGAGAGAGGGCCTCCGACGGATGCGCTGCGCGCACCGGGCACAGCTGTGCCCTGCCGGTGCACGTCCGTGCCCCGGTCGGGGTACGCGTATGTGCCGCCGCCGCGCAGGACAGCCCTATCCACCTCGCCCCGATTCCGAGGAGCAGCTCGTATGACGACTGTCGACAACCGACAGGACTTCAAGGTCGCCGACCTCTCCCTGGCGGCCTTCGGCCGCAAGGAGATCACCCTCGCCGAGCACGAGATGCCCGGCCTGATGTCGATCCGCAGGGAGTACGCCGAGGCGCAGCCCCTCGCGGGCGCCCGCGTCACCGGTTCCCTGCACATGACGGTGCAGACCGCCGTCCTCATCGAGACCCTGGTCGCCCTCGGCGCCGAGGTCCGCTGGGCCTCCTGCAACATCTTCTCCACCCAGGACCACGCCGCCGCCGCCATCGCGGTCGGCCCGAACGGCACGCCCGAGAACCCGCAGGGCGTCCCGGTCTTCGCCTGGAAGGGCGAGACCCTGGAGGAGTACTGGTGGTGCACGGAGCAGGCGCTGACCTGGCCGAACACCCCCACCGGCGGCCCGAACATGATCCTGGACGACGGCGGTGACGCCACCATGCTCGTCCACAACGGCGTCCAGTACGAGAAGGACGGCAAGGTCCCCTCGACCGACACCGCCGAGTCCGACGAGCACCGCGTCGTCCTCGAACTCCTGCACCGCACCATCACGGACGGCTCGCAGAAGTGGACCCAGCTCGCCTCGGAGATCCGCGGCGTGACCGAGGAGACCACGACCGGCGTCCACCGCCTGTACGAGATGTACCGCGACGGCACCCTGCTGTTCCCGGCGATCAACGTGAACGACGCCGTCACCAAGTCGAAGTTCGACAACAAGTACGGCTGCCGCCACTCCCTGATCGACGGCATCAACCGCGCCACCGACACCCTGATCGGCGGCAAGACCGTCGTCGTCTGCGGCTACGGCGACGTGGGCAAGGGCTGCGCGGAGTCCCTGCGCGGCCAGGGCGCCCGCGTGATCATCACCGAGATCGACCCGATCTGCGCCCTGCAGGCGGCGATGGACGGCTACCAGGTCACGACCCTCGACGAGGTCGTCGACAAGGCGGACATCTTCGTCACCACGACGGGCAACAAGGACATCATCATGGCCGCGGACATGGCCAAGATGAAGCACCAGGCGATCGTCGGCAACATCGGTCACTTCGACAACGAGATCGACATGGCCGGCCTCGCCAAGATCCCCGGCATCGTCAAGGACGAGGTCAAGCCCCAGGTCCACACCTGGAAGTTCCCCGACGGCAAGGTCATCATCGTGCTGTCCGAGGGCCGCCTGCTGAACCTGGGCAACGC
The DNA here is from genome assembly GCF_043078065.1 of Streptomyces sp. NPDC015532. Lineage (NCBI taxonomy): Bacteria > Bacillati > Actinomycetota > Actinomycetes > Kitasatosporales > Streptomycetaceae > Streptomyces > Streptomyces sp. NPDC015532. The sequence continues at coordinate 3,789 of NZ_JBIBSY010000004.1, read as the reverse complement.
GACCGGCCACCCGTCCTTCGTGATGTCCAACTCGTTCGCGGACCAGACCCTGGCCCAGATCGAGCTGTTCACGAAGCCCGAGGAGTACCCGACCGACGTCTACGTGCTGCCCAAGCACCTGGACGAGAAGGTCGCCCGTCTCCACCTCGACGCGCTCGGCGTGAAGCTCACGACGCTCCGCCCCGAGCAGGCCTCGTACATCGGTGTCGAGGTCGACGGCCCCTACAAGTCGGACCACTACCGCTACTGAGCACGCCCGCCGAGCAGCGGTACCACCGCTCGGCGTCCGGATGTCAGCAGGCCCTCGCCGTCCCGGCGGGGGCCTGTCCCCGATGAGGACCTGAACGCCCATGCCCCGCGGCCGCTATTCGCTCCATGATCCGCACGATCACACCCCCCTCGCCGACGAACACTTCCACTGCGCGCCCGGCCCCTCGGGCTGGCGCTATGTCTCCCAACGCACGACCCCCTCCGGCACGGCGCCCGACGGCCTCCCCGAGCCTGCGACGACGACGGTCACCGGCTCCGTCGACCTCGCCCTCGACGATCTCGGCCGCCCCATCCGACTCGAACTGCACGCGGCGGGCTGGCAGGTGCGGGGCGCCGCCCTCGACGGCGTGACCTGGGTCCGCACCGACCCCACCGGAACCGAGGCCACCGAAGGCAACGTGCCCGCCCACGCCTTCACCGGCACCTCTCCCGCCTTCCTCGTCGCCACCGCCCGCCTCCTTCGCCTGACCCCTTCCGCCGCCCCCTCGGCGACCCGTGTCCGCCTCGTCGCCTTCACCGACCCGGTTCTCGCCCCGCGCACCCTCGACCAGTCCTGGGCCTTGATCGCAAGCGAAACACACGCCACTGACAACGGGCCGCTGACCGTGGACGAATACCAGGTCACAGCGCTGGACACGGGGGAACAGCACGCCGTGCACATCGCCGGCGACGTGGTGCTCGCGGCTCCCGGCATCGAACTGGAGCATCTCGAATCACCGCCGTCGGTGTTCACCTGACGGCGGTGCCGGACTGTTCTGGGCCACCGCCGATCCACCGCCGATCCACCGCCGACCTGCCGCCGATCCGTCGGCGAGGCGAGGGCGGCTACGCGGGCGGCGCGAAGCCGGTCGAAGGACGCTCGTCCCGGCCGCCTCGCTCGACCGGAGCGACCGGAGCGACCGGGTTGGCCAGGTTGGCGGAACCGACCTGCGGCGGGGACGGCTGCTGAGGCGCGACCCCATATCCGGCGGGGGCCGACGGGGTGGGGTGAGCGCCGGGTCCCGGAGAGAACGGGTAGCCGACAGGCGCGCCGGGCTGAAGGGAATGACCGAGGGGCGCTCCGGGCTGCACCGGATAGCCGACAGGCCCACCCGGTTGCCCCGGCTGGGGGAAGTGATGGCCACCGGGTGCGGGGGCCCCGAATCCGCCCGGCACCGCACCGAACGTCCGTCGGACCTCGCGGGTCTGCCGCTCATGCACGACAGCCGCCAGAAACGCGCCCGCCGGCACGCCCTGCGGCGCCGGAGCCCCGGTACGAGCGGCGAGATCCACGGCGAGCCGTTCCGCCATCGCCGCACCGACCTGCGGATCCAGTTGCCGCATCCGGGTCAGGTACTGGCGGATGGCCAGCCACAGCCCGTCCGGTACGGCGGACAGGTCGAGTTCCGCGAACCGCCCCGCCAGCCAGGGCGGCGGCGCGGGAACGTACGGCATACGTCCCGCCGGAATCCGCTCCCGCACGACGAGGGTCCCCGCGAACACGTCACCGAGCCGCCGCCCGCGCTCCGACACCAGCGAGGCGATACACGCGACGATCCCGAACGTCATCAGGATCTCGACCACCCCCACGGCACCGCGCACCAGCGCGTGCCGGAACCGGATGGGCCCGCCGTCGTCCCGCACCACCCGCAGCCCGCACGCCAGCTTTCCCAGAGAGCGGCCGTGACTGAGCGTCTCCACGGCGATCGGACCGCCCACCAGCACCAGCAGGAAACTCGCGATCGAGACGGCGATCTGGGCCGCGTCGTCCAGCCCCGCGGTCGCGGCGACCAGACCGATGGTCACGACGATGTAGACCGCCACGGCCAAGGCCAGGTCGAGCATCACGGCAAGTGCCCGGCTCGGCAGTTTCGCGGGCCGCAGCTCCAATGCCACTGCCTCGCCCGTCACCAGCTCACTCACGCACGCCGCCCTTCCCCTGACCTGCCCCGACAACCGCCAGTCTGCCAAGCTGAGGGCGCATCGCGCCCCAGTAGGACAAGCTGACATCCACGATGAGCCCCCGATGCGCAGCGAGGAGCAGGCAAACAGATGGACCTCGACGTCTTCGTCTCCGCCCACCGATCCGAGTGGGACAGACTCGACGCCCTGCTGCGCCGCCAGCGCCGGCTGACCGGGGCCGAGGCCGACGAACTCGTCACCCTGTACCAGCGGACCGCCACCCATCTCTCGCTGATCCAGTCCAGCGCGCCCGACCCCCAGCTGACCGGGCGTCTCAGCCAACTCGTGGCCCGCGCGCGCAGCGCGGTGACAGGCACCCGCCGAGCCTCGTGGCGTGACGTCACCCGCTTCCTGACACACGGTTTCCCGGCGGCCGTCTACCGCTCCCGCCACTGGTGGGTGCCCACGGCGCTTCTGTCCACGCTGATAGCCGCCCTCCTCGGGTGGTGGATCGGTACCCACCCTGAGGTCCAGGCCGCCATCGCCGCGCCCGGCGAACTGCGTTCCCTCACCCGCCCCGGCGGTGAGTACGAGACCTACTACTCCAGTCATCCCGCCGCCGCCTTCGCCGCCCAGGTGTGGACGAACAACGCCGAGGCGGCCGCCCTGTGCCTGGTGCTGGGCGTCTTCCTGGGTCTACCGGTCCTGTGGGTCCTCCTCGAGAACATGCTCAACCTGGGTGTCGGCATCGGCCTGATGTCGTCGGCCGGCCGCCTCGACACCTTCCTCGGCCTCGTCCTCCCGCACGGCCTGCTGGAACTGACCGCCGTCTTCGTCGCCGCGGGGACAGGACTGAAGCTGGGCTGGACGGTGATCGACCCGGGCCCGCGATCCCGTCGTACCGCTCTCGCGGAAGAGGGGCGCGCCGCGCTGGGCATGGCGATCGGACTGGCGCTGATCCTGTTCGTCTCGGGTGCCATCGAAGGCTTCGTCACGCCGTCGGGCCTTCCGACCTGGGCCCGTATCGGCATCGGGATCGCTGCTGAACTGGCCTTTCTCGCGTATGTCTATGTCCTCGGAGGCCGCGCGGCACGCTCCGGCGAGACCGGAGACGTCACAGCGTCCGAGCGCAGCGCCACTCTGCCGACGGCCGCCTGATGTGCGCGTGCCCCGTCTGACCTGCTAGCCTTCTCGTCACCCCAGAAAACTCGTTGACACGGGTTGATCGGGGAGGTAGATTTGAACAGTTGCCTAGAACTGGACACGTCCGGCGGCAGCGGTTAGAGTCTGCTCGCTTCTCAAAGCAATCGACACGTCGATTCAGAAGAAGCCCCTCCTGATGATTCAGAAATGGTTGCCGGTCAATCCGGCCCACGGATTCTGATAAAGTCGGAGTCGCTGAAAAGGGAAACGCGAGAGCGCATTACCTTGAAAGCGCCGAGGAAATCAGGCCCGAAAGGATCTGATAGAGTCGGACTCGCCGGAAAGGGAAACGCGAAAGCGGAAACCTGGAAAGCGCCGAGGAAATCGGATACGGAAACGGTCTGATAGAGTCGGAAACGCAAGACCGAAGGGAAGCGCCCGGAGGAAAGCCCGAGAGGGTGAGTACAAAGGAAGCGTCCGTTCCTTGAGAACTCA
>NZ_JBIBSY010000003.1:327706-728644 GCF_043078065.1 Streptomyces sp. NPDC015532 | reverse complement strand
GGGGGGGGGGCCGCGCGGCGCCCCCCCCCCCCCCGGGGGGGGGGGGGGGCGCCCCCCCCGGGGGGGGGGCCGCGGGGGGGGGGGGGGGCCCGCCCGCCCCCCCCCCCCCCCCCCCCGGGCCACCGGTCAGGCGTTGGGGTCGAACGTGATGCCGGCGGGCTTGGCCTTGGACAGGTGGGAGGCGAAGTTGCCGTCCTTCAGGCCGAAGGAGGCGCTGCCGAAGTTGTACGCGCTCAGCTTGTCGCGGAGCCCGGCGGGGTAGCCGTTCCAGCCGACCAGGGTCGGGAACTGCCAGGTGTGGTAGTGGTTCTCCGGCGGCTCGTCGTTCGTGTTGGCGGGCCGGAAGCAGTGTGTGCCGATGCCGTCCTTGTGGTAGACGACCTTGGGGTGTGTTCCGTCCCAGCGGATCTGGTCCCGGCCGTAGATGTTGAAGTTGCCGTGGGCCGAGGTGGAGACGTACTTGGCCTCGTTGTCCTGGACCCACACCACGACGTGCTCCCAGTCGTTGCGGTGCCCGCCGAGGCCGCTGCCGACGACGGCCTGGTCCTTCTCCATGTAGAGGCCGTAGATGATGGCGCACCAGCCGTTGTTGCACTTCTCGCGGGAGTACCCGTTGGTGTTGTCCAGGTCCCAGGAGTCGCGGCAGTGGCCGTTCAGGGCCCCGGAGGGGTTGAGGCCGGGGTTGACCGTCCCGTCGGGGCCGATGGCGGGGGTCGGGTAGCAGCCGTCGGTGTCGTAGTCGAAGGCGGGCTGGAACGTCGACTCCAGTGCGTCCGCGTTCCCGGGCAGGGCCGTGGGCGGGTCGGCGAGGGCGCTGCCCGGGAAGGCGACGACCAGCGCGACGGCGCTGCCGAGGATGAGCGAGGCCCTGCGGATCCGCGAGCTTCTTGTCACTGCTTTCCTCCAGATCGACCGCGACGTGGGGGCGGGGCAGACCAGGCGGTCGTCTTGGCATGCCCAGATCAGCTTTCCGGGCGTGTGAGGAAAACACCAGAGGCAGCGGGTGTCAGAGCGATGAAGGATCGACAACGGGGAGCGATGGAGCGCCCGTTGGGGATCGAGTGACCCATTGAGGAGGACAACTCACCTTGCTGTCAACGGGGTTGACGGCATGCATGACAAGTGCCGTGTTCGGTACGTCACTTCGCGAGCGGCACCGCGTCGAGCGCGTCGGCCACCTCGTCCTTACGGGGCCGGGCCGGCGGGACCCGACGGAGGCCGGGGCCGACGCCCCGGCCCGGTCCCGCTACGAGCCCGCCGTGGCTACGCGTCCTCGCTCCGCGGCTCCCAGCCCTCGTAGGCGGCCGTCAGCAGCCCGAGGACGCCGTTCGCCGTGACCTCACGGGGATTGGGGTAGGACTCGGCGGCGACCTGGGTCGCCGCGGATGCCAAGTCCACCTCCCTCAGACCGAGTTCGGCCAGCGTACGGGGAGCACCGAGGCCGCCCGCGAGCTCCCGCAGGGCACGGGGGACGTCCTCGGTGTCCATGGCCCGCGCCAGCACGGCGACCGCTTCCGGCGCGGCGGCCGCGTTGTGGGCGAGGGTGTACGGGAGGAGCACGGTGTGGGTCTCGGCGTGCGGCAGACCGAAGGTGCCGCCGAGGACGTGGCACAGTTTGTGGTGCAGGCCCATGGTCGTCGCACCGAGGCAGGAACCGCAGAGCCAGGCGCCGTAGAGGGCCCGGGCGCGGGCGCGCGGATCGCCGGGGTCCGCGGCCACGCCGGGAAGGGCACCGGCCATCGCCCGTACGCCCTCCTCCGCCATGAGGGAGACCAGCGGGGAGGCGTCGGGGGCGTACAGCGCCTCGACCGCGTGCGCGAGGGCGTTGACACCGCTGGTCACCGAGAGCGGGACCGGGAGGCCGAGGGTGAGATCGGGGTCGTAGACGACACAGCGCGGCTGTACGCGGGAGTCGCGTCCGGTGCGCTTGACCCCCTGCTCGGTCATGCCCCACACGGAGGTCATCTCGGAGCCCGAGTAGGTGGAGGGCACGGCGATCAGCGGCAGGCCGGTGCGCAGCGCGATCGCCTTGCCGAGGCCGATCGCGGATCCGCCGCCGACGGCGACACACCCGTCGGCGTCCGCCGCCCGCGCCACCTCGACGGCCCGCTCGGCGACCTCGCCGGGGACATGCATCCGGGCACCGGTGTGGACCCCCGCACAGCTGTCGCCGAGCGCGTCCGCCACCGCGTGCGCGGCGTCCGCGCCCCGGCTGCCGCACACCACGAGGACCCGGTGCAGCCCGAGCCGCGCGGCCTCCCCCGGTGTCGCGGTCACCGAGGCGCCGGGCCGGAAGACGACCCGGGCGGGCCGGGTCTCGTAGGTGAAATCGAGCGGGGCGCTCGGCGGGGTGGTCATGCCGACTCCAGGACGAGGTCGAAGCGGGCGTGCCGGAAGGGGTTCGCGACACCGAACTCCCGCGCCAGCGCGGGGTCGTCGGTCTCGGTGAAGTCCTGGACGAGACTCCTCTTCACGGCGAAGACGGCGTCCGAGTCCAGATAGGGGCTGCCGGCCACGAAGATGTGTGTGGTGACGGGAGTGTGACCCTCGGCCGAGGCGATGAAGTGGATGTGGGCGGGGCGCCAGGAGTGGCGGCCGGTGGCCCCGAGCAGGACGCCGACCGGACCGTCGGTGGGGATCGGGTACGGACTCGGCACACAGGTGCGGAACCGGAAACGGCCCTCGGCGTCCGCGGTGAAGAGCCCGCGGCCGTTGCCGGGCGGCTGGACGTCCGGCCGCTGGACGTCGTAGAAGCCCTGGTCGTCCGCCTGCCATACGTCGAGGACGGCTCCCGGCAGCGGCGTGCCGTCTCCGGACAGCACCCGGCCGCTGACCACGCACGGCTCGCCGGTGCCCACCAGGTCGATGGTCGCGCCGAGTTCGCGTGCGGGCGAGCTCGTCATGTGGAAGGGTCCGAGCACCGTCGACTCCGTCGCACCCGGGTCGCCGTGGCCGTTCAGGGTCTCCACCAGCATGGACACGCCGAGCACGTCCGACAGGAGGATGAACTCCTGCCGGGTGTCGGTGCACCTGTGTCCGGTCGCCGCGAGGAAGGCCATGGCGCTCTCCCACTCCGCGGTCGTCGGCCGGCTCTCGCGGACGAAGGCGTGCAGATGGCGGGTGAGCGCTCCGAGCAGCTCCCGCAGCCTCGGATCGGCCGTGCCCGCGAAACTGTCGACGACAGCGTCGGTGATCTGCGTGGTGCGTTCCCTGGCCATGCCGCTCCCGTGGTCCAGCCGGTCGTCGTCCTGCCGCGCCTGCCCAGGCTACGAGACCGGACGGTGCGCACCGCCCCGGGACGGCGAACCCCCGCGCCGTGTCCGGGTCACCGGGCCGCACCCTCGTGACCGAGGCCGGGGGACGCACGATGACCCTTTCCGTGGGGCATCGTTGACCTGGTGGATCACGCCCGCACCGGACGCACGGAAAGTATGATCAAGCAATGTCTGACTTGACCGAAACCACGCCCGGCTGGCTGTCCCGCGACGAACTGGAATCGGCCCGGGCCCGCATGCCGATCCTGTACGTCGAGGCCGTACCGGTGCGCGTCGACGACAACGGCGAAGTCACCCACGTCGGGCTCCTGCTGCGCATCGGTCCGGACGGGACGGTCAGCCGCACCCTCGTCTCCGGACGGGTGCTGCACCACGAGCGCGTCCGCGACGCCCTGCTGCGCCATCTGGAGAAGGACCTCGGCCCGGTGGCGCTGCCCCGGATCCCGGCCTCCCTTCAGCCCTTCACCGTCGCGGAGTACTTCCCGACCCAGGGCGTCACACCGTTCCACGACCCGCGCCAGCACGCCGTGTCCCTGGCGTACATCGTGCCGGTCACCGGCGACTGCCGCCCCCGGCAGGACGCGCTGGACCTGGTCTGGTTCAGCCCGGAGGAGGCCGCGACACCCGTGGTCACGGACGACATGCCGGGCGGTCACGGCGTTCTGCTGCGACAGGCGCTCGCGTACGTCGGACGTATCGCCTGACGCGGGGGCCGGCGCCCTCCGGGCAGCGGGGACGGGCGCGATCCCGTCAGGAGCGGCGGCCGGGCCCTCGACCCGCCCGGCACCGGACGGCCCCCGGCCGGCCACGACACGCCCGGGCGGATCCTCCAGCCGGCGTCCGGCACCAGCACTGGTCCGCCCGTGGTCGCCCCCTCGCCTCAAGGGCGGTGGCCGCGCGCCGCGCCCTTCATCGGGCGGGTACGACTCAACGGGAACCGGGCCTCATCGGCGCTCAGATCCGCGCGTCCTCGACGGGGAAGGGCACCGCGCACGGACGCAGGACCATGAGCGAGTCCTCCGGGGTCGCCACCATGGCGAAGGGGAACCGGTCGAGCTCAAGGCAGAGTGCGACGTCATCCGGATGGACACCCTGACGCACACCCGTCGCCAGCTCGTCGGCGGCGCGGGACCCGGCGGCGCGGCGGAGGAATCCGGCCGCGTCGGTACCGGCCCCGGCGGCCCTCCCGGCGATGTACTGAGCGCAGGCCAGATCCTCGTCGGCGCGGCCGTCCTCGCCGGTGACCACGAAGGTGACGCTGCCGCACCGGCGGGCCCGCAGGATCCGAGCGGTCGCCTCCGCCACCACGAAACCGGCGCACAGCACCAGCGACGCGTCCTGGACCGCGAGGGCGCCGACCGTCCCCGCCGTGGTCTTCTGCACGACGGTCCGTCCGCCGAGGTCGACGGACCGCAGCAGACCCGGTGAATTCACGAGGTCGAAGCCGGGGGCCGGCGGACCGTCCTTGAGCGCCACCCAGTCCGGGTGGCGGGCCTTGAGCGCCTGAGCCTCGGCAAGCGACTCCGCGAGAACGATCTTTTCCGCCCCGCGGTCGAAGGCCCAGGCGGCCACCGTGTAGGCGCGCATGACGTCCACCACGACCGCCACGGACGGGGTTTCGGCCAGTTCGGCGATGCCGAGGAAGCGAACGTCCATCGCGCCATGATCGCGCAGACCCGCCCCGAAGCTCGGGGAGAGTGACCCGCATCACATCGAAGGCCCTGGAGGTCCGAGCCCGACCCGGTGGGCACCGGCCGGGGAGATCCGGCGACAGCCGCGCCCGCGGAGCGGGCGTCCTGGCCATGAACAGCGGAAAGGCCGTTCCCGCGTCGGCGGAAACGGCCTGCGACCTGCGTTTCGGCAAGTCGGGACGACAGGATTTGAACCTGCGACCCCTTGACCCCCAGTCAAGTGCGCTACCAAGCTGCGCCACGTCCCGGTGCTCTCACCCGCGGTGACCCGCGTGATCGTGCGAACAGAACTTTACCCCACGCCGGGGGCTGCTCCGCAGGGGGAGCGGGGCGCGCGACAATCGGCGTATGACCGGGACATCTGAGACGCGACGGGCCGGCGGACGCGACCGGGACGCCGAGGGACGGGCACGGAACGCCCGGCCCCGTGACGGACTGGGACGCCCGCTGCCGTACGGCGCGGCCGGCGTCGAGCGAGCGCCGGAGGGCGTCGTACGCCGCCCCGAGGACACGGTCAGCGAGGCGCAGGCGCTGCTGGACGCGGGCAGGCCGTTCCACGCGCACGAGGTCTTCGAGGACGCCTGGAAGTCAGGGCCCGGGGACGAGCGCGGGCTCTGGCGGGGGCTGGCCCAGCTCGCCGTGGGGCTCACCCACGCGGCCCGGGGGAACGCGACGGGCGGCGCACGGCTGCTGCGGCGCGGGGCCGGAGCGGCCGAGGAGTGGGCGTCGGCGACCGGACGGGCGCGGCCCCACGGCCTGGACCTCGCGGACATCACCGGCTGGGCAAGGGAGTTGGCGGCCGTCGTGGAAGGCGACGGCCGACCGGTCGACCCGGCACGGGTGTCGCCGCGGCTGCGCGGCCGGGCCGCCTGACGAGGGCGCGCCCTGCCCAGGGGTGCCGGGGTCCGGCCGGTGCGTCCACTGTCAGTGGCGTGCGGCAGACTCTCGGTGTGCGAAAGATTCATGTCATCGGCATCGGAGCGGGCGACCCCGATCACCTCACGCTTCAGGCGGTCAAGGCGCTGAGGAGCACGGACGTGTTCTTCATCCTGGACAAGGGCGAGGTGAAGTCGGACCTCGTCCAGTTGCGCCGCGACATCCTCGACGCGCACCTGCCCGAGGGGGCGTACCGCCTGGTCGAGGCCCGCGACCCGGACCGGGACCGGACGGCGGGCGGCTCGGCGTACTCGCCGGCCGTCGGGGACTGGCGCAGCGCCCGCGCCGCCGTCTACGAACAGCTCATCGCCGAGGAGCTGGGCGAGGACGAGAGCGGCGCGTTCCTGGTGTGGGGCGATCCCGCTCTGTACGACAGCACGCTCGGCATCCTGGAGGAGATCCTGGACCGGGGCGCGGTGGCGTTCTCGTACGACGTGGTGCCCGGGATCAGCAGCGTCTCGGCGCTCGTCGCCCGGCACCGCACGGGGCTGAACCGGGTCGCCCGGCCGGTGCAGATCACCACCGGGAGGCGCCTCGCCGAGGGCTTTCCGGACGGGGTGGACGACGTGGTCGTGATGCTCGACGCCCATCAGACGTTCCGGCAGTACACGGACGAGGACATCGACATCTACTGGGGCGCCTACATCGGCACACCCGACGAGATCCTCGCCTCCGGTCCGCTCGCCGAGACGGCTCCCCGTATCGAGCGGTTGCGCGCCGAGGCCCGGGAGCGCAAGGGATGGATCATGGACACCTATCTGCTGCGCAGGAATCCGCGGGCGTAGCGCGCCGGGTGTGACGACGCGGCTCCGGGGCCGCGGCCCGGGGAACGCCTCCCCGTCGGTACACCGGGCGGGTCGCCCCGCATGCACGGGGAGCCCGCCGGTGTGAAGGTGGCGATTGTGACGATCACGGAGGATACGGCGCCACCCGCGGCGGGGGCGCCCGGGCCGCCGGTGCTGGACAGCCGGCGCCGCAACATCGTCTTCGCGACGATCGTGCTGGGCATGCTCCTCGCCGCGCTCGACCAGACGATCGTGGGCACCGCGCTGCCGACGATCGTGTCGGATCTGGGCGGCGCCGCGCACATGTCGTGGGTGGTGACCGCGTACCTGCTGGCCGAGACCGTGGCGACGGTGCTGGTCGGCAAGTTCGGCGACCTGTTCGGCCGCAAGGTGGTCTTCCAGGTGTCGGCGATCATCTTCATCACGGGTTCGTTCCTGTGCGGGCTCGCCACGAACATGACGCTGCTGATCGCCTGGCGGGCGTTGCAGGGCATCGGCGCGGGCGGTCTGATGGTGACCTCCATGGCGCTGATCGCGGACGTCATCCCGCTGCGCGAGCGGGGCAAGTACCAGGGCGCGATCGGCGCGGTGTTCGGTGTGGCCACGGTCATCGGACCGCTGCTCGGCGGGCTGTTCACGGACCATCTGTCGTGGCGGTGGGCGTTCTACATCAACGTGCCCCTCGCGATCGTCGTGGTGATCGCGGCGGCCCGCACCATCCCCGTGGTGAAGTCGGTGACCCGGCCGGTCATCGACTATCTGGGCATCGCGCTGGTCGCGGTCGGCGCCAGCGCCCTGATCCTGGCGACGAGTTGGGGCGGCAACGAGTACGCCTGGACGTCACCGGCCATCATCGGCCTCTTCGTCGGCGGTGTGATCGCGCTCGGCCTGTTCTGCCTGGTGGAGACGCGCGCGCCCGAACCCATGCTGCCGATGCGGCTGTTCTCCAACCCGGTCTTCACGGTCTGCTCGATCCTCAGCTTCATCGTGGGGTTCGCGATGCTCGGCGCCATGACGTTTCTGCCGACCTATCTGCAGTACGTCGACGGGGACTCGGCCACGATCTCGGGTGTGCGCACGCTGCCCATGGTCCTGGGACTGCTCATCGCGTCGGTCTTCAGCGGCAACGTGGTCAGCAAGACCGGGCAGTACCGGATCTTCCCCATCGTCGGCTCCCTGGTGATGGCGGTCGGGCTCTACCTGATGTCGCGCATGGGACCGGACACCGGGGCCTGGCTGGAGTCCCTGTACATGTTCGTGCTCGGCACCGGGATCGGGCTGTGCATGCAGGTGTTGACCATCGCCGTGCAGAACACCGTCGAGTACACCGACCTCGGCACCGCGACGTCCGGGGTGACCTTCTTCCGTACGCTCGGGAGTTCGTTCGGTACGGCCGTCTTCGGCACGATCTACACCAACGCGCTCAAGCCCAACCTGGCCGACGGGGTCAGGGCGGCCGCCGAGACGGGCGCGGCCGGGCCGGCCGTCATCGCCAGGGCGGCGCAGAGTCCTGAGGGACTGCACAGACTTCCGTCCGAGGCGGCCGCGCCCATCGTGGACGCGTACGCCGACACCATCCACACGGTGTTCCTGTGGACGGTCCCGGTCGCGCTCCTCGGCTTCGTCGTGGCGCTCTTCCTCAAGCAGGTGGAGCTGCGCGACAGCGCGCGCATGGGCTCGACGGACATGGGCGAGGGGTTCGCGTCGCCGTCCACCGCGGACTCCCAGCGGCTGCTGGAGTTCTCGGTCGCGAAGATCATCGGCGCCACGGAGATGGACACCGCGCGCCGGGTCGTCGCCGAGTCCGACACCCGGCTGGACGTGGCGGGCGCCTGGGCCGTGATGCAGGTGGAGCTGTTCACCCGCATGGTCGGCCACGCCAACCTCGCGCTGATCGCGGCCCGGCGCCATCTGCCGCCCGAGGTGCTCGTCCCGGTCTTCGAGCGCATGGTCGACGAGGGCTATCTGACCCGGCACGGCTCGCTGTACTCACACACCGCGGCGGGCGAGCGCGAGGCGCGGGTGATCAGCGAGGCCTGGGGCCGATGGCTCGCCGTGCGCGTGGAACAGGACATCGGCCGCCCGTCCGGCGCGGAACTGCGCGCCGCCGTCGACACCATCGCCAAGCGTCTGCTGGTCGAGGACCTGACGCAGGGCCTGCCGGGCCGCACACCGGAACTGACATCGGCAGCCAGGAGCTGACCGGCCCGGCCCGCGTCGGCGTCGGCGTCGGCAGCGGCAGCGGCAGCGGCAGCGGCAGCGGCAGCGGCAGCGAAGAGCTCACCGGAGACCGGCCGGCCGGTCTCCGAGGCGTGCTCAGGGGAGCAGGAGCTGTACTCCGCCCACCACCGTGGCCGCGATCACCAGGCGTTCGAAGAGCTGTTGGTTGATGCGCTTCAGCGCCCACTTCCCGAGGAACGCCCCCGGTACCACGAACACGGCCAGAGCCGCGTCCAGCAGCAGCGAGCGGCCGTCGATCAGACCGAGGCCCGCGCTGAACGGCAGCTTGGAGACGTTGACGATCAGGAAGAAGAAGGCGGAGGTGCCGAGGAAGCCGAGCTTGCGGAAGCCAGCCGAGAGCAGATACATCGACATGACCGGGCCGCCCGCGTTCGCGACCATGGTGGTGAAGCCGCCGAGGACACCGTAGGAACGTGCCTTGACGCGGCCCGCGCGGGTCACGACGGCGCCGGGTTCCTCGTCCTGGACGGCGGCCCGGCGGCGCCACAGCGTGATCCCGGTCATGAGCAGCAGGGTCGCGCCGATCGAGGCCCGTACGACCCCGTCGTCGGCCCACACCAGGAACAGCGTGCCGAGGACGACACCGGCGGCGACCGCCGGGAAGAGCCGCCACAGCGTCGGCCAGTGGGCGTGGCGCCGGTAGGTGGCGACGGCGAGCACGTCGCCGACGATCAGCAGGGGCAGCAGGACGCCTGTCGACGCGCGGGCGGGCAGTACGGCGGCGAAGACCGCCAGACTGACCGTGTTGGCCCCGCTGACGGCGGTCTTGGAGAAGCCGACGAGCAGGGCCGCGGCGGCGAGAGCGGCGAACTCCCCCATGGATATGTGCCAGAGCGTCATCGTGTTCATGCGGGGATCGATGCTATGCCCACGCCGCTCCCCCTGGTGAGGGGGGTCGCGGAGGGTGCCACGGGTCCGCCGCACGGAGCCGAGCGAGGGGTCGTCCCCGCCGGGGTGAGTCGCCGGGGTGGCCCCACCGGGGTGAGCCGCCGGGGCGTCCCCGCCAGCCGCCGGGGTGAGCCGCCGGGGTGGCCGTGCCCGGGGCTCAGCCCGGGGCACGGCCCCGGACTTCGCTCCTCGCACGCCGAAGGGACCGCTTCGTACGGGCCGTTGGCCGTGGTGGTGTCAGTGGCGCTCCACCAGGACCGCGCTGCCCTGCCCCACGCCGACGCACATCGTGGCCAGGCCCCGCTCGGCGCCCGTGCGGCGCATGCGGTGCAGCAGGGTGGTGAGGATGCGGGCTCCCGAGGCGCCGAGCGGGTGGCCGAGGGCGATGGCACCGCCGGTCGGGTTGACGAGGTCCGGGTCGATGCCGAGGGCGTCCACGCAGGCGAGGGCCTGGGCGGCGAACGCCTCGTTGAACTCGGCCTCCTGGATGTCGGCGACGCTCCAGCCGACGCGTCCGAGCGCCTTGCGGGTCGCGGGCACCGGGCCGATGCCCATGACGTCGGGATCGACGCCGGCCGAGGCCCCCGCCACATACCGTCCGAGCGATTCGAGACCCAGCTCGTTCAGGGCCTCCTCGCTGACGAGCAGCACGCCCGCGGCGCCGTCGTTCATCGGCGAGGCGTTGCCCGCGGTGACCGTGCCGTCGGCGCGGAACACCGGCTTGAGACGGGCCAGTTTGTCGAGCGAGGTGTCCTCCCGCACGCATTCGTCGCTGTCGACGACCACACCGTCGCCACGCTCCACCGGGAGCAGCTCGGTGTCGAAGTGCCCGTTCTTGCGGGCGTCCGCCGCCCGCTGGTGGCTGCGCAGCGCGAAAGCGTCCTGCCGCTCGCGCGAGACGCCGTACCGCACGGCGACCTCCTCCGCGGTCTCCCCCATGGACAGGACGCCGTGCAGGTCCCTCATCGCCGGATTGACCAGCCGCCAGCCGAGCCGGGTGTCGACGGTCTCGATGCGGTGCGGCAGCGCCTCGTCCGGGCGGGGCAGCACGAAGGGGGCCCGGCTCATCGACTCGGAGCCTCCGGCGAGCACGATGTCGGCCTCGCCTGAGGCGATGGCGCGGGCCGCCGTGGTGACGGCTTCGAGGCCGGAGGCGCAGAGCCGGTTGACGGTGGCGCCGGGCACGCTGTCGGGCAGTCCGGCGAGCAGCGCGGCCATCCGGGCGACGTTGCGGTTGTCCTCGCCGGCCTGGTTGGCGGCGCCCCAGTAGACGTCGTCGACGCGGGCCGGATCCAGGGTGGGCACCTCGGCGACCAGAGCGCGGATGACGCTCGCGGCGAGGTCGTCGGGCCGTACGGAGGACAGGGCACCGCGCAGCTTGCCGATGGGCGTGCGGCGAGCGGCCGCGAAGTGGACGGGACGCACGACAGGACTCCTGACGGACACCGGCGGACGGGCACCGGTCGTTGATGAGCACAACCATTAATTAGCACTGCTAGTTTTGGACTATATCCCCACGCCGGATCCTTGGGAAGATCCGCCCTGCCGGCGATGGCCGGGGATCGACGGCCGCCGGCTCCGCGCCTCGCGTGGATGGCAGACTGCTCGCACGCCCCGCCGAACGCAGGCCGCCGGGGTGAACAGACCCAGGAGAGCGGGGAGTTGTCGTATGACGGGGACGGAGTCCGCCACGGACGGGATCGACACCAGCAGGCCGCATCCGGCACGGGTGTACGACTGGTACCTGGGCGGCAAGGACAACTATCCGGTCGACGAGCGGCTCGGACAGCAGATCACCGCGCGTGATCCCGGAGCCAAGCGGGCCGCGCGCAGCAACCGCTGGTTCATGCAGCGGGCCACCCGGCACCTCGTCCGCACGGCGGGAATCCGCCAGTTCCTGGACATCGGCACCGGCATACCCACCGAGCCCAACCTCCACCAGATCGCGCAGAGTTCCGCCCCGGACGCACGGGTGGTGTACGTCGACAACGACCCGATCGTCCTCGCCCACGCCGAGGCGCTGCTGCGCGGCACCGCGGAGGGCGTGACGGAGTACGTCCAGGCGGACGTCCGCGAGCCGCTGAAGATCCTCGACGAGGCGGCACGGGTACTCGACCTCGACCGTCCCGTGGCCCTGTCGCTGATCGCGCTGATGCACTTCATCGCCGACGACAGCGGCGCGTACGAGCTGGTCGGCACTCTGGTCGACGCGCTGGCGCCGGGCAGCTTCCTGTCCCTGTCCGCGATGACCGCCGACTTCGAGCCGGAGGAGGTCCGGCAGGGCATCGAGGCGTACGCGCGCGGCGGTGTCACCCTGGTGGGCCGCTCGCACGCCGGTGTGAGCCGCTTCTTCGAGGGACTGGACCTGGTCGAGCCGGGGGTCGTCTCGGTGAAGGACTGGCGTCCCGAGCTCGCGGAGGGCGAGACCCCGATCGGCCACGAGCCGGTGTCCCTGTACGGCGGGGTCGGCCTGAAACGCTAGGGATCGCCGGGCAAGGGTCCGGGGCAGGGTCCTTGGACCCGGCGGCCCGGGCTGTCCTCCCCTCCGCCCCCCGAAGCCGTCGCCGCGATCCGCCCAGGTGCCCGACCACGGGCACGGGCGGTCGGGCATCATGGCTTCGACGGGTGGGTAAGTGAGGGGATCTCATATGGACCGGAGCGCACACCTGCCGGAGGAGCCGTCGGCCCCGCAGTTCCGGTTGGACGCCCTGCTGGAGGACCTCCAGGAGCAGGTGCAGCGTGTGCGCGGTACCCAGAACCGGGTGCACACCCTCCTCGAAGCGGTGCTCGCGATCGGCAGCGACCTCGACCTCGACGTCGTCCTGCGGCAGATCGTGGAATCCGCGGTGCAGCTCGTCGACTGCCGCTACGGGGCGCTCGGCGTCCTCGGCGACGAGGGCGGCATCAAGCAGTTCATCACCGTGGGCATCGACGAGGAGACCATCGCCCGCATCGGTCACTACCCCCGGGGAGAAGGCATCCTCGGCCTGCTGATCCGCGAGCCGCACGCACTGCGGCTGCCCGTGCTGAGCGACCACCCGGACTCCGTCGGCTTCCCGCCCGGTCACCCCCCGATGACCACGTTCCTCGGCACCCCCGTGCAGGTCCGCGACAAGATCTTCGGCAACCTGTATCTCACCGAGAAGCACGGCGGGGCCCCGTTCGACGCCGAGGACGAGGCGGTGCTGCGCACACTCGGCGCGGCGGCCGGTGTGGCCATCGACAACGCCCGGCTGTACGACGACGCCCGGCGCCGCGAGCGCTGGCTGGCCGCGAGCAGTGAACTGACCCGCACCCTGCTGTCCGGCGCCGACCCGGTCGACGTCCTGCACGCGTTCACGGCGACCGTCCGCGAGCTGTCCGACGCCGATCTCGTCACTCTGGCGCTGCCGCTGACCGGGACCACGGACCTGGTCATCGAGTCGGCCGAGGGGCGCGACGCCGACCAGGTGCGGGGCCTGACCCTGCCCGACGGGACGAGTCTGGCGGCCAAGGTGTACGCCTCGGGCGAGAGGATCGTCAGCACCTCGCTCAGCCAGGACCCCCGTACCGGGACGGGCAGCGCGTCGGTCCTCGACCTCGGCCCGGCGTTCGTGATTCCGCTCGGCACCCAGGAGCGGGTGCGGGGCGTTCTCCAGGTCGCGAACCGGCAGGGCGGCACCCCGTTCCCCGACGCCACCATCGACATGATCGCCGGGTTCGCGGGCCATGCCGCGCTGGCCCTGGAGATAGCCGAGCACCGCCGCGACGCGGAACAGCTCCTCGTCCTCAACGACCGTGACCGCATCGCGCGCGACCTGCACGACCTGGCCATCCAGCGGCTCTTCGCCGGCGGGCTCAGCCTCCAGTCGGTTCTCAACCGCCTCGCCGACCGGCCCGACGTGGCCGAACGCGTCCAGCGCGTGGTGGACGATCTCGACGACACGATCAAGGTCGTACGCTCCACGATCTACGCCCTGCGGGAGAGCGACCGGTCCGGCGCCACCGCCGGTCTGCGCACCCGGCTCGTCACCGAGGTGGGCCGCGCGGCCGAGACCCTGGGCTTCGCCCCCGCCCTGCGCATGAGCGGCCTGCTCGACACCGACGTGCCCGACGAACAGCGGGAACACGTGCTCGCCGTCCTGCGCGAGGCCCTGTCCAACGTGGCCCGGCACGCCGGGGCCACCGCGGTGGAGGTCACCGCCGAGGCCACCGCCACGACACTGCGGCTGCGGGTGACGGACAACGGCCGTGGCATCGGCCCCGGCGACACCCGCCGCAGCGGTCTCGGCAACATCGGCGCCCGCGCCGAGCAGCTGGGCGGCCGTTGCACCCTGACGGCCGACGAGCCGAGCGGCACCGTCCTGGAGTGGACGGTACCGCTGCACCACGACGACTCCGTCTGACCCGGGCCGCCCCGGGCCGGCACGCTGTCAGAGCCGGTCGGCCGAGGCGGGGCCGTCGTCGATGAAGCCGCCGGACTGATGGCGCCACAGCTTCGCGTAGGCGCCTTCCGACGCGAGCAGTTCCCGATGGGTGCCCTGTTCGACGATCTTCCCCCGGTCGAGGACGACGAGCCGGTCCATGGTGGCGACCGTGCTCAGCCGGTGCGCCACCACCAGCGCGGTCCGCCGCTCCATGAGCCGCCACAGCGCCGACTGGACGAGGAGCTCGCTCTCGGAGTCCAGGGCGCTGGTCGCCTCGTCGAGCAGCAGGATCGGCGCGTCACGCAGGATGGCGCGGGCGAGGGCGACCCGCTGGCGCTGACCGCCCGACAGTTTGATGCCGCGCTCTCCGACCATGGTCGCGAAACCGTCCGGCAGCGCGTCCGCGAACTCCGTGACGTGTGCCGCCTCGGCCGCGCGCCGGATCTCCTCCTCGGTCGCGTCCGGACGGGCGAAGGCGATGTTGTCCCGCAGCGAGCGGTGGAACATCGCCGGGTCCTGCGGCACGTACGCGATCAGGCTGCGCAGGTCGGTCTGCCGCAGCCTGCTGATGTCCTGGCCTCCGATCAGGATGCGGCCGCCCTCGATGTCCGTCATCCGCAGCAGCAGCCGGGTGAGCGTGGTCTTGCCGCCGCCCGATCTGCCGACCAGACCGATCTTCGCTCCGCTGGGAACGGCCAGTTCGAGCCCGGCGAACAGCGGCTCGGCGCCGCCGTGGGTGAAGGTCACCTGCTCGAAGCGGACGTCGGCGTCGCCGGCCCGCAGAGGCTCCGGAGCAGCCGGGTCGAGCACGGTCGGCGGTGACATCAGCAGCTCGGTGAACTGGGCGGCCTCCGTCATCGAGCTCTCCAGACGCCGGTAGATCTGGTTGAACTCGAACATGATCCGGGTCGCGTTCGCGTAGTACGTGAAGGCGACCACCACCGCCTCCACGCCGTGCGCTCCCCCGCCGAGCGTGATCGCGAGCAGCAGGCCGAGCGCGTTGGTCAGGACGGACATCGGCGCGACGAACGTGTCGATGCGCAGGTTGCCGTAGTCCCACGACCGCAGGGTGAGCCGCCGTGACAGCGCGACCCGGGAGCGGTGCTCCGCCGCCTCGCGCTCCTCGGCGGCGAACGCCCGCACGGTGTCCATGTTCATCAGACTGTCGGCGACATGGCCCGAGACCCGGGCGATCGCCTCCTCGCGCTCGTCGACGAGTGACTGGCGGCGGCGGATGAGCGGCACCGCGCACACGCCGGTCACGGCGATCATCGCCAGAAGGCCGACGACGAGCAGCGGTTCGTAGCGCCACAGCACCACCGACCCGAAGACGAGCGGCACGAGGCTGCCGACGACCTGGAACGTCATCGTGTCGACGAACTCCTCGAAGCGGGAGGCGAAGCTCAGCACCCGCTTGGTCAGCGAGCCCGCGAAGTTGTCGTGGAAGAACGAGGCGTCCTTGGCGAACAGTTCGTCCATGCCGATCACGTACAGCCGCTCGATGCCGAGAGCGTCCAGGCGGTTCAGACAGTGCAGGCCGAGGCGCCAGAACGCTTCCGCGAGAAGCAGGACACCGCCGAAGGCGAGGACGTACGGCAGGGCGTCACCGGCGGAGACACCGCCGCCGTCCTCCGCGATACGGCCGACGAGTTTCGCGACGATGAGCGGCGCGATGTAGCTGATGCCGATGTTGCCCACCGCCGGCAGCAGCATGCCCGGCACGGTCAGCCGCCGGAGTCTGCGGAGCTCCCTTCCGTAGTAACGAAGTGCGAGGAGGACCGGGCCCTTGCCCGGTAAGGCTTTGCGCGGTTCAGGAGATGCCATCACAGCCCTGTGTCGTCGTACGGCTGCCCGCCGCGCCGTCCGTGGTTCGGTCCACCCCGGCTCCCCAAGGCGCCGATGTCCGGATATGAGCAGGCAAGAAGCTGCATAATCCCGTGACGACGGCCACACGGTCCAAGCATTTTTCTCGGCCACCGGCCCGTCTCGGACAGCCGTACGCTCGCGCCCCCGGGGAGGAGCCGACGATCGGGGGCAAGCGGGTACGACCTCGCGCGGCGTTTTCCGACGTCGTCCGGCCTCGTCCTTCGGCGAAGCCCCTCGCGTCAGATCCGCCGGGACGGGCCGATCAGGTCGAGGCGGAACGCATTGGCCCCGGCCTGAAACCGGCTTTCGGCGTTGAGCGCGAGAAGGATCGCGGCGATGTGCCGTCGACAGGTGCGCAGGGAGATCCCGGTACGGCGGGCGATCGACTCGTCCTTGGCGCCGGCCGCCAGCAGTTGCAGGATCCGCAGCTTCAGCGGGTCGCCGGCCAGGTTGTCCGGGTCCGTCGGGGAGTCGTCCACGGATTCCTCGGCCGCGACAGCCCGCACGGGCGGCATGGACCGCTCGGCGGGCACCGCGGTGGACCAGGCGGCCTCGAAGAGGAGCCGGGCGAGCCGGACGGCGGCCGGTTCGCGGAGGACCGCGACTGCCGGTTCGTCTCCCGGTATGACCTGCGGCACCAGGGCGATCCGATCGTCGACGAGCAGGATCTCCTGCGGGAGACCGGGGCTGCTCCGCACCTCGGACGCCCCGGTTCTCGGGTGGGCCTCCAGCAGCTGCCCGGCGCGGGCCGCGTCGGGCACCGAGTCCAGCAGGGCCCGCACCCGCACCTCGCCGGACAACCAGTCCAGCCCCCGGCCGAGCAGCGGCGCGAGCACGGACGGCCGTCGGCCGCCGGACCGCAGCCAGTCCACCCCGGACCGGCAGTCGGTGGCCAGTGAGCGGAGCAGTGCCGAGAGCGCTTCGGTGCCCACGGCGCGCTCGGTGACCGGTCCGTCGAAGGCGGCGGAGACCTGCTTCTGCATCGTGAGCAGGGAATCCAGCCGGCCCCCCGCCAGGTCGAGCACCGACCGCCAGTAGCTGCTCTCGCTGGCGAGCATGGCGTGGAGTCCCGAGGCTGCCGCTTCGGCCGCGGCCGGCCACCGGGCGGCCGCCCGAACGGCCGCGGTGGTGACGGCGGGCGCGGATCCGAGCGGGGCGCATCCGGGAGATGCGTGGCCAAGAGGTGTGGGTCCTTGGGACGTGGGGCATCGACAGGTGCTGGGAGCGAACGCAGTTGCTGCCATGTCCGCCGCTGCCGCGCGGATACGCGTCAAGACTGCTCCTGGAGGAGGCATGAACGAGGCCCGCAGTCCCCGTTCTTGTGGTGGTGGGGGGCGACGTCGCCGAATCTATGGGCGAGGAGATTCGCCGGGCATCCGCAGAACTACCTAACTCATATACGTACTGATGATCAGTCACCTAAGGTGAGCCCTGGTCGGGCACGGTCCCGACGGCCGGGGGAGCTCTGCTGGGCCGGCGCTGGTGCAAGGTGGGGCGGGGCGGGGGCCTGTGGACGTACCGGACGTTCGCTCGGGGCGGCCGGCCGGGCTGGTCGGCCGGGACGTCGAACTCGGACGGCTGAAACGCGCGGTCGGGCACCTGCTGAGCGGTCTCGGGGGAATCCTGGAGATCACCGGTGAGCCGGGGATCGGCAAGACCCGGCTGCTCCGGGAACTGTCCGCCGACGCCCGTTCGCGTGGCGTCCAGGTCCTGGAGGGCCGGGCGACCGAAGCCGAGACCGGGCTCGGGTTCGGGATCTACCAGGACGCGCTGGGCGACCGGTTCCGTGCCGAGGCGGCCGGGCCGCTGCTGCCGCCCGGTCTGGCCGACTCGCTCCAGCCGCTGCTCGGCGACGGCCCCGCGAACGAGCTCTGGTCGGATCAGCCCGCACCCGTCGGCGCCGAGCGGGCGCGGACGCACCAGCGGGTGCGCTCGCTGCTCGGCCGGTGGGCCGAGCGGTCACCGACCCTGCTGATCCTGGACGACGCCCACTGGGCCGACCCGGGATCGGTCGAACTCACCGACCATCTGATCCACCATCGGGTGCGCGGACCACTGCTGCTGGTGATCACCCACCGTCCCCGGCAGACGCCGCTGCGGCTGCTCGACGTCCTCGGCCGGGCCGACCAGAGCGGCCCGGCCGAGCGGGTCGAGGTCGGACCGCTGTCCGCCGCCGAGTCCGCCGCCCTCGCCCGCCTGGCGGGCGGCCCCGGGCAGGCCGACGGCCGGTCGCACCGCTGGGACGAGACGCACCGGGAGAGTGGTGGCAACCCGCTCCTCCTGCTCGCCCTCGCCGACCTGGCGGAGGACGGCGGAGCGGCCGACGCCCGCCCGCCGGGGACCGGCGGCCGGACACTCGGCCAACCGGCGGCGGTGCTGCTCGGCGAGCTCGCCCTGGTGCCCGACGACGGCCGGTTACTCACCGCCGCCGCCTCCGTGCTCGGCGAACGCTTCCTGGTCGAGGCGCTCGCGGAGGTCGCCGAACTCTCCACGGAGCGGGCCCATCACGCGGCCACCACACTGACCCGGCGCGACATCCTGCGCCCGGTCCCCGGCACGCCCCAGCTGACGTTCCGCCACCCGGTCCTGCGCAGGCTGGTCTACCAGCACGCCGACCCGGTCTGGCGGGTCGGCGCACACCGCCGCGCGCTCGCCAGGCTGACCCGGGGCAGCGCCCCCGCGGTGGAGCGGGCCCGGCACGCCGAACGGTGCCTCGTCGACGCCGACCCGCAGGTCGTCCAGATCCTGGAGGAGGCCGCCGAGGCCGCGCTGCGGACCGCCCCGGGCGACGCCGCACGCTGGCTGGACGTCGCTCTCCGGGCCATCCCCGACGCCCCCGCCGAACGCGACCGCCGGCTCCGGCTGGAGCTCGCGCGCACCCTCGCCCTGGCCACCTCGGGGCAGCTGTCGGAGAGCCGCGACCTGCTGCACGAGGTGCTGGCCCGGGTCCCGACCGACCCCCTGGACCGGCGGATCGAGACCGCGATGCTGTGCGCCCGCACGGAACGCATGCTCGGCCACTACTCCGAGGCCGAGGCCCTGCTGCGCGACGAGCTGCCCAGGATCGAGGGCTGGTCCTCGCCCCAAGCGGTCGCGCTGATGACCGAGTACGGCACGGTGGCCCTGCTCACCGGAGGCTTCGCGGACGCCGACCCGTTCGTCGAACGGGCGGTGCGGATGGCCCGCGACCTCGGCGACCCGCCGGCCGAGGCGGCGGCCCTCGCCGTACGCGGACTCGGCAGCATCTGCCTCGGCCGGGTCGACCAGGCCCGCCGGGAACTGGCCGCGGGCGCCGCGCTGGCCGACCGGCTCTCCGACGCCGACCTCGCCCGGCAGCCGGAGGCGCTCGGCCAGCTGGGCTGGGGCGAGCTGTTCGCCGAGCAGTACGCCGACGCGGCCCGCCACCACGACCGGGCTCTGCGCCTGACCCGCCGGAACGGCCAGGACCACGTGGTGCCGCACCTGCTGCTCGGCATCGGCTTCCGGCAGCTCTGGACAGGCGAGCTGCGGCAGGCCGAGCGGACCGCCGAGGGAGCCGAGGAGGTCGCCCGGCAACTCGGCATCCGCGAGCTCAGAGGCCTGGCGATGGCCCTCCGCGCGGCAGCGACCGGCTCGAACGCCCGACCCGCCGACGGAGCGGCCCTGGCACTCACCGAGGAGGCCGTCCGGTCCGCCCCGAGCGCGGGCTTATGGAGCCGGAGCACGGTGGCCGTCCACGCACAGGCCCTGCTGGCGGCCGGTCAGGCCGCCCGCTGCGCCCGGGTCCTGCTGGACGCCGGGGGCGGCCCCGAGCTGCCGCTCACCCAGGTGATCTTCCGTCCGCTCTGGTACGCCCTGCTGTCGGCCGCCGCGCTGGCCACCGGCGACGTCGCGGAGGCCGACACCTGGGCAGTGCTCGCGGACACCGTGGCCAACGGCCTCGGACTCCGCGGCCAGCAGGGCTTCGCCCGGCGGGCCGGAGGTCTGGTGGCCGCCGCCCGAGGCGAGCCCACCCGGGCCATGGAGGGCCTGGCGGCGGCGGCCGAGTGGTTCCAGGAAGCCGGGTTCGCCGTCCAGCGTGCGCTGACCCTGGCCCTCGGCGCCCCGATCGCGGCCGCCGTCGGAGACCGCCACCGAGCCGACGCCTGGCTGGACGAGGCCGACCGGCTGGCCGCCGAGACCGGGGCCGGATCGATCGCCGGGCAGGCCGCCGCCGTCCGCCGGGGCCTGGCCGCACGGGCGGGGACGGCCGGGCAGGCCCCGCCGGACACCGCTCCCCGCCTGGCCCTGCTCACCACACGGGAACGGCAGATCACCGCGCTCGCGGTCGAGGGCACCCGGACCCGGGAGATCGCCGACCGCCTGTTCCTCAGCCCGCGCACCGTCGACGCCCACCTCGCGAAGATCTACCGCAAACTCGGTGTGTCCTCCCGGACAGCGCTCGGCGCCCTGCTGGCCGCCGAGGGCGGTCGGCAGGCACTCGGCCTTGACCGGCCCTAGGTCGTGTCCGCGAAGTCGCGTCGTCCGCCCGGAGGGCGCCGGGCAGAGGCGACTTCGCGGACACGCCCTGGCACGGCGGATCACGGGCGCAGGTCCAGCATGGGTTCGGCGTACCGGGTCGCGCCGCAGGCCGTCAGGAACACCGGGGACTCAGCCTCGGGCAGGCGCAGCAGGTCGGCGAGCCGGTGTTCGTCGAAGGACCGCGCCGGACGGGCGAACAGGCCGTGCGCCGCCGCGCCCAGGGTCAGCCCGTGCGAGACCCAGCCGCACCAGACCTGGAGCAGACCCCAGGCGGCCGGCCCGAGATCCTCGACCAGCGTCCGCAGGTCGGCCGAGAAGATCCACAGGGCGGTGGCGTGCCGGATGCCGCAGTCGTTGGCCGGCGTGAGCGGGTAGCCGAAGAGCGCCTCCATCCGGCGCGGCAGCTCCGGGTCGGCCTCCACCGGCCGCAGCCCGCCGTCGGTGAACCCGTACCGGCCGGTGGGCAGACCGGCCAGCCGCTGGGGCACCACGGTGACCCTGACCCGGGCGGCCACCTCGCGCAGCGCGACGGGTGCCGGGGCCGCCGCCCAGGCCAGCAGGTCCCGCAGGCAGTCCT
Organism: Streptomyces sp. NPDC015532; assembly: GCF_043078065.1. Lineage (NCBI taxonomy): Bacteria > Bacillati > Actinomycetota > Actinomycetes > Kitasatosporales > Streptomycetaceae > Streptomyces > Streptomyces sp. NPDC015532. The sequence goes on along the minus strand of NZ_JBIBSY010000003.1, from coordinate 707,479 downwards.
CCCCGCGCGTGACCGGCCGGGCCGAGAACCCGCTCAGCGGTCGTGGCACCCGGCCCGCCGACCGGTTCCACCACACCCGGGCCCAGTCCTGGTCCGCCTTCCGGGCTCCGGGCAGGGGCAGCTCCGGGAGCGCGCGACCGGGGCCGGTGGGGGTCGCGGGGCCGGTCAGCCGGGGGGCCACGGCGGCGGCGGTCTCGGCGAGGCTGGGATGGCCGGTCTCCTCTTCGAGCAGGGCGTCCAGCTCGGCGTCGAGTGCCCCGCCGCCGACCGGCTCCAGCGGTCCGGCCGACGGCAGTTCGCCCACCTCGTGCAGCGTGACCACCACCGGTGCCGACCAGCTCCCCGGACCGGTCGCGGCCACCAGCCGGGCGGCCCGGACCACCTCGGGTCCCGACACCCGGACCGAGGCGCGCAGGCCGAACAGCTCGGCCGTCGCCAGCAGGCTGCGCAGGTTGATACCGACCTCCAGGTCCGCCAGGGCGCAGCGCAGCACGCCGTAGGGCGTCGGCAGATCGGTGTGGCGGCCGGCCAGCACGATGTTCAGGTCGTTCCGGGCGGGACGCGGAGCCGGGGCGCCGGCCGGGTCGAGGTCGACCACGGCGTGCCGGTACGGGTCGAGATATCCGGCCGGGCCCTCGGCGGGCACCGCGAAGACGTGCACCGGGAATTTGCTGCGGACGGAGGCCGTCACGCGGTGGTCGTTGGCGGGATTCGACGGCTCCCGGCGCAGCGGCCCGAAGGCCGCTGCCAGCACGGCACCCACCCGCCGGCCGCCGCCCGCCCCGACGGCGCCTGCCCGGCCGGCCGGGTAGGGGGTGGCGGCCAGCAGGTCGTGCGCGCCGAGGGGCAGCGGACGGCCCCGGTCGGCACGGGCCGACCGCGGCGGCAGGCAGGCGGTGGTCGGCACCCGCTCGTCCACGTTGATCGGATCGTGCAGCAGACCGCGCAGCGGCCCCTGCCGCAGCGCGAAGCGGAGCACGTCGGCCGTGCCGGTCACGATTCCTCCGGGGCTCGGGTGGGGGCGGTGGGTGGGTCGGCCAGCCAGATCAGGCCGCAGGGAAGCGGTACGGGGCCGAGCACCGGGTCGGTGGTGAGCCTGCGGGCGTGGACCGCGCGGCCGCGCAGCACCTCCGGGGAGCGGAGCGCGGCATCGAGGGCGGTGAGCTCCGTCGGGCCGGCCCACTCCAGGGCCCGGGTGCCGACGGTGGCGGCCGCGAACACGGCCCTGTCCTGCTGGAGTCCGGCCAGGGCACGGGCCAGTGCGGCCTGTGCGGCGGCCTGGGCGGACGGTCCCCACTGGCGGGCGAGGCGTTCACCGGTGTCCGCGTGGGTGACGGTGACCAGGGTCCAGTCGGTGCCCGGGAGGGTGCGGCGGCTGAGCCGGGCGGGGCGGTCGAAGTAGTGGGTGAGGGCCCGGAGGAGTGATCGGGCCCGCGGCGTGGCCGGTTCGGACCCCGGCAACGGCGGGCCGTCGTCGGGCTCCTCCGCGGACAGGACGCGGAGCAGGCCGTCGAGCAGCCAGCGCCGGGACGTCGTTCCGGCGGCGGCCGTGCCCGGGTGGGCGGGATCCGGCCTCGCGTCCTCGGCCGTCGCCCGGAGCAGCCGGAGCAGCGCGTCGCGCCGGGCGTCCTCGGGCTCCGTCCCCCAGCCGAGCAGCACCGGCTGTCCCGGCAGCACGACCGCTTCCAACGCGGCCAAGCGGAAGGGCAGTTGGGGCAGGTCGAGGTCGTCCCGCCACTGTCCGAGCCCGGACCACCGCGTGGTGAGCGGTTCGTCCGCAGTGCCGTCCGCCGGGGAGAGCGTGTCGTCGGCTTCCGCCGGTGCCTGGTGGGTGACGGGTGACCAACGGGGTCCGGCCGGGCGGACGGTGAACGGGTGGAGGGTGGTCCGGAGGGTGCGGCCGTGGATGAGGCGGAGATCAGGGGTGCCGAGGGCGGTCGCGCCGAGGTGGTCGAGGATGCCGCGGGCGGCGAGCGAGCCCGCGAGGGTGGCGGCGTGCAGCGTGGGGGCGCGTCCGGCGGGGTGGTCGCGGGACCAGGCGGCGGCGCGTTCGGCCGCGGCCCGGAAGGCGCGGGCCTGCGGCACGCCACGCAGCACCGGGCCGACGATCTGGTGGCCGTCCCCGGCCGGGACCGGGATGTACGGGGTGCCGGCCGGGAGGAGGGCGGCGAGCTCGGACAGCTCCGCAGGTGCGGCGGCGGCGAGGACGGCGGCCGCGGTGCGGGGGCCCGGCCGGTCGGTGACCGTGCCGACGCCCAGGTTCAGCAGCCCCCGGGTGGTGCTTCGGGCAGCGGGACCTCCGCCCAGGACGGCCACCTCGGCCGCGCGCAGGACGGCGAAGGCGGCGTACGGCTCGGCGCAGTGCTCCTCGTAATACGCCAGGGCGTCCCCGTACCGTTCGGCGGTCGCGAGGTCGGGAACGGGCCCGCCGGCCCGGTCGAGGTCGAACAGCACGCCCTGGTCGAGCAGCGCCGCCAGGACCTGCCGCAGGGCGACCCGCTCGGCCGGCTCGACGACCGAGCCGAGCAGGTCCGCCGCGTCGGCGCCGTCGGTGAGTTCGCCGAGCCGGTCGTCGAGGAGCCGCTGGAGTCGTGGCGGGGAGGCCAGGACGAACGTGCGGTCGCCCCGCGCGCAGTAGAGGCCGCGCGCCACCGGCACGAAGTGCGCGCCGGGGCGCAGCTTCACCCTCATGGCCTGACCCCGTCGTGGAAGCGCCCGCCGGGCGCGCGGTCGTACTCCAGGACCCATTCCAGGGCGTACGCGCCGTCCTGTACGCCGACCGGAACCTCCTCCAGGCAGCCGCCCACGGGGAGTTCGCGGACGGTCTCGGCCAGCAGCGCGCTGCCGAGGTCGACGTAGCGGGTGCGGTCGGGTGCCGTCGGCAGCGGGCCGAGGAGGCCGTCGAGGCCGGTGTCGGCCGGGCGGGGTCCGACCAGCAGCAGTTCCTCGGGGACGTCGTGGGCGGCCCGCCAGTCGGCGAGCGCGCAGAGCAGTCCGGGCCCGGTGGCGGTGGGCAGGTCCTCCCCCGGGTACCAGCGGCGGCCCTGGAGGACCACCCGGCCCGCCGTCAGCCTGGGCGACGAGACCGTGCCGGTGGTGCGGTGCGGATCGGCGGCGGCCTCACCGGGCGGGTCGAGCCGGAGACGGCCGGTGCCGTGCAGCCAGAGGGCGATCCGCATCGGGGGCGCGAGCTGGCCGGGCGTGGCCAGGGCCGGGGAGTGCACGGTGACCGGCGCGCCGTCCGGGTCGAGCAGCTCCAGGGTGTCGGTGCCGCGGTCGTGGGACAGGGTGAGGCCGAGCCAGCCGACCGGGTCGATCCGGTCGGGGAGGAGCGGTGGGCGGTGGTTGACGTCGAGGCCGTGCAGCCCCCGGTCCTCCAGCGGGACGGCGGGGCCCGCGGCGCGTTTGAGCCGTTCGGCGATCCTGGTGCGGGCCTCGCCGCCGAACGCGCGATCGGTGCCGAGGTGGCGCAGTGCGGAACTCCCGCCGCCGGGGTGGTACCCCCGGACCGCGAGCCGGTCACCGATCGGCCGCACCAGCACTCCGTACGAGGCGTGGGGGCGACGGAAGCGCTCGGGAAGTCCGTCGGCGAGGGCGGCCAGCTCCGCCGGGTCGATCCCGACCTCGGTGACCCCGGTCGCGATCCGTTCGCCGAGCAGCGCCCGGGCGGCGGCGCGCAGCCGCAGCAGTTCGGTGAGGGAGCCGTCGGTGGGGCCGAAGTCCGGACTGGTGACGGGGGTCAGCAACCGGGCCCGGCGGGCGACCACGGCGACCAGGTCGGCGGCGCAGTCGGCCAGCCTGACCCGGGCCCCGGGGCCGAACCGCTCGGTGAAGGCCGCGACCAGCAGCGCCCGGGCGTCGTGCACCCGGTCGGACAGGGCGGCGAACTCCAGCACCCGGGCCAGGTCGTCCAGGGCCTCCCGGTGCGGCGACGCGGCGATCCCGACCGGCGGCAGCACGTACTCCTCGGTGACCCGTAGTCCGATCGGGTGCGAGAGCAGGGCGTTGAGTGCCCGCTGGTCCTCGGCCAGCCCGGCCAGGGCGTCGGCCGGTGGCCGCTGGTGACCTGCGGCGGCGTCCAGTCGCTCCTGGACGTCGACCAGCAGCTTGGCCGCTCCGGGGTGACGGTCGGCCAGGAGCTGGGCGGCGGCTGCCGCGGGGCGTTCGTCCTGACCATCGAACTCCGCTGCGCCGACGAGGAGTTGGAGCTCCACCGCCTCGGCCGCGAGGGCGGCTGCGGCCTCCGGACCCAGCCCGAGCCCGGTGGCCAGCTCCCGGACCAGCACCTCGGCGGGCAGCGGACCGAGCTCGACCAGGCCGAGCAGGGCCCGGACCCTCCCGGTCGTCGCGGTGCCGACCAGCCGGAGCTGCTCGCCGGCGCGGCGGTAGAACCGGACCTGGGAGTGCCGGTGCCGCAGGGTCCAGTTGGCGCGCAGCAGCGGCGGGAGCGACCCGGCCGCCGGATCCGGGCCGGCCAGCAGGGCGTCGACCGCCATCACCAGCTGCGGCCGGTCCAGCGCGAGGACGGAGCGGCCGCCGGCCGGGTCGAGGCCGGGTCGGTCCAGCGAGGCGCCGTGCTCGTCCCAGCGGCCCAGGGCGACCGCGGTGTGCGCCGTCGGCGGCCCGAGCCGGAGCATCGCCCGGGAGAACTGCTCCAGGACGGCGGGCTCCGAAGCCGTGGCGTCCCGCGCGGCGGGCGGCCGCTCCGGCGGATCGGCGGCGAGGTAGCCGCTCACCGGGCCGCCGGGCCGTCCGGCGGCGAGCGTCGACCGGAAACAGTCCCCGAGCAGCGCAGAGCGCAGTGCGGCGCGCTCCTGCCGTAGCGCCTCGCCGTGGGCGGTCGCCACCTCGCGTTCGGCCGCCGCCCGGTCCGGGGCGGTGGCCAGCGCGGTCAGGGCGGCTCGCAGACCGGGCGAGGTGAGGCGGCGGCCGGGGACGCGGCCGAGCAGGAGGACCGGGGTGTCCGCCGGGCGGCCGTCGGCCGGGGCGGTCATACGGTGGCTCCGGCGGGTGCGGCGCTCCCGGTGGCGAGCTGGGGACGGACCTGGTCGGCGAAGAGTTCCACCGAGCGCATGGCGTCGGTCCCGCCGAAGCCGCCGAAGTCCGCCTGCCAGAGGATCCCGTCCGGGGAGACCCGCTCCTGGAAGCGGCCGATCTGGTCGGCGACGTGCTCGGGCGAGCCGACGAACGCCGTCCCGGTGGCCCGCAGGTCCTTCGCGGTCAGCGTACGGACCACGTTGCCCAGACCGGTGTACTGGACGTAGTCGGTGGAGACGGTCTCGTCCCAGGTGTCCAGGGCGGAGGCCCAGACCTTCAGGTACTCGTTCAGGTGCGGGTCGGCCAGCTCGCGGGCCTTCTGATCGGTCTCGGCGACGAGCAGCGGCAGGCTGGCCATGACGCTCGGGGTGCCGTCCGGGTGGTGCGCGGCGAACGCCTCGCGGTAGCGGGCGGTGAGCGAGGTGTCGAACTCGCGGCCGGTCGGGGTGATCAGCAGACCGTGGCCGAACCGGCCGATCCGGTCGAAGCTCTCCGGGGTCTGCACCGCGGCGACCCAGAACGGCGGCCGCGGGTTCTGGGTCGGCCGGGGAAGCACGGTGGCGTTCCGGAACGAGAAGTACGGGGTGTCCTCGGTGACCTGTTCCTCGGTCAGCAGCCGGTGCACCGCGTTGATCGTCGCTTCGAAACGCTGCCGGCTGCCGTCCATCGGCACCTGGAAGGTCTGGAACTCGTGCGGCAGGTAGGCACGGGCGAAGCCGACCTCCAGGCGCCCGTCGCTGATCGCGTCGACCATGGCGATGTAGGAGGCGAGTTTCACCGGGTGGTGGAAGACCGGCAGGGTGCAGCCGGTGATCAGCCGGATCTGCCGGGTCTGCGCGGCCACCGCGGCCAGGAAGGTCAGCGGGCTCGGGCAGTAGCCACCGTAGGCGTGCAGGTAGTGCTCGGTCATCTTGACGTAGTCCATCCCGGACTCGTCCGCCAGCCGGCAGAGGTCGAAGACCTCCCGGTAGTAGTCGACCGGAGACTTGGTCCGCGGTGAGGAGTCGGGGAGGAAGGAGACGCCGAAGCGCATGGTGTTGCTCCTAACTGGGCGTCAGTCGGTGTCGGCCTGGGCGGGCGGCCCGAGCAGCACCGCGGTGTACGCCTCGGGGCGCAGGTGAGCGGCGGCGGCCGCGCGGACCTCGTCGTCGGGGACGGCGCGCAGCCGGTCCGCGATCCGGTCGGCCCAGTCGGCGGGCAGGCCGGCCAGGACCGGCCCGTACAGGCTGTCGGCGAGACCCTTCTGGGTGGAACGGACGAGCGCCTGGATTCCGAGTGCGTGACCCCGGGCGGCGGCGATCTCCTCGGCGGTCGGCGGTCGGTCGCCGGAGATCGCGGCCAGTTCCGCCAGGGTGCCGTCGACGGCCGCGGTCGCGTGCCGCGGCGCGCTGGCGAACTGGACGGTGCCGAGCGCCGAACCGGTCCGCTGCTCGATCACGGACTGCCCGGTGTAGATCCGGCCCTCCCGTTCGCGCAGCCGTTGGACCAGGCGCGACGAGAAGTAGCCGCCGAAGACCTGGTCCGCGAGCACCAGCGCGGGGTAGCCCGGGTCCGTCCGGACCAGGGAGGGCGCGGCCAGCCGGGCCTCACTCTGCCGGGACCCGGCGACCGGGACGGCCTGGGCCGGCTCCCCCCGGTGGGCCGGGACGGGCAGCGGGGCCATCCGCACCGCCCGGAGCCGGGCCGACCAGCCGCCCAGCGCGATCGCCGACTCCTCGACGACCCGGGTGGGCTGGACGTCTCCGACCAGGATCAGCGCCGAGCCGCGAGGCACCAGCCGGGTCCGGTGCAGCTCGGCCACCTCGTCCCGGTCGACCGCTGCGACATGGTCCGTGGCGGGGGTCTCCCGGGTGGCCGGGTGATCGCCGAAGCAGCGGCGCAGCAGCGCCGCTCGCGCGGTCCGGGCCGGCATCGACTCGGTGAGCCGGATCCGGTGCAGCAGCCGCTCACGCTCGGCCTCCAGCGTGGCCGGCTCGTACCCCGCGCCGGTGAGGCGGTCCGCGAGCACGGCCAGCAGCCGGGGCAGGCCCTCGGCCAGTACCTGACCGGTGATCCGGAGTTCCTCGGGCCCGACCACGGCTTTCAGACTGCCGCCCACGGCGGCGAGTTCGTCGTCGACGGCGGTCCGGCCGCCCCCCGCGCCGCCGGTCAGCAGGGTGCAGGCGAGCAGCTCGGCTGCGGCCGTGTGCCGGGCGGTGGAGCCGCCGAAGGGCACGCCCAGGCGGAGCTGGACCACCGGGGCGGTGGCCCGGCGGGCCGCCACCACGCGCAGGCCGGTGGGCAGGACGGTGTCCACCACCTCCAGCGGTGGCGCGGGCCGCGGTGGGGCGAGCGGGGGCGGCATGGTCCCGGTGCTGCCGGGGTTCATCGATCGGCCTTCCGCTCGGGTACCAGCCGGAGCACGGCCGGGTGGCGGCCGGCCAGGTCGGCCGTCACCCGCCGCACGTCCTCGGTGGTGACGGTGGCGAAGCGCCGCGGCGCGTCGAGAACCAGCTCTCCGTCGCCGTGCAGCAGTTCGTAGCCGGCCAGTCGCCGGGCGCGGACCCCGACCGGGTCGGTGTCGGAGTACCAGGCGGTCTGCAACCTCCGCACCGCGCGCAGGAGTTCGTCCTCGGCGGGGCCTTCGGCGGCCAGTTCGGCGAGTACCTCGTCGATGGCCTCCGCCGTGTGCCGGGCGGAGACGCCGGGCGGGCAGACGGCGTTGACCAGGAAGGCGTCCGGGTCCCGGGCGTCGAAGGGGCCGGAGAGGCCGGCCATGGCCATCACCTGGGTGGCCAGCCGGCGTTCGCGGATCAGCGAGCGGCGCAGCCGGCTCGACTCGCCGTCGCCGAGGACGGCGGCGGCGACCACGGCCGCCAGGTGGTCGGGCGAGTCCGGCGGCGGCATCCGTCGGCCGACGGCGATCGCGGGGAGGGGAGCGAGGCGGTCGGTGCGTTCGACCGTACGAGGCCCGGCGAGCGGCGGTTCGGCGAGCTCGGGCGGCGCGGCGGCCGCACGGGACGGGATCGTCCAGAAGTGCCGCTCGGCCAGCTCGACCGCCTCGTCGGGGTCGATGCCGCCGCAGATGGCGAGCACGGCGTTCGCCGGGGCGTAGTGGCGGTCGAAGAAGTCCACGCACTCCTCGACCGTCGCCGCGCCGAGCGACGCGTGATCGCCGTACCCGTCATGGGTGTTGGCGAAGGAGTCGAAGAGCACCTGCGGCAGCCGGAAGGTGGGGAAGCCGCCGTACGGCCGGTTGGTGACCGTGCGGCGGATCTCCTCGGCGATCACCGAGGCCTGGGTGGTGATCGCCTCCGGGGTGATCCGCGGTGCCCGCATCCGGTCGGCCTCCAGGAAGAGGCCGAGCTCCAGGGCCTCGGCCGGCATCGCCTCGAAGTAGCTGGTGTGGTCTCGGTGGGTGGTGCCGTTGAAGACGCCGCCGTTGGCCTGGATGTGCCGGGCGTGCTCCTGGGCCGTGAGGTTGGCGCTGCCCTGGAACATCAGGTGCTCGAAGAGGTGGGCGAAGCCGGACCGGGACTCGGAGCGATAGCCGACCCGGTAGGCGACGGACAGGCCGACGGCCGGGCTGCCCGGGTCCGGGATCACCACCAGCCGCAGACCGTTGGCCAGCCGGTGCCGGCGCACCTCGGCGACGGCGGGCGGGGCCACCGCGGTGGGCACCGTCATGAGCCGCTGCGGATCGCGCGGGCGGCGAACCAGGTGGCGAAGGCCGCCAGGCCGGCCGCGACGGCCACTCCGACCAGGGTGTCGCTGCCGCTGAACTCGCCTGCGAACAGGGCACGTTCGGCCGTCACGACGTGCGAGATCGGGTTGGCTTCGGCCAGTCCGGCGAGCCAGCCGGGCGCCAGCGCCAGCGGCAGCAGCACCCCGGAGAGCAGCATGGTGGGCAGCATCAGCGTGTTGAGCACCTGGCCGTACGCCTCTTCGTTCTTCACCAGCAGCGCGAGCCCGTACGCGAAGCCCGACATCGCCATGCCGACCACGGTGACCAGGACGAACGCCGCCAGCACCCCGCCGACCGGCGCCCGCAGTCCGGCGACCAGCGCGCCCAGGGTGAGCAGCCCGGCCTGGAGGGTGAGCACCACGGCGTCCCGGAGCATCCGGCCCAGCAGCAGGCCGAGTTCGTCGGCCGAGGAGATCCTCATCCGGTCCAGGGCACCGGACCGGACCTCCGAGATGATGCCGAAGCCGACGAACACGGCGGAGAAGACGCCCTGCTGGACGAGCAGCCCGGGGACGAAGACCCGCCAGGTGTTGCCTCCCTCGAAACCCGGCGCCTGGCCGATCCGGCCCAGCAGGGGGCCGAAGAGTGCCAGGTAGAGCAGCGGCTGCATCAGGCCGAAGATCACCCAGGCGGGCTTGCGGAGGGTGAAGCGCATCGAGCGCTGGAAGACGATCCAGCTGGTCGCGGCGGTGGTCACGTGGTCACCTCGGTGTTCGGCGTCTCGGTGGCCGACAGGATCTGGTCTCCGTCGGAGGGCACGGGCAGGACCGGGCGGCCCTCCTCGCGCAGGGAACGGCCGGTCAGACGCAGGAAGACGTCGTCCAGGGTGGGGCGCTTGACGGAGACCGACTCCAGGGCGACGTCGGCGAGGTCGAGGGCCCGCAGCAGTTCGGGGAGCAGTCGCTGGGCGTGCGCCACGTGGAACTGCACGCCGGCCGGGGTGGTGTCCAGGTCACAGCCGGGGACCAGCCGGGCGACCACGGTCGCGGCGTCGCTGATCCGGCCGGTCTCCAGGGTGACCACGTCGCCACCGATCCGGCCCTTCAGCGCCTCGGCGGTGTCGGAGGCGATCACCTGGCCGCCGTCGATCACGATGATCCGGTCGCAGAGCAGGTCGGCCTCTTCCAGGTAGTGCGTGGTGAGGAAGACCGTGGTGCCGTGCTCGGCGCGAAGTCTGCGCAGGTGGTCCCAGAGGTTGGCCCGGCTCTGCGGATCCAGGCCGGCGCTCGGCTCGTCCAGGAAGAGGACGGAGGGGCGGTGCACCAGCCCGAGCGCGACATCCACCCTGCGGCGCTGGCCGCCGGAGAGCTTGGCGACCGGCCGTCCGCTGAAGCCGTCGAGCTCGAACTGGTCGATCAACTCGGCTGTACGAGCGGTTGACTGACGGTACGTCATGCCCTGCAACCGAGCCTGGGTGCGCAGCTCGTCAGCGACCAGGTGCTCGGAGCCGCCGGAGGACTGGGCGACGTAGCCGATCGCCCGCCGCACCGCGGCCCGCTCGCGGACCACGTCGTGGCCGGCCACCGAGGCGGTGCCGCCGGTGGGCGTCTGGAGGGTGGTGAGCATACGTACCGTGGTGGTCTTGCCGGCGCCGTTGGGGCCGAGAAAGCCCACCATCTCCCCCTCGGCCACCTCCAAGTCGATGCCCCGGACGGCGTCCACGGTCCCGTTCCGGACGGCTTCGACCGTGCCGAAGCGGGTCCGGTACGAGTAGCTGAGGCCTTGCGCGCTGATCACAGAGTTCCTCCGGTCCTGAATCGAACAGGACGCCGCGGGATGAGACGGGCGGACAACGGTCAAGCCCTGGGCGGCCCGTCGGCGTGGCCGCACCGGCGGCGGCCGGGCACTGCGCCACTCTGGTCAATTCCGCGCCGCGGAGTCCAGCGCCCGGCGGGGGTCGAGATCTCGTCTGACAGCAACGTGCCAAAGGCGGCGAGGTGGATCTGCCGGATTGCCCGGATTCGGCGACGGGGTGACCCCGCCGGCATTTCATGTCCACGGCCAGAAAGGCCGGCGGCGGCATTTTGCTGCCGTTCGAATTCCTTGCCGGGGTCTCCCGGCAGGCAGTTAGCTCATGCCCAGCCACCGGCAGCCCGCCGGTCGATCCGAAAGGAACCCCATGAGCACTGCTGTGGACTTCGCCGCGTTCGACGTCAACGAGCTCGCCGTCCTGGACGCCAACGACGCCGTCGCACTCCCCGACATGGGCGCCTCGGTCATCATCATCATCGGCTACACCGAGGACGGCGAGGAGATCCTCACCGAGGACACGTTCAACAACGACGGAAGCGGCTCGCTCAGCACCTCCTCCTCCTGCTGCTGATCTCCCGCGCCTGACCATTCCCGACTTCTCGTAGTCGGGTGCCGGCAGAGCCGGTGACACCGTTCCGAACGGCCGTCAGCGATCGTGCCGCCGGTTTCACGCCGACCGACCGAATCGTGCATTTCCTGGAGTCGTCATGCGAACTATCGATCCGGGCCTGGCCATACGGGTTTTCGACTATTCGGATAATCCGCGGGAGCTGCTGCGAGAAATCAGCGAGCCCCTGCTGCACCTGAAAAGCTCGCAGCAGCTCCCCGTGGTCCATGTGCGCCGAGGCTGGCTGCACGGCTCACACCTCCTCCTGACCCTCCGTCCTTACGGCGAACGGACCGTCGACGCAGACGAGTTCGTCGCCACCGCGACCGCACTGGCCACCGCCCGCGGCGCGAGCGCCCCGGACCAGGAGAGCTACCTGTGCCGCGCGCGGGAACTCGCCCGCTGGGAGAACGTCCGGGACGAGTTGCTGCCCTGCCATCCGCAGGGCACCGTGATCGCCGAATCGCACCGGCCGCGCGCCGATTCCCCGGCGCTCTCCCAGGCCGTCGACCAGATCATGGGACGCTTCCTCGAACCGGCGCTCGGCTCGCTGGCCGTCCCCGAGGCCGAGCTGCTGCCGCACCTCGCCCAGGTCCTCGCGCTGCTCGCCCGCACCCACCCGCGCGGCATCAGCGCCGGCGCGCTGCCGTACCGCTCGCACGCCGAGGGCGTCGCCTCGGTGACCGGGAAGCACGCCGACCTCAGATCCGCCTTCGCGGCACGGTACTTGAGTGATCGTCAGGTTTTTCTCGACGCCCTTCAGGCACCGGTGCAGAGCGACATCCTGCGGTCCTGGGAACGGGCCATGCAGTACGCCTGGGGGGTGGCCGAGGCCCACACCGCCGGCCAGGCCGTCGACGACCGTGTCCTTCAGGGCGCGGCCGGCGGCGGGGACTGGGAGCACCCGCTCGGCACCCCGGTCCGCAGCGAGTTCATCGGGGCGATCCTGGACGGCGGCATGCTGCGCAAGCCCTCCTACCGTCACATCGCGCACCGGATCGTGCTGAACGTCCTCTACTCCGGCCTGACCTGCTTCGGCATCACCCCGATGCAGCGGTACTACCTCTGCTACGGACTGGGCGAGGGGACCGACGAGCTGACCGGGGTGTCGTCCATCGAGCGGGTGCAAGCCTTCAGCAGGGAGCTGGCGTGACCACGTCCTGGAACCTGGCCGACACACCCATGTACCGGGTGAATCCCACCCCGGGTCTACGCCTGGGCGGCGACCGGCTCGACACCGTCCTGCGGGCCCTGTTCACCGCGCATCGGGACTGCCGGTTACTGGCCGACGAGGTCTGCGAGGAGCTCTACCAACTCGCCGGGGTCACCGTCGGCCGCGAACGCCACCGCCTGCTGCGGCTCAAGCGCGCCGTCTTCAACGACCGCTCCCCGGACGCCGCCGACCTGCGGGACGGCTGGCAGACGCCGCTCCCGCCGGCCGTCACCGCCTGGCTGGCCGCCAGCGAACGCGGCCAACTCGCCCGTACCGCACTGGAGGCGGGTCTGCCGGGCTTCCTCGCCGAGGAACGTGAACGGCTCGCCCAGGCGGTCGGCTCCGAGCCCTTCCAGCTGTCGCTGGCCCTCAACTCCCCCCAGGTGCTCGACGCGGCCCAGCGCTACCGCGCCTCGCCGGGAGCGCCGACCGCCCGTCAGCGCAAGTCCGAGCGCGGCCTGCTCCAGCACCTCGCGCGCGCCCTGCTGCGGGTCAGTCCGCTGTCCCGGCTCACCGCCGTCGGCTTCGCCGATTGGTCCGAGGACGGCCGCCGCCTCGACGCGGCCGCCTTCGACCGCCGACGCGCCCACTCCGTACTCACCCCCGACCGGGCGCTCTTCTCCAGCCTGGTCAACGGCATCGCGGCCCCACCCCGCCCGGGTGAACTCCCCGCCGTCGTCCAGCGCAACGCGATGCTCCGGCGGGAGGGCACCCACATCCGCTTCCAGCACGTCGCGGACGGCCGACGGCGCACCCTGGCGGCCGAGCTCAACGAGCAGCTGAGCACCGTGCTGAAGCTCACCGTGCTCGGCCCGCTGCCGGTCGGGCTGCTGACCGCCGAACTCGCCCGCCGGTTCGCGGTGCCCGAGCCGGAGGCCGCCCGGCTGGTCACGGCCGCCGTCGACGCGCAGATCCTGGTGGCCGCCCCGGTCCTCGACGAGCAGGCCGCCGACCCGCTGCCGCCGGCCGAGAAGCTGCTCGCCGAACACCACCCGGAGGCGGCCGCGACGGTCGCCGCGATCGCCGCCGACCTCGACCTGATGGCCCGGGACTCGGTCGGCGGACGCCGCGCCGCCCTCAGCAGGATCCGCGCCGCCGAGACCGCGCTCAACGAGCTCAGCACCTGCCCCGCCAAGCTCCAGGTCAACGAGGACTACCTGCTGGAACCCGGCACCGTCTCGCCCGAGGGCTACCGCGCCGCGCTGGCCGACCTCGGCCGGGTGACCGCCTTCCAGAGCCTCTTCGACCGGCATCACGAGATCCGCGCCCTGCTCACCCGGGCCTTCACCGACCGCTTCGGCGCCGGTGCCCGGGTCGGCCTGCTCGACCACGCCGACGAACTGGTCACCCTGGTCCGCGGCCGGGAACTCTCCCTCACCCGGGCCGACGCCGAGCAGTGGGGCCCCGCCGACGGTTCACTGTCCGAGCTGCGCCGCCGGCGCGCCGCCGCCCTCGCCGTCCTCGCCGCCCGGATCCGCGAGGCCGGCGACGACGCCGAGGTCTCGGTGGACCCCGGCCTGCTCGCCTCGCTCGCGGACGGCCTGCCCGACCGCTTCCGGCTGCCCACCGCGTCGTACGGCCTGCTGGTCCAGCCCGCCGACGGTCGGCTGGTGCTGAACGCCTGCTACACCGGGCACGGCCAGCTGGCCACCCGCTTCCTCGGCGCTCAGGCCGAGCTCGGCAGTGACGTCGCGTCCCGGATCGCCCGCCGGATCCAGCACCGGTTCGGCTCCGACGGCGTCCGGCTGGTCGAGGACCACGGACTGCACCGGGCCAACATCAACCACCGGACGCGGCTGCTGGACGAGACCTTCACTCCGGAGGACTGGCTCGGAGTCACGCTGGCCCACGACCCGGTCGCCGACCGGCTCGACCTGCTCGACCGGGACGGGCAGCCGGTCCGGGTGATGTCGCTGGGCATGAAGTGGGTCGAACTCCAGCCCACGCCGCTCACCCTGGCCGTCTGGCTGTACGACACGGGCCGGGTCGCCTTCGACCCGATCGGGCAGCTGCACACCCGGCGGCGCGACCTCGACGGCGGCACCGTCCGCTACCCCCGGCTGGTCGCCGGGGACGTGGTGCTGCAGCGCCGCCGCTGGTACCCGGGGGACGACCTGCCGTCCACGGCTGCCGGCGAGCCGGAGGACGAGGCCGCCCACCTGATCGCCATGACGCGCTGGCGGGCCGCTCACGACATACCCGAGGAGATCGTCATGAAGACCCCGCTCGGCATGCCGGCCGGCCAGAGGCTGTCCGGCGACGCCGCCGCCGCGGCGCTCACCCGCTACCTCAGGACACGCAGCCGGGAGAAGCCCCAGTACCTGGACCTGGGCAGCGCGCTGATGGTGCGGGTGCTGCCGAAGTTCCTGGAGCGCCGGAGCGCCGGGTTCTTCGAGGAGGCCCTGCCCGGGGTGCGCGGCGGGGTCACGGCCGGCGAGTGGCTGCTGGAGTACGACATGGTGCACGGCCCGGGCTCCGGGCAGCCGCAGGCCGCGTCCGCCGGGGAGGACGCGTGAGGGTCAAACTGCGCCCCGGTACGCACTTCGCACCCGTCCGGCAGGGCGTGCACGTCGCCCGGGACGGCGAGTCCTTCGTCCTCGCGGGGCCGCCGACGCTGTACACCGTCCTGGACAGCCGGCTGGCGGAACTCAGCGACGGCACAGACGTCGACGCCCTCGTCGCGGCCTTCGGGAGCGAGTCCGCCCGCCCGGCCCTCGACCGGATCCTGCGCACCCTGGTGGACCGGGACGTCCTGCTCGACCTGGACGCGCTGACCACCCCGGCACCCGACGGGGCCACCGCGGCCCGCTACGCCGAGACGCTCGCCTACCTGGAAGCCCACAGCCCGGACCCCTACGGGGACTTCGCGCGGCTCCGGGGCGCGCGGGTGCGCGTGCTGGGGAGCGGACCCGCCGCCGAGACGGCGGCGCGGTCGCTGCGGCGCCACGGGGTGGCGGACACGGCAGCCTTCTCCGACGGCTTCGAACCGGCGGATCCGGGCTGGGCGGTGCTGATCACGGATCACGAGCACCCGTCCGGCCCACCCGCGGCACTGCCGCCCGGCACCCGGGTGGTCGCCGTGCACGCCGGGGAGCACGTGGCCCTGGTGGCCGAGCTGGACGACGTCACCGGGACGGCCGCCTTCGAAGCGGCCGGCCACCGCGCGGCGGCCTGGGTGGCCGGGGACCCCGAGGCCGGCGCCCCGCGCCCGCTCAGCGCGGTCCTCGCCGGAGCGCTGGCGGCCCGCGCCGTCCTGGCCGGCCTCACCGATCTCGACCGGTCCCCCCGGAGGGCCACGGTGATCCACGGCCGGCAGCTCCGGACCACCCGCGTTCCCCTCCAGGACGGCCCTGCCGCGCAGCACGGGTCGTCCGGTGACCATGTCCCCGTTGCGGCCGGGCCCCCGTCGGCACCCGCAGGGGCACCCGGGATGTCCGGGGACGGCGAAGGACTCGGTGTCCCGGTGCTGCCGACGGAGGACGTCGATCCGCCGGGGACCGAGGAGTCGCTGACGGCCTGGACTCCGCTGACGACCCGTTGGACCGGGCTGGTGCGGCGCGGGCGTGACCTGGACCTGGACCAGCTGCCGTTCTGCCTGGAGACCGTCGAACTGCTCACCGGTCCGGCCCCCGCCCGGGCCGCCGGGTGGGGGCCGGACCGCGCGGCCGCCGGCGTCGGCGCGCTGCTGGCCGCGGCGCGCCGGCTGGCCGGGCCCGATGGCGCCGCCGGGACGACCGAGGGGCGCTGGCTGCTCGACGGCGTGCTGCGTCAGCTCGGCGCCGAACTCCTGCTCGGCCGTCCGGGCGACCGGCTCGGATGGGACGGACTCGGCAGCACCGAAGGCCGGACGCTGTTCGGCCTCCTGGAGTCCTGGTTCGGCCGCACGGTGGAACTGACGTACCGTCAGTGTCCGGTGACCGACTGGTCGTTGGTGACGGTCACGGAGCAGGACGGGACGGCGGCCGCGACCGAATGGGGCGATACCCCGGCCACCGCGACCCGGTCGGCGCTCGCCGCCGCCGTCGCCCGCGCCCAGGCCGACCCCGAGGTGCGCGCGCTGCTCGCCGAACAGCCGGTCGGCACCAGCGTGTTGGAGACCTGCTCGGTGACGGCGGTGCGGGCGGCCCTGAGCCGCCTCGGCACCGAACCGGCCGTCCGGGGCCGTACCGTCCGCGCCCGGCGGCTGACCCACGACCCGGTCACCGGACAACTCCCGCTCCACTGCGGGCCGGTGCGGCTCTCATGACCGAGGACACCATGGTGGAGGAAACCCCCGGACAGCCGTCGGCGACCGGGCCCCGGATCGGCCCCGGCGCGCCGGGCTCCTGGGACTGGCGGACCTGGGCCGAGCGACTGGACGGCTGCGTGCTGACCGCCCATGGCGAGCTCGATCTGGACTGGGAACGCCGGGCGATGGCCGCCGCCCGTGCCTCCGGCGAGGATCTGCTGTCCGTCCGGATCGGCGCCACCGAGATCCAGATCGGACCACGCTGGACCCCGGACGGCGCCCTGGCCTGCCCGGGCTGCGCCGCCGCGGCCGACACCTACCGCCGCTGGGACCCCGAGAAGCGCCCCGAGAGCGACCGGCGCGAACGCGAGCAGGCGGCCGCCCACCGGAGCGAACCCGACGCGCGCACCCCCGCCCCCGGCCGGGCGGTCCCCGTGTCGCCGTGGCTGGAGGAGGTGGTCGGTGCGGTGCTCACGGCGGAGGCCGCGCCCGGGCCCGGTGAGCTGGTGGTCGTCTCGCGGACCGGCGTGATCGCCCGGCACCGGGTGATGCGGACCTTCCGGTGCCGCCTGTGCGGAGGCGGCCCGCCGCTGCTGGCCTCGGCGGCCGACGGGCCGCCGGCGCTGCCACGGCCGGTGCCGCGTCCGACCACGGCCGAGGTACCGACCCGGCAGAGTCCGGCGCCCTTCGGGATGGACCCGGACCGGATGCGGGCCGCGTTCGCGGATCCCCGCTTCGGCCCGGTGGTGCGGATGACCCGCTACGCGTCGGGCGGCTTCCCGGTGAGCGAGGTCGACGTACTGGCGGGGACGCCGTCCGGTCTCGGCCGGGGGATGCGGTTCCGCGAGGCCGAGGCGGTCGGCATGTACGAGGCGATGGAGCGCCAGGCCGGCTACCCGCACGCGGCGACCGTCGTCCCCGACGTGACCCACCGGGAGCTCGGTGCTCTCGCGCTCGACCCGGCGACCCTCGGCGGCTACACCGACCGCCAGCTCGCCTCCCCGCTGAGCAAGGTGCGGCG
Organism: Streptomyces sp. NPDC015532; assembly: GCF_043078065.1. Lineage (NCBI taxonomy): Bacteria > Bacillati > Actinomycetota > Actinomycetes > Kitasatosporales > Streptomycetaceae > Streptomyces > Streptomyces sp. NPDC015532. The sequence goes on along the minus strand of NZ_JBIBSY010000003.1, from coordinate 689,897 downwards.
GTACACCGAGGACACCCCGCTGGACTGGGTGTGGGCCCGGCCACTGACCGGCGGTGAACCCCGCCTGGTCCCGGCCGAGATCGGCTTCTACCGGTACGGCTACCGGATCAGGGCGGCGGCGGGGGAGATCCGGCGCGGCGCCTTCCTGGAGTCCTCCAGCGGCTGCGCCCTCGGCGGCGGCTTCGAGGAGGCGACCTTGCACTCTCTGCTCGAACTCGCCGAGCGGGACGCCTTCTTGCAGGCCTGGCACCTCGCCCGCCCACTGCCCGCCGTCGATCCGGCCACCGTCCGCGACCGCCAGTCTCGGCTGCTGCTCAGGACGGCCGAGAAGCACGGCTACGACGTCCACCTGCTGGTCGCCACCGCCGACATCCCGGTGCCCGCGGTCTGGGCGGTGGCGGTGCGGCGCGACGGGGGGCTGCCGGCCACCTTCAGCACGGCCGGCTGCCACCCGGATCCCGAGCAGGCGGTGCGCTCGGCGCTGTGGGAGCTGGCCCAGTTGGTGACGGGCGGCCTGAACTGGGACCCGAAGCCTCTGGAGCCGCTGATCGACGACCCCTGGCAGGTGGAGGAGTTGGCGCAGCACTGGCGCCGCTACACGTTCCCCGAACTGCTGCCTCGGGTCGAACGGGTCCTCGGTGGCCCGGTGCTGCCGCTGGCGGACGCCTTCGGCGGCTGGCCGCGGCCGTTGATCCGCGCGGCGGGCGGTGACGTGACCGGCGCGCTCGAGTACGTGCTCGACCTCTACCGGGCGGCCGGGCTCGGCACCGTGCTGGCTGTCGAGCAGTCCACCCCCGATCACTCCGCGCTCGGCATGTCGGTGGTCAAGTGCGTGGTGCCCGGCATCCTGCCGATGTGCTTCGGGCAGGCGCACCAACGCCTGTCCGGCCTCGACCGGTTGCTCTCGCGGCTCGACGCGGATCCGACCGACCTGCCCCTCGACCCCCACCCCTTCCCATGACCGCATCCGCCGCCGCAGCCGCGGCCACCCGACCCGGTGCGCCGACCCTGGCCGACGTCCGCCGCTTCGCCTTCCGGCAGGGCCCCGGCAAGGGGCACCTCGGCGAACAGCACCTGGTGGACGACGGGGCGCCCACCACCAGCGCCCTGCCGCCCCGGTGGGCCCGCTCGTCCACCGGCGTGCCGCTGCCGCTCGGCACCCACGAGCTGCTGGCCGCCACCTCGTACCCCGGACCCCGTGAGCCCGGGACCCTCGCGGCGCCGGCCCCGCGCGACCGGCTCGGGCACCTGCTGACCACCGCCTTCGGCCTCCAGCGCCGCGAGCCCTCGCACCGCTACGCCGACCACCGTTCGGTCGCCTCCGGGCGGGCGAAGTACCCGGTGCACGCCTTCCTCGCCCAGGGGCCGGCGGTCCGCTATCTCGACGTGTACCGGCACGCGCTGGTGGACGTGACGCCGCCCGGGGGAGCGGCCGCGCTGACGGGGGACGGGACCTCGGTGCTGCTGGCCGCCCGCTACAGCGACCTGCCCGCCGCCTACGGCCGGATGCGGTACGCCGTCACCGAGGTGGAACTCGGGGTCGGCCTGCGGTCGTTGTGCGTGGCGGCGGACCTGCTCGGGGTGGAGGCCCGGCTCGCGCTGGACGGCGGGAGCACCGCCGAGGCCGAGGCCGTGGTCCGCTCGGCCGGTCCCGGCACCTGGTCCGCCCCGCTGGCCGTCCGGCTCGGTGGTCTCGGCCCGGTCGGGCCGAGCACGGTGCTGCCCAGCGCGGCCGGCGGCGGGTCGGACCCCCTCGACTCCCTGCTGGAGCCGGACGATCCGTCGGTCCGGGACATGGCCGCCGTCAGTTCCCTGCGTCACGGCCTGCCGACAGGGCCGCCGCCACCGGCCCGTGGGCTGCCCGAGGACGGCCCGGCCGGCGGCACCGACTGGGCGCAGGTGCTGTGGAACCGCACCGCCGGTCGGATGCCGGACCGGTTGTACGGCTTCGCGCTGCGGCCCGCCGAGGTCTCCGCCGACTGCCTCGCCGATCTGCTGGCGTGGGCCGACCGGCCCCCGCCGGACCGTCTGCTGGCCGAGGTCGCCGGCCGGGTCCGACTGAGCGTGGCCCTGCAACGGGTCGGTGGTCTGCCGACCGGCGTCCGCCGGGTCGAGGGCGGGGAACTGGCGCCCGGTCCGGTGCGGCCCAGGATCATGGCCGCGCTCCAGCCCGGATTCGCCCAGCAGCCCTCGCCGAACACCGACTCCGGGATGCGCCACGCGGCGATGGTCTGGGTCCACTCCGCCGACGTCGGCGCGCTGCTCGACGACTTCGGTCCGCCGGCCCTCGGCCTGCTCCAGCTCTGCCTGGGCTGGAGCGTGCACGGCCTCTGCCTGGCGGCGGCCGCGCACGGGCTGGTCGCCCGCCCGGCGCGCTCCTTCGTCGAGTACCACGTGCAGCCCCTGTTCGGCCTACCCCGCGAGGAGACCCCGGTGTTCATGACCGTCTGCGGGACGTCCCGCTTCACCGAACCGATGCTGGACCTGCGCACATGAGGACACCCGACGCCCAGGGCCGATGGCGCAGTTGGCACCTGCACGCGGGCTCGCTGCGGCCCGCCGCGCTGGAGAACCTGCTGCTGCGGGCCGTGGTTCCGGTGGTCGAGGAGCACGTGGCCGGTCAGGGGCCGGGCGACCCGCCCCGGCCCTGGTTCTTCCTCCGCTACTGGCAGGGCGGTCCGCATCTGCGGCTGCGGATCGCCGACCTGGGCGATCCGGAGGCCACCCGGATCACCGCGGAGCTGACCGCCCGGACGAACGCCGTCAACGCCGAACTGCCGCCCGAGGACCGGATCACCGCCGCCGCGTACCGGCGGGCCGCACGGCCGCTGGCCGACCTCGGCGAGGGCGGCCACGCACTCGACCTCGGCGAGTTGCTGCCGCCGGGGGTCCACCCGGCGGTGTACGAGCCGGAGATCCGGCGCTACGGCGGGCCCGGAGAGATGGCGCTCAGCGAGGAGCTGTTCCATGCCTCCAGCGTGGTGGCACTGCGCGCCTGCCGGGCCCGCCCGGGACACGGCCGCAGCGTCGCGGACGGGTTGGAGGCGATGGCCGCGACCCTGTCGGCCTGGCCCGGCGACCAGCCGGCTCTGCTGCGCGCGGTGCGCGACGGGTGGGCGCAGTGGTCCGGCGGGCCGGTCCGGGGGGAAGCCGCCGAACGCTTCGCCCGCGGCGTCGCCGAGCAGGCCGACCGGCTGCGAGCGAGCGCGGGGGCGCTGGCCGCCCTGGCCGACGGCGCCCCGTCCCGCTGGAGTGCCTGGACGACCAGGCTCCGGCCGGCCGCCGAACGGTGGGCCGAGTCCCACGGCACCCCCGGCGCCGGCCGGATCCTCGGCTCCCAGCTCCACATGACCCAGAACCGGCTGGGCGTCGGCGTGGGCCGCGAGGGCGTGATGGCCGCGATCCTGCTGGACCTCCTCCAGCAGCACAGCGGTGCGTCGTGACGCACCGTCGGCCGCGCGGGGGTGCGGTGATCGAACTCGTCGACGTGCAGAAGCGCTTCGGCGAGGTCACGGCGGTCGACGGCCTGAACCTGCGGGTCGAGGCCGGCGAGGTGGTCGCCTTCCTCGGGCCGAACGGCGCGGGCAAGTCCACCACCATCGACCTGCTGCTGGGCCTGGCCAGGCCCGACTCGGGCACCGTGCGCGTCTGCGGTCGGCTCCCCGTGGACGCCGTCCGGCACGGCCTGGTGGCCGCCGTACTCCAGAGCGGCGGCCTGCTGCGCGACTTCACGGTCGCCGAGACCGTCCGGTACGTCTCCTCCGTGTACCCGACGGCCAGACCGGTCGACCAGGTGCTGGAAGTGGCCGGGCTGACGTCGATCGCCGGACGACGGGTCGGCAAGTGCTCGGGCGGCGAGCGGCAACGGCTCCGCTTCGCGCTGGCCCTGCTGCCGGAACCGCGGTTGCTGGTCCTCGACGAGCCGACCACCGGCATGGACGTCGAGGCCCGGCAGGACTTCTGGAAGGCGGTCCGCCGCGATGCGGAACGCGGCCGGGCCGTGCTGTTCGCCACCCACCAGCTCGACGAGGCCGACGCACACGCCGACCGGATCGTGGTCGTACGGGAAGGCGTCGTGGTGGCCGACGGCCCGGCGGCGAGGATCAAGAACATGGCGACCGGCCGCCGGATCCGGGTGTTCTGGCCCGGAGCCGAGCCGGCCACCGTCCATGCCCTGCCCGGCGTGGACTCCGCGGAGGTGCACGGCGACGCGGTCATGCTGCGCACCCGCGACTCCGACCGGGTCGCCCGCCATCTGCTGAACCACACCGCCGCCCGGGACCTGGAGATCACCGCCACCCTGGAGTCGGCCTTCGTGGCACTGACCGGCCGCGGCTCCTCCCGGTCCCCCGCCGGCGCCACCGAACCCGACCCCGAGGAGCGCGGATGACCCCCGCCACGGCCGGCCCCGGGGCCCCCGCCCGCCCGCCGTACGGCGGATTCAACACCGTGGCGCTGCGACTGGAGGCACGACGGGTACTGCGCAACCGGCGCACCCTGGTCTTCGCCCTGGGAATGCCCGCACTGTTCTTCCTCTCCTTCGGCTTGCCGCAGTCCGGCCGGGCCGCAGGAGAGACGGGGGTGCGCCAGCTCACCATGATCAACATGGCGGTCTACGGCTCGATGCTCGCCGCCACCTCCTGCGGCGCCGCCGTCGCGATCGAGCGAAGTCTCGGCTGGACCAGGCAACTGCGCGTCACGCCGCTGCTCCCGCTCGCCCACCTCGCGATCAAGGTGCTGACCGCGATGCTGCTCGGACTGCTGTCGGTGGCCGTGGAGTTCGCCCTCGGCGCGGCCTCCGGGGTGAGGGCCCCGCTGCGGGTCTGGCTGCTCTCCGGCCTGATCGCGTGGCTCGGGTCCTCGGTCTTCGCCGCCCTCGGCCTCTTCGCGGGATTCGCGCTGCCCTCCGAGAACGTCATGCAGTTCGTCGGCCCCGCACTGGCACTGCTCGCCCTGCTCGGCGGCCTGTTCGTCCCGCTGCCCTTCCTGCCGGAGCAGGTCCGCGCCTTCGCCGCGCTCACCCCCGGCTACGGAGTCGGCCAACTGGCCCGCGTCCCCCTCACCGGCGGCCCGGTCGGCGGGGCACTGGCCAACCTCACGATCTGGGCGACGGTCTTTCTCGCGGGAGCCGCCTGGCTCTACCGCCGCGACCCGGCCCGATGACCGACCGGCGGCACGGTCCGACGCGGGTCCCCGGAAATGATCAAGGGGCCGTTTCAGATCTCCTCTGAAACGGCCCCTGACCCACGACTTCGTAAAGTCGGGACGACAGGATTTGAACCTGCGACCCCTTGACCCCCAGTCAAGTGCGCTACCAAGCTGCGCCACGTCCCGATACCCGTCTGACCTGGGATTTCCCCTGGCCGGACGTGCACGGAAACAATACCGCACTCACGCCGGTGGTCGCGCACCCGTTTTGTGCGGGCCGGGCGGCCGGAGGGCCCCTTCACGCGGTGCGGCGGCGGTGTCCGGTGACCGGGTCACGGGGCCGTCGACCCGTACCAGGTCGCGCACCGCACGCACCGAGAGCAGGGCCGCGCAGACGACGAGGGACATGACACCCGCCACGAGCAGGACGTTGTCGGCGCCGAGGGCCGAGGCGGCGGGCCCGGCGAGCGCCTGGCCGACGGGCATCATCGCCAGGGAGCCCGCGACGTCGTAGGCGTGGATGCGGTTGAGGACGTCGGGGGCGACCTGCGTCTGCACACTGGTCGCCCACATCACGCCCCAGAACGAGGTGCCCGCTCCGGCGATCATCGCGCACGCCGAGACGGCCGCCACGCCGAACCCCGCCCCCACGGACGCGGGGAAGCAGGCGAAGGACAGGAGGGCGAGGGACCCGGCGCGCAGCATGCGGCGCGGACGCAGGCGCAGGGCGACGAGCCCGCCGACGACTGTGCCCGCGCCGAGGGCGGAGTTGATCAGGCCGTAGGCACGCGGGCCGTGCGCCCGCACCATCTCGGTGGCCACCAGGGGAACGGTCGGGCCCCAGACGGAGATCATGTAGACGCACCAGATGACGATGACGGCCCACATCCACGTACGGGATCTGAACTCGCGCCATCCTTCGGCGAGGTCGGCCCTGAAGCCGCCGCCGGGGGTTCCGCTCGCGGGGGCGGCCGCGGGCAGACGGAGCAGCAGCAGGCACAGGGCGCTCAGCGCGTAGGTGCCGGCGTGGGCCACGAAGACCCCTCCGGCGGAGGCGAACGCGACCAGCAGGCCCGCCAGGGCGGGTCCGGCGAGCTGGGCGGCGGACTCGGCGATCCGGATGGCACCGTTGGCTCCCTGGATGTCGGCGGCCAGGCGCGGAACGGTGCTGGCGACGCCGGGCTGGAAGACGGCGCCGGCCACGCCGTTGACCGCGCCGATCACACAGACCTGCCAGAGGACCACATGGCCGGCGAAGAAGAGGGCGGCGGCGACCGACTGGGCCACGAGCCGTACGAGGTCGGCGCCGATCATCAGCCTTCGGGTGCTGAACCGGTCGGCGATCACTCCGCCGAAGATCACCAGTCCGGCGAAGGGGGCGGCCGAGGCGGCCATGGCGAGGCCGACGGCGCCGACTCCGTACCCGTACCGCAGCAGTCCCGCGGCGAGCGCGACCGGCAGCATGGTCTCGCCGAGCCGGGCGAGGGCTCGTGCGACGAAGAACAGGGCGAAGTCCCGCGACCAGACGGGCCGGGCCCGCCGTTCGTCGAGGAGGCCGGCCCGGGACCGGACCGGCCCCGACGCTCCGGACCGCTCCCCGTCCCGTGGCTCCCCGCCCGATGACGTCCTGGCCATGCCGCTCGCGCCCCTCCCCCTGCCCGGCGGCTCCCCCACGAAGCCGGCCGTCCCACCCCTCGTTCCCGCCTCCGGATCGCGTCCGTGCGCGGTTCACTCCCGACGCGGATCATGCCACGGGGCACCGCCGTCGCCGAGGGCGTTTCAGCCGGCGGACGGCAGGCCCAACTCGGGGTGGGCGTCGATGAGTCGGGGCGGGGCCGCCTGGCGCCAGGAGTCGGCGAGGATGGCGTGGAGTTCGTCGTCGTCCTCCAGGGCGGCGAGCCGGGCCCGGACCCAGGCGAAGCCGGCCTCGTGGCCGGCGACCCAGAACTTCCCCGGCTCGGCCAGGACCAGTTCGTCGCGCTCCTCCTTCGGACAGCGCACGGCGATGGAGGTCTCCGCCTCCGGCAGCGTGGCGAACATCTTTCCCGCGACCCGGAACGTGGGCATGCTCCAGGCGGTCTTCTCCGTCGTGTCCGGCAGGGAAAGGGCGATACGGCGTACGTCGTCGGCATCCGGCATGAGACGCACGGTAGTCAATGCCACTGACATCGACGCGGTGAAGCACGACGTCAGCGGTGGACCGGGCGGCGCCACCCGGGAACCGCCGGTCCCGCTCCCGAGGTCGCCGGCCGGCACCGCCACCGGAGTCCGGAGCCCGTCAGGCACCGTCGGCGAGCGCTCCCAGCCGCTTGTAGAAGATCGTCGTCGGTCGGAGTTCGCCCGAGGGCGTCGCCGCGTAGTCCGGTATCGCCCCGATCCGGGTCCAGCCCGCCGACAGGTACAGCGACTCGGCGGGGCTTCCGGTCTCGGTGTCGAGATGGAGCAGGGTGACGCCCGCGGCCACCGCCGCCGTCTCCGCGGTCGCCAGGAGCGTACGGGCCACGCCCCGGCCGCGTCCGTCCCGGTGGACCATCAGCTTGACGAGTTCGGCGCGATGGCGGCTGTTGGGCTTGCCCGGGAAGGCGAGGGCGACGGTGCCGAGCAGCCGGCCGCCGACGTGGGCCACCCAGACCGCGTGGTGCCCGGCAAAGACCGCGTCCGCGCGCTCGCGCCACCAGGCGACGGCCTCCGCGCGGCCGAGCGGGGCGAGGAATCCGACCGAGGCGCCGCCGTCCACGGTGTCGGTGAGCAGACCCGCCAACTCATCTGCTTCGTCGTGGAGTTCGGCGGCGGTGAGGCGGGCGACGGTGATCACGGCAGCACCACCGCCAGCGCGTACCGCACGTCCTCGGGGCCGGGGCAGTGAAAGCGCGTCGGCCCCCAGACACGCAATCGGAGGCAGTCGCCGGCGCCGAGGCGGTGCTCGATGTCCTGCGCGGTCACGTCGAGCCGTCCGTCGAGGACCCAGATGTGCTGCTCCAGGCCGGGCACGGGAGGTCTGTCGTACGCGATGTCCGCGCCGGCCGTGAGCCGTCCCTCGACCAGTTCGCCGCGCAGCCCCGAGTGCGGTGGCGACACGGATCGCCGGACGAATCCGGAGGCCTGGTCGGTCCAGACCGTCTGGTCGGCGGCGCGGACCAGGAGCGCCGAGTCCCGTTCGACCTCGCTGAGCAGGTGCGACATGGTCCGCCCGTACACATGGCAGAGGCGGTTCAGGAGCGAGGCCGTGGGGCTGATCTCGGCGCGCTCCGCACGGGAGAGGGTCGATCTGCTGATCCCGCTGCGCTCCGCCAGCTCACCCAGGGTCCAGCCGCGTTCGGCCCTCAGCTCGGCCAGTCGCGCCCCGAGCCGGACGTCGACGGCGACATCGTCCTCGTTTCCCATATACGGGATGCTATCCCAGATACGGGAAATGATCGAGAGGTCAGTCGACCGTCGCCGCTCGCGTCAGCGCCTCCAGGACGGGGCGGATCAGCGGATGGCCCTCGGCGCCACGGCGTACGGCGGCGAAGACACGGCGGGTGGGGGCGACGCCGTCCACGGGGCGCACGACCACACCCGTGAGCTCCATGCCGCGCAGGGCCGAGCGGGGGACGAGGGCCACGCCCGCGTCGGCGGAGGCCAGGGCGACGACGGCGCGGAAGTCGTCGGAGGAGTGTTCGAGCCGCGGCTGGAACCCGGCGTTCTCGCAGGCCAGGACGACCACGTCGTGGCAGGGGTTGCCGGGGTACGGACCGATCCAGGGGTCCTTGGCGAGCTCGGCGAGGGGCACCTCCTCGGCGTCGGCCAGCCGATGGGTGACGGGGACGACGGCGTCGAAGGGTTCGGCGTAGAGCGGGACGTGCGTCAGGCGCGGGTCGTCGGCGTCCGGGGCACCGCGGTACTCGACGGCCACCGCGATGTCGACCTGCCGGTCGAGCACCATCGGCAGGCTGGCGTCGCCCTCGGCGTCCTGGACGCGGACGAGGATCCCGGGCGAGGTGACGGCGAGGCGGGCCAGGGCGGGGGCCACGACCAGGCCGATGCCGGTCGCGAACGAGGCCACGGTGACCGTGCCGGCGGAGCCCGAACTGTATGCCGCCAACTCGGCCTCGGCGCGCTCCAGTTGAGCCAGCACGGCGTTGGTGTGGCCGAGCAGGATCTCGCCGGCGGGGGTCAGCCGTACGCCCTTGGCACCGCGCTCGACGAGCCGGTGGCCCGTCTCCTGTTCCAGGGCGGTCAGCTGCTGCGAGACCGCCGAGGGCGTGAGATACAGCGCGGCGGCCGCCGCCGTCACCGTGCGGTGGTCGGCCACCGCACGGAGGATGTGGAGCCGCCGCGCTTCGATCATGCGACCGATTCTCTCAGGTCACACCCTTTTTCCGGCCATCGGACCGGTATGCGCCCCGACGGCGAGGGGCGGACGCCGTCAGGCGTCGAGTTCGGCCCGCGCCGCGACGAAGGCGTCCACGGCCCGGTTGACGTCCTCGGTGGAGTGCCCCGCGGACAGCTGGACGCGGATACGGGCCTGCCCCTGGGGGACGACCGGGTACGAGAAGCCGATCACGTACACGCCACGCTCCAGGAGCAGCTCCGCCATCCGGCCGGCGACGGAGGCGTCACCGATCATGACGGGAGCGATCGCGTGGTCGCCGGGGAGGATGTCGAAGCCCTCCGCGGTCATCCGGGAACGGAACAGCGCGGTGTTCTCCGCGAGCCGGACGCGCAGGTCGTTCGCGGACTCCAGCAGGTCGAGGACCTTCAGGGAGGCCGCGGCGATCACCGGGGCGAGCGTGTTCGAGAAGAGGTAGGGGCGGGACCGCTGGCGCAGCAGGGCGACGATCTCGGCGCGGGCGGCGACATAACCGCCCGAGGCGCCGCCGAGGGCCTTGCCCAGCGTGCCGGTGATGATGTCGACGCGGTCCATGACCCCGTGCAGCTCGGGGGTGCCGCGGCCACCGGGGCCGACGAAGCCCACCGCGTGCGAGTCGTCGACCATGACCATCGCGTCGTAACGGTCGGCGAGGTCGCAGATCTCCTGGAGCGGGGCCAGATAGCCGTCCATCGAGAAGACGCCGTCGGTGACGATCAGCCTCCGGCGGGCGCCGGAGGCCTCCTTGAGCTGGGCCTCCAGGTCGGCCATGTCGCGGTTGGCGTACCGGAAGCGGCGCGCCTTGGACAGCCGGATGCCGTCGATGATCGAGGCGTGGTTGAGGGCGTCGGAGACGACCGCGTCCTCGGCGCCGAGGAGGGTCTCGAAGACACCGCCGTTGGCGTCGAAGCAGGAGGAGTAGAGGATCGTGTCCTCCTGGCCGAGGAACGCGGACAGCCGCGCCTCCAGCTCCTTGTGCACCTCCTGCGTACCGCAGATGAAGCGCACGGAGGCCATGCCGTAGCCCCAGCGGTCGAGCGCCGCGTGGGCGGCGGCGACGACCTCGGGGTGGTCGGCGAGACCGAGGTAGTTGTTCGCGCAGAAGTTGAGGACCTCACCGGGGCGGCCGCCCGCGGTGACGTTCACGGTCGCGGACTGCGGGGTGCCGATGACCCGCTCGGGCTTGTGCAGCCCGGCGGCGCGGATCTCGTCGAGGGTGGTGCGCAGGTCGTCACGGACGGAGTCGAACATCATCAGTTCCTTAGAGTCCTCAGAGGGTCCAGTCGAGAATGACCTTGCCGCCACGGCCGCCGGCCGCGTCGTCGAACGCCGCCTCGTAGTCCCGGAATCCGTACCGGCCGGTGATCACGGGCATCAGGTCGAGGCCGCTCTCCAGGAGGACCGACATCGCGTACCAGGTCTCGAACATCTCACGGCCGTAGATGCCCTTGATCGTGATCATGGAGGTGACGATCCGGGCCCAGTCGACCGGGAACTCCTGGGACGGCAGACCCAGCATCGCGATCCGCCCGCCGTGGGTCATGTTGGCGATCATGTCGCGCATCGCCTCGGGGCGGCCGGACATCTCCAGGCCGATGTCGAAGCCCTCGCGCAGGCCCAGCGTGCGCTGTCCGTCGGCGATGGTCGAGCCGCCGACGTTGAGGGCGAGGCTGACACCGATCTTGCGGGCCAGTTCCAGGCGTTCCTCGCTGACGTCGGTGATGACGACGTTGCGGGCGCCCGCGTGACGGGCCACGGCGGCGGCCATCAGGCCGATCGGTCCGGCGCCGGTGATCAGGACGTCCTCGCCGACCAGCGGGAAGGACAGCGCGGTGTGGACGGCGTTGCCGAACGGGTCGAAGATCGCGGCGACATCGAGGTCGACCGGGACGCGGTGCACCCACACGTTCGTGGCGGGCAGCACGACGTACTCGGCGAACGCCCCGTCACGGCCGACGCCCAGGCCGACGGTGGCACGGCAGAGGTGACGGCGTCCGGCGAGACAGTTGCGGCACTTGCCGCAGACCAGGTGGCCCTCCCCGCTGACGCGGTCGCCGACGTTGATGTCGGTGACGTCGCGGCCGGTCTCGACGACCTCGCCGGCGAACTCGTGGCCGAGCACGAGGGGCGTGCTGATGGTCTGCTGCGCCCAGCCGTCCCAGTTGCGGATGTGCAGGTCGGTGCCGCAGATCCCGGTCCTGAGGACCTTGATCAGTACGTCACCGGGGCCGGCCTGCGGCTCCGGGACGTCCTTGAGCCAGAGTCCGGGCTCCGCCTTCTCCTTGACCAGCGCCTTCACTCGTACGGCTCCTGTGCGTGAGGTCCCGGGAAAGGGCACGCCGAAGCGGACCCGCACCGGGGAGAGGGGTGAATTCACCCAGGAATCTGCCGTACGACGGCGCCCTGGGTCCATCGAGGATTTCTTAAGCGCGGCCCCAGCTTTCCTTCACGCCCGTGTCGCCCGGCCCGTCCCGGGGCCGGTCGCCCGGCCGCCGGGGGGCCGGTGCGGCGAGGAGGCGTCGTGGGGGACGGTGGCATCAGGCATGACTACGTGGACATGCGTCGCCCCCGTTCCACGGGGGCTCGTCACCTGCGTCAGGGAGGGGTCCCGGCATACGTCCCAGGATGGGTCCCGGGCGGCCGACAAGGCCGGACCCGCGCCCCGGCGCGTCGTCAGATCCCGTGGACCTCTTCCCGCCGTTCGAGCTGCCCGGCCAGCTCGGCGGCCATCGCCTTGATGGTCTCCAGGCCCGCCCTTCCCCAGGGGCGCGGCTCGATGTCCACGACACAGATGGTGCCGAGGGCGATGCCGCTGCGGTCGAGCAGCGGGGCGCCCAGGTAGGAGCGGACACCGAACTCGTCGACGACCGGGTTTCCGGCGAAGCGCGGGTAGTCGCAGACGTCCTCCAGGACGAGCGCCTTGCGGCGCACCACGACATGAGGGCAGAAGCCGTGGTCCCGGGCCATGTAGCGGCCCAGTTCGAGCTCGCTCCCGTCCACGCCGGAAACGAGCCGGGCGCCCCTGGCGCCGCCGTCCGGGGTGTGCAGACCCGCGAAGAACTGCTGTTGCTCGTCGATGAAGTTGACCATCGAGTACGGCGCCGCGGCGACCCGCGCGAGCTGGTCCGCGAACGCGTCGAAGGCGGGCTCGGAGCGCTCCCCGAGGCCCAGCCGGCGCAGCCGCCGCACCCGGGCCGGGGCGTCCCTGTCCTGCGGTGTCAGCAGCAGACGACCGGCCGGCCGGGGCGGGTCGTAACTCATGTACGGGCTCCATGGCTCGGGGTGTGGGCGGGCGCGTGGGCCAGGAGGTGGCGGACCAGGGTGAGCAGCGTCTGCACCCCGGAGCTGGAGATCCGGGCGTCGCAGCACACGACGGGGATCCCGGGGTCGAGGTCGATGGCCGCGCGCACCTCGGCCGGGTCGTAGCGGTACGAGCCGTCGAACTCGTTGACCGCGACGATGAAGGCGAGACCGCGCTGTTCGAAGAAGTCGACGGCCGCGAAGCAGTCCTCCAGGCGCCGGGTGTCGGCGAGGATCACCGCGCCGAGCGCGCCGTCGGAGAGCTCGTCCCACATGAACCAGAACCGCTCCTGTCCGGGAGTGCCGAACAGGTAGAGCACGTGTTCCGGATCCAGGGTTATGCGGCCGAAGTCCATCGCGACGGTCGTCTCGACCTTGTTCTCGATCCCGTCGAGCCGGTCGGTCGAGGCGCTGACCGTGGTCAGCAACTCCTCCGTGCTGAGCGGCGCGATCTCGCTCACCGCGCCGACGAACGTCGTCTTGCCGACCCCGAACCCTCCCGCCACCAAGATCTTCAGTGCGGTGGGGAACAGGTCAGAGCTGTCGTCGTAATCCATCGAGCACTGCCTCCAGAAGGGACCGGTCAGTGGGGTTGTGGTGGAACTGAGGGGGCTTCGTGGTCAGCGCCCCGCAGTCGACGAGGTCCGACAGCAGCACCTTGGTGACCGCCGCCGGCAGCTTCAGATGGGCGGCGACCTCCGCCACCGAGACGGGTGCCCGGCAGCGTTCGAGCGCCTGGCCGTGCTCGGGGCCGAGATAGCCGAGGGGTGTGGCCCCGGTGGCCATGACCTGGGAGAGGAGGTCGAGCGCGGTGCTCGGCCGGGTGCGGCCGTTGCTGACGGTGTAGGGGCGCACCAGGCGTCCCGCCGCGTCATCGAGCCAGGGCCCGTCGCCGGCCGCGGCCACGCTCAAGACCTCATCGCGGAGGGTTCGACGGCGTGCTGCCGGGGCGCGGTGACCAGATAGGGGCGGACGCTCTTGACGAGCATCGCCATCTCGTAGCCGAGAACGGCCGCGTCGGCCTCGCGGCCCGCGAGCACGGCGAGACACGTGCCGGAGCCGGCCGTGGAGACGAACAGCAGGGTCGAGTCGAGTTCGACCACGACCTGGCGCACCTCACCGCCGTCCCCGAACCGCACACCCGCACTGCGTCCGAGGGCGTAGAGGCCGCAGGCGAGCGCCGCCATGTGGTCGGCGCTGTCCGGGTCGAGGCCGTGGACCGACTTCACGAGCCCGTCGCTGGAGAGCAGGACCGCGCTCGTGGTGTGGGGTACGCGCTGGACAAGGCCGCTCATCAGCCAGTCGAGGTCGGATACGTGGCCGGTCGGCGCATCGCTCGCCATGGGGGATCGACTCCTTGGGGTACGAAGGTCTGAGGGAGCGGTGGGATGGGGTGTTGTGGGGGTGGGGGTGGGGGTGGGGGTGGGGGTGGGGGTGGTCATCCGGCCGGTGGGCTCCCGTCGTGCCGGGTGGTGCGGTCGTGGGCTCCTCGCGGTGCCGGCGCGTGCGTCGCGCGCGTCCTGCCCGGGTGAGCCGCCGGCGCCCCGTCCGCCAGGGGTACGTCGAGGAGGTCGCGGCCCTCGGCGGAGGTGTCCGTGGGCAGGTCCCCGTAGGCCTGGACGGCGTGGTCCCCGGGCGGTGCCTCCAGGCGCGCCCGGTCCGGGAAGGCGGCCGGTGCGGGCGGGATCCGGGACGGTTCCGGCCGCTCCCGGCCCGGGGGCTCCGTGGGGGCGGCCTCCGCGAGCCCGATCCCGCGCTGGAAGGCCGCCATCAGACCCGGGTCGTGTCCGACGAGGTGGTCCGGGTCCGGGCGGGGCGCCTGCCCTTCGCGCAGCTGCGGGGCGAGGTGCTCCTGGGCGCGCCGCTTGGGCAGGTTGGGCTTGCCCATGGTGCCGCGGACGACGCCGGTACGCGGTGTGGGCGGCATGGCCGCGTTCTCCGCGGCGGTGAGCCGGTCCTCGGGGCGGATGCCGGGTACGGCCTCGGCCGGATTGGGCCGCTCCACCCGGGCGCCGCGCACCGGGAGCGGCTTGGCACCGCGCCCCCCGGCCGGCGCGTCCGCGCCACGCGGAGGCGTGCGTTCCCCTCGTACGGGCTCGGGAAAGGCCTCGGGTGACGGCCCACGAGACAGCTCGCGTGACGACTGCCGTGGCACCACGGGGGCCACCGGGCGGCCGGCGGACAGCACCGGGACCTGCGACGGCGGCGGGTGCGCGGACCCCGGTCCGAGGGCCGGCCGGTGCACCCCGTCCGTCCCGTTCGGCGGCGCCTGTGCCGTGCCCGCGTCCTCGATGGCGCCCGGCACCGGGCCCAGCAAGCCCTGCGGGACCACGAGTACGGCCTGGACACCGCCGTAGATGTTGTTCTGGAGCCGTACGTGGATGCCGTGCCGGCGCGCGAGCTGCGAGACCACGAACAGCCCGATGCGGCCGTCCTGGAGCAGGCCGGCGACATTGACCTGGTCGGGGTCGGCGAGCAGGGCGTTCATCCGGTCCTGTTCGGCCGTCTGCATGCCGAGTCCGCGGTCCTCCACCTCGATGGCCAGTCCCGAGGTGACGAGGTCGACGCGCAGCAGCACCTGGGTGTGCGGGGCGGAGAACAGGGTGGCGTTCTCGACGAGTTCGGCGAGCAGGTGGATGACGTCGGCGACCGCGTGGCCGCGCAGGGTGCCGTCGATCGGGGGCACCAGCTTGACCCGCGAGTACTGCTCGACCTCGGCGATCGCGGAGCGCAGCACCTCGGTCATGGAGACGGGGTTGCTCCACTGGCGGCGCGAGACGGCGCCGCCGAGCACGGCCAGGTTCTCGGCGTGGCGCCGGATGCGGGTGGCCAGGTGGTCGACGTGGAAGAGCCCTTTGAGGAGGTCCGGGTCCTCGATCTCGTTCTCCAGCTCGTCGAGCAGGGAGATCTCGCGGTGCACGAGGGACTGAAGGCGCCGGGCCAGATTGACGAACACCTCGACCTTCTGGTCGTCGCCCGTCCGGCTGGAGAGCTGCGCGGCCTGCACGACGGCCGCGACGGCGCCGTCGTGGGCGCGGGAGAGGTCGGCCGCGAGCAGCTCGAAGTCGTCGGCGTCGGCGGGCGGGCGGCGGCGCTTCCTGCGCGCGGGCGGGTCCTCGCCGCGGCGCAGCCCCTCGACGACGTCGTGCAGTTCGGACTCGGTGCGGGCGCTCGTGCGGCGCAGGGCTCCTACGCGCTCCCGTACGGAGGTGGCGGCGCGGTCCGCGGCCACGGCGGCGATCAGGATGCCGGCCAGGGCCACGGCGACCGCTCCGGCGAGGACGGCCCACAGGACGGGGCCGGGGCGGGCACCGGTGGAGCGGACGGTGAACAGGACGGCGGCGCACGCGCTGAGGGCCACGGCGGTCGGCGGCAGGATCGCGAGGCGCAGCAGCTGGGGCCGCAGGTGCGTCTCGGGCGGCGCGAGGGTGGCGCGGGCGGCCGGTCGACCGTGCCGCCCGCCCTCGCGGCGGTCTGCGCGTGCGGCCGGTGCGCGAAGGTGAGACATCGGCGTCCTCGTACTGGATGCGTCGGGGGCGTGGAGCTCCCGCGGTTCCGCGACGCGGGCGTGCCCCGTCGCGGTGCCGGTCGAGAGAGCCGCAAAAATCGGCCCTGCGTCGCCCGTCGGCAACTGACAGTAGTCGCCAACGCATCAGGTGCGGTGGGCTGTTGACAAAGTCCGCCAGGTAGCGTCCCGCTCTGGTATGAGGCGTCGCACGGCTGACCGATAACCCTGTCGGACACGCGTTCGCGCGGGGCTCCGGTTCCGATCAGAGCTGGTCAGAAGCGGTCGCAAGCAAACAGCGAGGGCCGGCGAGCATGATGCTCGCCGGCCCTCGCCGCAGATCGGTGGATCAGCCCGCGGACACCGTTTCGGGCTCTCCGGTGCCTTCCGCCGCGCCACCGGCGACGTCACCCGGCGTGTCGGCGACGGCCTCCTCGACGGCCGGCCAGCCACCCTTCGGCGCACGCGCCACGCCGCGCCACCACGGCTCGGAGGGGACGGTCCCGGCGGTGGGCTCGAAGGGCTCTCCCGGGCGGGGCAGCGCGACACGCGCCCCGGCAGCGCGCCCGGCGGCCAGCGTGCCCTCTCCCGGGTCGCTCCAGGCGTGGGTGGAGAGGTTGAACGTCGCCCAGTGGATCGGCAGCATCACTCCGGAGGGCCGCCCGCCCTGGAGGTCCAGGTGGGAACGCATCCCCTCCTCGGGCGTCATGTGGATATCAGGCCAGAAGTCGCTGTATGCCCCGATCTGGATCATCGTGGCGTCGAACGGGCCGTGGGCGGCGCCGATGTCCTTGAAGCCCTGGAAGTAGCCGGTGTCGCCGCTGTGGTAGATCCGGTGCCTGTCGCCCTCGGCGACCCAGGAGGCCCAGAGGGTGTGCTGGGTGTTACGCAGGCCGCGCCCGCAGAAATGGCGCGCGGGCGTCGCCGTCAGCGCGATCCCGCCGACCTTCGTCGACTCCTGCCAGTCCAGCTCACGGATCCGGTCCGCCGAGACGCCCCAGTGCTCCAGATGCGCTCCGACGCCCAGCGGCACCGCGAACACCGTGTCCGTGCCGGCCAGCGCCTTGATCGTGGGCATGTCCAGGTGGTCGTAGTGGTCGTGCGAGATCACCACGACGTCGACCGGGCCGAGCGCGGCCAGCGGCAGGGGAACCGGGTGCAGCCTCTTGGGACCGGCGAAGGGGAACGGGGAACAGCGCTCGCCCCAGACCGGGTCGAACAGCACCCGGTGGCCGTCGATCTCGGCGAGGACGCTGGAGTGCCCCATCCAGGTGAGCCGCAGACCGGTCGCGGCGGGCCTGGCCAGGTCGGCGAGTGTCGTCGCGTGCACCGGCACGGTCCCGGCCGGGGAGCGGTGGGCGCGCTCCTCGCTGCGGAAGTAGACCTTCGCGAACTCCACCATCGAGCCGTCGGGGCGGGTCCGGGCGGTCTCCGGGTTCTGGAAGACCCCGTCCGCGAAGTTCGGCGAATTGCGGATGCGCCGCATGCGCGCACCAGCCGGATCCGCGCCGAAGGCGGCGGGCCGCAGCGCGCGGAGCCCGGAGCTCAGGGTACGGAAACCGGTCACGGATACCTCCAGATGGAGTCGGTCAGGCTTTCATTATGGTCGTCGCCTCTGACAGCGCCGGGTCACCCCGGTCACAACGCGTCGTCCGTGGCCCTGGGTCCGTATCTGCTCAACCCCGACGCACCCCCCCTTCTTCCGCTCCGGCGGCGTGTTTCCGGGCACGGCCGCGCCCCCGGCGCCGGGCCGCCCCTCGCGACCGGTCGTCGCGGTGTCTCCCGGCGCCGTCGATCCCGTGCGTTGACATGGCCCGGCACCCGTTCCGATACTGACTCGTGATTCAGTAGGCAGGTACTCGTACCGATGGTCCGAGGGCCGCGCCGGCCCGTCCACGTCTGGAGACACCGTGTCCGACCTCCCCTGCGAACCGGCGACGGCCGCGGGCGCCCCGTACGCACGGAGCCTGTGATGGGTGAGACGCTCACCGGCGGCGAAGCCCTCGTCCGGGCCCTGTCCGCCCACGCTGTGACGCGGGCCTTCGGCATTCCCGGCACGCACAACCTGGAGATCTACCGCCACCTGTCCGCGTACGGCATCCGGCACGTCCTGACGCGTCACGAACAGGGCGCCGGATACGCGGCCGACGGCTACGCGCGCTCGACCGGGCGTCCCGGTGTCGTGATCACCACCACCGGACCCGCCCTGCTGAACGCGGCGGCGGCCGTCGGCCAGGCCTACTCGGACAGCGTGCCGCTGCTCGTCGTCTCCCCCGGGATGCCTCTGCGTCACCCCCGGCTCGCGAGCGGCCTGCTGCACGAGACGCGCAGTCAGACGGAGGCCCTGCGGGGCGTGGCCGCGTTCAGCCACCGGGTGTCCTCGGTCGCCGAGATCGACGCGGCGGTGGCCCGCGCCTTCACCCTGTTCCGCACCGGCCGGCCGCGCCCCGCGCACATCGAGATCCCCCTCGATCTGCTGGAGAGCGCCGAGGAGACCGGCCCCGTGCGCGTCACCCCTCCCGTCGTTCCCCTCGCTCCGGCGCCCCTCGCCGTGGAGCGGGCCGCCGAGACGCTGCGCGAGGCCCGCCGTCCGGCACTCGTGCTCGGCGGCGGGGCGCGCGGCGCGGCCGTCCCGGGCCTGGCCCTCGCCGAGAGGCTCGGCGCTCCCGTCCTGACCACGGCCAACGGCAAGGGGATCGTCCCGGAGACCCATCCGCTGGCCGTCGGGGTGTCGCTGCACAGCCCCTCGGTCCGGAACTGGCTCGCGGAACGGGACACCGTCCTCGCCGTGGGCACCGAACTCGCCGAGTCCGACTTCTGGTCCGCGCCGCCCACCCTGAACGGCACGCTCATCCGGGTGGACCTGGACCCGGACCAGATGTACGCGGGGCTCGCCGCGGACCTCGCCGTCGTCGGCGACGCGCGGCTCTCCCTGACGGCCCTGCTCGCCGCCGTCGGGCGGCACGGCGGCACGGACGGGCACGCGCGCGTGCCCGTCGAGAACCCCGTGCGGCGGGCGGCGGCGCTGCGGGCCGCGCGGAACGCCGAGACCGCCGGGCGCGACGCCCGGTGGATCCCCTACCTGCGGGCCGTCCGTTCCGTCCTCACCGACGACGCCGTGATCACCTCGGACAGCGCCCGGTGCTGCTACTACGGAGCGCTCCCCCACCTCCCGCTCGGTCCCACGGGCCGCTATCTTCACCCGACCGGCTTCGGCACGCTCGGCTACGCTCTGCCCGCGGCGATCGGAGCCAAGGCGGCGTGCCCCGGCCGCGAGGTCGTGGCGCTCAGCGGGGACGGCGGCCTCCAGTTCACCGTGCAGGAACTGGCGACCGCGGTACAGCTCGGCCTCCCGCTGCCCGTCGTGGTGTTCGACAACGGCGGCTACGGGGAGATCCGCGACGAGATGGCCGCCCGGGGTGACACGCCGACGGCCGTCGACCTCGCTCCGGTCGACCTGCCCGCCCTGGCCCGCGCCTACGGCGGGCAGGGCACGCACGCCCACACCCCGGACGAGCTGAGCACCGCCCTCGCCGAGGCACTGCGCACCCCCGGCCCCACCCTGATCGCCGTCCCCGAGGAGACCCCATGACCGCCGCCCCCCTGATGACGCTCACCTGGACGGACCATGTCACCGGCCGTCAGGGATTCCTCGTCGTCGACCGGCTCGTGCGGGGCGTCTCCAGCGGCGGTCTGCGGATGCGGCCCGGCTGCACGCTGGAGGAGGTCGCCGGGCTCGCCCGCGGCATGACCATGAAAGAGGCGCTGCACTACAACCCCGAGGGGCGCTACATCCCGCTGGGCGGCGCCAAGGGCGGGATCGACTGCGATCCCCAGGACCCGGCGGCGTACGGCCTGCTGGTGCGCTATCTGCGCGCCATGCGTCCCTCCATCGAGGCCTTCTGGACCACCGGTGAGGATCTCGGGCTCACCCAGGACCTGGTCGACCGGGCCGCGGCGGAGGCCGGCCTCGTCTCGTCCATCCAGGCCGTGTACCCGCTGCTCGACGACGAGGCGGCGGCCCGCGAGCGGCTCGCGGACGCCTTCGCGGTCGAGGTGGACGGCATCGGCCTCGACGAACTGGTCGGCGGCTGCGGTGTCGCCGAGTCGGTGCTCGCCGCGCTGGACCGGGCCGGGACACCGCACGCGGGCACCCGTGTCGCCGTGCAGGGGCTCGGCACCATGGGCGGGGCCACCGCGCGCTTCCTCGCGCGCGCGGGACTCAGGATCGTGGCCGTCGCCGACATCAAGGGAACGATCGCGAACCCGGACGGCCTCGACGTCGAGGCGCTGCTCGCGGCACGGGACGCGTACGGAACGGTCGACCGCGCGGTACTGCGCCCGGCCGACCGTGAACTCGACGGTGACGCCTGGCTGTCCGCCGATGCCGAGGTCCTGGTACCCGCCGCGGTCTCGTACGCGATCGACGCGGCGAACCAGCAGAGGATCAAGGCCCGTTGGATCGTCGAGGCGGCCAACATGCCCGTCCTGGCGGACGCGGAGCGGTCGCTCGCTGCGCGCGGCATCACCGTCCTGCCCGACGTCGTGGTCAACTCCGGTACGAACGCCTGGTGGTGGTGGACCCTGTTCGGCGACATCGGCGCCGACGCGGACGAGGCGTTCGCCCACACCCGGCGCTCCATGCGCGCCCTGATCGACCGGACGCTCGCGCGCGCGGAGGCCGACGGCACGACCCCGCGGGCCGCCGCCCACGCCATCGTCACCGACCGGCTGCCGGTCATCGCGGAGCGGTTCGGCTGGTACCGCTGAGGAACACGGCTCCGGGCCCGAGGGGGGTCGCGTCAGGGCCGGCCGTCCGTTCGCCGGCCGACGGCGGGCGGGCCGGCGGGTGCCGGTCCGGGCCGCCCCCGCTCCTGTCGGGGCTTCCGCCGAAAGGGCTGTGTAGGGTTGCCGCGTGGCGAGAGTCCGGTTGAGCGTGGCGGAGCGGCGTGAGGAGTTGCTGCGGGCCGCCGTCGAACAGATCGAGGCGCGAGGCGTCGCGGCGGTACGGATCGCCGACGTGGCCTCGGCCCTCGGCGTGAGCAACGCGTTGGTGCTGTACCACTTCTCGACGAAGGAGAAGCTGGTCGCCGCCGCGTTCACCTACGCCGCCGAGGACGACCTCGCCCATCTGCGCAAGCTGCTCGGCCGCCGTACGACGGCGCTGCGGCGCCTTCGGGCCGCCGTCCGCTGGTACGCGCCGACGGGGCAGGCCAAGGGCTGGCGCCTGTGGATCGAGGGCTGGGCGGTCGCCCTGCGGGAACCCGCGCTGCGCGAGGTCACCCGTGATCTCGACCGGCAGTGGAAGGCCGCGATGACCGAGGTGATCGCGGAGGGCGTGGCCGCCGGCGAGTTCCACTGCCCGGACCCCACGAGCACGGCCCTCAGGCTCACTGCGCTGCTGGACGGACTGGCGGTCCAGATGACGGCGTACTCCGGAGCGGTGTCACGGGCGCGGACCCAGGAATGGGCGGACGAGGCACTCGCCCGCGAACTGGGCCTGGAGCGCGCGGCCTTGATGGCGGCGGTGCGATAGCGGGCACGGCGTCCGGTCCCGGCCTCCCGGCCCCGTACCGCGCTTCCCCCGCTCCCCGGCTCGGACCGCCGTACGGGCCGTCGTCCCGGATCTCGCCGGGAGCGACCGGTGCCCTGATCCCCGTCCGGTGCCCTGATCCCCGTCCGGTCCAATGATCCCCGTCCGGTCCAGGGTGCCACGGGCCCCTGACCAGGCCGGCCGGGCGCCCGGGTACCGGTCCCGACCGGTCCGACCGGGCCCGCCGACCGGGCCGGTGCCGTCTCAGGCCACCGACTCGATGCGCAGCTTGATGTCGTCCGGGGAGAGAGCGCCCTTGGCCGCGACGTGATCGCCCGAGGACTCCCCGCGCAGCCGCCGTCCGATCCACGGGACGAGGTACTCGCGCGCCCACTGGATGTTGTCGCGGCGCACCTCCAGCGTGCCGCGCGGCGGCAGCGGCGGCCAGGGCTGGTCCGGGTCGGCCGGGACCTCCAGGCCGAGGAGCTGTCCGGCACGGAGCGCCACCCGGGTGTGCCCCTCGGGCGAGAGGTGCAGCCGGTCACCGTCCCAGGCGCGGCGGTCCTGGATCGTCTTCAGGGACCAGAGGTCGAGGACGGGACAGCCGTAGCGGTCCGCGATGGCACGCACATGTCCGTTGTACGTGGCGATCTTGCCGCGCAGGTGCTTGAGCACGGGGACGCCACGGGTGTCGAAGCCGGTGGTCACCAGGACGGTGCCCACGGCGGAGGTGAGGTCGGCGATCGCGCGCTCGAAGCGTTCCGCGACCTCGTCGGGGTCGGTGCCGGGGCGGATGATGTCGTTGCCGCCGGCGCAGAACGAGACCAGGTCCGGGCCGAGTTCCTTGGCCCTCTGGAGCTGGGTCTCGACGATCTGGTCGAGCAGTTTGCCGCGCACGGCGAGGTTGGTGTAATCGAAGTCGCCTTCGGGCCTGCGGTCCGCGAGAAGTACCGCGAACCGGTCGGCCCAGCCGACGAACGCCCCGTCGGGCCCAGGGTCGCCGACGCCCTCGGTGAAGCTGTCCCCCACCGCCACGTACGACCCGATCACTGATCTGTTGTCACTCTTCGAATCGTCTGCCACATGGAGCATGATTCACCTTTTGATGTGAGCTACGCGACCGTAGGGAAGGGTTGACGACCGGTGAGATAAGCCACTCGCCAAGCATTGGTCAACTCCGGAATAAGGCTTGAGACAAGGGCGTTGGAGCAGCGATCACCCAGAGGCCGTCGCCACGGACGCACCGAAGGCCGGACCCAGGGGATCGTGGGGTCCGGCCTTCGGAGATCTTCCTGCCGTCAGGAGCAGGAGGCGGGGGGTGTCAGCCCACGGCGACACCGTGCGAGCGCAGGTACGCGACCGGGTCGACGTCGGAGCCGTAGTCCGGCGTGGTGCGGATCTCGAAGTGCAGGTGCGGTCCGGTGACGTTGCCCGTCGCGCCGGAGAGACCGATCTGCTGCCCCTCGGTCACGGTCTGCCCCGCGGAGACGGACAGCGACGACATGTGGGCGTACTGGGAGTACTTGCCGTCGGCGTGCTGGATGACGACCTGGTTGCCGTAGGCGCCGCCCCAGCCCGCGGAGACGACCGTGCCCGCGGCTATGGACTTGAGCGTGCTGCCGGTCGGGACCACGAAGTCCACGCCCGTGTGGTAGCCGCTGGACCACATGCTGCCCGCCACCTTGTAACCGGTGCCGACGGAGCTGCTCGCGACCGGCAGGGTGTAGCCGGAAGAGCCGGCGGTGGAAGCGCTGTCGGTGGAAGCGCTGGTGGAGGGGGTCGGGTCGGTGGCCGGGGCCGCCTGGCCGGACTTCGCCGAGGTGGTCGTCCGGGTGGCGGTGTGCGTGGCCGAGTGGGCGACGGCGGCCTTCTTGCCGAGCGACAGCTTCAGACCGGGGTGGATCAGCGACGGGTCGCCGCCGATGGCGGAGCGGTTGTCGGCGTAGATCTTCTTCCAGCCGCCGCTGACGTTCTGCTCGTCGGCGATCTTCGAGAGGTAGTCGCCCGACCTCACCGCGTACGTCTTCGTCGTGGCGGCCTTGGCGGCCTTCTTCACGGGAGCGGCGGTCGCCGCCTTCTCGACATGCTGCGCGACGGCGGTGGCCGGGGTCGCGGCGTGGGCGCCGGTGGCCCCCATCAGGGGCAGCGCGAGTGCGGCGCCACCGGTTCCGGCCACGGCGATCGAGCGGGTGAAACGGAGGGACTTGGGACGGCGGTGCTTACCCTTCGCGGGCATGACGATTTCCTCTCCGGCGCCTGCGGGGTGAGCTGTCGGGTGCGGGCTGGAGATGCCCGGCCGCGCTGCTGCGCGGCTGTACCCCTAGCCTGTTCCGGAAATCGGACCAGGCGCGGAACCTGTGGGTCCCCCGCTCCTGCCGTGTACGGGTGAGTGTGCGGAT
Organism: Streptomyces sp. NPDC015532; assembly: GCF_043078065.1. Taxonomy (NCBI): domain Bacteria; kingdom Bacillati; phylum Actinomycetota; class Actinomycetes; order Kitasatosporales; family Streptomycetaceae; genus Streptomyces; species Streptomyces sp. NPDC015532. The sequence continues at coordinate 665,661 of NZ_JBIBSY010000003.1, read as the reverse complement.
TCCGGGCGGCGGCAGGATTGGGCGTCCGTCCGGATTGAGGCAGAACGTAAGCGACATGAGAGCGCGTCGACAACTATGTGCGGTTTCTGTGCGCTCGCCTTTCTTGATCCATGCGGAAACCGCCGTCACCCTCCGTGGAGTGACGATCTTCCGGCCCTCTCAACCCCCGGGAAAGTGACCGGTGTTGAGATAGGAGGACGGCAACGCATCGTCACGAATATGACGCTCCTCACGCGACTCGGCCCAGGGCGCCCTATTCCAGGGCTAGTTGTCACTAAGGTGCCTATTCGGACAGAACAGACAGATGCAGCATCGGCGGATATCCATCACATCCGGACCCCTGGTCGAAATGGCGCACATAACGGAGCACGCCAATGCCGCTTTTCATCGCAATTGCCCCATGAGGCCGAAGCGGCCGGGGGTACGCGATCGACCCGCCCCGTCATTCGAACAATCATTCGACACCGGGCGGCGCAAAGTGCCGTCTCCAGGGCGTTCCGTCCGGAAGGGGTCGCCTGTGGACAACTCATTGCCCGAGGAACCCATGTCGTATCGTCGAGAGCGCGAGCCGGTACAACTGCCGACGAGCGGCGCCGAGTCCAGCCCGGCGACGCCGGCGGCCGAATGGGAGGAGCCCCCGTGACGCAGCAGGTCCCGTCGACCGAGCCCGAGCTCGGCGGAGTGCGTAACTTCCGCGACGTGGGCGGACTGCCCACCGTGGACGGCCGGCGTGTGCGTCATGGGCACCTGTTCCGCAGCGGCCACCTCGCCCACGCCACGGAGGAGGACGCCGCGTTCCTCTCGTCCCTGGGACTCCACACGATCTTCGACTTCCGCAACGCCGCGGACCAGAAGCTGGAGGGCCCGGACGTCGAACTGCCGGGCGTGCGGAACGTGAACCTCCCGCTGAGCGACCCGGCGGACGGCAGCGAGTTCTGGAAGATGGTCCGCGACGGCGATCTCGACCAGTTGCGCGCGATTCTCGGCGACGGCAAGGGCGAGAACCGGATGATCAACTCCTACCGCACGATCATCAAGGAGCGCACGGCCGAACACTCCGAGGTCCTGCGCTCGCTGGCCGACGACAGCGTGCCCGCGCTGATGCACTGCGCGGCGGGCAAGGACCGCGCCGGGCTGTCCATCGCGGTCACCCTGCTCGCCCTCGGCGTCGAGCGCGAGGCGATCGTGGCCGACTACCTGGAGTCGAACGCCGCCCACCGCCGTTACAAGGTGCACCGCAACGGCTCCTCGGCCGGTGCCTACTCCCCCGAGGTGATGGAACTGCTCAGCCCGCTGTTCGACGCGCGGGCCGCGTATCTGACAGCCGCCTTCGAGACCATCGAGGAGACCTGGGGCAGCGTCGAGGTCTATCTGGAGCAGGGACTGGGACTGACGCCGGAGCTGCGGGACCGCCTGCGCGGGCGGCTCCTGGACTGAGCCGCCCGCCGGGACCGGGCCCCTACTGGTTCTGCGCGCCCAGCGTGAAGAGCAGGTAGATGAAGGCCGCGAACAGATGGCCGACGGCGACGTAGATGATCAGCCGCACCCACAGAGCGCGCGGGAACCTGTCCTCCATGGAGCGGTGGCGTTCTGTGGGTTCGGTCATGACGTCTCTCCCGAGGTGGGGTGGCCGGTCGCCGGCCCGAGGCACAGCGCGGCGACGGGGCTCTGCAGCAGGGTGTGTACGAAGAGGAGCTCGGCTCCGTCGCGCTCGGCGGCGGCGATGCGGTGCGGGGTCAGCGAGTCGAAGTGGGCGCTGTCTCCCGGCGCGAGGACGTGCGCTGTGTCCCCGAGGCGCAGACTGAGCCGCCCCCCAAGGACGTACAGCCACTCCTCGCCCGGGTGGACGCGCACGATGTCGCCCTGCGAACCGTACGGGACGTGCACGCGCAGCGCCTGCATGCCGCGGGCCGCGGCGCCCGCCTGCCAGTAGGTCCAGCCCCCCGCCGGGGCCGCTTCCATGTCGGCGGCCCGTACGATCGCGTCACGGTCGGGGACCGCCTCGCCGAGCAGTTCCGAAACCGTCGTACCGTAGACACGCGCGAGCGTGAGCAGCATCGGCAGCGAGGGCTGGCGCTGCCCGGTCTCCAGCCGGGAAAGATGGGCGGGCGAGAGTCCGGCCGCGCGGGCGGCGGCCTCCAGCGTGAGGGAGGCGCTGCGGCGCAGGGCGCGGAGCCGGGGCGCCACGGCGTGCAGCTCGGCGGACGGCTCGTCGGCCGTCCCTGGGTCGGCGGGGCTCATAGGACCATTGAGCCAAACAATTGCCTCTGGGGCAATTTTCTTGCCCCAGAGGCAAAATGCCTGGCCGGACACGCTCCACCATGCCCGACCGCGCCGGGGCCGCCTCGCCGGCCGCACCCGCGAGGCCTCGCGGCGGCGCGCCGGTCCGGCCGGGTCTCAGCGGTTCGCCACCGCCTGCTTCACCAGCGTCTTCCCGAAGTCCCACATCAGCCCGCCGCCGTTGTGCGCGTCCTCCATCACCGCGGTGAAGGCCTCCACGAACCGGTCGACGTCCCGCTCGTCGATGACCAGCGGCGGGATCAGCTTGATCACCTCCAGGTGGTCGCCGGAGACCTGGGTGAGGATGCGGTGCCGCTGGAGCAGCGGGACGACGACCATCTGCGCGAACAGGCCCTTGCGCGCGGCCTGGAGCATGGTCCAGCGACCGCGTAGCTTGAGCGAGGCGGGCCGGCCGAACTCGATGCCGATCATCAGTCCCCGCCCGCGCACCTCGCTGAGCAGTTCGTAGCGGTCGACCAGGGCAGCCAGCCGGGACTTGAGCAGTTCTCCGGTGACGCGCGCGTTCGCGACGATCTGTTCGTTCTCCATCACGGAGAGCACCGCGAGACCCGCCGCCATGGCCTGCGCGTTGGAGCCGAAGCTCGCGGAGTGCACGAGGACCCGGTCCATGGAGGAGTAGACCTTCTTGAAGATCCAGTCCTTTCCGAGGGTCGCGCCCACCGGCACATAGCCGCCGGAGAGCGCCTTGGCGACACACACCAGGTCCGGTTCGACACCCTCCTCGTGCTGGTAGGCGTAGAAGTCCCCGGTCCGGCCGAGGCCGGTCTGCACCTCGTCCGCGACGAGCAGTGCCTTGTGCCGGTGCAGCAGCTCCTGGGCGGCGCGCAGATATCCGGGCGGGGACGCGTGGACGCCCTTGCCCTGGATGGGTTCCACGATGAGCGCGGCGACGTCGCCCTTCTTCAACTCCCTTTCCAGGGCGTCGAGATCGCCGAGCGGCACGGCCGTGTCGGGCAGCAGCGGTGCGAAGCCGTCGCGGAAGCCGTCCTCGCCGTTCACCGACAGGGAGCCGGTGGTCAGTCCGTGGAAGGCGTGCGAGCAGTACAGGATCCGCGGCCTGCCGGTGGCGTACCGGGCGAACTTCAGAGCGGTCTCGACCGCCTCCGTACCGCTGTTGCCGAAGAACACCCGGTCCAGGTGCGGGCTGTGGGTGAGCAGCCGCTCGGCGAGCAGGCCCGGCAGCGGCTGGCAGTCGAAGCGGGTGAGGTCGGCGAGCGAGGCGTCCAGGACGTCGTGCAGCGCCCGCCGGACGACGGGGTGATGGCGGCCGAGGCCCATCACCCCGAATCCGGCGAGCATGTCCAGGTAGTCGTTGCCGTCGGCGTCCCAGAAGTGCGCGCCCTCGGCCCGCTCGTAGACCTTGTCGAAGCCGATGGTGTGCAGCATGCGCGGGAGCTGGTGGTTCAGGTACTTCGTGTGCAGTTCGTAGCGCTCGGCTCCGCGCTCGGCGAGGAGCGCGCCGAGGTCGAACTCCCCCTTCTGGGCAGGGTCGGTCATTCCTGTTTCTCCTTGGACGACTCTTCCTCGGCCGGCCGGTCGGCGGCCTCGATCGGCTCGTACGCGGCCTTGGCCCGCTCGTCCCTGATGGCCAGTCCGGCGCTGATCCGTCCGGCGATCTCCACGGGCGTGAGCCCGATGTCGGCGAGCACCTCGGACCGCTTGGCGTGCGCGAGGAACTGCTCGGGGATGCCGAACCGCCGTACGGGCACGTCGACTTCGGCGTCCCCGAGGGCCAGCGAGACGGCGGCGCCGACGCCCGAGGCTCTGCTGTTGTCCTCGACGACGGCGACGAGCCGGTGTTCGGCGGCGAGGTGCGGCAGCGCCGGGTCGACGGGCTTGACCCAGCGCGGGTCGACGACGGTGCAGCCGATGCCGCGGGCCTGAAGCAGGTCGGCGGCCTGGAGGCAGACCTGGGCCATGACGCCCACCGCGACGAGCAGGACCTCGGGACGCTCGCCCCGGTGCAGGACGTCGAGCCCGCCCACACGGTCCACCGCGGGGATCACCGGACCGACCGACTCCTTCGGGAAACGGATCAGGGTCGGCGCGTCGTCCACGGCGACCGCCTCCCGGAGCTGGGCCTTCAACTGGTCGGCGTCGCGCGGAGCGGCGATCCTGAGGCCGGGTACGACCTGGAGGATCGACATGTCCCACATGCCGTTGTGCGAGGCGCCGTCGACACCGGTGACCCCGGCCCGGTCGAGGACGAACGTCACACCGCAGCGGTGCAGCGCGACGTCCATGAGGAGCTGGTCGAAGGCCCGGTTGAGAAAGGTCGCGTACACGGCGACGACGGGATGCAGACCGCCGGTCGCGAGTCCGGCCGCGGACACCGTGGCGTGCTGCTCGGCGATGCCGACGTCCCACACCCGGTCGGGGAACCGCTCGGCGAACTTCCCGAGCCCGACTGGACGCAGCATGGCCGCCGTGATGGCCACGACGTCCGCCCGCTCCTCGCCGATCCTGACGATCTCGTCGCCGAACACGGAGGTCCAGGAAGGGCCGTTGGACGGCGCGAGGGGCTCGCAGGTGAGCGGGTCCATCACGCCGACCGTGTGGAAGTGGTCCTCCTCGTGCGCGAGCGCGGGTTCGTAGCCGCGCCCCTTCTCCGTCAGACAGTGGACGAGCACGGGCCCGTGGAAGCGTTTCGCCCGGCGCAGCGCGGACTCCACGGCTCCCACGTCGTGACCGTCGATGGGGCCGACGTACTTGAGCCCGAGGTCCTCGAACATGCCCTGGGGCGCGAACGCGTCCTTGAAGCCCTTCTTCGCGCCGTGCAGCGACTCGTAGATCGTGTTGCCGACGAGGGGGGTGCGCAGCAGGACGTCCTTGCCCCAGGCGAGTACCCGCTCGTAGCTGTCGGTGGTCCGCAGGGTCGCGAGGTGGTTCGCGAGGCCTCCGATGGTGGGGGCGTACGAGCGTTCGTTGTCGTTGACGACGATGATCAGGGGCCGGTCCTTGGCCGCGGCGATGTTGTTCAGCGCCTCCCAGGCCATGCCGCCGGTCAGCGCGCCGTCGCCGATGACCGCGACGACGTGGCCCTTCTCGCCCTGCACCTGCCGGGCCTTGGCGAGCCCGTCCGCCCAGCCGAGCGCCGTGGAGGCGTGGCTGTTCTCGATGACGTCGTGCTCGGACTCCTCGCGGGAGGGATAGCCGGAGAGGCCGCCCTTGCCACGCAGCTTGGAGAAGTCCTGACGCCCTGTCAGCAGTTTGTGTACGTAGCTCTGATGGCCGGTGTCCCACAGGATGCGGTCGAAGGGCGACTCGAAGACCCGGTGGAGGGCGATGGACAGTTCCACCACTCCCAGATTGGGTCCGAGGTGACCGCCGGTCCTGGCGACCGCGTGCACCAGGAACTCCCTCACCTCTTCGGCCAGTTCACCGATTTCCGCCTCGGACAGCGCCTTCAGGTCGCGTGGTCCCCGGATGTTCTCCAGAATCGTCACGTCGGGCCCCCTCTCGGTCCGTGCTGATCAGCTCACGGTGACGGCCGGTTCCCCGGACGCGACGCCGTCGTTCTCCATCTGCTCGGCGATCTTCATCGCCTCGTCGATGAGCGTCTCGACGATCTTCGACTCGGGGACGGTCTTGATGACCTCGCCCTTGACGAAGATCTGCCCCTTGCCGTTGCCGGAGGCGACCCCCAGATCCGCCTCCCGTGCCTCGCCGGGACCGTTGACGACGCAGCCCATGACGGCGACGCGCAACGGGACCTCCATGCCTTCCAGTCCGGCCGTGACCTCGTCGGCCAGCTTGTACACGTCGACCTGGGCACGCCCGCAGGACGGGCAGGAGACGATCTCCAGCCGCCGCTGCCGCAGTCCGAGGGACTCCAGGATCTGGATGCCGACCTTGCACTCCTCGGCCGGCGGCGCGCTCAGCGAGACCCGGATGGTGTCGCCGATGCCCTCGGAGAGCAGCGCCCCGAACGCGACGGCCGACTTGATGGTCCCCTGGAACGCCGGACCCGCCTCGGTCACGCCGAGGTGCAGCGGGTAGTCGCACTGGGCGGCCAGCTGCCGGTAGGCGTTGACCATCACGACCGGGTCATTGTGCTTGACCGAGATCTTGATGTCCCGGAACCCGTGCTCCTCGAAGAGAGAGGCCTCCCACAGAGCCGACTCGACGAGCGCCTCGGGCGTCGCCCTGCCGTACTTCTCCAGCAGCCGCCGGTCGAGCGAGCCGGCGTTGACGCCGATCCGGATCGGGATTCCGGCGTCGTTCGCGGCGCGCGCGATCTCCTTCACCTTGTCGTCGAACTGCTTGATGTTGCCGGGGTTCACCCGCACCGCCGCGCAGCCGGCGTCGATGGCCGCGAACACGTACTTCGGCTGGAAGTGGATGTCCGCGATCACCGGGATCTGCGACTTCTCGGCGATGGTCGCGAGCGCGTCCGCGTCGTCCTGCGTGGGGCAGGCGACGCGGACGATCTGGCAGCCGGACGCGGTCAGTTCGGCGATCTGCTGGAGTGTGGCGCCGATGTCCGACGTACGGGTCGTGGTCATCGACTGGACGGACACCGGCGCCCCGCCGCCGACCGCCACCGCTCCGACCTGGATCCGCCGCGACACACGGCGCTCCGCGATCGGCCGGAGCGGTACCTCTGGGAGGCCCAGGGAAACGGCGGTCATGACGTCACCCGCGGCTTTCCGTGAAGGTCTCGCGGGCGGCCCGGATGGATTCCTTGAGGGAGCCCATGGTGGCGAGGACCGCCGTCGGCTCGTAGCCGCAGTGCGCCATGCAGTTGGCGCACCGGTCGTCCTTGCCGCGGCCGTAGGAGTCCCAGTCGGTCTCCTCCAGGAGCTGCTTGTACGTCTGCACGTAGCCGTCGCTCATCAGATAGCAGGGCTTCTGCCAGCCGAAGAGCGAGTAGCTCGGGATCGCCCACGCGGTGCACGGGAAGTCGACCTTGCCCTCCAGGAAGTCCAGGAAGAGCGGGCTCTGGTTGAGCCGCCAGCGGCGCCGGTTGCCGCCCGCGAAGGCCTTCTTGAACAGCTCCCGGGTCTGCTGGACGCCGAGGAAGTGCTCCTGGTCGGGGGCCTTCTCGTAGGCGTAGGCGGGCGAGAGCATCATCTCGTCGACCTTGAGGTCGTCGTTGAGGTAGTTCAGCACCTCGATGATGGTCTGCGGGGTGTCGGTGTTGAAGAAGGTCGAGTTGGTGGTGACCCGGAAGCCGCGCCGCTTGGCCTCCTTGATCGCCGCGACCGCCTCGTCGAAGACGCCTTCCTTCGCGACGGACTCGTCGTGCCGCTCCCGCAGCCCGTCGATGTGGACGGCCCAGGCGAAGTACGGCGAGGGCGTGAACTTGTCCATCTTCTTGCGCAGCAACATCGCGTTGGTGCAGAGGAAGACGAACTTCTTCTTCGCCACCAACTGACGGACGATCTCGTCGATCTGAGGGTGCATCAGCGGCTCGCCGCCGGCGATGGACACCATCGGCGCGCCGGATTCGAGGACCGCGCCCACCGCCTGGGCGACCGGCATGCGCTGCTTGAGCACACCGGCGGGGTGCTGGATCTTGCCGCAGCCCTCGCACGCGAGGTTGCAGGCGAAGAGCGGTTCCAACTCGACGAGCAGGGCGAACTTGTCCCGCTTCCTGAGCTTCTGTTCAAACAGGTACGCAGCGACCTTCATGGACTGCCGAAGCGGCATGGCCATACGGCTCACCTCCGAGGGAGCGACAAAGAACGGTGCCATTCGAAAAAAGCGGGAAGCACGGCGCGAAGAACGCGGAAGGCTGATATTCCCCCGCGAAACGTGCCGATTCGGACGAGTTCATGTTCTGGAGCATCCACGACCACCCGGACGGCCGCAACGGGACGGGTTCCCGAGCGGACCGCGCCGAGCAGCGTGGCCGCCGACTCCATGTCGACGGCGATGGCGCCGGTGCCGAGCAGATCGGAGCGCTCGTGACCGCGGACCACGTGATCGGAGCCGGTGAGCGGCCCCGTGTGGACGGTGCGGCCCGGCACGGCGCGGGTGAGTTCCTTGACCAGCAGATCGGTGCCCACGCACGGCGTGGTGCCGCCCGGGTCGCGGGTCTCCTCGGCGACGACCAGGTCACCGGGGTGCATGCCCGGGGCGAGCCCCGCGCAGAAACCGGTGGCGAGCACGGCCGCCGTGGCCAGCGCCGGGTCGGCCAGCACCCGGGTGACCGACCGGTCGGCGGCCCTGGGTCCCATGCCGGTACGCAGCACGGTGACCGGCCCCCCGGCGCCGCTCCGGTCGCCGCTGCGCAGGGCGAGGTGCTCGATACCGAGCGCGCAGGCGATCAGAAGCGGGGCCGGGGCCGGCGTCGTGTCCATCAGCCCCCCTCGGCCGCGGAGAAGGGGTCTCCGTGGACGTAGCGGCCGAGCGCGGTGAGTGGGAAGACGTGGCGGTAGAGGTGGTAGTTGATCGAGAAGTCCCACGGGAAGCCGGTCCCCGTGAAGTAGGGCTCGTCCCAGGTGCCGTCGGGCAGCTGCGTCTCCGCGAGCCAGACCACCCCGCGCTCGGTGGCCTTGGAGTCGCGCTCCCCCGCGGCGAGCAGGGCGAGCAGGGCCCAGCCGGTCTGTGAGGCGGTCGAGGCGCCGCGTCCGCTCCATCCGGCGATGTCGTCGTAGGAGCGCAGGTCCTCACCCCAGCCGCCGTCCTCGTTCTGCACGGACTCCAGCCAGGCCACCGCCCGGCGGATCGCCGGGTGCGAGCCGGGCAGCCCCGCCGCCGCGAGTGCCGGGACCACGGACCCTGTTCCGTAGACGTAGTTGACGCCCCAGCGTCCGAACCAGGAGCCGTTCGGCTCCTGGTGGGAGAGCAGCCACTCGATGCCCCGGCGGGTGCGCGGGTCCTGGGTGAGTCCCTCGACCGCCAGCATCTCCACCACGTGCGCCGTCACGTCCGCGGAGGGCGGGTCGATCACCTCCCCGAAGTCGCAGAACGGCAGCCGGTTGGGGAAGGCGCTGGTGTTGTCGACGTCGAACGCGCCCCAGCCGCCGTCCTTGGACTGCATGCCGAGATTCCAGCGGACCCCGCGTCCGATGGCGTTCTCGACGCGGTCCGGGTCGTGATGCCGGACGCGGCGCAGTGCGAGGACGACCTCCGCGGTGTCGTCGATGTCGGGGTAGTTGTCGTTGTGGAACTCGAACGCCCACCCGCCCGGTGGCAGTTGGGGCCGCTTCACCGACCAGTCGCCGGGCCGGACGATCTCCTCCCCGAGCATCCAGTCCGCGGCCTTGACGAGCTGCGGGTGATCGGCGGGCACTCCCGCGTCGGCCAGCGCGATGGTGGCCAGACAGGTGTCCCACACCGGCGACTGACACGCCTCGATCATCCGCGCGCCGTCGTCTCGCCACACGGCGAAACGGTTTAGCGAGGCCAGCCCCTCGCGCATCACCGGGTGTTCGAGGTCGTAGCCGAGCAGGTGCAGCGCGATGACCGAGTAGACGGCGGGCGGCTGGATGCCGCCCCAGCAGCCGTCGTTCTCCTGGCGCTCGATGATCCAGCGGCCCGCCGTGTTCATCGCCGCTCTGCGCAGGGCGCGCGGAGCGATCCTGCGGTACTGGTGCAGCGCCTTGTCCAGGCGCTGGAAGGCGCCGTCCCACGTGGTCACGGGGGCGAGCGGTCCGACCGGGTTGGGATTGCGCGCGTCGGTGTGCAGTTCGTCCAGCGCGAACGGCGCGGGCCGCACCGGACGCGTCGCCGAGACGACGGTGAGCGGCACGATGGTCTGCCGCGCCCAGCACCCGAAGTCGTAGATGTTCAGCGGCATCCACTTGGGGAAGTAGATGAGCTCCGGCGGGAGTTCGGGGAGGTCGTCCCACTTCCACCAGCCGAAGAGGGCGAGCCAGATCCGGGTGAAGACACGGGCCGCGGCGATGCCGCCGCGCTCGCGGATCCACGCGGCCGCCTTCGCCATGTGCGCGTCGTCCGGGGCGTCCCCGGCCAGCCGCAGGGCGACATACGCCTCGATGGTGGTGGAGAGTTCACCCGGGCCGCCGAAGAACGAGGCCCACGTGCCGTCCTCGCGCTGCTCGCCACGGATGAACAGCGCCGCGCCGCGGGTGGTCGGCTCGTCGCGGATGCCCAGGAACTGACGGAGCAGCAGGTCCTCGGCGTCCATGGTGACGTTCGTCTCGAGGTCGCCCTTCCACCAGCCCTCGGCGTCCTGCCGCGCGAGCAGGAAGTCCGTGGCGCGCTCCATGGAGCGCGTGGCGGCGTCTCGGGCCTCGACTGTCCCGGCCGCCTCGGGAGTCGTCCGGTTCCGGTCTTCGCTGGCCGAGGCAGCGCGGGGCGGCAGGGCCCCGGTGCTTCCGTCGGTCGTCGCTGTCATGGCTTCCCCTTCGTGCAGTGGTGTGTCTCTGCTGGGTCCGCCGTCGGCCGGTGCGTTCGTTCGGATGGATATCCCTCCGCTCGAACGAGGTTCGAAGCTTGGGGAAGGCACCGGCCGGCGACTACGCGAGGTTTATTCGACCGATAACGATCATCTCTTTCGTACGACGACGAAGTCGGCCAGCGCCACGAGCTGGGCGCGCACCTGCTCGGGCATCGGTACGGCGTCCAGCGCCTCGATGGCGATCGCGTGCTGGCGGCGCGCCTCCTGGGCGGTCCACTCGCGGCCGCCCGCCTCCTCGATGAGCGCGGCGCGCGCGGCGAACTCCTCCTCGGAGAAGTTCTCGAAGTCGCTGGCCTTGGCGTCCTCGGCGAGCAGCTCGCCGAGCCGCTCGGAGGCGGGGCCGCCCGCGGCGAGCGCGGCCACGACCGGCAGGGACTTCTTGCGCTGGCGCAGATCGCTCCAGGTCTGCTTTCCGGTGGCCTCCGGGTCGCCCCAGATGCCGAGGAGGTCGTCGACGGCCTGGAAGGCGAGGCCGAGGTGGTAGCCGTAGCGCTCCAGCGTGTCGGCGGTGAGGTCGTCGGCGCCGCCGAGGACCGCGCCGATGGAACAGGCGCAGGCGAGCAGGGCGCCGGTCTTGTTGCCCTCCATCTCCAGGCACTCCTCGACGCTGACGCGGTCGCGGTGCTCGTAGGAGATGTCCTGGGCCTGGCCGTCGATCAGCGCCCGGGTGGCGGTGGTCAGACGGCGGGTGGCCCGGCCGGCCTCGACGGTGCCGAGCTCCAGCAGGACCTCGTTGGCCAGCGCGAACAGGGCGTCGCCGACCAGGATCGCCTGGGCGGGGCCGTGCACCTTCCAGACCGTGTCACGGTGGCGGCGCTGTTCGTCGCCGTCCATCAGGTCGTCGTGCAGCAGCGAGAAGTTGTGCACCAGCTCGACGGCGACCGCGCCGGGGACGCCCACCTCGGGGACCGCGCCGGCGGCCTGCGCGGAGAGCACGGCGAGCGCGGGGCGCACCGCCTTGCCGCCGTCGCCGTCCGCGGGGTTGCCCTCGGCGTCGATCCAGCCGAAGTGGTAGGCGGCGACGGTGTCCATGGGCGGCGCCAGCCGGTCGACAGCCGCCTTGAGCACCGGTGTGGCCAGGGTCCGGCCGCGCTCCAGGAGCGCGGTCACGTCCACCGCGTCGGCAGCCGTTTCGGCCGGGGGCACAGTGGGCACAATCTCTCCTCTTGTTGCGGAACCGGGGGTGCGGGGACCTGCCATGCTCCGGTCGAGCGTCATGCCGCCTCCTCGAAGAGTCCGAGGAGATGGTCGCGGGGCCGGCCCAGGGCGCCCAGCGCGGCCTGTGCCGCACCGACTCCACTGCGAACCGCACTCTCCATGGTCGCGGGCCACCCTGTGGCGGTCCACGCTCCGGCCAGGTACAGGCCGGGGGCCTTGGTACGGGCACCGGGCCGCAGCCGCCCGACGCCCGGGGCGGGGGCGAACGTCGCGGTGCGCTCCCGGGTCACGAAGAAGTCCTTCACCCCGGCGCCGCGCGCACCGGGCAGCAGCCGCTCCAGCTCCGGCAGATACCGCTCCCGGAGCGCGGCGACGGGCTCGCCGATCTCGTCCTGGGCCGCCGACTGCGACAGCGCCAGGTACTGCCCCTCCCGGAGCCCGGACGCCTCGGTGCGGTCGAAGACCCACTGCACCGGGGAGCCCAGGGCCGCGAAGAACGGCGCGGTGAGGACCTTGCGGTCGTAGACGACGTGGACGTTGAGGATCGGCGCGGTGCCGATGTCCAGCAGCCGCTCGGGGGCGTCGAGCGCACCCTTCGGCAGGAGGTCGTGGGCCTCGCGCTGGGGCACGGCGAGGACGACGGTGTCGGCGTCGATGCGCTCGCCGGGAACCTGAACGCTCCAGCGGCCGTTCTCGTAAGGGGAGACGGAGGTGACGCGTGTACGGATCTCGGTACGTACGCCCGCGGAGTCGAGCGCCTTGCGGGCCAGGGTGTCGTGCAGTTCGCCCAGCGGGACGCGCGCCCAGCCGATGTCGGCCGCGCCCGGGTCGGACAGCAGACCCGTCTTGAACACCATCGCGGCGAGCCCGAGCGAGCAGTCCTGGGCCACCGCGTTGAGGGTGGCGACCCCCACGAGGTCCCACAGTGCTTCGACGGCACGTCGCGACTGACCGTGCCCGGCGAGCCAGTCGCCGAAGTTCTGCGCGTCGAGCGCCGGATCCCTGAGATCCAGTCCCTTGAGCGCGAGCGCGGCACGGCCGACCTTGGCACGCTCGGCGAGCGAGAGGTGCTGATAGGTCGCGAGGCTGCGCGCCAGGTGCAGCGGAACGGGCAGCGCGCCCCGGCCGATTCTGCCGAGCCGTCGTCCCGGCGGTGCCTCCGCGTCGAGAACGGGCACGTCGAGACGATCCTGCAGAGGCGCGAGCGAGGTCGCGTCGACGCGGTCGAGGAACCAGCGGTAGGCGGTGCAGCAGCGCAGGAAGACATGCTGTCCGTTGTCCACGGTGAGCTCGCCGCGCTGGAAGGAGAACGCGAGACCGCCGAGGCGCGGTCGCCCTTCGAGCAGGGTCACCCGCAGCCCGGCGTCCGCCAGCGCGAGCGCGGCGGTGATCCCGGCGAGACCGCCGCCGATCACCACGGCGGTCCGGCCGGAGTCGTCCGTGGACTCGACCTCGCTCATCACGCACCCTCCCCTGCGGCCGCGCCGGGGTGGTTGAACGCTCCACGGCAGGCCGTCGCAGTCAGGGACGCCACCCGGCTCCGGAGGGTTGCCTGCCGCTTTTCGCCGGCCGTGTCACCGCGGTCCATGGGGTCCATCAGACACGCCTCCGGACCGTGCGGCGGGAGACGTGCCGGGCGTCGAGACCGGAGAGGCCGCGCACGGCGACGTAGGCCTTCTCGCGCCCCGGCAGGGACACCCGGCCGCGCAGCACGGCCTCCGGCTCGCGCTCGATGCGGTCGAGGAGACGCCGGTAGATGCCCGCCATGGCCGCGACACAGGCGCCGCTGCGCCGGTCCAGCATGGGCAGCAGCCGGTAGCCCTCCGCGAAGAGGGCGCGCGCCCGCCGCACCTCGAAGTGCACGAGTCCCGCGAAGTCCGAGCCCGGCGGTGGAGTCGGCCCCGCGAACCCGGCCGAGCAGCCGAACTTGGCCAGGTCGTCGGCGGGCAGATAGGTGCGCCCGCCCTCGGCGTCCTCGCGGACGTCCCGCAGGATGTTCGTGAGCTGGAGCGCGAGCCCGAGCGTGTCGGCGTACTCCGGCGCGCGCTCCGCGCCACGCGCCCCCGGTTCGGTGCCGAAGACCCCGAGCGAGAGCCGCCCGATCGCTCCGGCCACGCACCGGCAGTAGACCTTCAGGTCGTCCCAGGTCTCGTACGTCTCACCGCGCACGTCCATGAGCACGCCGTCGATGAGCTCGTCCAGGCCCGCGAGCGGCACCGGGAAGTACCCGGCGGTGTGGCTGAGCGCGACCGCGACCGGGTCGGTGTCGTCCTCGGCGACGTCGCCCGCGCGGACGCGGGCGAGCAGTGCCCGGGTCTCCTCCAGGCGTACCGCCTTCACGTCCGGCGCCAGCGTGCCGTCGCCGATGTCGTCCACGCGCCGGGAGAACGCGTAGAGCGCCGACATCGCGCGGCGCTTGGACGTCGGCAGAAGCCTGATGCCGTACGCGAAATTACGGGCCTGCTGACCGGTCACCGCCTCGCAGTAGCTGTACGCGGCGAGTACCGGTGCGGACACGTGCTGTTCCGACTCCACGGTCCGGATCACCCCTCTCCTCGCAGAGTCACTCCCACCTCGCGCAGCAACTGGAGCTTGCCGGGCTTGGGCGGGCCGGGAAGTACGTCGTATTCGGCGGCGGCGATCGCGCCGATCGCCGCCTTCCCCCCCGCGACGAACCCCGCGAGCAGCAGTTTCAGCCTGCCGTGGACGCTACCCACGAGGGGGGTGCCTTCATTCAGGAGGTTCAAAGCGCGTTCTGCTTCGTATGCAACCAGTGCTCGCACCGATGCGCCTGCTGTGGGGGCGGCGAGATCGGCTTCGGCGACGTGAAAGCGCTTCATGTCCTCGGCGGGCAGGTAGACGCGGTCGTGGCCGAGGTCCTCGGCCACGTCCTGGAGGTGCTCGACGATCTGGAGCGCCGTGCACACCGCGTCGGAGAGGCGGATCCGCTCGGGCGTGGACACCCCGGTGACGGAGAGGACCAGGCGGCCGACCGGGTTCGCGGACAGTTCGCAGTAGGCGAGCAGATCGTCGTAGGTCTCGTACCGCTTGACGATCTGGTCCTGGCGGTTGGCCGCGATCAGGCCGAGGAAGGGCTCGGGAGTCAGTCCCGCGCGGTGGACCGTGGGGCGCAGCCGGCGCAGCAGGGGGTGGCCGGGGGTCGAGTCGAACACGCGGTGAAGATCGGCTTCGAGCGCGTCGAGCAGGACCGGACGGTCGTCGGCGTCCGCGGCCGGCACGCCCAGGAGGCGGGCGTCGGCGCCGCCGGGGGCGAGATCGCCGTCGCCGATGTCGTCCACGAGGCGGGCGAAGCCGTACACGGCCATCAGGTCGTCGCGCCAGGCCCTGGGCAGGAAGAACGGGGCCACGGGGAAGTTCTCGTCCGCGGCTTTGTCGAGGGTGCCGCGCTCCGGATCGCCGGTGCGGGCCGTCCCGGCTTGGGTCACCGCTCGCCGCCCGGCGCGAGGACGGCACACGCATCGCGGAGCTGGAGAGTCACCGTAGCCATTGCCGTCACATCTCCCGTTCTACACTGCCGACCCAACACTGCCCATTTCGGACACGCCGCTCGAAGATCCGCTCGGCGTGACGGTGCCAGGTGTCGCGTATTATCGCCCCACTTGACGCGTTTCAGCACCGGTACAGCTTACGTTGTACAACGCGGCACACTCCGCCGGGGTGTCCTGCACATCACAACAACACACCGATTGGCGTCAAGATTCCTGGCGCCGACGGGAGTTGACGTTTCCTTTGCAGACGCAGGGCCCCGCCGGAGAGTTCCGGCGGGGCCCTGGTCCTGTCGTGGGCGAATCGGGCTACTTGCCCGTGAACTTCTCGTACTCCTTGAGGACGTCCTCGGTCGGGCCGTCCATGCGCAGCTCACCGCGCTCCAGCCACAGCACGCGGTCGCAGGTGTCGCGGATCGACTTGTTGTTGTGGCTGACCAGGAACACCGTGCCCGCGCTCTTGCGCAGCTCGCGGATGCGCGCCTCGGACCGCTTCTGGAAGGAGCGGTCACCGGTCGCGAGGGCCTCGTCGATCATCAGCACGTCGTGGTCCTTGGCCGCCGCGATCGAGAAGCGCAGCCGCGCCGCCATGCCGGAGGAGTACGTCCGCATCGGCAGGGTGATGAAGTCGCCCTTCTCGTTGATGCCCGAGAAGTCGACGATCTCCTGGTAGCGCTCCCTGACCTGATCACGGGACATGCCCATGGCGAGACCGCCCAGGATGACGTTCCGCTCGCCGGTCAGGTCGTTCATCAGGGCCGCGTTCACACCGAGCAGCGAGGGCTGGCCGTCGGTGAAGACCTTGCCCTTCTCCGCGGGGAGCAGACCGGCGATGGCCCGCAGGAGCGTGGACTTGCCGGAGCCGTTCGAGCCGATCAGGCCGATGGCCTCGCCCCGGTACGCGGTGAAGGAGACACCCTTGACGGCGTGGACCTTGCGGACACCGCGCTCCTCGCCGCGCCTGATGATGCGGCTGAGGGCGGAGGTGGCGCTGCCCTTGCCGGTCTTGGCGCCGTTCACGCGGTAGACGATGTGCAGTTCGTCCGCGATGACGGTCGGGATGTGCGACCTCTTTTCGAGCTCAGCCACGGCCGTACCTCTCTTCAGCCTTCCAGAAGTAGACGAAACCGCCGACGGCCGTGATCACGGCCCAGAAGACGGCGATGGCCCACACGTGCGGCGGCAGGTTGGAGGAGCCGTAGCCGTCGATGAGCGCGAAGCGCATCAGGTCCATGTAGACGGCGGCCGGGTTCGCCTGGAGCGCGCGGGCGATCCATTCGGGACGGCCGGCCAGCATGGTGCTGATGGAGAACATGACACCGGAGGCGTACATCCAGGTGCGCAGGATGAACGGCATGAGCTGGGCGAGGTCGGGGGTCTTCGCGCCCATCCGCGCCACGATCAGCGCGAGGCCGGTGTTGAACAGGAACTGGAGGAACAGCACCGGGACGATCAGCAGCCAGGACAGGCCCGGGTAGCTGCCGAAGCCGATCGCCACGATGAACAGCACGATCATCGAGAAGAGCAGCTGCTGGAGCTGCTGGAGGGCGAACGAGATCGGCAGCGAGGCACGCGGGAAGTGCAGCGCGCGTACCAGTCCCAGGTTGCCCGAGATCGCCCGCACACCCGCCATGACCGAGCTCTGCGTGAAGGTGAAGACGAAGACGCCGGTCACCAGGAACGGGATGTACACATCGTGCGACATTCCGCGGTTGGCCTTCAGGATCAGCCCGAAGATCAGGTAGTAGACGAACGCGTTGAGCAGCGGCGTCACCACCTGCCAGAGCTGGCCCAGCTTGGCCTGACTGTACTGGGCGGTGAGCTTCGCCTGCGAGAAGGCGAGGATGAAGTGCCGCCGGCCCCACAGCTGACGCACATACTGGCCCAGCCCGGGCCGGGCGCCGCTGACCGCGAGGCCGTACTTGGCGGCCACCTCGGCCGCGGAAAGCCCGTCATCGGGCGACGGCCGGTCGCTCACCGCGACTCCGCCGTCATGCGTGGTCTCACTCACAAGGGGAACTTTCGTCTTCAAGATGCGCACAGCCGGTTCGGACGTGGGCATGAGCCGGGGACCGGGCAGGCCCGGATGCTCTCAGGGTCGAGCTTGTCAGATCACCGGAGGCCGGCCCAGTCGGGTCAGCCGCCACACCGTGCGCCACCTCATGGGACGCCTCGGTCCGCACGGACTCCTCCAGCCTTCCCTGAATCCGCCGAACCAGGCCCGCAGCGCGGCCCGCGAGGGGCGGCGCAGCAGCGTCAGGAGCATCCAGACGCCGAGGTAGACCGGGACGAGGGGGGCGGGAAGGTTTCGGCGCGCGAGCCAGACACGGTTGCGCGCCACCATCCGGTGGTACACCGCGTGCCGTGAGGGCGCGGTCGCCGGGTGGTACAGCACCATGTCGGAGCGGTAGTCGATCATCCAGCCGGCGTCGAGGGCCCGCCAGGCCAGGTCGGTCTCCTCGTGGGCGTAGAAGAACGCGTCCGGGAGTCCGCCGACCTCGGCGAGGACCTTCGTACGGACCGCGTTGGCGCCGCCGAGGAACGTGGTGACGCGCGAGGAGCGCATCGGGTCGGCGGCGCGCAGCCGCGGCACGTGACGGCGCTGGGTCTCACCGGTCTCGGGGTCGGCGATCCGGAAGCTGATGATGCCGAGCTCCGGGTCGTCGGCGAAGGCCCGGCGGCACAGTTCGGCCGTGTCGTGGTGGGCCAGCAGACCGTCGTCGTCCAGGAAGAGGAGGACGTCCACGTCGGTGCCGCCGGGGCCGAAGGCCTCGATGCCGATGTTGCGGCCGCCGGGTATGCCGAGGTTCTCGGGCAGCTCGACGGTCCGGACCCCCGCGGGGACCTCCGGGACGGGTGAGCCGTTGCCGACCACGACCACCTCGACGCGGTCGCCGTCCTGCTTGGCGACGGAGTCGAGCAGGGCCCTGAGCTCGTCGGGGCGGTTGCCCATGGTGATGATCACCGCGCCGACCTTCGTCGCCGTACTCACTTGAGCCTGCTCGAAGCGAGGATGGACACCAGGTGCAGCACGGTCTGCAGCAGCGCGATGCCGGCGAGCACCGCGGTGCCCAGCCGGGTGAAGAACAGGTCACCCCTGATCTGGTCCGCGACGGCGAGGAGCAGGATCAGCAGGGACGCCTCGATGCCGAGGATCAGCCGGTGGAACTTGAGCGCCGCGGCGGCCCTGCGGGCCAGTGCCACGCCCGAGGAACGGGGCTCGGCGGCGGACTCCTCGACCGGCGGCAGCCCGCCCTGGTGGCGGGCGACACCGACGAGGTCGGTCTCCGCCTTGATCAGGATCGCGCCGAGGGCGGCCAGCGTGCCGAGGAAGGCCCACAGCCAGTCGACACGTCCGTCGCCCCACAGGTCCGCGGCGCGCAGGCCGAGGCCGACGAGGACGGCCGCGTCGGTGAGATAGGCGCCGACGCGGTCGAGATAGACCCCGCCGAGCGAGTACTGCTTCTTCCAGCGCGCGACCTCGCCGTCGACGCAGTCGAGCAGCAGATAGAGCTGGACCATCACCACGCCCAGCACCGCGCCCGCGATCCCCGGCACCAGCAGGGCGGGGGCCGCGAGCACGCCGCAGAGGGTCATCAGGTACGTGAGCTGGTTGGGCGTGATCCTGGTGGTCACCAGGTAGCGGTCGCAGCGCAGCGAGATCTCTCGCATGTACAGGCGTCCCGCCCAGTGCTCACCGCTGCGCCGGTCCTTCACCCCCGGGGGGTGAACGACGGGGCGGAGTTCAGCTACCGATGGCCTTGGCATAGTCGGAGTAGATGTCCTTGATCTGGTGGGTGTTCAGGTCGAGATGTTCGAGGATCGTGTAGCGGCCGGGCCGGGTCTGCGGAGCGAACTCCACGACCTGGACGAACTCCTCCACGGTGAAGCCGATCTCCTCGGGCAGCACCGGCAGTCCGTGCCGGCGCAGCACCTCGGCCATGTACAGCGCGTCGTCGTGGGCGCCGCGCAGATACATCGCGAAGGCTGCGCCCAGGCCGCACTGCTCGCCGTGGCTCGCGGCGCGCTTGGGGAAGAGGAGGTCGAAGGCGTGGTTGATCTCGTGGCAGGAGCCGGAGGCCGGCCGGGAGTCGCCCGAGATCGACATCGCGATGCCGGTGAGGACGAGCGCCTCGGCGAGGACCTGGAGGAAGCCGTTGTCGCCGACGCCCCCGGGGTGCCTGAGGACGGCCTCGCCCGCCTGGCGCGCCATGGCGGCGGCCAGACCGTCGATCTTCTCGCCCGTGACGCGGTTGGACAGTTCCCAGTCCGCGATCGCGTTGATGTTGGAGACCGCGTCCCCGATGCCCGCCCGGACGAACCGGACCGGCGCGTCACGGATGACGTCGAGGTCGATGACCACGGCGATCGGGTTCGGCACACCGTAGGAGCCGCGGCCCGCGTCGTTGTCGAGGGTGGCGACCGGCGAGCACAGGCCGTCGTGCGCGAGGTTGGTGGGCACGGCGACCAGCGGCAGTCCGACCCGCGCGGCGGCGAACTTGGCACAGTCAATGATCTTGCCGCCGCCCAGGCCCACGACGGCGTCGTAGTGCCCGGCCCTTATGGCACCGGCCAGCTTGATCGCGTCGTCCAGCGTGCCGCCGCCGACCTCGTACCAGGTGGCACCGGGCAGGGCCGGGGCGATCCGGTCGCGCAGCCGGGCGCCCGAGCCGTTGCTGACCGCGATGGCCAGCTTGCCCGAGTGCGAGATGCGCTCGTCGCTGAGCACGCTCGCCAGGTCGTCCAGGGCACCCGGACGGATGTCGACGACGACCGGCGAGGGGATCAGCCTCGTCAGTACTGGCACGCGATCTCACGTCCCTTGGCGAGGTCGTCGTGGTTGTCGATCTCGACCCACTTGACCTCGCCGATCGGCGCGACGTCGATCCGGAAGCCGCGGTTGACGAGCTCCTGGTAGCCGTGCTCGTAGAACTGCTGCGGGTCGGTCTCCCACACCGTCTTCAGGGCGTCGGCCAGCTCGGCGGCGGCGGCGCCCTCGATGAGGGTCACGCCGATGTACTCGCCGGTGGCCTCGGACGGCTCCATGAGCTTGGTGATCTTCTGGACGCCCTTGTCGGGGTCCACGACGACCTTCATCTCCTCGTCGGCGAGCTGCTTCACCGTGTCGAGGGCGAGGATGATCCTCTTGCCGTCGCCGCGGGCCGCGAGCAGCGTCCGCTCGACGGAGACCGGGTGCACGGTGTCGCCGTTGGCGAGGATCACGCCGTCCTTGAGGGCGTCACGTCCGCACCACAGGGAGTAGGCGTTGTTCCACTCCTCGGCCTTGTCGTTGTCGATGAGGGTGATCTTGAGGCCGTACTTCTCCTCGAGGGCGGCCTTGCGGTCGTAGACGGCTTCCTTGCGGTAGCCGACGATGATGCCGACCTCGGTCAGGCCGATCTCGGCGAAGTTGCCGAGGGTCAGGTCCAGGACCGTGATGGAGTCCTCTATCCCCGCGGGGCCCACCGGCACGAGAGCCTTGGGAAGGCTGTCGGTGTAGGGACGCAGACGCCGTCCGGCGCCGGCCGCCAGCACAAGGCCGATCATGCGGGTTCTCCTTCATCGTGTACGGCGGGCGCCCCGGAGGACACCCAGAAGCGGATGCTCTCGACGAGCACCAGCAGGGCCACGGCCACGGCGACCGCCGTGAGCGCGACCGCGAACTGTGCGGCGGTGAGCAGCGCGGCCAGGACGGTGACCAGCAGCGTCCTGCCTTCGTGCCCGCCGATCGCCCGCACCAGCCAGTGCGGGGGGGCTCCGGCGTTTCCGCGAATGCGGTACACCGTGTCGTAGTGATGGTAGGCGACCGCGGCCACCAGGCCGAAAGCCGCCGGAAGCGCCCCGTTCACGTCGGCGTTGAACGCCAGTGCCAGAACGGTGAGGTACTCGGCCGCGCGGAAGAACGGCGGGACCAGCCAGTCGAGGGCGCCCTTGAGGGGCCTGAGCAGGGCGGCCGGCGACAGCAGTACGTAGACGAGGGCACCGAGCACGGGAAGCCAGCTGCCGTACGGGGCGAGTGCGGCGGATGTCACGACGACGGCCCCGGCGAAGAGGGCGACCACGGCGGGGGCGACGCGCGAGAGGCGGCCCGCGAACCGGGTCAGGTACTCGGCGAGCGGGCCGGAGTCGGTGAGGTCCGCCAGAGCCCGGGCGGCGCGGTCCGTGCGGCGCGCCTTGCGGGTGAGCGAGCGCAGGACCCGGCCCGCCGTGGTGTAGGTGGCCGCGAAGGCACAGCCGACGAGCAGCGCGTAGAAGGTGATACGGGGGGTCGTCAGCGCCGTGAGGACGGCGATCATCGCCCATCGTTCGCCGATGGGCAGGACTATCATCCGGCGCACCCAGACCGTCCAGCCGACGCTGTCGAGCTTGCCCGAGAGGGCCGCGGTGGGGCTGGTGTTGGCCGTGGCGTCGTGGTTCGCCTCGTTGAAGGAGAAGTCCACGACGTGCCGGCAGGTCTGGAGGATCATCGCGGCGAGGGCGAGCGCCCACACGTCGTCGCCGCCGCGGGCCGCGCCGAGCGCGAGTCCCGCGTAGTAGGCGTACTCCTTGGCGCGGTCGAAGGTCGCGTCGAGCCAGGCGCCGAGCGTGGAGTACTGAAGGGAGTAGCGGGCGAGCTGTCCGTCCGTGCAGTCCAGGACGAAGGAGAACATCAGCAGCAGACCGGCCGCGACGAAGCCGACGCGGGTGCCGGTGGCGGCGCAGCCCGCGGCGATGAGCGCGGTGATCAGCGAGGCGGTGGTGACCTGGTTCGGGGTCAGGCCGCGGCGGGCGCACCAGCGGGCGATGTAACGCGAGTACGGGCTGATGCAGTACGTGGTGAAGAACCCGTCGCGGGCCTTGACGGCACTGCGCAGCCGTACGGCCTCGTCGTCGACGGCCAGGACGGCCTGCCGGACGCCGTTGCGCTCCTGCGGGTCGGCGGGGACCGCGGCGACGAGGGTCCCGAGGTCCGGGCGGTACACGGAGACGTCGTCCGCCTCCAGTGTCGCGCCGAGGCGCTCGACGAGGTCCTCGGGAGCCGCGGCGGCGTTGCCGGCGGCCACGCTCTCCCGGGTCACGGCGCGGGTCAGGGCCCGCCGGGCCTCGGGCTGCACGGAGACGGCGCCGGGAATGGCGGAGGCCGCGAAGCGGGGGTCGGTCAGGCCGAGACGCAGGGCGTGCACGTGCCCGACGAAGCGGGCGTCCACGACGGCGACCCGTTCGTTCGCCGGCACGGCGGCGAGCAGGGTCCCGGTCTCG
Source organism: Streptomyces sp. NPDC015532 (assembly GCF_043078065.1). Lineage (NCBI taxonomy): Bacteria > Bacillati > Actinomycetota > Actinomycetes > Kitasatosporales > Streptomycetaceae > Streptomyces > Streptomyces sp. NPDC015532. Next base: position 643,086 of record NZ_JBIBSY010000003.1, on the reverse strand, counting down.
CCCGCGTCGGACGCGGGACGCACATCGAAGCCGAGCGACCGCAGATCGCCCTCGAGCGACGATCCGGGGACCGGCTGGCCGGTGAGGATGGCGGTCGGCAGCGAACTCACTCCCTGGGTGCCGGCGCGACATGGCGCCTGCGTGTGCGTGATGGGATGGCCCCCGGCATGGCGGCGGCCCCGGCGGCATGTCGGCAGAGGCTATCGGATGAACGGAAGCGGCCGTTCACCGCCTGTTCACGGCCCGATCAACCGATTTTGTCCGGCGAGCGCCGAGATCATCATCGGGGATCGCGGGTCCGGGTCACAAGCGCGCTTCACGGACCGGCGCATTCCCGGCATGACGTACGGCGACCCCGCCCCGCCGGAACCGGGGCGCCCGGGACACGGCGCGGGACCCGCATAGGGTGGTCGTCCATGACATGGCTGATCACAGGCGGGGCCGGATACATCGGGGCACACGTGGCGCGGGCGATGGCGGAGTCCGGGGAGCGCGTCGTCGCCCTCGACGACCTGTCGTCCGGGAAGCCGAACCGGCTTCCGGAGAACGTCCCCCTCGTCCAGGGGTCGTCGCTGGACGGTGATCTGCTCAAGCGGGTCCTGGCGGAGCACGGGATCACGGGTGTGGTGCACCTCGCCGCCCGCAAGCAGGTCGGCGAGTCCGTGGCCGAGCCGACGCGCTACTACCAGGAGAACGTGGGCGGCCTCGCGACGCTTCTGGACGCGGTGGCCGGGGCGGGCGTCCAGCGGTTCGTGTTCTCCTCCTCGGCGGCCGTCTACGGCAACCCCGACGTGGACCTCATCACGGAGGGCACCCCCTGCGCCCCGATGAGCCCCTACGGCGAGACGAAGCTCGCGGGCGAGTGGCTGGTGCGGGCGGCGGGCCGGGCGCACGGGATCGCCACGGTGTGCCTGCGCTACTTCAACGTGGCGGGCGCGGGCGCGCCGGAGCTCGCCGACACGGGGATCTTCAACATCGTCCCGATGCTGTTCGACCGCCTCACCCGCGGCGAGGCCCCGCGGATCTTCGGCGACGACTATCCGACACCGGACGGCACCTGCGTACGCGACTACATCCATGTCGCCGACCTCGCCGAGGCGCATCTCGCGGCGGCCCGGCGGCTGACGGACGGGGCGAGCGGTGATCTGACGGTGAACATCGGCCGGGGCGAGGGTGTCTCCGTACGGGAGCTGGTGGCGCTCGTCGCCGAGGTCACCGGGAACCCCGCGCGGCCTCTTGTCGAACCGCGCCGTCCCGGCGACGCCCCCCGCGCGGTCGCCTCGGCCGCTCTGGCCGCCGACGAGCTGGGCTGGAGCGCGCGCCGAGAGGTCCGCGAGATGGTGGAGTCGGCCTGGCGGGGCTGGCTGCTGCACCACCCGGAGACCCCCGGCGCGTGAACGCGTCAAGGCTCTGACCTGCGGATCGTTTCCGCAGGTCAGAGCATATGACAACGGTGTTCAGTGCCGCGTTGCCCGATACCCCCCGCCCGTAGTTGACTGGCACGACCGAGCGGAAAACAGGAGGCGGCTTCCATGGGGGCTGGGCACGACCACGGGCACGCGCACGGTGCTCCCCCGGCCGGTACGGCGACGGCCGCGTACCGGGGGAGGCTGCGTGTCGCGCTGGCGATCACTCTCACCGTCATGGTCGTCGAGATCTTCGGCGGTCTCCTCGCCGATTCGCTCGCGCTCGTCGCGGACGCGGCGCACATGGCGACGGACGCGCTGGGTCTCGGCATGGCCCTGCTCGCGATCCACTTCGCGGCACGCCCGCCGAGCGAGAACCGCACGTTCGGTTACGCGCGGGCCGAGATCCTCGCCGCCCTCGCCAACTGTCTGCTGCTGCTCGTCGTCGGCGGCTACGTGCTCGTGGAGGCGATCCAGCGCTTCGTCACGCCCGCGGACACCAACGGCGAACTGACGATCGTGTTCGGTGTGATCGGTCTGGTCGCGAACACGATCTCGCTGACGCTGCTGATGCGCGGACAGAAGGACAGCCTGAACGTGCGCGGCGCCTTCCTTGAGGTCGCGGCGGACGCGCTGGGCTCGGTGGCGGTCATCGTCGCCGCCGTGGTGATCATGACCACCGGCTGGCAGGCGGCGGACCCGATCGCCTCGATCGCCATCGCGCTGATGATCGTCCCGCGCACCTGGAAGCTGCTCCAGGAGACGCTGGACGTGCTCCTGGAGGCGGCGCCCAAGGGGGTCGACATGGCGGACGTGCGCGCCCACATCCTGGCCCTCGACGGTGTCGAGGACGTCCACGACCTGCACGCCTGGACCATCACCTCCGGCATGCCGGTGCTCTCCGCCCACGTGGTCGTCAGCTCCGACGTCCTGAACGCGATCGGCCACGAGAAGGTGCTGCACGAGCTCCAGGGCTGCCTGGGTGTCCACTTCGACGTCGAGCACTGCACGTTCCAGCTGGAGCCGAGCGGCCACGCCGAGCACGAGGCGAAACTCTGCCACTGACGGCAGGCCCGCGGCGCCCCTCGCGGGACGGAGCGGGCGCGGGGCCGTCCGGAAGGCGGCAGGTGCCGTCCGAACATCTGACGGCTCTCGTCCTCGACGATTCCGTGCCCGTGGCACCGGGCACCATCAGGTGTCCGGCGGCATCCGGTGTCCGGCCCACGGTGCCGCGTGCCCCGCGCCCGGGACCCCGCGGCGGGACATGCGGAGAGTCGCGAAGTGCCGGGAGTGCCGGTTTCGTACGGCAGACTTGGGGCTGGAAAACCGATGCGAAGGATGGGTATGCCGATCACACCTGCCACCGCGACGCACAGTTCGTCGAACGGCACCGCTGAAGCGATCTTGCTGGAACTGGTCGACGAGGACGGCAACACGATCGGTACGGCGGAGAAGCTCGCGGCCCATCAGGCCCCGGGGCAGTTGCACAGAGCGTTCTCGGTGTTCCTCTTCGACGAACAGGGCCGGCTGCTGCTCCAGCAGCGCGCGCTCGGCAAGTACCACTCCCCCGGCGTCTGGTCGAACACCTGCTGCGGTCACCCCTACCCGGGCGAGGCCCCCTTCGCGGCGGCGGCCCGGCGGACGTACGAGGAGCTCGGGGTGTCACCGACGCTGCTGGCCGAGGCCGGCACGGTCCGCTACAACCACCCGGACCCGGACTCGGGCCTGGTGGAGCAGGAGTACAACCACCTGTTCGTCGGGATGGTGCAGTCGGCGCCGCGGCCCGACCCGGAGGAGGTCGGCTCGACGGCCTTCGTGACCGCCGCCGAACTGGCGGAGCGGCACGCGAAGGACCCGTTCTCGGCGTGGTTCATGACGGTGCTGGACGCGGCCCGTCCGGCGATGCGGGAGCTGACGGGTCCGTCCGCGGACTGGTAGCCGGTCCGCCGGACGCTCAGACGTTCGGAGCGAGCGGCAGGGCGGCCCAGATCACCTTGCCGCCGCCCGCGGTGTACTCGACGTCGCACCCTCCGCCGTACTCCCTGGTCACCTCACGCACCAGCAGCAGGCCCCGGCCTCCGGTCTGCCCGTGGTCGGCCTCCAGAGCGGTGGGACGGTAGGGGTGGTCGTCCTCGACGGACACCCGCACCCAGTCGGCGCCGACCGCGACCTCCACCGCGAGCATCGGCGACAGAAGTGCCGCGTGCTTGACGGCGTTCGTGACCAGTTCGGAGACGATCAACAGCAGTCCCTGAACGACATCGTCCGAGACCGGCACCCCCTGGCGGGCCAGCAGATCACGGACGGCGTGCCGCGCCTGCGGCACCGAGGCGTCGACGGCGGGGGCGGTGAACCGCCACACCCCCTCGTACGGCAGCGGTCCGGGCGATCTGACGTCGGGAGTCGCAACTCCGCCTTCGGGGCTCGGGTCGGACCCCCGCCCGAGGTTGTCCATCGTCCGGTCGCCACCCTTGCGCTCGATTGTCACCACACGTCGAGTGTTGGTAATGCGTCGGTCCGTACCGGTTGACTGAACAGAAGTCAGCAGTTATCGCCGATTCTTGATCGCGAATGCACAACAAGGCCAGCTTCACGACCACCCTTGTCGTTTTTGTGCCACCTTCCGAAACTCTTCGGGTTGTACGGGTTTGCCCCCTGCCTGACCCGATTCGTTCCTCGTGACTCCGGCGCCCGCACGGCGGTCCGCGACCATGATCACAGTCCGGCCGGCCGCTCCGGATAGCATCCGGCGTATGGAGCCGCAGCTGTTGCACCACGTCGGCGACGGGGTCGCCACCGTCGTCATCCACCACCCCGCCAAGCGGAACGCCATGACGACACCGATGTGGCGAGCGCTGCCGCCGCTGCTGGACTCGCTGAGCACGCGCGCCGACGTGCACGCGCTCGTCCTCACCGGCGAGGGCGGCACCTTCTGCGCCGGGGCCGACATCTCGACCCTGCGGGAATCACCGGACGAGGCCCAGGGCCTCGCCGTCCAGGCCGAGGAGGCGCTCGCCGCGTTCCCGAAGCCGACGCTCGCCGCGATCCGCGGCTACTGCGTGGGCGGCGGGTCCCAGCTCGCGGCGGCCTGCGATCTGCGGTTCGCGCAGGAGGGCTCGCTGTTCGGGGTGACGCCGGCGAAGCTCGGCATCGTCTATCCGGCTTCCTCCACGCGGAGACTGGCGGCCCTGGTGGGGCCCTCCGCCGCCAAGTACCTGCTCTTCTCGGGTGAGTTGATCGACACCGAGCGCGCGCTGCGCACCGGGCTCGTGGACGAGGTGCTGCCCGAGGGCGAACTCGGCAAGCGGGTCGCGGAGTTCACCCGCGTCCTGGCCGCGCGCTCCCTCATGACGCAGGCGGCCGCGAAGGAGTTCGTGAACGGGCGCACGGACCGTGACGCCCACTGGACGCGGCAGGCGCGCACCGGCGGCGACACCGCGGAGGGGGTCGCCGCCTTCCTCGACCGCAGGCAGCCGAACTTCACCTGGAATGGGCCGGACAGGTCCTAGGTCGTGTCCGCAAAGTCGCGTCGTTCGCCCGGAGGGCGGGTCCGGCGGCGTCATGGGGGTCCCCCCTGCTCGAGCGAAGCCGAGAGCTCGGGGGAGCGTGCTCTCGGCGTGCCGGGCGCAGGCCCTCGTACTGGACGTACTTGGGTCTTCGCCCGGTGCGGCGAGTGGGGATGCCCCCTGCTCGAAGAGCTTGGGGGAGCGTGCCAGGCGTCGCCGGGCAGGCGCGACTTTGCGGACACGACCTAGGTGAGCAGGAAGCGGCTGTTGCTCCGGAACTTGGCGACGAGGTGCGCGGGCGCCTTGTCCGGGGACCCGGCGTCGTAGGGCGGCTGCGGGTCGTACTCGGTCAACAGCTGGACGGCCTGGGCGTGTTCGTCTCCGGCGATCCGGCCGAGCAGGGTGAGCCCCATGTCGATGCCGGAGGAGACTCCGGCCGCGGTCACGTACTTGCCGTCGAAGACGACCCGCTCCCCCGTCGGCTCGGCGCCGTACCGCTCCAGTTGGCCGAGGGCCAGCCAGTGGGAGGTGGCCCGGCGGCCGTCCAGGAGCCCCGCCGCGGCGAGCAGCAGGGACCCGGTGCACACCGAGGTCGTCCAGAGGCTGGTGGCGTCGGCCGCCCGCAGCCATGCGAGCAGGACCAGGTTGTCCATCTGGGCACTCTGGCCCGGCCCTCCCGGTACGACCACGATGTCGGGGTGCGGAACGTCCGCGAGGCTCTTGTCCGCCGTCAGCGCGAGCCGACCGGTGTCGGAACGGACCGGTCCGGTGCGCTCGGCGACGAAGACGGTGTCCGCGTCCGGCAGGCGGCCGAGCGTCTCGTACGGGCCGACGGCGTCCAGGGCGGTGAAGCGGTCAAAGAGGACGATGGCGATCTGCATCGGGTTCCTTTCGGCGCGGGGGCACGGTGCGGGCCCCTGGGTGACCGGGCGTCGGGTCAGGGCGGGCGGAGTACCCGTCGGTGCGGGTCGGGGCGGACCGACGGGATGCCGGACCGCTGGGAGGGCGGAGGAAGCCGCGGACACGCGGGGCGCGACGGGTGGATCGGCGGGGACAGGGCTGTCAGCCGGCGGGGGCCGGACGGAAGCGGCGCCGGTATTCGGCGGGCGCCGAGCCGAGGCTCTTCACGAAGGCGCGGCGCATGGCCTCGGGCGTGCCGTAGCCGCAGGCGCGGGAGATCTCCTCGACACCGTCGCCGGTGTCCTCCAGGAGCCGGCGGGCGTGTTCGAGACGGACCCGCTCGACGTACCGGCCGGGCGTCGTACCGGTCTCGGCCTGGAAGGCGCGGGCGAAGTGGCGGGGCGAGAGACGGGCGCGGGCCGCGAGCGACTCGACACTCAGGTCGTCGCCCGGGTGCTCGGAGATCCACCTCTGGACGTCGCGCAGCGGTTCGCGCCGCGCGGTCTGGGCGGCGAGCTGAACGCTGAACTGCGCCTGGTTGCCCGGGCGCCGGAGGAAGACGACGAGGTGGCGGGCGATGGCGAGGGCGGCGTCGCGGCCCAGGTCCTCCTCCACCAGGGCGAGGGCCAGGTCGATGCCGGAGGTGACGCCGGCCGAGGTGGAGACGTTGCCGTCGCGGACGTAGATGGGGTCGGGATCGACCGTGACCGCCGGGTGGTCGCGGGCGAGCCGGTCGCAGTAGGCCCAGTGGGTGGTCGCGCGGCGGCCGTCGAGCAGTCCCGCCCCCGCGAGCAGTGCGGCGCCGGTGCACACCGACACCAGACGCCCGGCGCGCGGGCCGTGGACGCGCAGCCAGCCGATCAGGAGGGGATCCGGACGCCGGGTGCCGCTGCCGCCGGGGACCAGCAGGGTGTGCGGGTCCGGCGCGTCGGCGAGCGTCCCGTCCGGGACCAGGACGAGCCCGCTGGAGGTGCGCACCGGGGCGCCGTCCAGGGAGGCCGTGCGGATCCGGTACGAGCCGCCGCGGTAGGTCTCGGCGCCCGCGAACACCTCCAGGGGGCCGGTGACGTCGAGGCTCTGCACGCCGTCGAAGAGGACGATCAGGACCGTTCGCATGTCCCGATTCTCGGCCCGCGCGCTCATGGCCGCAATGACGTGGACCCCACCTTTCCTGCCATCGCGGGCCTCACCGTTCCCGACATACCAACCAGTCGGTAATGTGCGGGGTATGACTCCCCCACTGCCGGAGCGCGCCGGCCGGCGCTGCCACAACGTCCTCAACCCGCTGCACTCGACGCACTACTTCTCGCCCGATCTGGGCCGTGAACTGGCCGCGGTCGGCATCGAGAACGAGCGGACCGCGTACTTCGCGGTGCGGGCCGCCGCGATGGGCGCGGTCGGCGCGGGCACGGTGACGGCCACCTTCTTCAACTTCCGGCACGCCCTGGTCGCCGAGCACGTGCCCGCGGTGTGGCGGGCCGCCTCTCCGGAGACGGTGCTCGCGGCCCGTCTGCGGGCCGTGGACGCGACGCTCAGGCGGCTGCTCGGCGAGGACGTCATCGCCTCCGAGGAGGTGGCCGAGGCCGCGAAGCTCGCCCTGCGCGCGGCCGAGGCCTGCGGCTCGACCGCCCGCCCGCTGTACGCGGCACACGCGGACCTTCCCGTGCCGAAGGCGCCGCATCTCGCGCTCTGGCACGCCGCCACCCTGCTGCGCGAGCACCGGGGCGACGGTCACCTCGCGGCGCTGCTCGACGCGGAGTTCGACCCGCTGGAGGCCCTGGTGAGCCACACCGCCACCGGCAAGGGCATGGCGCCCCGGTGGGTGCTCGGCACACGCGGCTGGTCCCGGCAGGACTGGGAGGCGGCGTCAGGGCGGCTGCGGGAACGCGGGCTGCTCGACGCCCAGGGCGAGCTGACGCCGGCCGGAGTGGCCCTGCGCCAGGACATCGAGGCCCGGACGGACCGCCTCGACCGCGCTCCCTACGAGCATCTGGGCGCCGCCGGGGTGGAGCGCCTCACCGAGATCGCGAAGGGCCTGCTGATGACGGCGTTCGCCGCCGGCGCGTTCCCGGAGGGAATGATCGGCAAGGAGTGAGGCGTCCGGACCGCCCCGCGGGTCGCGCTCGCCGGGAGCGGACGCCCTCGCGGAGGGCGCACAGGGCCGCGTGTCTCCGGGGCGTGGACCGGGCCGGACCGCGGCGCGCGCCCCCTTCGCGTACCGCCCTGAGCCCCCGATGTCGGTGTCACCTGCCACAATTGCCGCGCAACCCCAGTGGAGAAGGCGGTACGGGATCGTGACGACACCCCTCGTAGGGTCCATCGAAGGCAGGATCGCCGAAGAACTCGGCGTACGGGAGCGGCAGGTCAAGGCCGCCGTCGACTTGCTCGACGGCGGTTCGACGGTGCCCTTCATCGCCCGCTACCGCAAGGAAGCGACCGAGATGCTCGACGATGCGCAGCTGCGCACCCTCGAGGAGCGGCTGCGCTATCTGCGGGAGCTGGAGGACCGGCGGGCCGCGATCCTCGACTCGGTGCGCGAGCAGGGCAAGCTCAGCGCCGAGCTGGAGGCGCGGATCAGGGCCGCCGAGACGAAGGCGCGTCTTGAGGACATCTATCTGCCGTTCAAGCCCAAGCGGCGCACCAAGGCGCAGATCGCGCGCGAGGCGGGTCTTGAGCCGCTGGCCGAGGGCCTGCTCGGCGACCCGTCCGTCGACCCGGTCGCCGCGGCCTCGGCCTTCGTCGACGCCGACAAGGGCGTCGCCGACCCGCAGGCCGCCCTGGACGGCGCCCGGTCGATCCTCACCGAGCGGTTCTCCGAGGACGCCGACCTGATCGGCGAGCTGCGCGAGCGCATGTGGGTGCGCGGACGGCTCGCCGCCAAGGTGCGCGAGGGCAAGGAGGAGGCCGGCGCCAAGTTCGCCGACTACTTCGACTTCGCCGAGCCCTTCAAGGCGCTGCCCTCGCACCGGATCCTCGCCATGCTGCGCGGCGAGAAGGAGGACGTCCTCGATCTCGTCCTGGAGCCGGAGGAACCCACCGAGGGGCCTTCCTCGTACGAGGGGATCGTCGCCCACCGCTTCGGGATCGCCGACCGCGGCCGTCCCGGCGACAAGTGGCTCACGGACACCGCCCGCTGGGCCTGGCGCACCCGCATTCTCGTGCACCTCGGCATCGACATGCGCCTGCGGCTGCGCACCGCCGCCGAGGACGAGGCGGTGAACGTCTTCGCGGCGAACCTGCGGGACCTGCTGCTGGCGGCCCCGGCGGGCACGCGCGCGACGCTGGGCCTGGACCCCGGTTTCCGTACGGGCGTGAAGGTCGCCGTCGTCGACGCGACCGGCAAGGTCGTCGCCACGGACGTCATCCACCCGCACGTCCCGGCCAACCGCTGGGACGAGGCCATCGCCAAGCTCGCCCGGCTCTCCAAGGAGCACGCGGTCGACCTGATCGCGATCGGCAACGGCACGGCCTCGCGCGAGACCGACAAGCTCGCCGGTGAGCTGATCACCAAGCACCCGGAGCTGAACCTCACCAAGGTCATGGTGTCCGAGGCGGGCGCGTCGGTGTACTCCGCGTCCGCGTTCGCCTCGCAGGAGCTGCCCGACATGGACGTGTCGCTGCGCGGCGCCGTGTCCATCGCGCGCCGGCTCCAGGACCCGCTGGCCGAGCTGGTGAAGATCGACCCGAAGTCGATCGGCGTCGGGCAGTACCAGCACGACCTGTCCGAGGTGAAGCTGTCCCGCTCCCTGGACGCGGTGGTCGAGGACTGTGTGAACGGCGTCGGCGTGGACGTGAACACCGCCTCCGCCCCGCTGCTGGCCCGGGTCTCCGGCATCACCTCCGGCCTCGCGGAGAACATCGTGGCGCACCGCGACGCCAACGGCCCCTTCACCTCCCGTACGGCCCTCAAGGGCGTGGCCCGGCTCGGTCCCAAGGCCTACGAGCAGTGCGCGGGCTTCCTGCGGATCCGGGGCGGGAGCGACCCGCTGGACGCGTCCAGCGTGCACCCCGAGGCGTACCCCGTGGTGCGGCGGATGGTGAAGACGGCGGGCAACGAGGTCGCGTCGCTGATCGGCAACACGGGTGTGCTGCGCTCGCTGAAGCCCGCCGACTTCGTCGACGAGACCTTCGGTCTGCCGACCGTCACGGACATCCTCAAGGAGCTGGAGAAGCCGGGGCGCGACCCGCGGCCCGCCTTCAAGACGGCCGTCTTCAAGGACGGTGTGGAGAAGATCTCCGACGTCGTGGCCGGGATGGTCCTGGAGGGGGTCGTCACGAACGTGGCCGCGTTCGGCGCCTTCGTGGACATCGGTGTCCACCAGGACGGGCTCGTGCACGTCTCCGCGATGTCCAAGACCTTCGTCAAGGACCCGCGGGACGTCGTGAAGTCCGGCGACATCGTCAAGGTGAAGGTCCTGGACATCGACATCCCGCGCAAGCGGATCTCGCTGACGCTCCGGCTGGACGACGAGGCGGCGGCCCCGGAGGCCGAGGCCGGCGGTCGTCCCCAGCGGGGCGGGCGGCCGCCTCAGCAGCGCGGCCAGCAGCAGCGGCAGGGCCGCGGCGCGGGCGGGGGCGGTGGCGGTGGCGGGGGCGGTTCCCGGCAGGCTCAGCCTCCGGCGAACAGCGCCATGGCCGACGCCCTGCGGCGCGCGGGCCTGACCGGCCCCGAGCGGGGACGGCGCTGACACACGGAAGGGGGGCGGCCACCGTTCGATGGCCGCCCCCCTTCCGTCTTTCCGGGCCGAGGGCTCAGCTTGCGCCGCTTGCCTGAGGGCTCAGCGTCCGCTTCCGGGCCGGGGGCTCAGCGTCCGCCCCCGGCTTGAGGGCTCAGCGTCCGCCCCCGGCTTGAGGGCTCAGCGTCCGCTTCCGGGCCGGGGATCCGCTTGCGCCGCGGGCTCGGAGGCTCAGCTTCCGCATCCGCTTCCGGGCCGGGGGCTCAGTGCTCTGTCAGCTTGCCGTTCGCCACTTCCAGGCGGCGGGTCGTACGGACCGCGTCCAGCATGCGGCGGTCGTGGGTGACCAGCAGCAGCGTGCCCTCGTAGGCGTCCAGGGCCGATTCGAGCTGCTCGATGGCCGGGAGGTCGAGGTGGTTCGTCGGCTCGTCCAGGACGAGCAGGTTGACGCCCCGGCCCTGGAGGAGCGCCAGCGCGGAGCGGGTGCGCTCACCCGGGGAGAGCGTGGCCGCCGGGCGCAGGACGTGGTCCGCCTTCAGCCCGAACTTGGCCAGCAGCGTGCGGACCTCGGCGGGTTCGGTGTCCGGGACGGCTGCGCCGAACGCGTCCAGCAGTGACTCGGAGCCGTGGAAGAGCTTGCGGGCCTGGTCCACCTCGCCGACGACCACACCGGAGCCGAGCGTGGCGTGGCCGGCGGACAGCGGCACCCGGCCGAGCAGCGCGCCCAGCAGCGTGGACTTGCCGGCGCCGTTCGCGCCGGTGACGGCCACCCGGTCCGCCCAGTCGATCTGGAGGGTGGCTGGGCCGAAGGCGAAGTCCCCGCGCCGCACCTCGGCGTCACGCAGGGTGGCGACCACCGCGCCCGATCGCGGGGCGGCCGCGATCTCCATGCGCAGGTCCCATTCCTTGCGCGGCTCCTCGACGACGTCCAGCCGCTCGATCATGCGCTGGGTCTGCCGGGCCTTCGCGGCCTGCTTCTCGCTGGCCTCGCTGCGGAACTTGCGGCCGATCTTGTCGTTGTCGTTGTTCGCCTTGCGCCGCGCGTTCTTGACGCCCTTGTCCATCCAGCCGCGCTGCATCTGGGCCCGGCCTTCGAGGGCGGAGCGCTTGTCGGCGTACTCCTCGAAGTCGTCCCGGGCGTGCCGGCGGGCGGTGTCGCGCTCTTCGAGATACGCCTCGTAGCCACCGCCGTACAGCGTGATCTGCTGCTGGACCAGGTCGAGTTCGAGGACCTTGGTGACCGTGCGGGTGAGGAACTCGCGGTCGTGGCTGACGACGACGGTCCCGGCGCGCAGGCCGGAGACGAAGCGCTCCAGGCGCTCCAGACCGTCCAGGTCGAGGTCGTTGGTGGGCTCGTCGAGGAGGAAGACGTCGTAGCGGGAGAGCAGGAGGGAGGCGAGTCCGGCCCGGGCCGCCTGGCCTCCGGACAGGGACGTCATGAGCTGGTCGAGACCGACGCCGAGCCCCAGCGAGTCGGCGACCTCCTCGGCACGTTCGTCCAGGTCGGCGCCGCCGAGGTCGAGCCAGCGCTCCAGGCTCGTCGAGTACGCGTCGTCCGCGCCGGGCGCTCCGTCGACGAGTGCCTGTGTCGCCGCGTCCATCACCCGCTGGGCCTCGTCGACACCCGTACGGCGCGCGAGGAAGTCCCGTACGGTCTCGCCCTCCCGGCGCTCCGGCTCCTGGGGCAGGTGCCCGACGGTCGCGGAGGGCGGGGAGAGCCGCAGCTCGCCCTGTTCCGGGGTGAGGAGGCCGGCGAGCAGCCGCAGCAGCGTGGACTTGCCCGCGCCGTTGGCGCCGACGAGTCCGATCACGTCGCCGGGCGCGACGACGAGGTCGAGTCCGGCGAAGAGCGCGCGGTCGCCGTGTCCGGCGGTGAGATTCTTGGCGACGAGAGTGGCAGTCATCAGGAAGCCGATTTTAACGGCCCGCCGCGGTCCCCCTCACCGCCGATCTCCCCGGTCCACGGCTACCCGGGCCACCGGTCTGCGGGGACGGGGGCCGGCCGGTCCGCGGGGACGGGGGCCGGCCGGTCGGCGGGAACCTGAGCCGGTCGGTCGGCGGGGCCGGGACGGGTTCCCGTGGGCACGTCGGGGCCGCTCCGGGGGCCGACCAGCAGAACGCGGCGGCGGGAACGCGTGCCGTCGTCGAGCAGCGAGTTCAGCACGGCGCGATACCCGGGGCCGTGGAAGCGGAACGGCCCCGTGCCGTGATAGCCGTTGCGTTCCAGATCGGCCCGTTCGCCGGTCTGCCAGGCGAAGTCCCGCCAGACGTAGTCGTCGCCCTCCTTCTCGATGACCGCGGTGACGGCACCGCAGGCGACGGTCTCGCACTCGGGACAGCCGTAGATGACGTACCTGCCCCCGTCGAGCGGGGCGCCCGCCTCCAGGAGGAGGTTGCGCACCTGGGCGGTGAAGATCGCGGGCGGTACGTCGGAGGCGAGCGGGGAGACCGCGTCGAGGCCGGAGAGCCGGTACAGCAGCGGGCGTCCGTCGACGATGAAGTCGACGGTGTCCCGGTGCACCCGGTCGTCACCGCCCGTGCGGACTCCGCCGGCACGCATCGCCGGGGCCAGGCCGAAGGTGGCGTACGCGGAGGACATGCCGCGAGTATGCCCCCCGCGGAGAGCGACCCGACCACGGCACGGCGTGCTCCGCTAACGTCCCGGCATGAAGAAACCCGGAAGCGGTGATGTGATCGTGGTCGGCGGCGGGGTCGTCGGCCTGACGACGGCCGTGGTGCTGGCCGAGGCCGGAAGGCGCGTCCGGGTGTGGGCACGGGAGCCCGCCGAGCGGACCACCTCGGCTGTCGCGGGGGCGCTGTGGTGGCCGTACCGCATCGCGCCGAAGGCGCTCGCCCGCACGTGGGCCCTCGCGTCCCTCTCCGTGTACGGGGAGTTGGCGGCGCGTCCCGAGGAGAGTGGCGTACGCCTGGTCGAGGGGGTCATGGGCGAGACGCGGCTGGACGAGCTGGGGTCGTGGGCGGCCCGAGTACCCGGACTGCGCGCGGCGACGGCCGAGGAGTATCCGGGCACCGCGCTGCGGGCGCGGCTGCCGTTGATCGACATGCCCGTGCATCTGCGCCATCTGCGGGAGCGGTTCCTGCGGGCGGGCGGGACGGTCGAGGAACGGACGGTGACGGACCTCGCCGAGCCGGACGCGCCGGTCGTCGTGAACTGCGCGGGCCTCGGCGCCCGCGAACTCGTACCGGACCCGGCCGTACGGCCCGTGCGCGGGCAGCTCGTGATCGTCGAGAATCCCGGGATCCGTGAGTGGCTCGTCTCGACGGACCCGGCGGCCGGGACGACGACGTATGTGTTTCCGCAGCCGGACCGGGTGATCCTCGGCGGTACCACGGACGAGGACGACTGGTCCCTGGTTCCCGACCCGGAGGTGGCGGCGCGGATCGTCGAGCGGTGCGCGGCGCTGCGTCCCGAGGTCGCCGGGGCCCGTGTCCTCGGTCACCGGGTGGGGCTGCGGCCGGTGCGCGAAGCCGTCCGGCTGGAACGCGAGGTCCGGCCGGACGGGCGGGTGCTGGTGCACAACTACGGGCACGGGGGCGCCGGGGTCACCGTGGCCTGGGGATGCGCGCGCGAGGCGGCCGGACTCGTCGGTCCGGCCGCCTCGCTCTGAAACTCCGTCCGCGCTGGGCCGGAAGGCCGGCGGGCGGGCCGACCGGCGGGCCCGAGGACCAGCAGGTCAGCAGGTCAGCAGGAAGAGAGGAAGGGAGGAAGGGAGGAAGGGAGGAAAGGGAGGAAGGAAGGTCAGAGGGGCAGGGGCAGGGGCAGGAGTCAGGAGTCGATGGTCAGTGGTCCTCCCCCGGGACGCGGTGAATGGTGTGCGGAGCGCGGACGCCGTCGAGGACGGACGCGGCCGGTGCCGCCGCGGAGCCCGCCGTCGCCCGCTCGAACGCGTCCGCGCCGCCCACCAGGGGCACCCGGGCCGACGTGCGCGACAGGTCCAGGGTGAGGGTCGGGGTCGTGGACGGCGGGTCGATGAGGTCCTTGTCGGTGCCCGCGACGATCAGGGCGAGCCGGTGCCCCTTCGGGACCACGTGGTCCGTGGCCGCCAGGTCCAGCGTGATGGTGTACGCCTTCCCCGGGGTGAGCGGAACGCCTCGGTCCGAGGCGTGGTTGCCGAGGTCGGCCCAGCCGCGGCTGAGGACCGTCTGGCCGACACCGGTCACGGCCGCCCCGGTCACCTTGTAGCAGGAGCTGTCGCCGGCCGTGCTCGCGCCCCAGCAGGTGCGGTCGGTGAGGGTGTTGACGCCCTCGCCCGAGCCGGCGTAGTCGCGGATGGTGTCCGGGCCGAGGTCGACGAGGACCGCCGAGAGGTGGGCCGTCGAGGTGGTCGGCGTGGCGGTGACGGTCACCGTGGACGAGCCCGAGAGCCGCAGGTCGCGGGTGAGCGGCCCGGTGGTGAAGCCGGCCTTGTCGGTGGTCGGTCGGTCGATGTCGGCGGCCCAGTCGGTCTCGCTGTGCCCCGGGTCGTCGGTGAAGGTTTCGGTCCCGGACCTTCGGACCAGCCCGAGGGTGCCGACGCCCGGCCGCGCGCCCGCACCCGGTCGCAGGGTCGCGGCACCGGTGGTGCGGGGCGGCCAGACGGCGGAGGTGGCCCACTGGTCGGGGTGGCGTTCGATGTCGGCCATGGGCTCGTGACCGATGCCGTTGTCGTAGCCGAGGAGTTCGTGGTCGAACCAGCGGTGCAGGGTGTCGACCCAGGCGGAGCGGCGGAAGTCGAAGGGGTCGACGTGGCCGGTCTGGGAGAGCCAGATCTTGCGCTCGACCCCGTTCCTGGCGAGGGCGTCCCACCACTGGCCGAAGTTCTTGGTGCGGACGTTGAGGTCCTGCATGCCATGCACGAGGAAGACGCTGGCCTTCACCTTCGCGGCGTCCTTGACGTAGTCGCGCTCGGTCCACAGCGGCGTCCAGTCGCCCGTGCGTGGGGCGCCGTCGACCAGCTTCCCCTGCACCGCCGCGCACTTGGCGCGGGCGTCGGGGCTGTCGACGTAGCCGGACAGCCAGTCCGGGCCGGAGTCGTAGAGCGGGGCGCCCTTGGCGAAGTAGTAGTCGTACCAGGAGGAGATGGCGCTGATCGGCACGATGGTCCTCAGGCCCTTGACGCCGGTGGCGGCGACGCCGTTCGCGATGGTGCCGTCCCAGCTCTTGCCGATCATGCCGGTCCTGCCGTTGGTCCAGCCGGCCCTGGCCGTGGCGGTTCCGGTGCGGGTGGTGTACGCCCTGGCCCGGCCGTTCAGCCAGTCGACGACCGCTTTGGCGGACAGGATGTCGGAGCGGCCGCCCACGTCGACGCAGCCGTCGGAGCGGTTGGTGCCGGCGAGGTCGACGCCGACGAAGGCGTAGCCGCGCGGCACGAAGTAGTTGTCGTAGAACAGCGGCATCTGTACGACGTGGCCGTTCGCGTCGTACGTCTTCTTCTGGCTCTCGTTGCCGCGCCCGCAGCAGGAGTAGTACGGGCTGGCGTCCATGATCACGGGGATCTTGTGTCCCTGGCGGGCGGGTTCGCGGGGCCGGACGATGTCGACGGCGACGCGGTCGTGCCGTCCGTCGCTGTCGCCGTCGAGGCCGGTGTCCACCCAGACGGACTCACGGATCGCGTTCGCGTACGAGTAGACCGGGGTGCTCTGTCTCGGGGCGCCGTGTGCGGCGACCGGGACGAGTAACGCGGCCATCAGGGCGGCGACGGCCGCCGTCGCGAGCGATCTCCAGGTCATGAAGCGCATGTGGCTCACTGGTATCGGCATGCGCGGAACGTACCCCGGTCGACTCCTGTGCGACAGAGGGTCGGTGACAGGCCATTGGGGCCGGATGGCTCATGTCGGCCGAATGGCGATCGTGTGACAGGGGTGGCCGTGGACATGACCGGGGCCCCAGGGACTGAATAGGCTCCGGACCGACTTCACGCCCCGACGACTTGGAGCTTGACGTGCACCGCAGACTCATCGCCCCGGGCGCCCTCGCCGCCTCCCTGCTGCTGGCGATCCCGGCATCGGCGGCCAGTTACACACCGGGAACCCCGGGCATCGGCGACCCCTACTACCCGGCCTACGGCAACGGCGGATACGACGTCTCGCACTACGACCTGAGGCTCACGTACCAGCCGGGGACGGACGAACTGGAGGGCACGGCCACCCTCCTGGCGACCACCACGCAGGACCTGTCACGGTTCGATCTGGACTTTCTGCTCGATGTCAGCGAGGTCCGGGTCAACGGCGCGAAGGCGTCGTTCGCGGCCGCCGGTGAGCACGAGCTGCAGATCACCCCGGCGAAGCCGCTCGCCAAGGGCACCTCCGTCACGGTCGTCGTCCGCTACAGCGGAGTACCGTCCACGAAGAGCGCGTACGGCTTCTCGACCTGGCACCGCACCCCGGACGGCGCGGTCGCGGCGGACGAGCCCGAGTCGGCCTGGTGGTGGTACCCGAGCAACGACCACCCGCTCGACAAGGCGACCTACGACGTGTCGGTGGCCGTGCCGGACGGCACCCAGGCCATCTCCAACGGCACGCTCCAGTCGACGAGTTCACGGCTCGGCTGGACCCGCTACAACTGGCGGTCCAACAAGCCGCAGGCCACGTATCTGACCACGCTCGCGGTGGGGAAGTTCGACATCACGACCGGCACCTCCGACGGCGGCGTCCCGGTGGTCAACGCCTACAGCAAGGACCTCGGCGACAACGAGGGGGCCGCGCGCGCCAGTGTCGAGCGCACGGGCGAGCTGGTCGACTGGCTGAGCGGCTACTTCGGCCCGTATCCCTTCAGCAGCGCCGGCGGCTACGTCCCCAACACCACCACCGGCTACGCGCTGGAGACCCAGACCCGGGTGTACTACAGCCCCCGGCAGTTCGCGAACGGCTCCAACACCTCAGTCGTCGTGCACGAGTTGGCGCACCAGTGGTACGGCGACGACGTGTCGCTGAAGGGCTGGAAGGACATCTGGATCAACGAGGGCTTCGCGCGCTACGCGCAGTGGCTGTGGTCGGAGCACGAGGGCGAGGGCACGGCACAGGAGCTCGCGGACTACGTGTACGCCTCGCATCCGGCGGACGACGCCTTCTGGACGGTGGCGCCCGGCGATCCGGGACCGGACAACCAGTTCGACATCGCGGTCTACGACCGGGGCGCGCTCGCGGTCCAGGCACTGCGCAACCAGGTCGGGGACGACGCCTTCTTCGCCATCCTGAAGGGGTGGCCGAAGGAGCACGCGTACGGGAACGCGTCGGTCGCCGACTTCCGGAGCTACGCCGAGCAGGTGTCCGGTACCTCCCTCGCGGCTCTCTTCGACACCTGGCTGTTCCAGCCGTCGAAGCCGGCGGCGCCCGCGGCGCGGAGCGCGGGCGTGGCCTCCGCCACCGCGGCGAAGGGCTCCGTCGTCCGGCCGAAGTCGTGGAAGAAGATCGCCGCGACGGACACGGTCCACTCGGGCTGAGGCGCGCTCCCGCGGCCCGCGACACGGGTCCGCGTCCCACCGGAGCGGGGGCGCGGACCTGTCGCACGCTCACGGCGATCCGCCGAGGGCGCGACCGTGCCGGAGAACATCTTCGGCGGCTTGACCGCCGTCGGCCCGGGACCGCCTGTCAGGGGCGGGCTGGTTCGGCCGCCCGACGGTCCGACTCCACGACCTGGTCGAGGAGTTCGGCGCGGCTGATGGCGTCGGCCCGGGTCGCGGGCACCGTGCAGGCGTACGCGCCGGCGAGCGCGCCGTACAGGGCGCAGCGCCCGAGCGGTTCGCCGGCCAGACGGCCGTAGAGGAAGCCCGCGGCGAAGGAGTCCCCGGCGCCGTTCGAGTCGACGACCGGGGTGCGGGGCGGGATCGCGGGGATGTGGGTCACCTCGTCGCCGGCCAGCAGGTACGCGCCCTCGGCACCGGCGGTGGCGACGACCACCTCGGCCCGGCCCCTCTCCACGATCTTCCGCATGGTGGTCTCGGGGTCGGCGAGGGCGGTCGTGGAGACGAACACGATGTCGGCGGCGTAGGCGAAGGCCTCGTGGTACGGGTTCTCGCCGTCCCAGTTGTGCAGGTCGGTCGAGACGGTCACCCCGGCCTCGCGCAGGACCGGCAGGGCGAAGGCGCACGGGTGGGTGATGGACACATGGGCGTGCCGGCTCGCCGCGGCCAGGTTCCGTACGGTCTCCTCGGGCAGCCGGTCCGCTTCGCCGGCTCGGCTGTCGTCGTACAGGGACAGCCTGCGCCCGTCGGGGCCGACGAGATTGACCGCGCGCTTGGTGCCCATGGGCTGGGGGACCTCGGTGAGCGGAATACCCCGCTCGCGGTGCAGGGCTCGCACGAGGTCGCCCTCGGGGTCGTCGCCGAGCAGGTCGAGGTGATGCGTGCGCAGGCCGAGGGAGTGCAGGCCCAGGGCGACGAAGTCACCGGTCTGCCCGGCGCGGGTCTCGATGCCCGGACGGATCATGTAGCTGTCGGCGTAGGGCAACGGCAGTTCGGGGACGTGGACGATGGTGTCCACACCCGCACCGCCCAGGACGAGGACGTCGATCTCGCGGCTCATGGCTCTCCCTCTCGGACGCGAGCAGCGAGTCAACCAGGCGCCCGACGATCACCGCAAGGAATTGCAGCAACTTCCGCAAGCCTCTTTCCGCGGGCCCCGCCACCCCGCGGACCGGTGCCGGTCCCCGCCGTCCGCCACCCGTCGCCCGGCCGCGTCCCGGCGACGTCCTCGCGCACGTGGGCGATCGGTTCGACGGACCGCGCCGCGGCGGCCGGAGGCTTTCACAACACTGGTGAGACAGCAATACTGTTGCACCGTGCCGTCACCCGTCACCATGGAGGCGCGGCACGACGCGAGAGGCGAGGACCTGCCATGACGACGGACACCGAGGAGTCGGCGCTCACGGTCGACGAACTGGCCGCGCGGGCGGGCGTGACGGTCCGCACGGTCCGCTTCTACAGCGCCAGGGGCCTGCTGCCGCCGCCCGTGATCGGCCCCCGCCGGGTGGGCCACTACAGCCAGGAGCATCTGGCCCGGCTCGCGCTCATCGAGGAGTTGCAGCACCAGGGCATGACGCTGGCCGCCATCGAGCGTCATCTGACGCGGTTGCCGCCCGGTCTGAGCGCGCACGACCTCGCCATCCACCGTGCCGTGGTGGCCTCCTGGGCGCCCGACGCGATGGAGGACGTGACCCGGGAGGAACTGGATCGCCGGGCCGGGCGGAAGCTTCGTGACGCGGACCTGGAGCGGCTCGCCGCGATGGGCGTCGTCGAAGGGACGGGGGACCCGGTCCGGCTGGACCCCGGGCTGCTGAAGCTCGGCCTGGAGCTCCTGGACGTACCGATCGCGGACGAGATCATCCTCGCCGCGCGGACCGTCCTGCTGGAGCACTCGCGCGCGGCGGCCCACGCGCTGTCCGGCCTGCTGCGCAACGCCGTGGGCGACCAGGAGTCCGTGGCGGCCGTGAAGTCGCTGTCGGCGCACATGCAGCCACTGGTGGTGCAGGCACTGCTGACCGCGTTCCAGCGCTCTCTGAAGGACGAGTTGCGGGAATGGCTCAAGGAGTCCTGACCCGGGGCCGGCTCTCCCTGCGGGACCGGGAACCCTTCAGTGCCCGCCCACTGGTGCCGGTGCTCACAAGTAGGCCGATCCGCCTGCCACGTTGAGGGTCTGGCCGGTGAGGAAGCCGCCGCCCTCGTCCACCACGTACAGGAGGGTGGAAGCGAGGTCGCGCGGCTGCTGGGTACGCGGGCGTAGCCGTCGCCATGGAGACGACGGCGCCCTCGTGGACGCCGACGACGTACTCCGGCGCGTTCTCGGCCTCCGCGAGGGCGGTCAGGAAGGGCAGTTCGGTGGTGCCGGGGTTGCCGAAGACACGGTCCACGCCTTCGCCGCGCAGGATGTCCAGCAGGGCGAGGGCGGGACGGCGGCCCATGGGGGCTCCTCGGCGTCGGCGGGTACCGGTTCGCCGGTCAGCGTCCGGTGCCCGCCCCCGTGGAGCAAGTCCCTCGTGCCACTCAGCGACACGTCGCCTCGGGGCGGCTGCCCCGAGGCGACGTGTGCCGGGCGACGTGTGCCCGCAGGTGCCGCGGGCCGTGGTGCGGTGTGTTCCCAGGTCCCGGGCGTGCCGGGGCACGCCCTCGGACGGGTGCGCCGTCCGGATCAGGCCGCGTCGGTGAAACGACCGCCCGTCTCCGCCTTCTCGACGAGCAGCGCCGGCGGGAGGAAACGGTCGCCGTAGCGCTCGGCGAGTTCCCGCGCGCGGGCGACGAACGCGGCCGGTCCCGTACCGGTCGCGCCCTCGTAGCCGTTGATGTACTGAAGGACACCGCCGGTCCAGCCCGGGAAGCCGATCCCGAAGACGGAACCGATGTTGGCGTCGGCGACGGAGGTCAGGACGCCCTCTTCGAGGAGCCGGACGGTGTCCAGCGCCTCGGAGAAGAGCATGCGCTCCTTCATGTCCTCGAACGGGATCTCGTACCCCGGCTTGGTGAAGTGCTCGCGCAGACCGGGCCACAGCCTGGAGCGTCCGCCGTCCTCGCCGTACTCGTAGAAGCCCGCTCCGCCGCTGCGTCCGGGGCGCTCGAACTCGTCCACCATGCGGTCGATGACGGCCTCGGCCGGGTGGGTCTCCCAGGTGCCGCCGGCTTCCTCGACGGCCTGCTTCGACTCCTTGCGGATCTTGCGCGGCAGGGTGAGGGTCAGCTCGTCCATCAGCGAGAGGACCTTCGCCGGGTAGCCGGCCTGGGCCGCGGCCTGTTCGACGGAGGCGGGCTCGATGCCCTCGCCGACCATCGCCACGCCCTCGTTGATGAAGTGCCCGATGACCCGGGAAGTGAAGAAGCCCCGCGAGTCGTTGACGACGATCGGGGTCTTCTTGATCTGGCGCACCAGGTCGAAGGCGCGGGCCAGGGCCTCGTCGCCGGTGCGCTCGCCCTTGATGATCTCCACCAGCGGCATCTTGTCGACCGGCGAGAAGAAGTGCAGCCCGATGTAGTCCTCCTGCCGCTCGACGCCTTCGGCGAGGGCGGTGATCGGCAGGGTGGAGGTGTTGGAGCAGAGCAGGGCGTCGGGCTCGACGATGTTCTGGATCTCCTGGAACACCTTGTGCTTCAGCGCGGTGTCCTCGAAGACGGCCTCGATGACGGCGTCGCAGCCCGCGAGGTCGTTCGGGTCGGCGGTGGGCGTGATCCGGGCGAGCAGCGCGTCGGCCTTCTCCTGGGTCGTCCGGCCCCGGGAGACCGCCTTGGCGCAGAGCTTCTCGGAGTACGCCTTGCCCTTGGCCGCCGCGTCGCCCGAGACGTCCTTGAGGACGACGTCGATGCCCGCGAGGGCGCAGGAGTAGGCGATGCCCGCGCCCATCATCCCGGCGCCGAGGACGGCGACCTTGCGCACCGGGCGCGGCTCGATGCCCTGGGGCCGGTTGGCGCCGGAGTTGACGGCCTGGAGGTCGAAGAAGAACGCCTGGATCATGTTCTTCGAGGTCTGGCCCGCGGCCAGCTCGACGAAGTAGCGGGCCTCGATGACCTGGGCCGTCTCGAAGTCGACCTGGGAGCCCTCGACGGCGGCCGCGAGGATGTTGCGCGGGGCCGGGTAGGGGGCGCCGTTGGTCTGCTTGCGCAGGCTGGCCGGGAAGGCGGGCAGGTTGGCCGCGAACTTCGGGTTCGACGGGGTGCCGCCGGGGATGCGGTAGCCGGGCTTGTCCCAGGGCTGCTGCGACTCGGGGTTGGCGTCGATGAACGCGCGGGCCTTGGCGAGCAGTTCCTCGGGGGTGGCGGCCACCTCGTGGACGAGGCCGTTGTCCCGGGCGCGCGTCGCGTTGTACTGCGTGCCCTGGAGAAGGACCTTCAGCAGGGCGTCGGCGATGCCCAGCAGGCGCACGGTGCGGACGACTCCGCCGCCTCCGGGGAGCAGGCCGAGGGTGACCTCGGGGCAGCCGATCTTGGTGCCGGAGGTGTCGAGGGCGACCCGGTGGTGGCAGGCGAGGGCGAGCTCGAAGCCGCCGCCCAGCGCCGCGCCGTTGATGGCGGCGACGACCGGCTTGCCCAGGGTCTCGATGCGGCGCAGGTTCCGCTTGATGGCGAGGCCGCCGTCGAAGAGGTCCTGGGCGGTCTCGGGGGTGACCCGGATGAGGTCGCGCAGGTCGCCGCCCGCGAAGAAGGTCTTCTTGGCGGAGGTGAAGATGACGCCCCGGATCGAGTCCTTCTCGGCTTCCAGACGGTCGGTGATCGCGGCGAGGGAGGCGCGGAACGCCTGGTTCATGGTGTTGGCGGACTGGTTGGGATCGTCCAGGACGAGGGTGACGACACCGGTCTCGTCCTGTTCCCAGCGGATGGTGGTGGGCTCAGTGCTCATCAGGGGATGCTCCGTAGATCCTTGATCCGTTGGGAAGGTCAGACGCGTTCGACGATCGTGGCGATGCCCATGCCGCCGCCCACGCACAGGGTGGCGAGGCCGTAGCGCTTGTCCTGGCGCTCCAGCTCGTCGACGAGGGTGCCGAGGATCATCGCGCCGGTGGCGCCGAGCGGGTGGCCCAGCGCGATGGCGCCGCCGTTGACGTTGACCTTGTCCAGCGACAGGCCCATGTCCTTCACGAAGCGCAGGACGACGGCCGCGAAGGCCTCGTTGATCTCGACGAGGTCGATGTCGTCGATGGTCAGGCCGGCCTTGGCGAGTGCCTTGCGGGCGGCGGGAGCGGGACCGGTGAGCATGATGGTCGGTTCGGAGCCGGACACGGCGGCGGAGACGATCCGCGCGCGCGGGGTCAGGCCGTAGCGCTCGCCGACCTCCTTGGAGCCGACGGCGACCAGCGAGGCGCCGTCCACGATGCCCGAGGAGTTGCCCGCGTGGTGGACGTGGTCGATCTTCTCGACCCAGTGGTACTTCTGGAGCGCGACCGCGTCGAAGCCGCCCAGCTCACCGATGTCGGCGAACGACGGCTTCAGCTTCGCCAGCGAGTCGGCGGTGGTGCCGGGGCGCAGGAACTCGTCGTGGTCGAGGACCGTGAGACCGGCGCGGTCCTTGACGGGGACGACGGACCTGTCGAAGCGGCCGTCCTTCACGGCGGCGGCGGCACGCTCCTGGGAGAGGGCCGCGTACTCGTCGACGTCGCGGCGGGAGAAGCCCTCGATGGTGGCGATGAGGTCGGCGCCGATGCCCTGCGGAACGAAGTTGGTGGCCAGGTTGGTCATCGGGTCGGCGAACCACGCGCCGCCGTCCGAGGCCATCGGCACGCGCGACATCGACTCGACGCCGCCCGCGAGGACGAGGTCCTCCCAGCCCGAACGGACCTTCATCGCGGCCATGTTGACCGCTTCGAGGCCCGAGGCACAGAAGCGGTTCTCCTGGACGCCGGCCACCGTGTCGGGCAGTCCGGCGGCGATGGCCGCGATCCGGGCGATGTCGGAGCCCTGGTCGCCGACCGGGCCGACGACACCGAGCACGATGTCGTCGACGGCGGCCGGGTCGAGGCCCGGGAAGCGCCGCCGCACCTCGTGGATGAGCCCGACGACGAGGTCGATGGGCTTGGTTCCGTGCAGGGAGCCGGTCTGCTTGCCGCGACCGCGCGGGGTGCGGATCGCGTCGTACACGTACGCTTCGGTGCTCACTGGTAAGCCTTTCGGGGAGGGTTAGCCGAGCAGGGAGCGGCCGATGATCTCCTTCATGATCTCGGTCGTCCCGCCGTAGATGGTCTGGATGCGTCCGTCGGTGAAGGCCCGGGCGACCCGGTACTCCGTCATGTAGCCGTAGCCGCCGTGCAGTTGCAGGCACCGGTCGGCGACCCGCTTCTGCAGTTCGGTGGCCCACCACTTCGCCATGGAGGCGTGCACCGCGTCGAGTTCGCCGTCGGAGTGGTCGACGATGCAGCGGTCGAGGAAGGTGCGGGTGACGGCGCACTCGGTGGCCATCTCGGCTATCTCGAAGCGGATGTGCTGGAGTTTCGCCAGCGGCCGCCCGAACGCCTCGCGTTCCTTCACGTACTGGGTGGTGATCTCCAGCAGGTGTTCGGCCCCGGCGATGGCGGCGACGGCGATGCCCATGCGCTCCTGCGCGAGGTTGGTCATCAGGTGGACGAACGCGCCGTTCGGTTCGCCGAGGAGGTTCTCCTTGGGCACGCGGACGTCGTTGAAGAACAACTCCGCGGTGTCCTGCGACTTCTGGCCGATCTTGTCGAGGTTGCGGCCGCGTTCGAAGCCTTCCATGCCCCGTTCGACGACGAGCAGCGACAGCCCGCGCGCACCGCCCTCGGGGGTGGTCTTCGCGACCACGATCACCAGGTCGGCGAGGATGCCGTTGGAGATGAAGGTCTTGGAGCCGTTGAGCAGGAAGTGGTCGCCCTTGTCCTCGGCGTGCGTCGTGATGCCCTGGAGGTCGGAGCCGGCGCCGGGTTCGGTCATGGCGATGGCCGTGACGATCGAGCCGTCGCAGAAACCGGGCAGCCAGCGCCGCTTCTGCTCCTCGGTGGCGAGGTCCGTCAGATACGGGCCGATGATGTCGTTGTGCAGCCCGAGGGCCAGTCCCGCCGCTCCCGCGCGCGTGAACTCCTCGGCGAGTACGGCGCTGTAGCGGAAGTCGGTGGTCCCGCCGCCGCCGTACTCCTCGGGCACGGCGAGTCCGAGGAGGCCCTGCTTCCCGGCCGCCCGCCAGGCCTCGCGGGAGACGATGCCGTCCTTCTCCCACTGCTCGTAGTGGGGCAGCACCTCCTTGGCGAGGAAGGTGCGGACGGTCTCGCGGAACGCGTCGTGCTCGGCGGTGAAGATCTGCCGCTTCATACGGGAAGCGCCTTCCTGGAGTGTGTACGGAGAATCTCGTGGAGGCCGGTGCCGGGGCTCGCGTGGGCGCGAGCCGGGCCGCGGCCCGGAGCGAGCGGCCGGCGCGACCGCATCAGCCGCCGTCCTTCGTCAGCCGGGGCACGTCCCAGTCACGGGCCACGTCGGCGGTGCCCGCGCCCGGCAGGGCGGGTCCGAGGCGGACCGACGTGGGGGTGGCCGAGAAGCGCGGGGCGGGGGCGGGCTGGGTGATGCCGTCGTGGTCGACGAACGTGCCCCGGGCGGCGAGATGCGGATGTCCGGGTGCCTCGCGCAGGGACAGGACCGGTGCCACACACGCGTCGGTGTCCTCGAAGACGGCGGTCCACTCGTCTCTCGTACGGGTCCTGAAGCGGTCGGTGACCGCCGCGCGCAGTTCCTCCCAGCGCGCCGGGTCCTTGTGGGCGGGACCGAGTTCGGGGATGCCGAGCAGGTCGACGAACTGGTCGTAGAACCGCTGCTCCAGGGGGCCGACGGCCATGTGCCGGCCGTCGGCGGTCTCGTAGGTGCCGTAGTAGGGGCAGCCGCCGTCGAGGAGGTTGGCGGCGCGCCGGTCCTGCCAGCCGCCCGCGGCCATCATCCCGTGGATCATCGTCGAGAGGTGCGCGGTGCCGTCGACGATGGCGGCGTCCACGGTCTGGCCGGTGCCGGTCGCCCGCGCGTGGTGCAGGGCGGCGAGGAGGCCGACGACGAGGTAGAGCGAGCCGCCCGCGTAGTCGCCGAGGAGGTTCGCGGGCACCGCTGGGGGCCTGTCCGGGTCGCCGATCATCCCCAGGGTGCCGGTGAGCGCGATGTAGGCGATGTCGTGCCCGGCGCGCTGGGCGAGCGGGCCTTCCTGGCCCCATCCCGTCATCCGGCCGTAGACGAGCGCCGGGTTGCGGGCACGGCAGTCCTCGGGACCCACGCCGAGCCGCTCGGCCACGCCCGGGCGGTAGCCCTCGATCAGGATGTCGGCCCGTTCGGCCAGGTCGAGGACGCGGGACGCGCCGTCCTCGGCCTTGAGGTCGATGATCACGGACCGCTTGTTGCGGTTGGTGATGTCGTGGGCCGGGTCGACCCCGAGCCCGGCGCCGCCGGGCCGGTCCACCCGGACGACGTCTGCTCCGAGGTCGGCCAGCAGCATGGCGGCGAACGGGCCGGGACCGATGCCCGCCAGCTCGACCACGCGCACCCCGGCGAGGGGACCGTGCCCCGGCGTTCCTGCCGCTGTCATCAAGCCCCCAGCACTGTGACACCACTGATGTGACATCAGTGATGTTAAGAACGTGTTCCACTCCGGGCAAGCCCTTGGCGAGCAAGCGCTTAGTTAAATTCCGGGATCGGGAGCGGCTCGGGGACCGGGACCGGTGTCGCCGTCCCCGTCGGCCCGGGCATCGCGATCAGCGCCCGTCCAGCTCCGCGATCAGCCGTTTGGGTGCTATGACGCGATAGCTCTCCTCGACCCAGTCGCACAGCAGCTCCGCCGCCGGGGCCCCCTGCTCCTCCAGGGGCACGCGCACCCAGCCGGCCTTGCCCAGGCCGTATCCGGCGGGCACCGCACCCGGCGAGGTGAGCGCGTGGGCGTGCACCGCCTCGTCCTTGAGCTTCACCGTGAGGCCGAGCGGGTAACTGCCGTCGTCGAGACCGAGGAAGACGAAGACCTTCTTGTTGACCTTCGCGACCGTCTCGCCCCAGGGGAACTCCTCCGACGCGCCGGGCAGGCCGAGCGCGAACGCACGCACCTTCTGCCACTTTTTCAGCGCGTTTTTCGACACGGCCACGGCTGCCTCCGGCCTGTTCGTGCGACCTCGTCGTCCGACTGTTCGTACCTCACGCTAGCCTCAGCCACCGACAACGGCGCTTCGCGCACGACGTGGCGCGGACCGCACGTTCGAGCGCAGCCCACAGGGGTGGAGGGTGTCATGAGCAGGATGAACGAGCCGGACCGCGCGTACGACATCGTGCTCTTCGGAGCCACGGGGTTCGTCGGAGAGCTCACCGCGGAATATCTGGCCGCCCACGCGCCCGAGGGGCTGCGGTGGGCGATCGCCGGCCGCAGCGCCGAGAAACTGGAACGGCTGCGGGAGCGGCTCGGCGGCGCACCCGGTGTGCTGCGGGCGGATGTGACGGACCCGGACTCGGTGGGCGAACTCGCCCGGCAGGCCCGCGTGGTGGCCTCGACCGTGGGGCCGTACATCACCTACGGTGAGGAGCTGGTGGCCGCCTGCGCGGACGCCGGCACCGACTATCTGGACGTGACCGGCGAGCCCGAGTTCGTGGACCTGATGTACGTGCGGCACGACGCACGCGCGCGGGAGACGGGCGCGCGGCTCGTGCACGCCTGCGGCTTCGACTCGATCCCGCACGACCTGGGTGCCTACTTCACCGTTCGGCAGCTCCCCGAGGACGTGCCGCTGCGGGTGGAGGGATTCGTGCGCTCCCAGGCGATGTTCTCGGGCGGCACGTTCGCCTCGGCACTCAACCAGTTCGCGCGCGGCCGGCACCTGCTCGCCGCGGCGCGGGAGCGCAGGCACCACGAACCGCGCCTGATGGGCCGGAGGGTCGAGGCTCCGCTGGGCGCGCCGCGGTTCGCCAAGGAGGTCGGGGCGTGGGCCCTGCCGCTGCCCACGATCGACGCCCAGGTGGTGCAGCGCTCGGCGCGGGCCCTGGCGCGGTACGGGCCGGACTTCCGCTACCGCCACTACGCGGCAGTCGAGCGGCTGCCCATCGCCCTCGGCGGAGTGGCCGGGGTGAGCGCGCTCTTCGCCGCCGCCCAGCTTCCGCCGGCGCGCCGCTGGCTGTCCGGCCGGATCAGGCCGGGCGAGGGGCCGAGCGCCGAACGCCGTGCCAAGAGCTGGTTCTCGGTCCGCTTCGTGGGCGAGGGCGGCGGCCGGCGTGTGTTCACCGAGGTCTCGGGCGGCGACCCCGGCTACGGGGAGACCGCGAAGATGCTCGCGGAGTCCGCCCTGTCCCTGGCCCTGGACGAGCTGCCGAAGACGTCCGGTCAGGTCACCCCCGTGGTGGCGATGGGCGACGCGCTGCTGGAACGGCTCGTCGCGGCGGGGATCACCTTCCGGGTGGCGGCGGTGCGCTAGGGCGTGTCCGCGACGTCACTGACGTCCGCCTGGCGCGTTCGTGAGGGTCGCCCGGTCCTCACGACGCCCAGACGATCACCGTGTAGATCATCCCGGCCGTCCAGGCCACGGCGACCGGAACGGCGAGGGCCAGCGCGGCCGTCACCGCCCGCCCGGCGGGCCGTGCGGGTTCGGCCGAGGGCTTCGGGGCACGGTGTGTCGTCATGCGGTTCAGCCTGCCCGTGGCGGCGCGGCCGTACATCCGTACGGGTACTCAGAATCCGTACTCACGCGCACCGGTGGGCCGACGGGTGGGCGGGTTCAGGACGTCGCCTGCCGGAGGGCCCGCCGGCACAGGGAGTCCGCCCGGCGGGTGGACTCCGGCAGGCGGTACCTCGGGGTGAGCGCGAGGGCGTGCGCGCAGGCGTTGCCGAGGTCCACACGGTGGCCGACGGACACGAACACGGGCTTGATCCCGTCCTGGGTGCGCACGGCGCGGCCCACCTCCTCGGTGCCCGCGAGCAGCGGTGAGGCGCTGCCGCGCCGGACGCCCGGCTCCTCGTAGGAGAAGGTGAACGGGTTCTTGGCGACCCCGATCGTGGGGAGCCCGGTGAGGACGCCGAGGTGGCTGGCGAGGCCGAAACGGCGCGGGTGGGCGAGTCCGTAGCCGTCACAGACGACCAGGCCGGGCGGGCAGGGCAGGGCGTCCAGCGCGGCCAGGACGGTCGGGATCTCGCGGAAGGCGAGCAGTCCGGGGACGTACGGGAAGGAGACCCGGCCCACGGCGGTGGCCTCCGCCACGACGTCCAGGGTCACCGCGTCGAGGACGACGGCCGCCGCCACGACGACGTCCCGCTCGTCGTCGTAGGCGACGTCGACGCCCGTCACCCGGCCGGTGCCGGCCGGCGGGCCCGGCTCGTCGAGCACCACGCGCTCGCGCAACTCGTCCTGCACGGCGCGGGCTTGTTCCTCGGTGACGGGCCAGCCCGCGGGAATCCTCACGATCGTCATGATGCGGACGAGCCTACGGGCCGTGCCGCGTCCGGAACCGCGCGGGGCGGCTCGCGTCAGGACGCTCCCGGCGGGCGCGTACCGGCCCGTCGGCGGGGCCGGTCCCGACGTCGCGCCATGGCCGGCCCGGTGGCCACGAGGACGGCACCGGGCCTGGAGCGCGGTCACGGGCCCCCCGGCCGGGGTCACTTCCCGCGCCTCAGCGCTCCAGCCGCGCGATCCGTCCCTTCTCGCCGGAGGCCCAGCAGCCCAGGTCCGGGGTGCAGTCCACGGTGTCGTACGAGCCGGTGTCGAGGGTGCGCCAGGTGCGGCCGCCGTCGGTGGTCAGGTCGGTGCCGGTGGGGCCGACCGCGAGGGCGTCGGTGCGACTGTGCGGAAGCCACGTGACGCCGGAACGGTAGGCGGGCGGGGGCCGGTCCGCGGTGGTCCAGCTGCGGCCGCCGTCGGGGGTGATCGCCGCGGCCCTCGGTGAGGCCTGGTCGGCGCGGTAGTCGCCGCCCACCGCGAGTCCGTGGACGCGGTCACGGAAGGCGAGGGCGAAGACACCGCGCGCCGGGTCGCCCGCGGGAACCGGGGTGTCGCCGGCGGTCCAGGTCAGTCCGCGGTCCGCGGAGTGCAGCACGCGCGCGCGTGCGCCCCCTCCCGTGGCCAGCCACACGTCGCGGGGCCCCGAACCGACCAGACACTGACCGCTCGCCGCGAAGCCCGCCTCGCCGTCCTGCGCGGCGGGCATCCCGTCGCTCGGAAGCACCTTCCAGGAGCGGCCGCCGTCGCCGGTCGACAGGATGCGGAATCTGCCGTCCACCGGGTCGCTCATCGCCAGGCCGTGCCGCCGGTCGAGGAAGGTGAGGCAGTCGTAGAAGGCCTTGGCGTCGGTGTTGCGGAAGGACTCGGTCCACGTGGTGCCGCCGTCCTCGGTCCGGTAGACGCGGGACGCCTCGCCCTCGCCGATGGCCAGGACCACGGCCCGCCGCGCGTCGAACGCCTCGATGTCGCGGAACTCCAGGTCCCCGGCGCCGGGCGGCGACACGTTCCGCCAGAGCGCGCCGCCGTCGGTGGTGCGCAGCACGGTGCCCTTCGAGCCCGCCACCCACGCGGTGTCCCGGCTGACGGCCGCCAGTCCCCGCAGGCGCACGTCCGTGCCGCTGTCCTTGAGCGCCCAGTGCGGGGTCCGCGCCCCGTCGTGCGCCTGCGCCGGCGCAGCCACGGCCGGCGCCGCCACCACGAGGGCCGCGGCGAGTGCGGCCGCCGCCGGTCCCACGCCCGCTGTCCGCCTCGTGCGTCTCGTCTTCCCCAAGGCCCTCATGGCGGGGGAAGCTAGTGCACTCCCCCGATCGCGTCCAGATGGCCTCCGGAGGGAACCTCGGGGGCCGCCCGGGTGTCCTCTTCGGTGTCGGGTGAGCGCGGAACGGAAAGGATCACGCGGATCGGAGAAAGTGGATCTCTCGGCGCATCACTTCGGTGACAGAGGTCACTCGGGTCAGAGGTGCACGCGCCGGGTCATTCTTCCGTCTCTTCAATTGACCGGCTTCATCCGCCCGGAGTTCGTCCAGCCGTCACAAGGGAGCAAGGCGTTGTCCACCGTCATCGAGCAGCCCGTAGAGGCCCGCCTCGTCGCCGCCGCGCCGCGGATGCCGAGCATTCCGGCCACGCTCCACTACGACCGGACCGACCCGTTCGCCGTCCGCATGACCTTCCCCGCCCCCGCCACACTCGAAGGCATCGAGGTCTGCTGGACCTTCGCCCGCGAACTGCTCGTGTCGGGCCTGGAGGACCCGGTGGGGCAGGGCGACGTGCGGGTGCGGCCGTACGGCTTCGACCGCACCGTGCTGGAGTTCCACGCCCCCGAGGGCACCGCCGTGGTCCACGTGCGCTCGGGTGAGGTGCGGAACTTCCTCCAGCAGACCACCGAGCTGGTGCCGGTCGGTCTGGAGCACCTCCAGGTGGACCTGGACCACGATCTGGAGGAACTCATGCGGGGCACCTGCTGAAGCGAAGCGGGTGCGGTCAGCCGGCGCGTCCCATCAGGGCGTTGAGGCCGGCGTAGTCGAACCCGCCGATCAGGGTCTCGCAGGTCCCCGTGCCCAGCAGTTCCCGCGCGGCACGCCGGACCAGGGCGTGCGCGGCCGCCGCCAGGCTCGACCCCGTGCTGATCCGGGCCACGCCGAGTGCGGCCAGCTCGCCCACGGACGGCGCCCCGGGGCCCACCAGGATGTTCACCGGGCCTTCGATGCCCTCGACGAGCGCCTTCACGGTCGCCGGATCGACGGTTCCGGGCACGAAGACGCCGTCGGCGCCCGCGCCCAGGAAGGCGGCAGCCCTCTCCAGGGTCTCCTCCACCCCGCCCGCGCCACGCAGGAACGTGTCGACGCGGGCGTTGACGAACAGGGGCACCCCCGCCGCGTCGGCGGCCGCGCGGACCGCCGCGATGCGCTCCGCCTGCTCCGCCCGCGGACGCAGCGGCCCGGCTCCCTGGCCGTAGAGGGCGTCCTCGATGTTCACGCCCACCGCGCCCGCCGCGAGCACCGCGCGGACGGTGTCCGCCACCCCCCGCGCGTCGGACGCGTACCCGCTCTCGATGTCCGCGCTGACCGGTACCCGGACCACGGCGGCGATCCGCGCGACGGCCGCGAGCGCGTCGTCCCTGTCCAGCCGGTCGCCGTCCACCGCGCCCAGGGCCCAGGCGAGGCCCGCGCTGGTCGTCGCCACCGCCGCGGCGCCCTCCTCCTCGACGATCCGCGCGCTCACCGCGTCCCAGGCGTTCGCCAGGACGAGGGGGCGGCCGGGCACATGCAGGGCGCGGAAGGCGAGGGCGGAGTCACGGAGTCGCTCGGTGGGGGTCATGGGGCAACCCAAGCACGGCCGGCACGGAGGGAGCTGGCAGGAAACCGACATGTACGTGAGGGCGCGCCGCCGTTCGCACCACCGCCCGCCCCGCCGCCCGGGGCCTTACGCCGCGCGCCACTCCGTCCCCGAAGGCGGTCTCTACGCGTTCTACTACATGGGTCGGCACCCGCTCTACCGGCCGGTCTAGTCCGCTGCCTGCACACCATGCCCGTCTATGTCGGCAAGTGCCGCCCGGTGGGTGAGTTTCGCGAGAGGCCGAGTTCACGTTAGTCCGGTGCTCTCAACCGCAGGCTGGCCGAGCACCGCTCGTCATTGGACCAGATCAGCGATCTCGATGCCGAGGACTTCCAGGCTCGATGCCTGCCGGTCGAAGGGATCTGGATGACGGGCCCGGAACGGCTGATGATCAGTAACCACTTGCCGGTGTGGAACGTGGCCGCTGAAGGCTTCGGCAACCACTACCCCGGCAGGAGCAGGCTGAGTCCGCGGTCGTCCTGGGATGAACTGCATCCGGGCCGCTCCTGGGCCACGGAGCAGCAGTCGGCCAGGCTGAGCCGTGCAGAGCTGCGCAGGGCGGTTCGGGAGCACTTCAAGAGGACCGCCCCGTCGTAGATGCCGCCTGTTCTTCCTAGCCTTCATCGGCCGACCGCCCGGTATGAGAAGGCCGTGGCTCCTGCTCGGCGCCCGGCCACCAGCTCGGCGCGCTGACGGCCCACGCGCAGTCCCAGGATCGGTGAGCGAAACTGCCGTTGTAGGGGCCGCCGCTTGAGCACATGGCCGGCTGGGTCGGCCTGATCGGGGATTGCTCCTGGCGGGGGCCGATGAGGGACTAGCCGATCTGCTTCGCCAGCCAGGAGGCGTGTCGTTCCTCGGCGTCCCTGTAGCCACTCCTCGGAGCACGAGTCATCAGTCTGGCGACTCCGCCATCACCTGATCCAAGTGAGCCCGGAGCCCATTCACCGCAGCCGTGCCCAGGTCCGAGAGCAGAGCGGGGTCCAATCCAAGTTCCGCCGTCCGGCACCCCTCGACCACGCCGCGCATCACGGCGAAGGCGAGATCGATCCACTGCTTCTCAGTTAGGTATTCCGGCTGACTGACGGGTTCTGGCCTCTGCGGCATGACGGCTCCTTCGTCTCCGGGCGACGGCACGGACTTTGTGGCCGGACAACGCCTGGTAGTCAACGCTGCAAGTCTTTACAGGCCTGCCATCGCGATCGCCTGTTGTCTGTCTGGCCGCGATCGTCGTGCCGGTCGTCCTTGCAGTTCTGCACCAGCATCTTCCCCGCCGATTGAGACTGGTCGTGATTGCCGGGCGCGCCGCCTTGGTTGCCGGAGCCTGTGTAGTGCTCTGGACGGCGCTGGTTGTGCGGTTCTTTGCATTCGACTTCGTGAGGGGCCGAGTCTTGGAACATCTCTCCGTTGCCCTGGCCGGGTCCGTCGCTCTCGGAGCAGTCGCCCGTCCCTCACACTGGCGAGCGAGAACCTTGGAGTTCCCGGGCGTGAGACGGGACATGGCTGAACCTTCCCCGAGCAGGTGCCAGGACCTCAGAGGCTATGAGCCGTGCTCTGACCGGTGAGGAACGGTCCGAGTAGCTCCCGCCGCCTCGTTGGGTCATGTCTGCCCACCGGCCGATAGTCCTGGCAGAGCGGATGGCACAGCGGATGTTAAGGGGCTGGGAAGCAGGCAAGCCTGGTCCCACTTCCTGTCGCGGACGTGCTTCCAGACCCCGTGAGCCGAACGGGTACCACGGGCACAGCGCACGAACTGCAGCGCTTCTTGCACGAGAAGCGGGGGCCGTTCCTTGACGCCGCCAAGGAAGAGCTCGGAATCCCAGAGGATCCAGTGCTGAGTAAGCACAGACTGCCCATCGCGGCAACGCATGCCGGACTCTGTGGCCGTCTTCCAAGCCCACGTGGATCGGCTGGAAGGGCAGTTCAGAAGTCCTGCTCGGTATCTTCCTAGTTGTCGGGGAGTTCCAGGCACTGCTTGCGTGGTCCGGGCACGACGGACGGTCAGACGTATAGGTAGCGGTCCACCAGGCGCAGCAGTGCCTGGCTGTTGAGCAGCGCCGCGAAGGCGAACTCTCTGCGGGATGAATCGGCGGAGGCCTTGTGCGAGCCCAGGTGCCGGTTGAGCGTGTGCTGGCGGTCGACGCCGCTGAAGACATTCTTCATCGCGTTGGCCAGCAGGTAGGGCCCCAGCATGCGCAGCTGGACTGATCCCGAGTAGGTGCCGTGGGCTCCGGCGATCATCTTGTGGCTGCCGGTGTTCGGATTGGGCGGGAACGCCGCCTGGGGGAAGCACTCCAGCGCCATGAGCACCGTCCTGAAGCTCACCCAGGCCGACGCCGGGAACACAGGTCGGGAGAACGCCCAGGGGCTCCTGAGGGGACTCGGTGAAGCCATGACGGCCCGCTGCCGACGCCCTCGCCCAGGACATGGGGATCGGCGAAGAACGGCAAGGGCCGGATCGTCGTGCCCCAGTCGATGCTGGAGTCATTCGGCCCCGGTAAAGGCGCGGCGTGGAACGAGGAACGCCGCATCTACACCGGGCTGAACATGCTCCAGCGGCCCGGCGACCCCAACACGATTGAGGTCATCCAGTTCGAGATCCGCGTCAACGAGCACCGCGACACAGACCGGCGTGCCAGGGTTCGACGAGCGGCGGCACCAGGTGTTCGATGCACCCGCCCCGCCGCGCCCGCACGTGACCGAGCACCGCATCGTGGCGAAGACCTGCACCGGCTGCGGTACCACCACGGTCGGCGGCGTGCCCGCCCGGGCGAGGGGGCCGCGCTCAGTACGGGCCGCGACTGGCCGCCCGCGCCGCGTGGCTGCTGTGCGCGCACCACCTGCCGGTGCGCCGCACCGCCGGCGTGCTCGCCACCCTGCTCGGCGCGCAGGTGTCGACCGGGTTCATCGCCTCGGTGCGCTCCCGCGCGGCCCGGCTGCGCGAGGTCGCGTTCCTGCCCCGGGTGCGGGAGCTGATCGCCGCCGCGCCCGTGGCGCACGCCGATGAGACGATCGCCCGCGCGGGCGGGGCGAACGTGTACTTGCCCGTGGCGTGCACCGAGTACCTCACCGCCATGCACACCGGCGACCGCACCAAGGAGACGATCGACGCCGGCGGGATCTGGCCCGCCTTCGACGGCGTCCTGGTCCGCGACGGCTACAACGGCTACACCCACCTCGACCACGTGCTCCACGCCTGGTGCGGCGCCCACCTGCTGCGCGACCTGCGCAGCGTGCACGACGGCGACCCGGCCGGACAACTGTGGGCCAAGGCCATGGCCGACACCCTCCTCGCAGCCAAGGACGCCGCCGAGCAAGCCCGTACCGCAGGCTTCGACGCGCTGCCCGCGTACGAACTGGCCCGGGTCCGCAACCGCTACCTCGGCGCGCTCGCCCACGGCCGCACCCACAACACCGGCCGCCGCGGAC
Organism: Streptomyces sp. NPDC015532; assembly: GCF_043078065.1. NCBI lineage: Bacteria > Bacillati > Actinomycetota > Actinomycetes > Kitasatosporales > Streptomycetaceae > Streptomyces > Streptomyces sp. NPDC015532. Next base: position 607,475 of record NZ_JBIBSY010000003.1, on the reverse strand, counting down.
CGCTCGCCGACGAGGCGAGCAAACTGATCCGCCGGTTCAAACGCTACGAGGACATGATCCTGCGCTTCCTCGATCGCCTGTCGGAGCCAGGAATTGAAGTTCGCGAACCGCGGGCCCCGCTGCTCCCAGCCGGGGGGTGGCGCCCATGTGCACGACGGCAACGTCTGCGTATCCAGGTCCCAGCACGCTACGTCATCGTTGTCCTCGCGCTTGGCGAACAGGACAAGTCGGCGTGTCGGGTAGGCGGAGGCCAGCAGGCGCATGCCAGACCTCAGAAGATCACCATCGATGATCCACCACGGCTCCAGATCCGTGAGGCCGAGTTCGACGACCCGGAGGAACTCGGGCGGATAGGCGAAGCCCTCAGTCAGGTCGTCGCCGGTCAGCAGGTCTGCCATGTCAGTTGCCGTCCCATCCGGTCCAGGGTGAGCCCATCGGATACGTCCTACGGTAAGGGCCCGCCTGCTTGCCGATCCGGAGCAGAACCCCGTCGCCCCGGGTCTCAGGGACACCCTTCTTAAGACAGTTGATCCGTTCGGTGCCGGCGGGTGCCGGCCCGGTGCTCACCCGTCCGGCCGAGCGGGCCGGTGGGTCCGCGCGAGCGGCGGGCGTGGCGAGGCCGGATGCTGGAGGGGGTCACGCCCCAGAAGGAGATGATCATGGAGTACCTGGTCACGATGACCACCCACGTCCCGGACGGGACCTCGGAGCAGGCCGTCGAGGACATCCGCACCCGCGAGGCCGCCCGGTCACGCGAGCTCGCGGCGCAAGGGCACCTGCTCCGGCTGTGGCGCCCGCCGCTGCAACCGGGCGAGTGGCGCACGCTCGGGCTCTTCGCCGCCGCCGACGCCGACCGGCTGGAGGAGGTCCTCGCCTCGATGCCGCTGCGGATCTGGCGCACCGACGAGGTCACCCCGCTCTCCCCGCACCCCAACGACCCCGCCGGCACCGGATGAGCACCGACCAGAAGCTCGCCACCCGGAAGGTCACCGTCGTCACCGGCGCCTCCCAGGGCATCGGCGCCGCGCTGCTCACCGCCTACCGCGAGCTCGGCCACGCGGTGGTCGCCGTGTCCCGGTCCATCGCCCCGTCGGAGGACCCCGAGGTGCTGGCGGTGCGGGGCGACCTGGCCGAGCCGGGCGTCGGCGCCCGGGTGGTCGAGCAGGCGCTGGAGCGCTTCGGCCGGGTGGACACCCTGATCAACAACGCCGGGATCTACATCGCGAAGCCGTTCACCGACTACACCGACGAGGACTACGAAGCCGTGACCGGGGTGAACCTCCGCGGCTTCTTCGAGGTCTCCCGCAGCGCGATCGCCGCGATGCTCGCCCGCGAAGGCGGCGGCCACCTGGTCAACATCTCCACCAGCCTGGTCGACCACGCGGACTCCCGGGTCTCCTCGGCGCTCGCCTCGCTCACCAAGGGCGGGCTGAACGCGGTCACCCGCTCGCTGGCGATCGAGTACGCGGCCCGCGGCATCCGGGTCAACACCGTCTCGCTGGGCGTCATCCGCGCCCCGTCCTACTCGGCCGAGACCCGGGACGCCCTTGCCGCGCTGCATCCACTGGGCCGAATGGGCGAGGTCGCCGAGGTGGTCGACGCGGTCGTCTTCCTGGAGAACGCCCCGTTCGTCACCGGCGAGATCCTGCACATCGACGGCGGCCGGAGCGCCGGACGCTGAGCCGGGCGCCGAGCACCGGCGCGGATCACGAGAGAGGAACTCCGATGAGCACCACAGCGGACCACGAGCAGGCACTGCGCAGCATCCTCGACGAATGGAAGGCCGCCGTCGACGCGCACGCCCCCGAGCGGGTCGCTGCCTGCTTCACCGAGGACGCGATCTTCCAGGGCCTGCACCCCTACACCGTCGGCCGGCGGGCATCGCCGCCTACTACGACTCCCAGCCGCTCGGCATGACCGCCGACTACCGGATCCTCGAAACCAGGCAGCCGGCCGACGACCTGGTGCTCGGCTACTTGAGCGTCGACTTCGTGTTCACCGACCGCCCCACGCTCACCGTCAACCTCAGCGTGCTGGTCGAGCGGACACCGCAGGGGCGGCTGATCGGCCACTACCAGGTCTCCCGCCTCGGCTGACCCGCGAACGGGGCCGGCGGCGGCCCCGTTCGAGCGGAACCTTAGGGCACCGTTAGCGCCCCCTGAGCGTCGCCGACCAGGCGCCGAGCCACTTCTACGCTCGACCCACACCGGTCGACGGGACCGTTGTCCACGGTCGTCAGACCGCCGTCAGGCATCCGCACCACGTCCGTCGGATCGCCGGCCCAGCCGTTCACCTTCATGCTGTCGATGATCTCAGCAGCGTCACTGACAGACGTCTGGCTCAGTCTGATGGAGCGAGAGTTGAGCTGCTGAACAGCTACGTCTCGTTCTGCAGGACTCGTCGTCATGTTGGGCCCCTTTAGAACGTCCTCCGTCTCGCGGCTGCCGCCGAAGTCTGCGCTAATCTTCGGCAGTTGCCCAGCCATGGTGGCGGTGACGCCGCGATCACGACGAAATGGACCGCGTGCCTCGTTCCACAACAGGAGCTGTCGGCTGGTGGGGGCGCGGTCGGCGCGCTTCCTTCAAGACCCTCGCGATCTCCCTGCTGGCCGCCCAGCACCAGGAGAGCTACGGGAGCAGGCTGCCGTAGCTGGCAACGTGCGGCGTTTGCCCGCCGTCCGCCCCGGATCGGCTCACTTCGGATCATGCAGCTGAGCACAGCCCTGTGCCGGTCCCCGCGCCAACGGGTCCCCGCCGTGGAGCGTCGCACCGCCTCGTGACGGGACCCGTAGCCGGGCGTCGCACCGCCTCGTGACGAGGACCCGTAGCCGGGCGGCACGACGCCCCGGGGAAGCCGCGCTCCCCGGGGCACGCCTCGGCCGCGCCGGTTCAGTTCGCCGTGGTGGCCGCCGTGGCCGCCTGGGCGGACGCCGTCGTGGCCGCCACGACCACCGCCGTACGGACGTCCTGGATGACCTTCCGCAGAGCGGGAGCCGCCGCTCCTCCGCGTTCGGTGAGCTCGTCGATGCGGGCCCTGTGGAGCACCCGCTCCTTGGACGAGGCGAAGGTGCGGAGCTCGGCGGCGGTGGCCAGGGCGACGAGGGCCGCGTCACGGTCGCCGACGTCGGCGACGGGCACCGGTCCCTCCAGCACCTCGCGCGCCTGCCCGCGCAGCGCCTCCACCGCGGGCACCCGGTCCAGCTCGTACTCGACGGACGGGAAGATCCCGAGCACGCGCTTGCGCTCCGCCCGCAGATATCCGTCGGCGGCGAGCTGGGCGCGGACGGCGTCCAGGGTGACCCGGGCCCGTGAGGTGACCCACGGCTTCCACCCGCGGGGCCGGGACTCCGACACGAGTTCCAGGAGCCCGTCGAGAACGACGTCCCCGGTCCGGGAGTCGGGGTCGACGGGGGTGACGATGCCGTCGTCGTCGACGAGGAGCCCGCGCTGGGCGAGTTCGGTGAGAGCCCCGGCGCGCACCAGGTGGTGGAGGTGGGTGGACCCGGTGATGCTCCGTTTCGTGGTGTCCCACGCCAGGAGGTAGAGCCGGGCGGGCAACGACAGCGGGCCGTTCGGCACGTGGTCTCCTCGGTTCGTCGGTGGGGCGCGTTAATCCTTTGACAGCCCTCAGGACCGCCCCTACGGTGTATAGCGGTTCTGTTGCCGTCGAATGGAGAAGGACGTTGCTCGTCTGAGGTCTGAGACACCGCGTCACACCCGTCTGGTCCCGTCGGACCCGTGTGCGCAGCGTGCGACCTCGGCGTTCGAGCCGTCCTTGGGTGCGGAGCCTTTCTCTCGCTCTCCTCCGAACTGGATCGTCGTCGCCTCGCGGTGTCCCGTACGCGTACCCCCGACCGCATCCAGCAATCGCGAGGCCCTCATGTCAACGTTCCCCACCTCCATCACCTGCTCCGCCCTGTCCTTCGCCTGGCCTGACGGCACCGACGTCTTCGACGGTCTCCAGGTCGCCTTCGGGCCGGGTGTCACCGGACTCGTCGGCGTCAACGGATCAGGCAAATCAACCCTGTTGAAGCTGATCGCCGGAGAACTCACCCCGGCGGACGGCACCGTCCGGGTCGCGGGCGAGGTCGGCCATCTGCCGCAGAACGTCACCCTCGACACCACGCTGCGGGTCGACGAGGCGCTCGGCATCCGCGCGGTCCGCGCCGCCCTCCACGCGATCGAGGCGGGCGACGCGTCCGAGGAGCACTTCGACGTCGTCGGCGACGACTGGGACGTCGAAGAGCGGGCCCGCGCGACCCTCGGCGAACTCGGCCTCGGGCACATCGACCTGGACCGCACGGTCGGTGAGGTGTCCGGTGGCGAGTCGGTGCTGCTGCGGCTGGCCGCGCTCCTGCTGCGCCGGCCCGACGTCCTCCTGCTCGACGAGCCCACCAACAACCTCGACCTGTACGCGCGACGACGGCTGTACGCGGCCGTGGAGGCCTGGTCCGGCGTCATGGTCGTGGTCAGCCACGACCGCGAACTCCTCGACCTGGCCGACCAGATCGCCGATCTGCACTCCGGCGAGGTCAGCTGGTACGGCGGGAACTTCTCCGCGTACGAGGAGGCGCTCGCCGCCGAACAGGAGGCGGCGGAACGCATGGTGCGCGTCGCCGAGTCCGATCTGAAGAAACAGAAACGCGAACTGGTCGACGCCCAGGTCAAGTTGGCCCGGCGCAGGCGGTACGGGCAGAAGATGGCCGAGCAGAAGCGCGAGCCGAAGATCGTCATGGGCGCGCGCAAGCGGTCGGCCCAGGAGTCCGCGGGCAAACACCGGCTCCTGCACGAGGGCAGGCTCAGCGAGGCGAAGGAGCGTCTCGACGAGGCGGTGGAGGCCGTACGGGACGACGACGCGATCCGGATCGACCTGCCGTACACGGCCGTTCCGCCGGGGCGCGACGTCCTCACCCTCGACCGGCTGGAGCTGGAGCACGGCACGCGGGTGAACGGCGTGTTCGATCTTCGCGGCCCCGAACGCGTCGCGCTCATCGGGCGCAACGGAGCGGGCAAGACGACCCTCCTGCGCACGATCGCCGGGGAGCTGGAACCCGTGTCCGGCGAGGCGCGCGCCCATGTTCCCCTGCGCTTCCTGCCGCAGCGGCTCGACGTCCTGGACGACGATCTGAGCGTCGCCGAGAACGTGGCCCGGTACGCGCCGGCCGCCACCGACAACCGGATCCGGGCCCGTCTCGCCCGCTTCCTGTTCAAGGGGGCGAAGGCCGACCAGCGGGCGGCGACGCTCTCCGGCGGCGAACGCTTCCGCGCGGCGCTGGCGGCCCTGATGCTGGCCGACCCCGCCCCGCAGCTCCTGATGCTCGACGAGCCGACGAACAACCTCGACATGGCGAGCGTCCGCCGCCTCACCACGGCCCTGGAGTCGTACGAAGGGGCCCTGATCGTCGCCAGCCACGACATGCCGTTCCTGGAGTCGATCGGCATCACGCGACGACTGCTGCTGGAAGGAGGAGAACTGAAAGAAATCGCTCCGGAAACTGTCGGGTATTCCTCATAGTGCGGGAAGCGGGGGCGGCCTAGGTTCGGGGGTGGGCGGTGCCCGGTGTCCGGCCGGGGGGCTTTTGCGCGCGTGAACCGCGCTGCATGATGTTGCGCCGACACCCCCAGCCGATTCGGAGACCCGCCCGTGCCCCCTCAGAAAGCGCTCGTACGCAGGCCCAGCCCCCGCCTCGCCGAGGGCCTGGTGACGCACGTGGAACGCACCGCGGTGGACGTCGATCTCGCGGTCGAGCAGTGGGAGGCGTACACCGAGGCACTGCGTACGCACGGCTGGGAGACCGTCGAGGTGGACCCGGCCGAGGACTGCCCGGACTCGGTGTTCGTCGAGGACGCCGTCGTCGTCTTCCGCAACGTCGCCCTCATCGCCCGCCCGGGCGCCGAGTCCCGTCGCGCCGAGACCCCTGGGGTGGAGGAGGCCGTGGCACGCCTCGGCTGCTCGGTGAACTGGATCTGGGATCCGGGCACCCTCGACGGGGGCGACGTCCTGAAGGTGGGCGACACCATCTACGTGGGCCGCGGCGGCCGGACGAACGCGGCCGGGATCCAGCAGCTGCGCGCGGTCTTCGAACCGCTCGGGGCGCGGGTCGTCGCCGTTCCCGTCAGCAAGGTGCTGCATCTGAAGTCGGCCGTCACCGCGCTGCCCGACGGGACGGTGATCGGACACGAACCGCTCGTGGACACCCCCTCGCTCTTCCCCCGCTTCCTCGCGGTGCCGGAGGAGTCCGGGGCGCACGTGGTGCTCCTGGGAGGCGGCAAGCTGCTGATGGCCGCGTCCGCCCCGAAGACCGCCGAACTGCTCGCCGACCTCGGCCATGAACCGGTCGTGGTGGACATCGGCGAGTTCGAGAAGCTCGAAGGCTGTGTGACGTGTCTCTCGGTGAGGCTCCGGGAGCTGTACGCCTGACCGAGTGAGCGAACCATCCGTACGGCTCCGGCCCTCGACGCCCCGGGTCCCTCCGGTGTGCGCCGGGAAGCGGGGGCGTCCGCGCCCGTAACACCGCTGATCAGCGACCTTTACAGGCTTCTTAACCTACGGAGTCGTAACCTACGGAGACGTAGCCTACGATGCCGTAGGTTGGCTTTACGCTCGTTGTCCCGTCCCTCCCTGGAGCACCCGTGACGATCACTTCCCCCGACCTCGGCAGCCCGGCAGCCGCCTGGACCGACGCTCGCCTGCTGTTCGCGCTGGAGGAAGTCGTCGAGACGGAGCTGAACCGTCACCTGAAGGTGGCCAAGGACTGGATGCCGCACGAGTACGTGCCCTTCAGCGACGCCCGCAACTTCCCCGGGTTCTTCGAGGACGGCGAGGCCTGGGACAAGGAGCAGTCCAAGGTCACCGAGATCGGCCGGATCGCGCTCGTCGTCAACCTGCTCACCGAGGACAACCTCCCGAGCTACCACCACGAGATCGCGTCCCTCTTCGGCCGTGACGGCGCCTGGGGCACCTGGGTGCACCGCTGGACGGCGGAGGAGGGCCGGCACGGCATCGTGATGCGCGACTACCTGCTCGCCTCGCGCGCCGTGGACCCGGACAAGCTCGAAGCGTTCCGGATGCAGCACATGAGCGAGGGCTTCGAGTCGGACAACCGCCACTCGATGCTGCACTCGGTCGCGTACGTCGCGTTCCAGGAGCTGGCGACCCGCGTCTCGCACCGCAACACCGGTCACCAGTCGGGCGACCCGGTCTGCGACCGCATGCTGGCACGCATCGCGACCGACGAGAACCTGCACATGGTCTTCTACCGCAACCTCCTGAAGGCGTCGTTCGAGCTCGCCCCCGACCTGACCATGCAGGCCTGCCGCGACGTCGTCGTCAACTTCCGGATGCCCGGTCACGGCATGCCCGGCTTCGAGCGCATGGCCGCGCAGATGGCCATCGGCGAGATCTACAACCTGCGCATCCACCACGACGACGTGCTCCAGCCGGTGCTGCGTCACCTCAAGGTCCTGGAGATCGACGGCCTCGGCCCCGAGGGCCTCAAGGCGCAGGAGGAGCTCGGCTACTTCATGGGCGGCCTCGACACCGAGGCCTCGAAGTTCGACGAGAAGCTGGCCGCCCGCAAGGCCCGGATGGCCGCCCGCGGCAAGGCGTAGCCCCTCCCGCGAGGACGGTGACCCCGGCCTTCGGGGCGCCGCTCTCACCGACGCGGCCACGGGCACCCCGGCCGGGTTCAGGTCCTGCCGGCGCGCGTCCGGTCCGGACCGGTCCTGCCGGACAGCCGGTCCGGGCGTACCTGCCGGGCAGCCGGTCCGAAACCCCGCTCTCCGAGCCCCCGCGCGGCCGACGCCGCGCGGGGGCTCGTGTCACTCCAGGGCGCGCCGCAGGCCGAGACGCTCCTTCTCGGAGAGTCCGCCCCACACACCGAAGCGTTCGTCGTTGCTCAGCGCGTAGTCGAGGCACGCGGGGCGCATCGCGCACATCCCGCAGATGCGCTTCGCCTCGCGCACCGAGCTGCCCGGTTCGGGAAAGAAGAAGTCCGCCCCCGTCTGCGCGCACAGCGCCTGCTCCTGCCAGGCGAGGTCGGACGGAGTGATGGTTACCGAGTACATGGTCAAGAGCGTGCCCGACGGCGAAAAACGTTCGATCAACGCGGGATCAACGCGACGTACCAAGGCTTCCGGCGGCCTCGATGATGGCCCGCCGGGGAGGGCTCGGGCACGGCGGCGCGCGGGAGAAAACGGCGACAATCCGAAGCGCGGCGGACACCTTGAGTGACAGACTCCGGCGATCCGGGCGGTTTGCGCGTCTCCACGGCGATTGTCGGTGGGCGGTGGAAGACTCGGCATCAAACGCGACGAGACCCCTCGAAGGAGGGCAATCATGCTCACCACCCGCTTCGTCAACGGCTCCCCGAACTGGCTGGATGTCGGCACGGCCGACATCGAGGGTGCCATCGCCTTCTACGGAGGCCTCTTCGGCTGGCGGTTCCGGTCGGCGGGGCCCGACGCCGGAGGCTACGGCTTCTTCCAGGTCGACGGCAGGACCGTGGCCGGGGGCATGCAGATCACCGCCGAGCAGGGCCCGCCGTCCTGGAACGTCTACTTCCGGACCGCGGACGCCGAGGCCACCGCCAAGGCGGTCGAGCACACCAAGGGCACGGTGCTCGTGCCGCCCATGGACGTGATGGGCGAGGGGCACATGGCCATGCTCGCCGATCAGGCGGGCGTGACCTTCGGCGTCTGGCAGCCGGGCCGGACCGAGGGCCTGGGCCTGGCCGGCGACCCGGGCTCCCTGTGCTGGGTCGAGCTCTGCACCCCGGACATCGCGGCCGCCGCCGCGTTCTACCACGCGGTCTTCGGGTGGAACACCTCGGCGGTCGAGTTCCCGGGCGGGACGTACACCTGTATCAACCCGGCGGGGACCGAGGAGGAGGGCATGTTCGGCGGCCTCGTCCCGCTCGCCGACGACCCGGTCGAGGCGAGGACCGGCGCGTACTGGCTGCCGTACATCGAGGTCCCCGACACGGACGCCGTGGTCGCCGAGGCCCGGGAACTCGGCGGTACGGTCCGGATGCCCGCCACGGACATGGAGGGCGTCGGCCGCTTCGCCAAGCTCGCCGATCCGTACGGGGCCCGCTTCGCGGTGATCACGAGCGCACCACGCCAGAACTGACGCGCCCGGCCGGCGAACCGGCCCGACGCCGAAGCCTGTCGGCCCGCGCCGATGGGTTTCGGCCCCTGGGCGAGCCCCGACGCACGAGCGTCGTGGGTCCTTGAGCCCATGCCTGTCGCACCACCGTCGTGAGTCCCACGCCGAAGCCCGCCACACCGCCGTCGTGAGTCCCACGCCGAAGCCCGCCACACGCCGACGTCGGTCCTACGCCGAAGCCCGCCGCACCACCGTCGTCGGCAGGACCACTCCGGGGGCCTCGGGGGCCGTGTCCTCGGCCCCTGCCCCGCCCTCCAGGCCGCGGATCAGCAGCCGGGCCATCAAGCGGCCCATCTCCTCTATGTCCTGACGCACCGTCGTCAGGGGCGGATCCGTCTGTTCGGCGATCGGCAGCATGTCGTCGAAGCCGATCACGGCCACGTCGTCGGGCACCCGGCGCCCGTGCTCACGCAGCACGCGCAGCACGCCGAGCGCCGACAGGTCGTTCGCCACGAACACCGCGTCCAGGTCGGGACGGCGCTCCAGCAGTTCCCGCATCGCGCGTTCGCCGCCGGCGGGGGTGAAGTCGCCCTGCGCGACGAGCGCCGGATCGGCGTCGGTCATGACGTCACGGAAGCCGTCGAGCCGGTCGACCGCGGACGTCTGGTCGAGGGCGCCGGTGATGTGGGCGATGCGGGTCCGCCCGAGGCCGAGGAGGTGGCGAACGGCCTGACGGGCTCCCCCGCGGTTGTCGCAGTCGACGTAGACCGCTTCGCGGACGCCGTCGCCCCAGCCGGGCCGTCCGCCGAACACGGTGGGCACACCGGCGCCGTGGATCAGGCCCGGCAGCGGGTCGTCGAGGTGCAGCGAGAACACGAGCGCGCCGTCGACGTGGCCGCCGGCGAGGTAGCGGGCGACGCGGGCGTGGTCGTCGCGGCCTTCCGTGAGCAGCAGGACGAGTTGCGAGTCGTTGGCTGTCAGTTCCTTGCTGATGCCGCGGAGCTGGAGCGCGAAGAAGGGGTCGGCGAAGACCCTGGTCTCCGGCTCGGCGATCACGACGGCGACCGCGTCGTGGCGTCGGGTGACAAGGCTGCGGGCGGCCTGGTTCGGCACGTACCCGAGCTCTTCGACGGCCCGGCGCACGCGCTCGACGAGCGGTTCACGGACCCCGTCCCCGCCGTTCACGACCCGTGACACGGTGGCCCGGGAGACCCCGGCCCGCGCTGCCACGGCCTCCAGCGTGGGGCGCGACGCTGTCTCGGTCACCTCAGGGCACCTCCTCGGCGGATGCGGATCAGGATAGCCGCGTGGCCGCTCGCTCTGTGGAAGTGCTCCCCGATCACCGAGAACGGCTCGAACCGATCCCGCCGCGGCGGAAGTTCGGCGCCGACGGGCCCGGGCGGGACCGGGTCCCGAACAGCCGGGCAGGGCCGCCGGGACGGGGCCGTCCGGGGAGTCACGTGTCCTGCGGGGCGTCCTCGTGCTTCGCTCGGCTCGGCTGCACCCGCTTGGGCTCGCCCGGCATCTTCGGGTACTCGGGCGGGTACGGGAGGTCGCCGAGGCCGTGGTCGTGCTCGTCGCGGCTGGCGAGTTCCAGCAGCGCCTCCAGGGAGAAGGCGTGATCGTCCATGTCGGCGTGCACGTCGCCGAGTTCGGCGAAGCGCCCCGGCATGGTCGCCAGGTCGAAGTCCCGGGGCCGGGCGTCCTGCACCTCGTCCCAGCGCAGCGGCGCTGAGACCGGGGCGTGCGGGCGGGGCCGTACGGAATAGGCCGAGGCGATGGTGCGGTCCCGAGCGGTCTGGTTGTAGTCCACGAAGATCTTCTCGCCCCGCTCCTCCTTCCACCAGGCGGTGGTGACCTGATCGGGCATACGGCGTTCCAGCTCGCGCCCGACGGCGATGGCGGCCCGGCGCACCTGGGTGAAGGTCCAGCGCGGCTGGATCGGCACGAAGACATGCAGGCCGCGGCCCCCGGAGGTCTTGGGCCAGCCCCGCAGACCTCCGTACTCGTGCAGGACCTCGCGCAGTTCGTGGGCGGCGCGTACCGCGTCCGCGTAGTCCGTGCCGGGCTGCGGGTCCAGGTCGATGCGCAGTTCGTCGGGGCGGTCGACGTCGTCACGGCGGACCGGCCACGGATGGAAGGTGAGCGTGCCGAACTGCGCGGCCCACAGCACGGCGGCGGGCTCGGTGGGACACATCTCGTCGGCGCTGCGGCCGCTGGGGAAGGTGATGTGGGCGGTCGGGATCCAGTCGGGCATGTTCTTGGGCGCCCGCTTCTGGAAGAAGGACTCGCCGGTCACCCCGTCCGGGTAGCGCTCCAGCGTGGTGGGACGGTTGCGGAGGGCGCGCAGGATGCCCTCACCGACGGCGAGGTAGTACTGGGCGAGGTCCAGCTTCGTGAACCCGCGCTCCGGGAAGAAGATCTTGTCCGGGCTGGACAGACGAACGCTCCTGCCGGCCGCTTCGAGTTCCACCGCATCGCCCATGCGAGCCACGGTAGGCGCAGCTCGCGGGCCCCGCACACCGGGCGGATGCCCGCGGCACCGCGCAGAATCGAAGTATGGATCTGCCGGTGATGCCCCCCGTGAAGCCGATGCTCGCCAAGTCGGTGGCGAAGATCCCGCCGGACATGCATTACGAGGCGAAGTGGGACGGATTCCGGGCCGTCGTGTTCCGCGACGGCGACGAGATGGAGATCGACAGCCGCACCGGCAAGCCGCTGACCAGGTATTTTCCGGAGCTCGTCGAGGCGCTGCGGGAGCGGTTGCCGGAGCGCTGTGTGATGGACGGGGAGATCGTGATCGCCAGGGACGGGCGGCTCGACTTCGACGCGCTCACGGAACGGATCCATCCCGCGGACTCACGCGTGCGGATGCTGGCCGAGCGGACCCCCGCCTCCTTCGTGGCCTTCGACATGCTGGCCCTGGCCGATGCCTCGCTGCTGGAGGTGCCACTGAGCGAGCGGCGCGCGCTGCTGGTGAAGGCGTTGTCCGGGGTGACGGCGCCGGTGCACGTGGCGCCGGCGACCACGGACCGCGAGGTGGCGCAGCGGTGGTTCGAGCAGTACGAGGGGGCGGGGCTCGACGGCGTCATGGCGAAACCCCTCACGCTGCCGTATCTGCGGGACGAGCGTGCCATGTACAAGATCAAGCACGAGCGGACGGCGGATGTCGTCGTCGCGGGCTACCGCTTCCACAAGAGCGGACCGGTCGTCGGGTCGCTGCTGCTCGGCCTGTACGACACGGAGGGCACGCTCCAGCACGTGGGCGTCAGCGCCGCGTTCACCATGAAGCGGCGGGCGGAACTGGTGGAGGAGCTGGAACCCTTGCGGCTCAAGGACGCGGCCGGGCATCCGTGGGCGGCCTGGGCGAAGGAGTCGGCGCACGAGACGGCCCGGCTGCCGGGCGCGCCCAGCAGATGGTCGGCCAAGAAGGACCTGTCCTGGATCCCGATCCGGCCAGAGCGGGTGGCCGAGGTGGCCTACGACCACATGGAGAACGGCGTACGGTTCCGCCACACGGCCCGCTTCCGCCGATGGCGCCCCGACCGTACCGCCGAGAGCTGCACGTACGGACAACTGGAGGAGCCGGTCGGCTACGACCTGGCGGAGATCCTGGGGCCGCGGAGCTGACGCGCCGGGAACGGAGCCGCTTCCTCCGCGCCCCTCTTCGACCCTGCACGGATCGTCCCGCTGAGCCGATCGACTCAGTCGCCGCGCGCAATCAGAAACGATCGGGTATGGCCACCGATGAACTGATGAACGCACAATCGATGGCACGGGACAGGTGGCACGGTGGGCATACGAGAGTTGGTTCGGACGCGGCGTGGCGCGTGGACGGCGGGACTGCTGGCCGTCATGGTGACAGGCTCCCTGACGACGGGCTGCACCTCGGGCGGCGGGAGGACCGACGACGGCCGGTCCCCGAGCCAGAGCCAGAGCCCGAGCGACAGGGGGACGGGCGTCTCGAACGCCGGCCCGGTGCTCGCCGTGAAGATCGACAACGCGCCCGACGCCCGCCCCCAGACGGGGCTCGACGCGGCGGACGTGGTCTACGCGGAGCAGGTCGAGGGCGGTCTGAGCCGGCTGATGGCGGTCTTCGCGAGCACCCTGCCCGACAGCGTCGGGCCCGTACGCAGTGCCCGCGAGTCGGATCTCGAACTGCTCAGACAGTTCCACGAGCCGACGCTCGCCTTCTCCGGGGCCCAGCACAAGCTCCTGCCCCTGATCGACGACGCTCCGCTGGATCCCGAGCCGGCCGGGAAGGTGCCCGACGCCTGGTACCGGGGCACGGGCAAGGCCGCGCCGCACAATCTGTATCTGCGTCCGCGGCGGCTGATGGACTCCGCGCCCGGCGACGCCGCGCTGACCACGGGCTTCCGTTTCGGCGCGGCACCCGAGGGCGGCACCCCGGAGGCCTCCCGCACGGTCCGCTTCCCGTCGGCCCGCTTCACCTTCACCTGGTCGCCCGACCGCGAGCGCTGGCTGGTGGCGATGGACGGAACGCCGACGGTGACGACCGACGGCGCCACGGTGGCTCCGGCGACGGTGGTCATCCAGTACGTGAAGGTGCGCGCTTCGAGGTACCACGACTTCCTCGGCAACAACACTCCCTTCACGGAGTCGGTGGGCTCGGGCACCGCCCAGGTACTGCGCGACGGCCGCGCCTTCGACGCGCGGTGGACGCGTCCCGCGGCGGCCGACGGCACACGGTTCACCGGTCCGGACGGCACACCCATGAACTTCGCCCCGGGCCAGGTGTGGGTGATCCTCGCCAAGGCCTGAGTTCCGGACACCCGGGCATGGACACCCACGAGCGGCCGGGCCGGCCGAACCCCCGCTCCGGCCCCCGCCCCGGAGGACGTCGGCCCTCAGTGCTGAGCGCGGAGGGGTTCCGCGGGGTTGCGGAGCCCCTCGGCGGCGTCCGAGACGCGTTGGATGAGATCGAAGAAGAGGCCCTGTTCCTCGGCGGAGAGGGGAGCCAGGAAGACCTGGTTCATGCGCGCGGTGCGCACGGTCAGCTTCCGGTGGACGCGCAGCCCGTCGTCCGTGAGGCGGAGCAGGAAGCGCCGTCCGTCCTGCGGGTCGCGCACCTTGTCCAGCAACGCGCGGCGCCCGAGCCGGCTGATGACCTCGGCGATCGTGGACCGGTCGAGTCCCACCCGCTCCCCCACCGTGCGCTGGTCGAGGCCGGGTTCGGCGACCAGCGCGTTCAGGACCGCGAACTGGGGCGAGGTGATCTCCTCGGAGACCATCGTGTTCCACAGCAGGTAGTGGGCCTGCTGGAGTCGCCGGGCCAGGTGCCCGGGGTGGGTGGAGAGGTCCACCGCGGCCATGTGCGCTCCTTGGGTCCGGTACGCGCCGGTGACGGCGCCGCACCGGGGTGGTGTGCGTCGATGCCCCGCGTCTCGTCGGCGCTCCGGGTTCATCGATGCTCTGAATTCGTTGGTGCACTGAACGATACCTGCCCTCCCTGGCGGCTGTCCCGCCTCTGTCGACCTTGCCGATCCGTCGAATTGATGCGCACATCCGAAGTCTTGACGGACCGAGGTCCGGGTGGCAGCGTGTTGACCACCTCGCAGAAATACTCAGTGCCCTGATTAATTTGGGCGCAGGGCAGCAGGACACTCGGGAGAGATGAGGCTTCACGGATGGACAAGGTGGTCGCCACGGCGCTGGAGGCGGTGGCCGATGTACCGGACGGCGCGACCCTGGCGGTCGGCGGATTCGGCCTCAGTGGCGTTCCGAACGTGCTGATCCAGGCGCTCCACGAGCGTGGCGTCCAGGGACTCGGGGTCGTCTCCAACAACTGCGGGGCCATGGACTCCGGGCTCGCCACCCTGCTGGCCGCCGGACGCATCTCCCGGGTCACCGGCTCGTACATCGGCGCCAACAAGGAGTTCGCACGGCAGTACCTGGCCGGGGAGCTGGAGGTCGAGATGATCCCGCAGGGCACGCTGGCCGAGCGACTGCGCGCGGGGGGTGCCGGGATCCCCGCGTTCTACACGCCGGCCGGGGTCGGCACCCAGGTCGCCGAGGGCGGGCTGCCGTGGCGGTACGACGGCCAGGGCGGCGTCACGCTGGCCTCCCCGCCGAAGGAGGTACGCGACTTCGACGGCACCGCGTACGTGCTGGAGCGCGGCATCCGCACCGACTTCGCGCTGGTACGGGCCGCGAAGGGCGACCGGCACGGCAACCTCGTGTTCAACAAGTCCTCCCGGAACTTCAACCCGCTCGCCGCGATGGCCGGCAGGGTGACGATCGCCGAGGTCGAGGAACTCGTGGAACCGGGCGGGATCGATCCGGACGCCGTGCACCTGCCCGGCATCTTCGTGCAGCGCGTCGTGGCCCTGACCCGCGAGCAGGCGGACGCCAAGATGATCGAGAAGCGGACGGTCTCGTCGCCCGCGGCGGACAGGACGGTGAGTGACTGATGGCCTGGAGCAGGGAAGAGATGGCGGCCCGCGCCGCACGTGAACTGAGGGACGGCCAGTACGTGAACCTCGGCATCGGCCTGCCGACCCTGATCCCCAACCACCTCCCCGCCGGCGTCGAGGTGATCCTGGAGTCGGAGAACGGCATCCTGGGCACCGGCCCCTACCCCGCCGAGGACCAGGTCGACCCGGACCTCATCAACGCCGGCAAGGAGACCGTCACGGTCCTGCCGGGTGCCTCGTACTTCGACTCCGCCCTGTCCTTCGGGATGATCCGCGGCGGGCACATCGACGTCGCGGTGCTGGGCGCGATGCAGGTGTCGGCGGGCGGCGACCTCGCCAACTGGGCCGTCCCGGGCAAGATGATCACCGGCATCGGCGGTGCGATGGACCTCGTCCACGGGGCCCGGACGGTCATCGTCGTGATGACCCACACCGCCAAGGACGGCTCGCCCAAGATCCTCCGTGAGTGCGAGCTGCCACTCACCGGGAAGGCGTGTGTGAACCGGATCATCACCGATCTGGGCGTCCTCGACGTCACCGACGGGGGACTCCTGCTCGTGGAGACCGCGCCGGGTGTCACAGCCGAGGAGATCAGGGCGAAGACCGCCGCCGAGATCCGTGTCGTGGAGGAGATCCCGTCGTGAAGGACGTCTACATCGTCGATGCCGTCCGGACGCCGATCGGCAGGTACAACGGCTCGCTGGCCGCCGTACGCCCGGACGACCTGGCCGCCCACGCCATCCGCGAACTCCTCGCCCGGACCCCGGAGCTGGACCCGGCGCGGATCGAGGACGTGTACTTCGGCAACGCCAACGGCGCGGGCGAGGAGAACCGCAACGTGGGCAGGATGGCCGCCCTCCTCGGCGGACTGCCCACCTCCGTGCCGGGCGTGACCGTC
Organism: Streptomyces sp. NPDC015532; assembly: GCF_043078065.1. NCBI lineage: Bacteria > Bacillati > Actinomycetota > Actinomycetes > Kitasatosporales > Streptomycetaceae > Streptomyces > Streptomyces sp. NPDC015532. The sequence goes on along the minus strand of NZ_JBIBSY010000003.1, from coordinate 591,038 downwards.
AACCGGCTCTGTGCCTCCGGGCTCGAAGCCGTCATCCAGGCGGCCCGCGCCATCGCTCTCGGCGACGCCTCGATCGCCCTGGCCGGTGGCGTCGAGTCGATGACCCGCGCCCCGTACGTCCTGCCCAAGAGCGACCGGCCGTTCCCCGCCGGGCACGCCGAGCTGTACTCCACGACCCTCGGCTGGCGCATGGTCAATCCCCGGATGGACCCGCAGTGGACCATCCCGCTCGGCGAATCCGCCGAACTCATCGCGGACAAGCACAAGATCACGCGCGAGCAGCAGGACGAGTTCGCCCTGGGCAGCCACCGGAAGGCGGCCCGGGCGCGGGCGGAAGGCCTGTTCGACGCCGAGATCGCCCCGCTGTCCCTCCCCCGGCGCAAGGGCGACCCGATCGTGTTCGGCGCCGACGAGTGCGTACGCGCGGACGCGTCCCTGGACGCCATGGCCCGGCTGAAGCCGTCTTTCCGTACGGAGGGGGGCACCGTGACCGCGGGCAACGCCTCTCCCCTCAACGACGGCGCGGCGGCCCTGCTGCTCGTCGATGCGGAGGGACTCGAAGCCACCGGCCGTGAACCCCTCGCCCGGGTCTCCGCCACCGGCGTGTCCGCGATCGATCCGCAGTACTTCGGGCTCGCCCCCGTCGAGGCGGTGAAGCGGGCACTCGCCAAGTCGGGCAAGGGATTTGACGATCTGTCGACTCTGGAACTGAACGAGGCCTTCGCCGCCCAGGTCCTCGGCTGTGTCGCCGAATGGCCCGAGCTCGACCCCGCGATCCTCAACCCGCAGGGCGGCGCCATCGCCCTCGGCCACCCCCTCGGCGCCTCCGGTGCCCGGCTCGCCGGCACCGTCGCCCACCAACTCGCCCGCAAGGGAACCGGAGTCGGTGTCGCCACCCTCTGCATCGGCGTGGGCCAGGGCCTCGCCCTCGTCCTCGAACGCTAGGAAGTCGACCATGGCTCTCACTCAGTCGGACATCGACGTCGAGATCAAGGATCACCAGGACGCGTACGACAAGGCGGTGGCCGGCGGCGCGCCCGTGCGGCACCACCCCGCGCGCGACTACGCCCCGTACCGCAGCTCGCGGCTGCGCCACCCCAAGCAGCCGCTGGTCCCCGTGAGCGGCGGCGACCCGGAGACGGTCGAGCTGTCCGGCCCGGTCTTCGGCGTCACCGACATCACCGAGATGGACAACGACCTCACCCTCCAGCACCGGGGCGAGCCGATCGGCGAGCGGATCACCGTCTCGGGCCGGCTGCTGGACCGCGAGGGACGTCCGGTGCGCGGCCAGCTCATCGAGATCTGGCAGGCCAACGCCGCGGGACGGTACGCCCATCTGCGCGAGCAGCACCCGGCCCCGCTCGACCCCAACTTCACCGGTGTGGGACGGACCCTGACGGACGATCAGGGCGGTTACGCGTTCACCACGGTCCGACCGGGACCGTACCCCTGGGGCAATCACACCAACGCCTGGCGGCCCGCGCACATCCACTTCTCGGTCTTCGGCACCGCGTTCACCCAGCGGCTCGTGACCCAGATGTACTTCCCGGGCGACCCGCTGTTCCGATACGACCCGATCCTGCGGTCCGTGACGGACGAGGCGGCCCGCGACCGGCTGATCGCCGCGTACAACCACGATCTCTCGCGGCCCGAGTTCTCCATGGGCTACGAGTGGGACATCGTCCTCGACGGTCCCTCCGCCACCTGGATCGAGGAAGGCCGATGAGCATGACCGAACGGCTGCCGCCCACCCCCGCCCACACCATCGGCCCCTTCTACGGCCACGCGCTGCCGTTCCCGGGCGGCGGCGACATCGCGCCCCCGGGCCACCCCGACACGATCACCCTGCACGGCCACGTGTTCGACGGGGCGGGCACGCCGGTCCCCGACGCCCTGCTGGACTTCTGGCAGGCCGCGCCCGACGGCTCGCTCACCGGCGCCCCCGGCTCGCTGCGCCGCGACCCGTCCACGGGGGGCTTCCTCGGCCGCAACGGCGTCGACTTCACGGGCTTCGGCCGGGTCGCCACCGACGCCGACGGCCGCTACGCGCTGCGCACGCTGCCGCCGGGAAACGCCGGGCTGCCGTACATCGGGGTCTGCGTGTTCGCGCGGGGTCTGACGCACCATCTGTTCACCCGCGCCTACCTGGCCGACGGCCCTGATCCGCTGCTCGACGCGTTGCCGGACGAGCGGCGCGCCACGCTGATCGCGGCCGAGGGCACGATGCGGACGTACCGTTTCGACATCCGTCTTCAGGGCGAAGGCGAGACGGTCTTCCTGGAGTTCCAGTGACACCTGCCGAACCCGTCGCGGACGACACCGGTCTGCTCGCTCCCGGCCGGGCGGGCTCCCCGGCGTCCGCCGCGACGAGCGACACCGCGTATCTGCGGGCCCTGCTCGACGCGGAGGCCGCGCTGACCCGGGCCCAGGCGTCCCTGGGACTGGTCCCGGCCGGGGCCGCGACGGCGGTGACCTTCGCCGCCGGTGACGCCGACTTCGACATCGCGTCGATCGCGCTCCGCGCCCGGAGCGGCGGCAACCCGGTGATTCCCCTGGTCGCGGACCTGACGGCCGCCGTCGGCGCCGAGTTCGGCCCGTACGTCCACCGGGGCGCGACGAGCCAGGACATCCTGGACTCGGCCACGATGCTGGTCGCGTCCCGCACCCTGCACCTGGTCCTGAACGACCTCGAACGGACCGCGCGCCACCTCACCCGGCTCGCGGCGGAACACCGGGACACCGTCCTGCCGGGCCGCACCCTCACCCAGCACGCGGTGCCGACGACCTTCGGGCTGAAGGCGGCGGGGTGGCGGTCCCTGGTGCTCGACGCCCGGGACCGGCTGCACGCCGTACTGACCTCGCTGCCCGCCCAACTGGGGGGCGCGGCGGGCACGCTGGCCGCCTTCACCGCTTTCGGCGCCGACGACACCCAGGCCCTGACCGCCGCGTACGCACGCGAACTGGGCCTCGCCGAGCCCGTGTTGCCCTGGCACACCCTGCGCACCCCGATCGCGGACCTGGCCGGGGCACTGACGTTCACGGCGGGCGCGCTCGGCAAGACGGCCGTCGATGTGCTGACGCTCTCCCGCACGGAGATCGCCGAACTGGCCGAGGGATCCGGCGGCGGCTCGTCCGCGATGCCGCACAAGGCGAACCCGGTGCGGGCCACCCTCGTGGCCGCGGCCGCCCGGCGCGCCCCCCTGCTCGCGGCCACCTTGTACGGGGCGCTGCCGGCCGAGGACGAGCGGCCGGCCGGGGCCTGGCACGCCGAGTGGGAGCCGCTGCGCGATCTGCTGCGGCTGGTCGGCGGGGCGGCCCGTGACACGGCCGAACTGACCATGGGCCTCCGGGTGAACGCCGACGTCATGCGCGAACACCTGGACCTCACACACGGGTTGATCGTCTCCGAACGGCTGGCCGCCGAACTCGCCCCGCTGCTCGGCCGGGCGCGCGCCAAGGAACTGCTGACGCGAGCCGCCGAACGGGCCGTCGGTGAACGGCGGCCCCTCGCGGACGTGCTCGGCGAGGAGCCCAGCCTCAAGGACCTCACGGGCGTCGACCTCGCGGAGCTCACCGACCCGACCCACTACACGGGCTCCGCCGGAGTCCTCACCGACCGTGCTCTGGAGCGACGTTGACCTCGCATCTGCTCACCCACCGCACCGAGGGATCCGTCACCGCTCCCCCGCTGCTTCTCGGTCCCTCGCTCGGGACGTCGTACGCCCTGTGGGACAAGATCGCGCCCGAACTGTCCGCCGCCCACCGGGTGGTGCGCTGGAACCTTCCCGGGCACGGCGGTTCACCCGCCGATCCGATCGGTCCGGGAGCGACGGTCGCCGATCTGGCGGCGCTCGTGCTGGAGTTGGCCGACTCCCTGGGCATCGGGCGTTTCGCGTACGCCGGGGTGTCACTGGGCGGCGCGGTGGGGCTGCACCTGGCGGTCCACCACCCCGAACGCCTCTCGTCCCTCGCGGTCATCTGCTCATCGGCCCACTTCAACGGATCCAAGCCGTGGGAGGAACGGGCCGAACTGGTACGCCGCGAGGGCCTCGGACCCGTCGCGGCGACCGCCGACGCCCGATGGTTCACCGCCGGTTTCACCGTGCCGGAGCTGCTCCGGGATCATCGCGACGCCGACCCGGAGGCGTACGCCGCCTGTTGTGACGCCCTGGCCGCGTTCGACATCCGCGACCGGCTGGCGTCGGTCACCGTACCGACGCTGCTGATCGCCGGGCGCGAGGACCCCGCGACGCCGCCCGCCCATCTGCGGGAGATCGCGGACGCGGTGCCGGGTGCGGCGCTCGTGGAGATCCCGGGCGCCTCGCATCTGGCGCCCGCACAGTGTCCGGAGGCCGTGCTGACGGCTCTGCGGGCGCACTTCTCCGCCGGGGGTGCCCGGCGGGGCATGGAGGTACGCCGTCAGGTCCTCGGTGACGAGCACGTGGACCGTGCGCAAGCGCGCCAGAGCCCGTTGACGACCCGGTTCCAGGACTTCATCACGCGCTACGCCTGGGGCGAGATCTGGACCGACACGACGCTGACCCGCCGCGAGCGCAGCATGATCACGCTGACCGCGCTGGTGGCACACGGCCACTACGACGAGCTGGCGATGCACGTCCGCGCGGCACGGCGCAACGGGCTCTCTCCCGAGGAGATCGGCGCGGTGCTGCTCCAGACGGCCGTCTACTGCGGTGTCCCGGCCGCCAACTCGGCCTTCGCGGTGACCCAACGGGTGCTGGCGGAGGACAGCGCCTCCCCGTCCGACTCGCCGGACTGACCCCTGCCAGGGCCCTCAGGCTGAACCAGGTCCGGGGCACCCGCGGTCCGAGGCCCGTCAAGGGCACCCTCGGACCAACCCGGCCAGGGAACACCCTGGGACTGCCCCCGGCCAGGTCTGGGACGCAAGCGGACCTGCCCCTGTCAGGGGCACCCTCCGACCTGCCCCGGCCGGGGCGCGGCACCTGTGGGCTGTCGGCCGCCCGTGTGCCGCCGGGGGCGGTCGCGGCGTGGCTCAGGCGGGGGCCGCCGACCGGACGCCACCGCGGGCGGCTGACGGTCGGCGGCTCGTCACAGGCCCCTCAGTGCCGCCTCCGCCTTCGTCACCAGGCCGTCCGCTCCGCAGGTGCGCGCCAGGGTCAGGCCCTTGTTCAGTTCCATCACCGAGCGGGACGCGATGCCGTACTCGATGCGGGCCGCCGCGTGTTCGTACTGGCAGGGAGAGGCTTCCAGGTAGGTGACCGCCTGGGCTGCCAGCCGGACCGCGCGCTGACCGGTTTCGAGGGCGGCGGCACACCGCAGGGCTTCGCCGATCGCCGTGTCGGTGCCGAACCGTTCGGCCTGGCGCCGGGCGTCACCGGCCAGGGCCGCGGCGCGCGACGGGTCCTCGTTGGCGAGTGCCTTCGCGAGGTCGACGGCCCAGGGCGCGAGCACCGTGTTGTGGTGGCCACGGGCGGCCGCCGCCTTCTCCGCCGCCTCCAGTTCGTTGATGCCCTCCTTGGTGCGGCCGACGGCGAGCAGAAGCCGGCCGCGCACCGAGCGGGTGTCGGGAAGGACGATCGTGGAGGGATACGGGGGCGCGAAGCCGTAGCGCTCGGCGATCTCCGCCGCCTGCTGCACGTGCCCGCGGGCCAGCAGGGTGTCGATGAGCCCGCAGGTCGCCGACCAGTACAGGGGCAGCCCGCGTCCGACCCGCTCCGCGAGGCGCAGCGATTCGCGCTGGTAGTGCTCCGCGTCGACGAGGCGGCCCCGCCTGCGGTGGGCGAGGCCGAGGTAGGCGTTGGCCAGGGAGAGGTGACCGCCGCTCCAGCCCGCCTTCACATAGGCGTGCAGGGCCTCGCTGAACAGGCTCTCGGCGCGGTCCAGCCGGTCCGTGTAGGCGTACGCGCTGCCCAGCATCAGCAGGAGTTCGACGCCCCACTCGGTGTCGGTCCAGGCGAGTCCCGGTGCGAGGCGGCCGTTGACGAGGGCCCGGTCGCAGAGTTCCACGACCTCCTCGGCGTTCTCGCCGCGGGTCATCGCGTCGAAGCCGCGCAGTATGAGCAGCGCGCGCTCGGAGTTGTCGCGCCCGGTGCAGGTCGTGACGAGTTCGGCGAGACCGCTGGAGTGTCCGGCGCGATCCTCGCCCGCGTGGATGCCCTCCCACATGTAGTGCACGGCCTGGAGCCGCATCCGGGCGGGCCCCGGTCCCAGCCGCTCGACCTCGGCGTCGACCGTGCGGACGGCCTCGTCCAACTGGTTGTTGTGGAGCAGCGCCTGGGAGAGCCGGAAGACGGCGTCGACCCGTGCCGTGTCCTCGAGTCCGGGCCGTTCGAGCGCGGCCCGGAGATGACCGATGGTCGTGGACGGCGCGGTCAGGAGTGTGGCGCAGCCCAATTCGTAGAGCACCCGCGCGTGGACCTCGGGCAGCGGTGGCTCCTTGAGCGCCCGCTCCAGGCAGCGCCGGGCCGCGTCCGGGGCGCCGACGGCGAGGTGCTCGCGGGCGGCCTCGCGCATCTGCTCGACGAGTTCGGGATCGTCGTCCGGATGCACTTCGAGGAGATGGCGGGAGGCCGCCGCCGCACCGCGTCCGGACTCGGTGACCGCCCAGGCCGCCTGACCGTGCATCGCCGTGCGCAGGGCGTCCGGGATCGAGCGGTACACCGCTGTCGCGATCAGCGGGTGCACGAACTCCAGCTCGCCGTCCGGCTGATGGCCGCCCGCGGAGCCGACCGTGGTCAGGATGCGGGCGGCGCCCAGCAGTTCGGCGCAGCGGGAGGCCTCGTCGTCCGGCATTCCGGCGAGTTGGGCGGCGAGGTCGAGGGAGATCCCGGTGCCGAGGATGGCGGCTGCCCAGGCGAACCGGGTGGCGTCGATACCGAGCCCTTCGAGCCGGGCGACGAGTCCGCGGCCGCGGGCCGAGCGGTTCAGGTCGCGCAGTTCGGCGGCCGAGCCCTCGACCGGGTCCAGTTCGCTGTCCTGGACCTTGGCGAGCAGTTCGACGGTCTCGTACGGGTTGCCGCCGGTGACCGCCCACACCTCGCGGCAGAAGGGCGCGTCGGCGTGTTCGCCGAGGGTGGCCCGGGTGAGACCCTCGGTGGCGCCCGGGGTCAGCGCCGTCAGGGTGGAGACCGGACGGCCCGCGGCGGTCACGGCGTCGAGCAGCCGGGCGCTCTCGCCGCTGACCCCGCCGGGCCTGCGGGCCACCACCACGAGGACGGACAGGTCGTCCAGCCGCTCGGCGAACGCGGCGAGCCAGCGCAGCGTCTCCTGGTCGGCCCAGTGCGCGTCGTCGATGAGCAGCACGAGCGGCCAGTCCCGTTTCGCGAGGCGTCGTACCGCGGCGACCAGACCGTCGCAGACGCCCTGCGGGTCGGGCTGCCGGTCACCCGGTTCGGCTATGCCGAGGGCGGGTCCCGCGATGTCGTACCAGTCTCCCAGGTACTCGCGCGCCTCCTCCGGGAGCAGCGAGACGAGGGCCGGCTGGAGCAGCTGCCGTACGACATTGAAGGGGACGGACGTGACGGTCTCGCCGCCGCGCGCCGACCACACGGCACAGCCGTTGCTCTCCGCGATCCTGCGCACCTCGGCGAGGAGCGCGGTCTTGCCGAGACCCGCCTCTCCGCTGAGCACCAGCAGGCTGCCCGAGGTCGAGGAGTCCGCACGCAGCGCGGTGATCGCCTCTTCGAGAGTGGCGACCTCCTCTTCGCGCTCCCACAGGGAAGCCGAGGCGACCGCTCCGGGTCGTCCCTCCGTCATCCCGCTACCTCCCCAGGTCACCCAAACGACGTAACTCCAACGAGCCTAGCCTCCTGGAAGCCACGACGGAGGCGGGACCCGGCACCAGTTGCCGGGACGGGTGACGGCGGTGTACCGGAGGGGACGCCACCGGATGCCACCTGGCCCCAAAGGGAAGTGACGAACAGTCAACTGAAGGAAAAATGAGGGTAATTTTCGTCCTTCGTTCGCCGCGCCGGACCGCGCTCGGCGAACACCCGAGCCCCTCGGGTAGGACCGGCACGAGCGCCCCCGCGCGCGGCTGTGACCTGCGCGCCCTCCACTCCCCCGCTTCCGTGGAGGCGTCCGCGCGGGCGCCTCGGGCGTCCCGTCGGGCTCGTCGCGTCCGGCGGGCGCCCCTCACGCCCGGCTGCGACCCCCTCCTCCCGAGTGGCGACGGCCGGCCCGGGCGGTACGTGAGGAGCGCGCGCTCTTGGCACTGGCGTTCTTCATCCGTCCGGTGGGGCGCCCTCCTATCGGCATGACCGCGTCAGCTCCCGGGCGGGCTTCGGCGGCTCCCGGGCGGGCTTCGGGGAACCCTCTCATCCGCCTTTCACCCTGGGCTCATACGGTGGACCCATGACGCAGGCGACTCCCCCCGGCTGGTATCCCGACCCCGGGCAGACAAGTGACGCTCCCGCCACCGAACGCTGGTGGGACGGTAAGACGTGGACGGACCAGGTCCGCCCGGTCGGGGCGACGGCCGCATGGGGTCCCCCGGCACACCCGGCGGGGGCCGGACCCTATCCGGTGTACGCCCCGAGCGGCCCGCGGCGCGGACTGCGCACGGGCATAGCGGTCGCGGCGGCGGTCGCCGTCCTCGCCGGTATCGTCGGCGGCGTGTACGCGCTGACCAGCGATGACGGACGGGGCGGCAGCGCGGCGTCCCGCGGCCCCGCCGGATCGGACGGCCAGGGCGGACCCCGGGGACCGGGCGGCGGCCAGGACAGCGGCCCGAGCGGAGCGCCCGGCGGCTCCGGCGGTTCCGGCGGGCAGACTCCGGCGCCCGGCGAGTCGGGTCAGCCGGAGACCGACCCCGGGTACGCCACGGACGTCTACAACGGCATCAGCATCCCGGTGCCGGACGGGTGGGCCGGCCAGAGCGGCGCGGGCACCGCCGCGGTGTCCACCAAGGACACGTACGAGTGCCCCGGCGACACCTCGCAGAAGTGCCAGCGCGGCGGCGCCTACTCGGCCCCGGCGAAGGCACAGAAGCTGAAGTCCACGACGGCGGAGGCGGCGGCCAAGGAGGACATCTCCAAGAACGCCACCGAGTCGTACGGCAAGGGCTACGGCTCGATCACCTCTCACACCCAGCTCGCCTCGAAGGCCGTCACGGTGGCCGGCGAGAAGGGCTATCTGGTGCGCTGGAAGGTCGTGACGAGCAAGGGCGACGACGGATACGTCGAATCGCTCGTGTTCCCGTCGCCCGCCGACCCCGCCTCGCTGGTCGTCGTCCGCTTCGGCGTCGACATCAGCTCCAAGGCCCCCCAGCAGTCGGTCATCGACACGATCACCAAGGGCATCAAGGTGGCGGCCGGGGCCGGCAACGGGCAGAACGTCTAATTCATGCAGGTGGGGGCTATGACGTGCACGAACGCCCCCACGACACCCTCTTGAGCTCGCTCGACACCCGTTCCCCGAACCTAGACTTAACTAGATGGGAACAGATGTCATCAGAGGCCGCTCGACGTGATCATCTCCCAGCCGTCTCCCATGAGAGACAGCGAAGGCCCCCGCAGGCAGATGCTGCGGGGGCCTCGCGCGTTGCTCATGAGCAGAGACCAGGGTGGTGGCTCCACATGGGGGGTGAACCCATACCCGCCGGACCCAGCTCGGCCACCGCATTGCAGCCGTTCGCGCCGGATCCGGCAGAAGATCCAGCACGCCGAGACCGTCGACGCTGAAGTCGTCGGCCACACCGGGCCCGGGTCCCGTCCGCGTGCCGCCGTCGTCGAGCTCCCCGACGGGCGGCGTTCGCTGTCACAGGCCCTGACCCCGCCGCTCGCCGCCACTGTGTCCGCGCACGTCTCTGCCACGGGGCCGGGAAGGCGGACGCGCACCCGGGCCACGGGCAGCCACACCACCGTCGCGCCCGGCCTCACGGTGGAAGTGCTCGCCGGCACCACACGGCACGCGGTGGTCACGGTGACCCGCGTCCGCTGATTGCCCGGACATCCCCGACAGAGCACCCGGCACCAGACGACCGCCGGACAGGCCGGGGACCGCCTGCCCTGCGGCATCGATCCGGCTAGTTCCCGAAGCATATGGAGCACGGGCGTTCGAACAGGGCTCCATGCGCGCTCATGAGCGGCTGGAAGGGCCTAGGACTCCGGGGTCGCGCCGCGACCAGCCTGCCGCTCCTCTGGAGCGAGACTGTGTGGCGAGGGCGATGCTCGGTCGGGCGCTCGGCGTGTCGCTTGGCCAGTTGCCGAGGACGCACGAGCCGACCGAGGTGTAGCCGAGCCCCCGGCCGTACGACACGGCCGGGGACTTGTCTCATCCTCCGAGGAGTCGGTTCTTCTGCTGCTCGAACTCGGTGTCGCTCAGGATTCCCTGCTCGCGCAGGCCGGCGAGTTTGGCGAGTTCGTCCGCGACAGGGGCCGGGCCTGCGGCTACGGGTTGGGGTGCGTGCCGGCCGATGGCCGCGGGTCGGACGGCCCAGCGGCCAGCCCCGATGGCGATGCCGAGTGCAATCAGCACTGCGCCGAACGTTTTGTCTTCTTCGGCGATCCGCTTGTCTTGGTCGGCTTCGAACTGCGCTTCTTTTGCAGCGTGGCTGGCTTCGTAGCCGAGGACATCACCCCAGTCGGCAGCCGAGGCGTCGATTTGGGCTTGATCGGCGGTGCCGGAGTCGATGCTGGCCGGGATGTAGATGATGAGGCCGATGGCGGCGATGAGCAGGCCGGCGAGGGTGAGGGCGAGGCGGGCGCGGCGTCGTGCTTGGGTCACGTGCGGGTCTCCTGGTACTTGTGCGTGTGGGTGAGACATCGGTGACGGGCGAATGGTTGCGTACCGGATTTACGAGGCGCGCGAGGCGGCTACCGGTGCGATTCGAGGTGCGGCGGTCTGCGTTCTTCGTTGCGGCCGCTTCTGCGGTGACGGCCGAGCGGGTGAGCCTTACCGCACTGAGCGGGCAACTCGGTCTCCGCTACTGGTCCTGGTAGACGTCGACCGAATGCAGTGAAGTCCCATCAGCGGCGCACTTGATCTCTGACAAGCTCCACAACCAAACAAACGGCTTCACCAAGGAGATCCAGACTCTCCGGAACGGCACCATCGCGAGTCACGTCCAGATAAAGGCGGTCGCACTCCAAAGGGGTGACGACCGTCTTTTCCTGCTCGGTCACCTGCTCGACAAGAAGACGCTGACGGCCGAACGCTTCCCGCTGAAGCCGCGGGCGCCGAAGGCCGCGTTATGGATGGACGTCAGCTTCCAGCTCCGCCTGGATGCCGAGCCGGAACATCTCATGGTTCACAAGTCGTTCGTCGGAGCGTTCGGGTCGAAGGACGGCTACGAGAAGCTCCTGGAGGCCGGCCGTGAACAGTTCCGCAAGAACCAGCTGATGGCGGCGATGCGCCGGGACCCGGCGACGGTGGACAAGTTCATCGAGCAGTACGGACGCCCGAGCGGACCTAGGCCACAGCGCGACGCCCCCCGCACTGGACCCCTTCCGAGCGGGGGCGTTGTCGTTTCTGCCGAGGTGGCCCTACTGCGTGGTCCGCGATCTGTCGGGTCGGATCTGGGTGCGTTCGTTTTCGGCGCGGATGTCGGCGAGCGTGAGAGTGATGCGGCCACCGTCGTTGTGGTGGATTTCCCGGGCGTGGCACTTTGCCTTGAGGACGCGAACGCTGGTGCAGGGCAGCGGGCGCAGTTCGACGACTTCTTCGGGGCTCCATCGCCGGAGTTGGGCCACCTGTACTGGTACCGCGCCGAATAGAAGATCGGCGGCGGCGCTGGGGCTCGCGCAGACCGGGGACGCGTAGGCGACTTGGCCGTCTTCGGCGAGGGTGAGGGTGGCTCCGCGAAAGGCGGTGGCGGCCGGGGCCGGCGGAAACGGCCAGAACGTCTGAAACCACCACAACCCTGAACGCCTGTCCCGGCGCCGGGACACCGCGGACATGATTCGGCCGGGTGGAGCGCCCCTCCGCTCAAGGGGAACCCCACCCGGCCGGGGGGTGCGCGCCGCCCCCGTCCCCACGGTGCGGCGCGATACAGGCCGATGTCCGGTCATCCCACGGACAGCGGCCTGAGATTCAGGTGAGACCCAGCGTCGGCAGCACGACGGACTCCACGAAACGTGTGAGATACGCCGCGTCCGCGTACTGGCCGTCCAGCAGGGGTCGCACCCTCAGGACGCCGAGCATCTGGGCCGGGATGAACTCCAGCGCCGGGTGACCGGCGTCGACCTCGCCGCGCTCGACACCGCGGCTGATCATCTGCCGCAGCTCGGCGACCTCGGGCTCGACGAGCGCGTCGCGCAGCGCCTGCTGGAGTTCCTTGTCCTGCATCACGGCATTGCCGAGGCCCTGCAACAGCTGTGTGTTGTCCCGGGCCGACCAGTCACCCGCGGCCCCGGCCGCCGCGCGGAGGTCGCCGGCGAGCGATCCGGTGTCGATCCCCGTGAACCGCGGGCACCGGTTGTTGCGCAGCGCGGCGGCCACGAACTGGGGCTTGGACTTCCACTGCCGGTAGAGCGTCGACTTGCTGCACCGGGTACTGGCGGCCACTCCCTCCATCGTGAGCGCCTCGTACCCGCATTCCCTGATCTGTTCGAGCACGGCGTCGTAGAACTCCTGCTCACGCTCGGGCGTGATTTTGGAGCGGCGCGAGGCGGCGACCGTCTCCGGTCCGTCCGCGGCCTGCGACGTCATGAGGCTTCTCCTCGCTCGATCCGGCCCATGCCGGTGCGGTCTTGCGCTCAGTGTAATCGATACGCAAGGGTACCGGTACGCATCCGTATCGGTACACCCTCGTATCGGTACCCTTGCGTATCGGTACCCTGTCGTATCGGTACACTGCCGTATCGATGAGCCTCGGACAGGAGCCACTCCTCCCGCACAGGGAAGGCCGAGTGGATCCTGTCCTGGGCTCACCGCGCACTTCACGAGATCAAGCCGTCAGCAAGGGGGCCGGGGGATGGATTCCCGAACCGAGCCTGCGGATTCCGTATCCGAGTCCACGTCAGAACCAGAGCCGCCCGACGCGGCGACACCATCGGCCGCGTCACACGACGCGGGCATCCACCCGCGCCCGCACGGGCACGCCCGTGCGGACACGCGCCCCGACGACACCGCGGCACGCCCGCCCCTTCTGCGGGAGCTGCTGCTCGTCGTCGGGCTCTTCGTCGTCTACAAGGCCGGCCGTCTGCTGGCCACCGGCCGCACCGACGAGGCGTTCGCCGACGCGCACAGCGTCTGGGGCTGGGAGCGGTCCCTGCACCTGCCGGACGAGGGCTCCGTACAGACCGCGCTGCTGCACAGCGACACCCTCGTGCACCTCGCGAACACCTACTACGCGGCCGTCCACTTCCCGGCCACCGCCGCCTTCCTGGTCTGGCTGTATCTGCGGCGCCCCGCGCACTACGTGTGGGCCCGCCGGATCCTCGCCCTGGTCACCGCCGCCGCCCTGGCCGGGCACCTCGTCTTCCCGCTCGCGCCTCCGCGGCTGCTCGCCGGTACGGGCCTCGTCGACACCGGTCGGCTGTACGGGCCCACCGTGTACGGCGCGCATCCGGCGGCCGACGCCCTGGCGAACCAGTTCGCGGCGATGCCGTCGCTGCACTTCGGCTGGGCGCTGATGGTCGCGATCGGTATGATCGCCGCGACCCGATCGCGGCTGCGCGCGCTGTGGCTGCTGCATCCGCTGCTCACCCTGCTGGTGATCGTCGGCACCGCGAACCACTACTGGCTCGACGCGATCGTGGCGACCGCGCTGCTCTGCGTCGCCCTGGCCGTGGTCCACCCGCCGCACCGCACGGCGGCGGCCCCGGGACGGCGCCTCGGCGACGAGCCCGCCGGGATCCCCGTACGTGATCTGCCCGGACTCGTGGGAGCGGGGCGATGAACCCGACGCTCGTCGCCGTGGCCCTGTCCCTGGTCTCGGCCGTCGCCTACGCCTCCGCCGCCGTCGCGCAGGAGCGGCTCGCCGTCCGGTCGGCCGGCGCGGGCACGCTGCGCCTGCTGGCCCAGGGTGCCTGGTGGTGGTCGGTCACGCTGAACGCCGCGGGCGCGCTGCTGCACGTGGCGGCCCTCAAGTACGGAACCCTCACCCTGGTCCAGCCGCTCGGGGCGCTCACCCTCGTGGCCGCCGTGCCGCTGGGCGCGCGGGTCGCCGGACGGCGCGTCAGCGCGGTCGAATGGCGCGGCACGGCACTCACCCTGACCGGCCTCGCCGCGCTGCTCGTCACGGCGTCCGGGACCGCGCCGGACGAGGTGCTGAGCCTGCCGCAGGCGATCGCCGTCGCGGGTACGACCGCCGCGGTCATCGGCGCGCTGACGCGGGGTGCCCGGCCGGGACTGCGGCACGCGACCGCCGCCGGGTTCGCCTCGGGCGTGGCCTCCGCCCTCACCCAGACCGTGACGGTCGCCGCGACGGACCCCTCGGACGCGCCGCTCAGCGCGCGGGTGGTCGTGGTGGCCCTGCTCGTGGCGGCCTTCGCGGCTGGCGGGCTGATACTGGCGCAGACCGCCTATCAGGGCGGGCTCGGCGCCCCGCTGGCCGTCGTGACGCTCGCCAACCCGCTGGCCGCGGCGGTGATCGGGCTGTCCCTGCTCGGTGAGCGTCTCCAGGGCGGCGCGGCCGGCCTGCTGCTCGCGCTCGCGGGGGCGTCGGTGGCCGCGTGGGGTGTGGTGACGCTCTCCCGTTCGGCGCCCGAGCCGGTCATGGCGACGGACGACCGCCTCGCCACGGCGGCGGCGGACGCTCGGCTGGACGGCCTGGCGGACGACGACCACCCGGTCGCCGCGGTGCTGGCGCTGGGGCCGAACGGCGCGACGCACGAACCCTCGTTGATGCCCCGGCAGACCGGCTCGGGCCATCTGACGTCCCGGTAGGGCGTCACCGCGGGAGACCGCGGCCCGCGCGAGGGCGGGACATGCCGCGAGGGCGGCCGCGGAGAGATCCGCGGCCGCCCTCGCGTGTGAGCGTGGCCTGTCAGCCCAGTCCGCGGGAGTCCTGCTTGAGCGCCGTGTCGACGGTCAGCGCCGTCGCGACCACGAGGCTCAGCAGCGGCTCGGGGAGCTGGAAGTGGATCTGCAGGACGTAGTTGTCCGCCGTCGTGAACATCGTCTTGGCGAGGCCTTCCCAGGTCTTCGTGATCCGGGCCACCTCGTTCTCCGACTCGTCGACGATCGCGAAGTTCCAGGCGCGCCAGTTCTCCGCCTTGATCGCGCCGACCTGCCGGCCGTCCACGTTCATCGCGAAGTTGATCTTGCCGATCATGTTCTTCTGGACGATCTCACCCACGGGGGAACCATCCGGACGCGTCACGATCACGCGGGACTTGAATATCTTCGCCGGACGGGTCAGCAGCAACTGCGGCTGGCCCTGGGCGTCACGGATCTCCAGCCGGTGGGTGAGGAACTGGTCGAGGCTGGAGACCAGCCGCAGGATCTTCCTCAGCACACCCTGGCCGACCTCGGTGACCGAGCCGACCAGGTTGCCCTGCTGGTCCATGACCTTGTACTCGTTGGTCAGCTCGATCAGCTTGGCCTTCTGGTTCACCACCAGGACCGGCTCGGTGAACAGCGTGCCGCCACCGACACCGCTCGGGGCCACCCCGGCCTGCTGATGGACCTGGCGCTGGACGCGCGGGTCGGGGGCGGTGGCCTGCTGGGGGAAGGGCTGCTGGGGCGGCGGGCCCTGGTGCGGCACCTGCTGCCCCGCCGGGGCCTCCTGGTCGGTCCACTGCGAGCCGTCCCAGTAACGCTGTGTCTGGGACTTCCCGTTGGGGTCCGGGTACCAACCTGCAGGAGTGTTCGATTGCGTGGTCACCGGGGCACCCTACCGTGACATGGCCGGAAGACAACGGTCAGTTGTGGTCCCATCAGACAGTGATGAGCGCCGGGTCGCTCACACCCGGTCGGCCATTCTCGACATGTCCGGCAAAGCGCCGAAGGAAACCGGCCTGCCCGTCGGCGACGACGCTCAGGTCGTACCAGCGGGCGCTCGCCCGCAGGTCCACCGTGTGCCTCACGGTCGCGCCCGCCCGGACCCGGAAGACCTGGGACGGTCCGCCGTAGCCGTTCGTGAGCCTGAGCGTCGCCGTGGACGCGCCCTTGTTCACGAAGGTGAGCTCGACGTCACAGCCCGTGTGGCGGGCGGCCACCTCCGGTCCCGCCGTCCCGTCGGCGCCCTTGAAGGTGCGAAGGAAGCCGTTCGGACCGTGCACCGTGAGGTCGTACGAGCCGCCCGAATAGGCCGAGTTCCAGGTGTCCGAGACGGTGGTGCCCGCCGCGGTGGTGTACGTCCAGGGGCCGTCGGCGCGGTTGCCGGAGGTGACGAGGAAGGCCGCGCCCGCCTTGGGCCCGGAGCCGAAGGTCAGCGTGAAGGTGCCGGCCGCGGTGTCCGCCGAACCGTCCACGCGAGGGGCGTACTTGAGCGGGCGGGTCGGACGTGAGCCGCGCTCCTGCCGGGGCAGGGCGGGGTTCGCGGGCGGGGTCGGCACATAGTCCGGGTGCCGGTCGCCGTCCGGCGGCCGGTAGCCGTCGGTGCGGGGCAGGGTGACCGGCCCGGTGTCCTTCCGCGCGAAGTCGAAGGCGGCCGTGAGGTCGCCGCAGACGGCGCGCCGCCAGGGTGAGATGTTGGGCTCGCGCACCCCGAACCGGGCCTCCATGAACCGGATGACCGAGGTGTGGTCGAGCGTTTCGGAGCAGACGTAGCCGCCCTTGCTCCAGGGCGAGACGACGAGCATCGGCACCCGCTGACCCAGTCCGTAGGGTCCGGCCGCATGGCTCGCGTCGCCCGCGTACAGGTCCGGGCCGACGTCGACCGTGGACCTGCCCTGCGCCGCGGACTGCGGCGGGAAGGGCGGCACCAGGTGGTCGAAGAAACCGTCGTTCTCGTCGTACGTGACGAACAGGGCCGTCCTGCTCCACACCTCGGGGTCGGAGGTGAGCGCGTCCAGGACCTGGGAGATGTACCAGGCGCCGTAGTTCGCGGGCCAGTTGGGGTGCTCGCTGAACGCCTCGGGAGCCGCGATCCAGGAGATCTGCGGCAGCTTTCCGCCCTGCACGTCGGCCCGGAGCCGGTCGAAGAACCCCTCCCCCTTGCGGGCGTCGGTGCCGGTACGGGCCTTGTCGTACAGCGGGTCGCCCGGCCGGGCGTTGCGGTACTGGTCGAAGTACAGCAGCGAGTTGTCGCCGTAGTTGCCCCGGTAGGCGTCGGGGATCCAGCCCCACGAACCGGCGGCGTCCAGCCCGTCGCCGACGTCCTGGTACACCTTCCAGGAGATCCCGGCCTCTTCCAGCCGCTCCGGGTACGTGGTCCAGCGGTACCCGGCCTCGTCGTTGCCGAGGACCGGGCCGCCCCCCTTGCCGTCGTTGCCCGTGTAGCCGGTCCACATGTAGTAGCGGTTGGGGTCCGTGGAGCCGATGAACGAGCAGTGGTACGCGTCGCAGACGGTGAACGAGTCGGCCAGCGCGTAGTGGAACGGGATGTCCTCGCGCGTCAGATACGCCATCGTCGTGGCCGACTTG
Organism: Streptomyces sp. NPDC015532; assembly: GCF_043078065.1. NCBI lineage: Bacteria > Bacillati > Actinomycetota > Actinomycetes > Kitasatosporales > Streptomycetaceae > Streptomyces > Streptomyces sp. NPDC015532. The sequence continues at coordinate 573,587 of NZ_JBIBSY010000003.1, read as the reverse complement.
GCGGGCACCCACTTGTCGTACCTGCCCTTGTCGAACGCGGCGTGCCCGTCGTTCCAGCCGTGCGGGAGGTCCTTGATGAACGCGAGACCGAGGTCGTCCAGCTCCGGGCGGAAGGGGAGCACGTCCTTGGTGCCGTCCGACTGGTACCAGACCGGCTTGGTGCCGGCCGGGCTGGCCGGACGCGGGTCGCCGAAGCCGCGGACGCCTCTCATCGAGCCGAAGTAGTGGTCGAACGAACGGTTCTCCTGCATCAGGACGACGATGTGCCCGACATCCTCGATCGTGCCCGAGCGTCGATGCGCCGGTACGGCGGCCGCGCGCTGGACGCTGCTGGACAGCGCGGTGAACGCCGCTGTACCACCCGCGAGTTGGAAGAATCGGCGCCGATTCACTTGGTGCATGAGTGGGTGACCTCTTGTCCTGACGGGCCCATGGGCCGGAGGTTGACGGAAGGTACGCGATGGGAGTTTTCCCAGCGCACCGAACGTCAGGAAAGGCCCCTCTGTCCCTGGCGTGAAGGGCGGCGGTACACCAGACGAACGGTTCCGGCCAGGCCACGAAGGCCGCGAGCCGAGCCGGCCTCACGCGGACGACAGCCCTAGAGGCCGGCCGCGAACAGAGAGAACACACCGACTCCGACACCGGCGACGGTCAGCGCGATGGCCAGCGCCACGCCGAGGAACCCCAGAAGGCAGCCGAGTTCCCGCTGGGCCGTCCGGTCGCCGGGCGGCGCGACCGTGGCCCCTTCCCGGTCCTCGGGGAGATACGAGACGGTGAGGACGTCGCCGGGCATGGTGGTGTTCGGAGCGGAGTCCTCGAACCGGACCTGCCGCCCGTCATGGGTGGCGTACTCGAAGAGGTAGTAGCGCCGCGTGGAGGTGCCGTATCCCCCGCCCGAGCGCCGCACGGTTTCGACCCGTATGCATCTGCCCTCGGTGCGCAGCCCGCGCTGTTGGGCCCGTGTCCGACGGCGGACCTTCCTGACCGCGATCACGCCCGCGGCGACCGGGGCGATGACGATGACGGACACGAGCGCGACAAAGACAAGAACGACGAAGATCACGACAGGTTTCCTTTTCGGCATGCGGTACTGATGACACGTCAGAGCACGTGCATCCAAGGGAGGCCGGGCACTGGCGCCGGAACGCCGCACCGGCCAGGGCGAGTTCACCCGGCCGGGAACCACACGCCCGGGGCTCGGCCGACCGGCCCGGAGACCCCCGCCCGCCTCGGCGGCGAGAGCGGGTGAAGCCCCTGCACGCGAAGACGGACGCCGGGCCAATCGCGTTCCATCGAACCACCACGGAGTCGACGGACATCACGCCGCCCGGAACGCGCATGACGAGAACCGGCATCGAGAGCCGGTGAATCCGGCGGCGGCGCCATCGGCGTGACCGGCCAGGGCGAGGAAGGCGGCGTGCGGGTGGTCGCAATACGCGTGCACTGTGCACGCGGCGCTTCATTAGCGGTCAACTAGCGGCAAATCCGCCGTACCGCACATTCCGTCCATAGACTCACGCAACACTCCCTCGACATATGCCAGTTGGAGGTTCCCTTTGCCCCGCCGTCCACCCCTCGACGCCGAGCCGCACCGGACCGTGTCCGCCGACCTCCACCGGATCGTCCGGGTGCTCGACCCGTACGTCATCGACCGCCGGGCCGGAGCGACGCGCCGGCATCGGTCCCGCGAGCACGGACTGCCGGCCCTGCTGCTGGCCCGGCTGCCGGACGGTGGCGCGGCCACGGACACGGCGGAGCCGGATCCGGGGCTCACCGCACTCGTGCTGGACTACGGGGAGCGCCTCAAGTCCTCCGGCGGCGGGGTCCAGCGGGACGGTACCCACTTCGCCCCGCACGCGGTGGTCGGTGACGTGGGGCCCGACCGGACCCGCGTGCGGGAGGACGGGCCGCACCTGCTCCTGCTGGAGGACGTGGCCGAGCAGCTGAGGGAGTCCATGCCGCAGGGTGCCGGGGCGCTGCGGCTGCCCGAGTTCGACACCTGTCTGTCGGTCCTGCGCGCCCCGGTCCAGGACGACGACGCGGCGGGCCAGCGGCGCACCCTGCGCAAGCTGCTGTGCGACACGTACGCCGCGAGGTTTCACGAGGCTTTCCCCGTCGCGCAGTTCGGCGAGGCCATGGACGGATGGTGGGGCGCTCCGTTTCGTCTGCTGAGCATCGTGGCCCGCTGGCTGTGGCGCCGGTGGTACGGCATGCGCGTCGACAGGCGCCACCCGTGGGTGAGCCGCGTGCTGGACCTGCCCGGCCGCAGCTTCCTCAACGCCGCGGTGCAGCTGCGGCTGACGCACCAACTCGCCCTGGCGCACGAGGCGGCACACCCCGCGCGTGCGGTGGAGTCGCGCGAGGAGGAGCTGGTCCGCGAGATCCTCCTCACCGCGTTGATCCACGACCTGGCCAGGGCGGCCCGGCCCCGTGCGTGGAGTCGCCTCCGCCCCCGGCGCGCATGGCCCTTCGTGGTGCTCCTGCCGACTGTGGGCGGCGCGGGGTCCGCCTGCCGCGAGTTCCTGGACACCTACGCCGCCGTCGCCCACGACATCGCGAACAGTCCGCTGCTGGTGCTGGGCGCCGCCACGGACGAGCTCCCCCCGTACGCCGCCAGTCCGCCGCTGCGGGCCTTCCCCGCACAGAGAGGCGCCCTCGGCACCCGCCCGCCGGGTCACGAGGCGACCACCACGCCGTTCTCGGCCGCGGTCGCCGGCCACGCCACCGACGCGGTGCGCGTGCTGGCCCTGCCGCGCACCCCGGACGACGGCACCACGGTGGCGGAGGTGCCCCCGCCCACCACGGTGGACTTCCGTCCTCCCCGTATCAGCGACTGGTGGCGTCCGGTGGCCGCCGTCACCGCCGCGGCGATGCTGTGCGGAGGCGGTCTCGTCCTGTCCAGGGAAGTGATGGACCTCCTCCCCGACGGGAGTCTCGCCGCCTCCTGCCGGCACGTGGGGAAGGGAGAGGTCGTCGGTCTGACCGACGGCAACGACGGCTGCGACCTGGCCCACGGCGAGTACGCGGCGGACCTGCGAAAGCTGGAGAAGGCCCTCGGCCGGCAGAACGCGAAGGTGCGCACGGACCAGCCCTACCGCACCATCGTCTTCTTCGCGCCGCTGAGCGTCGGCTCGGAGTCCAAGCGCACCGCGCCCATCGGCTTCCAGACGCTGCGCGGCGCGCTGCTCGCCCAGAAGAACGTCAACAGCCGCCATCTCAAGGCCCAGGTGCCCGTACGGCTGCTCGTCGCCAACGCCGGGGAATACTTCCGCTTCGGCTCACGCGGCGGCCTCAACAAGACCAACAGCACGGACGTGGACGTCGCGCGGATGATCGTCGACCGGGCGGACCGGGACCACATCGCGGCCGTCATGGGTCTTCACCAGAGCCGTCCGGAGTCCCAGCAGGCCGCGATCGAACTGGGAGCCCAGGGCATCACCGTCCTCGGGACCGGGGTCTCGGGCCAGCGCATGGTCGACGGGGACTCGCCCGTGTCGTACTTCCAGCTGTCACCGACCGACGCGCGCATCGCCGCGGTCATGGCCTCCTTCGCCCTCCACTCACCGCAACTGCGCGCCCTGACGGACCCCGCCCCGGGCAGCTCAGGCCCTGCCGCCGTCGTCGTCTACGACCCGAAGGACACGTACTTCAGCGCCGACCTCGCCCGCCGGTTCGACTCCGCCTATCGCTCCACCGGGGCGGTGCATCTCGTGAAGTACGGCGAGATGGACAACGGGCGGACCACCCGGGCCATCGCCGACACCGTCTGCACGCTTGTCCACCGCACCGGCGGTTTCGTTCTGTACGCGGGCCGTTCCAGCGTCATGGAGGACCTCTTCGAGCACATGCAGAGCGAACAGGCCTGCCGCGCCCGCGTCGCCCCCGTGCCGGTGCTGGCGGAGAGCCCGGCTCCGGACGTGATCCTTCATCCGGACCTGATGCATGACGAGTACGACGCGCTGAAGCTCTTCTACAACCAGTTCAGCCTTCCGGCCCCCGGTGGGCCGTTCGGCCAGAAGTTCAGGCGCGCCTTCCACCTGTCCGCCGAGAACGACGCCGCGCTCGGGTACGACGCCGTCAAGATCCTCTCCGAGGCCATGAACGCCATCTTCTCGACGGATCCCGCCTTCTCGCCCAGCGCGCTCGTCACCCATCTTCAGGACCCCGGCATCCATGACTACGTCGGGGAATCCGGGGTCATCACCCTGAACAGCGATCACCACTACCCACCGGACAAGGAGATCCACGTCCGCGAGATCACCCCGGCCGGCGACAAGATCACGGACCTGACGTGCGGAGTGCTCTCCCAGGGTGCGCGGAACGTCACCCACTGGGGACCGGGCGGCAGCTTCGACTGCCCGATGGACACAGCGTCCTGACGGAGCGCCAAGCAGAGGGCCGCGGTGGTGACTTCCACCCCGGCCCTGGCACCGCAGCACCGACCAGACCGGATGGACGGCCGACCGTGCCGAGCGCAACCACTGGACGAGGGTTCGGATGCGCTGGGTTCGCTCTGAAATCGCCTGGCATGCATTTTTCGAACCTGGGTACGCCGTCTGTTGCCAGCGCGCAAGGGGCCGGTGGCCGAAGGCTGGATCACGCAGGAGGGGCCGGACATGACAGTGACGAAGACGGCAGAGGCGCGGACCGTTGTGCTGCCGGAGATCGCGGACCCGTCGCAGGTCGCTCCCAGGGATGCCCGGCAGTTGTCCAGGCTGTTCTTCGACCAGCTCACCGTTCTGGATGAGGGCACGCCCGAGTACCAGTACGCGCGCAACACCCTCATCGAAATGAACCTCACCCTCGTCCGCTTCGCGGCCGCGCGTTTCCGCAGCCGCAGCCAGGACGAGATGGAGGACATCGTCCAGGTCGGCACCATCGGCCTCATCAAGGCCATCGACCGCTTCGAACTCACCCGCGGAGTCGAGTTCACCTCCTTCGCCGTCCCTTACATCGTCGGTGAGATCAAGCGCTTCTTCCGCGATACGAGCTGGGCCGTCCACGTCCCGAGGCGCCTTCAGGAAGCCCGCGTTCAGCTGGCGAAGGCCACCGAGGAGCTCCGCAGCCGGCTCGGGCGCACGCCCACGGTCAAGGAGCTGTCCGCGCTGATGTGCCTCAGCGAGGAGGAGGTCAACGAAGCGCGTCTGGCTTCCAACGGCTACAACTCGTCCTCTCTGGACGCCGCCATCAGCTCCGGCGACGACGGCGAGGCCGCGCTGGCCGACTTCATCGGCGCTGACGACAACGCCCTCGAACTCGTCGAGGACTTCAACGCCCTCGCCCCCATGATCGCCGAACTCGACGACCGCGAACGGCGCATCATCCACATGCGGTTCGTCGAGGAACTCACCCAGGCCCAGATCGGCGAGCACCTCGGCGTCTCCCAGATGCACGTCTCCCGGCTCCTCAACCGCACCTTGGCCAAGCTGCGCGAAGGCATGCTCGCCGCCAACTGACCTCGCTCGGCCGCAACGTGCCGGTGGCGCTGCCCGCCTTGCGTGGCGTGCTTCGACCGCTGATGGGGGTCTTCGGCCACAACTGGGCTGCTGCGATGGCGGGTACGAATGTCAGGCGGATCGGGCTGTGTCCCGCGGCAGGGGGACGGGTGGGGCGTCCTCTGGGGCAAGGCGGAGCATGGGCTGGTCGACCAGTGCCTGCTGCAGTCCGGCGAGGGCTTCGGTCAGTGCGGTGCGCTGCCGGCCCGGCATGCCGTCGAGGGCCTGGACGAGGAGGTGGTCGCGGCGTTCACGGATCCGGGCCAGGTGCTTGCGGCCTGCCCCGGTCAGGGAGAGCGTGACTTCGCGGCGGCTGTCCGGGCAGGGCCGGCGTTCGACGAAGCCGAGGGCCTGGAGGCGGTCGACCAGGCGGCAGACCGAGGGCGGCGCGGCGCCCAGGAGCCGGTTGAGGGCTCGCATGCGTATCCCGTTCTCACGGTCGACGATGTACATCACGCGGAGTTGGGAGACGGGGATGTAGGGGGGTGGGGCGTCGCGGTCCTGTTCCCACATGACGTCGAGGAGTTCGGCGATGCTGCCGGCCTGGCGGGCCGCGGCGCGAACGGGATCGAGGGTGGGGCGGGTGCGCTCGGTCATGCGGGTTCCCATCCGAGGGGCCTGGTCCCTGATGCCGGTGACACACGCAGGGTTGGGACGTCAGCCGCTGGAGTCCGATCCGGAGGGCCGGTGCCCTTGGCCGGCGCGGTCGAGGGGTATGTCGTCTTCTGACGTATGACGATATGCCATGCGGTGGGGCTCGGCGTGACCGCTCGTCGTGGCAACGTGGTGGGGGACGAGGTGGTCCAGGGTGCCGGTGATGTCCAGCATCCGGTCGAGAGCAGGGGGCCGGGCGTCCAGGTGGAGGGTGACGTGTGCGGCGGTGGAGCGGCGGTGGAGCATCAGCAGCATGGCCAGGCCCATGGAGTCGAGGCCGTCCAAGTCGCCGCAGTCCAGGTGCACGGCACGCAGGCCGGGCGTGCCTTCGAGGTGCTCGGTCGCGGCAGCCAGGAAGTACTCGGCGCAGCCGTGGTCGAGGAACCCGTGCACCTCCAGGATCAGGACGTCCTCGTCCGGGCTGGGTGCGGTGGTCAGGCGGAAAGGGGTGGGTTCGAATCCGAAGGGAGGCGTCATGCGGTGTTCCTGGAGTCGGAGGCGATCACGGACCTTGTCCCGGTGAGGCAGTCGGTGGCCTGAGTGAGCATGAGAGTGGCCCGGGGGAAGTCCTTGAGCTGCTCGCTCAGGATGTCCAGGGCCGGAATGAGGGAACGGGCCGGGACGCTGCGCGCGTTGAGGATTCCGGCTGTCCAGGTGAGGAAGTCCGTGAAGAGTTCCGGGTCGCCGGTGTAGAGGGCGGCGGCCAGGAAGTCCACGATGTGCGCGATGTCCTCGGCCGTGTGCTGGCGTTGCCGGGCGGTGTAGTCGCGCATGGCGGGGAAGCGTTCTTCCAGTGCGCCCATGACCGCGCGCACCAGGCGGGTGTGGGTGCGGGCGACCATGGTGTATTCCTGGTCGGCCAGGTGCGGCAGGTCGTCGATGGGCTGGTGCGCCGGTGCCGGGCGGGGCAGCGGTCCCTGGTCGAGCCGGTCCGCAGCGGTCGTCGCGTCCGGGGCCCAGGCGTCGGCGCCGAGAAGGCGGGCGTACTGGCCGTGCGGACCGAAGGCGGCCCCGCCGACGAGGACGGGGGTGCCGGTGGCCTGGACCGCGGTGATCGTGGCGTGTGCGGTCGGCAGGCGGGTCGCGATCGAGCCGGAGAGCGCCACCATTTCGGGACCGGTCTGGTGGATGTGCGTGATCAGGTGGCTGGTGGGGACCTGAGCACCGAGGTAGTCGACCGTCCAGCCGCGCAGCTTGAGGACTTCGGCCAGGAGGCGGGCGGGCAGGCCGTGCCATTCCCCGTCCACACAGGCCACGATCACCGTGCCCCGGCCGACTGCGGTGTGGGCGGCGTAGTGATACGAGAGTGCGGCGACGGCCCGGTCGTTGATCGCGGTGGCGGCGTGTTCCTGTGCGACGGTGAGGCGGTTGGCGGCCCACTCCTCGCCGACCTTGCGCTGAACGGGCGCGATCACGTCCTGGAGCACGCTTTCCGCCGGCGTGCCGTCCTCCAGCGCGCCGAAGACCGTACGGGTGGCGGCCTGCTCGTCGCCGAGGGAGACCGCCTCCCACAGCTGGTCGATCCGGTGCTCCAGGGAGACGGTGGAGGTAGGGCTCATGCAGTGAACCTGCCCCGAGTACGGCCGTCCACCGCGCTGAGGTGGTGGGAACGGGGAGCGGCGATGACCATGACGGCCATGTCGTCGTGCGTCGCGGATCCCACCCACTGGGAGGCGAGCATCTGCACGTGTTCCACGATCGCCTCCGCCGGCATTCCCGCGCACCGGGCCAGCGCGTCCTTCAGCCGGTTCTCGCCGAACATCTCGTCGCCGAACGGGCCGCCCTTGGCCTCGGTGATGCCGTCGGTGAACAGCACGCAGAACTCACCAGGAGCCAGGGTCTCGTGAGCGGTCGTCGCGCGGGCCGTGGGGAAGACCCCGACGAGAGTGCCGCGGGAGCTGCCTTCCTCCACGGTGCCGTCGCTTCGCACGATCAGGGCCGGCGGATGTCCGGCGCTGGTCACCTGAAGGCGTACGGAACCGGCCTTGCGCACGGCGGAGGCCATGACGAGGGTGGCGAATCGGGTGTGGTGGGAGTTGATGAGAGCGCCGTTGAGGAGGTCGATCACGCGCTGGTGGTCATCGGCCATGGGCAGCAGGGCCTGAAGCGTGTTGCGGATCTTTCCGGTCAGGACGGCGGCTTCGAGGCCTTTGCCGCAGACATCGCCCAGGACCGCGAAGGACGCTTCACCGTCGGTGACGGCGGGGTGGACGTCGTAGAAGTCGCCACCGATCCGCTCGTGGTCCTTCGACGGCCGGTAGCCGCCTGCGAAGTCCACTCCCGAGATCTGGCCCAGGACCGGCGGGAGCAGGTCCTGCATCAGGGTCCGGGAGAGAGAGGACTGCTCGGCGTAGAGGCGTGCCGCGGACATCGCGGCGCCGGCGCGGGCGGCGAACAGACGGGCGAAGACCTCCTCCGCCTCACTGAACGCGGTCTCCCCGCTGCGTCGCAGCAGGATCAGGGCTCCGGCGGGCACACCGTGCCCTGGCAGCGGCGTGACGACGATCGAACCGACCGTGCCGAATCCGTCGGGGACCAGCCAGCCCGGGGCCGAGGCTGGGTCGATCCATCGCGACGGCACCGGCGGGAAGCCCTGGAGAGCCTCCCCCAGACCAGGGACTTCCTCGGGGTCGACGTCCCACTGGAAGCGCCGCGGCCCGTCGCCGCGCAGGCAGACCACGACCGGCAGCCGGTGGGCGCTGCGCGGCGCGATGACCAGCGCGGCGTCCGCGAGATATTCGGCGGCCAGTTGGGCGGTCACGTCCATGCACCGCTCCAGATTCAGTGACGAGAGCAAGGTGTTGGAGGCTTCGGCGAGGAAAGCGGTCCTCTCACGCTCCATCCGCAGCCCTTCACGGGCCAGCCGGTGATCAGTGTCGTCCACGAACCACCACACGACGTCCCCGTCGTCCTGCACGGTGGGATGAGCCTCAAAGGTCCTCTCCCCCACCGGACCAGACACCTGGACGTTGTCGCTCGGGCCGTCTGCCACCTGGCGTGCGTGTGCGTCCGCGAGCCAGGTCGGCACGCTCCCGGCCATGGCAGCACCGGAGCGGATCCCGGGGAAGAGTCCGCCGGCCTGGGCGTTGACGTGGCGCACCGCACCGGCGGGATCCGCGATAAGGACTGGGTAGGGCACAGACGTCCATGGCACATGAGCCGGAGCATCGACGCTCACGGCATGTTCCTGCTGGGCGGAAGTCACAAATACGAAGGCCCGCTACGCGAACCCCTCACCTCATCCGGTCGAAGAAAGTTGCCCTACGGCAACCATCCTCCACCAGGACCATCACTGGCAACCCACCCTCCTTTCGAACCGCCTCCGAACAGGCATTTCACTCGCCTACAGCTCCGGAGCCCGCGACAGTGACGCTCTCGCCCCCGACGGAGACAACCGCCTCACCTGACAAAAAGCACAGGCCAGAGCCCCGCGAGGCCGCGGATGCGCCAGAGGAGCACGGCCCCGCCCGGGGCCCCGACAGGGCGGGTGAAGACTCTGAGGAGAGGATGAAAAGGTTCACGAAAACGGGCGGCCGGCCAGTTCTCCTCCCCTCCCCGGCCCTCGGCCCGCGAGTCCTGAGCCGGGCTCACCGGAGCGGCGAAGCGCGCTCGCACTTGTCGAAGAGGTCAGCTCCACCGCGGGTGTGCAGGACACAGGGAGGGGTACCAGGCCGAGAGACGGAAGGGGTGGAAATGGGCAAAACATCAGAAAGTCACGGAGGCGGGGAGCCCGACGCGGCCTCGCCGTTCGAGACCTCGCTCGCGCTGGACGGCGACGGCTCCCGCATCGCCCAGGCCCGCCGTCTCGCGACGGCCTTTCTGACAAGGCTGAGAGACGGCTACGGCGTCCCCATCGTGACGGCCACGGTGGAGATCGTCCAGCTCATCGTCAGCGAACTGGTCACCAACGCCCGCACGTACGCCCCCGGACCGGCGCTTCTGCACCTGCGGATCACCGGCCCCGTGCTGCGGGTCGAACTCTGGGACAGCAACCCCGTCCTGCCGACCGCCAAGGCCCCGGATCCGGAACGCATCGGCCGGCACGGCCTGGAGATCGTCACAGCCCTGGCCCAGAGCGTCACCGTTGAAAGGACAGCCGTCGGTAAACGCATCACCGCCGGCATCGCCCTCAGCCCGGCCACGACCTAGCCGGACCGGGTTCTCGAAGCCTCGGCGCCCTGCGTCCGGCCCGAACGCGGAGCCCCGGGGCCGGATCAGCCTCCCGCAGAGCGGGGGGTGGTGGCCGTCGAGGCGTCTGGGTGGATGGTGAAGACCCGGTCCAGACCGATGATGGACAGAATGCGGGCGGTATTGGCGGGGACCGCGGCCAGGGCCATGCCGCCGCCCAGTTCGGTGGCCAGGTTACGGGCGGCCAGCAGAGTGGTGATGCCGCTGGAGTCGCAGAATTCCAGGCCTGCCAGATCCAGGACCAGCAGTTGGCCGCCGGTCAGGGTGAGACCGTCGAGGCTCCTGCGGAGATCTGGGGCGCTCTCGTAGTCGAGGTCACCGGTGATCTCGAGTACGGGACCGGTGGCGGCGTCTCGGTAGGTGATCGTCAGCGGGCTCATCTCAGGTCTTCACTCGCGGGGTGGGCAGCGGGGCGGGCACGCCGAGGGCGAGCAGCGCGGTGTCGTCGTCAAGTCCGTCACCGAACCCGGTGAGGAGCCCGGTCAGGGCGGTGATCAGGGCCTGCGAGCCCGCTGCGGGCTGGGCGGCTGTGAAGGCGCGCAGGGCGTCCTCGCCGTACAGCTCGCGATCGGGCCCGGTGCGGGCCTCGGTCAGGCCGTCGGTGTAGAGCAGCAGGGTGTCGCCGGGGAAGAGCCGGCTGCGCGCGGTTTCGAACTGTGCGCCGGGCAGGACGCCGATGAGCATGCCGCCGGGGGTGGGCAGATAGTCCGCGGTGCCATCCGCGTGCTGGATCAGTGCGGAGGGGTGGCCGCCGGAGGCCAAGTGCACGCTGACGTGGTCGTCGGCGGGGTTGAGGACGCCGAATATGGCGGTGCAGTAGCGGGTGTCGCCGCTGGTGTACCGCTCGTGCAGCACGGTGTTCAGGGTGCTCAGCACGGTGACGGGGTCCGGGTCGTGCAGGGCGGCCGCCCGCAGCGTGTAGCGGGTCAGTGAGGTGACCGCGGCGGCCTGGGGGCCCTTGCCGCACACGTCGCCGAGGAAGAACGCCCACCGGTCCGCGTCGAGGGGGAACAGGTCGTAGAAGTCTCCGCCGAGAAGATCCGGAGAGGCGGTGTGGTAGTAGGAGCCGGCTTCCAGGCCCGGGACTTCGGGCAGTTCGGCGGGCAGCAGGTTCTGCTGGAGGACGGCGAGGGCTTCCTGGAGTCGTTCGCGGTCGGCCTCGGCCTGCCGGCGTGCTTCCTCGGCCGCCTGACGTCCGCGCAGCAGCTCGGTCTCGTAGGCGCGGCGGTCCCGGGCATCGAAGATCGTGGTGCGGACGAGCAGCGGTCCGCCGTCCTCGCCGGTCTTCACCTTCGACGTGACGAGCACCGGCAACCGCTGCCCGTCAGTGGCTTTGATGTCCAGGGCGATGCCGCTGACCTCGCCGTTCATCTGCAACAGCGGGGCGAAGTGCGTCTCGTGGTAGAGCTTGCCGCCCACGGTGAGCAGATCGGCGAACCGCATCCGCCCCACCACCTGCCGCCGCGAAAGACCCAGCCACTCCAGAAGGGTGGTGTTGATCTTCGCGATGGTGCCGTCCATCAGCGTTGACAGGTAGCCACAGGGCGCCTGCTCGTACAGTTCCTCCGCGCTGTCCTCCAGCAGAGCAGTGAAGGCCGCGTCGGTGGCTTCCATGTCTTGCTCCTCGTCCAAACATTGATCGCCGCAGCCCATCAGCGGGCCACTTCTATGAAGTCGGCGATCGCCGCCGCGGTGGCCTGCGGTGCGCTCAATTGCGGGCAGTGCCCCGTCGCTTCCAGCGTGACCAGGCGGCTGCCCGGGATCGCGTCGTTGACGAAGGCACCGACCTCGCGCGGGGCGATCACGTCCTGCTCGCATTCCAGGACCAGCGTCGGCATCGCGACCGTCTTGAGGTCGGCGCGGCTGTCGGACAGGAACGTCGTGCGCGCGAAGACCCGGGCCATGTCCGGGTCGGTCGCACAGAACGAGGTGGTCAGCTCCTGCCCGAGTTCCGGCCGGTCCGCGTTCCCCATGATCACTGGAGCCATCGCGGCGGACCAACCCAGATAGTTCGACTCCAGTGACTCCAGCAGCTCGTCGATGTCGTCCGCGCTGAAACCGCCCCGGTACCCGTCCTCGTCGATGTAGCGGGGCGAGGGAGCCACCATCACCAGGCGGGAGAACCGCTGCGGCGCCCTCGCCGCCGCGAGCACCCCGACCATGGCACTGACCGAATGCCCCACGAAGATCACATCCCGCAGGTCCAACTCCTCACAGACCTCCAGCGCATCCGAGGCATAGCCCTCCAACGAGCTGTAGCGCTGCTCACTCCAGGCCGAAGGGTCCGAGCGGCCGGAGCCCACGTAGTCGAACATCACCACCCGGAAGTCCGTGGCCAGCATGGGGACCACCAATCGCCACATGTTCTGGTCACAGCCGAACCCGTGCGCCAGCAGGAGCACCGGCCCGTCCGCACGGCCGGTGACGGTGACGTTGTTCCTGCGGCGAAAGCGGTCGTCCGTAGGTGCAGGGTTCATTCCTAGCCTTCCTCAGTAGGGCACATGTCAAGGAATTCCCGTCGCGCATGAGCAGTGCGGGAAACACAAGAACGAGTCGAAGAGAATACGAAAGCAGATCTGGCCTGCGATGAATTCGGTACGCATGCAGGCGGTAAATGCCCGCAGCGGGGTACGCGCACCCCGAGAGGTGCGTGCCCCCGCTGCGGAGTGCGCGTCGGCGTCAGACGGGAACGATGTTCTCCGCCGTCGGGCCCTTCTGGTTCGGCACGATGTCGAAGGTGACCTTCTGGCCTTCGAGCAATTCACGGAAGCCCTGGGAGGCGATGTTCGAGAAATGGGCGAACACGTCGGCGCCTCCGCCGTCCTGCTCGATGAATCCGAAACCCTTCGCCGCGTTGAACCATTTCACGGTGCCAGATGCCATGCCATATCTCCTTTGGGGCAGTGCGCCGGGACCCGCAATGCGCAGATACCGGGTCGCCGCGATGACACCCTCCCCGGAATGACCGGAAATACAAAAACGCTTCCACCGGCTGAAAGTACCGTTGGAGGCGTTTGAAGTTTGGGAACCAAGACTGCAACTCAGATCGACAGTAGCATGCCGTACTGGCCGGTGTGCGTTACAGAATTCCATTCTGCTCGCTGCGGTAAAAACACTCTCGGCACGGGTCGGTAAACCCTCACCTCGCGGTCGTAGCTATTAATCCACAGCTGACCTCGATTCTTCACGAGTGGCGTGAACTCGGTCCGATCGACGGTGCGCCCGTAATGATCTCTGTCCTTCGAGGGCGGGCCGGTGGGCAGGTGGCAGAGCCCGAAGCGCAGGGTGTCCGGCTCGGCGGCGGCGAGGTGATCGACGTCGTGGAGGGCCGGGAGGCGGTCGGCTTCGCGAACCGCCGCCTTGAGGGCTGCACCCGGCGGACGATCAGCCGTATCCCCCGCGGCCGTCCGTCGTGGACGTCTCCATGGTCAGGGACCCGCACGGCCGGCCGACGGACAGAACGACCCGCGCGTCACACCCCGGCATGTGTGTGCGGGATCCGTCGGAACCCGGACGCAGCGTCTCAGGACACGGGCGGACCGGACGGTCCGGCCGTCCGGCGGTGTTCGGCGTTGATGCGCTGCGCTTCTTCCAGCTGGTCTTCGAGGATGATGATGCGGCAGGCGGCCTCGATGGGGGTGCCCTGGTCGACGAGCTCGCGGGCACGGGCGGCGATGCGCAGTTGGTAGCGGGAGTAGCGGCGGTGCCCCCCGGCGGAGCGGAGCGGGGTGATGAGGCGGGCTTCGCCGAGGGCGCGGAGGAAGCCCTGGGTGGTGCCGAGCAACGCTGCGGCCCGGCCCATGGTGTAGGCGGGGTAATCGTCGTCGTCGAGCCGGCCGAACGAGTCGTCTGCTGTCACTTGCACCTCTCCGAGAAACGCGTGGAGGGGCCCCGGCGCTGTTCGCGCCAGGGCCCCGAAGGAACTGCTACACCATCTGCCGGCCCTGATACTGCGCCGGCCTACTGTTTCCGCAGACCCGACTGAGATGCTGTCGGGGTTGCGGGGATCGCGGTTGCTCGACCGGAGACCACCTCACTATCGATGTCCTGCGGTACCCGGGCTCAGCCATTCCGCCCGGGCGATCCTGATGGCGCTCGGCTCCTCCGTTCTTTCCCTCTGGGATCAACTCACTACTGGTACTGCTCTACCGCGTACTGCTGGTGATGCGACCTGCTCGGTGACCTGTGACAGCGCCACTCTTCGGCAGCCAGCCCCGTCGCCCGTCCTGCGTCTGCTCTGGCTTGGAACCCCACTGCCGAACCTCCCGGTGCGCGCGCCCGCAGCCGACGCCTTCACCGAGGAACCACTCACATACCTTCACTGCTGGATACCGCGAACTGCACTGACGGGTACTGCAACTTCAACTGCGGTCCTGCTCGCGGCGGCCCCTGATCACTGCGGGCCGCCCGGTCCGGTCGTCAGCCCCGTCGCCGTCCTGCGACAACCCTGGCTTCGGAGCTCCACCACCGCACCGTCCTGCACATTCCAACTACCTGTACCGCTGCCTGGCAGTTCGTGTCTGCCAGGCACTGCTGATCTCGACTACGAGAGAAACCATAGCCAGACGATCTCCCAATGTCTACTCCAGCCAACATAGATTTTCACGCGTTCAGCTAGGAGGTAAGCGGCCTCGACGGCGACGGAGGCCGCACACGTCACTGCCGGGGCGAGAGGGCGAAAGGTCCGGGGCATGTGCGGCGGGCAGCGTCGAGACCGACGAGCCCGCGCGGCGCATCACGTTGCGGGGCACCCTGTACGACGACATGATCCGCACCCAGCGGCCCGGCGTCAGGGTGGCCAGTCAATATAATCGGCGCATGTCGAAGCTTGACGAGCTGCTCGTTGACGTCGCCGCCCTGGTGGAGTCCGGGCAGAGCAACCAGATGTCCCTGACCGTGGTCATCGGTGGTGCTGTCATCACCGGCCGGCTTGCTCCCGAAGCGGTGTGGCGGCAGAGGGTGTCGGACGTGCTGACGGATTCCGCCCGCCTGGGAGAATTCTCAGCCGTCTTCGACACCCCCGCGAAGAACGGGCCGCCCACGCATCTGCACTTCCATGTCGCCCGGATCCTGCAAGGCACGGTGGGGATCCCGGAGACGGGCGGGATGTACCGCGTGGCGATCGCCGACGTCGGCGCCTGGACCGTGGGCGACTTCAGCTATTCCGACCACTGAGCGACCACCGCGACGGCAACCCGTCGCAAGCGGTGACGCGGTGTTCATCTCTCAGGGTGTCCGCGAACGCTTCTCTCGTTCGCGGACACTCGTCTCATCGACTAGTCGACTAGTGGGCCGGACTGGAGCAGCCCATGCCCGATCTCTCGCGCCACGCCCGTCAGCTGCGTGAACTGGCTGACGCTCTCGACGCGCAATCCGACCTGCCAGACGATCCGTTGGCGCCTCATCCGGACACGCTGGAGGTCATCAACGGCCGTCATTCCAGTCGCAGGCAGATCAACTACGCCGTCCCCAACGCTCTCCAACTCCAGCGGCGTATCCGCCGATACCACGCGGACCATTGATGTCCCTGGTGGCCACGTAGACGGCGGAGCCGGGATGCCGGGACTGCAGCAGCAGGGTGGAAGCCGCGAAGCGGTCATCGGGCACGTCCAGATCGAGCCAGTTCGGCAGCCCGTCACCCTTGGGCTCGATGTGCTCGAAGACGGCGTACACATCACCGGCTACCCGTACACCGCGCAGCACGTTTCGTCAGTTCGTAGACCCTTCAGGCGGCGGTCGGCCTTCTTCGCCGCCTCCCTGACATCGAGGTTGCGGCCGGCGAGCTTGTGATCGTCCAGTTCCCGCAGAACAACGGGCAGCAGGTGGACCATGTACCGCCTCCCCAGCAGTGGCGTGTAGATCGCCACGTCTGGATCATCGAGCAGCACGTTCGTGTCGACAGTTCTGCCCGCAGTGCCGCACGCCCCGTGAGGGCGCGGCGCCGTTCTGCGAGGGATCCCCCTCGCTTGGTTTCGTGGTCGCTGGATGTGTGCCGTGGTGTTCGCCGCGTCCGGGAGGTGGGCCGGGTTCCGTTACGCCAGCGGATCGAGGAAGGTCAGCACGGAGGCATCCTCTTCGACCAACGGGCTGAGGGCGGCGTTGAAAGGGCCGCCGTACGGGGCGTTCAGGTGCGCCTGGAAGGCGTCCTCGTCCTGGTACACCTCAAAGATCCAGAAAGCGCGCGGGTCGGCTTCCTTCGTGTAGACGTCGAAGGCGATGTTGCCTTCTTCCTCCCGCACCTTCAGGGCGTAGTCGCCGATCAGGCTGACGATCTCGTCCTGGGCTCCCTCGCGGGCGGTGAACTCGGCGAGCAGGGTTTTCCTCACGGTGTCGTGTCCTTGTCGGTCGTGGGCTGGATCAGTTGTGGATGGAGTCGAGGTGCCAGACGACGGCCCTGTCCAGCTTCACCGAGCCGTTCTCGGCGAAGACCTGCACGCCCTGGCTGGCAGGGTCCGGGAAGATCTGGTCGGTGATCGCGGCCTCGCCTCTGCCGCCGAAGACCTCGACGGACGACCAGTCGAGGAGGATACGCAGTTTCACCTTGCCGTTCTTGGCCTTCAGCGGTGCGGTCTGGACGCCGGGGAAGCTGGTGTTGAAGTCGACGGCGCCGGAGTGGGTGCGGTCGACGTACAGCTCTTGTGTCGTGGCGTCGTAGCCGATGACGGTCTCCTCGCCGCCTGCGCCGGTGCGTACCTTCAGGCCGAAGCGTTCGGCGTCCTTGAGGGAGAACGTCGCCTCGATGTCGAGGGCCTTGCCCTTGGCCGCGGGACCGATCAGGTTCTTGGAGGTGTTCTTGACGGTGACGTCGGCCGCGGACGCTGGATGCTTCTGCCGCAGGGACGTCACGCTGTTCACGGGCTTGCTGGTCAGCTGGATGCGGCCGTCGATGGTGCGTAGGGCCATCTCCCGGGGGATGCTCTGCGCGCCGCGCCAGGGGGACGTGGGGATGGCTCCGCTGTAGTCCCAGTTGTTCATCCAGCCGATCATGTAGCGCTTGCCGCCCGGCGCGTTCTCCCAGGACACGGCCGCGTAGTAGTCCTTGCCGTAGTCGGCCCAGTCGGCGCGCTGCACGACGGACTGCGCGGCCGTGTCGGCGGCGGTGAACTGGTCGGCCAGGATGTGACCCCAGCCGGCGGTGTTCATGTCGACGATCTGGATCTGCGCTTCCTTGCCGGCGTAGGGGCGCATGTCGAAGGAGGCCCAGTCCAGGGTCTCGCTCTTCGAGCCGGTGGCACTGCGGACGACCTTGCCGTCGACGATCAGGTTGACGGACGCCTCCTGGGAGACGGGCTGGGCCTGTGTGTCGGAGAGCATGATGTGGTCGACGTTGAGGTGGCCCCAGCCGCTGGTGTTGTCGTCGACGATCTTGATCTGTGCCTTCTTGCCCGCCAGGTCACGGACGTCCCATGAGGCCCAGTTGAGTGCCTCGCCGTCCTGTCCGGTGGTGCTGCGGACCACCTTGCCGTCGACGAGGAGCTCGACCGCGGTGGGGTTGTCGGAGTCGGCAGGGTGGTTGCCGCCGCCGATGAGGAAGTTGACGTAGTCCTTGTCGATGGTGAATGCGGGCGAGGTGAGGGTGCCGGTGGTGGAGTCGCCGTTCAGGAAGCTGTCGGCCAGACCGCTCCCCAGGAAACCGGAGACTTCCATCTGGTTGGGGAGCGTGCTGGTGGCCGGTGTGGTGCCGAAGGCGTCCCCGGTGGTCGTCCAGTCACCGTACGTGCCGCCCTCGAAGTCGGCGATGACCGTGCCGGCGGGCGGCGGGCCCTGCTCCATGGCGGTTCCCGGCATGTGCGGGTGCCGGCCGCCGCCGACCTTGAAGTTGAGGTACTTGCTGTCGACGGTGAAAGGGGGCGAGGTCAGCGTGCCGGTGGTGGCATCACCCGAGTGGAAGCTGTTGGCGAGACCCTTGCCGTCGAACCCGGCGACCGTGCCCTGCCCCTCCACTGCCCCGGCTGTCGGCGCCTGGCCGAACGCGGTGCCCGTACTCGTCCACGAACCGAAGTCCGTGCCTTCGAAGTCCTGCATCACGTTGCCGGGTGGCGGGGTGTAGGTGCCCTTGTCATCTGCGGCGAACTTCTTGCCGTCGAAGTCGCCGATGAAGTACTGGGCGGCCGAACCTCCGGCGATACCGCCGGGGTTGATGTTGACGACCAGGACCCACTTGATCTTCTTCTTGTCGCCGTCGACCGCGAGGGGGAACAGGTCGGGGCATTCCCATACGCCGCCCGTGGCGCCGGACGGTCCGAAGTCGCTCAGCAGGCTCCAGTCCTTGAGGTTCTTGGACGAGTAGAACCTCACCTTGTGCTCGGTGGACAGCGACACCGTCATCAGCCAGCTCTTGGTGGGCGCGTACCACTGGACCTTGGGGTCGCGGAATTCCTTGGAGCCGATGTCCAGGACGGGATTGCCCTGGTACTTCGTCCAGGTGCGGCCGCGGTCGGTGCTGTAGGCGAGCGACTGGGCCTGGATGCCGGTGGACTTGGAGTAGCTGGTGTAGATCGCAACCATGGCCGGGTTCTTCTTGGTGCCGAATCCGGTGGTGTTGTCCCAGTCGACGACCGCGCTGCCGGAGAACACCATCTCCTTGTCGTCGTGCGCCAAGGCGAGCGGAAGCTGCTTCCAGTGCGCGAGGTCCTTGCTCACCGCGTGGCCCCAGGACATGTCGCCCCAGGAGTTTCCGTTGGGGTTGTACTGGTAGAAGAGGTGGTATTCGCCCTGGTAGTACACGAGGCCGTTGGGGTCGTTCATCCAGTTCTTCTCGGGCGTGAAGTGGAACTGGGGCCGGTAGGTCTCCGTGTTGGGCGAGGTGTCTGCGGCTACGGCACGGGGGGCGAGCGGGGCAGCGGACAGTGCGCAGACGGTCGCTACCGCCGCGATCATCCGTGTGCGGGCATGCCGGGATACACGTCCAGAGCTCATGGTGTCTCCTGTGGTGTGGCCGTCCGCCGGCAGAGCCTGGGGGCTCTGGCTGGGACCGGCTGAAAGGTGATGCCCGGGTCGGCGTCCTCGTCCATGCCGTCGGCCCAGGAATGTCATCGTTGACTTGTGTCATCGATGACATCGAGTGGCCCGATGATGAGCGCGATCCGGCCGATGCGTCAACGGGTCGGGCGGGATTGCCCGGCGCCGCTCCCCCGGCCGTCAGGCGCCTCCGGCGGTCGCGAGCTGTTCCAGTTGGTTGCGCCAGGGAGGGTTGGGGCCGGCGACCGAGCAGGTCAGGGCCGCGACCTGGGCACCGAACCGGCAGGCTTCCGCGACATCGTCGAGACCGAGAGCGTCCAGTCGGCCGCCGAGGAGTCCGCGGGCAGCGAGATGGCGCAGCAGCCCGGCCGTGAAGGAGTCTCCGGCGCCCACCGTGTCGACCACCCGCGTGGCCGCCCCGGACACCAGCAGTCGCTGGCCGTCGAGTGAGGCCAGGGCGCCGTCGGCGCCGAGGGTGATCACGACGAGCCGCGCTCCCGCGGCGTGCCAGAGGTCGCATGCCCGCTCGGGCAGGGTGCCTGGCAGGAGGATGCCCAGGTCGTCCTCGCTCAGACGCAGGATGTCGGCAAGGCCGCACCAGTGTGCGAGCTTTGCGCGGTAGACCTCGGGATCGACCAGCAGTGGCCGGACGTTGGGATCGATGCTGATGGTGACCCGGGGGGAGGCCGCTGCCAGGAACTCCTCGACCGCAGCCGCGCCAGGTTCGCTGACCAGGGCCAGTGAGCCGGTGTGCACGCAGGCCGTTTCGGTCAGGTCCACTCCGGCCAGTTCCCCGGGGGCCCACTGCCAGTCCGCCGTGTTCTGCGCGTGGAAGGAGAACGCGGCCTGCCCAGCGGCATCCAGTTCAGCCACGGCCAGCGTGCTGGGCTCGGCTGCGGCGACGGCGTCCGACAGGTCCACGCCGGATGCCTCCAGGTGAGCCCGGAACATGCGGCCGAACACGTCTCCGGACAGGCGCGCGAGGAATCGGGTCGGCACGCCCAGCCGGGCCAGGGCCACGGCCGTATTCGCAGGCCCGCCGCCGGGCAGCACTCGCAGGGCGAGTTCGTTCGCGGTGTTTGCCGGCTCGGTGAAGGCGTCCGCGACGCACTCTCCCAGAACGGTGATCTGACGCGGGCTCATGGGCTGCTGCTCTCTCTCGGAACGGTTCAAGACCGGGAAGGGGGCCGTGCGGCGGCACGGCGGCCGACCGACTGCGCGGAGGCGACAGGCGCGGACGTTGCCGAATTATGACGAGCGGAAGGCATTGACGTTGCCGGGATCCGCAGTCCATCATCCTCGCCAGGCAGTGTCAACGATGACATAAGTCAACGATGACACCCAGGCGGCCTGCTCTGATCCCATCCCCGCGCCTCTCGCTATCCCACTGGAGTCGATCGTGTCTCGCACCACTCGTCTGTCTTCCTCCCTCCTCAGAGCCGCCGCGGTCACCGGCGTTGCGGCCCTCACCCTGACGGCCTGCGGGTCCGGCTCCGGCTCCGGCTCCGGCTCCACGAGCTCCGGCTCGGGCAGCGTTAAGGTCGGCCTGATCACCAAGACCGACACCAACCCGTTCTTCGTGAAGATGAAGGAGGGTGCGGAGAAGGCCGCCAAGGAGAACGGCGCCCAGTTGTCCACCGCGGCAGGCAAGTTCGACGGGGACAACGCCGGTCAGGTCACAGCCATCGAGAACATGGTCGCCTCCGGCGTGAAGGGCATCCTGATCACCCCGAGCGACTCCAAGGCGATCGTGCCCGCCATCCAGAAGGCCCGCGCCAAGGGTGTCCTGGTGATCGCCCTCGACACCCCGACCGACCCGCAAAACGCGGTCGACGCGCTCTTCGCCACCGACAACCTCAAGGCCGGCGAACTGATCGGCGAGTACGCCAAGGCCGCCATGAAGGGCAAGACGGCGAAGATAGCCACCCTCGACCTGGCGCCGGGTGTCTCCGTCGGAGTCCAGCGGCACAACGGCTTCCTGAAGGGCTTCGGCATCGGCGAGAAGGACCCGGCCGTTGTCTGTTCCCAGGACACCGGTGGCGACCAGGCCAAGGGACAGACCGCGATGGAGAACTGCCTGCAGAAGGCACCCGGCATCAACGTCGTCTACACCATCAACGAACCGGCTGCCCTGGGCGCCTACACCGCGCTCAAGGCGAAGGGCCGGGAGAAGGACGTCCTGATCGTGTCCGTCGACGGCGGCTGCACCGGGACCCAGGCCGTCAAGGACGGCAAGATCGCCGCCACGTCCCAGCAGTACCCCCTGAAGATGGCCGCCGAGGGCGTCAAGGCCGTCGTGACGTACGCCAAGGACGGCAAGAAGGCATCCGGTTACACCGACACGGGCGTCACCCTGATCAGCGACAAGGCACAGGACGGGGCCACGTCGAAGGACACCGGCTACGGCCTGGAGAACTGCTGGGGCTGAGCCGCCCCACCCACGCCACTCCCCTCAGCGGGGCGGTCGGCCCCACTCCCCGCCCAGGCCGACCGCCCCCTGTCCCGGCAGCGAGGGTTTCGCCCTCGCTGCCGGCCACAAGGACATCTGTCTTCCACCAAGGACTTCGCATGACAGCCACGACAACGCCCTACTCGGAGCTCAAAGCACCGACCACGGCGCGCAGACTGCTCGCCGCACCGACCACCGGACCCCTGGTCGCCCTCCTCCTGGCCTGTGCCTTCTTCTCCCTCTCGACCGACCAGTTCCTGACCGGCGGGAACTTCTCGCTGATCGTGCAGCAGGTCATGGTCGTGGGCACCCTCGCCATCGGCCAGACCCTGATCATCCTCACGGCGGGGATCGACCTGTCGAACGGAGCGGTGATGGCGTTCGGCAGCATCGTGATCGCCAAGATGGCGGCCGAGGGCTCCGTCCCCCCGCTCGTCGCGATCGCGCTGGGCCTGGCCGTCTGCGGTGGCTTCGGCCTGCTCAACGGGCTGCTGGTGCAGAAGATCCCGCTGCCCCCGTTCATCGTGACCCTCGGCATGCTCAACGTGGCGTTCGCACTGACCCACATCTACTCCGCGGAGCAGACGGTCACCAACCTGCCCGGCCCGCTGACGGCCCTCGGCGAGACCTTCCCGCTCGGCCACACCGACATCACCTACGGCTCCCTGGTCACCATCGCCCTGTTCCTGCTCCTCGCCTACGCGCTGAGCAGCACCGGCTGGGGGCGGCACGTCTACGCCCTGGGCAACAGTGCCGAGGCCGCCCGGCTCAACGGCATCCGCACCTCCCGCCTGACCATCGGCATCTACACCGTGGCCGGCCTGCTGTACGGCATCGCCGCCCTGCTGCTCATATCCCGCACCGGAGTCGGCGACCCCCAGGCCGGGCAGACCGACAACCTCGACAGCATCACCGCCGTGGTCCTCGGCGGCACCAGCCTCTTCGGCGGCCGCGGCTCGGTCCTTGGCACCTTCGTCGGCGTCCTCATCGTCGGCGTGTTCCGCAACGGCCTTCAGCTGATGGGCGTCGCCTCCATCTATCAGACCCTGATCACCGGCGTTCTGGTGATCCTCGCGGTGACCGTCGACCAGATCTCCCGGAAGAAGGTCCGATGACCGCCACCTCCTCCTCCCCCACGCCCGTTCTGCAGGCCCGCGGTCTGGTCAAGCGGTACGGCCAGGTCACCGCCATCGACGGCGCCGACTTCGACCTGCTGCCCGGCGAGGTCCTCGCCGTCATCGGCGACAACGGCGCCGGCAAGACCAGCCTGATCAAGGCCCTCACCGGTGCGGTGGCCCCGGACGCCGGCGAGATCCGCCTCAACGGCGAGCCCATCGCCTTCTCCGGCCCGCAGAGCGCGCGCGCCCAAGGCATCGAGACGGTCTACCAGGACCTGGCCGTGGCCGCCTCGATGGACATTGCCTCGAACATGTTCCTCGGCCGCGAGCTGCGCCGCCCCGGCGTCCTCGGCAATGTGTTCCGCATGCTCGACAAGAAACGGATGCGCCAGGAGGCCGCTGAGCACATGGCCGACCTGAAGATCGGTCTGCGGTCGCTGACGCAGTCGGTCGAGACGCTGTCCGGCGGGCAGCGGCAGGCCGTCGCGGTCGCCCGTTCCGTCGCCTGGGCCCGCTCCGTCGTCGTCATGGACGAGCCCACCGCCGCCCTCGGTGTCAAGGAATCCAGCCAGGTCCTGGACCTCATCCGTCGCGTCCGCGACAAGGGCATGCCGGTCGTCCTGATCAGCCACAACATGCCCCAC
This sequence comes from Streptomyces sp. NPDC015532, assembly GCF_043078065.1. Taxonomy (NCBI): domain Bacteria; kingdom Bacillati; phylum Actinomycetota; class Actinomycetes; order Kitasatosporales; family Streptomycetaceae; genus Streptomyces; species Streptomyces sp. NPDC015532. Next base: position 550,078 of record NZ_JBIBSY010000003.1, on the reverse strand, counting down.
GTCTTCGAGATCGCCGACCGGATCCACGTGCACCGGCTGGGACGGCGAGCCGCCCTGATCAAGCCCTCCGACTACTCCATGGCCGAGGTCGTCTCCATCATGACCGGCGCGCTTACCGTCGACGAGGCCGGAGATACTGTCGTAGCGGATTCGGAGGCCGCGAAGGCCGCCGGAGTCCAAGCGCACTGACTTCAGCATTCCAGGGTTCCGGCCGCCACCGCGGCCGGAACCAACGAGCCCACGAGGAACGGTCATTTGATGGCAGCAAGCCGCCGACCCACTCTGGCCGACGTCGCCCAAGAGGTAGGCGTCAGCGCCAAGACGGTGTCCCGTGTCCTCAACGAGGACGGCCCCGTTTCAGCGCAGACCAGAGAACAGGTGCTCGCCGCCGTGGCCAGACTCGGCTTCCAGCCGAACCTCATGGCGCGCAACATCCGCGTCGGCGGCCCGGACACCACCATCGGCCTGGTCATTCCCGACCTCGCCAACCCCTTCTTCGGGACCGTGGCCAGAAGCATCGAGGACACTGTCCGCGAGCGCGGACTGACTCTCCTCATGGGCTCCTCAGCGGACGACCCTCACCGCGAACGCGTCCTGACGGACAAGTTCCTCGGCCGCCGCGTCAGCATCCTGATGGTCGTGCCGTCCGTCGGCGCCGGCCACTCCCACCTCAAGACCCACCGCGCGGCGGGCCTTCCCGTGATCTTTCTCGACCGCCCGGGAGTGGACCTCGCCACGGACAGCATCGTCAGCTCCAACCGGGCCGGAGCCCATGAGGGTGTCGCCCACCTCATCACCCACGGACACCGGCGGATCGGCTTCGTCGGAGACCTTCCCGAGAAGCTGTACACCCGCCGTGAGCGTCTGGCCGGGTACCGCTCGGCCTTGCAGAAAGCCGGACTCCCCTACGACCGCTCACTGGTCACCAACGCCCACGACCAGCAGGGCGCCGCGACCGCGACCTCCCAGCTCCTCGACCAGGCCGACCCCCCCACCGCCCTGTTCGCCGGCAACAACATCATGGCGCTCGGCATCGTCGCCGAACTGGCCCGCACCGAACGCAAGCACGTAGCCGTCGTCGCCTTCGACGACCTGGTACTAGCCGAAGCCCTTGAACCGGCCCTGACTGTCGTTGCCCAGGACCCCGAAGAGATCGGCAGAACGGCAGCGACCACCGCCCTGAACCGACTCGACGGCGACCGCTCCCGCGCCCGCACCGTCACCGTCCCCACCAGACTGATCATTCGAGGCTCGGGCGAGCAGCTCGCCCCACGGCCGTAGGCGGCTCAAGTAGGCCGCTCACCTGGTTGAGCAGTTCGTCGACCTCGACCAGGGGACTGAGAGGGGTGGGTGCCCAACGGGGGCCTTTCCTGCAGACCGCCACCGCGGTGCCGCCGGACGGGCACGGCCACCGCCATCGCATCCATCTTCCTTCTCGTGATCTCATCGCCCGCCAGCCGTCATGCGAGCCATGCGGACTCCTTGTGACGTGTGCGTGGGGAGGCGTCCGAGCCGCCCGCGGCAACGGACGTGCCCGTGGTGCCGGGTGCGGCCGAGTGCCCCAGGTGCCGGTGCACGAAGTGGATGGCCATCGCGCCCTCACCGGCCGCCGAGGCCGCCCGCTTCACCGAGCCGCTACGGACGTCCCCCACCGCGAAGACCCCGGGCAGGCTGGTCTCCAGGGTCATGCACGAGCGCCCGCGGCCGTGCCACACCTCGGGGTAGGCGCAGGCTTCCTGGGCCTCCGGGCCGGTGAGAACGAAGCCGCGGGAGTCGAGGGCGACGATGCCGGTGAGCCACTCGGTGTGGGGGTCGGCACCGGTGAAGACGAACAGGCCCCGTACCGCGAGTCGGCGGTGCCCGCCCGTGCGGTTGTCGACCACGTCGAGCTCCTCCAGCGCCTCCTGGCCGATGACCTCGGTGACCTCGGTGTGCAGCATGACCTCCACCCGCGGGTGGCGTTCGACCTGCTCGACCAGGTAGCGGGACATGTTGGCCTCAAGGCTGGGCCCTCGGATCAGCAAGTGCACCTTCGGCGCGTACCCGGCGAGGAACAGCACCGCCTGGCCCGCCGAGTTGCCTCCGCCGACGACGGCCACCGGGTCGGTGCGGCACTGCTGGGCCTCGTAGACGGTCGCCGAGTAGTGGACGCTCGTTCCCTCCAGGCGTTCGATGCCGGGCACCTGGAGCCGGCGGTAGCGGGCACCCGTGGCCAGGACGACGGCGCGGGCGGCGATCTCGCTGCCGTCGGCGAACGCCACCACGTAGTGGTCCTCGTCCTTGGGATGGAGACCGGTCGCCTCCACCGGAATGCTGATCCTGGCGCCGAACTTGTCGGCCTGGAGCACGGCGCGTTCGGTGAGTTCGGCGCCGGAGATGCCGGCGGGGAAGCCGAGCAGATTCTCGATGCGAGACGACGTGCCGGCCTGGCCACCGGCGGCCATCGCCTCCACCACGGTGGTGCTCAGGCCCTCGGAGGCGGCGTACACCGCGGCAGCGAGGCCGGCGGGTCCGGAGCCGACGATGAGGACGTCGCCGTGACGGTTTCCGGCCGGCAGTGACGGCAGGCCGATGAGCCGGGCCAGTTCCGCGTTGCTGGGGTTGCGCAACAGGGTGGTGTCCCGCCAGATGACCAGCGGTGTCTCCCCCGGGCCGACGCCGAAGCGGCGCAGCAGGTCCTCGGCCTCCTCGTCGGTCTCCAGGTCGATCCAGCGGTGCGGCAGCCGGTTGCGGACGGCGAACTCGCGCAGCCGCCTGGTGTCGGGCGAGTAACGCGAGCCGATGATGCGGAAGCCGACACCCTGTCCGACGAGCAGCGCGCGACGTCCCAGACAGGCGCGCAGCACGACGTCCCCGATGGTGGAGTCCTGGGACACCAGGTGGCGCAACTGGTCCAAGGGGACGACGAGGACCTCGCCCGGCTCCCTGGCGACAGCGGTGTAGAAGGCCACCTGCCCGTTCAGCAGCCCGAGTTCGCCGATGAAGCGACCGGGGCCGTGCACGCGCAGCACGTGCTCCTCGGGAGTGCCGTAGCCCTCGACGACGGCGACGGTACCGCTGAGGACGACGAAGAACGTCTCGCAGCGCTCCCCCTCCTGGATCAGCACGTCGTTCGGAGCCATGCTCCGGCGTTGCCCGTGCTCCGCCAGACGTGCTGTCTGCTCCTCCGTCAGGCGCGGATACGCGCCGCAGGTGTCCGGGGTCTCCCGGAAGACGGCCTCGTCCGCTTCCTCCGGCACCGGTTCTCCGCCCGGCAGCGACTGGTCGCCGGACATCAGACGAACGCCTCGTGGACGTAGCACCAGCGCCAATCCTCGCCGGGCTGGAACGACTGCACGATCGGATGGGCGTCGGCAGCTGCGTGCCTACGCGCGTGCTTGTTCGGCGAGGAGTCACAGCAGCCGACGTGCCCGCAGGTCAGGCAGAGCCTCAGGTGGACCCACGGGGAGCCGAGGAGCAGACACTCCTGACACCCTTCTGGGGTCAGCGGCTGGACCGGCCGGACAAGCGCGAGGTGGGGGTCTGCGTGCAGAGTCATCCGGATCTCCCTTCCCGGGCCGTGATCGACTGTTCCACCCACTGGCGCAGAGCGGGGGCGGGCGCCGCCCCCGCCTGCCGGGCGACCGTCTCGCCCTGGTCGAGGACGAGCAGTGTCGGTACCGCCTGGACCTCGAAACGCTGCGCGAGCCGCGGGTTCTTGTCGATGTCGACCTTGACGAGTTTGATGCGGCCGGCGAGATCGGTGGCGACCTTCTCCAGCGCGGGACTGACCATGCGGCAGGGGCCGCACCAGGTGGCCCACAGGTCGACCACGACGGGGACGTCGGCCCGCTCGGCGACTTCGGTGAAGTCGTCGTCGCCCGCGTCCACCATCCACGGCAGGGGCTGCTTGCAGTGGCCGCACCTGGGGCGGCCCTCCGCGGCCACGGGCACCCGGTTGGTGCGCCCGCAGTTGGGACAACTGACGGTCGTCGCCTGCATCGTGCTCATGCCGCCCGAGCTCCCTTCACGTCCTCGGGCTGGTCGTAGGTGACCACCAGCTCTCCGTGTTCGGCGTCGACGCGGACCGTCGCGCCGTCCTGGACGTCGCCGCGCAGCAGGGCGCGTCCGACCAGTGTCTCGACCTCGTGGGAGATGTAGCGGCGCAGTGGCCGGGCCCCGTACACCGGGTCGTAGCCCTGGTGGGCGATCACTTCCCGGGCGGCGTCGGTGAGTTCGACGGTGATGCGGCGTTCGGCGAGCCGCTGTCGCAGTTCGTCGAACTGCAACTCCACGATCCGCTCGATCTGCTGCTCGCCGAGCGGTTTGAACAGCACGATGTCGTCGACGCGGTTGAGGAACTCCGGGCGGAAGTGCCCGCGCAGTTCGCCCATCACCAGGGCGCGGGCGTCGGGCTTGATCTCACCTTCGGCGGTGGCGCCGTCGAGGAGGTGCTCGGAGCCGATGTTGGACGTCATGATGATCACGGTGTTGCGGAAGTCGACGGTGCGGCCCTGCGCATCGGTGATGCGGCCGTCGTCGAGGATCTGCAGCAGGGTGTTGAAGACATCGGTGTGCGCCTTCTCGATCTCGTCGAACAGCACGACCGAGTACGGCTTGCGGCGTACGGCCTCGGTGAGCTGGCCGCCTTCCTCGTAGCCGACGTATCCGGGCGGTGCGCCCATGAGCCGGCTGACGGTGTGCCGCTCCTGGTACTCACTCATGTCGAGGCGGACCATGTTCTCCTCGGAGTCGAACAGAGTCCGGGCGAGGGTCTTGGCCAGCTCGGTCTTCCCGACGCCGGTGGGGCCGAGGAAGATGAACGAGCCGATGGGGCGGCGAGGGTCGCGGATGCCGGAGCGGGCGCGGATGATGGCGTCGGCGACGAGCTTGACGGCCTCGTCCTGGCCGATGACACGCTCGCGCAGGATGTCGTCGAGGCGCAGCAGCTTCTCGCGTTCGCCCTCCTGGAGGCGAGAGACGGGGATGCCGGTCCAGGCAGCGACGATCTCTGCGATCTCCTCCTCGGTGACGACCTCGCGCAGCAGCCGGTTCTGCCCTTGCTTGGCGGCCAGTTGCTCCTCCTCTGCGGCGAGTCGGCGCTCCAGGTCCTGGAGTCGGCCGTAGCGGAGTTCGGCGGCGCGGTTGAGGTCGTAGGCGCGTTCGGCTTCCTCCGCATCGTGACGGACCTGCTCCAGTTCCTGGCGCAGTTCCTGCACGCGGCGGATCGCCTGCCGTTCGGCCTCCCACTGGGCGTGTTTGGCGTCGGCCTCGCCGCGCAGGTCGGCCAACTCCCTGCGCAGCTCCTCCAGGCGGGTTTTGCTGGCGGGGTCGGTCTCCTTGGACAGGGCCGCTTCCTCGATCTCCAGGCGGGTGACGCGGCGGGTGATCTCGTCGAGTTCGGCGGGCATCGAGTCGATCTCGGTACGCAGCCGGGCGCACGCCTCGTCGACGAGGTCGATGGCCTTGTCGGGCAGGAATCGATCGGTGATGTAGCGGTGGCTGAGGATGGCCGCGGAGACCAGCGCGGTGTCCTGGATCTTCACGCCGTGGAACACCTCCAGGCGTTCGCGCAGTCCGCGCAGGATGGAGATGGTGTCTTCCACGCTCGGCTCGCCGACCAGGACCTGTTGGAAGCGGCGTTCGAGGGCGGCGTCCTTCTCGATGTGCTTGCGGTACTCGTCGAGGGTGGTGGCGCCGATCATGTGGAGTTCGCCGCGGGCGAGCATCGGCTTGAGCATGTTGCCCGCGTCCATGGCCCCTTCGGCGGCGCCCGCTCCTACGACGGTGTGGAGTTCGTCGACGAAGAGCAGGATGCGCCCCTGGGCGGCTTTCACCTCGGACAGCACGGCCTTGAGGCGTTCCTCGAACTCGCCGCGGTACTTGGCACCGGCGACCAGGGAGCCCATGTCGAGGGCGAACACCGTCTTGTCGCGCAGGCCCTCGGGGACGTCGCCGCGAACGATGCGCTGGGCCAGGCCCTCGACGATGGCGGTCTTGCCGACGCCGGGGTCGCCGATGAGGACGGGGTTGTTCTTCGTCTTGCGGCTGAGGATCTGGGTGACGCGGCGGATCTCCGCGTCACGGCCGATGACCGGGTCCAGCCGCCCGGACCGAGCCTCGAGGACCAGGTCGCGGCCGTACTTCTCCAGAGCCTCGTAGGCCACTTCGGGGTTGGCGGAGGTGACGCGCTGGTTTCCGCGGACCTGGGTGAGCGCGCTCAGGAACGAGTCCCTGGTGATGCCGGCCTGTTTGAGAAGTCGCCCGGCGGCGGTCGAAGAGCTCTCCTCGGCCAGGGCTAGCAGCAGGTGCTCCACGGACACGTACTCGTCCTTGAGGCGTTTGGCCTCCCGTTCGGCGGCGTCGAGCAGCCGGGAGAGGCGCTGGGTGACGAAGACCTGGCCGGGTGCCGCGCCGGGGCCTGTGACCTTCGGGCGGCGGGAGAGTTCCTCGCGCACGGCAGCGCGCAGTTTCATCGGCTCGGTGCCGGCCTGTTGCAGCAACCGCGGGATCAGACCGTCCTCCTGATCGAGGAGTGCGAGCAGCAGGTGTTCCCCGTCGACCTCGGTGTGCCCCATGCCGACGGCCGCGGTCTGGGCCTCCTGGAGGGCTTCCTGGGACTTCTGGGTGAGACGGTTCATGTCCATGGGGGTGTTTCACTCCTCGTGCCGCGGCCGCGCAGGGCGGCTTCGAGCAGGCTGATGCGGTCGAGCAGGTCGAGCACCAGGCCGATGGATGCGTAGTTGAGGCAGAGTCCGGTGCGCAGCCGCTGGATGCGGGCAAGGGCCGCCGGGGCCGTGGGGTCGAACACCAGGTGCCCCGCGGCGTCGCGTTCGGCGTCGATGAGGCCGAGGGCGACGAACCGGCGGATCAGATCGGGGTGGAGGCCCGAGAGACGGGCCACGGCGTCGAGGGAGAGCCGGGGGGCGGGCACGAGCGCGTACCGGACAGCCGTCGTGGCGGTGATGTCTGCGCCCGTTCGTACCGGACGGGCGCCCCCGCCGGCCCAGCCGGTGCCTGCCGCTCCCGCGGGTCGGTCGTTCATCGCGTCCTCCTGGGGTCGAACGAGGAAGTGGCGGCGAGCTCCTCGAACAGTTCGCGCTCCCGGTCGCTGAGCGTGGGCGGCACCATGATGCGGAGTTCGGCGTACAGGTCGCCGTTCGCGCCGCGCGGGTTCGGCATGCCCTCGCCACGCAGCCGCAGCCGCCGGCCGCTGGAGGAGCCCGCGGGCACCGTGACCTTGGCCGTGCTGCCGCCGGGCGTGGGCACCGGCACGGTCGCACCCAGGGCCGCCTCCCAGGGGGCGACCGGGACCTGGATGTGCACGTCGCGGCCGTCCAGCCGGAACCGGGGGTGGGGCTGGATACGCACCCGCAGGTACAGGTCGCCCGCGGCGGCGTCACGACTGCCCCGGCCGCCCTCACCCGCCAGCCGGATGCGCTGCCCGTCGGTGACGCCCGGCGGCACGTCGACCTCGTACCGCCGCGGCTGCCCGGTGGGACCGGCGAGCGTGACGGTGCGCCGGCCGCCTCGGTACGCCTCCTCGACGGTGAGCGGCAGCTCGGCCTCCTGGTCCGCGCCGGGGACGCCGCCCGGGGCGGCGCCGGCTCCGAACATGGAGCCGAGCAGGTCCTCGATGTCAATGCCCTCCGCGCCGAAGTCGTCGCCGAAGCCGGTGGCGTATCGGACACGGGGGCCGCCCGCGCCCGCGGTCCCCCGACCGCGGAAGCCGCCGCCCGCTCCGGCCGCGACCCGTTCGTCGAAGTCCTCGGGGATCTTGCGGAAGTCCTCGCCGAAGCGGTCGTAGCGGGCCCGGGTCTTGGGATCGGACAGGACGCTGTGTGCCTCGTTGAGGTCCTTGAAACGCTCCTCCGCCGCGGGGTCCTTGTTGACGTCGGGGTGGTACCTGCGGGCGAGTTTGCGATACGCCTGCTGGATCTCGTCCTGGCTCGCGCTCCGCGACACGCCGAGCACCTCGTAGTAGTCCCGTGCCATCGCCGGTCACTCCCGCTTCGCGACGGTCACCGCGGCCGGCCTGAGCTGCCTCTCGCCGTCCCCGTAGCCGGGGCGCAGCACCTCGACGACCGTGCCCGGTGGGGCGTCCGGGTCCTGGACGACGCCGACCACCTCGTGCCGGGCCGGGTCGAAGGCGACGCCGGTCTCCGCGTGCCGCGGGTAGCCGAGCAGGTCGAGGACGTTCACCGCCTGGTCGCGTACGGCCCGGATGCCCTCCACGATCGCGCCCGGATCGGCGCCGGCATGGGTCAGGGCGAGTTCGAGGTTGTCGAGGACGGGCAGGAAGGCGGCCGCCGTGCGGGACCGCTCGACGGCCCGCTCGCGCTCCAGTTCCCTGGCGTGACGCTTGCGAAGGTTGTCGAGGTCGGCGAGTGCGCGCCGCCAGCGGTCCTCCAGTTCCCGGATCGCGGTCGTGTACTCGTCCTCGGCAGGCGCGGGGCCGGCGGCGTCGGGCCCCGGTTCGCCGTTCGCCGCTTCCGGCCGGGTCGGCGGGCCCGGTTGCGGCAAATCCGCGCGAGGAGGGCGTACGGCGCCGTCTGGGGCCGGTCCGACCGGATCCGGACCGGCCCGGTCGGGTTCCTGGGGGTGGGTGGGCATGGCGCGCCTCAGCCCTTGTCGAATTCGGCGTCGATGACATCGTCGCCACCGGCGTCGCCACTCGTGGGACCACCGGTGGCGGCATCCTGGCCGGGACCGCCGTCCGCGGTGGCGGCGCCCTGATGGGCCGCCAGCCCGGCGAGCACCTGCTGGAGTTCGGAGGTCAGGGGCCGCACGCGCTCCACGCCCGCCTCTTCCTTGACCACCGCCCGGGCGTCGGACACGAGCATCTCGGCGCGTGCCTTTTCGTGCGCGGGCGCTGCGTCGCCCAGTTCGGTGAGACGCTTCTCGACCTGGTACGCGACGGCGTCGAGTTCGTTGCGGGCGTCGACGGCCTCGCGGAGTGCATGGTCCTGGTCCTGGTTGCGCTCGGCCTCCTGGACCATGCGTTCGACCTCACCGCGGTCCAGGTTGGAGCTCTCGCTGATGGTGATGCCCTGTTCCTTGCCGGTGTCCCGGTCGCGGGCCTTGACGTTGAGGATGCCGTTGGCGTCGATGTCGAAGGTGACCTCGACCTGCGCTTCGCCCCGCGGCGCCGGTCGGATGTCGGTGAGCTGGAACCGGCCCAGCACCCGGTTGTCGGCGGCCCGCTCGCGCTCGCCCTGGAGGACCACCACATCGACGGCCGGCTGGTTGTCCTCGGCGGTGGAGAAGGTCTCGCTGCGGCGCACCGGGATGGTGGTGTTCCGCTCGATGATCTTCGTCATCACTCCGCCGCGCGTCTCCACGCCCAGCGACAAGGGTGTGACGTCGAGCAGCAGGACGTCCTTGACCTCGCCCTTGAGCACCCCGGCCTGGATGGCGGCACCCAGGGCCACGACCTCGTCGGGGTTGACGCTCATGTTGGGTGCCTTGCCGCCGGTCAGCCGGCGGACCAGGGCCTGGACCGCCGGGATACGGGTGGAGCCGCCTACGAGGATGACCTCGTCTATGTCGCTCTCGCCGACCTTGGCGTCGGCCATGGCCTGCTGGACCGGTCCCAGGCAGCGCTCCACCAGGTCGCCGGTGATCTGCTCGAACGTGGACCGCATGATCGAGTCGGTGAGGTGCTTGGGCCCGGAGGCGTCGGCGGTGATGAACGGCAGGCTGACCTGCGTCTGCGTCACCGAACTGAGCTCGGTCTTCGCCTTCTCCGCCGCCTCGAACAATCGTTGCAGCGCCTGCGGGTCCTTGCGCAGGTCGATGCCGTTCTCCTTCTGGAAGTCGTCCGCGAGGTAATCCACCAGACGCCGGTCGAAGTCGTCGCCGCCCAGGTGGCTGTCGCCGGCGGTGGAGCGCACCTCCACCACACCGTCGCCGACGTCGAGGATGCTCACGTCGAAGGTGCCGCCGCCCAGGTCGAAGACGAGGACGGTCTCGTGCTCCTTCTTGTCCATGCCGTACGCGAGGGCCGCCGCGGTCGGCTCGTTGATGATCCGCAGCACCTCCAGTCCCGCGATCCGTCCGGCGTCCTTGGTGGCGGTGCGCTGAGCGTCGTTGAAGTAGGCGGGCACCGTGATGACCGCCTCCGTGACCCTCTCCCCGAGCTGCTTGGAGGCGTCGTCGGCGAGTTTGCGCAGCACCTGTGCGCTGATCTCCTCAGGCGCATAGAGCTTGTCGCGCACCTTGAAGCGGGCCGCCCCGCCGTCGCCTTCGACGACGTCGTACGTCACCGCCCTGGCCTCGTCGGAGATCTCGTCGAAGTGCCGGCCGATGAACCGCTTGGCCGAGTAGATGGTGCCCTTCGGGTTGAGGATCGCCTGCCGCCGGGCCAGCTGGCCCACCAGACGTTCCCCGGTGTCGGTGAAGGCCACCACGGACGGTGTCGTGCGGTTGCCCTCGCTGTTGGGCACGACGGACGGCTCGCCGCCCTCCCACACGGCGATCACCGAGTTGGTGGTGCCCAGGTCGATGCCCACTGCCTTGGCCATGAGGAACTCCTCCCGGTACGACGCCTGCGTCGACTCTCCGGATCACGTTCGTCAGGTAGAGGTGGGACCTCCGCCGGTTTCCCACCGGCGCGCACGGAGGGTCTCGAGCACTCCCCAGGGTGACGAACCGGGAGGCTCCACGCCTGCGCCTGGCGAGTCAGGAATGCACGGGTCCGGTTGCCCTACGAGTACAAGAGGAGGAATCCGAACATCTCGGGTAAACCGGCCGGGAGCGGGTACGCGAGATACGACTCGCCTCCCTGAAGACTCAGGGAGAACGGAGTGATGCCATGACCGGCAGTCGGACGCACAGCCTGTACCGCCACCGCTCCAACCGGGCGAGCAGCCTTCCGCGAGGCAGCGCCCGGTGGCACCCCACGGTCGTGCGCACATGGCGCCGCCCACCCGTGCGCAACCCGGACGACCATGCCCTCCGCGACCTGACGGTGCTCTCCCGCGCCCGGCTCGACACCCCGGACGAGGACGAGATCCTGCGCCTGGCCATGGACCACATAGCCGCCGCGGGGCCATACAGCGCCGAGGCCGGATACCTCAAGGTGGACGGCGACCTGGTCCCCAGCCCGAGGAACGGGCAGACGCATGTCTCGGCCGTGGGCCGGAGGGTGCGGGAGCTGGCCGGGCGGGACGGCCCCGTGACCGTACCCGGCAGGCCCTGGGGGCGGGCCCTGGGGCTACGCGGACTTGAGGGACTCCACGGCTACCTCGTGGTGACGTCCCGCTCCCGGCCATCCGAGGCCGAGCGGTCCCTGCTCGCCACGCTCGTCCGGCACACCGCTGCTGCACTGTCCGTCGCCTTCGCAGACCGCCGCCAACGCGAGGACGCGTGGGAGCTGCACCGACTGAGGGACGAACGCACAGCCCTCCAACGACAGCTGATCTCCGTCGTGGCGGAGCTGGGGTACCAGCGGGCCGTTCACACGCTCATGGCCGACGTCGCTGCTTCGGACGGCGGCGAGGAAGCCATCACCCGTGCACTGCACAGGCTCACTGGACTCCCCGCGCTGGTCGAGGACCGCTTCGGTCGGCTGAGGTTCTGGACCGGCCCCGGCCGCCCCGACCCCTATCCCGAGCCGGACCCCGTACGCCAGGACGAAACACTGCACGCCGTCGCCCGTCAGGCCGGGCCGGTGCGGGTGAAGGACCGGCTGATCACCCTGGTCCGCCCGCACGGCGAGATTCTGGGCGTGCTGGCGCTGGTCGATGCCCGGAACGAGGCCGACGAGCACACCGTACTCGCGCTGGAACACGCCGCCGCGTCGCTCGCCCCGGAGCTGGCGCACCTGCGCAATCTGGCCGAAGTGGAGCTGAGGCTGCACCGCGCGCTGGTCGACGACCTCCTGGCGGGGACGGACGAGGCGAGCGCCTACGCCCGGTCCGAGGCAGTCGGACACGACCTGCACCGCAGCCACTACATCGTCGTGGTGCAGTGGCCGAACCGGACTGCGGATGATTCCTTCGCGCAGACCGTGGGACGGGCGGCCTCTGGCGTCGGCATGCGCTCGCTGCTGACCCGACGTTCCGACCACGTGGTCCTGGTCGCCGACGACAGGCCGCACGCCCGCGCGTTGTACGAGGCGCTCGCCCGGGAGACCGGGACAAGGTCCGGGACGATCGGTGTGAGCGCCCCTTGCGACTCCCTGGACGACATACCCCGCCACTACGAGGAGGCGCAGCGCGCCATGGAGGTGCGCCGCCACTCCCGCGAGCGCTACGGCACGACGTTCTTCGACGAGCTCGGCCTCTACCGCATCCTGGGACCTGGCAACGATTACCGGGAACTGGAGACGTTCGTCCAGGAGTGGCTCGGGCAGCTCATCGACTACGACTCCCGGCACCACACGGCCATGGTGGAGACCCTGTCCCGGTACTTCGACTGCGGCGGCAACTACGACGAGACCGCGGACTCCCTCGCGATCCACCGCAGCACGCTGCGCTATCGGCTCCAGCGCATCCGCGACATCAGCGGCAACGACCTCGCGAACGTCGAGGACAGGCTGAACCTCCAGGTGGCGACCCGGGTGTGGAAGATCGTGCTGGGCGGCCCCGGCTGATGCCTCGCCAGGACTCTGGCGCGATCGGCGTCAGCAGCAGTCGGGCGAGCTGCCCGAGATGTCGCGGCCGGAGCGAGGCGGGCGCGGGGGCCCGGACAGACACCACCGCCCTGTGACGCCCGGGCCGCGGCCCGGGCGTCACAGGGCGATGACGTGGTGGCCGACCAGGTCGAGCAGCGCCCGCAGGGCCGAGCTGGGCCGCCGGGTCGACGACGTGCCGAGATGCATGCTCCAGCGGAGCACGGTGCCGTGGACGTCCAGGACGTGCAGGCCGGGGGTGCGGGCAACGGCGAACGGGGGCAGGAAGGCGATGCCCAGACCGTGCCGGACCAGTGCCGCCCCCATGTCGATGTCGGGCACCTCCAGAGCCACCCGGCGTACGACGCCCGCCACAGCGAACGCCCGGTCGACCACCTCGCGGTTGCCGTAGCCCGGCGGGAAGTCCACGAAGGGTTCCCCCGCGAGGTCCGCAAGTGCCACCTTTCCCCGCTGCGCGAGCGGATGGGCGGCGCTCACCACCAGGACGAGCGGCACGGTGGCCAGCTCCCGCGCGTCGATCCCGGCGGGTTTGTGCTCCTCGGGCAGCGACAGGAAGGCCACGTCCAGGTCCCCGCTGAGCAGCGCGTGCGCCAGTCCCGCCGATCCGGTCGTCGCCAGCCGCAGCCGGACGTCGATCGCCGGATGCCGCGCGTGCAGCTGTCCGAGGAGCGCAGGCAGGTCCACCACCTCGACCGAGGCCATGGCGCCCACGTTCACCGTGCCGCGCAGCGTGTCCTGTGCCTCGCGCACGGCGTCCTGGGCCGCCTGGGCGGCGTGCAGGGTGGCCCGAGCCTCCGGCAGCAGCGCCGCGCCCGCCCCGGTGAGCCGGACCTGCTGCGACGTGCGCTCGAACAGCGCGCAGCCGAGCTCGCGCTCCAGGGAGCGGATCGCGGCGGACACCCCCGACTGCACCACGTGCAGCCGACGTGCGGCACGCGTGAAACTCAGCTCCTCGGCGACCGCGATGAAGTGCTCCAGCTGACGTAGCTCCACACGAGAAGTATCACTCGTATTGCTCGAGCTCAGCAAAAACATTCGTTGGCACTGATCCTGCCTGGTGAGGAGGATGGAAAGCGCCATCCACTTCCGCCCGAGGAGGGGTACCCCTGCCTGCCGTACCGACGCCGCTCAGCCGTCCCACAGCCGACGCTCCCGGCGACCCGACCCACCAGGTCCCAGCACCCGCTCCCGCCGGCCTGCCGCCCCGCGCCCCCGCCCGGCGCCGTGCCTCGCACACGACCGGCTTCTGGTTCGTGGCGGTGGCCTTCACCGTGCTGATGGCCTTCGGCACCGCGCCGACCCCGCTGTGGCCGCTGTACGAGGCCCGGGACCACTTCGGCGCGACCACGGTCACGGTGGCGTACGCCTCGATGGTCGTGGGCGCAGCGGCCGCCTTCCTCGGACTGGGACACCTGTCGGACCGGCTCGGCCGGCGGCGCATCATCGTGCCGGCGCTGCTGGTCGGCATCGTCGCGTCGGTCGTACTGATCGCGTGGCGGGACCTGCCGGGGCTGATCGCGGGCAGGATCCTGAACGGCGTCGGACTGGGGCTGATGGCCTCGACCGCGACGACGTACCTGCACGACCTCCACCACGAGGCCCGTCCGGAACGGACGGGTTCGGTGCTGCCCGGCATCGTGGCCACCGCCGCCAACCTCGGCGGCCTGGCCGCGGGGCCCCTGGTCGCCGGAGCCGCCGCCGAGTGGCTTCCCACGCCCCTGATCACCACCCAGGCGATCTTCACGCTCGCCATGGCCGTGTGCCTGGCGCTGGTGCTGTCCACCCCGGAGACCGTGGACCTGGAGCTGCCCGCGGCCGAACCGCCCAGCAGGTTCGTCCTGCGCGCCGGCGGCCGGCGGACGTTCGGCGCGGCCGGCGCGCTGGGCGCCTTCGCCTTCGCGATCCTCGGCCTGATCTCCTCCCTCGGGGCGAGCGTGCTCCACGGCACCCTGCACACCGACTCGCACCTCGTGGTCGGCCTGGCCGCCTTCCTCATGTTCGGTTCCGCGGCGGCCGCCCAGCTGGTGCTGGGCCGTCTCCCACTGCCCCGGGTCCTGACCGTGGGGGCAGTGGTCTTCCCGGTCGGACTGGTCCTGTGCGTCGTCGCCCTCTACCACCCGGCGCTCTGGCTCTACCTGGTCGCCGTGTCCCTGTCGGGAGCCGGCTCCGGGCTGCTGTTCAAGGGAGGCGTCGAACGTGCCGTTACAGTGGCCGAGCCCGCCTCACGCGCGGGGGTCCTCGCCGTGTTCTTCGTCGTCGCGTACCTGGGAATGGGCCTGCCCTCCATCCTGTTCAGCCTCGCCCTGAGGCATTTCGCCGTGCAGACCGCGATGATCGGCTTCGCGGCGGTCCTCGCCTGCGGCGCCGTTGTGTCGGTCGCCGTCGCGTTGCGCGACCGCGCACCCGGTCCCGGCACGCTCTCGGCGCGCTCCGCCCGCCCCTCCTGACCTCCCTGCGGCGTGTCACCGGTTGTCTGGGAGGCGCGGACCTGGGCACTCGGTGCGGGCGCGCGTGACACTGATCCGCGGCAGACGGGAGGCCCGGGATGTCTGTGGAATCGGCCAGAACGATCGCGCTCCCCTCCGGTGAGGAGATCGCTGCACTTGGGCAGGGCACCTGGTACCTGGGCGAGGAACCGGCCCGGCGTGAACAGGAGATCGCCGCGCTGCGGCTGGGCGTGGACCTGGGCATGACCGTCGTCGACACGGCGGAGATGTACGGCGACGGCGCAGCCGAGGAGCTCGTCGGGGAGGCCCTCCGGGGACGCCTGGAGGAGGTCTTCCTCGTCAGCAAGGTGCTGCCCGGCCACGCCGACCGGAAGGGCACCGTCGCCGCCTGCGAGGGCAGCCTGCGGCGGCTCCGTGCGGAACGGCTGGACCTCTACCTGCTGCACTGGCGGGGACGGTGGCCACTTGAGGAGACTCTTGCGGGATTCACCGACCTGATGGAGGCGGAGAAGATCCGCTACTGGGGCGTGAGCAATCTGGACATCGCCGACGTGGTCGAGCTGACCACCCTCCCCGGTGGCGACGCCGTGGCCGTCGACCAGGTGCTGTACAACCTCTCCCGGCGCGGCGTCGAGTGGGATCTGCTCCCCTGGTGCCGCGAGGCCGGGGTGACGGTCATGGCCTACTCCCCGGTCGAGCAGGGGCGGCTGCTGGAGGTCGAGGCACTGGATGCCGTGGCCCGGGCCCTCGGGGCCACGCCGGCCCAGGTGGCACTCGCCTGGGTGCTGGAACAGGGGATGGCCGCGATCCCGCGTTCCGCATCACCCGACCACGTTCGGGAGAACCGCGGCGCGGTGGACCTCCACCTTCCCACCGAGGCGGTCGAGGCCCTCGACGAGGCGTTCCCGCCGCCCAGCGGGCCCACGCCCCTGGAGATGCTCTGAAGCTGGAACGCAGCATCGACGCGCGCGACCCTGCGCCCCGGACCCGGCTGACCGGTGCTCAGCCCCTCGCCCCGTCGTCATGAGCGCGCGAGCCGGGCCGCGAGATAGGGCGCGGTGGCGCTGCGGCGGGCCCTCGCCACCTTGGCCGGCGGGCCCGCCGCGACCACCCGGCCGCCCGCGTCGCCGCCGCCCGGCCCGAGGTCGATGACCCAGTCGGCGGTGGCGATCGTGTCCAGGTCGTGCTCGACGAGGACGACCGTGTTGCCGGCGTCGACGAGCCGGTGCAGTTGTCGCAGCAGCAGCGCGATGTCCGAGGGGTGCAGCCCCGCCGTCGGCTCGTCGAGCAGGTAGAGCGCGTGTCCGCGGCGGGCTCGCTGGAGTTCGGTGGCCAGTTTGATGCGTTGCGCCTCACCACCGCTGAGTTCCGTCGCGGGCTGGCCCAGCCGCAGGTACCCCAGACCCACCTCGCGCAACGTCTCCAGACTGCGGGAAGCGGCCGGGACGCCGGACAGGAAATCGGCGGCGGCGTCGACGGACAACGCCAGCACCTCCGCGATGTTCTTTCCGCGGTAGGTGACCTCCAGCGTTTCGGCGTTGTACCGGGCGCCCTGGCAGGTCGGGCACGGCGCGTAGGTGCCGGGCAGGAACAGCAGTTCCACCGCGACGAATCCCTCGCCCTGGCAGGTCTCGCACCGCCCCTCGGGCACGTTGAAGGAGAACCGTCCGGCCGAGTAGCCGCGCCCCCTGGCCTCGTCCGTCGCCGCGTACAGCTTGCGCACCGCGTCGAACATCCCCGTGTACGTGGCCAGGTTGGAGCGGGGAGTTCGGCCGATGGGCCGTTGGTCGACCAGGACCAGCCGGTCGAACGACTCGACCCCCGACGTGTCCTGGACGTCGACCTCCAGCCGCGCCTCGTCGGGCTCCTCGGGTACGGGTCCGAGGTGGCCGCGGACGACCTCGGCGAGTACCTGCGTCACCAGCGTCGACTTCCCGGAACCGGACACGCCCGTCACCGCCGTCAGTACGCAGAGCGGTACGTCGACGGACACGGCGTGCAGATTGTGGCGGGAGACGCCGCTCAGGCGCAGCCAGCCGTGCGGTGTGCGCGGGCGGTGATCGAGCGGCTGGGCGCGCCCGAACAGGTACTGGCTCGTGGCCGACTCCCGGACCTGCTCAAGACCGGCGACCGGGCCGCTGTACAGCACGCGTCCGCCGCCCTCACCCGCGCCGGGGCCGATGTCGACCACCCAGTCCGCCCGCCGTACGACGTCCATGTCGTGCTCCACGACGAACAGCGAGTTGCCCGCCGCCTTGAGGCGGTCCAGCACGTCCAGCAGCGGTTCCGCGTCAGCCGGGTGCAGGCCCGCGGAGGGTTCGTCGAGGACGTAGACGACGCCGAACAGCCCCGAGCGCAGCTGGGTGGCGATCCGCAGGCGCTGCGCCTCGCCCGGCGACAGGGTCGTCGAGCGGCGCCCGAGGCTGAGATATCCGAGGCCCAGGTCGAGCAGTACCTCGACCCGCGCGACCAGATCGCCGCAGATCCGGACCGCGACCTCGGTCGTCTCACCGGATCGGGCGGTCGACGTGGTGGCGTCGGCCTCGGACCGCTTCGCGACGGGCCGCAGCAGCGCCGCGACCTCGGTGAGCGGCATCGCGTTGATCTCGGCGATGGAACGTCCGGCGAAGGTCACGGCGAGTGCCTCGGGCCGCAGTCCGCTGCCGTGACACTCGGGGCAGGGCACACTCCTGACGAACCGGAGCGCCCGTTCGCGCATCTTCTCGCTCTTGGAGTCGGCGAGGACGTGCATGACGTGCTTGCGGGCGCTCCAGAACTTGCCCTGGTAGCCGTAGTCGACGCGGTCCTCCTCCGGCTCGATGTACACGGAGGGCTGCTCGTCCGTGTACAGCAGCCAGTCCCGGTCCTTCTTCCTGAGCCTGCGCCACGGTCGGTCGATGTCGATACCCAGGCCGCTCACGACACTGCGCAGGTTCGCGCCCTGCCAGGCGCCCGGCCAGGCGGCGATCGCCCCCTCTCGGATGCTCAGCGAGGGATCCGGGACGAGCAGGTCCTCGGCGACGTCGTGCACGACCCCCAGTCCGTGGCACTCCGGGCAGGCCCCGGCCGCGGTGTTGGGTGAGAACGACTCGGCCTCCAGCCGTGCGGCCCGGGGCGGATAGGTGCCGGCGCGGGAGTACAGCATGCGGAGCAGATTGGACAGCGTGGTGATGGTGCCGACCGTCGAGCGCGAGCTGGGCGACCCGCGTCGCTGTTGCAGGGCCACGGCGGGTGGCAGTCCGGTGATTTCCTGCACGTGCGGTGCGCCGACCTGTTGCAACAGCCTTCGGGCGTACGGTGCTACGGACTCGAAGTAGCGTCGCTGGGCCTCCGCGTAGAGCGTGCCGAACGCGAGCGAGGACTTGCCCGAACCGGAGACGCCGGTGAAGGCGACCATCGCGTCCCGCGGAACGTCGACATCGATGTTCTTCAGGTTGTTCTCACAGGCGCCCCGGACATGCACGAAGGGGTCGGTCGCGTCCTTGTCCACCGTTCCTGATTACCTGATCGCGCCGGGAACCGCGCGACAGGCGCCGTCACGGGGCCCGCTCACACGAGCCTCCGGAGTATCCCGGATCCATTTTCGATACACGGCCTTGGGCGGCGCACACTCCGCGGTTGGCGGATGCCGACAAGGGGGCGTTGCTGCTGGAGACCACCCTCCCCGGGGTTTTCGTCGCCGGCCATGAAGGTGATCACGGTGACGAGGTTGAACAGGAGGCGGGCCTGTTGCCGATCGATCTCGTCGCGGTGCCCGGGGTGGTGCGGAACCGGTGTTCGCGGTGGCGCACGCAACCGTGGCCCGGTGGTGGGGCAGGCCCTGTGCGGGGAGGACGAGGAGACCTGACCATGCCGCCTGCCCCTGCCGGCAGGGGCCAGCGTGTCACGCGGCGTCGGCGATGCCTCGGGGGCATCCTGTGGGCACGGGCGATCGCGGGGGCAGCCGACGAGAAGGAGTCATGCGGGTGTCGTCTCAGGGCGCTACGGTCGTGGCTCTCCTGGCGGATCCTGACGCGCCCACGGAGATCGCGCAGCGCATGGCCCGGATACTTCCCGCTCGGCTCGCCGACAGGTCAGGCCAGGGGCGACGGTTCGACGTCCAGGTGGTCAGTGAGCCCTTCACCGCAGGGACCGAGGACCAGCCCACCTTGATGCGCCGGATCATGGACCGCGGAAGAGCGGAGCGTTGGGACATCGTCGTGGCCCTCACCGACCTTCCGCTGCACTCACACGGGCGCAAGCTCGTTCTGGATCTGAGTCACGAACACGGCTTGGCCCTGCTGTCTCTTCCTCCGCTGGGGGGCTTGCGTCTGCAGACGAGAGCCCGGCGGGCCGTGGAAGAAGCCGTGCTCAGCTTGGCGGGCCCGCGGGCCACCGGGGCTGAGGGACCTCCTCGGAGTCAGCCGCTTCTGGGGCCCTTCGTCAGTCGCCTCGCGCCTATTCACCCGGGCCAGATCGGTGCGGAGGAGACCGCTGATCTTCGGTACGTCGTCAGCGGACCGCGCGGTTACCTGAGGGTGCTCGTCGGTATGGTCCGCGCCAACCGGCCGTGGCGCTTGGTGCCGGGCTTGTCGAAAGCCCTGGCGGCCGCACTCGCCACGGGAGCAGCCGCCACTGTGAACTCCACCATCTGGAACCTGGCCGAGTCCCTGAGCGCGCCACGCCTCGCGATCGCCACGGTCGGGTCCGTCGCGCTCATGATCGGCTGGCTGATCGTGGACGCGCAGCTGTGGCATCGATCAGCGGAGGTCTCGCGGGAGGCGAGGCAGAGGGCGAGGCTCTACAACGCCTCGACGGTCATGACCGTGGGTATCGGGGTGCTCGTCTGCTACGCGGGTTTGATCGTCATCAACTTGGTGTGGGCCCTGTTCATCCTCAACGGCCAAGTGTTCGCCTCCACGACACGAACCCCGCTTCACGCCGCGGAATACTGGACGTTGTCCTGGTTCGTCGCTTCGGTCGCCACGGTGGGCGGCGCTCTGGGATCGGGCTTGGAGAGCGACGAGGCGATCCGGGCGGCCGCCTACTCCAAGCGCGAACAGGAGCGACGTCGAGCGCTCCAAGACGACGGCGACGGCGACGGCGACGGCGACTAGGGAGACGATATCCACCCGAACGTGGCGCCGATCATCCGGCTCATGCCCGCGATGGAGAAGGGAGTGCCGTCGGGGGTTTCCCAGGGCGTATAGCGCTTGTCGGCGAAGCGCGTGTCGGCCCAGGAATCGGCGTCCATGGTGACTGGCTCCCCGACGGCCTTGGCGACTCGCCGCACCACAACGCATCGCACGCGTGGAGCGTCGGGCACGGCGCCCCGCGCGGTACGCGGCGACGAGTCCGGCCGTCTGCTCGCCGCGTCATCTCTCGTGTCCTGCTGATCCGTCCGGGGTTATGTCGGGAGCTTCGATGCGAGTACGTCGACGTTCTCGATCGCGGGCGACACGGTGAACAGCTCCGCTGCCCGCTCCCCGAGCGCCGTGCCCACGCCTCCGGCCAGGTGTGCCTGTCGACCCGCGTCGTCAGGGAACACGTCGAAGATGCCGAACGTGGACGCGTCGAACTGGATGGCGAACCAGGCGCGGGTGTCGGGCTCCTGGTCGACGATCGCCTGCGCGTCTGTCAGGAACTGTGCCACTTCCGCTTCCTTGCCCGGTTTCGCCTGTACCCGGACCAACAGCCCGACCCGCACCATGGCTCCTCCTTCGATTGGTGCCTTCATGTCAAATCCTCTGCGAATATCGCAGCGTGCGTGGCAGTTCGATCTTCGGGACACGCCGATCGGGGCACACTCTTCATGAGTGAGTCTCCGGCCGTCGGGACAGGGTTGCGCAGCGGGTCGGCCCGTTCGGCGAGCGCGTTCCACACGGGCAGGCGCAGCACCTCCGGGCCGGCCGCCGGACTGACCCCGAGAACAGCGAGGGCGTGTCGGTGGTCATGTCGCCACCGTGGCAGCCGGGTACGCCAACGCGCCGCACCCCGGGCGGCAGATACGCCGTCCGGGGCGCGGGTGCTGCTCGGATGGATCAGCCCATGCCGCCGCCGGGGCCCCGCGTCGGGATGCTGGGGGGTGTGCAACGAAGCGCTCAGCCGCCCCGCCGTCATGCCCCTTCAGGAGCGACTTCTCATATCCCGAGCATGACTACCCGCCCATCAACGTTGGCGATCGGAGTCGCTGCCGCGGTCTGGCAGAAGTCGAGGTGACGCTGTGACCAGCCAGGAACAGGAACGTCTGCCGGCAGAGGCCACGGAGTCGGAGGACCGGGTGCCTCCTCTTGCAGCTGGTCCCCGAACAGAACACGAGCGACTGATGCCGGAGCGGGCGCACGAGCTCCGACGACGGGCT
Organism: Streptomyces sp. NPDC015532; assembly: GCF_043078065.1. Taxonomy (NCBI): domain Bacteria; kingdom Bacillati; phylum Actinomycetota; class Actinomycetes; order Kitasatosporales; family Streptomycetaceae; genus Streptomyces; species Streptomyces sp. NPDC015532. The sequence continues at coordinate 528,678 of NZ_JBIBSY010000003.1, read as the reverse complement.
GATGACTACGTGCCCGGAACCTCGCGTGCGCAGATGGTGCTGAAGGTGAGGGCCTGGGGCGCTTGGCTCCGGGCATGAGGCCGGCGAAGAGCTTGCGTGCGGTTTCCCGCGCCGGTACGACAGCCTCTTCCCTCGTGTCCTGCCGATCCGTCCGGGGTCATGCCGGGAGCTTCGATGCGAATACGTCGACGTTCTCGATCGCGGGCGACACGGCCGCCGGCCGCGATCCGGCGTGCCACCTCGATGTCGACCTCGGCCTGCTCGGCCACGAGCTCGGCGCCGACCTCGGTGTCGCCGTCGACCTGGTCGGCCAGCCGCATGGCCACCGTCTGCCGCGCGGAGGCGAGTGCCTGCGCGAGCCCGAGCTGCACCGCGCCGCGCGAGGCGTTGGAACAGTCACATGATCGGCCGGGCACTTCCTCTAACTGGTAACCCGAGTCGGAGATTCGCTGGTGGCCGATGGTTGGTGGTCGTCGGTGGTTGGTGGTCGTCCGTCTACGAAGATTCCGCTGATCGATCGGTGCGTGGTCGTTTCGCGTCAAGGGCCGGCGGGGACTCGGAAGGCACGCCGCCGGGGCACCGAAGCTCCGCCGGACAGGCCCACGGCGGCACCACCGTTCACCTGGACCGGGTGAACGGCCCACAGAGGCATGCCGGAGCCACGGGCCCCGTCGCACCAACTCCCGGGAGTCAGGCTCGGTAGGCCGTCCCCATCGCACCCGCGCTGCGGTCATGCCGCGGCGCCTAAGGAAGCGATCATGAAAGCAGCGGTATATGAAGGCCCTCGAACCGTCACGGTGAAGGACGTACCGGACGCGAAGATCGAGCACCCCTGCGACATCATCGTCAAGATCACCACTACCAACATCTGCGGTTCGGACCTGCACATGTACGAGGGCCGCACCTCGTTCGAGTCCGGCCGCACCCTGGGACACGAGAACATGGGTCAGGTCGTGGAGGTCGGCCCGGCCGTCCGCAAGGTCCGGGTCGGCGAGTACGTGGTCCTGCCCTTCAACATCGCCTGCGGCTTCTGCAAGCAGTGCGAGCAGGGTCTGACCAGCTACTGCCTGACCATGCAGCCGGAACCGGCCCTCGCCGGAGCCGCCTACGGATTCGCCGAAATGGGCCCCTACCAGGGCGGCCAGGCGGAACTGCTGCGCGTGCCCTACGGCGACTTCAACGCGCTGCGTCTGGGTGAGGACGCCGCCGAACGGCAGACCGACTACGTGATGCTCGCCGACATCTTCCCCACCGGCTATCACGCCACTGAGATGGCTCACGTCAAACCGGGCGACCAGACGATCGTCTTCGGGGCCGGTCCCGTCGGGCTGATGGCGGCCTACTCCGCCCTCCTCAAGGGCGCCGGCCGCGTCTGGGTGGCCGACCACCAGCCCGACCGGCTACGCAAGGCGGAGGAGATCGGGGCCATCCCGATCAACACCGCCGAGCAGAATCCGGCGGAGGTCGTCAAGGAGGCCACCCTCGGACTGGGCGCCGACAACGGCTGTGAGTGCGTCGGCTACCAGGCACACGGCCCCGAGGGACATGAGGACGCCAGCCTCACGCTCAACGGACTGATCGACTCGGTCAGGTTCACGGGCGACATCGGTGTGGTGGGCGTGTTCCTGCCCGAGGACCCCGGCGGCGCGGAGGCCCAGGGGGAGCTGGAGGCGCGGGGCAAGGTCCCGATCGACTTCGGCATGATGTGGTTCAAGGGCCAGCGCATGGGCACCGGGCAGGCGCCGGTGAAGAGGTACAACCGGGCGCTGCGGGATCTGATCGCCGGTGGGAAGGCAACGCCGAGCTTCGTCGTCTCCCACGAACTCAGTCTGGACGAGGCCCCCGCCGCCTACGAGCACTTCGACGCCCGTGACGAGGGCTGGATCAAGGTGGTCCTGCACCCGAACGGACACGGGAACGGCCACAAGCGGTAGGTGACCCCGGGCCGCCGTCCCGCCCGTCCTCCGGCCGCGGCTGGGGACAATGGCCCGCGCTCCGGTCGGACCTGAACCAACGGCGATTGCCCGCGCTCCGGCCCGGTAGGACGGACGGCGGACGCTCAGCAGTGTCCGCGGTGGCTGCACCCCGTCCAGCGGCTGCGGGTCCAGCGGCTGCGGCCGCCGGCCTGTTCGCGGGGCGGGTGGGAAGCTTCGCTGCCCGACGGTTGCCGCACCCCAATCAGGCCGATGCGACCCGGCAGGGTGTTCCGGCTAGGCTCACACCCGTGACGTGGCTGCGGGCCTTCGGAGAGGTTGTGCGATCCGGGCTCACGATCGAGGAGACGCGGCTGGAGCCCCTGCTCGCGCTGCGCACGGCCGCTGGGGTGGCGATCGTCGTCGGGCCGGCGCTGTGGCTGGTCTCCCCTGCGTATGCCGCGTCCGCCGCCCTCGGTGCCTACTCCGCGGGTGGGGCCACCTTCCAGCGCACCTGGCGTCCACGCAAGGTGATCGCGCTCGGCGCGGGCGCTGGTCTGGCGCTCAGCACCTTCGTGGGCTACCTGGCCGCGGGGCGACTCGTGACGTTCCTCCCGCTGCTGGCCGTATGGGCCTTCGCCGCGGGGATGGCGTGGGCCGTCGGATCGACCGCTGGGATCGTCGCAGCGACGACCGTGGGCAGCATGCTGGTGACCATCACCCTGCCCACGAGCGTCGGGCGAGCCCTGGAACACGCCGGGGTCATCGCGCTCGGGGGCGTGGTGCAAGCCGTGCTGATCTTACTGTTCCCGATCCGCCGTTGGGGGGCGCATCGCGACGCGCTCGCCGACGCCCTGGCCGCAGTGGCGGACTACGCCCGCCGGTTGCGGCACGACCCGACGGCCCCGTTCGACCCGGAGCCGTTGATGACGGCCCGGGACGCGGCCGCCGTGACGCCATCACAGGCCCGCACCCGTCCCCCCGCCCTGCACGGCCCCCGGGGACTCGCCGAGCGTATTCGGCCGGTCGTCGCCGCGCTCGCCGACCCGGACGTCGGCGCCCCGGCGGAGGGACCCGGGAGGGACCGCGCGCGGGAGTTGCTCGACGCGGCCGCCGACGTCCTGGATGCGGCCGCCCGTTCGATCCGCCGCGGCAGTCCCGCCGAGGTACGGCCCGAGAGCACGGACGTCCTGCGTGTCGAGGAGGAGCACGAGGTGCTGGAGGGCCCCGCGCGGCAGGCCGCCGAGCGGCTCGTGGAACTGCTCGGCGAGGCGTTGGAGATCGCCGGGAGCGGCGGCGCACGCGGGAGGACGCCTACGCCGCCCGGCCCTGCCGGCGCCCAGTTCCTGGTGCGCCCGACAATGCTCCGACTGGTCCCGGTCGTCGTCCGGGCGGTCCGCCGTGAGCTCCGGCGGGACTCGCCCGTGTTCCGGCACGCCGTCCGCCTGGCGGCAGTGGCCACGCTCGGCTACCTGATCGCCACCCGGCTGCCCCTGGGCCACAGCTACTGGGCGCCCATCGCCTCGGTGATGGTGATGCGCCCGGACTTCCACCGGACGTACGCGCGCGCGGTGGCCCGTTTCGCCGGGACCCTGGCAGGGGTCGCGCTCGCCACCGGGATGGTGCGGGCCCTGGGCCCGGACGCCCATGTGTTCGGCGCGCTGGCGGTGATCTCGGCAGGCCTGTCGTACACGCTGATCCGTACCGGCTACGCCTACTCCCAGTGCTTCACTGCCGCGTACGTCGTCTTCCTGCTCGGCATGGGCGGCCAGGCGTGGGAGCAGACGGTCCCGGAGCGGGTGGTGCTCACCCTGCTCGGCGGGGCCCTGGCAATGCTGGCCTACGTGGTGTTCCCCGCGTGGGAGACGCCCCGGCTGCCGGGCCGGCTTGCGGACTGGCTCGCCGCCAACGGCCGCTACGCGGCCGCGGTGCTCCGCAGCTACGCCGAACCGACCCAGGAGCATCACGTCGACATGCGCAGGGCACTGCTGGCGAGCAGGGATGCACGTGCCGCCTGGCAGGAGACATACGACCGGGCAAGGCAGGAACCGGTCCGCCCCAGGGGTCTGACATCGCGTGAGGCGGAGGAGGCGCAAGAGGCACTGAAGGGGTTCGGCCGGGCGGTGATGCTCATGGAGAGCCACGTCCCGCGGGCCGACAGCCGTTTCGTCCCCGAGGCGGAGCGGTTCGCCGAGGCCCTGGAGACGGACACCGCGAAGGCGGCAGTCGACGTGCGCGAGCACAGGAATCCAGACTGGGGGCATGTGGAGGAGGCGCTCCACGCGTGGGAGGACGCTGCCGCCGGCAACCGGAGCCCGGTCGTGCGGCGCGAGGCGGAAATGCAAAAACGGGCCTTGGAAGACCTCGCGACGGCCGTGAGTCGCACACCCCTGGAACGGGACGTCAGCTCTGCTCGCGAGGAGCAGCGGGTGCGGGCTGCCCTGACAGCGGAAGGTGACGGATCAGGCACCGCGCAGCGGGGTGGGTGACGAAGTCGGCCACGGGGAGCGCCGCGCCTCCTGGCGACTCTCGAACAGGCACGTCATCACTCATGACAGCCACACTGCCACCCGACCACCTTGACCAAAGGCATAGGGGCACCCCCCATGAACGGCGTCCCTTGCGCCCGGCGAGGACCGGACGCATCCGGATGATCTTGGCATGGCGTGTCTACCTTGGAAAGCGGTCCAGCTCTCCGTCACCGACGCCATGGGACATCATGGTGTTCTCCACGCGCTGCGGCGCGTACGTGTATTCGGCTTCAACGGCGTCGGGCGACACGGCTTCTCGTCCTCCCTCGGACTCCTGGGCATCACCGGTGATCATGCAGCCAGGCGGCCGTCGCCGGAAATGGGTCACTTCGCCGCCGTGTGAACTCCGGCCCGTTGCTGCTGCCGCCCATCGGGCTCGAAGCGGAATAGATCAGCTGCTCATGGGAACGATCAGAGCTCCCGAGCGGGTATCTCCGCTCCCTGCGCGCAAGGATCGCCGATGCTTCCTGAGGTCAGCCCCCACCTGTCCGGCCCCCTCGCCGACCAGTTGGAACACCAACTGGGTCTGGCTCCGCAACGGGAAGCCGGCGATCTCGATGTGCAGCGCGTCGCCGGCATCGCCGTCGTCGCAGCCGCCCACTCCGATGAGTATGCGGCCACCGGTCACCTCCTGGGACTGCTGGCCGCGCTGCCTGCCCCCACCAAGGCAGGAGAACGCTTCTGGTCGGAGCTGTGGAGGACTTCTGGCACCGCGTACCTGCTGCCTGCCAACATCAAGACTGCGGTGCTGCGTTCCCTGGCGGGAGAAGGAATCGTGCTGGCCCGACAGATCCTGTCGGCTGTCGATGAGATGACTCCGCCCCAGCGCGTCGCAGCCGGGGAGGTGATCGGTCAGGCCCTCGCCGAGTCCGACCATTTTCCCGACCTCAAGACACAGGTCATCGGAGAACTATGGCTCCGTGACCTCGAACTCACCGCCTGGCGCGTCCTGCACGCGGACCGCAGGTCCGACGATCCGACAGGACGCAAAGCATTCCTCGATGCCTGGAGCAGGGTCTGAGCCTCAGCGCTTGCTTGTCGTGATGGGTGAACAGTTCCAGCAGTGCCCGGACGGGCACGTGTGCGTCTGCAGGATGGCGGACGGTGCCATCCAGTCAGCGCCTCCCGCACACCGGGGGAACCTCAGGGTGGCCAGTCAATATAATCGGCGCATGTCGAAGCTTGACGAGCTGCTCGTTGACGTCGCCGCCCTGGTGGAGTCCGGGCAGAGCAACCAGATGTCCCTGACCGTGGTCATCGGTGGTGCTGTCATCACCGGCCGGCTTGCTCCCGAAGCGGTGTGGCGGCAGAGGGTGTCGGACGTGCTGACGGATTCCGCCCGCCTGGGAGAATTCTCAGCCGTCTTCGACACCCCCGCGAAGAACGGGCCGCCCACGCATCTGCACTTCCATGTCGCCCGGATCCTGCAAGGCACGGTGGGGATCCCGGAGACGGGCGGGATGTACCGCGTGGCGATCGCCGACGTCGGCGCCTGGACCGTGGGCGACTTCAGCTATTCCGACCACTGAGCGACCACCGCGACGGCAACCCGTCGCAAGCGGTGTGGGCCCGGCCGGCGCATGCAGGCCAGGCCCACACCGCTGTTCAGGTGTCGGCTCGTGCCTGTTTCCCCGGTCAGACGGACACGGGAGTGCCGAGCATCGCGGAAGCGTGCTGGAGCGGGCTGAGGATGCGTACGGGTGCTGCCTCGGGGAGGGTACGGCAGGTGAAGCCGAGCTGCGTCATGGCCCGGAGGACTTCGCCGGCGCTGAAATCACGCCGGTCCTGGCGGGTGATGACCTGGCCGACCTGTTTGACGGGGTAGTGGCGGCGGCCGATGATCACGGATTCGCCGGTACCCAGTTCGGGCTTGATGCCCTTCATCGATTCCAGCACGCCGCTCTTGGTGAGCTCGAAGGGGAAGCGGGCGATGACACAGCGCATGTGACCTCACAGAGAGAAGCGGGAGAACGGTCCGGCCAGGGTGAGACGGTTCAGCGGGAGAGGGCGAGGACGCCCAGAGCGCTGCCTTGCCCGTCGACCACCCGCAGGGCACCGAGCCGGCGGGAGCGCATCGCGTGCCCGGCTTCGGCCGTCGTGGCCACGGATGTAGTGAACGACCCGTGGTCGCCGAGGAGGTCGCGCAGGCGGACGCGGTCCGTGTAGGCGGAGCTGTCGCGGACGGCGGCGAGTTCGGTCCGGGTGACCAGGCCGGTGCACTGGCCGTCCTGGTCACAGACGACCAGCCGACCCGTGCGTGCGGCGGCCATGACCGACAGCGCCACCTCGACACTCATGTCGTCACAGACCTGCGGTCCGGCCGCGTCCATGACCTCAGCCACCGTGTTGTGTCGGGGGTCGGCGCTCGCCGGGCGGGGCTGCATCTGAACCAGCGTCACAAGGTGCCTCCTGCAGAGATGGGTCAGCTTCCTGATCACGAAGGTTCTAGGCCGCCGTGCCGAAGACGGTCTGGCGTACGGGCGCGCGCCGGGTCGTCGAAGAGGGGCGGCGCCGGCCTCGCGAGGTGCTGCGCTTGGAGCGTTCGGCCACCGGTGCGGTGATGACGACCGGGATGCCGGACGGGGCCTGGGCGCCGGTGATCCGGTGCAGGGCCTCGTCGCCCGAGCGGATCTGGGTGGTCTGCGGCCGGATCCCGGCGTCCACCATGAGGCGGACCATGCCGCGGCGCTGGCTCGGTGTGACCAGGGTGACGACGCTGCCGGACTCGCCGGCTCGGGCGGTGCGTCCGCCGCGGTGGAGGTAGTCCTTGTGGTCGGTCGGCGGATCGACGTTCACGACGAGGTCGAGGTTGTCGACGTGGATGCCGCGCGCCGCGACGTTGGTCGCCACCAGCACGCTGACGTGCCCCGTCTTGAACTGCGCCAGCGTGCGGGTGCGCTGCGGCTGCGACTTGCCGCCGTGCAGCGCGGCAGCCCGAACCCCGCTGTTGAGAAGGTCCTGGGTCAGCCGGTCGACGGCGTGCTTGGTGTCCAGGAACATGATCACGCGGCCGTCGCGGGCGGCGATCTCCGTCGTGGCGGCGTGCTTGTCGGCGCCGTGGACGTGCAGGACGTGGTGCTCCATCGTCGTGACCGCACCGGCCGACGGGTCGACCGAATGCACGACGGGGTCCGTCAGATAGCGGCGCACCAGCAGGTCGACGTTACGGTCCAAGGTGGCGGAGAACAGCATCCGCTGCCCCTGCGGACGCACCTGGTCGAGCAGCGCGGTGACCTGCGGCATGAATCCCATGTCGGCCATCTGGTCGGCCTCGTCCAGCACCGTGATGCCCACCTGGTTCAGCCGGCAGTCGCCCCGGTCGATGAGGTCCTTGAGCCGGCCCGGAGTCGCGACGACGACCTCGGCCCCGCCTCGCAGCGCGCCGGCCTGCCTGCCGATCGACATCCCGCCCACCACCGTGGCCAGCCGCAGCCTGACGGACCGGGCGTACGGAGTGAGCGCGTCGGTCACCTGCTGCGCCAGCTCACGCGTCGGTACGAGGATCAGCCCCAGCGGCTGGCGGGGCTCAGCGCGCTGCCCGGCGGTACGGGCCAGCAGGGCGAGACCGAAGGCAAGGGTCTTGCCCGAGCCGGTGCGCCCGCGGCCCAGGACGTCACGGCCCGCCAGGGAATTCGGCAGCGTCGCGCCTTGGATCGGGAAAGGCGCGCTCACACCCTGCCTGCCGAGTTCGGCCAGCAGCTGCTCGGGCATGGAGAGATCGGCGAAGCTCTCCACGGCAGGCAGCGCGGGGGTGATCGTCGTGGGGAGCGCGAATTCACCCTGCACGGGGGCGGGCCGGCGGCCGTAACCGCCTGAACGAGCAGGACCGCCGGAACGGCGCGGTGCCGACGAGCCGAAGCGGCTGCCGCCCCTTCCTGCGTCGGCACTGCCATTACGGGTGCGGGGTGAGTAGTCGTTCGTACGTGTGCGGTTCATGCGGAACCTTCCTCGATGCGGCACATATCAAGGAATTCCCGCAAGCAGTGAGCAGCACGGAATTACAAGTATGGACCGATGTCAAAGCAAATCCGGCCGACGGGAATCCGCGGCAGGCGTAAATACTGAAATAGCTGACGCAGCGACGACGTAAAGTCCCGGGCGTCGAGGTGCGGTGTGGCCCTTCAGAATGCGCCTGCATCCTGAAGGAGGAGCCGCGTGTGGTGAGACTGCGGATTTCTCCGAGCCGTCCCGCAGGTGAAACCACTGCGGGAAAATGCGTGTAGCTGGGGCCCGCACCCCGAGGGGTGCGGGCCCCAGCTACACAGTGCGCGTCAGCGTCAGGCCGGAACGATGTTCTCGGCCGTCGGGCCCTTCTGGCCCTGCGCGATGTCGAAGGTCACCTTCTGGCCTTCGAGCAGCTCACGGAAGCCCTGGGCGGCAATGTTCGAGAAGTGGGCGAACACATCAGCGCCGCCACCGTCCTGCTCGATGAAGCCGAAACCCTTGTCCGCGTTGAACCACTTCACGGTACCAGCAGCCATGTCATATCTCCTTTGGGGCAGTACACCGGAATCCGCACTGTGCGAACACCGTGTCGCCGCGATGATTACCCCGCCGGAAAACGACCGGAAATACAAAACCGCTCTCCCCGACAGAAGCCGAGTGGGAGTACTTGAAGTTCGGGAACCACAACTGCAACTGAGATGGACAGTAGCACGCCGCAACGACCCGCGTCGGTTAAGTAATTCCACTCCGCTCATTGCGGCAAAAACTCTCACTACACGGTCCGGCAAACTCTCACCTCACGAGCACAGATATTGACTCACTCGCAGGGCAACGTTCCAGAAAAGCGGAGTCGCCGGCCGCAACCAAGGTCGTCGGGGCGCTGTGGCGTGCGCGGCTGTCCGCAGGATCGCATTGAACAGCGGCCAAGAGCGGCCACCACCATGAGGCGGACCTGCGTTGATCGCGGCGTCCGGAGCAGTGGTCGAGCGTTCGATCCGGTGAGGGGACGTCACCGTGGATCGTGTCGAGCAGACTGCGGCCTCCGGAAGTGCCGTGCGCCCAAAGGCTCGGCTTCACCCGGACATGGCAGCTGACAGCGGGCTGAAACTTGGGTGTTCGTTCGCCGTCCGCCCGACGGGCGCCGCATCCATGACGCCCTGTGGGGAGAGTCCGAGATCGTCCAGTTGATCGTCAGCGAACTGGTGACCAACGCCCGAAAGTACGCGCCGGGACCGGCCCTCCTGCACCTGCGGGTCACCAGTGCCGTGGTGCGGGTTGAACTCTGGGACAGCAATCCCGCTGTGCCGGCTGCAAAACCCGGAAGCATGAAACCCGGTATCGAAGCTGCCCGCCAGGGACGCACCGGGCCTGGTGGCCTCTACGGGAGTCGAGGCGGGCCCGGCGCTCATGGGACGCCGCAGGCTCGCTCTACTGCGGGAAGCAGCCTCAACCACCACACCCAAACGGCGCAGGGAGACTGCGCCCCCGACCTAGCCCCTCACAGCCGCTACCGACCCGTCGGGTTCGACGGTCCGGCCGTCCGGCGGTGTTCGGCGTTGATGCGCTGGGCTTCTTCCAGCTGGTCTTCGAGGATGATGATGCGGCAGGCGGCCTCGATGGGGGTGCCCTGGTCGACGAGCTCGCGGGCACGGGCGGCGATGCGCAGTTGGTAGCGGGAGTAGCGGCGGTGCCCCCCGGCGGAGCGGAGCGGGGTGATGAGGCGGGCTTCGCCGAGGGCGCGGAGGAAGCCCTGGGTGGTGCCGAGCAACGCTGCGGCCCGGCCCATGGTGTAGGCGGGGTAATCGTCGTCGTCGAGCCGGCCGAACGAGTCGTCTGCTGTCACTTGCACCTCTCCGAGAAACGCGTGGAGGGGCCCCGGCGCTGTTCGCGCCAGGGCCCCGAAGGAACTGCTACACCATCTGCCGGCCCTGATACTGCGCCGACCTTCTGTTTCCGCACACCCACCCGGGAGAGGGCGGGGAATGCGGGGATCGCGGTTGCTCGACCGGAGACCACCTCACTATCGATGTCCTGCGGTACCCGGGCTCAGCCATTCCGCCCGGGCGATCCTGATGGCGCTCGGCTCCTCCGTTCTTTCCCTCTGGGATCAACTCACTACTGGTACTGCTCTACCGCGTACTGCTGGTGATGCGACCTGCTCGGTGACCTGTGACAGCGCCACTCTTCGGCAGCCAGCCCCGTCACCCGTCCTGCGTCTGCTCTGGCTTGGAACCCCACTGCCGAACCTCCCGGTGCGCGCGCCCGCAGCCGACGCCTTCACCGAGGAACCACTCACATACCTTCACTGCTGGATACCGCGAACTGCACTGACGGGTACTGCAACTTCAACTGCGGTCCTGCTCGCGGCGGCCCCTGATCACTGCGGGCCGCCCGGTCCGGTCGTCAGCCCCGTCGCCGTCCTGCGACAACCCTGGCTTCGGAGCTCCACCACCGCACCGTCCTGCACATTCCAACTACCTGTACCGCTGCCTGGCAGTTCGTGTCTGCCGGGCCCTGCTGATCTCGACTACGAGAGAAACCATAGCCAGACGATCTCCCAATGTCTACTCCAGCCAACATAGATTTTCGCGAGTCTTGCGTAGAGTTAGTCGGCCTCGAACAACGCCCTGCGCGACGGCGGCGCCTACACCCTGGACCTGGTCGCGCCCCGGACAGCAAGACCGTGAGCGTCCTCCTGCTGCGGTAGCGACCCGGCGTAAGGGTCGGGCGGCACACCTGGCCGTCGCTGGGGAAGGTGACCGCAGTGGCAAAGTCCTGACGTCGCATTGCCCGTCGTGCCAGCACCAGGGGCTTCGCCGGGACGGCATCTCGGCGAGGGCGGTCGGCCCTACGTCGAAACCCCGCATGCCGAATGGGTTAACCTCGCTTCCGCTTTGACTCCTGAGGCCGGATGGCCGAGCAGCAGATCCACTGCGGAATTGCCTGGCATGCATGCCTCAACTGCGGGTACGCCGTCTCTGGCCGCTCAGGAGCAGGCGGCTTATGAGGCTGGATCACGCAGGAGGGGACGAGCATGACAGTGACCGAGACGGCAGGGGCGCGGACCGTTGTGCTGCCGGAGATCAGTGACCCGTCGCAGGTCGCTCCGAAGGATGCCCGCGAGCTGTCGAGGCTGTTCTTCGACCAGCTCGCCGTTCTGGAAGAGGGCACGCCCGAGTACCAGTACGCGCGCAACACCCTCATCGAAATGAACATCACCCTCGTCCAGTTCGCGGCCGCGCGTTTCCGCAGCCGCGGACAGGACGAGATGGAGGACATCGTCCAGGTCGGCACGATCGGACTGATCAAGGCCATCGACCGTTTCGAGCTGTCCCGCGAGGTCGAGTTCACCTCCTTCGCCGTCCCCTACATCGTCGGTGAGATCAAGCGCTTCTTCCGTGACACCACGTGGGCCGTCCACGTCCCGCGCCGGCTGCAGGAAGCACGCGTGGCGCTCGCCAAGGCCACCGAGGAGCTCCGCGGCCGACTCGGCCGCATGCCCACCACACGGGAACTGTCCGAACTGATGTCCCTGTCCGAGGAAGAGGTCATCGAGGCCCGCAAGGCCGCCAACGGCTACACCTCGGCCTCACTCGACGCCGCCATCACCTCCAGCGAAGACGGCGAAGCCGCCCTCGCCGACTTCATCGGCATCGACGACACCGCCCTCGAACTCGTCGAGGACTTCAACGCGCTCGCCCCCCTGATCTCCCAGCTCGACGACCGCGAACGCCGCATCATCCACATGCGGTTCGTCGACGAACTCACCCAGGCCCAGATCGGCGAACACCTCGGCGTCTCACAGATGCACGTCTCCCGCCTCCTCAACCGCACCCTCGCCAAGCTCCGCGAAGGCATGCTCACCACCAACTGAGCACAGCAGCCCACAACACACCGGCGTTGTCCTCCTCCCCCACGCGACGGAAAGGGGACAACGCCGGTACACGCCACGGCGCGTCGGCACGGACGCTCCCCCTGCTCGCGGTGCGGCACTTCGCCAGACAGGACTGCTGCGATCGGTGAGCCCGGATACTGGCTGAATCGGGCTCAGTCCCACAGCGCTGAGGCGTCCTCAGCAAGTAGCTGGGGCGCGGGGTGGCCCATGAGTGATTGCTGCAGTCCGGCACGTCGTTCAGCCGACGAGGACGACCATGCGACAGGCCGCCCCGCGGCTTCGCCCCTTGGCCAACCACCTCGCCCGCACCACCACCGTGACCCCTCTCGGGCGCCGGCAGAACAGTCAGCGACCTCCTCCCCCGGTCGTGCCCGGACTTCTTCCGAGGGCTGGACATGGCGACGGCCGCCGGTCGGCCTTCGGCCGTGGACTTCGCCCGCACCCCCGCCCCACCTCACCTCGGCCAATCCAGAAGCGCCATGACCTGCTGTGCCAGGTTCCAGAGACGACATGCCGGTTCGGTCGACCTGTGGGCTGGGTGGCCGAGGGGTTCGCGGTAGCAGCAGTCCCGGTTGTCTCGTGCACAGCGTCAGCGGGTCAGGTGGGGGGTGTCGTCGTCGGCTCCGGTGCGGGATGTGCGCGACTGATCGGCGCCGTCCGGGGAATCCGGCAGGTAGCGGCGCAGCCACCGGGATCACGTGTGGTTCGTCGTCCACCGGTAGGGGTAGACAGATGCTCGCATTCGTAGCCGCCGCGCTCTTCGGCATCGCCTTCATCATCCGTGTCACCGAGACGTCGACCGAGGTGATCTTCAGCCCGACGAGCCTCATGCTTGTTGGGCTTGCGTTCCTCGCTGTGCACTCGGCCGGCGTGGGGTCAGGCTGGTCCACCCGGCGAAGCTCCACCCGGAGAAGCGGAAGTCGACGCTGAGCAAAGCGATGTGTTCCATCCTCTCGCCGAGGGATCCGAGCGCGGAGCCACCGCGGGTTGTCCACCAGCCGGGCCGAGTTGCGTCCGGATCAGGCGGTCACCACGTGCAGTCGAGGGCTGTCCCCATGTCACGGAGGAGCCATGGGGCGGAGTCCTTGCCCCTGCCCGCCTCGCAACTGGAGCACGTGGCCCTCGCTGGTCTGCGGCGTGCCCTCGCCCCGCAGGTGCACGTCGTTGACGGCGATGTTCACCTCGCCGACTTCCAGGCCCGTCATCCGTTCCACCGCAGCGATCACGTTCTCGCGGACCTCTGCGGCGACCTCGCGGATGCTGACCTCGTATTCGACGACGTGGAGGTCGATGGCGGCCTGTTTCTCGCCGACCTCGACTTTGACGGCGCGTCCCGCGCTCGCGCGGCCGCCTGGGACCCGGTCGTGTACCGCGCCCATGGTGCGGGTGACCGTGGACCTCGCGTGCGGCGATCCCGGCGATCTTCTCCACCACCCCGTCCGCGATGGCCGTCCGGCCCCGGGTCTCCGGCGGCTCCTGAAGCCCGGTCCGTGCGATCGAAGCATCATGCCCACGCCGGTGCTGGGGTCCTCGGAATCGAGCTTCCGCAGGGTTCAACCGTTCGACTCCGTCATGCGAAGCCGCCTTGCCTCGGGCAGTCCACGGACTGCCATACCTGAGCGGCTGTCGGGCCGCCACCTTCGCGCCACTCCCCCAACCCCCGCGCAGGGCACCGGATATGCAAGCTCCATAGACCTTTAACACCGTCCGCATTCTGAGACCGGACGGCATCGGACCACCTGGAGCACCCGCGCGAGGTCTATGCTGCCGAACAGGCGTCCTGGACCCCGGCGGCTTGTCGTTTCACGACACAGATGGCTGCGGGGAACGGACCTTTGGACCGTCACCCGACGCATCCCTGGAGAGAACCGGGTGGCTCCTCTGTCCTGTTGCACGGACTGTCGGCCCGGCCGTCGCTTCCACCTCCGCCGAACGTACGCCCCTGCCGACAACGCGCCGAGAGGGCCGGGAGCCCCGGCGTCACCGCGTGTGCTGCCGGATGGTCTTCCGAACCGAGGCGTCATGCCCCTCCCCCAGCCCACCATCTACCGTCATGACCGAAAGAACCGGGCACTGATCACCCTGGCCGGCGAGATCGACCTGGAATCGGCACCGCTGGTGCGCGCGGCACTGGCACGGTGCCTGAGCGACGGCATCCGCATCATCGATGTCGACCTCACTCCCGTGACCTTCTGCGACTGCAGCGGCCTCAACTCCTTCCTCTACGCCGCGCAGAAGACCACGGAGGCCGGCGGGATCCTACGACTCCACAACCCGCCACCGACATTGGGCCGGATCCTCGACCTCACCGGCTCCGGGTTCTGGCTTCTCGGCCTTCCGCTCGGGCAGGTGCCACCGTCTCTCGGGGACGCCCCGGCCGCTCCGGCCGCGCCGCACCGGAATGTTCCGCTGGTGACTGTCCTGTCAGGCGATGTGCGGTGACAGCCCAGCCGGAGCAGGGGCAGCCGCACAAGCCCCGTGCAGGCGAGTCGTCCACCCTGGACGCGGTGCGGTTGCGGCGCGTGAACCGCTGGCAGGCGCAGGACCTGGGCGGGGGGCTGGCGGATCTGTACGCCGACTCGCGCGAGACCTCTGCCGCTGAGGCGTACCGCAGCCGTAGCCGTCAGAACTTCCTGGACCGTCTCACCGGCGACATCCGGCGGCCGGGGTTCGCCATGGTGATCGCGGAGACCGACCACCTGGTCGGATGCGCCTTCGGATTCCCGGTGCGCAGCGACGGGCTCTGGTGGACCGGGTTCGACGGAGCACTGCCGCAGAGCATTGAGCAACTCGCCGCGTCCGGCGGCGTCTTCGCGATCACCAGCGTCCTGGTCCAGCCGCACCCGCGGGACCAGGACGTGGCCTGCCGGTTGCAGGAGCGGCTGCTGAGCGACCACCAGGCGTCACTCGGCGCCACCCTCATGGATCAGGACGATCACCCGGCCCTCACCTCGCTCCGTTCCTGGGGATGGCTGGACGTCGGAGAAGTATGGCGGCCGGGCCCGACCATGTTCCATGCCCTGGTCCTCCCCCTCGGGCTACGAACCACGGCGAGACTGGAGGAACTGGCACACGACGCCTGGGCCCGGTGGCCCAAGTGAGGTCCGACAGCCGCTCGGCCCGCATCCAGGTACTGGTCGCCGAGCAGGCCGCCCGACGCGGTGCCCGGGTCGGCGTGCTGGACGTGTGCACCGCCGCCGTGGCAGCACTCCCGGTCGACGGGGCCGGCATATCAGCTATGTCCACGACCACCGCAAGCCATCCCCTCTGCAGCACCGACACCATCAGCGAACAGCTGGAAGAACTCCAGCTCACCCTCGGCGAGGGACCCTGCGTGGACGCCTTCACCCACGGCTCGGCCGTCCTGACACCCGATCTGCTCACCGGTGCGCTGCAGGATCGCTGGTCCGTGTTCGCGGATGCGGCCCTGGAGGCCGGGGCGCGCGCGGTCTTCGCGCTCCCCCTGCAGATGGGGGCGATCAGCCCGGGAGTCCTGGACCTGTATGCCGACGTGCCGACCGTGCTGAGCACGGAGGAACTGGCCGACGCGCTGGCGTTCGCCGATCTCGCCACGCTGCTCCTGCTCGACGCACGGATCGAGGAGACGGGCGCACCGGTCGACGGCGCGCTGCTGGATCGCGGCTTCGAGGACCTGGGCGGATACCGGGCGGAGATCGACCAGGCCACCGGCATCCTCACCGTCCAGCTCGGCGTCGGCATCGACGAAGCCTTCGTACTGCTACGTGCTTACGCCTATATACGGGGACGTCGGCTCGCCGAGGTCGCCGCCGACGTGGTGGCCCATCGGCTCCGGTTCTCTCCGGATGCGGAACCGAAGTCGACCGACGAGGAAACCTGACGCACCGGTGCCATCCGACGAACGTGTTGCACTTCCCGCCCCCGTCCTGGCGGGACTGGTCCCAATCGAGGGTGTGCAAGATGAATCAACAGCTCCTGGCCAAGACCTTCGTCGAACTGGCGGACAACCTGGTCGCCGACTTCGACCTCATTGATTTCCTGCGCCTGCTCACCGACCGCTGCGTCGGCATGCTCGATGCGAGCGCCGCCGGGGTGCTGCTCGCCGACCGCGACGGCAAGCTCCGCGTGATGGCAGCCTCCGACGAACAGGTCCGCCTGCTGGAACTCTTCCAGCTCCAGAACGACGAAGGCCCCTGCCTGGAGGCCTTCTGCGCCGGCACACAGGTGATCGTCCCCGACCTGACCCGGGAGGTCGACCGCTGGCCGCGCTTCGTCACCGCGGCCCACCACAGTGGGTTCGAAGCCGTCCAGGCCCTGCCGATGCGCCTGCGGGACGAGACCGTTGGCGCCCTGAACCTCTTCCACGCCGCCCCCGGCCCCTTCGACCCGGTCGGCACACTTGTCGCCCAGGCCTTGGCCGACGTCGCCACCATCAGCCTGCTGCAACAACGCTCCACTCAGCGCAGCACCGTCCTCAACGAGCAGCTGCAAACGGCGCTGAACAGCCGCGTGCTGATCGAACAGGCCAAGGGCAAACTCGCCGAACGCCAGAGCATCGACATGGAGCGGGCCTTCACCACGCTGCGCGGCTACGCCCGCGCTCACAACCGGCGACTGTCCGACGTGGCCCGCGCCTTCATCGACAACTCCGAACCCCTCCCCGGCCTAATGACCTGACCGTCCTGGCGCTGACTGCCACAGTCCCCGGTGCCGACCCGTGATCGCGCGAGCCGTCACCGGCGTTCTGTCGCATGCAGGCGTCGCAGCGCCCCGGGCGGTTCCCGCTGTATCTGCTCCGGGAGCGGCTCGTCCCGCGTCGTGGCGACCAGGGCCTCGGCCACACTCCGGAGTTTGACGTTGTCCCCCGCCAAAGCCACAACCGTCAACATCGGCTGTTCTTGCGGGGCGTAGTCACCTGATGCATGGCGCATACCTCACAACGCATTCCTCGCAACGCATTCCTCGCAACGCATTCCTCGTTTCCATGCGCGTTCAGCGGCGCGCCAGTTGCCCCTCGCCGGCTGCGCCGGTCTGGTAGAGCCGCCGCAGCGCACGCTGCATCTGCCACGAGAGCGGCTCGCCCTCCCAGGCGGCGACCACGGCCGCTGACACGTCCGGAAGTTCGGTGTTGCACTGCTGTGCGATGTCCCCCAGCAGGTTCCTGGCCGGTCCCTGGCGGCAGGGGGCCAGGACCCCATCACCATGCCGCAGGCCTGATCGATGACCGCACGGCCGGCCCGCGCCCGCCGCAGCTGATCGATCTCGGCGCGCAGCGCCACGACATCCTGACCCGCCGGGTTCTCCGCCAAGGTCTCGACCGTCAGATCCCACCAGTCCTTCGGGAGCATGGTTGTGCGATGCATGGCACGTGCCTCTCTCGATGATTTCGGCGCGTCCGGTGCGGCCGACGCCGCCCCGGAACTTCTGGATGCCGGACAACTTCATTGCTCACCTGCGGAGTTCGTGGTCCCGGCGGTCCTCGCGCCTCCGGCGCGCCCGGTACCGACGGCTGTAGCGGCCGTCCCAGCGGTCCTGACGATCCCGGCGGCTCTCGTAGTCCCGGTACTCCCCGAGATCGGAACCGTCACCACGGATCCAGCCCCCGCCATGGCGATCGCGACCGTAGCCGGTGACACCGAAGATCAGCACGGCCGCGGGCACCCACCAGGGAGGGTTGAGGAAGCCGAGGCCGAACAGGACCATGATCAGGATGAGAAGCAGAACGAACACGGCGGGCCTCCCCGGAGCGGAACAAGGCATCACTGCCGGGGGCCGGGGCCTGGGCGAACAGCGTAGCCCTGCCCAGAGATTGCCGATAGCGCCCCATGTACCGGTCTTCCGCCCGGTGCAGATGGCCACTTGCCGTCTGTTCAGGGAGTGCTGCGAGAGCTAGCGTGCGCAGTACGGCCCCGGCCCCCGGCAGCGTCGATCACCTCTCGCGCTCCTTCGGGGGCGCACCTCGCGCATCAGTGCCGGAACCTGCCCCGCCACCAACGGGCCGCTCCCGCACTCGCCGTCGCCACGCGATCCCGGCGCGGCCTCGATGCGCTCCAAGCGGGCGACGATCCACTGCCCGCCGCGTCGCACGCATCCCATTGCAGGCGATACACATGTACGTACTGATCGTTCCAGTTTCGACCCCCTTCGTCCTGCTCGCCATCGTGCTGGGCCTGTCGTGGTGGGAGGACCGCATCCTGCCATCGCCGCCGACCGAGCCGGCCGAAGCCCTCATCGCGAATCCTTCTGCCCCAGCAGCCTCTGCCCAGCTCGCAGAACTCCCCCGTGTCGACGCCGCGTTGACACGGGAAGTCGCCAGGCGTTGACTGACAGCACGGCGTAGGGCCATGCCACTCCGGATCACTCGGTCGACGCATCCCAGCTTGCCGCTTCGCCCAGTCCCCGCGGACTCAGGAACTTCCCGCGATCTGGAAGCCGGCCATGATCCTTTGGATTCTTCTCCTTCTGCTGATCCTGGTGGTGTTCGGGTTCGGCTTCACCATGCAGGCCCTTTGGTGGGTCGCCGCCGTCCTCCTGGTCCTCTGGATCGCCGGCCTCGCCATGCGCGGGCGCGGTGGCGGACCAGATCTCCGGGAACCTGAAGCAGTCCGGCGACAAGGCCAAGGACGCCTTCAAGCACTGACCAGCACAGTCCCGGGTGGCGCCCGGATCGCGTGGACGCCGCCCGGCAGGCCAACGCGGAATCAGCCCACAGGAATTGACGGGAACAGCAATGCAGCAAAGCAGCCTACGAGCCGAGAGCCAGAGAAGGCAGCCATGCTCACCATCGTGATCATCGCCGTGATCGTCATCGCGGCGGTCATCTTGTTCATCGTCGAACGCGGACGTATCCGGGCCGACGGTGGGCGCGGGCTGAAGCACCCCTTCGGACCCGAGTACGACCGTGCCGTCGCCGGCCACAACGGCGACACCAAAGCGGCCCAGCAGGAACTCGGCGAGCGCGTCAAGCAGCACGGCTCCCTCGAAGAGCGGCCGCTGTCGCCTGAGGACCTCGCGCGGTACAGGGCCCAGTGGGCCGACGTTCAGGAACAGTTCGTCGAATCACCCCGGAAGGCCGTCACCGCGGCCGACGCGCTCCTTGCCGGCCTGGCGAGGGATCGCGGCTTCCCCGACGGCGAACAGTTCGACGACCAGATCGCCGCCCTCTCCGTCCACCACGCCACCCATGTCCACGGCTACCGCAGCGTGCACACAGCGGCACACGGCCAGGGCGACACCGAGGAAATGCGGGAGGCCATGGTCGAGGCCCGAAGCCTCTTCGAGAGGCTGGTCACCGAACAGGCCGGCGACGTCGACCAGCACCGTCCGCCGTCCCCCGACGACAACGGCCACGCCCCGTGGGCACTGAACCGACGCCACACGAAGGGAAGCAACACGCCGATCACCGGATCGGTCGCCTGCGGTGGCTCAGACCGACACCTTGGCCGGCAAGGCACCGCCAGGGCACCTCATGCGCAGAGGGCGCGCCCTGTCATTCGATGAGGGCTGCCTCGAAGGAACCCCCGAGGTATCGGTCCCGGCTGTCGCGCCGTTGCAGCTTGCCGGTCGTCGTGAGCGGCAGCGTCCCCGGCTTGAGAAGGACGACGTCGTGTACCTGAATGCGGTGTCCCGCGTGGACAGCGCGCCTGATCTCCCGCTTGATCTCCTGGGCGGTCACCTGATCACCAATCTCGCCCACGGCCGCCGTCGTCTCGGCGAGGACGATGAGCTGTTCGTGTGCGCCGTCATCGACCGATACGGCGCAGGTACCGAACTCGCGGACTGCCGGGTGGCTGGCCTCGACGGTGGCCTCGATGTCCTGCGGGTAGTGGTTGGCGCCGGCGATGATGATGACATCCTTGGCCCGGCCGGTGATGAACAGCTCCCCGTTCTGCACAAATCCGAGGTCACCAGTACGGAGGAAGCGCTCCCCCGGCTGGCCGGGAAGGGACCCCATGAAGGTCTCGGCGGTCTCCTTGGGAGCGTTCAGATACCCCGTCGCGACGCTCGGGCCGCATACGAAGATCTCACCCACCTCGTCCTCTCCGCAGGGCTTGCCTGTCTCCAGGTCTACGGCTATGGCCGTGCTCAGCGGATGGATCGGACCGCAGCCGACCAACGCTCGGCTGTCCTGTGCCGACGCGGCTGGGCGCACCTTTCCGGCGGCGAGCGACTCGGAGTCGAGCCGCAGGACTTCCGGGGCCTGGCCGATCGGCACGGCCGTGACCATCACGGTCGCCTCGGCGAGGCCGTACGCGGGGGACAGCGCCTCGCGCCGGAACCCGGCCTCCGCGAATGCCGCGCTGAAGCGGTCGAGCGTGTCGGAGCGGACGGGCTCACCTCCGACCATGGCCATCTCCCAGCGGCTGAGGTCGAGTTCCCGGCGCTGAGCGTCCGTCACCCGGCGGACGCACAGGTCGTAGGCGAAGTTCGGCGCGCAGCTGTCGGCGCGTCCGAGCCGGGCGATGGCCCGCAGCCACGTGAGCGGACGCTGTACGAAGGTCATCGTCGGCAGCAAGGTGACGTCCCGGCCGGTGAAGAGGGGGTCGAGGACATTGCAGATGAGGCCCATGTTGTGGTGGGGCGGCAGCCACGACACCGACGACGGGCGGGGCAGCCCGGCGTCGTCGGCAGACCGACGCGTGTTGTCGTATATCAACGACAGGTTGTGCAGCACATTGCCGTGAGTGATCGCGACGCCCTTGGGCACGCCGGTCGATCCCGATGAGTACTGCAGATAGGCGACCATCTCAGCCTCGGCCACCGGTGGGCTCCACTCCTGCGCCAGGTCCAGGTGTACCTCGTCGGTCGCCACCCGGATGAGTCGGGCGAGCCCGTCGGTTTCGGTGAGGACGTGCTCCGCGGCGGCAAGCACCGGGCCGGTGGACAGGAACAGCGAGGGCTCGGAACTCGCGGCGATCGACTCCACCCGAGTCCATTTGGCATTGCTCCGCGTCCCGTCGAGGGGGGCCACCGGCACCGGGATCAGACCCGCATAGATGCAGCCCAGGAAGGCGACGTGGAAATCCAGTCCCGGCGGGTAACTGAGCAGCGCGCGTGCGCGCGCGGCAGGAACCCGCTGTCGTAGCCTCACGGCGACCGCTCGTGCCCGGCGGTCGAGTTCGGCCAGGGTCAGTGATTCGGTTTCCTCGACACCGTCGCCCAGGAACACAAAGCTCTTCCGGTCGGGCTCTGCTGCCGCACGAGTGCGGCACAGGTCGATCAGCGTCGGCAGTGCGCTGTGCTCGCCGGCCACCGTCTCGGGCAATCGGACACCGTGCTCGTGATGGGTTCGCATGTGACCACTCCAAACGGAGGAAGAGGAGGAAGGCGGCGCACAGTTCGGGCGCCCCCCGCACGGAGCGGGGTTCAGACTGTCGCGAATGCCCGCGCCCGGTACTTGGACCGGCACTGTGCGCGCTGCAACTTGCCGCTGGTGGTGAACGGCAGCGCACCGGCCTTGACCAGGAGGAGATCGTCGGCCCGGAGGCCGTGCCCGGCGAAGACGGCCTCCTGGACGGCCTCTTCGACCTCGTCCGCCGCGATGATCGCGCGGGCACCTGACGGGGTGTCCGGGACGGGGGCGGCCATGACGCGGAACCGGCTGTTGATCTCAGCCAGAACGACGAGGCGTGTGCGTCCGCCGTCCTCGACGGTGAAGGCGCAGCAGCAGCCCTCCCGTATGGCGGGATGGCTTGCCGCCGCGGTCGCCTCGATGTCGTACGGGTAGTGCTGCACGCCCTCCACGACGATGAGGTCGTCCACCCGGCAGGTGACGAAGAGCTGACCGCCGTCCAGAAAGCCAAGACTGCCGGTGCGCAGGAACCGACGGCCCTCGTGGCCGCCCACGGTGGCGCCGAACGTACGCGCTGTCTCCTTCGGGGCATTCCAGTACGCGGCACCGATACTCGGTCCGGAAGCCAGGATCTCCCCTGTCTCGTCCGAGGCGCACGGTTCGCCGGTGGCCGGGTCGGCCACCGCGATGGTCATGGACGGATGCACCTGGCCCAGGCCGACCAGTCGGCGGACCTCGTCCTCGCGACCGGCTCGCTGCACCTTGCCTTTCGCCAGCGCCACCGCGTCGAACCGGCGGATCACCGGTTCGGGCTCAACCGGCCCGCCGCTGAGCATGACGGTGGACTCGGCGATGCCGTAACTCGGGAAGAACGCCTCGCGGCGGAAGCCGAACGGGGCGAGCATGGCACTGAACTGGTCAATCATCTCCGCACGCACCGGTTCGTCGCCGACCACCGCGATCCGCCAGGCACTGAGATCCAGGGAACGCAACTGCTCCTCGGCGACGCGCCGCAGGCACAACTCGTATCCGAAACCGGGTGCTGAACTGATGCCCGCCCCGCGGTCCGATATCGCGCGGAGCCAGTTGACCGGGTGCTGGGTGAACGCCGAGGGCGGCATCAGTACGGCGTCGTACCCGACGTAGATCGGCTGGAGGACCCCGGTGATGAGTCCCATGTCGTGGAACACGGGCAGCCAGGACACAACCGGGGGCAGCCGGTCGAGGTCGTCCGTGGCACGGCTACCGTTGGCCAAGATCAGTGAGAGGTTGTGGAGAACGTTGCCATGGGTGAGCTCCACACCCCGGGGCGGACCGGTTGTGCCGGAGGTGTACTGCAGGTACGCGATGGTGTCCGGGCCGATGCCGGGGTCATTCCAGCCGTACGCGTCCGTCTCACTGATCTCGTCGGTCGCCACAGCGGTCGGCCGGCGTGGTGTGGAGATGTCCTTCAGCAACGCGTCGACACGGTTCAGCCGTGACCCGATCGACAGCAGCACATCCGGCTGGCAGCTGTTGACGATGGCCCGGAAGCGCGCATACCGGTCGTCGACGCCGACGCGCAGCACCGGAGGAGCCGGCACCGCGATCAGGCCGGCGTACAGGCAGCCGAAGAAGGCGGACACGAAGTCCAGGCCAGGCGGGTAACTCAGCACGGCGCGGGCGCCCGGCGGAGCTTGCCTGCTCAAACGCGCCCCGATTGCCCTTGCCCGGGCGTCCAGTTGGGCGAGGGTGAGCGAGTCGGACTCTTCGAGGCCGTTCTCCAGGAAGGCGAACATCCGTCGATCCGGATCCCTGGACGCGCGATACCTGCAGAGCTCGACCAAGGTCGTCGGCTCCGGTCGGGATTCTGTGACGGCATCCTCTGACATCGTGGTCCTCCTTTGCGACTCGGCCATGGGCATTGCCCCTGCCCTTTGCCCACTGACCCGAGGGGACTTGTCTACGTATCCAGCCATTGCTGTGCGTGTGCGTCGTGGTGGTTCCACTCGAAGAGATGCTAATTCGGCGGAGAGATATCGGGTATCCGCCGCGGGATGGTGTCCGACCTCCTACCGGAGGCGAGCTTCGATTAAGCCGGAAGACGGATGAAAGCCATCCTCAGGTCGCCGTCACGGTTCGGTCTGCCGGCCGTTACGGAAAGCACCTCGCACTGGCTAAGTTCATGACAAAGGCCAGTGGACGACGAATGGCCCGCATCCGAGATCATTCCCCAGAAGGATTCAGAAAGGGAACCTTGATGTCGTACGACGCGTCTGACGATTACTTCTTGGGTTATCCGAAGCTCCCCGATCTCCCCGATCTCCCTGGTCGCCCGGACGGGGAGGTCCTGGGTACGACCGGCGTTGTGGTCACCGGTCAGGGAATGACCACGCCGCTGGGCGGCGACGTCCACTCCACCTGGGAGGCGCTGCTCGCCGGCGCATCCCCGATCACCGTGCTCGACGAACCGTGGGCTCGCGATCTGCCCGTACGACTGGCAGGCCGGCTGAGTCAGGAACCGACCGAGGTACTGGACCGGGTCGAGGCCCGGCGAATGGATCGCTGCCAGCAGATCGCGATGGTGGCTGCCCGGCAGGCGTGGGCCGACGCCGGCGCGCCCGAGGTGGCGCCGGAGCGACTGGCCGTGGTGATCGGTACCGGCCTCGGCGGTGGGGGGACGCTGGTCGACCAGCACGACCTGTCGTTGGCCAAGGGGCCGGGCCGCGTCTCGCCTTTCGCGGTGACCATGCTGATGCCCAACGGTTCGGCCGCCGCCGTCAGTCTGGCTCTCGACGCCCGGGCCGGCGCCCACGCGCCGACCAGCGCCTGCGCCTCCGGAGCGGAGGCAATAGCCATGGGGCTTGCCATACTGCGTGCCGGGCGGGCCGATGTCGTTGTCGCCGGCGGCACCGAGGCATGCATCGGCCGGCTGTCCATGGCGGCTTTCGCCCGCATGGGAGCCCTGTCCGGCCGTCATGATGACCCTCAGAACGCGTCGCGGCCGTTCGACAGCGCCCGTGACGGGTTCGTCATGTCCGAGGGCGGCGGCGCCGTCGTGCTGGAGCGAACCCAGTTCGCGCAAGCTCGTGGCGCGCGGATGTATGCCACGCTCGCCGGTGCGGGGATGAGTTCCGACGCGCACACCATGACGTCTCCGTCAGCGGACGGTCAGATCAGTGCGATCCGCGAGGCCTTGCGCTCCGGCGGCCTCGGCCCGCAGGACATCGTTCACGTCAACGCCCACGCTCCCGGTACGCCCGTCGGTGACCGTATCGAGGCGGCGGCATTGCTGGAATCGCTCGGCCCGCATGCTCTCGTGACGGCGACCAAGTCGATCACCGGCCATCTCATAGGCGGGGCCGGCGCGATCGAGGCCATCTTCACGGTCCTCAGCGTCTTCACCGACGTGATTCCGGCGACCAGGAACCTCGACGACAAAGACCCGGAGGTGAAGGTGGAGATCGTCACGGAAACCGAGCGGCGCGTCAGCGTCACCGCGGCCATCTCGAACTCCTTCGGTTTCGGCGGTCACAACGTGGTCCTCGCGTTCACCAAGCCCGCCTGACCGCGGGCTCGGGACGGGCGGCCGGAGGACAGGGGGCCGCCGCGGCCTGTTTGGCCCGCGGAGGCTGGGGCAGGTGCGCGAGGCCGCTCCGCTGGGCCATCAGTGCCGCGTGCATCCGGTTCGGCAACTCGAGTTTGGCGAGGATGCGGGAGACGTGGGACTTCACGGTGGCGAGCGTGACATGCAGTTCGTGGGCGATCTCCTGGTTCGAGCTGCCCATGGCTATACCGCAGAGAACCTGGGTCTCGCGACTGCTCAGGCTCGCCAGGGCGACGGCGTGAGACCGCTCATGTGGCGGCGGCAGGATCTCGAACCGATCGATCAGTCGTCGGGTCATCGTGGGGCACAAGAAGGCCGCGCCGTCGGCAACCGCACGGACGGCTGAGACCAGCTCGTCCTGGCTGGCACTCTTGAGCAGAAACCCACGTGCGCCCGCCTTCAGCGACCCGAGGAGATGGCTGTCAAGGGCGTTGCTGGTCAGAACAACTATCCCCGGCGCGACCCCAGGTACTGCCGTCTCCGAAAGCTGGGCCAGTTTCCGGATGAATTCGCATTCGGCATCCACGAGGACGACCTGCGGTCGCCGCAGCTCGGCCACGCGCAATGCTTCCTCGCCGACCCTCGTATCGGCGACCACCGCGATATCCGGCGCCTCCCCGAGGGCATGCCGGAATCCGCGGCGCACGAGATCCTCATTGTCGACCAGCATTACTTCCAAGGTGCTGAATTCGTCCATCATTCGCTCCGCCCGTGCGATTCGGAATTGGTCCGTTTCCTTCAGTGACCAGCAACCGGCACTGTGCGTTTCACTGGCTGTGCTCGAGAATGCTTTCCGGTGGAGCGGTTGCGCACGTGATGACCGTGGGGGCGCGCCGAGCGCTACAGACAGCGGTGGCTGATAACGCGTACGCCCTCTGGTCCGCACACACATCCCGACTAGGCTGAATGGCAGCCTACGGCGGGATACGCCGCATCGATCCCTTCCGATGCTAGGGGGATTGGCAGTGCTGGTTCCAGGCAATGGCGGCCATACTGTTGGCCGTTCCGGACACAGGGCGGCGACCGACGAAATCTCCACAGCTCCAGGGCTGTTCAACCGAGGCATCGCAGGCGTGCGCGCAATGGTGGACGTGGGCGTCGAGCGCGGAGTGGTCGTACCGGCATGCCTCGACGGCAGTGGTGTGGACGAGAACGCTCTTGCCGACGATGCCGCACATGTCCGGGCCTGGCAGGAGCTCACGGTGGCGCAGAACCTGGTCCGCGCCACGGGCGACGCTCCCGGCCTGGGGCTCGAGGTCGGCAGCCGGATTCCGCTGCGTACGTACAGCGTGTTGGGCTTCGCGCTGCTCGCCAGCCCGACGCTGCGCGAGGCCGCGGCTGTGGGACTTCGCTACCTGGAACTCACCTTCGCCATGGTCGGGATCCACCTTCAGGAGGACGGGAACGAGGTGCGTCTCGTCCTGGACGACGGGCTGGTGCCCCCGCCCGTCCGGCACTTCTTCGTCGAGCGGGAAATAGCCAATATCCGGGCCATCCTGGACACCATCGTGGGCCGGCCCTTCACCCCTCTCCGGCTGGATCTGCGCTTTCCACGGCCTGAGGAGTCGGCGCCGTACGAGGTGTTTGACGACGTGCCGATCGCCTTCGGGGCGCCGCGCAACGCGATCGTCACCCTCGCGGCGGTACTGGAGCAGTCGCTGCCGCAGGCCGACCAGCACACGATGCAGGTGTGCGAACGCGAGTGCAGGCTCCTGCTGGCCCGGCGCACCACCGACACGGGATTCGCAGTGCGGGTACGGGAACTGCTCATGCAGTGGCCGGACGGCATCCCCGACATGGGCGCCGCCGCAGCCGCGCTGCACCTCTCCACCCGTACTCTGCACCGGCGTCTGGCGGTGGAGGACACGTCCTACCGGCGTCTGGTCGACGCAGCGCGGCACGCTCGTGCTGTCGAGATGCTGTCCGACCTCGGACTCGGCGTCGACCAGATCGCCGCACGTCTCGGGTACGCCGACGCGGCGGCATTCATCCGCGCGTTCCGCCGGTGGACCGGTGCGACCCCCGGTGCCTACCGAACGCGGTCAGTACGCAACCTGTCGAGGGCCCGTGCCTGAGGCGACACGTCCGCCCAGCTCGGTCCGATCGACGAAACATCACCGCCGACATCAACTGGTCGACGACCGCAACCACGGGCGCGTTCTCCGCCGCCCTGCTGGTCTCGGCGGTTGCCGGGATACCCATCCGGCCGCATCCTGGACCGGCGTGGACCGCAGACGGTGCTGACATTCGGTTCGGTCCTCGCCCCCGTGGCCGCGCTGGCGCTCGCCTCCACGCCCTGCGGTGATCAACGCCCAGGACTCCGACGAGGACGTGTCGACGGTCTATCTGCCCGCCGCCGGCCAGCATCTGGCCCCTTCATGCGGTCGCCCCTGGGCAACGGGGGGATCCCGCCGCTGCGGCCGCCGCCTATGAAGAGCTGCCGGCCGACCAAGTCCGCGTTTCTTGGACCCGACCACCCGAAACTCTCGCCACCCGCGACAATCTCGCCGGCTGGGTAGGGGATGCGGGAGACGCGGCAGGAGCAGCCGCCATGTTCGATCAACTTCTGGCCGATCGGCTTCGTGTCCTGGGGCCCGCTCACCCCACAACTCGCGGAACCCTTGCGAGCCTTGCATATCGGCTGGACCAAGCGGCCACAGATCCGTCATAGGGAGGCGGGATTCGGTAGGGGGCGATTCTGCTGAACGGCGTCGTACCGGCCCCGTGGGCTGTGCGCGGCTCGAACCCACAACCAACGGATCACGAGTCTGCCGCCCTGCGCCACCGCCGACTTCCCGGTCCCAGCCATAGGGCCGGAGCAGGCGTCCCATGCGTGCCACCGGGAGACGAACGGCCTGTCGACGACCGTCTCTCCGACGATGCAACTTTTGCTCCTGTACCCCCAGGATCCGGCATCAGATTCGCCACAGAACCCCTCACCCCGCTGACGTGGCTTTCATCGGACATCTTCCGTGAGACGGAAGTCGTATTGCGGCCCGGTGATGTCTGCCCGAACGATGCCACCACCATCAGAGACGGGAGCCAGCCCCCATGCCGCACACGAGGGCCTTCGCCAGGAACCAGTGGTACGTCGTCGCCTACACCTATGAGATCGGACGCGAGCTCGTCGGACGGACCGTCCTCGGTGAGCCGCTGGTGCTCTACCGCACCGAGGAGGACGGGGCGGCCGTCGCGCTGTCCGACCGGTGTGTGCACCGGCGGTTCCCGCTCTCGGAGAGCCGGCTCGACGGTGACCGGATCGTGTGCGGCTACCACGGGTTCACCTACGACACGACCGGCACGTGTGTGTACGTGCCGGGGCAGAAGCGGATACCGCGCTCCGCCCGGGTCGCCTCCTACCCCGTCGTCGAGCGGGACCTGTTCGTCTGGGTCTGGATCGGCGACCCCGCGCTCGCCGACCCGGGATCCGTGCCGCGCGCACCGCACATGGACTCGCCCGGCTGGACGACGGTCAGCGGCATGGAGCCCATCGACGCGGACTACGGACTCCTCGTCGACAACCTCCTCGACCTCTCGCACGAGACGTATCTGCACGGCGGCTACATCGGCACGCCCGAGGTCGCCGAGACGCCGATAGCCACCGAGGTGGACGAGGAGGCCGGGATCGTGCGCGTCTCCCGGCGCATGGCCGACGCCGAGTGTCCGCCCTTCTACGCGCGGTCGACCGGCATCGAGGGGCGCGTCACCCGCTGGCAGGACATCGAGTACCACGCGCCGTGCCTCTATCTGCTGCACAGCAGGATCGCACCGGCCGGTGTGCTGCCGGAGGCGGACGGCAGTGACCCGAACGCCTTCCACACCGAGATCACGTACGCCATCACGCCGTCCGGCGCGGGCAAGGTGTACGACTTCTGGGCGGTCTCGCGTGACTTCGCCCGAGCGGACGACGACGTCAGCACCTTCATGCGGGACTTGAACCACACCGTCGTGATGCAGGACGTCGACGCGCTCACCATTCTCCAGCGGACCCTCGCCTCCGAGCCCACCGGCTACCAGGAGCTGAGCATCAACATCGACGCCGGCGGCCTCGCGGCCCGGCGCATCCTGGCCCGGCTGGCCGAGGAGGGCGACAAGCCGGTGGAGGGGGTGCGGTGACCGGCACCGCCGGGGACAGCTCGTACGAGACCGAACTCGTCGTCACGCGCAGGGAGTTCGTCGCCGAGGGTGTACTCGCCCTGAGCCTGCGGCAGCCGCTCGGCGCCGAACTCCCGCGCTGGGAGCCCGGGGCCCACATCGATGTCCGGCTCGGGCCGGACATCGAGCGGCAGTACTCCCTGTGCGGTGACCCGGCGGACCGCGGGACGTGGCGGATCGCGGTGCTGCTCGAACCGGACGGGCGCGGCGGATCGGCCTATGCGCACGGCCGGCTGGGCGAGGGTGACCGGGTCCGTGTCCGGGGCCCGCGCAATCACTTCGCCCTCGCGCCCGCTCCGCGCTACCGCTTCGTGGCGGGCGGCATCGGCATCACCCCGATCCTGCCGATGCTCGCCGCGGCCGAGGCGGCGGGCGCCGAGTGGACCCTGCTGTACGGCGGACGGACCCGCGGCTCCATGGCGTTCACCGAGGAACTGGGGCGGTACGGGGACCGGGTCACGCTCGCTCCCCTGGACGAGACCGGACCGCTCGATCTGCCCTCCGTGCTCGGCGGGCTCCCCGGCGGCACCCTCGTCTACTGCTGCGGTCCCGGGCCGCTGCTCGACGCGGTCGAGGAGCGCTGTCCGGCCGGCCTGCTGCACATCGAGCGGTTCCGGCCGAAGGACCGGGAGACGGACGGGGAGGCCGACGGGCAGCAGGAGTTCGAGGTCGTCCTGGAGCGGTCGGGGCGGACGGTCACCGTCCCCCCCGAGGTCTCCGTCCTCGACGCCGTGCGCGCCGCGGGTGTCGAGGTGCTCTACTCCTGCGCCGAGGGCACCTGCGGGACCTGCGAGACCGACGTGCTCGCGGGAACCCCGGACCACCGGGACTCGGTGCTCACGGCCGAGGAGCGGGAGGCGGGCGAGACCATGCTCATCTGCGTGTCCCGCTGCCTCGGGGGCCGGCTCGTACTGGACCTGTGACTCCCAGATCACGCTCGATCCGGGCGACCGTGTCCAGCAGGTGGGGAAGCAGGTCGCGGCGGACCGATTCGAGGCTGTTGCGGCTGGCGTGCACGGGGATGTTCGCGGCCGCCACCACGGCGCCGTCCCGGTCCCGCACCGGGGCGGCGACCGAGCGGAGCCCCTCCTCCAACTCCTGGTCCACGATGGCGTATCCCTGGCTCCGCGCCCGGGCCAGCTCGGCTCTCAGCAGGGCCGGCGAGACGATCGTGCGCGCGGTCAGGGCGCCCAGATCGGCCCGGTTCAGCCGGTCGTCGATCTCGTCGTCCGTGAGGTGCGCGAGGATCACCCGGCCCACGGAGGTGGCATGGGCCGGGAAGCGGGTGCCGACGGTGATCGTCGCCGTCATGATCCGGCGGGTCGGGACCCGCGCCACGTACACGATGTCGTCGCCGTCGAGGACACAGAGCGAGCTCGACTCCCCCACCTTCTCCGCGAGTTGTTTCAGGTGAGGCTCGGCGATCTCCGGGAGGGTGAAGCCGGAGAGATAGGCGTAGCCGAGTTCCAGCACGCGCGGGGTGAGCCGGAAGACCCGGCCGTCCGTGTGGACGTATCCGAGATCGACCAGGGTCAGCAGGAAGCGGCGTGCCGCCGCGCGGGTCAGGTCGCAGCCGCGCGCGACCTCACTGAGTGTCAGTTCCGGCCGGTCGGCGCCGAAGACGCGGATCACGGCGAGTCCGCGTTCGAAGGACCGGACGAAATGCGGCGCTCGGTCTGCTGCAGGCATCGTCGCCTCCAGAGGGACAAACGGAGTGCTCTCGTATGGAACGGGAGCACACTTCGATAACTGTCAACAATATTGTCAGCCAAGGCCATTGACCCGGCACGGACAGGGTTCTACCTTCGCGCTGAGCACCATTGTGCGGTGTGCGCACGCCCTGTCGGAACACTCTCGTCTGCACAGGAGGAGCCATGCGTCGTCTGCTCGCCGGTATCGCGGTCGGAGCCTTGCTGGTCACCGCGTCGGCCTGCGGTTCGTCCGACGGCGGTGGCGCCTCGGACAAGAACTCTTCGTCCGGCGGCACCACCACCGTGAAGCTGGGGATCATCCCCATCGTCGATGTCGCCCCCGTCTATCTGGGCCAGAAGAAGGGCTTCTACAAGAAGCACGGCCTGACCCTGTCGATGACGGCCGCCCAGGGCGGCGCGGCCATCGTCCCGGGGGTCGTGTCGGGCCAGTTCCAGTTCGGGTTCTCCAACGTGACCTCGCTGATGATCGCCCAGTCCAACAGCGTTCCCGTGAAGGCCATCGCGAACGGTGTCGCCTCGACGGGCGTGGCGGGCAAGGACTTCGGCGCCATCACGGTCAAGAAGGGCAGCGCCATCACCTCGGCGAAGGACCTGGAGGGCAAGAAGGTCGCCGTCAACACCCTCAAGAACATCAACGAGACGGCCGTACGCGCGTCGGTGCGCAAGGCGGGCGGCGATCCCTCCAAGGTGAAGTTCGTCGAGCTCGCCTTCGACCAGATGCCCGCGGCCCTCGACAGCGGCCAGATCGACGCCGCGATGGTGGTCGAGCCCGCGCTCGCCACCGTCAAGAGCCAGGGCGCGACCGAGATCGCCTCCTCCCTGGTCGACGTCGCGGAGAACCTCACCGTCGCCATGTACTTCACCTCGAACCAGTACATGCAGCAGCACCCCGACGTGGTGAGGAAGTTCCAGGAGGCCACCGCGGAATCGCTCGCGTACGCCGACGAGCACCCGGACGAGGTCCGGCAGATCGTCACCACGTACACGACGATCCCCGCGGCCGTGCTGGCCGAGGTGACGCTGCCCAAGTGGCCGGCCGAGGAGAACCGGGCCTCGATCGAGACACTGGAGAAGCTCGGCGAGCAGGACGGCCTCTTCAAGTCGGCACCCGACCTGGACAAGCTGCTGCCGTGACACGGAAGCGAGTGCGCGGCGGCGGCTTTGCCGGACGGGCCGTGAACGCCGCACTGGGCGCGGCCGGGCTCGCGGCCTTCCTCGCCCTCGGCGAGGCGGTGCCGCGGCTCGGCATCGTCAAGGAACGGTACTTCCCGCCGACCAGCCGGATCGCGCGCGCCCTCGGTGAGCAGATCACCGAGGGCGCCTTCTGGACGGATCTCGGCGACACGCTCACGGGCTGGGCGCTGGGCCTGGCGATCGCGGTCGGCGCGGGGATCGTGGTGGGGGTGGTCGTCTCGGTCGTGCCGTATCTGCGCGAGACGACCGCCTCGACGATCGAGTTCCTGCGCCCCATCCCCTCCGTGGCCCTGATCCCGCTCGCCGTCCTGCTGTACGGGACCGAGCTGAGGTCGGTGCTCCTGCTGGTCGTCTACGCGTCCTTCTGGCAGGTTCTCGTCCAGGTCATGTACGGGGTGCGGGACGTGGACCCGGTGGCGGAGGAGACGGCGCGCTCGTACGGGCTCGGCACCTGGGCCCGGGTCCGTCATGTGCTGTGGCCGACCGCGCTGCCGTACGTCATGACGGGGGTCCGGCTCGCCGCGGCCGTCGCGCTCATCCTCACGGTGACCGCCGAACTCGTCATCGGGGCACCGGGGTTGGGCGCGCGCATCGCGGTCGCCCAGACCTCGCAGGCGGTGCCCGAGATGTACGCGCTGATCGTGGTCACGGGTCTGCTCGGGCTGCTCATCAACGTGGGGGCCCGGACGGTGGAGCGGTACGCGCTGGCCTGGCACCAGTCGGTGCGCGGGGAGGTGACGGTGTGACGGGCCTCCCGCCCGAACCGACGCGGCCGAGCCCGTGGGGAAGTCTCCCGCTGCGGGTGCTGTTCGTCGTGGCGCTCCCCGTGCTCCTGTTCGTCCTCTGGTGGCTCGCGTCGGACGGCAGCACCAATGTCTACTGGCCGCCACTGCGCACGATCCTGAAGACGTTCCCCGACGTCTGGACGCGTGACCGGCTCCGCGCCGACCTGGTGCCCAGCCTGCTGCGGCTGCTGGCCGGCTACGCGGCCGCGGCCGTGGTGGGAGTCGGCGTCGGCACGGTCATCGGCTCGTACCGGAAGGTGCGGGCGGTGTGCGAACCGGTCCTGGAGTTCCTGCGGGCGGTGCCGCCGCCCGTCCTCGTTCCGGTCATCATGCTGTTCGCGGGCATCGGGGACACGATGAAGATCGTCGTGATCGCCAGCGGCTGTGTGTGGCCGATCCTGCTCAACACGATCGAGGGGGTGCGCGCCGTCGACTCCGTGATGTCCGAGACGGCCCGCTCGTACGGCATCACGGGTCCGGCGCGGATACGGTCCGTCGTCCTGCCGTCCGCGAGCCCGCAGATCTTCGCGGGCCTGCGCCAGGCGCTGTCCATCGGCATCATCCTGATGGTCATCAGCGAGATGTTCGCGGCGAGCAACGGACTCGGCTTCACCATCGTGCAGTTCCAGCGCGGCTTCGCGATCCCCGACATGTGGACCGGGATCCTCGTCCTCGGCCTGCTCGGCTTTCTCCTCTCGGTCGTCTTCCAGTTGGTCGAGCGCCGGGTCCTCGGCTGGTACCACGGTCTGCGCGACTCCTCCAGGCGGTCCTCGTGACGCTCGCGAAAGGGCGGTCCATGCACGCGTCTTTGGTCGTATCCGGCCTGCGGAAGGTCTACGAGGGGTCGGGCCGCCGGGTGGAGGCGGTCCGCGACCTCACCTTCACGGTGGACGCGGGTGAACTCGTCTGTCTGGTCGGGCCGTCGGGCTGCGGCAAGACCACCCTGCTGAAGTGCATGGGCGGCCTGCTGACACCGACGTCGGGCGAGGTGCTGCTCGGGGGCCGGCGGGTGAGCGGGCCGCCGCCGGGCATGGCGTTCGTGTTCCAGGAGTACGGGCGCAGCCTGTTCCCCTGGATGAGGGTCGGCGCGAACGTCGAACTCCCGCTGCGGCAGAAGAATCTGAGCAGGGCGCGGCGCCGGGAACTGGTCGCCGACGCACTCGAGTCCGTGGGCCTGGCCGATGCCGAGGGGGCCTATCCGTGGCAGCTGTCCGGGGGGATGCAGCAGCGGGTCGCCATCGCGCGGGCCCTGGCGTACGAGCCCGAAGTCCTGCTCATGGACGAGCCGTTCGCGGCGGTCGACGCGCAGACCCGCGCCGATCTGGAGGATCTGGTGCGCCGGCTGTGGCGGCAGCGCGGGATCACCATCCTGTTCGTGACCCACGACATCGACGAGGCCGTCTATCTGGGTGAGCGGGTCCTGGTCCTCTCGGCCTCCCCGACCGTCGTCCAGGAGCAGCTGAAGGTCGATCTTCCGGAGGACCGCGACCAGTTGCGGACACGGGTCTCCCCGCGCTTCGCCGAGTTGCGGACCCGTGTGTACGAGCAGATCCAGGCGGCGAAGCGCGGGGAGCCGGTCACGAGGAAGGACGCACCCAGGGACGCGCCTCGACCGAACTGAACCGGCCCTGGGGGACTGCGCTGTGCGGTAGCGGTCGGCCGGCTCAGGCGCGCAGCCAGACCGCCGTGTCCGGCGGAAGGAGCCCGTCGGCCGTCAGCGGGTCGCTGTGGAGCAGGAGCCGGGAGTGCTCGGGGAGCCCGACCGGGCCGTCGGTCAGATTGACCACGCAGAGCAGACCGTCCGCGCGGGTGAAGGCGAGGACGCCCTCCGGTGCGGGCAGCCAGCCGAACACGCCGTCACCGAAGCCCGGTTCGTCGCGGCGGACGCGCAGCGCGGCACGGTAGAGGCTCAGCATGGACCGGGGGTCGACCCCCTGGAGGTCGGCGGCGTACGCGGGCCAGTCGGCGGGCTGCGGGAGCCAGGGCTCCCCGCCGAAGCCGGCATACGGCTCCCCGGCGGTCCAGGGCAGCGGGACCCGGCAGCCGTCGCGGCCCGGGTCCGTGCCCCCGGAGCGCGAGTGCATCGGGTCCTGGATTCTGTCGAGCGGCAACTCCACCTCGGGCAGGCCGAGTTCCTCGCCCTGGTAGAGGTAGACGGAGCCGGGCAGGGCGAGCGAGAGCAGCGCGGCGGCGCGGGCCCGGCGGGTGCCGAGAGCCAGGTCGGTGGGGGTGCCGAAGGTCTTGGCGGTGAAGTCGAAGCCGGTCTCCGTACGGCCGTAGCGGGTGACCGTGCGGGTCACGTCGTGGTTGCACAGCACCCAGGTGGCCGGAGCGCCGACGGGGGCGTGTTCGGCGAGGGTCTCGTCGATGGAGGTCCGCAGCCGTCCGGCGTCCCAGGGGCAGGACAGGAAGGAGAAGTTGAAGGCGGTGTGCAGTTCGTCGGGGCGCAGATAGCGCGCGAAGCGCTCGGAGTCGGGGAGCCAGACCTCGCCGACGAAGACACCGTCGTAGGCGTCGGCGACCGCCCGCCAGGAACGGTAGATGTCATGGAGCTCGTCACGGTCGACGTACGGGTTCGGGTCGCGGCCCTCGACGAAGTCGGGCAGGTCCGGGTCCTTGGCCAGCAGCGCGGCCGAGTCGATGCGAACTCCCGCCACTCCGCGCTCGAACCAGAAGCGCAGGATCTCCTCGTGCTCCCGGCGGACGGCCGGGTGCGCCCAGTTGAGGTCGGGCTGCTCGGGGGTGAACAGGTGGAGGTACCAGTCGCCGTCGGGCAGCCGGGTCCACACGGGTTCGGTGGAGCCCGCGAACTGGGACGGCCAGTCGTTGGGCGGCAGTTCGCCGTTCTCGCCGCGTCCGGGGCGGAAGTGGAAGAGGTCGCGCTCCGGGCCGCCCGCCAGCGCCGCCCGGAACCAGGGGTGCTGGTCCGAGACGTGGTTCGGCACGATGTCGACGAGTGTGCGGATGCCCAGCTCGCGGGCCTCGGCGATGAGCTTCTCGGCCTCGGCTAGGGTTCCGAAGGCCGGGTCGATCGTGCGGTAGTCGGCCACGTCGTAGCCGCCGTCGGCCAGGGGCGAGAGATACCAGGGGTTGAACCACAGGGCGTCCACGCCGAGTTCGGCGAGGTACGGGAGTCTGGCGCGGACGCCCGCGAGGTCGCCGGTGCCGTCGCCGTCGCCGTCCGCGAAGCTGCGGACGTACACCTGGTAGATGACGGCGGAACGCCACCACGCGGACTGATTTCGGGCAGGGCGGGGCTGTCCCACGGTGCGTTGCCTTTCGTTCGAGGAGGTCGGTGAGGGGCGTCAGCCCTTGGTGCTGCCCGCGCTGATGCCGGCGATGATGTGCCGCTGGAACACCAGGAACATCAGGACCATGGGGATGCTGGCGATCACCATCGCGGCGATGAGCACGGTGAGCTGGATGTTCTGCGACAGCTGGACGAGCGCCACGCTGATGGGCTGCTTGTCGGTGTCGGAGAAGACCATCAGCGGCCAGAGGAAGTCCTGCCAGACGGCGACCAGGGCGAAGATCGACACGACTCCGAGGACGGGCCGGGACATGGGCAGCACGATCGACCACAGGGTGCGCAGCCGTCCGGCGCCGTCGATCTCGGCGGCCTCCAGGACGTCGCGCGGGATCTGGTCGAAGAAGCGTTTGAGGAGATAGAGGTTGAAGGCGTTGGCGACGGCCGGCAGCCAGATGCCCAGCGGGTCGTTGAGCAGGCTGGTGTGGATGAGGGGCAGGTCGGCGACCGTCAGGTACTTCGGGACGACCAGGGCCTGCGCGGGGACCATCAGGGTGGCGAGGATGCCGCCGAGGATCACGTTGCCGAAGGCGGGCTTCAGTTTGGACAGGGCGTAGGCGGCGGCCGTGCAGAGGACGAGCTGGAGGAACCAGGCCCCCGCCGCCTGGACGACCGTGTTCCACAGGTGTGTGGGCAGGTCCATCAGGTCCCACGCGTCGGTGTAGCCGGACAGGTGCCACCGGTCGGGGACGAGGGTCGGCGGGGTGCGCGTGACCTCGTCCGGCGACTTCATGGCGCCGGTCACCATCCAGTAGACGGGGAACAGGAAGGCCAGCGCGAACAGCAGGACGACGCCGCTGAACACGGTCCAGTAGACGGCCCTGCCGCGGGGGCGGGCCAGGGCGAGCGGGGAGACCAGGGTGCGGGTGCTCATGTGTCGTCCCCTTCCGAGCGGGTCAGCCGCAGGTACAGGGCGGAGAAGGTGCTGAGCAGGACGAGCAGCATGACGCTCAGCGCGCAGGCCCCTCCGAAGTCGTTGTAGAGGAAGGCGTACTTGTAGATCAGGTAGAGCACGGTGACGGTCTTGTCCTCGGGACCGCCGCCGGTGATCACGAACGGTTCGGTGAACACCTGCATGGTGGCGATGATCTGAAGCAGCATCAGCATGAGGATGATGAAGCGCGTCTGAGGGATCGTCACGTGGCGGATGCGCTGGAGCAGGTTCGCGCCGTCCAGCTCGGCCGCCTCGTACAGCTCGCCGGGGATGCTCTGGAGGGCGGCGAGGTAGATGAGGACGGTGCCTCCGAGGTTGGCCCAGGTGGCGACGATCACCAGCGAGACGAGCGCGGTGTCGGCTCCGTTGGACCAGTTCGAGGTCGGCAGGTGCAGCGCGCGCAGCGTCTCGTTGGCGAGGCCGGCCCCGGGGTCGTAGAACCACTTCCACAGCAGGGCGCTGACCACCGGCGGGATCATCACCGGCAGGTAGACCACGACTCTGAAGAAGGCCTTCGCGTGCCGCAGTTCATTGAGGACCAGCGCCATCACGAAGGGGACGGCGAAGCCGATGAGCAGGGCGAGGACGGTGAAGGTGAGGGTGTTGCGCCAGGCGGCGGTGAACTCCGGGTCGTGGAAGACCCGGGTGAAGTTGGCGGTGCCGACCCATTCGCCGCCGCTGCCCGGTGTGTACTTCTGGAAGGCGATCACGACGGCGCGGATCGCCGGGTACCAGGAGAACAGGGCGAAGCAGAGCAGGCCGCCGGCCAGGAAGGCGTAGGCGCGGAACTGGTCGGCCAGGCGCCGGCGCGATGGTCCCCCGGTCCGGCGCCCGGCCGACCGCGGCGCCTCCGGCACGCCGAGGGCGGCCGGAGGAAGCGCTGCGGGGGGCTTCGATGCGGTCTTCATGAACGGTGTCAGCCTCGGGCCAGAATCGAGTCGATCTTGCCGGAGGCGTCCTTGAGGAGCTGGTCGATGTCGGCGTCCTTCTTGGTGAGCACCGCGGACACGGCGGCGTCGAGGACGGAGTAGATCTGCTGGGCCTGCGGGGGCTCGATCTTCATCTGGAGGCTCTGGTTGCCGTCGAGGAAGGCCTGGTAGTTCTCCACGGGCACGTTGGCGTTGGCCTTCTTGACCTGCTGGTCCTTGTCGTCGGCGGCGCCGGTGAACAGGCGCGGCTCGGGCAGGCCGACGGGCGCCTTGTTCTGCTTGGCGCGGGCGTAGTCACCGAGGAAGCCGTCGCCGGGCGTCAGGAACATGGAGTCGAGCCACTTGAGGCCCGCCTTGATCTGGGCCGGCGAGTCCTTCTTGTTGAACATGTAGCCGTCGCCGCCGATGAGCGTTCCCTTGCCGCCGGGCATCGGCGCCAGACCGAGGTCGTTGTAGTTGCCGCCCTTCTCCTTGACCAGGATCGGGATGTTGTCGGGCGCGGAGAGGTACATGCCGAGCTTTCCGGAGCCCATCATCTGCTGGACGTCGTTGATGACCAGCAACTGCTTGCTGCCCATGGAGTTGTCGCTCCAGCGCATGTCCTTCAGGTTCTGCAGGACGGCCTTGCCCTCGGGGGTGTCGACGGTCGCCGACTTGCCGTCCTCGGCGACGACGTTCCCGCCCTGCGAGTAGAGCTCGGCGGTGAAGTGCCAGCCGCCCTGGTTCTGGGCGCTGTAGTCGGCGTACCCGACCGTGCCCTCGCCGAGCGCGGCGATCTTCTTGGCGTCCGCGCGCAGCTCCTCCCAGGTGGCCGGCGGCTTGTCGGGGTCGAGACCGGCCTTCTTGAAGAGCGCCTTGTTGTAGATGAGGCCCATCGAGTAGCCGGTGCGCGGGATGCCGTAGATCTTGCCGTCGACGGTGTAGATGTCGCGCAGTTGCTGCTGGATGGTGCTGTAGCTCTTGAGGTCCTTGACGTAACTCGTGATGTCGGCGGCCTGGTTGACGTCGACGACGTGCTTGGCGTCGGTGAAGTACGTGTAGAACACGTCCTCCATCTGGCCGCCGGCCAGCTTGGCGTCGAAGGTCTTGGGGTCCTGACACGGGAACGCGTCGTGGGCGACGACGTCGATGTCCGGGTTGGCCTTCTCGAAGGCCGCGATGTCGGCGTCGAAGAACGAGCGGTCGACCTTGGCGCTCTTCGGCGGCTCGCAGTTGACGGTGACGCGGGTCTTTCCGTTGGCCGCGTCGTCGTCGTCGCTCGAACCGCACGCGGTGGCGGTGAGCGCGACGGAGGACGCCATGAGCATGACGAAGGTACGGCGGAACCCGGTACTTCTCATTGGTGGACCCCTTCGGGCTGGAGCGAGGAAGGCCCACGGCGGGCGTGCCGCCGTGTTCTGGCGCCGCACACTCAAGCACCGACACCATCCGTCCGCAAGATGTCGCGCAGAATCTGTAATTATTTGACAGTGATGGGGGGTCTTCGTTGCAGGTGGTTGCGTACCGGAGTCAGCGGCCCCGGTACGGCGGACCGGCCGTGCCGCTCAGCCGCGGGGTGCCTGCGCGGTCGACCCGCGCACCACCAGCTCCGGCTCGAACAGCAGCTCCTCGGGGGTCACACTGCTGCCGCCGATCTGCGCGTTCAGCAGTTCCACCGCGGCGCGCCCCATGGCCTCGATGGGCTGGCGGACCGTGGTCAGCGGGGGTTCGGTGCAGTTCATGAACGCCGAGTCGTCGTACCCGACGACGGAGATCTCGCCGGGGACGCTGAGCCCCTTGCGGCGGGCCGCCCGGACCGCACCGAGCGCGAGCGGGTCGCTGGCGCAGATGATGCCGGTGACCCCCTGGTCGAGCAGTCGCGTGGCCGCGGCCTGACCGCCCTCCAGCGAGAACATCGCCCGTGCCACGTACGCGTCCGGCAGATCCGGCGCGAGGGCGCGCGCCGCCGCGAGCTTGCGGCCCGAGGGCATGTGGTCGCCGGGGCCGAGGACGAGTCCGATCCGCTCGTGGCCGAGCGAGTCGAGATGACGCCAGGCCTGCTCGACGGCGACGGCGTCGTCGCAGGAGACGCACGGGAAGCCGAGGTGCTCGATGGCCGCGTTGACCAGCACCACCGGAATGTTACGGTCCGCGAGCTGGCGGTAGTGGTCGTGCGGCGCGTCGGCCTGCGCGTACAGCCCGCCGGCGAACACCACCCCGGAGACCTGCTGCTGGAGCAGGAGTTCCACGTAGTCGGCCTCGGAGACACCGCCCTTGGTCTGGGTGCACAGCACCGGGGTGAGGCCGAGCTGGGCGAGCGCTCCGCCGATCACCTCGGCGAAGGCCGGGAAGATCGGGTTCTGGAGCTCGGGCAGCACGAGCCCTACGAGCCGCGCGCGTTCGCCGCGCAGCTGGGTCGGCCGCTCGTAGCCGAGGACGTCCAGGGCGGACAGGACCGCCTGCCGGGTGGAGTCGGAGACACCCGGCTTGCCGTTGAGCACCCGGCTGACCGTGGCCTCGCTGACCCCGACCTTCTTCGCCACCTGAGCAAGTCGTCGCGTCATGAACGCAAGAATAGCGCAAGAAATGCAAGTTGCTTGCGTAAAAGTTCGGCCGGGTTCCCGCTCCCAGGAACGAGCCGGACGGCTTCACGCCCGCACCGCCGGACCCCTCAGGGCGCCGCCCACATCCCGCGGACGTGACCCAGGTGGCGTGTCATCACCGCGTGCACGGCGCGCTCGTCACGCTCCAGGAGCGAGTCGAGGAGTTCCAGGTGCTCCCTCGCCGAGTCCTCCAGACGCCCCGCCCGGACCAGGGCGTCGAGTCCGTACAGGCGTGAGCGCTTGCGCAGGTCGCCGACGACCTCGACCAGATGCGCGTTGCCCGCGAGGGCCAGCAGACCGAGGTGGAAGCGGATGTCCGCCTCCACGTAGGCGATGAGGTCACCGGCGGCGGCAGCCGTCACGATCTCCCGGGCGGCCGGACGCAGTGCCTCCAGCGAGACGGGGTCCGCCGTGGTGGCCAGCCGCACGACGGTGGGGATCTCGACGAGCGAGCGGATGTGGGTGTACTCGTCGAGCTGCTTCTCGGAGACCTCCGTGACGCGGAAACCCTTGTTGGGGACCGTGTCGACCAGACCCTCCTTGGCCAGGTCGAGCATGGCCTCGCGGACCGGCGTCGCCGAGACGCCGAAACGGGCCGCCAGGGTCGGCGCCGAGTACACCTCGCCGGGCCGCAGCTCACCCGCGATCAGCGCGGCGCGCAGGGCGTCGGCCACGCGCTCTCGGTAGCTGCTCCGCCTGCCGCCCAGCGCGGGCAGGTCGGGAGCGGCTGAGGGTGCGCTGCTGCGCTGGGCGGCCATCGGGGTCTCCTCGTACGGGCCGGCGCGTCGTCGTCCCGCCGCACCGGCCCTGTGCCATGTCACGTCCTACTCGGAACTCCAGTATCTACGCCCCGGCGCGGAGCCGCTCACAGGACGAACCCGGCCGGGAACGGGTCCGAGGGGTCGAGCAGGTACTGGGCGGTGCCCGTGATCCAGGCGCGTCCCGTGAAACTGGGCAGCACGGCGGGCACTCCGGCGACCTCGGTGGTGCCGAGCAGCCGCCCGGTGAACCGCGTCCCGATGAAGGACTCGTTCACGAACTCGGTGTCCAGCGGGAGTTCACCGCAGGCGTGCAGCTGGGCCATGCGCGCGCTGGTGCCCGTACCGCACGGTGAGCGGTCGAACCAGCCGGGGTGGATGGCCATCGCGTGCCGCGAGAAGCGGGCCGTCGCCCCGGGCGCGTACAGGTGGACGTGGTGGCAGCCGCGGATGGACGGGTCCTCGGGGTGCACGGGCTCGCCCTCGGCGTTGACCGCGTCCATCAGCGCGAGCCCGGCCGCGAGGATCTCGTCCTTGCGGGAGCGGTCGAAGGGCAGGCCGAACTGTTCCAGCGGCAGGATCGCGTAGAAGTTCCCGCCGTAGGCCAGGTCGTACGTCACCGTGCGCCCGTCGGCGAGCGTGGCCTCGCGGTCGAGGCCGACGGCGAAGGACGGCACGTTCTTGAGCGTGACCTCCCGGGCCGCGCCGTCCTCCACGGCGACCTCGGCGACGACGAGCCCCGCGGGGGTGTCGAGCCGGATCGTGGTGACGGGCTCGACGACCTCGACCATGCCCGTCTCCACCAGAACGGTCGCCACACCGATCGTGCCGTGTCCGCACATCGGCAGATAGCCCGACACCTCGATGTAGATCACTCCGTAGTCGCAGTCCGGGCGGGTGGACGGCTGGAGGATGGCCCCGCTCATCGCCGGGTGGCCGCGCGGCTCGTTCATCAGGAGCTGTTTGATGTCGTCGCGGTGCTGACGGAAGTACAGCCGCCGCTCGTTCATGGTCGCGCCCGGGACCGTGCCGATCCCGCCCGTGATCACCCGGGTCGGCATGCCCTCGGTGTGCGAGTCGACGGCGTGCAGGACGAGTTTGCTGCGCATGGGACTCCTGAGTCGTGTCGGCGGGACGGCTGGACGGTGGTGGCGGGGGCCGTTCCGGCTCAGGCGAGACCGGCGGCGACGGCCCGCTCCGTGGCCAGGCGCACGGCGGCCTCCTGCTCGGGCAGCAGCGGGACGCGCGGCGGCCGCACCGGACCGCCGTACCGGCCGA
Organism: Streptomyces sp. NPDC015532; assembly: GCF_043078065.1. Taxonomy (NCBI): domain Bacteria; kingdom Bacillati; phylum Actinomycetota; class Actinomycetes; order Kitasatosporales; family Streptomycetaceae; genus Streptomyces; species Streptomyces sp. NPDC015532. The sequence continues at coordinate 485,903 of NZ_JBIBSY010000003.1, read as the reverse complement.
CGATGTCCATGGACCGTTTGATGGCCTGGACGAACTCGACCCGGGAGTCCCAGCGCAGCAGCGGGTGGAGCTGCCGGTAGAGCTTGCCGGCCGTGTCGAGGTCACCGGCCACGGCCGCGCGGTAGAGCTCGACGCTCGCCCGGGGCAGCGCGTTCGGATAGCCGGCCACCCAGCCCTTGGCCCCGGCCACCGCGAGTTCGAGCAGGACGTCGTCGGCGCCGATCAACAGGTCGAGTTCCGGAGCGAGTTCGGCGATGCGGTAGGCGCGGCGCACATCGCCGGAGAACTCCTTGACCGCCTGGACGAAACCGGCGCCGTGCAGCTTCGCGAGGAGTTCGGGCACCAGGTCGACCTTGGTGTCGATCGGGTTGTTGTACGCGACGACCGGGATGCCCGCCCGGGAGACCTCCTCGTAGTGGGCGAGGACCGAACGGTCGTCCGCGCGATAGGCGTTGGGCGGCAGCAGCATCACGGCGCCGCAGCCCGCGTCCCTGGCCTGCTCGGCCCAGCGACGCGCCTCCGCGGAGCCGTACGCGGCGACGCCGGGCATCACCCGGGCCCCGCCGACCGCGGCGACGGCGGTCTCGACGACCTTGGCGCGCTCCTCGGGCGTGAGCACCTGGTACTCGCCGAGCGAACCGTTCGGTACGACGCCGTCGCAGCCGTTCTCGACGAGCCAGGCGCAGTGTTCGGCGTACCGGCCGTGGTCGACGCCGAGGTCGTCGTTCAGCGGGAGCGCGGTGGCGACGAGGACACCACGCCAGGGGCGCCGGCTGTCGGGGGTGACGGTCATGAGCTGCTCATCCCTCTCCATGGGGTGCGATCAAGGGTGTGACCAAAGGATGTGATCAAGAGCGGGTGACTTCTCACTGCCGGTCGAGGGGCGGTGAGGTGCGGCCGGGCTCCGGGGGCGAACTCGTGCCGGGTGGCGGGTCGTCGTCGTCCGAACCGGCCCGGGCGAGTACGCCGAGCGGTACCGGACGGGCCAACAGCCTTCGCGCGGGCGTCTGTTCGCAGCCGACCAGTCCGGCGACGGCGGGTTCGCAGATCCGGCCCTGGCACCATCCCATTCCGGCGCGGGTGAACAGCTTGACCGTCCGTACGTCGCCCGCGCCGAGGCCGGCGGCCTCGCGGACGCGGCCGGCGGTGACCTCCTCGCAGCGGCACACGACGGTGTCGTCGGTGACCTGGTCCGTCCAGTGGGCGGGCGGCGTGTACACGGCGTCGAGGGCGGCGGAGAACGAGCGCGCCCTCGCCCGGACCCTGACGGCTTTGGCGGCCGAGCGCGGATCGGGTCCGGTGCCGCGCAGCCGGGCGGCCACCGACCGGCCCGCGAGATGCCCCTCGGCCAGGGAGAGCACGGCACCGCCGATCCCCGTGGTCTCCCCGGCGGCCCAGACGCCGGGGACGTCGGTGCGCTGCTCGTCGTCCACGTCGACCCTCGCCCCGTCGATACGGCAGCCGAGCGCTCCGGCGAGATCCGTGTGCGGGAGCATCCCGTGGCCGACGGCGAGCGTGTCGCACGGGATGCGGCGCCCGGTTCCGGGCCGTACGCGCCCGTCCGGGCCGAGCGCGGCGACGGTGACGGCTTCGAGCCGCGCCGCGCCATGGGCTTCCACGACGGTGTGCCGGGGGAGGAACGGAACACGGTGGCGCAGGAGGCGGGCCGCGTACAGGACCGCCTCGGCGACCTTGCCCGGCTCGGCCGCCAGCGCCCCGGCAGCGCGCGGCAGCCTTCTCGGATCGAGGGACTCCACGAGCGCGGCGACCTCGGCCCCCGCGCCGGCCAGTCCGGTCGCCACGGGCAGCAGCAGCGGCCCGCTTCCCGCGACGACCACTCTTCTCCCCGGCACGACGAGACCGCCCTTGAGCATGGCCTGGGCCCCGCCCGCGGTCACCACTCCGGGCAGGGTCCAGCCGGGGAAGGGCAGCACCTTCTCGTACCCGCCGGCGGCGAGGACCACGGCGTCGGCACGCACACCGACCGGGCGCTCCTGGAGCGGGCCGACGAGAGCGTGGACGGTGAATCCCGGCCGTGTGCCGGTGCTCGCCCCGGTCCTTTCGACCAGCCAGACATGATGGTCCGCCAGGAACTCGACCGTGCCCGCTTCCAGGTGTCCGGCGAGCCCCTGTTCCAGCCGCCGCCACGTGCGCCACCGATGGTGCAGCGCGCGGGGCCGCCGGGCGCCCAGGCCGCTCGCGGGCCGGCGGTAGAACTGTCCGCCCGCGGATGTGGCCGAGTCGATCAGCGTGACGTGGATGCCGCGGGCCGCCGCGGCCAGGGAGGCGGCGAGACCGGCCGGGCCCGCGCCGATCACCGCGAGGCGGTGGGGTCCGTCAGTCATCGTGGCCGGTTCCTTCCTGGGTGCGGATCGTGTCGCCTGGCGCCAACGTGACCAGACAGGCCCGTTGGTTGGGGCGGTCGTTGACGGTGACGAGGCAGTCGAAGCAGACGCCGATGCCGCAGAAGACCCCGCGGGGCCGGCCCTCGTCACGGGTGCTGCGCCACGCGGTGATGCCTTCGGACCACAGCGCGGCGGCGACCGTCCGGCCGGGCAGCACCTCGACGGCCCGGCCGTCCAGGGTGACGGTGAAGGCGGGGCCGGGTTCGGCCCGTACGAGATCCAGGGGGGTCGCACGGCGTCCTCGGGAAAGCGGGTTCACACGGCCTCCTCGGGAAAGCGGTCGGGCCGGAACGGCGTGAGGTCGAGGCCGGGTGCCTTGCCCGCCAGGAGCCGCGCGAGGAGCTGTCCGGTCCCGGTGGACAGCCCGATGCCCGCCCCTTCGTGACCGCAGGCGTGGTAGAGCCCGGGGGCCCGCGGGTCGGGGCCGATGGCGGGCAGATGGTCGGGCAGGTAGGGCCGGAATCCGAGGTAGGTCCGCAGGGCGCGCACCTGCGAGAGGAACGGGAAGAGCCGAACGGCGCCCGCGGCCAGTTCCCGTACCACCGGCAGCGAGAACGACCGGTCGAAGCCGACCCGTTCCCGGCTCGCCCCGATCAGGATCGGGCCGGCCGCGGTCCCCTCCACGACGGGCGAGGTCTGGAGGGCGGCCGAGTCACTGGCGACGTCGGCGACATAGTCCGCGGCGTACACCTTGTGGCGCACCCGGCGCGGCAGGGGCTCGGTGACGAGGACGAATCCCCGGCGGGGCAGGACGGGAAGCGTGACGCCCGCGAGCGAGGCCAGTTCGGCGCCCCAGGTGCCGGCCGCGTTGACGACGGCGGGCGCGTGCACGTCACCCCGGTCGGTGCGCACTCCCCGGACCGAGCCGTCCCTCGCGCGCAGCACCTCGGTCACGGTGCGCCCGGTCAGCAGCCGGGCCCCCGACGCCCGGAGGAGATGCGCGGCCGCGAGGGCGGGCATCACCTGGGTGTCCTGGGGATAGCGCACGGCGCCCGCGAGCCCCGGGGCCAAGTACGGCTCCAGATCGTGCAGTTGGTCGGCGGCGACGGGTTCGGCCCGCACACCCGCCGTTCGCTGGCCGGCTGCGAACGTCTCCAGCGCGGCCAGGTCCTCGGGCGTGGACGCCACGACGACGCCCCCCTTGGCCTCGTACTCGATCGCCTTGGCGTGCTCCTCGGCGAGGTCGGCCCACAGACGCCCGGAGAGCAGGGCGAGGTCGAGCTCGGGTCCGGGTTCCTTGTCGGAGACGAGCAGATTCCCCTCACCCGCGCCGGTCGTGCCGCCGGCCACCGGGCCACGGTCCACCACGGCGACGTCGAGGCCCTCACGAGCCGCGTACAGGGCACAGGCGGCGCCCACCATTCCGGCTCCGACGATCACGACATCGCAGGTAACAGGCTGACTCACATCAGTACCATGTCACATATTGCCGCGCCGGTCCCGGAGTCCGACACAAGGAACGGGCCCGATCCGAAGGCGAGGACGGGACGCGGACGGCGACGACGGGGACCGGACCGAGGCAGGGACGGGGACAGGGACGGGCTGCGGCGAAATCGGCTTCACCGGACATCGCCTGGCATCGCCTGGCGCCGTTCGACGCCACCCGGCACCACTCGACACCACCCCCCGGCGCACCTGACACAAATTGGCACCACCCGGCGCCACACTGCACCCTCCCTTGACACACGGACCCCCGTGGCACCACCGCACCCCGAACACCTCCCTCAGTATTTCCGCAGTTCAGAGGGGCAATCTACAGAATGACCCGACGCCGGGAGCCGTTCACGCTTGCGCGTGGCGCCATAGTGGTGCCACCATGTCGTCATGGACCTCACTCCGTATGTCGACACCTTGCGCCAGGAACTCGCGGTGGCCGCCGAGGCCGGCGGGGAAGAAGCCCGTCAGCTGGCCGAGCGCCTCACCGCTCCGCTGGAGTCGGCGACGCGTCTGACCCTGCTCAACGTGCTCTCCGCCGCGATGGACGAGATCACCCGCGAGCTGGCTCCCGGCTCGGTCGACGTACGGCTGCGGGGACTGGACCCCGACTTCGTGGTGACACCGCCGCCTTCCTACGGTGACACCAGGGAAGCGGCGGAGGCACCCGTCGAACCGTTCAGGGCACCGCTGCCCGCCGACGGCGACGAGGGCGGCACCGCCCGCGTCAATCTGCGCCTGCCCGCCCATCTCAAGACGCGCGCCGAGGAGGCCGCGAGCCATGAGGGCCTGTCGGTCAACGCGTGGCTCGTGCGGGCCGTGTCGGCCGCGGTCGACGGCGGAACCCGGCCGCGCCCGACGGGCAAGAGCCGCACCATCGGACAGAGCTTCACGGGCTGGGTGCGCTAGCCGCCCCCGCGCCCGCACCACGTCACCCACCCACCACGTCCCACCTGCGGGGACGACCCAAGGACCCACGAGGACGGTACAGCCATGCCTTCTTTCGACACCCCCGAACCCATCTCGGTCACCGCCGAGGTGACCGCCGGCGCCATCCGTCTCACCGCCGCGGACCGCCCGGACACGGTCGTCGAGGTGCGGCCCCTCGACCCGAAGAAGGACAGGGACGTACGGGCCGCCGAGCAGACCGAGGTCGTGTACGCGGGCGGCTCCCTGACGGTCAGGACGAAGCAGCGTCATCTGATCGGCTCCAGCGGTGCCGTCGATGTGACGGTCGGCCTTCCCACCGGCTCGCGGCTCGACATGACCTGTTCCTGGACCCAGGTGCTGGCCGAGGGCCGGTTCGGCGAGGTCCGCGTGAAGACCTCGGCCGGAGACGTGCGCCTCGACACCACCGGCCCGCTGAATCTGACGGCGTCGCACGGCCTGATCACCGTGGACCGCGTCGAGGGCATGGCCGAGATCACCAGCAGCACCGGCAACGTGCGCGTCGGCACGGTCGTCGGACCCGCCGTCCTGAAGAACGCGCACGGCACCACGACCGTCGGCACGGTGACCGGCGAGCTGCGGGCGAGCGGTACCAACGGTGGCATCGACATCGCGCGCGCCGAGGCGTCGGTCGCCGGCACCACGACCAACGGACACCTTCGTGTCGCCGAAGTCGTCGGCGGTGACATCCAGTTGGAGACCTCCAACGGATCCATCGAGGTCGGCGTCCGCCGGGGCGTCGCCGCCTGGCTCGACGTAAGTTCCAACCGTGGTCAGGTACGCAACATGCTCGCCTCGGCCGAGGCTCCGGAGGAGACCGAGGGCACGGTCACGGTCCGCGCGCGGACCAACTGGGGCAACATCGACATCCTGCGCGCCAAGTCCTGAGCTCCCCCGCCTCACGGGCTCACCACCGCCGCTCCCCCGCCCCACGCCCTCAGCACCTCCGCTCCCCTCCAGTGCCTGACTCACCCGGCCTTCGAACGGAGAGCTCCATGTCTTTTTCTGTCATGCCCATGCCTATTCCTAACTCCGGTCGGGACGGCGGTCCGCAGCCGCCCGCCGCCGTCTCCGCCGTCGGTCTGCGCAAGGCGTACGGCGACAAGACCGTGCTCGACGGGATCGATCTGCGTATCCCGGCCGGCTCCGTCTTCGCGCTGCTCGGACCGAACGGCGCCGGAAAGACCACCACCGTGCAGATCCTGTCCACGCTCATCGCCGCCGACGGCGGGCGGGCCCAGGTCGCGGGCCACGACCTCACCGACTCACCCGACGGGGTGCGCTCCGCGATCGGTGTCACCGGGCAGTTCTCGGCGCTCGACGATCTGCTCACCGCCGAGGAGAACCTGCTTCTCGTGGCCGACCTGCTGCGTCTCGGCAGGCGCGAAGGACGGTTCCGCGCCAGGGAGCTGCTCCAGCGGTTCGACATCGCGGACGTCGCCGACAAGCGGGCCGCGACCTTCTCCGGCGGCATGCGGCGCCGGCTCGACCTCGCCATGACCCTGGTCGGCGAACCCCAGGTGATCTTCCTGGACGAGCCCACGACCGGTCTCGATCCGCGCAGCCGCCGCACGATGTGGGACACGGTGCGCTCGCTGGTCGCGGGCGGCACCACCGTGTTCCTCACGACCCAATATCTGGAGGAGGCCGACCAGTTGGCCGACCGGATCGCCGTGCTCGACGGCGGCCGGATCGTCGCCGAGGGCACCGCCGGCGAACTCAAGGCGCGGATCCCCGGAAGCCACGTCCGGCTGCGTTTCGCCCGGCCCGGCGAGTACGAGCGCGCGGCCGAGGCCTTCCCCGACGCGGCCCGCGACGACGAGGACCTCGCGCTGCGCGTGGCGGGCGACGGTGGGCTCGACGCGCTGCGCGTCCTGCTCGACCGGCTGGACACCGCCGGTGTCCGGGCCGCCGACTTCTCCGTGCACACCCCCGACCTGGACGACGTGTTCCTCACCCTGACCGGCGGCGCCACCCGGACCGGCACCAGCAGCCCGCTTCACGTCAAGGAGACCCTGCGATGAGCACCCTCACCTACGCCGTGCACGACTCGATGACGATGCTGCGGCGCAACCTCAAGCACGCGATCCGCTATCCGAGTGTGTCGCTCGGCGCCGCCATGATGCCGATCCTGATGCTGGTGCTGTTCGTGTACGCCTTCGGTGACTCGATCGGCGCCGGAATGGGCGGCGGCCGGGACGCCTATCTGGAATACCTGACGCCCGGCATCATCATCATGGGTGTGGCGGCCGGGGCCATGTCGACCTCGATCGCGGTCTGTTCGGACATGACGCAAGGCATCATCAACCGCTTCCGCACCATGAACATCACTCGTTCGTCGTTCATGACGGGCCATGTCATCGGCAGCGTCATCCAGACGATGGTGAGCATGGCCCTGGTCGTGGGCTTCGCGCTCGCCATCGGCTTCCGTTCGGACGCGAGCCCCCTCGAATGGCTCGCCGCCGCCGGTCTCCTCGTGGCCATCGCGTTCGCGGTGACGTGGCTGTCGGCGGCGCTCGGCCTGGTCTCCAGGACCGTCGAGTCCGCGAGCAACAAGCCGCTGCTGGTCCAGTTCCTGCCGTTCCTCGGCTCCGCGTTCGTGCCGGCCGACTCGATGTCCCCGGGCCTTCGCTGGTTCGCCGAGAACCAGCCCTTCACACCGATGACCGAGACGCTGCGCGGTCTGCTCTCCGGTTCGGCGATCGGTGACAACGGCTGGATCGCGCTCGCCTGGTGTGCCGGCATCAGCCTGGTCGGCTACGTCTGGTCGCGCTCGCTGTTCAACAGCACCACCAGGCGTTGAGAGCCTGCGTCCCGAAGCGCCGGTGAGGGGCCGACGTCCGCCGCACGCGGACTCCGGCCCCTCGTCGGCGTCAACCGGTGCTCTGCCTGGGGCAGTTCGTCGACACCGTCAGATTCTGCTGTCGGTGGCCGTGTCCGCGGACAGCCGCTGGGCCACGTAGATCGGAATCACGGAGAGCAGGACGAGCACCGCCGCCACGACGTTGACGACGGGGGCCTGCTGGGGCCGGGTCATGTTGTTGAAGATCCAGATCGGCAGGGTCTCGATGCCGGGCCCGGCCGTGAACGTCGTCACGACGATCTCGTCGAAGGACAGCGCGAAGGCGAGCAGTCCGCCGGCCAGCAGCGCCGAGCGCACCAGCGGGAAGGTCACGTCCAGGAAGGCCCGGAAGGTGTCCGCGCCCAGATCCATCGCGGCCTCCTCGTACGTGCCGGACGTACGGCGCAGCCGCGCGACCACGTTGTTGAAGACGACGACGATGCAGAAGGTCGCGTGGCCGACGATCACGGTGAACATGCCGAGGCCGACGCCGAGCGGTTCGAGCACCGTGCTGAACGCCGAGTTGAGGGCGATGCCCGTGACGATGCCGGGCAGCGCGATCGGCAGGACGACCACGAACGAGATCGTGTCCCGGCCGAAGAAGCGGTACCGGGCGACCGCGAAGGCGATCAGCGTGCCCAGGACCAGCGCGATGGCGGTGGCCCCGAGGCCGGCCTTGACCGAGACCCACAGCGCCGAGCGGGCCCCCTCGTTCTCCCAGGCGACCGTCCACCAGTGGACGGTGAGCCCGGACGGCGGCCAGCTCGCGCTGCGGTCCCGGTTGAAGGAGTTGACGAGAACGAGCGCGAGGGGCACGTAGATGAACGCGAAGCCGAGCCCGGCGGCGGCGCGCAGCGCGATACGCGCGGGACGGGAGAGTTGCACAGCGGGCTCCTCAGAGACTGCTCAGGGCGCCCGTGCGGCGCATCGCGAGCAGGTACACCACGATGACCACGACGGGGACCGTGCCGAGCGCGGCGGCCATGGGCAGGTTCAGTTCGATGTTGGAGTAGACGACATTGCCGATGAGCTGGGTCTTGCCGCCGACGATCTGCACGGTGATGTAGTCGCCGAGGCTGAGCGAGAAGGTGAAGACCGAGCCGGCGGCCACGGACGGCAGGACCATCGGCAGCACCACGGACCGGAAGGTGCGGGCGGCTCCGGCGCCCAGGTCCGCCGACGCGTCGAGCAGGTTGGCGGGCAGTTGCTCCAGCGCGGTGTGGATCGGAAGGATCATGTACGGCAGCCAGAGGTAGGTGAGAGCGATGATCGCCGCGACCTGTCCGTACCCGGGCCCGCTCAGTCCGAAGGGCTTCAGCATCCAGTCGGCGAGGCCGTCTTGGGAGAGGATCAGCCGCCAGGCGTACACCTTGACGAGGTAACTGGCCCACAGCGGCGTGAGGATGGCGACGACGAGCAGCGGGCGCCGGGCGGGCCTGGCGACGCGCGCGGTGTAGAAGGCGACCGGGAAGGCGATCACCGCGCACAGGACGGTGACCGCGAGGGCGATGCCGATGCTGCGCAGGATCACCTGCCGGTACACGGGCAGGGTGAACAGCTGGTGGAAGTTGTCGCCCGACCAGACCTTCACGACCTCGGAGGTGAAGGAGTTCGTCGTCCAGAACGCCGAGACGAACAGCACGGCCAGCGAGCCGAGATAGAGCACCGCCAGCCAGAGCAGGGGTGCGGTCAGCAGCAGGGACAGCCGCAGCCGGGGGCGCCGGTGCAGGGTCCCGGCGAGCCGCCGGACGGGGGAGCGTCCGGCGGCCTGCGCGGTGGTGGTCATCGCTCGATCAGCCCTTGATCTCGGTCCAGGCCTGGACCCACTTCGCGTACGGGACGCACTTGACGTCGGTGCGGCCGTCGAGGCACTGCTCGATGGGCGTGTTCCAGAACGCGATGTTCTTCCAGTAGCTCTCGTCCGTGGCGTGGAAGGTGTCGCAGAAGGCCTTGTCGCTGGTGTACCCGCACGCCTGGGCGTTGGCGGGCGCCTCACCGAAGTACTCGGCGACCTGGGCGTTCACCTTCGGCGAGATGATCCAGTCCATCCACCGGTAGGCGCAGCTGGGGTGCTTGGCCTTGGCGGAGATCATCCAGGTGTCGGACCAGCCGGTGGAGCCCTCCTTGGGCACGACGGCCTTGATCTTGGCGCCCTCGCCGGCCGCGAGGTTGGCGATGACCTGCCAGGTGGTGCCGACCACGGAGTCGCCGCTCTTGAAGGCGGAGATCTCCTTGAGGTAGTCGCTCCAGTACTCCCCCACGTTCACGTTCTGCTTCTTCAGCAGCGCGACGGACGCGTCGAACTGCTTCTGGTCGAGCGCGTAGGGGTCCTTGATCTTCAGCTCGGGCCTGGCCGACTTCAGGTAGAGCGCCGCGTCGGCTATGTAGATCGGCGAGTCGTACGCGGTGACGTGGCCCTTGTTCGCCGAGGCGTCGTCGAAGACCGCGGACCAGGAGTCGGGGGCGGGGCTGACCTTCTGGGTGTTGTACATCAGGAGGTTGGCGCCCCGGCCGTGCGGGATGCCGTACATCTGTCCGTCGACGGAGTTCCAGGCACCCTTCTTCAGGCCGCTGAAGACGTCCTTGTAGTTCGGTACGAGGCCGGTGTTGACCGGGGCCGCGTCGCCCGAGGCGATGAGGCGCAGGGAGGCGTCCCCGGAGGCGGAGACCGCGTCGTACTGCCCGGTCTTCATCAGCTTGACCATCTCGTCGGAGCTGGCGGCCACCTTGGAGTTGACCTGGCAGCCGGTCTGCTTCTCGAAGTCGCTGACCCAGTCGACCTCGGGGTCGTTGGAGCCGTCCTCGACATAACCGGCCCAGGCGATCAGGTTGACCTGCCCCTCGGCCTTGCCGAGCTTCGACTGTTCCTTGAGGTCGGGCGGGTTGAAGCCGGTGGACGCGGAGGAGCCCGTGCCGGACGATCCGCAGGCGGTGGCCGCGAGGAGCACCGCGACAGCGGCGGCGGCCTTGAGGGTTGGGGTGAGGCGCACGGCGTACTCCATACGTGACGGGGGACTGAGCGGGGAGTCAGCTGGGGTCGGGGACCTGGAAGGTGTGGCGGCGGTGCCACTGGAGCCGGACCCGGGTGCCGCGCAGGGCGGCGACGTCCTCGGAGGAGGTCTCCAGGTTCTGCTGGAGCGCGGTGAGGCGGCCGCCCGCGTCGAGGTCCACCAGGAAGCGCGTGGCGTCGCCCAGATAGACGACCTCGGCGACGGTTCCGGTGGCCGAGGAGTGGTCCGGCTCCGCAAGCGTGCCGGTCTCGGCCGGCTCCTTGAGGACCCGGATCTTCTCCGGCCGGATGCTGTACGTGCCCGGGGCGCCGACGACCTGCAGCGCCGACTGGCCGTCGAGCAGGTTGGAGGTGCCGACGAAGCCCGCGACGAAGGCGGTGGCGGGGCGTTCGTAGATCTCGGCGGGGGTGCCGACCTGTTCGACGCGGCCCTGGTTGAAGACGGCGACGCGGTCGCTCATCGTCAGGGCCTCCTCCTGGTCGTGGGTGACGAACACGAAGGTGATGCCGACCTCGCGCTGGATCGCCTTGAGTTCGACCTGCATCTGCTCGCGCAGCTTGAGGTCGAGGGCGCCGAGCGGTTCGTCGAGCAGCAGGACACGGGGGCGGCCGACCAGTGCCCTGGCGAGGGCGACGCGCTGGCGCTGGCCCCCGGAGAGCTGACCCGGGCGGCGCCTGCCGAACCCTTCCAGGCGTACGTCGGCGAGCGCCTTGCGGGCCCGGACCAGGCGCTCCGCCCTGGGTACCTTGCGGACCTTGAGGCTGTAGGCGACGTTCTCCTCGACGGTCATGTGCGGGAACAGGGCGTAGTCCTGGAAGACGGTGTGCACGTCCCGTTCGAAGGGGGCGAGGCCGGTGACCTCCTGGCCCGCCAGCTCGATCCGGCCCTCGGTCGGGCTCTCGAATCCGGCGATCATCCGCAGCACGGTCGTCTTGCCCGAGCCGGACGGGCCGAGCATCGAGAAGAACTCGCCGTCGGCTATCTCCAGATCGACTCCGGACACGGCGGTCGTGTCACCGAACGCCTTTCGCAGGCCCTGGAGCCGGATCGCCTTTGCCTCCATGGGCGGGGAACCTTTCTGGTGCGGAGGTACGTTTGCAACACTGACCGGAAAGATATGAAGCCATAGTTCAAACTTCAAGACCCCTTTAGAGTAAAGGTTGAGTCAACGCACAAGGTGGTGACCGTGAAGCAACACAGGGGCGACGGCGTTCGCAGAGCCGTCTTCACTCCCGTGGACAACCGCGCGCGCGTCGAGACGGTCGTACACCGGATCGGCGACGCCATCGAGCTCGGCCTGCTCGCCGACGGCGAGCAGCTGCCGGGAGAAATGGAGCTGGCCGGCCAGCTCGGCGTGTCCACGGTCACCCTGCGCGAGGCCCTCATGGCCCTGCGGCAGCAGGGACTGGTCACCACCCGGCGCGGGCGCGGTGGCGGCAGCTTCGTGTCACTGCCCGAAGTGCCGGGTCAGGAAAGGCTGTTGGCGCGGCTGGCCGACTGGAGCACCGAGGAACTGCGTGACCTGGGCGACCACTGGGCGGCCGTGTCCGGAGCGGCTGCCCGGCTCGCGGCGCAGCGCACCGAACCGGACGACCTCAAGGCACTGTGGCGCACCCTGGACGACCTGGCGTCCGCCGAGGACGGCGCCGCCCGCAGCCGCGTCTACGGCCGCTTCCACGTCGAGCTCGCCGCGGCGGCGCAGTCCGCCCGGCTGACCCGGGAACAGGTCGTGCTCCAGACGGAGGTGGGCGCGCTGCTGTGCCTCGTGCTCGGGGACGACGAATATTGTGAAGAAGTCACCGACCGTCACCGCTCCGTAATCTCGGCCGTGCAAGATGGGGCCCACGATTCGGCCAGAGCACTGGCCGAGCGGTGCGTGCAGGACTCGACGTCGCGGCTCATCACCCTCCGCCTCGCGATGCCGCGCGCCGCTTCAGGCAGGCGTCCCCTGGAGGGCACCCATGAGCAGGAGCCCCGGCCGGGCCGGCGCGACGGCGACGCTTGACGCGCCCGAGGCGGCCGTCGCCGCGCGGGTCCGCGGCACTCTGGAGGCCGTCTTCGCCGCGGTCGCCGAGACCCGGGACCAGACGACCGCGCTGCTCTCCCGCGTCGCCGCCGAGCGCCGCCGCCCGGCGACGGTGGATCTGGCGGCCCTGCGCCCGGGACTGCATCTGCGGCTGACCCGCGAGGAGTTGGTGTCGGGCGCCGGCTTCGTGGCGGCGCCGGGGCTGCTCGGTGACGTACCGGCGTGGCTGGAGTGGTGGCAGCAGGACTCCGACGGTGGCGTACGGCCGCTGCTGCTCGACCTCGATCCGGCGCGCTCCGCGTACTCGGACTACACGCACTGGGACTGGTTCGCCCTCCCCCGCGACACGGGGCAGCGCGCGGTCGCCGGTCCCTACGTCGACTACCTCTGCTCCGACGAGTACAGCCTGACCCTGTCCGCGCCGGTCCACGTGGAGGGCCGGTTCGTGGGGGTCGCCGCGGCCGACGTGTATCTGCGGCACTTCGAGGCCGCGGTCGTCCCGCTCCTGCAACGGCTGCCCGGGGCCGCCTACCTGGTGAACGCGCGGGGCCGGGTGGCCGCCTCCGCGGACCCCGCCCATCTGGCCGGATCGCTCACCAAGGGACCGGACTTCGCGGCCGTGCTGGCGGCGGCGCGGAGCACGCGCCACGGGGACCTGCGGCTCGTGCCCTGCGACGGCGTGCCCCTCGTCCTCGTGATGCCGGCCTGCTGAACGGTCGCCGCCGCGGGTCGCCCGCGCGCCCCGCAGGGCGTCGGCGTCATCCGGGCGAGGCGCGGAGGCGCTCCGGCTACGCGCGTCACACGGCGCGAAGCTCCGCCGCTCCATTGCGCGTCTTGCGTGTCCTGCGCGGTCCGCCGGTGACCGGCCGGACCGCCTCGCGCAGCACCAGGGTCATCCGCGAATAGCCGATCCGCTGAAGGGCCTTGGGGGTCTCGTCGACGATCCGGCAGTCCGTGGCGCCCCAGCGGGGATCGGGGTGGACGAGCGGGCGCACGGCGCCGTCGTGCTCGACCCCGCGCGGGCCGACCGCCTCGATCCAGTGCGGCAGACCGTGCCGATAGGCGGCGTCCATGATCGGGTCGGCGGCGATGTCGCGGCGGATCGCCTGGAGTCCGCGGTCCTGGCCGTTGCGCTCCACCGCCGCGGCGAAGTGCGCGAGCATCGGCAGACACCAACTCGACTCGTGCTCACCGAGAATCGATCCCGCGTCCGGGTGAAAGAGGACGAAGCGCAGGAAGTTGTCGCCCGGCATGGCGGTCGGATGCGCGCCGACGCCGTCGAAAAGTGTCTCGAAGGCGACGTTGGACAGCACGACGTCCCAGCGGTCGTCGAAGACGAAAGAGGGGAAGGGCACGGCCTCGAGGAGCGTGGCGTAGTCCTGAAGGTACGCCTGCGCTTCGAGACTCTCGGGGACAGGTCGCGGCTGGGACCGCTGCCTTCCTGCCTGGTACGCCATCGGGAGGTCACCCCTCTTGCCTCTGCGGCCTTCACGCGGCGCCCCGATCCTGCTGCCCCGGGGACAGGCGTGTCAACTATCGTGGCATTTGGCGCTTGTTGACGGCTGAATCTCGCCACAGTTGTGGCGAGACCTGGATGTGAGTTCGAGCGACCGGCTAGGCTCCGGTTGGCCCCCGGCCTTGCCGTCGGGATGGTTCCTGACCCTCGTGTCCACATGGTTCCCGAACTTCGTGAGAGCCACCTGAGAGAGACGTAGGAGATCTGTCGGTGACGGATGGCTTCGAGGTTCCGTGCGCCACGGCGACGGTTCTGCTGCAGGCCGTCGTGGCCAGGGTCACCGCACTCGCCGACCGGCTCGGCGTGCCGCACGCCGAAGTCTTCGACGTACGGCGGCTGTCGGCCGAGTCCGGTGTCCCCGAACCCGTGGCGAAGGCCCTGCTGGGCGGCCGCCCAGCCGGCGAACCCGACCTTCAGGCGCGCTTCCTGCAACGCCTGGACCTGCTGCGCCGCACCCGGCTCAAGCCCAACGGCCGCCGCTACACGCAGCAGGAGATAGCGGACGGCGCCGGTATGTCGCGCCAGCAGGCGGGCGCCCTCATCAACGGAGACCGGCGCCCCACCATGGAGCACTGCGACGCGATCCAGCGCTTCTTCCGGGTGCACGCCGGATTCCTCACGGCCGAGGACTCCGAAGCGCTCGTGGGCGCCCTCCAGCGGTCGGAACAGGAACTCCTGCAACGGCTCGCCGACCGCGAACGCGCCGCCGCCTCCGTCGCCCACGATCCGCTCGAACGGCTGCTCCTGGACCACGGCGTCCGCGGAATCGCCTGGCGGGCCGCGCAGTTGCCCACCGACCAGCACCGGGACAAGGTCGCGGAATGGCTGGACATGCTCCTGGAGAGCGTCAAACGGCCAGAGTCGTGAGCCGGGGGAGATCAGTGGGCATCGGAAGGGAAATGCGCCGCCTGTGCGGCGAGCTGGTCTCGGAGCTCTCGCTCCCCGCACCGGCGGCACCCGCCGACCTCTACACCGCGCTGTGCGGCGCGATGAGCCGGCGCCGCGGCCGTCCCGTCCAGTTCCGTACGGCCGCGTTCCCGCCCGGCACCGCCAGCGGACTGTGGCTCGACATGGCCGAACAGGACCTGGTCGTCATCGAGGAACGCACCGCGCCCGACCACCAGTTGGTCATCCTCGGCCACGAGCTGTGGCACATGAAGGCCGGGCACTGCAGCCATCACGTCGACGGCGCTGCCGTCGCGGCGCGCTTACTGAGCGACGGGGCCGACCTCCAGGCCACCGTCCTCAGAGTGGCCGCGCGCACCCGCTTCGACCTCGCCGACGAACAGGAGGCCGAGAGCTTCGGCCTTCTGCTCGCCAGCAAGTGCCGTACCTGGCTGGCCGGTTCCTCACTGCGCGGACCGGTGCAGCGGCACGGTCTGGCCGGCCGCATCGAGGCCTCCCTGGGCTGTCGCGGGCCGCGAGGCTGAAGGTCCCGGGGTCATGGACGGATCGAGCTACTACATCCCGGCCGTCGCCATGGGCGCGGCGATCGCGTTCAAAGGGCCCTCACTGCTGCGCGGCTGGCGCGACCCGCTGCTGCGTTCCGTCGGCGTGCTCCTCGCCCTCGCCGGCCTGGTGTTCCTCTTCGCGGCCCCGCCGACCATCGCCGCGGTCAACGACGTCACCGGGATACCGAACGTCTCGGCCCCCCTCGTCTACTGCCTGCTGAGCGCCTACAGCGCCTCGTGCCTGGTACTGATCATCAACTGGCGCGGCGGACCGCCCGAGGTGACCCGGCGGCTCTCCCGCCGCTGGACCTTCGGGTACACCGTGGTCGGCGTGGCGCTGATCGCCCTGTTCGCCCTCGGGGACGCCTCCGTCGAGCGGCTGCGCGACCTCGACACGTACTACGCCAACACCCCCTTCATCCGCGAGATGATCGTCCTCTATCTCGCGTCGCTCACCGTCGCCGGTGTCGCGATGAACATCATGTGCTGGCGCTGGGCGATCCAGGTCCGTGGCCGGCTGCGCGCCGGACTCGTGATCATCGCTTTCGGGTCGCTGTGCAACATCCCTTACTCCGCTGCCAAGTTCACCGCGGTGGTCGCCCGCTGGAACGACACGGACCTGGACGGCCTCAGCACCAATGTGGCCCCCCTGCTCGCCTCGGCCGGGGCCCAGATCACCGCCGTCGGCTTCTGTCTCCCCCTCGCCTGGCGGCGTATCGAGGACAGCTGGAACACCTGGTCGACCTATCGCCGGCTCGGGCCGTTGTGGCGCGAGCTGAAGCCGGTCTCCGTGCCGGAGGACCGCGCGGTGCGGATGTCCTGGTGGTCGCCCGCCGAACTCCAGGTCACCCAGCGGGAGTCCGACATCCATGACGGCATGCTGAGCCTCTACCCCTACTTCGACTCCGAGGTGCGCTCCCGGGCGTACGGAGCCGCGGTCGCGGCGGGCTCCTCGGCCGCCGAGGCACACGCCGAGGCGGACGCGGCGATGGTGACCGTGGCGGTGCGGGCCAGGGCCGCGGACCCGGAGGGCCGGGTCATCAGCTCGGCCGAGACGGCGGACCCGCCGCCCGCGGCCGGAACCACGTTCGCGCACACCGACGGCCGGCGCGACCTCGTGCGCATGTCGAACGCGCTGCGCCACTCGCCGGTCGTCGCGGCCGTCCGGGGCCGGACGACGACCGGGCCGGAGCGCGACGCCCGCGAACGAACCGGCTGAGCCCGTCCACGGTCCCTTCCTCGGGTCCTCAGGTCGCGCTGCGTTCGCTCGCCTCGCGCAGGTCCCGCTCCCGCTCGCGGTTGCGGACGGTGTCCGGCTGCCCCGCCGCCGTGCCCGGGCGCCCGGCACGCAGCAGCTCCCTCCAGTGCTCGCGGCTCCAGTCGGCCGGACCGGTGGTGGCCGTGAACTCCTCGACCAGGGCGAGGAAGCGCGCCGGATCGCTGTGGAAGGGGAAGTGGCCCGCTCCCTCGAAGATCTCCAGGCGGCTGCCCGGCATGGCCGCGTGCGCCCCGTGGGCGTGCCGCACCGGTACCACGCTGTCCCGGTCCCCCCAGAGCAGCATGGTGGGCATGCCCTCGGTGAGATAGCAGCGGTCGAGCATCGTGACCGCCTGACCGCGCCAGTCGACCACGGCCCGCAGGGTCCGGATGAACGCGCTGCGGGAGGTCGCGTCGGGCAGCGCGTCCACGAGGTTCAGCAACGACGGTGCGTCCTGGGCCAGATCGGCGTCGAGCAGACGCATCAGACGCAGAAAGAGACCCACGTTCAGCCGCATGCCGGGCAGGCGCAGCGTGGAGAGCAGCAGATGGGCTCCGGGCAGCGAGACGGCACGCAGGACGGGGTTGACCTCGCCGCCCACACCGCCCGCGCTGACCAGGATCAGCCGCTCGGTGCGCTCGGGGAACTGGTAGGCGAACTGCATGGCCACTCCCCCGCCCAGGGAATGCCCGACCAGGGTGGCGGACTCGATGTCGAGCGTGGCGAGCAGATCGCGGACGCCGTTGGCGTAGGCGGCCACCGAGTAGTCGGCGCGCGGTTTGTCGGAGGCGCCGTGCCCGAGCAGGTCGGGCGCGATCACGGTGTGTCTGCGGGCGAGGTCGGGGATCAGCTCCGCCCAGGTCGCCGAGGAGTCGCCTATGCCGTGGATCAGGACGAGCGCAGGGCCCTGTCCCGCCATCCGGTAGGCGCGCCGATAGCCGTGCACGAGGCGGTGCCGAAGACGCAGTTCTCCGTCACCGACCGAACGCAGCCGCGCGGTGCGCCGCGGCTGCCTGGGCTGTACGTCGACCACGGGCCGAACCTCCCGTTCGCAGGCCGCCGCGAAGGCGGCTCCCGAGCCGCCGGGTGGCGGCTTGCGAGGCCGTCCGGTGGGCGGCCCCCGCTCTTCCGTCCAGCGTAGGGGCCCTGTTCCACCAGGCGTTTCCGTGAGGTTTCGCCTCCGCTAAGCGGGCGAACCTCCGCGGACCGAAACCGGATTGTCAGTGGCGGACGGCAAGCTGGGGTCAGGACCAGTGTCACGACAAGCCGACCAGGGAGAGCCGTCCGATGCCGACCGCCGTACTGACCGACCACGAACGCGCCGCCGTGCAGGCCTACCTCCGCCTCCTCCACACGGTACGGGCGGCGTTCGACGGCCCGCCGGACGGAGGCCGGCCACCCATGGTCCCGCCCGCCGTGCTCGCCGAGACGGAACGGGCCCTGAAGGCGGCGGGCCTCGCGGGCAACGAGGACGCGTTCTTCGAACTCCTGCACGCTTGGTGCCCGGAACCGGGCTGACCGCGCGCGGTCGGCGCCGGGACCGTGCCGGGGTGGCGGCGTACGGTCAGGCGCCGGACCCCGACGCGGGGCCCGGCCCGGTGTGCGGGACCGTGACCGCCGTCGCGACCAGACCGCCCCGCACCGTCCAGCGGCCGGTGAAGGTCTGGACGGCGAGACCGTCCACCACAGGCCCCGGGACGAGGAGTTGGGCCCTCAGGTCTCCCGAGAGGCCCTCCGTGACGGGAGCCCGGTCGAGGGAGATGTCGATGTCCGCCCCGGAGAAGTCCAGCCACTTGCCGGTGAGCGGGAACCACGCCTTGTAGACCGACTCCTTGGCGCTGAACAGCAGCCGGTCCCAGTGGACGGCGGGCACGCGGGCGCCGAGCCGGTCCAGACGGTCCGACTCACCGGGCAGGGCGACGGCTTCCAGGACGTCGTCGGGGAGTGCCAGGTGGGGTTCGGCGTCGATGCCGAGGGAGGCGAGATCGCCGGCGCGGGCGAGCGCGGCCGCGCCGTAGCCCTCGCAGTGCGTCATGCTGCCGATGACGCCCGCCGGCCACCGCGGGGCGCCGCGCTCGCCCGGCAGCACGGGCCCCGGGGCCACACCCAGCTTCTCCATGGCGCGCCGGGCGCACACGCGCACGACGGCGAACTCGCGGCGCCGCTTGTTGACGGCGCGGGTCAGGACCGCCAGTTCCTCGGGGTACAGACTCGCGTCCCCGGCCGGATCGTCACCGTGGCTCTCCACGGCCACCACCGACTCCGGAAGCAGCTCCTCCATCACCGGCTTTGACCTCCATCGGCAGAATGCGGCGCAGCGTGCCCGGCGGTCCCGGTCGCTTACGCCATTCTCGCGGATAACCCACCGACACCTCTTCGAACCGGACACCCTCGTGCCAGGTGGTCCGGGGGATGTGCAGATGTCCGTAGACCATGGTCTCGATACGGAACCTGCGGTGCCAGTCCGCGGTCGCCGCCGTGCCGCACCACATGGCGAACTCGGGGTGCCACAGGACGTCCATCGGGTGACGGTCCAGGGGGTAGTGGTTGACCGGGACGACCGGCAGCCCCTCGGGGACCGCGGCGAGTCTGCGTCCGGTCTCGGCCACCCGGGCCCGGCACCACTCCTCGCGGCTCGGATACGGGTCGGGGTGCAGCAGGTACTCGTCCGTGCACACGATGCCGGTCCCCTCGGCGTACGTGAGTCCCTCCGCCTTGGTGGCACAGCCCTGCGGCAGGAAGGAGTAGTCGTAGAGCAGGAAGAGCGGCGCGACGACGGCGGGGCCGCCCGGCCCGTTCCAGACGGGGTAGGGGTCCTCGGGGGTGATGACGCCCAACTCCCGGCACAGGGCGACCAGATGCTCGTAGCGGGCCACTCCGCGGAGCTGGACGGGATCCTTGGGATGGGTCCACAGCTCGTGGTTGCCCGGCACCCAGACGACCTTCCGGAAGCGGTCGGCGAGCGTCCGGAGGGTCCACCGGATGTCCTCGACGATCTCCCCGATGTCACCGGCCACCAGGAGCCAGTCCTGATCCGTCTCGGGACGCATGTTCTCGACGAGGGCGCGGTTCTCGGGGTAGCCGATGTGCAGGTCGCTGATGGCCAGCAGGTTTCCCGCATCGCCGTCTGTCGGCCGCACGCGCCACCCCCGTAGAAAGCGAATGCCAACACAACAGCACACGCTCCCGCCGACGGACAAGGA
This sequence comes from Streptomyces sp. NPDC015532, assembly GCF_043078065.1. Taxonomy (NCBI): domain Bacteria; kingdom Bacillati; phylum Actinomycetota; class Actinomycetes; order Kitasatosporales; family Streptomycetaceae; genus Streptomyces; species Streptomyces sp. NPDC015532. Next base: position 465,809 of record NZ_JBIBSY010000003.1, on the reverse strand, counting down.
GGCCCGCTCGGGCGGGCCGCCGAATCCGTAACATCCCTGTAGCAGCATCGGGGTCCCGCGCCCCTTATGATCGCCCCAACACCACCGCCCGAATCTGCTTTGGCGTGCGACGGCTCGGTGTACCTCCCCTACCCCTGGCCGGGCCCGGCCCGCTCCGCCGTGCCCGCGAACCCCGAATGGTGGCTTGCATGGGCTCTCGCGTACGCGTCTGGCTCAACCGCACGTACGCGGAGAACGTGTTCTTCATGGACCAGCTGCGAAATAATCCGCAGCACCGCGCGGTCGAGATCCACGCCACCCACGGCGACGCCGACTCGCCCGTCCTGGCCGCCGCCGACACCGCCGAGCCGGAGCCCGAGGGCCTGTCTCCGCGTGCCTACGTCGAGTACGCCCTCGACATGTGCGCACGCCGTTCCATCGACGTGTTCGTGCCGGTCCTGCACCAGGACGCGATCGTGGCGCAGCGCGCGGAGTTCGCGGCGCTCGGTACGGCGCTGCTGGCGCCGCCGGCGGAGGCGGTCGCGGTCTTCCACGACAAGGTCGTCGCGTACCAGGCCGTGGAGGCCGTGGGTGTTCCCGTCCCTCCGTGGTGGCGGGTGCGCACGGCCGAGGAACTGGTCGCGGCGGTCGAGGAGTTGGAGGCCGCGGGTGAGCGCGCCTGCTTCAAGCCGGCGGCGGGCGCGGGCGGGGTGGGCTTCCGGGTGATCACCCGTTCCCCGTTCTCGCTCAAGCACCTCAACGGCTTCCCGAGCGCGTACGTGCCCCTGGACCTGGTGGTGGAGGCGCTGCACACGGCCGAGGAGCCCGTCGACTGGCTGGTGATGCCGCACCTCGGACAGCCGGAGGTGTCGGTGGACTGCCTCACCGGGCCGGACGGCCGGGTCCGTATGGCCATCGGGCGCACGAAGAACGGCCGGCGCCGCGGATTCACGCTCGACGACGCGTGGACCGGGCCCGCCCGGCTGCTCGCCGAGGCGTTCGGACTGCACTATCTGTCCAACATCCAGTTCCGCATGTACGGCGACGAGCCGGTGCTGATGGACGTGAACACCCGTCCGGCCGGCGGGCTGCACCAGACCGCCCAGTGCGGGGTCAACGCCCCTTGGGCAGCTGTGCAGTTGGCGCTGGGTGAGGAGTCGGGCGAGCTGAACCCGCCGTTCCTCGGACCGGACTACACGGTGGTCGCCGGGCCGCGGCCGGTGCGTCCGGTGTCGCTGCCCGCGCAGCGGAACGACCCAGGCGTGCCCACCCTGTCCGCGATGCCGGCGCAGGCCATGGAGCCGGTGTCCGCGCCGTCCGCCCCGGCCGAGGCGACCGCCTCCGCCGTTCCCACCCAGGCCACCACCGCCGCCACGCCCGCGATCGCGCCGGCCTAGGGCCAGGCCCACAGATTTTGGGCCATCCACCCCCTTTACCGGTCTGGACCAATTCCCGCGCAGTGTCTTGACAGCGGGATTGGTCCATACCAACTTGGTTGCGCACCTCTCTGCACTCCCGAACACCCCCATATCCCCAGGGAGATCGCGTGCGCATGACCATGCTCAGACGTTCCAGACACCGTTTCCTCGCCCTGCTCGGCACCGCCGCGCTGGCCCTCGCCGGCGCGGTCGCCCTGCCGGGCACGGCCGAGGCGGCCAACATCCTGTCCAACCCGGGATTCGAGACCGGCAGCCTCTCCCCCTGGTCCTGCTCCGGCAACCTGGGCTCGATCGTCTCCAGCCCCGTGCACGGCGGCTCCAAAGCCCTTGCGGGGGCGGCGAGTTCGAGCGACAACGCACAGTGCACCCAGACCGTCTCGGTCCAGCCGAACACGACGTACAGCCTCTCCGGCTGGGTGCGCGGCAGCTACGTCTACCTCGGTGTGGACGGCGGTGCCTCGACCTGGACGACCTCCCCGTCGGCCTACAGCCAGCTCACCGTGTCCTTCACCACCGGCGCCTCGCAGACCAGCGCCAAGATCTACGTCCACGGCTGGTACGCGCAGGGCACCTACTACGCCGACGACGTCAGCCTCGACGGCCCCGGCGGCGGTGGCGGCGGCAGCGACACCCAGGCGCCGACCGCGCCCACCGGCCTGAAGTCCACGGGCAAGACGTCCTCCAGCGTGTCCCTGTCGTGGAGCGCGTCGAGCGACAACGTCGGCGTCAGCGCGTACGACATCTACAGCGGCTCCAACAAGCTGCTCAGTGTGTCGGGCACGAGTGCCACGGTCAGCGGACTGTCCGCGAGCACCGCGTACTCGTTCACCGTCAAGGCGCGGGACGCGGCCGGGAACACCTCCGGAGCCTCCAACTCCGTGAGCGTCACCACGGACGCGGGCGGCGGGGGCGGCACCGGCTTCAAGCAGGCAGCTCCCTATCTGTACGAGGGCTGGGGCGACCCCCCGAACCCGACCACGGTGATGAGCGCGACCGGGATCAAGTGGTTCACGATGGCGTTCGTGCTCGACTCCGGTGGCTGCAACCCGGCCTGGGACGGCAGCCGGGCACTGACCGGCGGTGTCGACCAGACGGCGATCAACCAGATCCGTTCCGCGGGCGGTGACATCGTCCCGTCGTTCGGTGGCTGGCAGGGCAGCAAGCTCGGCGCCAACTGCTCGTCGGCGAGCGCGCTCGCCGGTGCTCTGCAGAAGGTGATCGACGCCTACAGCCTCAAGGCGATCGACATGGACATCGAGAACACCGACGAGTTCGAGAACGAGGCCGTGCAGGCCCGGATCCTGACCGCGCTGAAGACCGTCAAGGCCAACAACCCCGGCCTGAAGACGATCGTCACCTTCGGCACCTCGACGACCGGCCCGACCTACTACGGCAACCGGCTCATCGAGCAGGCGCAGTCCCTGAACGCCAACATCGACGTCTTCACCATCATGCCGTTCGACTTCGGCGGCGGCTCCGACATGTACGGCAACACGGTCAACGCCGCCGAGGGACTGAAGACCAAGCTGAAGTCGACCTTCGGCTGGGACGACGCGACGGCCTACTCCCACATCGGCATCTCGGGCATGAACGGCCTGTCCGACCAGCAGGAGAACACCACCCCGGCAATCTGGACCTCGATCCGTGACTGGGCGAACGGTCACCACATCGCCCGGCTCGCCTACTGGGCGGTCAACCGCGACCGGTCCTGCCCCGGCGGCGGCGTGGTGAGCAACTGCTCCGGCATCAGCCAGAGCACCTGGCAGTTCACGTCGATCACGGCCGGCTTCACGGGCTGACGACGACGGGACAAGGGAACACGGTGGGCCGCCCGGTAGATCCGGGCGGCCCATCTCAGCCTGTTCGCGGGTCCGTTGTCGTCCGTCGCCGGAGTCCTACGCCAGATAGGCGAGACCCGGGTGCACGGCCGTGTAGCCGTCGAGCAACGCGTGTGCCACGTTCACGGAGTCGACGAGCGGGTGCAGGGCGAAGGCCTTCACAGCGGTCCTACGGGAACCCGACTCGGCCGCGGAGAGCACCTCGCGCTCCACCGCCTTGACCGCGCACACCAGTCCGGTGGCGTGGCCCGGCAGCGGGTCGACGGCGACGGGGTGCGCGCCGTTGGCGTCCACCAGACACGGAACCTCGATGACGGCCTCGGCGTCGAGGACGCTCAGCGTGCCCCGGTTGCGCACGTTGAGGATCAGGGTCGTGCGTTCGTCACGGGCGATGGCCCGCATCAGCGCGAGCGCCACCTTCTCGTAACCGCCGGAGAGGTCGTCCTCCTCGCGTTCCCCGGCACCGGAGGCGTCCCGGTTCTCCGCCATGTACGTCGCCTCGCGCTCGGCCCGGGTGCGTTCCCAGGCGGTCAGGGCCGCCGCGTCGGGGCGCCCCATCTCCTCGTAGAAACCGGCCTGCTGGTCGCGCAGGAACGCGCCGCGCGTCTTCTCGGCCCGCTGGTAGGCGCGGACGGTCTCCCGGTTGAAGTAGTAGTAGTGCAGGTATTCGTTGGGGACCGCGCCGAGGGACTGGAGCCACTGCGGGCCGAAGAGCCGGCCCTCCTCGAAGGAGCCGAGCAGATCGGGGTCGGCGAGCAGACGCGGGAGTTCGTCCCTGCCGGCGACGCGCAGGCCGCGCACCCAGCCGAGGTGGTTGAGCCCGACGTAGTCGATCCACGCCTCGCCCGGGTGCGCGCCGAGGACCTTGGCGATCCGGCGCCCGAGGCCGACCGGGGAGTCGCAGATGCCGATCACGCGGTCGCCGAGGTGACGGGACATGGCTTCGGTGACCAGCCCGGCCGGATTGGTGAAGTTGATGACCCAGGCGTCGGGCGCGAGCCGGGCCACGCGCCGCGCGATGTCCACGGCGACGGGCACCGTACGCAGGCCGTACGCGATGCCGCCGGCGCCGACCGTCTCCTGGCCGAGGACGCCCTGGGCCAGAGCGACCCGCTCGTCCGCGGCGCGCCCGTCGAGGCCGCCGACGCGGATCGCGGAGAAGACGAAGTCGGCGCCGCGCAGGGCCTCGTCGAGGTCGGTGGTGACGGTCACCTCCGGTGCGTCCGGGTGCCCGGCCGCCTGCTCGGCGAGGACTCGGGCCACGGCGGCGAGCCGGCCCCCGTCCAGGTCGTGCAGCACGACCCGGGTGACACGGCCCTCGGCCCGGTCCCCGAGGAGTGCCCCGTACACGAGCGGGACACGGAATCCGCCGCCGCCCAGAATGGTCAGCCTCACGCAAGTACCACCTTCGCAGTTCGCGGTGACCCAGGCCGCGCGGCGACGGAGCATGCCACGACCACCTGTTTCACCCATGTCTTCCAGGGAGCAGCGTGCCATCGCGCGCCCGGGCCGGTCCGTCACCACCACGTCGAGTTCCCGCCCCGGGGACCTACGCCACGCGTCACCCCGGCCGGCCTCGACGATTGTCGCCGTCCGGCCCGTACGGGATGGTGGGTCCCCACGCCCGAACCGCCCCGTCCGGGGTCAGGCCGCAGGGAGCCGGTCCATGGCAGGTCGAGAGCACGCCGCCCTGTCCGCCTCCGGCCGCCTCCTCGCCGTGCTCGCCGCGTTCGACCACGGGCACCCCGCGCTGTCCCTGACGGAGATCAGCCGCCGAGCCGGCCTCAGCCTCACCACCGCCCACCGGCTGGTGGCCGCGCTCACCGAGTGGGGCGCGCTGGAACGGGACAGGGACGGCCTCTACCACGTGGGCCTGCGCCTGTGGGAGCTCGCGGCGCTCGCCCCGCGCGGGCTCCCGCTGCGCCAGGTCGCCCTGCCGTATCTGGAGGACCTGTACGAAGCGACGCACGAGAACGTGCAGTTGGCGGTCCGGGACGGTGCCGAGGTCGTCTACACCGAGTGGATCTCGGGCCGTTCCTCGGTAGGGGTACGCATCCAGGTGGGCGCCCGCTGGCCGCTGCACGCGACGGGCGTGGGGCTCGCGCTGCTGGCGTACACGCAGGGCGCCTTCCAGGACACCTACTGCGCGGGGCCGTTGGCCGCGTACACCCCGTACACGATCACCGACCCGGCCCGTCTGCGCCGCGCCCTGTCCGAAGTCCGGCGCACGGGAGTGGCGGTGAGCAGCCGTCAGGTGACCGAGGACGCCCTGTCGGTGGCCGCTCCGGTGCGCGGTCCGGACGGCCCGGTCGTCGCGGCCGTGTCGCTCGTCGTGCCCTGGGCCGAGGCCCGGGTACCGGCGTTGGTCCCGGCGGTACGCGTGGCGGCCCGCGGAGTCTCCCGGGCCCTCGGCTGGCGTCCGGCACCCCGAGCCGAGCCGGGAACCTGACGCGGCGTGACCACGCCCGGTCCGCCGGATACCCCATCGCGACCGCCGCGCCGAGCGCTGAGGCGCACCGGGCACGCTTCGGGGACCGGCGGGCCCGAGCCGACAGCGCACGGCTCCGCTTCGGCGGCCGGCGGCGCACGAGGGTGCTCCGGCGGGCCCGCGAGGCCGTCCCGCGCCGCGGGCTCAGTCGGACAAGGCCGCCAGCATCCGCCGGTCCCGGGGTGCGTGACCCCGGTCGAGGCGGCTGTCCAGGAGGCGCCGGGCGGCCTCGGAGCGGCCCGCCGCGACCAGGGCGTACAGCAGTGTCTCCTCGACGACCTCGCGTTGGGCCGCGCTGCCGCCGACCCGGCAGAGAACCGGCAGCAGGGCGCCCAGCCCCCGGGCGGCTTCGTTGAAGCGCTCCTCGACGAGGGCGGCGAGGGCCTCGCACAGGGGGACGACGACCTCGCGCTGCACCGGATCGGCGCCGGCGGCGTGGTCGCGCAGCCGGTGCAGGGCCGCGAGATCACCGGCGGCGGTGAGCGCGACGGCGGCGTGCAGCGCGGTGAAGGCGGTCGCGGGCCGCTCCACGATGTCGCGGGCGACGCTGTCGAGCACGTCCGCCACCGGCACCCGCCCCCGCCAGCTGTCGCTGAGCCGGGCCCGCCACAGCAGCGACCCCGAGTCGACCAGGGCGCGCACCCCGGTCACCCGCCCGGGCGCGAGCTGGGCGAACCAGCGTCTGCGGACGGCGGCGGGGTCGTCCAGGGCCAGTTCGTGCAGGGCGATGTGCCAGGAGAAGTGGGCCCGGTGGACGGCGCCCCGTCCGTGCCCGGACAGCCAGGCGTCCAGCCAGTCGCGGCCGCTCTCGTGGGCCCCTGACTCGTAGTGGACGTGGGCGAGCGCGTGCACGGCGTGTCCGGAGGCGGGCTCGGCGGCCAGCGCGCGTCCGGCCAGCTCGGCGGCCTCCTCGTAGCGGCCCTGGCCCTGGCGCAGGAAGGCGAGGAGCGAGGCGGGGAACCAGTGGCCGTCGTAGGCGGGCGAGGCGCGCTCGACCAGGCTCAACGCGTAGCCGCTGTCGAGGTCGTTGATGCCGGAGAAGGCGATGGTGGGCACGGCCGCGGCGAGCGCCAGCGCGTCGGCGGGGTAGGCGGCCAGGTGCCCGAGCAGGGCGCGCGCTCCGGTGTCCGGGCTGTCGCCGCGCACGCGGTGGGTCACCACGTCGACGAAGGAGCGTTCCCGCGCGTCGGCCCGTTCCCGTGCGCAGCGCCGCGCGTCGGCCAGGGCCCGCGGTACGTCGACGTCGGCGCCGCACTCATGGCCGAGCAGGGCGAGGGCCGCGTGCCCGAGCGCGAAGCCGGGGTCGAGGGCGACGGCGCGCGCGAAGGCGTCCTCGGCGCCTGCCCTGACCTTGAGGACCCGTTCGAGGCCGGTGCGGTGGGCGGCGGCCGCCTCGGCGTGGGTGGACAGCGGGAGCCCGTGCGCGTCGAGAGGCCGACGGCGGGCGGGGCGGCGGCGGGGAGCCAGTGGCGCGAGCACCTGCTCGGCCAACTCCGCGGCCTGGACACGGATCTCGGGGATCGCGGTGGTCTCCCACAGTTCACCGCGGCGCGGGGCGCCGAGGGTGAACACGGCGAACCCGGCCCTGCCTCCGGCGTCGAGGAGCCGGCCGTCGCGGGTCGCGACGCCCAGGCCGAGCGGGCCGGGGACGGCGGCACCCGTGTCGAACAGCGAGCGCCACAGGGGGTCTTCGGAGCGCGGCCCCGGTCCGGTGCAGTCGATCACCCAACCAGCCGTGAGGCGCCGCCCGTCGGAGAGGGTGAGCAGCTCGGAGCCGTCCGGCCGGGGGACGGCGTCGGCGATCCCGCCGGTGTGCACGCGCAGGCGCCGGGCCGTGCGGGCGCGGTCCAGCGACTCGGCCGTCGCCGGTGCCATCCGGTGCCGGTGGGTGTTCCAGAGCGCGCCCTCGCTCCGCAGGAAGGCTGCGCGTTCCTCGGGTGTGAGGCTGCGCCACAGGCGCGCGGTGTGCGGGCGCAGGCTGTCGAGCGCGGGGCGCCAGTCGCCGTGGGCGCGCACGGCCCGGCCGATGTGGCGGTAGACGGCCCGGCGCAGCGTGCGCAGGTCCGGCGCGTCGAGACCTTCGGGCGCGGCCATCGCCGGTGCGGGGCTCAGCGCGTGCGGCTGGGGCAGCAGACCGGTCCGGGAGAGGGCGTGCACGGTGCGTCCGGGCCGGTCGAGGCTCAGCGCGAGGTCGACCGCCGTGAGGCCGGTGCCCACGAGCAGGACGTCGTCGCTCGCACCCTCCGGCGCGCGGCCGGCCGGGTCGGCGAGCGGTCCGTCGAGGGCGCCGGGCGCCCACGGTGAGCCGATGAACCGTTCGGAGGCACGGAGCCGGGGCGGGGCCCAGGCCCCCGTCGTGGCGGCCGGTCCGGTGGCGAGGACCACGCTGTCGGCCGCCAGGCGGTGCCCGTCGGCGAGCCGGAGTTCCAGGCCCCCGTCCGGGGCGGGGGCGCAGGCTTCGGCCCTGGTCCGCAGCCGGTGCACGGCGACCGTGCCGTGGGCGTGCACGATCGCCCGGGCCAGGGTGTCGGCGAGATAGGCGCCGTACCGGTAGCGGGTGGCGAAGTCGGTTCCCCTGACGGTGGGTTCACCGTGCCGGCACAGCCATCGGGTGAAGTGGCCGGGGTCGTCGGGATAGCAGCTCATCCCTCCCGCGGGCACGTTCAGCCGGTGCCGGGGATCGGTGGTGGCGTAGGCGCCGCCCCGCCCGGCCTCGGGGACGGGGTCGACCAGGAAGAGGTCGAGCGGGGTGCGGCGGCGGGTCGCCGTCTCGCACAGTTGCAGGGCGGTGAGGGTGCCGGCGGCGCCTACTCCGACGATGGCCACGGCGTGCCGCTCACGGGCTGGGTTCACGGATGCCTCCGGCGTGGGTGGTCGCGGATCCGGCAAGCGGGGCTTCTCCTTCACTCCTGTGTCCGCAGAGTCCCGAAAGGACTCTGCGGAGTCCTCACGCAAGGACTCCCGAGAGGACTCCCGGAAGAACTCCCCGAAAGCGGATCTCATGGAGAACTCAGGGATCGGGCGGGGCACTTCATACTCTGTTCACAATGCGGGGCGGCCCGGCAACCGTGGAATCCGGCCGTCCCTCCGCGCGTCTTCACCGGAATCTCAGGCTGGGGCAGCCGGATTCAAAGAATCAACCCAGGAAAGTCACGCAGGATGCACCCGCAGTGGTGGTGAGCGAGAGAACCGACGAAAGGCGTTCCGTGGGCGTCCCTGAGATAGCGAACCGGCCCGAGTCCGCACCGCGGGACCCGGGCCGGGTGCGCCGGAGTCCGGGACGTCCGGCCTGGTCACGGCGCGGAATTCTGGCGGCCCTGGGTGCCGCGGTACCGGCCCTCGCGCTGAGCGGGTGCGGCGGTCCGGCGGGCGCCACCGAGGGGAAGGACGCGACGCCCACCGGGGCCGCCGGGGCCGGGGCGACGGCGAAGGCGCAGGTGAAGACGCCGACGGTCACCGTCTCCCCGGCCGACGGCACGAAGAGGGCCGACTTCACCGCTCCGGTCGTGGTCTCCGTGGCGGACGGCACGCTGTCGTCGGTCGAGGTGTCCGGCAACGACGGTTCCACTCTGGCCGGATCCTTCGACGACGGCCGTACGCGCTGGACCTCGGCCGGGAATCCGTACTCGGGCACCAAATACACGGTCACGGCGAAAGCGGAGGGTGCCGCGGAGCACACCGCGACGTTCGTCACCAGGTCCCCGGGCGAGACGTTCGCCGGCTATTTCACGCCCGAGGCGAATTCGACGTCCGGCGTCGGCATGCCCGTGTCGATCAACTTCACCCAGGCGGTGAAGGACCGTGCCGCCGTGGAAAAGGCCATCACGGTGACGGCGGAGCCCGCGGTCGAGGTGGTCGGTCACTGGTTCGGGAACACCCGTCTCGACTTCCGTCCGGCGCGATACTGGGCGGCCGGCACGAAGATCACGCTGAGCCTGCGCCTGAGGGACGTCGAGGGCACGGACGGCGTCTACGGAGTCCAGTCCAAGGACGTCACCTTCCACATAGGCCGCCGCCAGGTGAGCACCGTCGACCTCGCCAAGAAGACGATGACGGTCGAGCGGGACGGGGTCGCTCTCGCCGGCTACCCGGTCAGCGGCGGCGCCGCGGACCACACCACGTGGTCCGGGATCATGGTGATCAGCGAGCGGTTCAAGGAGACCCGGATGGAGTCCTCGACGGTCGGGCTCGGCGACGAGTACGACATCGCGGACGTGCCGCACGCCCAGCGCCTGACCACCTCGGGCACCTTCATCCACGGCAACTACTGGGCCGCGGCCTCGGTCTTCGGCGGCAGCAACACCAGCCACGGCTGTGTCGGCCTCCATGACACGAAGGGCGCGAACGACAGCTCCGTGCCCGGGTACCGGTTCTACGAGAGCTCGATGCTCGGCGACGTGGTGGTCGTCGAGAACTCCGGTGAGCGGACCGTCGAACCGTCGAACGGCCTGAACGGCTGGAACCTGTCCTGGGCCGACTGGAAGGCCGGCAGCGCTCTTTGAGGGCCGCACCCGATGGACGGACTTCAACTGCCCCTCGGGGCACGCCCATCGGGCCTTCTGCCTTCCTTCACGGCGTGAACTCCCGTACGGCGAAAGGACTTTCTCGGCTTCACCTCTTGACGACCGGAGTGACAGAGAGCACATTGGCCGCGCAGCTTTTTTGAGAGCGCTCTCAAGCAGCCATGGGAGCGCTCCCCCCACCCGCGCACCCCACACTCCGTACGCGAAGAGGCACCCATGAGTGAAACTTCCGGCACACCCAGACGCGGCTCCGTCCGGCGCGTGCTCATCGCCGTGCTCGGCACGCTGAGCCTGGCGGCGGCGGCCGCGACCGCGGCCACCCTCCCCGCCAACGCGTCCGCCCCCACACCCCCCACCGGCTGGTCCCAGGTCTTCGTCGACGACTTCACCGGGTCCGCCGGGAGCGGCGTCAACACGACGAACTGGCAGTACACGACGGGCACCAGCTACCCCGGCGGGCCGGCCAACTTCGGTACCGGCGAGGTCGAGACGATGACCTCCAGCACCAGCAACGTCGCCCTGGACGGCAGTGGCAACCTGCTGATCACCCCGCGCCGCGACGCCTCGGGCAACTGGACCTCGGGCCGTATCGAGACCAAGCGCACCGACTTCCAGCCCCCCGCCGGGGGCAAGCTGCGCATCGAGTCACGACTGCAGATGCCGAACGTGACCGGCGCCGCCGCCAAGGGCTACTGGCCCGCCTTCTGGGCGCTGGGCGCGCCCTACCGCGGCAACTACCAGAACTGGCCGGGCGTCGGCGAACTGGACATCATGGAGAACGTCCAGGGCCTCAACACCGAGTGGGCCACGATGCACTGCGGCACCAGCCCGGGCGGCCCGTGCAACGAGACCAGCGGCATCGGCAACAACACGCCCTGTACCGGGACGACCTGCCAGGCCGGTTTCCACACCTACGCGATGGAGTGGGACAGGTCGACGAGCCCCGAGGAGGTCCGCTTCTACCTCGACGGCGTCAACTTCCACACGGTGAAGGCGAACCAGGTCGACGCGACCACCTGGGCGAACGCCACCAACCACGGCTACTTCATCATCCTGAACGTCGCGATGGGCGGCGGCTTCCCCGGCGCCTTCGGCGGCGGCCCCGACGGCGGCACGGAGCCCGGTCACCCGCTCGTGGTCGACTACGTCCAGGTGCTCCAGGCGGCCGGCGGCGGCGGTGGCACCACTCCGCCGCCCACCGGCAACCGTGACGCCTACAGCGCCATCCAGGCCGAGTCCTACGACAGCCAGAGCGGTGTCGTCAGCGAGACCACCACGGACACCGGCGGCGGCCAGGACATCGGCACGATCGCGAACGGCGACTACGCGGTCTACAAGGGCGTCAACTTCGGCTCCTCGGCGGCCACCCAGTTCTACGGCCGGGTCGCGAGCGGCGCGGCGGGCGGGGTCAGCGGCCTGATCGAGGTGCGCCTCGACAGCCGTACGAGCACACCGGTCGCCAGCTTCGCGCTGGCCAACACCGGCGGCTGGCAGTCCTGGAGGACCGTACCCGCGAACATGGGCTCCGTGACCGGAACCCATGACGTCTATCTGACCTTCAGCAGCGGCCAGCCCGCGGACTTCGTGAATGTCAACTGGTTCGACTTCGGTCACTGACCGGGTGGACGGACAGGCGGACTGACGGGTAGTCACCCGTAGAACGGCACCACGAGCGGGGCGGACCCACCAGGGTCCGTCCCGCTCAGCGCAGTTCGGTCCGGAAGACCACCGGGGTCGCCCCGGTGTGCTGATGGAAGAACTTCGAGAAGTTGGCCGCGTCGGGAAATCCGACGGCGGCCCCGATGCGCCCGATCGGCATGTCCGTGTGGGCGAGGAGCCGCTTGGCCTCCAGGACGACCCGCTTGTCGATGAACCCCTTGGGCGTCTCGCCGGTGGCGGCCCGCACCGCGCGCACCAGGGTCCGGCGCGAGTACCCGAGGGCGTCGGCGTAGGCGCTGACGCTGTGGTTGACGGCGAAGTCCTTCTCGACCGCGTCCCGGAATCGGGTGAACGTGGTGTCCGTGTGCTCGTGGGCGGCCTCGGCGGAACTCGCCGCGAGGTGGGCGAGCCGCAGCAGGAACGCGGTGAGCGAGTGCCGCAGCACCGCGGTGTGCAGGCTGAGCGGCAGCGTGGTCGTGTCGACGTACTCGCGCTCCAGCTGGGTCAGCGCGTGTTCGAGTGCGGCCAGCCGGGCGGCGTCGGGGCGCAGCAGCGGGGGCAGGTCGTAGCGGTAGAGGCCGGTCGCCTCGACGGTCGCGCGGGGCAGGAACCCGGGCTGCATGGTCAGGACGGTGCCGCGGTAGGGGTCGGTGCTGGAGAAGCGGTGCACCTGGCCGGGCCTGATCCACAGGACGTCGCCCGCGCGGGCCTCGTACTCCGCGAAGTCGATCATGTGCCGTACCGGTCCCTCGTGGAAGAGCATCACGACGTGGAAGTCGATGCGGTGCACGCGTTCCAGCGGGGCGTCCGCGTGCCAGGTACGCCCGGCCCCCATCGCGCCGACCTGCATGCCCACGCCGGACAGGCTCAGATCGGCCGGAAAGGGGAAGGTCCTGATCCCGTCCTGGCCGCCCGCACCGCCGGTGCCGCCTTGGGTGGTTCTGTCGTTCATGTCCTTCTCGCGTCGGCTCGCCACGGCTCCACGTGTCCCACTTTCACCGAAGGCTGACACACGGGCACCTTCCCCAGCAAAAGTCTGACTTTTAGGTTTGAACACACAGACCGCGTTCCAGCCCATTCTGTAAGGACTTCTTGAAGATGAGTACGCAGAGCTCCGACAGCTTCACCTGGACCGAGCTCGACCGCCGAGCCGTCGACACCGCCCGCCTTCTGGCCGCCGACGCCGTGCAGAAGGTCGGCAACGGGCACCCCGGAACCGCGATGAGCCTGGCCCCGGCGGCGTACACGCTCTTTCAGAAGGTGATGCGTCACGACCCGGCCGACCCGGAGTGGACCGGCCGCGACCGCTTCGTCCTGTCCCCCGGCCACACCTCGCTGACCCTCTACACACAGCTCTTCCTGTCAGGTTATGAACTCGGCCTCGATGATCTGAAGGCGTTCCGCACCCACGGGTCCAAGACGCCCGGCCACCCCGAGTACGGACACACCGCGGGCGTGGAGACCACGACCGGTCCGCTCGGCCAGGGTGCCGCCAACGCGGTGGGCATGGCGATGGCGGCCCGCTACGAGCGCGGCCTGTTCGACCCGCAGGCCCCCGGGGGCGAGTCCCCGTTCGACCACACCATCTGGGCGATCGTCTCCGACGGCGACCTGGAGGAGGGCATCTCGGCGGAGGCCTCCTCGCTCGCCGGCCACCAGAAGCTCGGCAACCTCGTCTTCCTCTACGACGACAACCACATCTCCATCGAGGGCGACACCGCGACCGCCTTCTCCGAGGACGTGCCGAAGCGCTACGAGTCGTACGGCTGGCATGTGCAGCGCATCGAGCCCGCCCCCGACGGCGACATCGACGTGCAGGCCCTGTACGCGGCGCTGAGGGCCGCGCAGGCCGAGACCGGGCGCCCGTCGATCATCGCGATGCGCACGGTCATCGCCTGGCCCGCCCCGAACGCACGGAACACCGAGGCCTCGCACGGCTCGGCGCTGGGCGCCGAGGAGATCGCCGCCACCAAGCGGATCCTGGGCTTCGACCCGGACCAGTCCTTCCAGGTGGACGCCGACGTGCTGGCCCACGCCCGCCAGGCCCTGGACCGGGGCGCCGAGGCGCACGCCGCCTGGGACAAGCGGATCGGCGTGTGGCGCACCGAGCGGCCCGAGAACGCGAAGCTCTTCGACCGGATCGTCGCCGGACAGCTTCCCGAGGGCTGGGAGAGCGCGCTGCCGGTGTTCGAGGAGGGCACGTCCGTCGCCACCCGCGCCGCCTCCGGCACGGTCCTCCAGGCGCTCGGTTCCGTGCTGCCTGAACTGTGGGGCGGCTCCGCCGACCTGGCCGGCTCGAACAACACCACCATCGACAAGACCTCCTCGTTCCTGCCGGAGGGCAACCCGCTGCCGGAGGCGGACCCGTACGGCCGCACGATCCACTTCGGCATCCGCGAGCACTCCATGGCCGCGGAGATGAACGGCATCGCGCTGCACGGCAACACGCGCATCTACGGCGGCACCTTCCTGGTGTTCTCCGACTACATGCGCAACGCCGTCCGGCTGTCCGCGCTGATGCAGCTCCCGGTGACGTACGTGTGGACGCACGATTCGATCGGCCTCGGCGAGGACGGCCCCACCCACCAGCCGGTCGAGCACCTCGCCTCGCTGCGCGCCATCCCCGGCCTCAACATCGTCCGCCCCGCCGACGCCAACGAGACCGCGATCGCCTGGGCCGAGATCCTCAAGCGGCACGCCACGAACCCGGCACCACACGGTCTGGCGCTCACCCGTCAGGGTGTGCCGACCTACCCGGCCAACCCCGACGCGGCGCGCGGCGGTTACGTCCTTGTGGACGCCTCCACCGAGACCCCGGACCTCATCATCGTCGCGACCGGCTCCGAGGTGCGGCTCGCCGTCGCGGCGCGCGAGCTGCTGGAGGCCGAGGGGGTCGGCACCCGGGTGGTGTCGATGCCGTCCGTCGAGTGGTTCGAGGAGCAGTCCCCCGAGTACCGGGCCCGCGTCCTTCCGCCGTCCGTGAAGGCCCGCGTGGCGGTCGAGGCCGGGATCGGTCTGACCTGGTACCGGTACGTCGGGGACGCCGGACGCATTGTCTCGCTGGAGCACTTCGGCGCCTCGGCCGACGCCGGGACGCTGTTCGCCGAGTTCGGCTTCACCGCCGAGAACGTCGCCGCCGCCGCGCGGGAATCCATTGCCGCCCTGCGCGGTTGATCCGTTCGCACGAAGGAAGATGATCACTGTGACCGAAACGACCGCGCCCGCGGCACCTCTTGAACTCCTCTCCGGCGAGGGCGTCTCCATCTGGCTCGACGACCTCTCCCGCAAGCGCATCGAGTCCGGCAACCTGGCCGAACTCGTCGCCACGCGGCACGTGGTGGGCGTGACCACCAACCCGTCCATCTTCCAGGCGGCCATCGGCTCCGGCGAGGGGTACGAGCAGCAGCTCGCCGACCTCGCCGTACGCGGGGTGACGGTCGACGAGGCCGTCCGCATGATGACGACCGCCGACGTCCGCGCCGCCGCGGACATCCTGCGCCCGGTGTTCGAGGCGACCGAGGGCCGTGACGGCCGGGTCTCCATCGAGGTCGACCCGCGGCTGGCGCACAACACCGCCGCGACCGTCGCCGAGGCCCGCCAGCTCTCCTGGCTGGTCGACCGTCCGAACGTGATGATCAAGATCCCGGCGACGAAGGCCGGTCTCCCGGCGATCACCGAGGTCATCGGCCTCGGCATCAGCGTCAACGTCACGCTGATCTTCTCGCTGGAGCGCTACCGCGAGGTCGTGGACGCCTATCTGGCCGGCCTGGAGCGGGCGCGGGCCGCGGGCATCGACCTCGCCGGAATCCACTCCGTCGCCTCCTTCTTCGTCTCCCGCGTCGACAACGAGATCGACAAGCGGCTCGCGAAGAACGGCACGGACGACGCCCTCGCGCTCAGGGGCAGGGCGGCCCTCGCCAACGCCCGTCTGGCCTACGAGGCGTACGAAGCGGTGTTCGGCTCCGCCGGCAACTCGGCGGAGGGCGACGCCCGCTGGACGGCGCTCGCCGCCTCCGGCGCGCAGAGGCAGCGTCCGCTGTGGGCCTCGACCGGTGTCAAGGACCCCGCGTACAAGGACACCCTGTACGTCGACGAGCTGGTGGCGCCGGGCACGGTCAACACCATGCCGGAGGGGACGCTGAACGCCACCGCCGACCACGGTGACATCCACGGCGACACGGTGACCGGCGGCTACGACCGGGCCCGCGCCGACCTCGCCGCGGTCGAGGCGCTCGGCATCTCCTACGACGAGGTCGTCGGGCAGCTGGAGGACGAGGGCGTCGCGAAGTTCGAGGCGGCCTGGGAGGACCTCCTCGACGCGGTGGCGGCCTCCCTGCGGGGCAAGGGAGTTGAAGGGGAATGACCAGGGGTGAGGCGCATTCCGACAGCGAGCCGCAGGATGCGGCCACCGCGCCGCAGGGACCCGGTGACACGGCCGTGGAACAGGACGGCCTGACGCCCGAGGCCCTCGCCGAGGCCCTGGGTGTCCCGGCGGCCGGTGCTCTCGCCGGGGCGCTCGGTGTCCCGGCGGCCGACTGGGACAACCCGCTGCGCGACCCGCGCGACCGCCGGCTCCCCCGGATCGCGGGCCCCTCCGGTCTGGTCATCTTCGGCGTCACCGGCGACCTGTCCCGCAAGAAGCTGATGCCGGCCGTGTACGACCTCGCCAACCGGGGTCTGCTGCCGCCGGGCTTCTCGCTCCTCGGCTTCGCCCGCCGTGAGTGGGAGGACCAGGACTTCGCGCAGGTGGTGCACGACTCGGTGCGCGAGCACGCGCGGACCGAGTTCCGCGAGGAGGTCTGGCAGCAGCTCGCCGAGGGCATGCGGTTCATCCCCGGCGACTTCGACGACGACACGGCGTTCAAGCAGCTGCGCTCGGCCGTCGACGAGCTGGACTCCTCCCGGGGCACCAGCGGCAACTACGCGTTCTACCTCTCCGTACCGCCGAAGTTCTTCCCGAAGGTGGTCCAGCAGCTCAAGAAGCACGGGCTGGCGAGCCCTCCCGAGGGGTCCTGGCGGCGCGCGGTCATCGAGAAGCCGTTCGGCCACGACCTGGCGAGCGCCCGCGAGCTGAACAGGATCGTGCACGAGGTGTTCGACCCGGACCAGGTGTTCCGGATCGACCACTACCTCGGCAAGGAGACCGTCCAGAACATCCTGGCGCTCCGCTTCGCCAACCAGATGTACGAGCCCGTCTGGAACCGGTCGTACGTCGACCACGTCCAGATCACGATGGCCGAGGACATCGGCATCGGGGGCCGGGCCGGCTACTACGACGGCATCGGCTCCGCCCGGGACGTGATCCAGAACCACCTGCTCCAGCTCATGGCGCTCACCGCCATGGAGGAACCCGCCTCCTTCGACGCCCAGTCGCTGCTCGCAGAGAAGCTCAAGGTCCTCCGGGCCGTGAAGCTGCCTCAGAACCTGGGCGAGCACACCGTGCGCGGCCAGTACGCGGCGAGCTGGCAGGGCGGCGAGAGGGTGCGCGGCTACCTCCAGGAGGACGGTATCGACCCCGGGTCGACGACCGACACCTACGCGGCCGTCAAGCTCCAGGTGGACAACCGCCGTTGGGCGGGCGTCCCGTTCTACCTCAGGACCGGCAAGCGCCTCGGCCGGCGGGTCACGGAGATCGCGGTGGTCTTCCAGCGCGCCCCGCACTCCCCGTTCGACTCCACGGCCACAGAGGAACTCGGCGCCAACGCGATCGTCATCCGCGTCCAGCCCGACGAGGGCATGACCGTGCGCTTCGGATCGAAGGTGCCGGGTACGTCGATGGAGATCCGGGACGTCACCATGGACTTCGCGTACGGCGAGTCGTTCACCGAGTCCAGCCCGGAGGCGTACGAACGGCTGATCCTGGATGTCCTGCTCGGCGACGCCAATCTCTTCCCCCGTCACCAGGAGGTGGAAGAGTCCTGGAAGATCCTCGACCCGATCGAGGGGTACTGGGAGAGCCACGGCACACCCGCGCAGTACCCCTCGGGCAGCTGGGGTCCAGAGGAAGCCGACGAGATGCTCGCACGAGACGGACGGAGCTGGCGCAGGCCATGAAGATCGACCTGACCGACACCACGGCAAGCAAGATCAACAAGGCACTCGTACGGGGGCGCCGTGCCATCGGCACCCCCGCCGTGGGCATGGTCCTGACGATGGTCATCGTCACCGACGAGGAGAACGCGTACGACTCGATCAAGGCGGCCGAGGAGGCCTCCCGCGAGCACCCCTCGCGCACCCTGGTCGTCATCAAGCGCGTCGCCCGCACCCCGCGCGACCGCACCAACTCCCGTCTGGACGCCGAGGTACGCGTCGGCTCCGACGCGGGCACCGGCGAGACGGTCGTCCTGCGGACGTACGGCGACGTCTCCGACCACGCCGACTCGGTCGTCCTGCCGCTGCTGCTGCCGGACGCCCCCGTCGTGGTCTGGTGGCCGGTGGACGCGCCCGACAACCCGGTCAAGGACCCGCTGGGCGCCCTCGCCCAGCGCAGGATCACCGACATGTACGCCGTCGAGACACCGTTGCAGGCGCTGGACGCCCGCGCCGCCTCGTACGCGCCGGGCGACACCGACCTGGCGTGGACCCGGCTCACGCCGTGGCGCTCCATGCTGGCGGCGGCCCTCGACCAGGCCCGCACGAAGGTGATCTCGGCGACCGTCGAGAGCGAGGCGCAGAACCCGAGCGCCGAACTGCTCGCCCGCTGGCTGGAGGCCCGCCTGAAGGTCACGACCGAGCGGGTCGTCACCGCGGGCCCGGTGGTGACCGCCGTCCGGCTGGGCACCGAGAACGGCGAGATCGTGATCGACCGCCCCGAAGGCCCGCTCGCCACCCTGACCCTGCCCGGTCAGCCCTCCCGCACCCTCGCGCTGAAGGTGCGCTCCACCTCCGAGCTGATCGCCGAGGAACTGCGCCGCCTCGACGCGGACGAGATGTACGCCATCGCCCTGCGCGGCGAGGCCCCCAAGGAGAGCCCTCGTGTCTGACTACCCCAAGCCCACCCGGCGTCCGGAGTGGGTGGCGCTGGAGGACCACCGCGCGACCACGCTGCTGCACCCGCGGCTGCGTGACCTGTTCGCCGCCGACCCCGCGCGCGGCGAGCGCTTTGTCGCCCAGGTCGGCGATCTGCGCGTCGACTACTCCAAGCACCTGATCACCGACGAGACCCTGGCCCTGCTCCAGGAACTCGCCGTGGCCACGGACGTGTTCGGGCTGCGGGACGCGATGTTCCGGGGCGAGAAGATCAACGTGACCGAGGACCGGGCGGTGCTGCACACGGCGCTGCGGGCGCCGCGGGACGCGGTGGTCGAGGTCGACGGGGAGAACGTCGTGCCGGCCGTGCACGCGGTCCTGGACAAGATGGCGGACTTCGCCGGGCGGGTCCGCTCGGGCGAGTGGACCGGGCACACCGGCCGGCGCATCAGGAACGTCGTCAACATCGGCATCGGCGGCTCCGACCTCGGCCCGGCGATGGCCTACGAGGTGCTGCGCTCGTTCACCGACCGCTCGCTGAACGTGCGGTTCGTGTCGAACGTGGACGGCGCGGACCTGCACGAGGCCGTGCGGGACCTGGACCCGGCCGAGACGCTGTTCGTCATCGCCTCGAAGACGTTCACCACGATCGAGACGATCACCAACGCCACCTCCGCACGCACCTGGCTGCTCGCCGGGCTCGGTGAGGAGAAGGCGGTGGCGAAGCACTTCGTGGCGCTGTCCACGAACGCGGAGAAGGTGTCGGACTTCGGTATCGACACGGCGAACATGTTCGAGTTCTGGGACTGGGTCGGCGGGCGTTACTCCTACGACTCGGCGATCGGTCTGTCGCTGATGATCGCGATCGGCCCGGAGCGTTTCCGCGAGATGCTCGACGGGTTCCACCTGGTCGACGAGCACTTCCGCACGGCTCCCGCGGAGGCCAACGTGCCTTTGCTGCTGGGCCTGCTGGGCGTCTGGTACGGCAACTTCCACGACGCGCAGTCGCACGCCGTGCTGCCGTACTCGCACTACCTGTCGAAGTTCACGGCCTATCTCCAGCAGCTCGACATGGAGTCGAACGGCAAGTCCGTGGACCGTGACGGGCAGCGCGTCGAGTGGCAGACGGGACCGGTGGTGTGGGGCACCCCCGGCACCAACGGCCAGCACGCCTACTACCAGTTGATCCACCAGGGCACCAAGCTGATCCCCGCCGACTTCATCGGCTTCGTCAACCCGGTCGGTGAACTGAGCGACGAACTCGCGGCCCAGCACGACCTGTTGATGGCGAACTTCTTCGCGCAGACGCAGGCGCTGGCCTTCGGCAAGACCCCGGACGAGGTCCGCGCCGAGGGCGTGCCCGAGGAACTGGTGCCGCACAAGACGTTCGAGGGCAACCACCCCACCACCACGATCCTCGCCGCCGAACTGACCCCCTCGGTCCTCGGCCAGTTGATCGCCCTCTACGAGCACAAGGTCTTCGTCCAGGGCGCGATCTGGAACATCGACTCCTTCGACCAGTGGGGCGTCGAACTCGGCAAGGTGCTCGCCAAGCGCGTCGAGCCCGCCCTCACCGAAGGCGCCGACGTGCCCGGTCTCGACCCCTCCACGGCCGCCCTGGTGGCCGCTTACCGCACTCTCCGGAAGAAGTGAACTGATATGCAGCTCGGACTCATCGGTCTCGGCAAGATGGGTGGCAACATGCGCGAGCGGATACGCCGCGCGGGGCACACCGTCATCGGCTACGACCGTAATCCGGACGTCGCCGACGTGCACAGCCTCGCCGAACTCGTCGGCAAGCTCGAAGGGCCCCGCGTGGTCTGGGTGATGGTGCCGGCGGGCGCCCCCACCCAGTCCGTCATCGACGAACTCGGCGATCTGCTGGAGGACGGCGACACGGTCGTGGACGGCGGCAACTCCCGCTGGACGGACGACGAGAAGCACGCCCAGGAACTGGCGGCCAAGGGCATCGGCTTCGTCGACGCCGGCGTCTCGGGAGGTGTGTGGGGCCTGGAGAACGGTTACGCGCTGATGGTCGGCGGCGACGCCGAGAACATCGAGAAGGTGCGGCCGGTCTTCGAAGCGCTCAAGCCGGAGGGCGACTTCGGCTTCGTGCACGCCGGCAAGGTGGGTGCGGGCCACTTCTCCAAGATGGTCCACAACGGCATCGAGTACGCCATGATGCAGGCCTACGCCGAGGGCTGGGAACTCCTGGAGAAGGTCGACTCGGTCACCGACGTACGTGAGGTGTTCCGCTCCTGGCAGGAGGGCACGGTCATCCGTTCCTGGCTGCTCGACCTCGCGGTCAACGCCCTGGACGGCGACGAGCACCTGGACAAGCTGCGCGGCCACGCGGAGGACTCGGGCGAGGGCCGCTGGACCGTCGAGGCGGCCATCGACAACGCCGTTCCGCTGCCCGCCATCACGGCGTCCCTCTTCGCCCGCTTCGCGTCCCGCCAGGACGACTCGCCGCAGATGAAGATGATCGCGGCGCTGCGCAACCAGTTCGGCGGCCACGCCGTCGAGTCGGCGAAGTAGGACGGGCCATGGGCGATCTCATCCTGGTCCGCCACGGAGAGACCGAGTGGACGCTGACGGGACAGCACACCAGCTGGACCGACCTTCCGCTCACCCGGCACGGCGAGGAGCAGGCCGAGTCCCTCGCGCCGCTCTTCGCCGGGCGGTCCTTCGCCCAGGTCCTGACCAGTCCCCTCGGCCGCGCGGTCCGGACGGCCGAACTCGCGGGGCTGTCCGGCCCGCGGACCGACCCGGATCTGCACGAGTGGGACTACGGCGGCTACGAGGGGATCACCACCCGCGCCATCCACCGGGCCCGGCCCGGCTGGGTGCTCTGGGACGACGGGGTGCCGCCCGGTCCGGACGGCCACCCCGGCGAATCGCCTCGCGAGGTGGGCGTGCGGGCCGACCGGGTGCTCTCCCGGGTGGACGCCGCGCTCTGCGACCACCCGGGTGACGTGGTGCTGGTGGCGCACGCGCACTTCCTGCGGGTGCTCACGGCCCGGCGGCTGGGACTGCCCCCCGAGTCGGGACGGCTGTTCCAGCTCTCGACCGGGACCGTCAGCCGGCTCTCCACCGAGCACGGCGACCCCGTGATCGCCGCCTGGAATCAACCGGGAACCTCCGTCACGGTCCACTAGCTTCTACGGTGCCGCCGTAGAAACCGAAGAGAGTCTTCCGGTCCGCCCACCCGGGCGGACCGGGCTCTTGACCGCCGATGAGGAAGCCCGCCGAGGCGCGTGCGGTCATCCGGATCGGCATCGTCATCGGCGGCGCCGACGGCGACTTCGACAAGACCGAGCAGGCCGTCGCGCGCGAGGCGTGCTTCACGCTCGACCTGCCGCCGCACGAGTTCGACCTCCAGGACACCCTGCCCACCGGGCCCCTCGGCTCAGCGCCCCGGCCGCCCCGCCGCGCGCTGCGCGGCGAGGCGCACCGGGGCGTTCGGCGCTCCGTACCCCCGGTATCCGCCGTCCCGCTGGACGAGTTCGAAGAAGACACGGCCGACGGTCCGCGTGTAGCAGTGCCGGAACTCGCCTTCCCCGTCGCGGTCGTAGAGAATGCCGAGCTCGCGGTACACCGCCAGTTCCTCCTCGCCGAGCCCGTACCGGGCGGCCAGATCGTCGTAGTAGTTGGCGGGTATCTCCAGCAGCCGGCCGCCGGCCGCGCGAAAGCGCCGGGCTGCCTCGGTCACGTCGCCGGTGGCGAGGGCGATGTGCTGCGCGCGGGCGCCGTCGTCCGTGGGCGCCGGGCCGACGCCGAGGGCGATCCGGACGCTTCCGTCGTCGTTGGTGACCGCGCGGCTGCGGTGCAGTCCGTAGGGGTCGGCCACGTCGACGCTCTCCTGGGCGCCCAGCCCGAGGACGGCACGGTGGAACAGGGCGGCCTCGTCGAACTGGTGCCAGGGCTGGGTGAGCGCCAGATGGTCGATCCGGGTCACGCGTGAGGCTCCCGGGGCCCCCTCGACGGACTCATCGTGGGACACCCGTTCCACCGGCTCGAAGTCGTCCGTCCAGAGCGGGAGTTCACCGCGGGCGGGAGAAGCGCCGCCCGCCGGTGGCGCCGGGGGCCGGGGAGAGGCGCAGAAGAAGAGTTCGGTGCCGTCGGGCGCGGCGACCGCGTCGAGGGGCGCGTCCTCCAGGGCGCGGCGGCGCGGCAGGACGGGAGCGAGGAGGGATTCGGCGCGCCGGGCCGCGGCGGCGGGGTCGGGCGACTCCAGGCCGATCGCGGCGAGAGCGGTGCCGCCCTGCCGGACGGCCGGTCCGGTGTTGACGAGGACGCGGGCCTCGCCCTGTTCCCAGAGGTCGACGGGCTTGCTGCGGTGCCGGGACGTACGGGCGAAGCCGAGGGCGCCGAGGAGCGTGGCGAGGGGGACGACGTCGGGTGTGACGAGTTCGGCGAAGGCGACGCCGGTCGGCACGACGGGAGCGGGCGGTGCCGCGAGCCCGGCCGCCTCGCGCAGCAGCGGCCTGACCGTCTCCTGGAGGACGAGGAGGGAACGGCGGGCGTCGACGGCGGTCGGACCGGCCTCGGCCTGCCGGAAGACGTCGTTGAAGACCTCCAGGGACAGGGGCCCGCGGTAACCGGCGCGCAGGACGTGGGCGAGCAGTCCCGCGAGGTCGAAGCCGCCCTGACCGGGAAAGCAGCGGTAGTGACGGCTCCACTGGAGCACGTCCATCGCCATCAGCGGGGCGTCGGCCAGTTGCAGGAAGAAGATCTTGTCCCCGGGGATGTCCTCGATCCCCTTGGGGTCCGATCCCCGGGCCAGGATGTGGAAGCTGTCCAGGCAGGTGCCGAGAGCGGGGTGTCCGGCCGCCTCGACGATGCTCCAGGCGTGGTCGTACGTGCTCACGTGCCGTCCCCAGGCGAGCGCCTCGTACGCGACCTTGACGCCGAAGTCCTCGGCGAGGACGGCCAGTCGGCGCAGTTGCTCCGCCGCGAGCGCGTCGTCGTCCACGGCGTGCGGCGAGACGCTGGAGCACACCAGCACGGTGTCGGCACCGAGGCGGCGCATGAGCGCGAACTTGTGGCGCGCCCGCCGCAGGGAGCGGGTGAACTCCTCCTCCGGGACGGCCTCGATGTCGCGCATCGGCTGGTAGAGCTCGATGCGCAGGCCGAGGTCGGCGGTGCGGGCCCGGATCTCCTCGGGGGTGAGGGGGCTGGCGAGCAGGTCGTTCTCGAAGATCTCCACTCCGTCGAAGCCCGCCCGGGCGGCGGCCGTGAGCTTCTCGGTCAGGGAGCCGCTGAGGGACACGGTGGCGATGGACGTACGCATGGCGATGCTCCTTCGGTCTGTCCGTCTCGGGTATCCGCCGCGCGACGCCCTCAGCTCCGGGCGCCCGCGGCGCCGGCCAGCTCGGCGATGTCCGCGAGCATCCGTGCCGTGTCGGGCTCGCGCCCCGTGAACAGCCGGAAGGCGTCCGCGGCCTGGAAGGCGGCCATTCCGCCGCCGTCGAGCGTGGCGCAGCCGGCCGCGCGGGCGGTGCGCAGCAGTCCGGTCTCCAGCGGCCGGTAGACCACTTCGGCCACCCACAGTCCGGGGCGCAGGAGCGCGGCGGGGAAGGGGAGTCCCGGGTGCGCGGCCATGCCGGTGGGGGTGGCGTGCACGACGCCGTCGGCGCCGGCGAGCAGGGGCGCGAGTGTGTCCGGTACCGCCCCGGCGGCCCGGCCCTCGCCGAAGTGGCCGTTCAGCGCGGCGGCGAGGGAGGCGGCGCGGTCGGGCAGGGCGTCGACGACGGTGACATGTCCCGCGCCCAGGGTGAGCACGGCGTGGGCGACAGCCGCCCCCGCGCCGCCCGCGCCGAGCTGGACGATCCGTTCCAGCGGGACGTCGGGCAGTCCGCGCGCGAAGGAGGCCGCGAAGCCGGTGACGTCCGTGTTGTGTCCCGTGGCGCGGCCGTCCTCGAAGACGACGGTGTTGACCGCGCCGAGTGCGGCGGCCTGCGGGGCGAGATCGTCGAGATGCGGGATGACGAGCTGTTTGCAGGGGTGGGTGATGTTCAGCCCGTCGAAGCCGACGTCGCGTGCGGCCCGTACGAGATCGCCTACGGCTCCCGGCGGAACGCCGAGGGTGTCGATGTCGATCAGCCGGTACAGACAGCGCAGCCCCTGCCGGTCGGCCTCCCGCTGGTGCAGGGCGGGGCTGAGGGAGGGGCCGATTCCGGAGCCGATGAGGCCGACGAGGTACGAGGTCTGGGACACGGCGGGCCTCCGGAGGCGTGGGGTCGGCGGGCGAGCGGTGACCGATCGGCCGTCACTAATGTACGAACTGGTTCGTTAGTCATATCAAGCCGCCTCCCCGAAGGGAAGGGCCGCCCCGGGCAAGGCACGCGAGGACGCCCTCGCGATCTCCCACGGACCCGCCCTGCTTCTAGAATCGCGGACACCGACCGTCTCGCCCGAAGGAACCCGATGACCAGCGTCGAAGAACCGGCACGACCTGGCGGGCGCATCCGCGACGCCGCCCGCACCAAGGCCGAGATTCTCGACGTGGCGACCCAGGAGTTCTCCCGTGCCGGTTTCGCGGGCGCCCGGGTCGACGAGATCGCCGCCCGCACCAGCACCACGAAGCGGATGATCTACTACTACTTCGGCGGCAAGGAGCAGCTCTTCACGGCGGTGCTGGAGCGGGCCTACACGGTGATCCGGCAGGCCGAACAGGAGCTGGACGTCGAGCACCTGGACCCGGTCGCGGCCATCCGCCGGCTCGCCGAGCTGACCTTCGACCATCACGAGGCGCACCCCGACTTCATCCGCCTGGTGAGCATCGAGAACATCCACGAGGCCGAACACATCGCGGACTCCGAGGCGCTGGGCAGGATCGGCTCCCCCGCGCTCGACGTGATCCGCCGGATCCTGGCGACCGGGAGGAAGTCGGGCCTGTTCACCGCCGACGTCGACGCCGTGGACCTGCACGCGAT
Organism: Streptomyces sp. NPDC015532; assembly: GCF_043078065.1. Classification (NCBI taxonomy): domain Bacteria; kingdom Bacillati; phylum Actinomycetota; class Actinomycetes; order Kitasatosporales; family Streptomycetaceae; genus Streptomyces; species Streptomyces sp. NPDC015532. The sequence goes on along the minus strand of NZ_JBIBSY010000003.1, from coordinate 439,976 downwards.
GATCAGCGCCTTCTGTTTCTTCCGCGTCTCCAACCGGCATACGTTCGGCGCCCTGTTCGGCCGCGACCTGACAGCCCCCGACCAGCGGGAGCACTATCGCGCGATGCTCGGCGACATGGTCATCGCCTATCTGACCGCGGACCGCGCGGCCGACTGAGCACGGGAACATCCTTCGGCGCGACCCCTTGACACCCGGGTGACCTGGGCGCAGCATCCGTAGCCATCCGCTACTAACTATCCAGTGGGTTAATTAGTTGCGGGGTCACAGCCGGCCACCGTCGCACCGCCGTCCGGCCTCTACTTGGTACGGCTGTGGTGCCGCGGCCCGCCCTCGGGGTCACGGCACCGGCCCCGCGCCCCGCCGTACTCCCGTCCCCGGAGTCACCCGAAGGAGCAAGCCGTGTCCGAACCCGCCGTCCCGCTCGACGCGCCACCCGGCCAGCCCACGAAGGCCGCCATGGCCGCCTGGATCGGCAGCGCCCTGGAGTACTACGACTTCTTCATCTACGGCAGCGCCGCGGCCCTCATCTTCCCGAAGGTCTTCTTCGACGAGTCCGACCCGGCCACCGCGACCCTCCTGTCGCTCGCCACCTTCGGCGTCGCCTACGCGGCCCGCCCCGTCGGCGCGCTGTTCCTCGGCCACTTCGGCGACCGGCTGGGCCGCAAGAAGATCATGGTCTTCACCCTGATCCTCATGGGTCTGTCGACGTTCCTCATCGGTTGTCTGCCGACCCGCGACCAGGTCGGCGGCATCGCCCCGGTCCTGCTCGTCCTGTGCCGCGTCCTTCAGGGCATCTCCGCGGCCGGCGAGCAGGCCGGAGCCAACTCGATGACGCTGGAGCACGCACCGCCGGAGCGGCGCGGCTTCTTCACCAGCTTCACCCTCAGCGGCACCCAGGGCGGCCAGCTCATCGCTACCCTGGTCTTCCTGGCGGTCGCCACGATGCCCGAGGACCAACTGCTCTCCTGGGGCTGGCGTGTGCCCTTCTGGGCGAGCGTCGCCGTCGCCCTGGTCGGCTACGTCATCCGCCGCACCCTCCAGGAGACTCCGGCCTTCACCCGGCAGGCGGAGACCGAGGGCGTCGTCGAACTGCCCCTCGCCGTGCTCTTCCGCGACCACTGGGCGGACGTGCTGCGCGTGGTCGCGGGCGCGCTCATCGCCTCGGTCAGCACGATCTTCACGGTGTGGGCGCTGGCCTACGGCACCAGTGACGCGGTCGGCCTCTCACGGACACAGATGCTGTGGGTCGGCGCGCTGGCCAACCTGGTCGCCCTCGGCGCGATCCCCGCCTGGGCCGTGCTCTCCGACCGCATCGGCCGCCGCCCGGTGTACCTGATCGGCGCCGCGGGCAGCGCGGCCTTGATGTTCGCCTACCTGTGGGCCATCTCCACCGGCTCCTACCCCCTGGTCCTGCTCTTCGGCATCCTCGCCTTCGGCGTCGTCTACAGCGCCGCCAACGGTGTCTGGCCCTCCTTCTACGGAGAGATGTTCTCCACGCGCGTCCGGCTCTCCGGCACGGCCGTCGGCACCCAGATCGGCTTCGCCGTGGCCGGGTTCGCCGTCACCTTCGCCGCGCGGATCGCCGGTCCCCACGGCGACGACTGGTCCTCGGTCGCGCTGTTCACCGCGGCGCTGTGCGTACCGCCGGTGATCGCCGTGCTCACCGCCCGCGAGACCCACGAGGTGCCGACCGAGCGGCTCGGCCTGCGCGCCGCGGACGACACGACACACCGCGAGACCGTGATCGCCCGACCCGGACGCCCGGTCCGCACGCCGGGTCCGGACGCCTGATCCGGACCGCCCGAGTCCCCGACGCGCAGGACCGCTCGGGGACTCGGGCGTGCTCACACCGCGGGTACCCGCGCTCCGGGACAGCGGGTGTCAGCGTGAGGGAATCCCGTACGCCCGCTCCACGCGCAACCGCAGCACCAGCCGGCCGTCGCGGACCATGGCCGCGCGGTAGTCGTCCCAGTCGGGGTGTTCACCGAGGACGTCCCGGTAGACCTTGATCAGCTCCTCCACCGTCTCGTCGTGCGGATCCCGGGCGACGGGCGTCAGCTCGGCCGTGCCCTCGACGACCGTGTACGCCCACCGGTCCGCGCTGGTCACGTGGTACGACGCCCGCGGATCCCTGCGCAGGTTGCGGGTCTTGGCGCGGTCGTCGGTGAGCGACACGCGGATGACCCCCTCCTCGGGGTAGTACACGTGGCTGACGTTCGACAGCTGGGGCCGGCCGTCCTTCTTGAGGGTGACGAGCACCCCGCCCTTGTACGCGGAGAGCAGCTTCAGCAGTGCGTCCTGCGCCGTGTCCGGCGTCGCGCTCTTGGTCGCTTCCTCAGTCATGTCAGGTGAACGCTCCGGATCCGGTACGTCATTCCGGGTCGGCCCCCTTCCCCGCTCCCGGTCACCCCGCCGGCCCATCGCCCCACCGTGCGGCCGGGATCGTAGACGCTGTCTACCCCCACCTGGTAGACAGTGTCTATGAGCGAGCGGGAAACCACCACCGGGCTGCGGACGCGCCTGATCGACGTCGGAGTCGACCTCGTGACGACGGAAGGCGCGCAGGCGCTGACCCTGCGGGAGATCGCCCGCCGGGCGGGGGTCTCGCACGGCGCCCCGCGCCGCTGGTTCCCGACCCATGTGGAACTGCTGTCCGCCATCGCGCGCCACGGCTTCGACGACCTCCACCACCGCGCGGCGCACACGGCCGGCGCCGCCGGGACGGACCCCCGGGCCCGGCTCACCGCCCTCGCGAAGACGTACCTGGACTTCGCGCTGGCCCAGCGCGGCATGTACGAGCTGATGTTCCGTCACGACCTGCTGGAGAGCAACCGGCTGGGGCTCCGGGAGACCAGCCTGCCGCTGTTCGGGACACTGGTGGAGCTCGTCGGCCGGGTGCGCCCGCAGGCCGACGCCCGGATCGTCGCCGGCGCCCTGTGGGCGAACCTGCACGGCATCGCCCAACTGTGGGGCTGGGGAAGCCTCCAGCTCACCACCGACGCCGACGACTGCGCACCGCTGCTGAAAGCGGCGCTCGACGCGCACCTCGGCCCGGAGGAACGATGACCGCCCCCGGCTCCGACGGCGTCACCCCCACGAAGGCCGCGCGCCTGCCCCCTCCAGGGGCGGCACACCGCCGGATCACCCTCGCGAGCAGCGTCGTCGGCGCCGTGATCGTCGCCCTCGACGGCACGGTCCTCACCGTCGCACAGCCCGCGCTCCAGGCCGACCTGCACGCCTCGTTCGCGCGGGTCCAGTGGACGAGCACCGCGTATCTCATCGCGGTGGCGGGCCTGTTGGTGTTCTCAGGACGCCTCGGCGACCGCTACGGGCATCAACGGATCTTCGCCCTCGGCATCCTGGGCTTCGGGGCGGCGTCGGCCGGAGTCGGTCTCGCGCCGGGAATCGGCTGGGTGATCGCGCTGCGGGTCGCCCAGGGTGTCTTCGGCGCGCTGCTGCAACCGGCCACGCTCGGCATGCTGCGCGCCGCGTACCCGCCCGACCGGCTCGGGACGCCCATCGCGCTGCGGGCGAGCGCCATCGGGATCGCCGCGGCCACGGGTCCGCTGCTCGGCGGCGCGCTGGTCGGCCACTTCGGATGGCGGTCCGTCTTCTTCCTCAATGTGCCGCCCGCGCTGGCGATGGGCGCGGCCGCGCTCTTCGTCCGGGCGCCCGACGGCCCGGCGAGGAGAACGGTCCGCCCGCCGGCGGCCGACGGCCTCGACGTGCCGGGAGCCTGTCTGCTCACCGTCGCCCTGGCCGCCCTGGTGCACACCCTGGTCGCCGTACCCGACACCGGCTGGACGGCGGCGACGGTGGCCGGAGCGGCCCTGGTGGCCGCCGCCGGCACCGCGTTCGTACACCGGCAGCGCCGGGCCGCCAACCCCTTGGTGCCGTCCGAGATCCTCGGCTCGGCGACCATCGGCGCGGCGCTCGGCATCCTGGTGGCCGTGTCCGCCGCGATGCTCGGCACCCTGTTCGCCGCCAGCTACTTCCTCCAGCGCACCCAGGGTCTCGATCCGCAGGAGACCGGCCTGCGGGCACTGCCCGCCGGAGTGATGATGGTGCTCGGGGCTCCCCTCGCCGCCGTCCTCATGCGCAGGCTCGGCCCGCGGCGGACAGCCGTGGCCGGGACGCTCGTCCTCACGCTCGGTGTCCTGCTCCTGGGCCGGCTCGGACCGACGTCCACCGCCCTGCCCGTCGCCTGCGGCTTCCTGCTGCTGGGCGCCGGTTTCGTCACGGTGATGGTGACGGCGACGGCGGTCACCGTCAGGCACGCCCCAGCGGCGTCGGCCGGTGTGGCGGGCGGGCTGCAGCAGACGGCGATGAACATCGGGCCCACGCTGGGGATCGCGGTGGCGGCCACGCTGATGTCGCTCAGTCCCGGCGCCGCCATCGGCCCCCCGCTGACGGCGCTGGCGCTGTTCTCCGCGGCGGGAGCCCTGCTCTCCCTGAGGCTTCCGGGGCACAAGGACACCGTGGGGGCCGTCGGGGGAAGCCCGCGCGACGCGTCACCAGCGCGTTTGGGACGATGAGGGACACGAGCCGCGGTCCGAAGGAGAGCCATGGGACATCTGCGACAGGAAGTCGAGCCGGAATCCGCCGGCCTCGACCCCGAGGCGCTGGACCGGCTCGACCGGCACTTCGCCGCCCTGGTCGACGACGGCAGGCTCCCCGGCTTCCTGGTGGCCGTCTCCCGGCACGGGCGGGTCGCCCACCTCACCACGTACGGCCGGCGTAACCGTGCGGCGGAACTCCCGGTGCGGAGCGACACGTTGTGGCGGATCTACTCCATGACGAAGCCGGTCACCTCGGTCGCGGCGCTCATGCTGCTCGAAGAGGGCCGCCTCGGACTCGACGACCGGGTGGCCGACTTCCTCCCCGCCTTCGCCGAACCGCGGGTGTACGTCGGCGGGTCCGGGCCGGACACCACGACCCGGCCCGCCCGACAGCCCATCCTGGTACGCCACTTGCTCACCCACACCGCGGGCCTGACCTTCGGCTTCTACCACACGCACCCCGTCGACGGTCTCTACCGGGACGCCGGGGTCGAGTCCTCCGTGGCACCGGACGCCGACCTGGCCGAGACCTGCGAGGTGTACGCCGGGCTGCCGCTCCAGTTCGAGCCGGGCACGCAGTGGAACTACTCGGTGGCCACCAATGTCCTCGGCCGTGTCATCGAGGTGGTGTCCGGCCAGGACCTCGACGTCTTCCTCCACCGGCGCGTCCTCGGGCCGCTCGGGATGACGGACGCCGGCTTCCAGGTCACGGACGAACAGGCGGGCAGACTGGCCGAGTTGTACGGCGAGGACGACAACGGGGCACTCACCCCGATCGCCGGTCTCCCGCTGCGCGGGCGGCCCCGCTTCCTGTCCGGCAGCGGGGGGATGGTCGCCACGGCCCACGACTACCACCGCTTCATGGAGATGCTCCGGCGCCGCGGCGAACTCGACGGAACCCGTCTGCTGCGCCCCGGGACCGTGGACCTGATGACGGCCAACCAGCTGCCAGGCAACGCCGACCGGCGCTCCTTCGGCAGCCCTGTCCACCGGGAACCCGGTAACGCCGGCCTCGGTTTCGGTCTGGGGGTGTCCGTCGTGGTGGACCCGGCGGTCACGCGGGCGCCCGCCGCCGAGGGCGCGTTCGGCTGGAGCGGGGTGGCCACCACGACCTTCTGGATCGACCCACGGCGCGATCTGACCGTGCAGTTCCTGAGCCAACTGCGCCCGAGGGCTTCCCACTCGGTCTTCCCCGAGCTCAAGCGGCTGGTGCACGAGGCGGTACGTGCCTGATCAGCCCGGGGTCGTCCGGTTGACGCGGTACACGTCCGGTACGCACAGGTTGAGCACGGTGGCGGTCACGATCACCCCCGCGCAGATCAGGAGCACCTCGCGCTCCGACCAGGCGCCCGCGGCCAGGGCGGCGAGCAGATAGCCGAGCGGGATCGCGCAGCGCTCCCCGACGCTGTTGAACGCGGCGGCCCTTCCCAACTCCTGCTCAGGTACGTGGAGTTGGAAGGCCGTGGTCCACGCGACGATGGCGACGTCGAGACCGGCGCCCGCGAGAAGCGCGGAGAACAGGACGGCCGGCAGCGGCAGCGCGAGCCCCATCGCCGTCAACGGCAGGAAGAGCAGGGAGGCGGTGCTCACGGCGACGGCGAGCAGCCGGTACGGCCTCCACCACAGGCACACCAGTGCGCCCGTCAGCAGCCCGAGCGCGAACGCCCCCTGCACCAGGCCCCAGGAACTCGCCCCGGAGTACAGCCGCGCGGCGAGGACCGGTCCGAGCATCTGGAATCCGGCCAGCCAGGCGGCGACCACGGCCATGCCGGCCAGCGTGTACGTCCACAGCCAGGTACGGGAGCGGAATCCGGACCAGCCCGACCGCAGGTCGCCGAGGACACTGCCCGCAGCGACGGGTGCGTCCAGACGCAGCCCGTGCAGCAGCAGGGCCGCTGCCAGGAACGAGAGCGCGTCCCCGGTCAGCGCCCACCCCGGTCCGCAGAGGGCGACGACCAGCCCGCCGGCCACGGGCCCGAGCACCCGTACGGCGTTGCTGGGCAGCCTGACCAGCGCGTTGGCCTGCTGCAGATGTTCCGGCTCCACCAACTGGTTCACCACGCCCTGGCCGGCGGGCACGGTGAACGCCACGGCGACTCCCGAGAGGAAGCCGCAGGCGGCGATGGATCCGGTCGAGGCGCTGCCGGTCAGCACGATGACGGCGAGCGCCCCCTGTGCCACGGCGGCGGCCAGGTTGCCCACCAGCAGGATCCGGCTGCGGGACATCCGGTCCGCGAGCACCCCGCCCACCAGCAGGAAGGCGATGGTCGGCACGGTGTTCACGGCGAGCACCAGGCCGAGCGATCCGGCTCCGCCGCCCTGTCCGATCACCGCGTAGGCGAGCGCGAGTGGCGCCATCGCGGATCCCGTCGCCGAGATCAGACTCGCCAGCACGAACCGCCGGAAGCCGGCGCTGCGCAAGGGTGCCGTCCGGGCCTTCGGCACCCGCGCCGCCGTCTTCATGGCCCCCCCTGCCGCCGGTATGGGGGCGTGCCGTCCCGTCGGGCGCCCTCGCGTGCGCGGCGATCATACGGGGTCGGGGTCGGGGTCGAGGGCGGGGTCGGGGTCGAGGGCGGGGTCGGGGTCGAGGGCGGGGTCGGGGTCGAGGGCGGGGTCGGGGTCGAGGGCGGGGTCGAGGGCGGGGTCAAGGGCGGGGGCGGGGGCGGGGTCGAGGGCGGCATCGGTCCGGGGCCCTGAGCGGACAGCCCCGGGACCGTGCGCCCCTCTTCCGTCATCCCTCTTCCGTCGCCCCGCGCCCGCCGGCCTCTTCGCTCATTCCTCGGTGACGACCGTCTTCGCCGAGCCGGCGAAGATCGCCTTGGCCCACTCCTCGCCGTCCAGGTGGGGCAGGTAGTGGTCGAGGCGCTCCCGCTTGGTCAGCAGGTAGGTGAGGTTGTCCTCGCACGGCGGTATCAGGAGCGGCACCTGCTCGGCGACCTTGATGCCGTGGCGCAGCAGCGACTCACGCTTGCGCGGGTTGTTCGACAGGAGCCGCACGGACCGTACGCCGAGGTCGTGCAGCATCTCCGCCGCCACCCGGTAGTCGCGGGCGTCCACCGGCAGGCCGAGGGCGACGTTCGCCTCGACGGTGTCGAGCCCCTCCGCCTGGAGCTTCATCGCCTTGAGCTTGGCGAGCAGGCCGATGCCCCGGCCCTCGTGGCCGCGCAGGTAGACGAGGACACCCCGGCCCTCGGCCGCGATGGCCTGCAGCGAGGCGGTGAGCTGGGGGCCGCACTCGCAGTGCTGCGATCCGAAGGAGTCGCCGGTGAGGCATTCGGAATGCAGCCGGGTCAGGATGTCCCCCTTTCCCAGGGTGTCCAAGTCGCCGTACACGAGGACGACTTGTTCCTCGCCACGATCGTGGTCGAGGTAGCCGACGGCGTGGAAATCGCCGTACACGGTGGGCAGCGGGGCAATCACGACTCGTTCGACACCTGTGAGGTGGGCATTCCCGCCGAGTACGCCAAAGTTATCTGTCATGATCTGGTTCCTAAGCAGAGTCGAAAGGGCCGTGAAAGATGAGTAGTTCGGGAACACGCGTGATGGAGTCCGGTGTGCTGTCACTGGACACCACGGAGGATGTCCGCGAGCGGGGGGCCGGTGTCGCCCGCCAGGTCGCCGTCCTTCCCGTCGGGAGCCTCGAACAGCACGGCGCCTACCTGCCCCTGACGACCGACACACTGGTGGCGTGCGCCATCGCGCGGGAGATCGCGGCCGCCTATCCGGTGCATCTTCTTCCTCCGGTGACGATCTCGTGCTCGCACGAGCACGCGGCCTGGCCGGGCACCGTCAGCATTTCCGCCGTCACGCTGTACGCCGTCGTCCGGGACATCGCCGCTTCGTTGCGGCGATCGGGCGTCGACACCCTGGTCGTGGTCAACGGGCACGGGGGGAATTACGTTCTGGGCAACGTGGTCCAGGAATCCGCGGGCACCGGTACGCGCATGGCGCTTTTCCCCGCCATGGAGGACTGGGAAGGCGCGTGTGAACGGGCCGGTGTGCAGACGTCGTTGCTCACGGATATGCACGCCGGGGAAATTGAGACGTCCATTCTCCTGCACGCCCATCCGGAATGCGTCAAAGACGGTTATGAGGCCTCCGATTTCGTGGCCGACGACCGTCGGCATCTGCTCACTCTCGGCATGTCGGGCTATACCGAGTCCGGGGTCATCGGCCGCCCCTCGATGGCCGGCGCCGAGAAGGGGAAGGAACTCCTCGCCGGGCTGGCCGAGGCCTTCGGGGCGTACTTCTCCTTGGTGACGTCCGAGACGCTGCACTGAACAGGTCCTCCCGCGCTCTCCTCCCGGGGGCGCCGGAGCGCGGCACCCCACCGGACGACCAGGACCACGGCGCCGGGCAGGCTCGCCGCGAGGCTGAGCACGCCGTAGATCACCGCGACGGTCAGGCCCATGCCGGCGCCGAGCCCGGCGGCGCCGAACGCCCAGGCGGTGGCGCCCTCGCGGGGGCCCCAGCCGCCGACGTTCAGCGGCAGCCCCATGGCCAGCAGGGCCAGCAGGGCCAGCGGCGTCAGCCGGGCGACCGACGCGTCGGATCCGGCGGCCCGGGCGGCGAGCACGAACATCGCCAGATGACCGGCGAGCACCAGGACCGACGCGAGCGTCACGCCGGGCCAGCTGCGCCGGGCCAGCAGGGCACCCCGGGCCTCGACGAGCGCGCCGCGGACGGCTCCGTACCGTCCGGTGGCGGCAGCGGTCCGGCGCCTGCGGAGGACGCCGAAGGTCACCGCGCCGCACACGGAGACGAGCACGAGCACCAGCGCGGCCTCGCGGGCCTGCGCGAGCACGGGCGACGGCTGGGTGAGCAGCACCACCGCTCCGACGGCCACCAGCACGGCCTGTCCCGCGGTGCGTTCCAGCACCACCGAACGCACGCCCCGGCCGATGTCGCCGGCGCTCTGCCCGTGCCGTACCGCCCGGTGCACGTCGCCGAGTACCCCGCCGGGCAGCGCGGCGTTCAGGAACAGCGCCCGGTAGTAGTCGGCGACGGCCGCGCCCAGCGGGAGCTCGATACGCAGCTCGCGTGCGACCAGGCACCACCGCCAGGCGCTGAAGACCGTGGTGAGCAGCCCGATCGCCATCGCCACCGTCAGGGTGGTCCCGTCGATCCGTCGCAGCCCGTCCACGAACACCCCGGTACCCAGCCGCCAGAGCAGCACTCCGAGGATGAGGACGCCGGCCGCGGCGCCGAAGTGCTTGCGCACCCGTCCGGACACGCGCCGGGTGCGGGAGGTTCCCCCGGCCGCCGGGCTCGCGGAGCCCTCGGCCGGGAGGGACTCCGGTTCCGTGCCCGTGGGGCCCGGCGCGAGCGGGGCGCCGGACTCCGCGGGGATGTTCAGGGGCGGGCCGTCGAGGTCCGGGGCCCCGGCCGCCGGGGCGGCGGCCGGTCCCAGTGTCTCCAGGCCCGCGCTCACGCCGCACCCCCGACCGGGCGGGGCAGCGCCAGCACATCGCTGTGGTGGACGACGACCCGCAGCTCGCCCGCGGCGCACGCCGCCAGGCGCGACTCCAGATACGCCTCCGCCCGTTCGGCCAGCTCGGGGCGCTCTTCCACCGCCGCGGCGACCCAGCCGCGCAGCCACTCCGCGGTGAGGTCGGCCTCGTCACGGCCGAGCCGCCACGGGCTCGGATGCACCCGTACGGTCGCGCCGTGACGGGCGAACGCCTCGCAGGCTTCGGTGACGGCGTCCGGGCCGAGCAGGTCGCCGCGCCGCTGGTGGGCGTTGAACGCCTCGGTGATCTCGGCGTCCAGCGGGTCGGCCGGGGTGAGTTCGACCCGGCCCGCGACGGACAGCGTGAACAGGGCGGGCACGCCCGCGCCGGCGCAGGCCGCCGCGAGCCGGTCGATCTCCTCGGCGGTGAGCACGTCGAGCAGCGCCGACGCGGTCACCAGGGAGGCGCCGGCCAGGGCGTCCGCCGTCAGCCGCCCGATGTCACCGCGCTGGGTGGTGACGCCGACGTGGCTGCCGTCGGCCGCCGCCTTGGGCGCCCCGACGGTGGCGAAGTGCAGCAGGTACGGGTCACGGTCGTGCAGGATCCAGTGCTGGGCACCGTCGAGCCGGGGCGCCAGCCAGCGGCCCATGGAGCCGGTGCCGCAGCCGAGGTCGTGGATGGCCAGGCCGCCGCGCACGGGCCGGTTGGCCAGCCGGATGCGGAGCGGGTCGAGGAGGTCGACCGCCCGCGCGGCGGCGTCGGCGGGCTCACGCAGCTGGAGCCACTGGGGCGCGTAGCGCACCCCTTCGGCGTCAGGGTCCCCGACTCGCTGACCGGGCACGCCCGTCCTCACCTTCTGCTCGGGGATGCCGGAGTCCGGCCCGCTCGCGGGCGTGGTCGCGGTGCTCATGCCGCCCTCCGGGGTTCCTGGGACAGCCGGCCGAGCACACCGGCCAGGCTGCGCGCGGTGGTGGCCCAGCCGTCGAGCGCGGCACGCCGTCCGCGGGCGGCGGCCTTCAGCCGGCGCCGCACGTCGGCCTCGCCGAACCAGCCGCGCAGCTCGGCGGCGAGGGCCGCCGGGTCCTCCGGGGGGACGAGGATGCCGGGCACACCGCCGTCGGGGGCGCGTCCGACGGCCTCGGGCACACCGCCGACGTCCGTGGCGAGCACGGGGATGCCGCGGGCCAGGGCCTCGGTGACGGCCATGCCGTAGGTCTCCGCGTACGAGGTGAGGACCATGAGGTCGGCCGCGGCGTAGCTGGCGTCGAGTTCGGCGCCGGCCTGCGGTCCGGCGAGGTGCAGCCGGTCGCCGAGGCCGTGCTGGGCGATCAGGGCGCGCAGATGGTCGACGTAGGCCGGGTCCTGGCCCAGACCGCCGACGCAGACGCAGCTCCAAGGCAGGTCGGTGACGGTGGCGAGGGCCTCGATGAGACGGTGCTGGCCCTTGCGCGGGGTCACCGCGGCCACGCACAGCAGCCGCGAGACACCGTCGGTGCCGGAGGCGAGCGGTGCGATGTCGGCGCCGGGTGCGGCGGCGTGGACCCGGTCGGGGGCGAGACCGTGGTGGGCGACGAGCCGGCGGACGGCCCATTCGCTGGTGGCGACGACGGCGGACACGGCCCGCAGGGTCGTACGTTCCAGGGCGTCCAGCTCGGCGGCCACGGCGGGTTCGAGTCCCGTCTCGTCGCCGAGCGGCAGGTGGACGAGGACGACGAGACGCAGCCGGTCGGCCTCGGGAGCGACGATCTCGGGGACTCCGCAGGCGACGATCCCGTCGAGGAGGACGACCGTGCCGTCGGGCAGGTCCGCCAGGGTCCGGGTGAGTTCCGTACGGGCGGCGGCACCGGGGCGGGGCCACTCGCCGGCGACGATGTGCCGCTGGACCTGCCAGCCGAAGCCGGGCAGGTCGAGGCAGAGCCGGCGGTCGTAGGCGTTGCCGCCGCTCGGCGTGGCCGGGTCGTCGACGCCGCCCGGCATCACGAAGTGCACGGTGCGCAGGGACATGGGGATGATCTCGGCGTTCTTGAGAGCCGGGGTCTGCACGGGCACGTAGTTCAGGGCGCCCGGTCCGGGGACCGTGGCGGGACGCCCGGACGGCGCGGACGCCTTGTCGAGGGTCACATCGGTCACAGGGCACGCTCGTAACTCGCCCAGGCGATGTGCGACTCGTGGAGGGTGACGGTGATGCCGGCGAGGCCGTGGGCGCCCGCGCCCAGGGCTCCGGCGTGCACGCGGTCGGCCAGCCGGTCGGCGATGACCTTCGCCAGGAACTCGGTCGAGGTGTTGGTGTCCTTGAAGTCCGGCTCGCTGTCGAGGTTGCGGTAGTTCAACTCGCTCACGACGGCGCCGAGCTCCTGCGTGGCCAGTCCGATGTCGACGACGATGTTGTCGTCGTCCAGCTCGGGGCGACGGAAGGTGGCGTCCACCAGGAACGTCGCCCCGTGGAGGCGCTGCGCGGGTCCGAAGACCTCGCCACGGAAGCTGTGGGCGATCATCAGGTGATCGCGGACGGTGATGCTGAACAACGGACGACCCTCCAGGTGCGGTGCGTCTGATCCCCTGCCGGGATCACGTCGTGTAGTACGGCTGTCCGGTTCACCTTGTTCAGCCGCGTGTCGCCCTTTCTTCGGAGTCCGTAGAGGTCAGGCCGGTTCTCGTCGGCTCAAACCTCTTCGTAGGCGACTCGGTGGCACAGCGCGGGTATCGATCCGGAGGCCAGTTTCCCCATCACGTCGGGGAGTTCGCCGAAGGAGCACTCCCCGGTGATCAGGGCGTCGAAGGCCGGTTCGGCGAGAAGTTCGAGGGCGAGAGCCAGACGGTCCGCGTACATCCTTCCGGCCCGGCCTGAGGGGGAAACGGAACCCACCTGGCTGCTGCGCAGGGTCAGCCGGCGGGAGTGGAAGGCCTCGCCGAGCGGCAGGGCGACCCGGCGGTCCCCGTACCAGCTCAGCTCGATGACGGTCCCCTCGTGGGCGAGCAGGCCGAGGGAGAGATTGAGCCCGGCCTCGGTGGCACTGGCGTGCACGACGAGGTCGAGTTCGCCCTCGGCCTCCTCGGGGAGCGCGAAGTCGATACCGAGGGCGCGGGCGACGGCACCGCGTGCCGGGTCGGCGTCGACGAGCTGGACGCGCACCCCGGGAAAGCGGGCGAGCAGCGCGGCGACCGAGCAGCCGACCATGCCGCCACCGACCACCGCGATCCGGTCGCCGATGAGCGGGGCGGCGTCCCACAGGGCGTTCACCGCGGTCTCGACGGTGCCGGCGAGGATGGCACGGGAGGCGGGCACCGACTCGGGGACGACGGTCACGGCGCTCACCGGGACGACGTACCGCGTCTGGTGCGGGTAGAGGCAGAAGACCGTCCGCCCGAGCAGCCGCGCGGGACCTTCCTCCACTTGGCCGACACTCAGATAGCCGTATTTCACGGGTGCGGGGAAATCCCCGTCCTGGAACGGCGCGCGCATCGAGGCGTGCTGGTTCTCCGGGACTCCCCCGCGGAACACGAGGGTCTCGGTGCCCCTGCTGACTCCGGAGTAGAGCGTACGGATCAGTACCTCGCCCTCGGTGGGCGCGTTGAGGGTGACGTCACGGATCTCGCCGTGGCCCGGAGATGCGAGCCAGAAGGCGCGAGCTGTGAGTTCCATGAGCGTCCCCCTGAACGATTCCGCAGATCTTCACGTACGGAGCAGTGACAAGTCGCGCACACGGTACGCGGCGTTGATCGAATCTGTCATTCGGCCGGAGGATCTGCGGTGGCCCTGAACAACATGTACGGCGCAAGGCTTCCCCAGCAGGAGACCACGGTGGGAGCCGGCGTGCAGCTCCTGGTGCTGGCCCTGCTGGGCACGGCGATCGGGATGGGGCCGGCGGGCTGGCTGACCGGCCTGGTGTTCGCGTTCGCGACCTGGGCGGTGCTCACCCGCGCGCTGCGGCGCACACAGCCCCGCTCCTTCGGACCCGCCAACCGCGTCACGCTCGGCCGCGCGATCCTGGTGGGCGGTGTCACCGCGCTGGTCGCGGACTCCTTCGAGAGCTCGCCGCCGATCAGTCTGCTGGTCGGCCTGACGGCGGTCGCGCTGATCCTCGACGGCGTCGACGGCAAGGTGGCCCGGCGGACCGGCACGTCCTCGGCCCTGGGTGCCCGCTTCGACATGGAGGTGGACGCGTTCCTGATCCTCGTGCTGAGCGTGTACGTCGGGATGTCGCTCGGCCCGTGGGTGCTGCTGATCGGCACGATGCGGTACGCGTTCGTCGCCGCCGCCCGGGTGATGCCGTGGCTGAACGGCGAGCTGCCGCCGAGCATGGCGCGCAAGACGGTGGCGGCCCTCCAGGGCGTCATCCTGCTGGTCGCGGGCTCCGGACTCCTGCCGTACGACGCGGAGATGGCCGCCGTACTGACCGCGCTCGCGCTGCTCGTGTGGTCGTTCGGCCGCGACATCGCGTGGCTGTGGCGGCAGGGTGGCCGCGGGCCCGCGGAGCGGATCCAGCGGCCCCGGGAGACCGAGCGCCCGCGGGAACTGGTCACCGCGGGCTCGGCGCCCGTGGGTTCCGAGGGCTGATCACCGAACGGTACGAACCCGAGAATGAGTTGACCGGGTTCCCGGGAAGCCGGAAGTGCCCAGGAAAAGCGGACGTACGCGCGACATTCACGCTCTGTCATGGCCGGGAACGAACATCGACTGGCTAGACTACGCAGCCTCGTGCACGTGATCGCGCCACGCGCGGGCAAAGCCGTTCCCGAAGGGTTTCGACGCTTGATAGCCATCGAAGATGTCAGCAAGCGATACGCCGACGGCACGGTGGCCGTCGATCGCCTGTCTCTCCAGATACCGGATCACTCCATCACCGTTCTCGTCGGACCTTCGGGCTGCGGCAAGACCACCACGCTCCGCATGATCAACCGGATGATCGAGCCGAGCAGCGGCACGATCCGGGTCGACGGCGAGGACATCCGCACCCGCCCGGTCAACACCCTGCGCCGCTCCATGGGTTACGTCATCCAGAACGCCGGCCTCTTCCAGCACCGGACCATCGTCGACAACATCGCCACGGTGCCCCGGCTGCTCGGCTGGTCCAAGCAGCGCGCCCGCGAGCGCGCCGCGGAACTGATGGAACGGGTCGGCCTCGATCCGGCCCTGGCCCGCCGCTATCCCTACCAGCTCTCCGGCGGTCAGCAGCAACGGGTCGGCGTCGCCCGGGCGTTGGCGGCCGACCCGCCCATCCTGCTCATGGACGAGCCGTTCTCCGCGGTCGACCCGGTCGTACGCCGGGGACTCCAGGAGGAGTTGCTGCGCATCCAGGGCGAACTGGGCAAGGCCATCGTGTTCGTCACCCACGACATGGACGAGGCGATCACCATCGGCGACCAGATCGCCGTACTGCGCGCCGGCGGCAAACTCGCCCAGTTCGCTGCCCCCGACGAGATCCTCTCGGCGCCGGCCGATCCGTTCGTCGAGCAGTTCCTCGGCGCGGACCGGGGCATCCGCGGACTGTCGTTCCTGTCCACCCGCGATCTCGGACTCGACCGCTCCCGGGTCTTCCCCGTGGGCTGCGACTGGCGGGAGATCGCCGCACGCGAGCCCGGGGGAGCGCCCGTCCTGGTCACCGACGCCGACGGCAGGCCGCTCGGCTGGGCCGACCCCGGAAGCTGGGGCGAGGACATCGCGGACCTCGAAGGGTACGGTCCCACCTTCGAGGTGGGCCGCGACTCGCTGCGGGTCGCCCTGGACCGGGCCGTGCTCTCGCCGACCGGCCAGGCGGTCGGCGTGGACGGCTCGGGGAAGGTCCTCGGGGTCGCCGGGCAGGAGACGGTCGCCGCGGCGATCCGGTCCGCCCGGAAGCGCCGGGCGGCGGACGCCCCGCAGGAGACGGCGACGGCGAAGGCCTCGCGATGAACGGGTTCTTCCACATTCCGAGCACCATCCAGCACAGCTATCTCAGCCTGATCGCCCTCCATATGGAGGAGGCGCTCGTCCCCGTACTGGCCGGGTTGCTGCTGGCCGTGCCGATCGGACTGCTGTGCGTCCACTACGACTGGCTCTACGCGCCGGTGCTGTGGACCTCGACCGTGCTCTACGCGATCCCCTCCATCGCCTTCTTCGTGGTGCTCATCGACTACACCGGGCTGAGCCTGCTGACCGTGATGATCCCGCTGTGCCTGTACAGCCTCGTCGTGCTCGTCCCAGCGGTGGTCGACGGGGTCCGCTCGGTCCCCGAGGAGACGAACGCCGCCGCCTCGGCCATGGGCATCGGTGTCGTGCGCCGCTACTTCCAGGTCCAACTGCCCATCGCCGTACCGGCGATCATGGCGGGGCTGCGCGTGGCCGTCGCCTCCAGCATCAGCCTGGTGAGCGTCGGCGCGCTGATCGGCAACCAAGGAGCGTTCGGAAATCTGCTGACCTACGCGCAGTTGTACGGCCTCCCCCGGCTCGCCGTGACCGCGGTGGTCACCATCGCCGTCCTCGCCATCGCCATCGACGCCCTGCTCGTCCTGCTGCGGCGGGTCCTCACCCCCTGGCAGCCGCCGACCGGCGGTGCCGCCGGGCGCTCCGGGGCCACGACCGCGGACGCCGTCGCCGGCACCCCGGAGGGCGCCTCGTGAACGTACTGAACTTCATGCAGGCCTTCTTCAGCGACGGCTCCCACTGGCACGGCTACGACGGCATCCCGCAGCGCGTGTGGGAACACGTCCAGTACACGGCCGCGGCCCTCGCGATCGCCTCGGCCATCGGTCTGCCGATCGGCCTGGTCACCGGGCACACCGGGCGCGGCGGCAACGCGCTGGCCTTCGTGTCCGCCGGGGCGCGCGCACTGCCGACGTTCGGGCTCCTGGTCCTGATGTTCGTCTGGCTGGGCCTCGGCATCGTGCCGGTGATGATCCCGCTCGTGGTGCTGGCGATCCCGCCGGTCCTCATCACCACCTACGAGGCGGTCCGCAGCGTGGACCCGTCCCCCGTCGACGCCGCCCGCGGCATGGGCATGGCGGAGGCACGGATCCTCTTCCAGGTCGAGGTGCCGGCGGCGCTGCCCCTGATCCTCAGCGGGCTGCGCTCGGCGACGGTCCAGATCGTCTCGACGGCCACGATCGCGGCCTACGTGTCCCTCGGCGGGGTCGGCCGCTACATCCTGGACGGCCTGTACCAGCACAACTACGAGAAGGTGGCCGGCGGAGCCGCCCTCACGGCCGTCCTCGCGCTGCTCGTCCTCGTGCTGTTCTGGGCCGTTGGCCGGGTGGCGGTCTCACCCGGAGTGCGCAGGCGCCGGACCACGTAGCGGCACGGACAGGGACAGCGCGCGGGGACGGCCTTCGGGCCGTCCCCGTCCTCGTCCCGGCCGGACCGGGACGCCTTCGGACCGTCCGCGTCCCGGGGCCGGACCCGCCGGCGCGCGTGCCCTCGCTCAGGAACCCTCTCCCGGACCGCGCGCCGCTCTCTCGGCCCGGGCGAGGGCGTGTTCGAGGACGACGAGCAGCGCGTCCCGCACGGACCCCCGGTCGCGTGCGTCGAACACGGTCAGCGGCACATGGTCGGCGACGTCGAGGGCCCACCGTACGTCGTTCAGATCGTGTTCGACCCGGCCGTCGAAGGCGTTGACGGCCACCGCGAAGGGGATCTCCCGGTGCTCGAAGTAGTCGACAGCCGCGTAGCAGTCGTCGAGCCGCCGGGTGTCGACGATGACGAGTCCGCCGAGCGCGCCCTCGACCAGGTCGTCCCACATGAACCCGAACCGCTCCTGGCCGGGGGTCCCGAACAGGTAGAGCTTCAGGGTCGGATCGAGGGTGACGCAGCCGAAGTCCATGGCGACGGTCGTCGTCACCTTCTCCGGGGTGTGGGAGAGGTCGTCGACACCGGCGGCGACCGAGGTGATGGACGCCTCGGTGGTCAGCGGCTCGATCTCCGAAATGGCCCCCACCGTCGTGGTCTTGCCCACGCCGAAGCCGCCCGCGATCACCATCTTCACCGGCAGCGGCGGCCGGGGACGCTCGTCGTCATCCCTCACGGATCGAGCCCCGGGAATCGGGGACAGCTCGGAGACCATCGATCACCCTTCGCAGAACAGTGACATCGCGATTGGAGCGGGCCTGCGGCGCGTACAGGGCCAGTTGACCGTCGGCGCGCAGATCGTCGGCGAGAACACGGACCACATTCAAGTGCATCCGCAGTCTCGCCGCGATCTCCGCGAGCGACTGCGGCTCACGGCAGACCGTGATGATGTCGCGGTGCTGGTCGAAGACGAAGCGGTCCAGCGCCGCCAGTCCCACACGCGTGGCCACCACCTGTGTCTCGATCGGGATCGGCGGTACGAGACTGTCGCCGCCGGCGATCCGTCCCGCGGTCAGCAGGAACGGCCGGACGACCGAGGCGGGGCGCTCCGCTCCCCGTTCGGCGTCGCCGCCGGCCAATGGCTCGCCGGACGTCATCACGTCCTCCCCCTTCACCTGTGCGCGCGTCACCGGTCATGTGACGCGCCGTCGGACATCAGCCGGCCGGTGCGACGCCCACGGTTCTCTTCAGTTCCATGACCAGCTGCGGACTCAGCACCGCCCCGGCCCGGTTGGCGAAGAGGGTCATCTCGTAGGCGATGTTGCCGAGCTTCGCCTCCTTCGAGGTGACCACGCCGAGCACCGCTCCGGCGCCGAGCGCGGACACCAGCACATGCCCTTCCTCCAGGTCGATGATGACCTTGTTGAGGCTGCCGAGGCCGTAGTTGCCGGACGCCCCCATGGCGAGGCTGGTGATTCCGGAGACGATCGCCGCGAGCCGCTCGGAGTCGGCCTGGCCGCGCAGTTGGGACACCGCGATGAGCAGTCCGTCGGAGGAGACACCGATCACGTCCACGACCCCGGCCGTCTCGGTGGCGAATCGGTTGAGCAGCCAGTTGAAGTCGGCAGCGGCGGCTTTCACGTCCGCCGCGGGTTCCGCTGTCCGGGACTCGGGCCCGCCTGTCCACATGGTCACGTGCTCATGCCTTCCGGGGAAGAGGGTCTTCTGTTCTGGGTGTCGGTCCCGGCCGGACCGCCGGGTCTGCCGCCCGGCCTGGTGGCCGCGCCGGTGTGGTCCTCGGTCGCGCTCTCGCGCTCGGCCCGCAGGACGGCGGCCTCGAACTCGTCGAGTTCGGAGCGCGCGGCCTCGGCGTCCGTGGGTTGCCAGGAGGGCGGCCTGCGGTGGGTGGGCGGTTCGGTGGGTCTGGGCAGCCGGCTCGCGGCGGTGCCGGCCGACAGGGTCGCCCCGCGCACCCTGCGGCGCAGCGGTCCGGCGTCGCCGGACCGCGCCGGGCCGGTGGGCGCCGGGTCGGGACCGGTGCCGGGCCGGGCACCGCCGTGCGTCGTCGCCCGCTCGGCGCCGGTGTCCGCCGCCTCCGAACGGCGGGCGTGGCCGGGGGACTCGGCGCCACGGGGCCGCGAGGGCACCCTGCGGGGCAGGCCCGCGGGTCCGGCCGGCGCCTCGACCCGCGCCCTGCGCGGCTCACCGGGACCGGGGCGGCGCGCGGCAGGCTGCATCCGCGGGGCCTGTGCGACGGCGGCGGCGACGTGGTCACCGGGCACGAGGTGGACCGCGGGCACCGCGACGGTGGCGGTGACACCGCCGCCCGGGGTGCGGGAGAGGGCGACCTCGATGCCCCAGCGCCGGGACAGACCGCCGACCACGAACAGGCCGAGCACCTCCGTCGGCGCCAGGTCGAGGCGCTCACGGCGGATCAGCCGGGCGTTCTCCTGCTCCAGCCGCTCGGGGCTCATGCCGAGCCCGTGGTCGATGATCTCCACGAGGGCGCCGCCCCCGTGGTGACGGGGCCGCAGGACGACCTCGACGCCGCTGGTCGCCGGGGAGAACATCACGGCGTTCTCCAGGAGTTCGGCGAGCATGAGGGTCAGATCGCCGACGATGTCGGGGACGACGACGACATCGCCCTCGGCGTGCGGAGTCACCCGCTGGAAGCCCTCGATCTGGCCGAGCGAGGCGCGGACGATGTTGCTGAGCCGCATCGGTTCGGTGTTGAGACCGGTCTCGCTGATCCCGGCGAGCAGCATGAGGCTGTCCGCGTTGCGCTGGAGACGGACGGCGATGTGGTCGATGCGGTAGAGCCGGTCCAGCACCTCGGGGTCGGTCTCGCCGCGCTCCACCGAGTCGATCAGGGCGAGTTGGCGGGCCGTGAGGTTGCTGACCCTGCGGCCGACGTTGCCGAACATCTCGGCGATGTTGCGCCGGCTGACGACCTGGCGTTCCAGCAGCGCGCTCGCGGTCACCTGAACCTGGTTGAAGGCTTCGGCCAGTTGACCGATCTCGTCGCGCACCAGCACGGGAACGGCCTCCAGCCGTGGTGGGCTCGCGTCGTCGGCGTCGTCGTCCGCGACGCGGGCGAGCTCACTCGCCGCGGCGCCGGCCACATGCTGGGCCGCCGCCGTGAGGGTCCGTACGGTCCGCACCACGGAACGCCGGGTCAGTACGGAGAACAGCAGCCAGGCGGCGAACGCGGCCAGGATGCCGGCGATCAGCCAGACCACCCGCCACCAGGCGGCGTTCGACGCGGACTGGGCGTTCCCCGCGATCCCGCCGATCAGCGACTGGACGATCTTCAGCCGGTTCTCGGCCTGCCGCTCGTAGGTGGGACCGGCGCGCAGCGCCTCGTCGAGCGCGGCCCGCAGCTGTGTCGCGTTCTCGGCGACCAGCGCTCCGGTGTCGACCTGGAGCGCGGCCCAGTGCTGGGTGATGACGCTCTGGTACGGGCTGTGCTCGATCTCGGCGAGGTCGCTGCCCTGTTCCGTGCCGGCGAACCGGGTGAACCGCTCGGCCTGGTAGGTGTACTGGTCGTAGTCGCCGACGGCGCCGGTGAACTCGATGAGCGCGTTGGAGTCACGGGTGCGGGCGGCGAAGACGCTGGTCTCGAAGGACGCGTGGGCGGTGTCGGCCCGCAGCAGCGCGTCCAGCAGACTGCCTGCCGACGCGGAGGACTCGCTGCCCGACCGGCCGAGACCGAGGCCGTCGATGAGCCCCTCGATCACCGATCCGTACGCGGGGTCGATGTTGTCGGCGGGGATCGGCCCCTGCTCGACGGTCTTGCGGAGGCTGTCCAGGCCTTCGAGCTCCTTGAGCGCCTGGGCCTCGCCGTCGGGCAGCCGGTCGCCGTAGGCGGCCCGGACCGCGTCGATGCGGGTACCGACCTGCTCCTGCGCCGCCAGATAGGCGGCGGTGTCCGGCGCGCTCTCCCCCGAGGGCGCGGCCTCGTAACGCAGCGAGACCAGGAGGGCCTGCCGGTGCTCGGTCTGCACGGCGTCGATGAGTTTCGTCACCTGCGCGCTGTCGCGGACGAGTTGGGCGGTGTCGGCGGCGGACCGGGCCCGGCCGATCTCACCGGAGACGACATAGGCGAGCATCACCGAGATGACCGCGAGCGGCACGATCACCAGAACATTGAGTTTCCGGCGGAAGGGCCAGCGGTCCAGCAGGGATGGTGTCCGGCCGGTCCCGAGAGCATTGGACGGCTGCCCCGAGGCGGCTTTTCTGTGCGCGGGCACCCAACCTCCTTGACTTCATACCCCGTTGGAAGCCTCGTAGCAGGCCGCCTGCATGGATCAATGGTCACGAGCAGCGCGATCGGGCCGACAAGTGGAAGGGGGCCCTCGACGCGGCCAACACTAGCGGCTGCCGTCAGAGTACGGCCATGATCAACCGAAAAGTGGCACGCGAGGACGCCTGGTTCGATCCCCTTTCGGTCACGTTGCGCCTACGGGCTGAAGCTGTACGGTCCCCATCAGTGATCTATTCGTGTCTTGACGGTACTTGAGGCGGCTCGGTTGGATCGTCAGGACCGTCGCCCGTGCCCACCAGCCACCACCGCCCCACCGATTGCCAAGTCTGGATGACCAAGTGACCATCGCCAGAAGCACTCGAACCTCCGCAACCTCCGCTGTTTCCCTGCTGCTTGTGGCCGCCGCCGCGCTGACGGGCTGCGGCTCCTCCGACGACACCGACGGCAAGGACCCGTTGAAGGGCGACACCGCCAAGGCCGGTACGGTCGTTGTCGGTTCCAACAACTTCCCCGAGAGCATCCTGCTCGCCGACATCTACGGCGAGGCCCTCAAGTCCAAGGGCATCAAAGTCAGTTACAAGCTGAACATCGGCAGCCGCGAGACCACGTACGGTCTGATCAAGAACGGTACGATCACGGTCCTTCCGGAGTACAACGGCGCGCTGCTCGCCTACCTGGACGCCAAGGCCGCTCCGACGTCCGTCGAAGAGACCAGCCAGGCCATCTCGGCCAAGCTCGACCCCAAGCTCTCGCTGCTGATCCCGTCCCAGGCCCAGGACAAGGACGCGATCGCCCTGAACGAGGCGACGGCCAAGAAGTACGACCTCACGGAGAAGTCGACCATCAGCGACCTCGCCGACGCGGCGAAGGACCTGGTCGTCGGCGGCTCGCCCGAGTTCCAGACCCGGCAGCAGGGCCTGAAGGGCCTGAAGTCCGTATACGGTCTCGATTTCAAGAGTTTCAAGGCCCTGGACGCGGGCGGCCCGCTCACCGTGGCGGCACTGAAGGGGAACAGCATCCAGGCCGCGGACATCTTCACGACGGACCCCGGAATCGGCAAGAACAAGTTTGTCGTGCTCCAGGACCCCAAGAATCTCTTCGGGTTCGAGAATGTCACTCCCCTGACATACAAGAGCGCCCTTCCCGCGGCCGGGGTTTCGGTCCTCAACGACGTCTCGGCGAAGCTCGACACCGAAACCCTGGTGAAGCTGAACAGCGACGTGCAGGACGGCAACAAGGACCCGCTGGACGTGGCCAAGAACTGGCTGGCCTCGGCGGGACTGAGCTGACACCGGCACCGCACGCCGGACGAGTGCCCAGGGCCGGGAGGACGTCCTCCCGGCCCGGGCTCGTGACGGCGACGGCGTACGGCTGAGGAGTGAACGACCGTCATGCTCGACCGCACGGCCCGCACAGCCCCCGGCACCCCGGCCGCCGACCGCCCTGCCTCCGTGAGCGCGCCGCCCGGTGTCGTCCTCGACGGCCGGGGCCTCGACGCCGCCACGGTGGCCCGGATCGCCGATGAGGCGACCCCGCTCTCCCTGTGCCCGGCGGCGCTCGACGCGATGGAGCACACCCGTCGGGCGGCCCAGCGCCTGGCCGCCGAGGGTGCCCGCGTCTACGGACGCAGCACCGGCGTGGGAGCGCACCGGGGACTCGCGGTCGAGGAGCACGACGGCGCGGGCCACGACCTGCGGCTGCTGCTGAGCCACGCGGGCGGCGCGGGCGAGGCCCTGCCGGCCCGCCTGGTCCGCGCGATGATGGCGGTCCGCGCGAATCAGCTCCTGGCCGGCGGTTCGGGGCTGGGCCCCGAGATCCCCGCGGCCGTCGCGCAGGCGCTGCGAGCGGGACTGCATCCCCGGGTGCTGGAGTACGGCTCCGTGGGCACCGGTGATCTGACGGCCCTGGCCCGGCTGGGACTCGCGCTCTTCGGCCACGACACCTGGACACGGGACCGGACGGTTTCGGAAAGCCTGGTCGCCGACGACCCGTCGCCCGAGAGCCCGCGGCCCGAAAGGCTGCTCGCCGGGGCTTCGCTCCCCGAGCGCCTTCTCCTGCAACGCGGGGACGCGCTGGCCCTGTTGAGCAGCAATGCCCTCACCCTCGGTGAGTCCGCTCTCGCCTGGCACGACCTCGGGATCCCGCTGCGTGCCGCACACGCCGTGGCCGCGCTCGCCCTGCACGCGGTGGACGGCTCCCTCGAACCGTACGCACCGGAGGTCCACACGGCCCCCGCCCACCCGGCGATCGCACAGGTGGCGGCACGCGTCCGGTGGCTGCTCGGCACCGCGACCGGTGGGGACCCGGGTGTACCGGGGCTGCCGGACAGCGCACCGGCACGGGTGCAGGACCCCTTCGGCTTCCGGTGCTTCCCGCAGGCCCACGGCCCCGCGATGGAGGCGTGGTCCGGCCTGGACCGGGTGCTGTCCATCGACCTCAACTCCGCCGCCGAGAACCCCCTCATCGGCTGGGACGGCATCACGGGCGATCCCGTCGCCCGGCATCACGGCGGCTTCTTCACCGCACCGCTCACTCTCGCGCTCGACCAGCTCGCCCTCGCCGTGCTCGGCACGGCCCGGCTCTCGGCGGCGCGGCTGTCCGCCCTGGGCCGCCCCGAACTGACGGGACTGCGCTCCTACTTGGCCGACGCCTCCTCGGCCGGGTCCGGGATGATGATCCTGGAGTACAGCGCCGCCTCGGCCCTCGCGGAGATTCAGGCGTGCGCCACCCCGGCCTCGCTGGGGCATGTCGTGCTGTCCCAGGGCCTGGAGGAGGCGGCGACCTTCGCACCCCAGGCCGCCCGCAAGGCGCTGCGGGCGGCGCAGGCGTACCGCCTGGTCGTAGCCTGCGAACTCGTCTCCGCCGTAAGGGCGTTGCGGCTGAGGGGTACTCCGCCCGCGCCCGGCACCCCGGCGGGCCGCGCCTACGCCCGCGCGGCTGCGGCGCTGGACCCGGACATGCGGGACCGCCCGCTCACCGGCGACGTGACCGTGGCCGCGGCCCTGCTGGACGGATTCGCCGAACTCGCGGACGAGGCGTGAGCGCCCGCACGGCTGGGCTAGAGTCGGCGCGGTCCCCGGCCGGAGCTTCTGCCGTGGGTGGGCTGTGCGTTGGGGGATGACGGCACCATGCGGTACGAGCACGTGGAACTCTCCGGGTACGAGATCCAGGGGATCCTCGGCCGGGGCGGCTTCGCCACGGTCTACCGGGCGCACCAGGTGGCGGTGGGCCGGGAAGTCGCGCTGAAGGTCGACAGCAGGGTGCTGGACTCGGACCGCGACCGGCAGCGCTTCCTGCGCGAGGTCACCGCCGCGGGCCGGCTGTCCGGGCATCCGCACGTCGTCCCGGTCTACGACGCGGGTGTCCTCGGCGACGACCGCCCGTACATGGTCATGGAGCTGTGTCCGGGCGGCTCGCTCGGCGAGCGTCTGCACCGCCATGGACCGCTCGCCGTCAAGGAGGCCCGGGACATCGGGCTCGGCATCGCCGACGCCCTGGCAGCGGCGCACGCCTCCGGGGTGCTGCACCGTGACATCAAGCCGGGCAACATCATGGTCAACCGGTACGGCACCGCCGCCCTCACCGACTTCGGACTGGCCGCCATGCCCAGGCCCGGACGGGACCTGTCGGTGACGCGCGAGGCGCTCACCCCGGCGTACGCGCCGCCCGAGGCCTTCCACCTGGCCGAGCCCACGACGACGGGCGACGTCTACTCGCTCGCCGCGACGCTCTACGCCCTCCTGCGGGGCCGCCCGCCGCACCATCCCGACGACGGCACCCAGCTCACTCTCGCGGAGCTCATCGTCCGGCACACCTGGCCCTACGCCGACCTGCCGAACGTGCCGAACGCCCTCAACGCGGTGCTCAGACAGGCCCTGGAGACGGATCCGGCCTCTCGGACACAGGACGCGTCATCATTGCGGGACGCCCTGGCGGCCGTCGACGTCGACAGCGCCGTACAGGGTGCGTTCGGGTCGGTACCCCGTACGGCCACCACCCTTCCCGCCCACCGGGACACGCCTTCCACGTCCTCCACCCCTCCCCCACCGCCCTCGGACCCGCGGGTTCCGGGGCCTGCGCGGCCGGACGGCCGAGCCGGCAGGGCATGCGGGAACGGCCGGCCTCGGGCCGACGGCGGGCGGACGGAGGACGGTCACGGCCGGCCCGCCGCCGCTGGAGAGGCGAGCACGGTGGCCCAACCGGCGACGCTCGGGTCCTCACGGTGGCGTCCCGGCCTGATCGGCGTGGTGGCGGCCGTGATCTCGGTGAGCGTGTCCGTCACCTGGGTGGTCCATGAGTACGGGTCGCCGGGCGGCCCCGGCTCCTCGGCGAGCGGGTCCCCGACCCCCGGCACCTCGGACACCGCCTCGCCGGGCGCGGGCGCGGCCTTCGGCGGCGCACGGACCACGCGAAGCGGCTGCGCAGCCGCCGACGTCGAAGGGGTGGGCGGCCGCTGTGTCACGACCCCGGAGTGCTGGAGCGGCATCACCGACATCTCGGGAACGATCACCGTCAGCCGCGCCGACTGTCACGTCTCACACGTGTGGCAGACCTTCGCCATCGCCCCGCTGCCCAAGGACGGGACGACGTACAACGCGAGGGATCTCGTCAGGCATCCCGACGTCAGGGCGCTGTGTTCCCAGCAGGTCCTGCGTGACTCCCTCACGTCGACGAGCCGTTCGGACGCCACCCGCTGGGACGTGGACGTCCTGCCGCCGACCGCCCCGCAATGGGCGGAGGGGCTACGGGTGTTCCGCTGCGTCGCCGCGGCGATCACGCCCGACGGCGAGACCACCGGCAGCCACTTCGGCACGAGCGGCTGACCTCGCGCGGGCCGGAACGGGCTGTGCCAGGACGGGGATTCAGGCCACCGGGCGGTCTCACCCGGCCCGGCTCAGCAGCCACTGCCAGCGCCCGCGCTCCGTCACACAGGTCGCGGCGGCCAGCACGGTGACGGGAACCGCCGCCCAGGCGGGCCAGGCGAGCCACGAGAACACCACCGCCGCGACGAGTTGAAGCAGTACCAGCACCACGGTCACCCAACCCGGCACCGGCACAAGGACGTTGGACTTGTCCCCCGGGGTGGCGAAGACGGTCGGCAGACCGATGAGCAGCACCACGGAAGCCACGGCGAGCAGCCACGAACGGTCGGCCAGGGCCCAGGGCGTGGCCACCCAGGCCACGATCTCCGTCGCGAAGCGGAACACGGACGGCAGACGGTCGTCGGGGCGTCCCGACGCGTTCGTTCCGAGAGCGGTATCGGTCACCGCGAAACGATCCCACGCCGGACCCCGGATCACCAGCGGCCGACGACTCCACCCAGCCGCCATCGTGCCGGTGCCGGAACCAGGTGTCCGGGTGGGGAGTTCGGGGCTCACCTGGTCGGCGTGATGTTGCCGCCCGTGATGCCCTTCGGGTTCAGGTGGGCTATGTGGCCGCTCTCGGTTCCGGCGGAGGGGTCGATGACGCAGTCGATGAGCGCCGGGCCGCCGGAGGCCAGGGCCTCGGTGAGCGCCGCCGTGACCTCGGCCGGAGTCGTCGCGCGGTAGCCCTTGCCGCCGAACGCCTCGATCATCCGGTCGTGGCGGGCCGCGAGCATCAGGGTGGTCGGGGACGGCGCGTCGCCGAGGGGGTTGACGTCGTCGCCGCGGTACACACCGCCGTTGTTCATGACGACCGTGACGACGGGCAGCCTGTACCGGCAGATCGTCTCCAGTTCCATTCCGCTGAAGCCGAAGGCGCTGTCGCCCTCGACGGCGACGACCGGGTCGCCGCTCTCGACGGCGGCGGCGATCGCGTAGCCCATGCCGATGCCCATGACACCCCAGGTACCGCTGTCGAGGCGGTGCCGCGGTGCGTGCATGTCGATGACGTTGCGCGCGATGTCCAGCGCGTTCGCGCCCTCGTTGACGATGTACGTCTCCGGGCGCTCGCGCACGACGTCGCGCACGGCCTTCAGCGCGCCCATGAACTGCATGGGGTGCGGATCGGCCTTCAGCCGCTCCGCCATCTTCGCGACGTTCTGTGCCGACCGCGCGCCCAGTTCCGCCCGCCAGGCGGCGGGGGCCGCGATCCGGCCGGGCTTGGCGCGCTCGGCGATCGCCTCCAGCACCGACTCGATGTCGCCGACGAGCGGGGCCGCGATGGGCTGGTTGCTGTCCATCTCCCTGGCCTCGATGTCGACGTGGATGAACCGGGCGTCCGGGTTCCACTGCGGCGCCTCACCGTGGTTCAGCAGCCAGTTGAGGCGGGCGCCGACGAGCATCACGACGTCGGCCTTCTTCAGGGCCAGCGAACGGGCGGTGGCCGCCGACTGCGGGTGGTCGTCCGGCAGCAGGCCCTTGGCCATCGACATCGGGATGAACGGGATGCCGGTGGACTCCACGAACTCGCGGACGCGTTCGTCGGCCTGCGCGTACGCGGCGCCCTTGCCGAGCACGAGCAGCGGGCGTTCGGCGCCCGCGAGCAGGTCGACGGCCCGGTCCACCGCCTCGGGCGCCGGGAACTGTCGCGGCGCGGGGTCGACGAGGCGGCTCAGTGTCCTCGCGCCCGCCCGCGCGTCCATGATGGAGCCGAGGACCGCGGCGGGGATGTCGAGATACACGCCCCCCGGGCGCCCCGAGACGGCGGTGCGCAGGGCGCGGGCGATGCCCCGGCCGATGTCCTCCACGCGGCTCACCCGGTAGGCGGCCTTGCAGAACGGCTGCGCGGCGGCGAGCTGGTCCATCTCCTCGTAGTCGCCCTGCCTGAGGTCGACCAGGTGCCGCTCGCTGGAGCCGGAGATCTGCACCATGGGGAAGCAGTTGGTGGTGGCGTTGGCCAGCGCGACCAGACCGTTGAGGAATCCCGGCGCGGACACGGTCAGGCAGATGCCGGGCCTCTTGGTGAGAAAGCCGGCGGCCGCCGCCGCGTGACCCGCGTTGCTCTCGTGCCGGAAGCCGATGTAGCGGATGCCCCGTGCCTGCGCGAGGCGGGCCAGGTCGGTGATCGGGATGCCGACGACGCCGTAGACGGTGTCGACGTCGTTCATCCTCAACGCGTCGACGACCAGGTGATACCCGTCGGTGAGCTCGGTCTGCGCGTCGGCGTTCGCCGCGGTCTCCGGCGTCGAGGGAGCGGTCATGGTCCGAGGTCCTCCTTGGGCAGGTCCGGTCGGTACGGCTGCTCCTCCCACCATCGTCAACCCGCTCGCCCGCGTCCAAGACCCATCGGCGACCAGCCGATAAACAGCGTCTATCAAGGGCGGACGGGGACTCCGAACGCCGAAGTCCGGCGGGTCCGGCCGGTCTCAGCGCACCCAGTGCTCGTGCGGCAGGGGCTGTCCGAAGACCTCGTCCAGCGCGAGCCCGGTGGCGGCGTTCACGAAGGCACGCGCGGCGACCGAACCAGGCGTCCCCGCGTGGATCGCCACCGACACCTGGGCGCCCGCCTCCGGGTCGACCAGCGGCAGCGCGCGCGTCCTGCCGATCACCGGCATGGCGCGCAGCCAGGTGTGCGGAACGATGCTGGCCCACGCGCCGCCGCCGACGTGCGCGTAGAGCGCGGCGATGGAGTCGGTCTCCACCTGGGGCGTCACCACACATCCCTTCTCCGCGAAGACGTCGTCGATGAGCCGGCGGATGCGCATGTCGGGGGTCAGCAGGGCGAGCGGGAGCTGGGCCGCCTCCGCCCAGGTCATGGCGCCGGCCTGGGACATGAGCTGGTCGTCGGCGACCAGGAGCATGTACCTCTCCTCGTAGAGGGGGACGACCTGAAGACCTTCACGGTCGCCCGGATCGAAGTGGGCGATGGCGACGTCGAGCTCGAAGTCCCTTATCTGTCGGTGGAGTTCGTCCGTCGACAGCCGGGAGCGGACCTGGACCTTGGCGAGCGGGTGCGCCGCGCAGAAAGCGGCCACGGGCATCGCCAGGGTCGTCGAGGCCGTGGGGTCCGTCCCGAGGCGGAGTGTCCCCGTGATGCCCGACTGCACGGCGGCCACCTCGGCCTTGAACGCGTCCTGTTCGGCGAGGATCCGCTTGGCCCACACGACGAGCCGTTCCCCTTCGGGCGTGAGGCCCTGGTAGGTGTGGCCGCGGTTGATGAGCGTGACGTTCAACTCCCGCTCCAGCTTGGCGATGGCCGCCGACAGCGCGGGCTGCGAGACGTAACAGGTCCCCGCGGCCCGCGCGAAGTGCCGCTCCCTGGCGACCGCCACGAAGTACTCCAACTGCCGGAACAGCATCCACGCCCCCTCTTCCGCTTCCTGCCTCGTGCGGGCCTTCGTTCAGCGCATGAGCCGCACCGCCGCTATCACCAGCGGATGCAGGCCGTCGGCTCCGGCGTCGGCGTACGCGAGGAGCCGGGACCGCATGCGTGGGTCCCAGAAGCGGCCGATGTGACCGGCGATGGCCTCGGCGGCCGACTCCTCCGGCAGGTGACCGAGGTTCATGGCGATGTCGTTCGCCATCCGGCGCTCGGGAGGCACGGTCGCCGTCATCTCAGTCCACCACCGTGAGGACGTCGTCGGCGTCCGGCCGCGGCGTCTCGTCCCCGGCGCGTACGGACCCCTCGCCCCGGGCCCGCCGCGATGTCCCGTCGCCGTGCCCGAGCGGATGGGCGAGCCCGACCTGGACCGCGGTCACCTTGTACTCGGGGCAGTTGGTCGCCCAGTCCGAGTTCTCGGTGGTGACCACGTTGGCACCGGTCACCGGGTGGTGGAACGTGGTGTAGACGACGCCGGCCGGCATCCGGTCGGAGATCTCCGCCCGCAGTGTCGTCCGCCCGACCCGGCTGGCCAGCGTCACCATCGCTCCGTCGGTGATACCGCGGACCTCGGCGTCGTGCGGGTGCAGTTCCAGGATGTCCTCCGGATGCCAGGCGACATTGCCGGTACGGCGGGTCTGCGCGCCGACGTTGTACTGGCTGAGGATGCGCCCGGTGGTGAGCACCAGCGGGAAACGCCGGGTGCTGCGCTCGTTGGTCGGCACGTACGCGGTGACGACGAACCGGCCCTTGCCGCGCACGAAGGCGTCGACGTGCATCACCGGTGTCCCCCCGGGAGCGGCGTCGTTGCACGGCCACTGCACACTGCCCAGTTTGTCGAGCAGGTCGAAGGACACTCCCGTGAACGTCGGCGTGACCGCAGCGATCTCGTCCATGATCCGGCCGGGATGGTCGTACGCCATCGGGTAGCCCATGGCGGTGGCGATGTCGCACACGATCTGCCACTCGTGCCTTCCCGTCTTCGGCTTCATCACCGCGCGCACCCGGTTGATCCGGCGTTCGGCGTTGGTGAACGTGCCGTCCTTCTCCAGGAAGGACGCGCCGGGCAGGAAGACATGCGCGAACCTGGCCGTCTCGTTGAGGAACAGGTCCTGCACGACGACGAGTTCCATCGCTTCGAGCGCGGCGGTGACGTGCTGGAGGTTGGGGTCGGACTGCGCGATGTCCTCGCCGTGCACGAACAGGCCGCGGAAGGTCCCGTCGATCGCGGCGTCGAACATGTTGGGGATGCGCAGTCCGGGTTCGGCGAGGAGGGTGCCGCCCCACAGGTTCTCGAACACCTCGCGGACGGCGTCGTCGGACACATGGCGGTAGCCGGGCAGTTCGTGCGGGAAGGAGCCCATGTCGCAGGAGCCCTGGACGTTGTTCTGGCCGCGCAGCGGGTTGACCCCGACGCCGTCGCGGCCGATGTTGCCGCACGCCATCGCGAGGTTGGCCATTCCCATGACCATGGTCGAACCCTGGCTGTGCTCGGTGACGCCGAGGCCGTAGTAGATGGCACCGTTGGGTGCCGTCGCGTACAGGCGTGCGGCGGCGCGCAGTTGGGCGGCGGGGACGCCGCTGACCTCCTCGGTGGCCTCCGGGCTGTTCTCTGGCCGGGCGACGAACTCCGCCCACGCGTCGAACCCTTCGCACCGGGCGTCCACGAAGGACCGGTCGACCAGTCCCTCGGTGACGACGACATGGGCCATGGCGTTGACGACGGCGACATTGGTGCTGGGCCGGAGCTGAAGGTGGTGCGCGGCCTCGATGTGCGGTGAGCGCACCAGGTCGATGCGGCGGGGGTCGACGACGATCAGCCGCGCGCCCTCGCGCAGGCGTCGTTTCATGCGGGAGGCGAACACCGGGTGTCCGTCGGTTGGGTTGGCCCCGATCACCACGATGACGTCGGCCTCCGCCACGGAGCGGAAGTCCTGGGTTCCGGCCGATTCTCCGAAGGTCTGCTTGAGTCCGTACCCGGTCGGCGAGTGGCAGACGCGGGCGCAGGTGTCCACGTTGTTGTTGCCGAACGCGGCGCGCACCAGCTTCTGGACGACGTACACCTCCTCGTTGGTGCACCGCGACGAGGAGATCGCGCCGATCGATCCCGACCCGTGCCGGCGCTGGATGTCCCGCATCCGCCGGGCGACCGTACCGATGGCCTCGTCCCACCCGGCCTCGCGCCAGGGGTCGGTGATCCTGTCACGGACCATGGGCTTGAGCACCCGGTCGGGGTGGGTGGCGTATCCGAAGGCGAAGCGGCCCTTCACGCAGGAGTGCCCCTCGTTGGCGCCGCCGTCCTTGTACGGCACCATGCGCACGAGTTCGTCGCCGCGCAGCTCGGCCTTGAAGGAGCAGCCGACCCCGCAGTAGGCGCAGGTGGTGACCACCGAGCGGGTCGGCATGCCGAGTTCGACCACCGACTTCTCCTGGAGCGTGGAGGTCGGGCAGGCCTGGACGCAGGCCCCGCAGGAGACACACTCGGAGTCCATGAACGTCTCCGCGGCGCCGGGCGAGACCTTGGAGTCGAAGCCGCGCCCCTCGATGGTGAGCGCGAACGTGCCCTGCACCTCGCCACAGGCGCGCACGCAGCGCGAGCAGGCGATGCATTTGGACGGGTCGAAGTCGAAGTAGGGGTTGGAGGTGTCCTTCTCGGCTTCGAGGTGGTTCTCGCCCTCGTAGCCGTACCGCACCTGCCGCAGACCCACCACGCCCGCCATGTCCTGGAGTTCGCAGTCGCCGTTGGCTGGGCAGGTGAGACAGTCGAGCGGATGGTCGGAGATGTACAGCTCCATGACACCCTGGCGGAGCTTCTCCACCTTCGGTGTCTGGGTCCGCACCGTCATCCCGTCCGCCACCGGAGTGGTGCAGGAGGCCGGGGTGCCGCGCCGGCCGTCGATCTGCACCACGCACAGCCGGCAGGAGCCGAACGGCTCCAGGCTGTCGGTGGCACACAGTTTGGGTATGTCGACTCCGGCGAGCGCGGCGGCGCGCATCACCGAGGTGCCCTCGGGGACGGTCACCGCAAGCCCGTCGACCTCGACCGTCACCGTGGCCTCGCCGGGCCGTTCCGGGGTTCCGAAGTCAGGTTCCTTGAGCAGTGTCATGACGTGGCCTCCCTCCTCGCGCCGCTCGGCTGCCGGGAGTTGGCCTCCTGGCCGGTGTCGCGAGCGAGGAAGTCGTCAGGGAAGTGGGTGAGGGCGCTCCGTACGGGCATCGGGGTCAGCCCGCCCATCGCGCACAGCGAGCCGTCGGTCATCAGGTCGCACAGGTCTTCCAGGAGCGCCAGGTTCTCGTCCCGGTGCCGGCCGGCCACGATCTTGTCGATGACCTCGACACCGCGTACCGAACCGACCCTGCACGGCGTGCACTTGCCGCAGGACTCCGCGGCGCAGAACTCCATCGCGAAGCGGGCCTGGGCGGCCATGTCGACGCTGTCGTCGAAGACGACGACACCTCCGTGGCCGACCATCGCGCCGGCCTCCGCGAAGGCCTCGTAGTCCATCGGCAGATCGAACATCGACGTCGGCAGATAGGCGCCGAGCGGTCCACCGACCTGAACCGTGCGCACCGGCCGCCCGGAGAACGTGCCGCCGCCGTAGTCCTCGACCAGTTCGCGCAGGGTGACGCCGAACGCGGTCTCGACGATGCCGCCGCGCGCGATGTTGCCTCCGAGCTGGAAGACCTGGGTGCCGCGCGAGCGTCCGACACCGAGTTCCTCGTAGGCCCGCGCGCCGGACGCGAGCACGACGGGGACGGTCGCGAGGGTGAGCACGTTGTTCACCACGGTCGGTCTGCCGAACAGGCCCTCGATCGCCGGGATCGGGGGTTTGGCGCGGACCATGCCGCGCTTGCCCTCCAGGCTCTCCAGCATGGAGGTCTCCTCGCCGCAGATGTACGCGCCGCCGCCGACGCGGACGTGCAGGTCGAAGTAGAGCGCGGAACCGAGAATGCCTTCGCCGAGCCAGCCGTGTTCACGTGCGATGCCGATCGCGGCCCGCATGGTGGCCACCGCGTCCGGGTACTCCGAGCGGATGTAGAGGTAGCCCTCGCGCGCGCCGACCGCGTACGCGGCGATGGTCATGCCTTCGATGAGCATGAAGGGGTCGCCCTCCATGACCATCCGGTCGGCGAAGGTACCGCTGTCGCCCTCGTCGGCGTTGCAGCAGACGAACTTCAGGTCGTCCGTGCAGTCGAGCACCGTCTTCCATTTGACGCCGGCGGGGAATCCCGCGCCGCCCCGGCCGCGCAGACCGGACGCGGTGACCTCGGCGACCACGTCCGCGGGCGGGCGTTCCAGCGCGGCGCGCAGCCCGGCGAGGCCGCCGTGCGCCAGGTAGTCGTCCGTGGACAGCGGGTCGGTGACACCGATCCGGGCGAAGGTGACCCGGTTCTGCCGGGCCAGCCACGGGAGTTGGTCCACGACACCGATCCGCAGCGGATGGTCGGCGCCGTCGAGCATGCCGGAGGCGAGCAGGTCCTCGACGTCGGCCGGGGCCACGGGTCCGTATCCGACGCGTCCGTGCGGGGTCACCACCTCGACGAGGGGTTCCAGCCAGAGCAGGCCGCGTGAGCCGTTGCGTACGACGTCGAGGGCGAAGTCGCCACGTAGGGCGGCCTGTCGCAGGGCGTCCGCTACCTCGTCGGCGCCGACGGACCGGGCCGCCGAGTCGCGGGGGACGTAGACGGTGGCCTTGGGGTGCGTCGCGTCGTCGACCTCATCGCTCACGACGGGAAGGCCGGCCTCGTCGCTCACCATCGGAGGACCGGCCTCTTCGCTCACCATCGGAGGACCGGCCTCTTCGCTCAACACCGGAAGGCCGGCTTCGTCGCTCAGCACGGGAAGGTCGGCCTCGCCCCTCACGATGAGACCTCCCCGTTCAGTATCGAGCCCAGCCGGGCAGGTCCGACGCGTCCGTACAGCCGGCCGTTCACCTCGACCGAGGGGCCCAGGGCGCAGTTGCCGAGGCAGAAGACCTGCTCGACCGTGACCGCGCCGTCCGCGCTCGTCTCCCCGAGCGCCAGTCCGGCCTCGCGGACGTAGGTCACCAGGCCGTCGGCGCCGAGCGCCTGGCAGGCCTCGGCCCGGCAGACGCGCACGGCGACGCGTCCGGCCGGTTCCGCGCGGAAGTCGTGGTAGAAGGTCACCACTCCGTGGACGTCCGCCCGGGAGAGGTTGAACTCGTCGGCGAGCACGGGAATCGCCTCCTTGGGCACACACCCCAACTCGGCCTGTACCGCGTGCAGTACGGGCAGGAGCGCGCCGCGCTGATCCCGATGGACGGCCGCCGCCGTCCGGACCACGCCTTCGACCGTCATGTCACTCACGCTGGCCGTCATGATCGCTCCGCCTTCCGTCGTGCGGGTCCCCGGCGATGCGTGCGGGAGACTTGAACACTACCCCATACAGGCTTCTGTATACAGAACTCAATCCGAATCAACCCTCTTACGCTGTACGGCAATTGACCGCTGGAGTGACAGCGACGAACACCACGGGCGGCGGACGACACCCTCCGACAGGGCGAACCGCGCACCGGCGTCACCTCATCGCCGGGAGCCCCGGCCTCGGGTGAGACCCCGACCGGCCTGGGACCACCCCCCGGCAACCCGCCATCCTGCATACGAAAACCTGTATCCTGACGCGACCGTCGGCGACCCTCCCGGCGGCCACCTCTTGGCAGAGCCGTCGGCCCCGCGCGGGCCGGTGGCGGAACGGGGTTCCCATGCGCGAGGCACTCACGGCCGCCGCGGCCCGGCGCGTCACCCGCCCGGCCCCGCTCCGGCAGGCGGTGTACGACGCCCTGACCGAGCTGATCGTCAGCGGCTCCCTCAAGCCCGGCCAGCATCTCGTCGAGGCCGAGCTCGCCGAGCACCTCGGAGTCAGCCGCCAGCCCGTGCGGGAGGCACTCCAGCGGCTCCAGACCGACGGCTGGGTCGACCTTCGTCCCGCGCAGGGAGCCTTCGTCCACTCCCCCACCGAGCAGGAGGCCGCCCAACTCCTCGGTGTCCGCGCGGTTCTGGAGATCTACTCGGCCCAACTCGCCGCCCAGCAAGCGAAGCCCGAGGATGTCGAGAGACTCTGGCAGCTGCACCAGGAGGGCGTCGACGCGCTCGCCGCGAGCGACATCGAGCGACTGGTCGCGGCCAACACCGCCCTGCACACCTTCATCACCTCGATCGCCGACAACGCCGTCCTGGCCGAACTGATCGCGGGGGTGAGCCAGAAGGTGCGCTGGTACTACACGCCGATCGCGCGGCCCCGCGGCAAGGAGGCCTGGAACGAGCACGCCCAGCTCATCAGGGCCATCGCCAAGGGCGACTCCGACCGCGCAGGCGAGGTCATGCGCAAGCACACCGAGCGCACCACCGGCTTCTATCGCAAGCAGCTCGCCGCCGGGGCGAACCAGGACTGACCGAGGGGTCTCCCGCACGGGGCTCATCACCGGCGCCGCCCGCCGGATCACGCCGCGGGCGCCGGCCGGAGGTGTTCGCCCCCGGGCCGGAGCGTGCCGGGGCCGGTTCGGAGATCACCACCCCCACGCCCGAGAGCGTCGGCGCCCGGCCGGAAGGTGCCGGCTGCGTCGGTGCCGTGACCAAGTCCCGGGAGTGCGCCGTCGATGGCCGCCCTCAGTTCCAGCAGCCACGGCCGCACGCCGTTCAGCAGGATGTCGAGCCCTCCACCGTCCCGTCCGAGCATCACGTCGGCGGGAACGAGCACCGGATCCGCGGACAGGGTGGACGTGGCACTGCCGTTCGGCCCTCCCCCCGCGGGCCGGGCCGGGACGAACAGTTCCGCGGCCTGCGCCGGAACGACCCACAGCGTCAGACCGTCCCGCCCCGCGAGCCGTCGCGAGGACCAGAGGTAGCTGTCGGCCTCACCCGCCGCGACCACCTGCCGCTTACGGCCCCGCAGGGCGACCACGTCCGCGAAACGGGCGGCGCCGGAGCGGGGCCTCCCGAACTCCCTCCCGTACGGCTCGTCCTCCCCCGCTTCGCCGGATCCGCCCTCGGACAGGGCGAGGCCGACGAGGTGCCGCCCGGCGGCGATCTCCTCCCGCACCCAGGAACCCCCGCAGGACTCGATGGCGGCGACCGCGGCGAAATGGGACGTGAGCACGGCGGCGGTCGCGGGGCAGACACGGGCGGTCCGCGCGACCACGTCGACGGCCTCCGCAAGCCCGAGCCCGCCACCTCCGGATCCCGCGGCGACGGTGAGACCGAGGAGCCCGGCACGACCGAAGGCCGACACGGCGTCCCGGGGGAACCTGCCTTCCCCGGCCGTCGTTTCGGCGGCGGGCGCGACGACTTCGGCCAGGACGGCAGAGAGAGAAGTGCGGTAGGACACGGGGCTGCCCCCTCCTCGCGAACGACTTCCCACGGGAAACCGAGGAATCGAGAAACTGCATACAGTATGCAGCTCGATCTCAAGGTGCACCAGGGAGGTACGCGGCCGATTCCAGGAGCCCTGCTCTCTCGCCGTACGCCACGACTCCCCCACCCGGCACCCCGCACCCCGCACCCCGCACCCCGCACCAAGAGAACAGGGGAGCCGGGGAACCGGGGAACCGGAAGACTCACACCCGCGGGTCGATCTCCCTCAGCAATCCGGTCGTGACGTCGAAGACGAAGCCGCGGACGTCGCCGGTATGGGGAAGGAACGGTGAAGTACGGACCCGCTGCATCGACTGCCGTACGTCCTGGTCGACATCACGGAACGCCTCCACCGCCCAGGCCGGCCGCTGCCCGACCTCCATCTCCAGCTCGTGCCGGAACTCCTCGGTGATGCTCTGCAGCCCGCAGCCGGTGTGATGGATGAGGATGACGCTACGGGTCCCGAGGGCACGCTGACTGATCGTCAGGGAGCGGATGGTGTCGTCGGTGACGACGCCGCCCGCGTTGCGCACGGTGTGGCAGTCGCCCAAC
This sequence comes from Streptomyces sp. NPDC015532, assembly GCF_043078065.1. Taxonomy (NCBI): domain Bacteria; kingdom Bacillati; phylum Actinomycetota; class Actinomycetes; order Kitasatosporales; family Streptomycetaceae; genus Streptomyces; species Streptomyces sp. NPDC015532. The sequence continues at coordinate 402,277 of NZ_JBIBSY010000003.1, read as the reverse complement.
TGGAGTCCGAGCGCGGCATGGAGGTCGATGCGCGCGTCCATACAGGCCACGACGGCGACGCGTTGAACAGGGCGGGCGTCCCTGCCGGTGTCCACGAACCTGGCCGCGTACGCACGGTTGGCCGTCACGAGCCGGTCGATGACCGTGCGGTCGCCCGGAAGCGGGTCGGCGGACCGGTCGGGGCGACGGGATGCTGAAGTCGACATGGAAGGGCTACCTCACTCCGGTCGGTGACGGAGAGACCTCTACCCCTTCGATGTATGCGATATGCGATAGCCCGCGTGTTCGCCGGCCCCACAGGGCGCGCGGCCTCCGCGGCCGGAGGACGCGCGCCCCGCGAGGAGGTCAGCTGTTGGCGTTGAGGACGGGGTAGTAGCCGCTCGCGTGGCCGGTGGCGGTGGGGTGGTAGGACTCCCAGCTCGGGGAGATCACCAGGGAGTGCAGCCAGTCGTCGCTGGAGCACAGTTCATGGCCGCCGAAGGTGGTGCGGACGTCACCGAAGACGAAGCCGTGGGCGGCGGCACGGGCGGCGATGACGGTGTCGAGGACGTCGGCAGCCTCGTCGATCTTGCTGTGCTTGGTGCCGCTGAGGCCGACGCAGAAGACGTTGAGGGTATACACGTGCGGGTAGCCGAGAACGACCACCTTGGCGTTGGGCGCCTTGGCTCGGATGGCGTCGTAGGTGGCGTCGAGGCGGGCGGGGAGCGTGTTCCGGGCGTAGTTCTCGGCCGAGTTCACCCGGTTGACGCAGTCGGTGTCGGAGCCGGTCACGCAGGTGGTCATGACGTCCGAGAAGCCGGCGTCGTTGCCGCCGATGGTGAGGGAGACGAGCCCGGTGGCGGAGGTCAGCGGGCCGAGCTGGCTGTTCGTCACATCCGTGGTGACCGCGCCCGAGCAGGAGGTGTCGGCGAACGAGGACGGTGCGTGGGCGTTTTTCCACAGATAGGGGTAGGCGCTGAGGCTGCGGTGGCAGCCTCCGCTCGAACTGTCGTAGTTTCCTGCGCCGTTGCCTGCCGAGTACGAATCCCCCAGCGCGACATAGGCCGGCCCGGCAGCGTGTGCCGGACCGGTCAGCGCCAGGCTGAACATCATCGCGAGGCCGAAGGTGGCAAGGGCGGACAGCAATTTGACGCGTCTCACGAGACCTCCCTGAGCGGGAAAGCTGGCCCTCATTTGGTACAACAGGCAACCACCTTGCGGAAGTGTTCATGTCAAAACTGTTTCCAGCGTTAACGTCACGTTTCGCAGCCGGGAGGCACGGGCAGCCGCCGGGCCGGGACAAGGCTCACGCTTGCGGCGGCCACGGCGGCACCGCCCGAAGACGGGAATCCGACCCGCGCCCCGGAGTCCTCCCACGCGGCTCCGGCAGTCGTATGGTTCGGGGTGATTTATGGTGAATCAAGGAGTATGCCCCTACCGGAGGTGCAATGATGCGCGCCGCGGCAGCGACCGTCTCTCTGGCTGTCAGCGTGGCGCTCATCGTCGCGACATCGGCTTGCGACCAGGGCGGGTCGGAGTCGCCGAAGACCCACTACGGCGACTGCCCGATCTCGGGTCATTACGGGGAGTTCCACCTGTCGCCCAAGACGGCGGACGCCCTCACGGTCAAAACCACCCTGCCCGCACCCGGCTGGTGGAACGGTGACACACCGGACTCCATCAAGAGCGGCTACGAGTACTGCATGGCCGCCAACATCGCGTACCGGTCCGGACTCAACCGGGTGAAGGTCGAGAACGCTCCCTTCCCGGAGGTCGTGTCCGGAAAGACCAAGGACTTCGACCTGGCCCTGGCGCAGATCACGATCACCCCGGAACGGAGCAAGGTCGCCGAGTTCTCCCCGCCCTACCTCTCCTCGACCCTGGGAGTGCTGATCAGGGACGGGGAGAAGATCAACGAGGACAACATCCGTGACGTCCGCATCGGCGTGGCCGAGGGCACCACGGGCGAGGAGTTCGTCAAGGAGCGCCTCAAGCCGACCAAGCCCGTCACCTCCTTCCCGAACGACCCGGACATGGTCACGGCCCTGGAGGAGGGACGGATCGACGCGGTCGTCCACGACACGACGATCCTGCTGGCGTATCCCCAGAAGCGGGAGGGCAAGGTGCGCCTCGTGGGCCAGTACAAGACCGACCAGGGGTACGGCGCCCTGTACCCGAAGGGGTCACGCAACAAGGACGAGCTGGACCGGATCATCAGACAGCTGATCGACGACGGGACGCTCACCAAACTGTCGGCCGTCTATCTCGGGTCCGCCTTCGGCCAGGACCCGGCCAAGATCCCGTACTTCACGGTCGACGACGGCTCCTGAACGCTCCGGGGGCGCACACCCCGGGGCGACGGTCCGGGGTTTCCGTTCCTCCGTCCCGCGTCACAGGTCGGCCATCAGGAGAGCGCCCAGGTCTCCCAGCGCTCCGGCGTCGAGCGCCTGCTCAGCCCAGATGATCTTGCCCCGGTCGGTGTACCGGGTTCCCCAGCGGCGGGACATCTGCGCGACGAGGAACAGGCCGCGGCCCCCCTCGTCGGTGAGGGTCGCGCGGCGCAGGTGCGGGGAGGTGCTGGTGCCGTCGGCGACCTCGCAGATCAGGCTGTCGCGGTCGCGCAGGAGCCGCAGGCTGATGGGGCTTCCTCCGTACCGGATGGCGTTCGTCACCAGTTCGCTGAGGATCAGCTCGGTCGTGAAGACGGCCTCGCCGAGCCCCCAGGACTCCAGCCGGCGGGTGGCCTCGGCGCGGATCCGGGGGACGGCCGCGGGGTCGTCGGGCACCTCCCACTCCGCGACCTGCTCCGGGTCCAGCAGCCGGGTGCGTGCGACGAGCAGGGCGACATCGTCACTCGATCTGGTGCGCAGCATCGCGTCGAGGACCACCCGGCACGTGTCGTCCGGGGTGGCGCCGTCCGTATCGGCGAGCGCCTCCCTGAGCATGCCGAGCCCGACGTCGATGTCGCGGCCGCGGGCCTCGACCAGGCCGTCGGTGTAGAGGACCAGCCGGCTGTCGGCGGCCAGCCGGAGTACGGCCGTCTCGACCGGCAGGCCTCCTCCCACGCCGAGTGGCGGGGCGACGGGGATGTCGGGGAAGGTCACGGAGCCGTCTGGTGAGACCAGCGCCGGACCGGGATGACCGGCCCGGGCGAGAACACACCTCCCGGTGACCGGGTCGTAGACCGCGTACAGGCAGGTGGCACCGGTGACGGCCTCGGTGTTGCCCTCCGCCGCCGCGTCCTGGTCGATCCGGGTGATCAGCTCGTCCAGGTGCGCGAGCAGCTCGTCCGGGGGCAGGTCCAGGGCGGCGAAGTTGTGCACCGCGGTCCTCAGACGCCCCATCGTCGCGGCGGCGTGCAGACCGTGTCCGACGACGTCGCCGACCACCAGGGCCACCCGGGCGCCCGGCAGCGGGATGACGTCGTACCAGTCGCCGCCCACCCCGGCCTGGGCGGGCAGGTAACGGTGTCCGACCTCCAGGGCGGACAGCTCGGGAAGCATGCCGGGCAGCAGGCTGCGCTGGAGGGTGACGGCCGTGGTGTGCTCGCGGGTGTAGCGGCGCGCGTTGTCGATGCACACGGCCGCCCGGGCGGCGAGTTCCTCGGCGGGGGACAGGTCGTCCGGCTCGAAGGGCTCCTGCTCCGAGCGCCAGAAGTCCACGACCCCCAGCAATTGGCCTCGAGCCCGGAGCGGCACCGAGATCATGGAGTGGATACCGTATTCGATGACCTGCTGGGCCCGCTCCGGGTCCTGGGCCCGCCATCCGTCGGCCAGAGCGAGGTTCTCCACCAGGACCGGCCGGCCGGCGGTCATACCGATGGCCACGGGGTTGTCGGGCACGTAGGGCATACGCGTCCCGACGGGGTAAAGGGGCGCGTCGTCCCGGATGCCCTCGGCTGCGATGCGCCGCATTTCCATATTCGCCCCCGTCGGGTCACCACCGCGCATTACAGGCTCCCCCAGCTCGACGGTGGCGAAGTCGGCGAAGCGCGGGACCGCCACCTCGGCCAGTTCCTCGGCGGTGCGCTTCACGTCGAGGGTGGTACCGATCCGCGTGCTGGCCTCGTAGAGCAGTTGCAGGCGCCCGCCCGCCACGTCGGCCCGGCCCGCGAGGGCGCGCAGCTCCGTGGTGTCCCGCAGGGTGGCCACGCTGCCCCCCTTCGCGCCCACCGGCCGCACATTGACCGCGAGCAGGGTGTCCCCGGCCAGGAAGACCTTGTCCGTGGCCGCCCGGCCCGAGCCCAGCAGCGCGGCCAGGCCCGGGCTCAGCCCGAGTCCGGTGACCAGCTTGCCCTCGGCCTCCGGCGGCAGGGCGAGCAGCCGGCGCGCCTCGTCGTTGACCAGCAGCAGCCTTCCGTCAGCGTCCAGAATGATCACGCCTTCCCGGACCGCGTGCAGCACCGCGTCGTGGTGCTCGTACATCCGGGTCATCTCCACCGGCCCCAGGCCCCGGGTCTGGCGCCGCAGACGCCCGCTGACCAGTGCCGAGCCGCCGGCGGCCAGCAGCAGCGCGACGCCTCCGGAGATGAAGATCACCGGCAGTTGGCGCTGCACCACATTGCTCACCTTGTCCACCGTGACCCCCACGGTGACGAGGCCGACCGCGTTCCCCTTCTCGTCGAAGACGGCCACCGTCGAGTCGACCGCCTTCCCCAGGCTGCTGTCGAACGTGGTCTGGTGGGGCTCACCTCCGAGCGCCTGGCCGTAGGAGGTCGATACGTGCTTCCCGATCTGGTCCGGGTCCGGGTGGGTCCACCGGAAGCCGTAGGGGCTCAGGCACACGACGTAGTCGACGCCGGTCTTCTTGCGCACGACCTCGGCATGTGGCTGGAGTTCCGCCGTCGGGTCATCGCTCTTCATCGCGTCCGCGGTGCCCGGGGCGTTCGCGAACGACTCGGCCGCCACCAGTGACCGGTCGCCGGCCTCCTGGATCGCGCGATTGCGGTCCTGGATGACGAGCACCACCACGGCCGTGGCGACGAGCAGCAGGACGACCACCAGTTGCAGCAGGAAGACCTGCCCGGCGACGCTGCGCGGCTTCCGGAACGGCAGCAGACGTCGGCCGGCCGAATGGCGACGGGCTTCCGAGCCGGCTTCCGGCGACACGGCCTTCGGCGGCACGCGGTCGCCCCGTCGGCTCGCTGGGACGTTTCGCCCAAGTTTGCCCATTTCCTCAGTATCAGTGACCTGCCCGGAGGGCGCGGCTCAGGGCGGGCCGGTGGCGGGCCGGGCGCCGGTCGCGCCGGACCCCTCGCCTCCGTATCGCCGTGCGGCCTGGGCCGATCGGTGGGAGTGGGTCGATCACGCGCCGTCCGGCCGTCGAGCGGGGCGTCGGCGACGCACGCGTGCCGCGTGAGACCCGCCACAATTCACCCCACAAAACGGACTAATGCGCAAAAATACTTCTTTGGGACTGATGGCCGTACCTGGCAATCGGTCCCAGGATTCACCGACCAGTGGCATGGGAGAAGCGTTTGATCACCGTACGCAAGCGACGCACCGGGCTGATGGCTACGGCCGGGGCACTCGCACTCACGGCACTGGGCGGTACCAGTTATGCCGCCACGAACGACACCGGGACGCACTCGGAGACGCGGGCACAGGCGACCCAGGCGGCCCCCCAGGGCGCCTCCGACACCTCCGACACCTCCGACGCCCGAATAAAGATCACGCCCGGGCACGCCCACGATGTCGGGATCAACGACCCGGTGAAGGTCACCGTCAGCGACGGCAGACTCACCAAGGTGACCATGACCGCCGTCGCGACCGGCACCGAGGTTCCGGGCACCCTCTCCGCGGACGGCACGGCCTGGACGCCGAACGGGCCGCTGAAGCAGGCCACGCGCTATCAGGTCGCCGCGGAGGCCGAGGACGCGAAGGGCCGCTCCGTCACCGGGAACGCCGCGATCTCCACGGTCTCCCCGGCCAACGACTTCCTCGGGCACCTCTCCCCCGAGAACGGCTCGACCGTCGGTGTGGGCATGCCGGTGAGCTTCACCTTCGACAGGGCGATCGGTGACAAGGCCGCCGTCGAGTCGAAGATCCAGGTCAGCTCCAGCAGCGGCGAGCAGGTCGTCGGCCACTGGCTCGGCGACAGCCGCCTGGACTTCCGCCCCGAGCACTACTGGAAGCCCGGCTCCACCGTGAGCGTCACCATGACCGTCGACGGCGTCCAGAAGACGGTCACGTTCAAGGTCGGCCGGAGCCAGATCAGCACCGTCGACGCCAAGACGAAGCAGATGTCCGTCGTACGGGACGGCAAGACGGTCAAGACCATCCTGATCTCGTCCGGCAGCGCCGAGCACCCGACGTACAACGGTCAGATGGTGATCTCCGAGAAGTACCGGCACGTCCACATGAACGCCGCGACCGTCGGCCTCACGGAGAAGGACGGCAAGCCCTCGTACGACATCAAGGCCGTACCGCACGCCATGCGCCTGACCGACTCGGGCACGTTCATCCACGGCAACTACTGGGGCGGCGACTCGGTCTTCGGCAAGGTCAACACCAGCCACGGCTGCGTGGGCCTGAAGGACGTCAGGAACGCCGGCGACGGCAAGCAGCCCGCCGCGTGGTTCTTCGACAACTCGATGACCGGTGACGTCGTGATCGTCAAGAACTCCGCGGACAAGGCCACGGTGGCCCCGGGCAACGGCCTCAGCGACTGGAACATGCCGTGGAGCGAGTGGGTCTCGGGCAGCGCCTCGAACTGACGCCACGCGACGCGCGCAGGCGCACCTGAACCCTTCCGCCGGGCGGCGGCCGGAACCACACCGGCCGCCGCCCGCGATGCCGAGGACGCTCGGACGGCCCTCACCCCGGGAGTCCTTGAGCCACCTCGATCCAGGAAAACGCGAAGAGGACCGCGGCCGCCGGGCCGTGGTCCTCATGTGCGTATCTCTACAAGAAGCGGGACGTTCACGAGTTCCGCTGACCAGCGACGATACAGCCAGTTGCTAACGCACTTCCCTGCGACATCAAGATCACTCCCCAGATAGTTGCGGACGCATGCAATCACGATGGGACAACTTGGGGAAAGCGTGCGAGGTCACCGCAAGCACTGGCAGGGATGCTGCCTGACCTCTCGACGCCTGGCACTGCGCCACATGTCCGCCCGCCCAGGTATGAGAATGTCGGCGGCCATGCATCTGTCGTCCCGTCGGCAGAGTTGGCTCTGTACGGCTTGGCTTCTGGCCCGAGCCGTCCGGGGAACCCTGACACCTGGTTGATGGAATCGCATGCTGGCGGTTATCCAGGCCGGGCAGCCCCGGGCCGAGGCATCTGCCGTGGCCAGGTGGACCCGGCGCCCACCGTCCTCGCACCGCTCGACCCGTATGACGGGCACCCGTCGAGGTCGAGCAGCAGCGTCGTATCGTTGACCAGGCCCGTGGCTCCCCAGTGATCCTTCTGCGTAGAGAACAGAAATGACCACCCAGGACCACGGGCGTCCTGCATCCAGGGCCGACAACCATCCCGCCCGTCAGAAATCATGACGGGCAGTCAGCACACACCGACAAGGCACCGCTCAACTTCGAAGACCTTCATGCTCCTGCCAGGGGAGGCGGGAGGCGAAGTCCAAGACGGGCTTGAAGCTGAGCGGGTCTTGGCCGAAGGCCGCGACGTCTCCACCGATCGAGTCGGCCACCGCGGCTCTCTTCATGTCCGCCACGTGGCCAGTCATCCAGGTCCGGGGCTGTCATGCCCCCTTCAGATGGCGGGTGAGCTGCTGGAGTGTGTTCCAAGTGCGGGGGTCGGTGCCGTCACCGAGTAGGTAGTGGAGGGCGGGTTCGGTTGGAGGGCCCAGTCGGCTGGACGAGAGGTTGAGGGGTGGCCGGAGGGCCTGGGCGAGGCCGACGTCCCGGACCGCTTCGGAACCCAGCGTGAACGAGACGGGGACGGGCGGGGCCTCGAAGCGCGGGGGAATCGTGAGGTCGCGGCGAGCGCTCCGCAGTGAGGTGAGCATGCTGGTGAGGCCGTGCTGCGTGGCGAGGGTTTCAGCGAGGGGCTCGATGGCGTCGAGGGGCGGGGTTTCGTCCTTGCCGTAGCCGAGGGTGAGGGTGATGTCCTCTTCGACGCCTGCGGGGGTGCGGGTGATGCGGACGGTGGCGATGGCCGGGCGGCCGGGGTGACCGACGGCGATCAGCCAGGTCGGTTGGGGTGCGCGGTTGCGGGCGAGGTCCGTCAACTGGCGGGTGGACCAGGGAAGGTTGACGGGTTCTGCGGTGCTCCAGCCGGCGGGTGGGGTGCCGGTGAGGTGCTGCCAGGCGGTTTCCAGGGCGCGGCCGAGGATCAGGTCTTCGTCGGCGGGGTGCCGGGTGCGCTGGGAGAGGATGAGCTGGCGTTCATCGGCGTCAGTGCTGGTGGCTGTGAAGGCCTTGGCGGCGGAGGCGGTGCCGTTCTCGTCGAGGACGGGGGTGAAGGTGCCGCCCCTCCAGTGGAGTAGGGCGCCGGAGAGGCCGTCGTAGAAACCGTGGTCCGGGTCTTGGACGACCCAGCGGTTGGGATGGCCGTGCAGGGCGGTGCGGGTGGGCAGGGTCAGGCGGGTGGTGGGTGGGGTGACGATCTGCAGGGCGCGGTCGTCGGTGGTCGCGCCGCGCAGGGCGTCGGAGAGCCAGCTCGTCATGGTGACGAGGGGGCGGTCCTGGATGACCACGGCAGCCTTGGTGGTGAGGACGTCCACTGCCGGGGCCGACGTGGCGGGGACGGGGACCGCTGCGACGTCCGTGGCGAGCGGGACAACGTCGGTCGAGGCCGCCTCTGGGGGCCAGACCGTGCCGTTCAGGACGGTGGCGAGGCGTCCGGCGAAGGACCCTGCCAGCCGGCCGCCCTCCGCGACGGCGGTGGAGGCGCGGGCCTCGGTCCACCACACCGGGCTGTCCGGGAGATCCGGACCGGTCCCGAGGAGGCGGGCGGTTTCGCCGGGGACCTGGATGAGGATAGGGGCTTCGACGGAGACGAGGGGGCGGCCGTCGGGGGCGCAGAGCTGGATGACGGCGCCGTCGGCCAGGGTGTTCACGCCGAGTTCGGGGCCGCCGGCGTAGAGGCCTGCGAGGAGTGTGCGCAGGTCCGGCATCTTTGAAGTGAGGGCGATGACGTCCTTGGTCACGGCGCGGATCCCGGGTCTTCGTCGGTGAGGGCGGTCTGGATGAGCTGGTGGTGGCGGCCGCGGCGGATGAGGGTGCCGCGGCCGGGCGGTTGTGCGGAGGCGTACAGGCCGGGGAAGAGCTGGCCCTCGGTGCGGTCGCCGGTCATGAGAAGGGCGGTGGTGCCGGTCTCCCGCAGGGTGGTGAGCAGGGGTTCGTACAGGGCACGGGAGGCCCCGGCGGTGCGGCGGGCGATGACGAAGTGCAGGCCGATGTCCTGGGCGGAGGAGATGTATGGCAGGAAGGGGGCCAGGGGCTGCTGGCCGGCGGTGGTGAGGATGTCGTAGTCGTCGACGAGGATCACGATCCGCGGTCCGGTGAACGAGGGCTCCGTATCGGCCGCGTCGGGGTCCGCCGTCTCCGGCAGGCGTTTCTCCAGCTCGGTCGCGATGCCGGTGGCCAGCGCGGCGGCCAGCTTCGCGTTGTGGGCGTAGCCGCCGCGGTAGGGCTCGGGGACCACGCCGCGCAGGCCGCGCCGTGGGTCGAAGACGCCGAAGACCAACTCCTCATCGCCGTATCGATCCACCAGTTGAGAGACGATCAGCTTCAGCAGGTTTGTCTTGCCGCACTCGTTGTCGCCGAGGATCAGCAGATGCTGATCGCTCCCGAATAGGTCGAGGAGGGCGGGAGCCAAAGCGTCCTGGTCGATGCCGATCGGCACACGCCGGGGTTCGGCCGCCAGGGACGGCAGCCGTGGGGTGGGCAGTCGGGTCGGCAACACCCTTACCGGAGACGCTAGTTCACCGTGCCAGGTGGCGCGAATGGTCCGTGCGGCCTTCTCAAGGGCCGGACCGAGGTCGCCCGTGGACGGGGAGGCGTCGATACGGGGCAGCGCGACCTGTGCGAACAGCTTTCCGTCGGTCAGGACCCGGCCGGGGGTGTCGGGTGAGAGGGTCTCGGACAGCTTGCGGTCGATGGACGAGTCGGCCGGGTCGTTGAGGCGCAGTTCGACGCGGGTGCCGAACATCGACTGGGTGGCGATGCGGACGTCGTTCCAGCGCAACATCCCGGCGACGACGTGGATGCCGTAGCCGCCGCCGCGCTTGAGGAGGTCGGCCACAGCGTCGTCCAGGTTGGCGAACTCGTCGCGCAGCGCGCCGAATCCGTCGACGAGCAGCACGATGTCGGTCGAGCCGAGCTGCGGCAGCTGGCCCTGGGCGCGCAGGTGGCGCAGCTGGTCGATGGAGTCGATGCCGTACGCGCGGAAGAGATCCTCGCGTTCGCCGAGCATCGTGCGGACCTCGGCGACGGTACGCGCTGCCCGTTCGTGGTCGGCGCGTCCCGCGATGCCGCCGACATGCGGCAGCCCGGCCAGCACGGACAGGCCGCCGCCGACCAGATCGAGGCCGTACACGGCGACGTCGTACGGCGTGTGGGTGAGAGCCAGGGAGAGGGCCAGGGTACGCAGCAGGGTGGTCTTGCCGGACTGCGGGCCGCCGATGACAGCCGTGTGGCCGCCCGCGACGGTCAAGTCCAGCAGCCAGGACCGCTGCCGCTGCTTGGCCGGGTCGTCCAGGATGCCGAGCGGAATGCGCATCGAGCCGTCGCGGTGAGCGAGTCGAAGGCCTTCCGTGTCGGCTTCGAGGGGCCCGGCCGCAGTGTCGAGGGTGACGGCGTCCGGTAGTGGCGGCAGCCAGATCCGGCGCACCGGCGGGGCGGCGGTGGCGAGTTGGCCGACCATGACCGACATCACGGTCGGTCCGGTCTCGCGCTTGGGGGCGGCGAGTTCTTCCGCGGCGTCCGCATGCGATGGGTCGAGCGTGTTGTATGTGGGGTAGGGCCAGGCGCGCGGCTCGTCGTTCCGTTTGTCGCGCAGGGCCGGGCCGCGGTAGGCGCCGGAGACGTAGCCCGCCTTGAAACGTTCGTACGTGGAGGTGTCGACCTTCAGATAGCCGAAGCCCGGTAGCGGCGGCAGGTGGAAGGCGTCGGTGGTGTCCAGCACAGTGCGCGACTCGTCGGCGGAGAAGGTGCGCAGCCCGAGGCGGTAGGAGAGGTAGGTGTCCAGGCCCTTGAGCTTGCCGCCCTCGATGCGCTGGCTGGACAGCAGCAGGTGGACGCCGATGGAGCGGCCGATGCGGCCGATGGACAGGAACAGATCGATGAAGTCCGGCTTCGCGGTGAGGAGTTCACCGAACTCGTCAATGACGACGAACAGGTGCGGCAGGGGCGCCAGGTCGGGCCGCTCGGTGGCGCGCAGCGCGGCGTAGTGCCCGATGTCGGCAATGTTGCCCGCGTCCTTGAGGACCTGCTGGCGCCGCTTGACCTCCCCGGCGAGGCTGCTGTGGACGCGCTCGACGAGCCCGGCCTGGTTCTCCAGGTTGGTGATCACCCCGGCCACATGAGGGAGCTCGGCGAAGGGGGCGAAGGTGGCACCGCCCTTGTAGTCGACCAGTACAAGGGCCAGGTCCTCGGGAGAGTGGGTGGCCGTCAGCGCGAGGACGAGAGTGCGCAGCAGCTCACTCTTGCCGGAGCCCGTCGCGCCGACGCACAGCCCATGCGGGCCCATGCCGAGCTCGGAGGACTCCTTCAGATCCAGTAGCACCGGCTCATGACGATCCGTCAAACCGATGGGTACGCGCAGGAACGCTCGCTCACCGCGCGGCGCCCACAGCCGGCCCACGTCCAGCGCGGCCGGATCCTCGATGCCCAGCAGGCCCGAGAAGTCCACCGGCCCGGAGACCGGCGCGCCCTCAGCCGCGGACTCCGCCGACAACCTGAGCGGGGCCAGCATTCGGGCGAGCCCTTCGGCTCCTGGAGTGCTGACCGCGTCCGATGCCCCCTGCGAGACCGTCGAGGGCGCACGCAGGTCTTCCACGCTGACCTGGCCACCGGCAACAGTGATGCGGAGGGTCACCTGGTCGGGTTCGTGCACTCGTTGCTGCAGCAGGTGCAGCACGGTGACGCCCATGTCGGTCAGGTCAACGGCCGTGTCCGGGCGGGGAAGTTCGGTCGCTGTCTCGCCGTACTCGTCGCTGACGACCAGTAGGCGGCCGGTCATCCGCAGTGCGTTGCGGTCGGATAGGCCGCGCCGTACCTCTGCCGCGTACGAGGCGCGCTGCCTCAGGTCGTGGCGGCACAGCGTGGCCAGCTCGGCCAGGCTGGGTGCGATCCGGCGGGCGGCGATGGGACCGTCGTGCTCGCTGGGATCGAGGACGTGGGGCAGCCACTTGGCCCATTCCCACTCGGCCAGCTTCTCGCCGGGTATGCCGAGGGCGACGGCGACGTCGTCCGGGGCGTGCGTGACGGAGGTTTGGATCAGTAGCGCGTGGGCGACCCGCAGCACGCCCTCGCGGTCGCCTACGATGCTGACGTTTCCGGCCCGGTCCAGTGGCACGGTGAGCGGGAAGTCCGTCGCGGTGCTGAAGCGGTTCTGCAGGGCGCGCGCCTCGTTGAGCATGAAGGGGTCGGGCGGGGTCAGGACGCCGCCCGTGCTGTTCTGCCCGACCAGCAGCTCCTGCACCGGTACGTCCCCGGTGCCGACCCGCACCTGCAGGAAGTCCGCGTCATGGCGGCGCCGCTCCCACAGCCGTGCCGGATCGCGTACGAGGTCGTACAGTGCCTCGGGTGGCGGATTGAGCAGCTGGGACTGTCGGCGCAGCTCCCGCTCCCCGGTGCCGAGCTCGTCGCGCAGTTCCTCCAGGTACTCCAGGTAGCGTTCGCGCTGGGTGCGCCGGGTGCGCTGCGCCTTGCCGCGCTGGGACAGGAACCGTGCCACCGCGCCCAGCAGCGCGAAGACCAGCACGATCGCGCCGAGCGCGGCGAACTGGCTGTTGCGGATGACGGTCATCATCACGACCGAGCTGATGACGCCGGCCATCGGCAGCAGCGCGGTCGCCGCGTTGCCGATCTTTCCCTCGGGCAGGTTCGGCGGCGGCTCGATGGTGTGTGGCTGGGCCGGGACGAGGGGCCGGGTGGAGCGCGCGGGCCGGTGGATCCGGTGCTGGCTCATCGCACCCTCACCGCCCGGTGCATCGCCTCCGCGGCCAGGCGCACGGCGGCGTCCCGGGTGGCCTGGCCCAGCATGACGGTGTGGATGGGGCCTCCCTGGGCCAAATGCCGGTCATAGGGGAGAGAGACCACGGCGACGCCCGCCTCCCGCAGGTGCGCGGCGGCCGTCTTCTCGTCGAGCGTGGTGTCGGGGGAGCTCGCGGAGAGCGCCACCGCGGTACTGGCCAGGGCCGCGTGCGGAAGCTGGGCCAGCCAGTTCAGGACCTGGCGAGTGCCATTGACGCCCTCGGCGGTCATCGGGGCGACCACCACCCGGGCGTGCGCGGTATCCATCGCCGTACGCGCCACGTCACCGGGCAAGGACTCGCAGTCCACCACCGTCACTGCGAAGTAGCGCCGCAGCGCCAACGTCACGGTGCGGTACGTGCGTACGTCCATCGGCGCGCCGACACGCCCCTGACCCGCGGGCAGCAGCCAACCACCGTCGGCCACCGGCACCAGGTAGCCCGTGACATCGGTGAGTTGCATTGCAGGGGTGAGTATCTGCGCGAGGTCGGCACACGACCAGCGCACCGACTCCGCCCCCATCCGCACTGGCAACGTTCCCAGCGCCGCGTCGGCCTCCAGCGTGAGCACGGGATCGTGTCGGTAGTGGTTGAAGGTGCGGCCCAGCAGCGCGGAGACGGTCGACTTGCCCACGCCGCCCCGGATGGACGTGACGGCGATGATGCGCCCGGTGGTTACCGGCCGTTGCAACTCTGTTGCGAGGTGCGTCTGTTCGGCCACGTCCTGCCCGGCCGACGTGGTGAGCCTGCGCAGCGAACGCCCGGTGCGCTGCGTCAGGGAGTCACCGTGCTGGGGGCGGCCCAGCGCGTGGGCGAGTCGTGGGTCCACGGTCGGTACGGACTCGGGGGTCGTTAGGGGCAGGCGCGGATCCCGGGTTCCTCTGGGTACCGGCCGGGTGGGGGACGCCGGTTGCGGCGGCGGGCTCGGGAGCCGCGGGTCCACCGGCGCCGGAGGCATCGGTGGGGAGGTGCTGGCCGGTGCAGCGGGGGTGTCGGCCAACTCCCGCAGCACGTCCCGCTGCCAGTCCCCTCCTTCAGTCATGCGGATCCCTACGCGAACGTGCCGAGGAGACGCCCGTACACACCGAACATGCCGATGAGCAGCGGGAACAGGGCGATGACACCCACCGATTCCAGAACGTCACCGGCACGCCGCAGCCGCACCCGCACATGCTCGGCCGGCTCCACCACCAACACCGCGAGGGGAGCGATCGCCAGCACGGCGAGCACGGCGATGGGCCCCGCCGCTCCCGCGTGTCCCAGCCACACCACGATCAACCGGACGGTGACGACTGCAGCGGCCACCAGAAGCGCGACCACCTCGACTGTCAGCGGATAGGCGCGCGCCCGCAGCGCCAGCACCACCGTGGCGACAAAGGCCAGCAGCACAGTCCATCCCGACGGCTCCCGCAGCACGAGAACGCCCGCTGCAGCCGCGGAGGCTGCCAGGACGACCGTGGCGCAGGCCAGCCCGCGATGGGTGGCCGCCAGCGCGGTAGTCACCTGGTAGCGACTCACCGACGCACCGCCCGTACGCCGGTCATCCAGCGAGGACAGTCCCGACGCCATCAACGCCACTCGCGGCAGCACACCCAGCACCACCACCGACACGACCGCGAGCACGGCACCCAGCCGCGCCTGCCCCGTCACGGTCTCCGCACCGCCCTGCAATGCGGCCGCCACCTCCCACAGTACGAGACATCCGGCAACCGCCGCGGCCCCGATCAACGCGCCACGTCCCAATGGCGAGAACCACCCCACGAGCAACAGCGCCGCCACCACGGCCGCCGCGACACCCGCCAGCCGCACGGCGCCGGACCAGCCGTACGCGTCAGCCGACGTCCACGCACCGAGCACGCCCAGCGAACCGGCCGTGACGATCAACGTGGTGGCCAGGCCCCGCTGCCGCGCCCGCCCGAAGAAGGCCCCGGCCAGCGCCGACACCACCGCCGCGATGGGCAGCACACCAGCGACTGCCGGCAGGTCGTACGCGCCCCGAGCCAGCACTCCGGCGGCCAGCGCCCAGAACACCGTGGCCATCCCGGCCACCACACGCCGCACCGCGGGCCGCCACCGCCACGTCCGCACATCCAGATCGTCGGCCACCTCATCGGTGACGTCATGCACCACCGGCGCCGACGGGGCAACCTCCACCCTCACCAGCCGCAGCACCGCGCCGTCCGGCACCCCGGCCGACTCCAGCGTGCTGTCCTGATCCAGCGCCGAACCGTCCACGGTGACCAGATGCCGCAACTCCGGCCGCGCCGACGCGCGATCGTCGAGCAGTCGCATCACTTCCGGCAGCAGCAGCCCGATCGGCTCCCGCGACGGCAGGACGAGATCGACCCGCCGCCGCTCACCGACCAAGGTGACCCGGCTCAACGCCGTACGCCCACCCCTTGTCGTACGACTCATGGCCCCCGCAGATATCACGCGTTCGAACCTATCATCGGGCCGAAGAGGTCACGGAAGGCGAAGACGACGGCTGCACCGGCGCCCCATACGGGCTCTTCCCGATGACTCGATGGGAAACGAACGACCAGCCCACACACCCCGCGCACAGCACCGCCGCGATCACGATCCCGGCGAACACTTTCCCCAACCGTTCATCGACCGACCGACGCTGGCGCTGTGCACCGAACAGCACGGCATCCCGAAGCCGTCGGCGTCGCACCGACACTGACTCCAGCAACTGGCTGTCGTAATCCTGCGCCGCCACGGGTTACCTGCCATTCACAATAAATTGCCTGGTTGCCATGCCGCACACTTGCCAGGCCCGTCATGTGTTCTCTCTGGTGACCTCTTGAATGAACGCGGTTGCTTCCGCTTCAGTGATTTCCACGCGGTTGACTTCGTTGTGCCCCAACTCGTAGAGCCGCAGGTACTCCGTCGGCTCCCAGCGCAGGTTTCTCGTGAATGCCTCGTCGTGCGCCACGCCGTCCACCATGCGACGCCTGACGATGCCCTGAGGGTTGCTCCGTGAGTATCCCTCGCTGAACTTCGCGTAGTAAGTGATGTCCCCAGAGCGCGGGTCAAGAACATGCACCTTCGCTCCGCGGCTGTTGAGCCACCGCTCGAGTTCCAGTCCGTTGATCTCTCGCCGCACACCTGCCTGGTCAATGACCGCGGGGCCGAAGACCGTGCCAGAGAGCCCCTGAACGACCGTGTGTTCGTCGAGCACTGCCTTGAAGGATGTCTCACGCACTGACGCGTTGGTGAGATCGGCACCCTGTAGCTGGACATCGATCAGGGAGGCGCCATCGAGCTTCGCTCCCCGGAAGTGAGCCGACCGCGCATCAACGGCCCAGAGGTCAGTACTACCCAGGTCTGCCTCGTCCAAGGTGGCGCCCCGCAGGGAGGCCTCATCGATTTCAGCCTTGACCAGCGACGCCCTGGAGAGGTCAGCCTCATCCAGCACGGCTCCATCCAGGTTCGCCCGATAGAGGTCGGTGCCGACGAGTTTCGTGCCCCGAAGGACAGTTTGCGTCAGGAGTCCCATGGCGAGATCCGCACCTGACAAATCTGCCTGGGACACGTCGAGTCCTGAGACGTCCAAAAGGGAGTCCGCCTGCTCGACCCACTCCCGCAGGGCGGAAGCGGCCTCCGCATCGGGCGGCATCATCCGGACGATTCGGTTCACGTCACGGATACCAGACAACTCGATCACTCCACCCGTGCTGCTCGACGATCGACTTGACGTCGTTGATCGCCGCTTGGTTGGCATTGCGTATGTCGAGGATAACTATGCGCCGCCTCGTGACAATCTGATCCTCCAGCTTGCGCACCCACCCTTGGTTGTTCGCGGGGTTGTACGCTCCCTTGAACGGCAACGACTTGTCGCGGACGTTGTTGAGCGGGGGCCAGTCGGAGTGCACTCCCTTGATGTCGTAGAACTCTCCGGTGCTCGGCGAATAGAGATCGCCCTGGTTGGCTCCAGGAGGCCGCTGGATGTCGGTGGGCACTTTCCCGTTCTCGCGTAGGTCCAGCGCGACGCGGGCTTCGTCCATCTCCGACGGCTTCACCTTCCCCTTGTGATCGGGGTCCTGCTTCAGCCAGTCGAAATCGTCGCTGTATCGCTGCGCAAGATCATGCAGATGTGCGTCATGAGATGTTCGCTGCTCCGGAGTGAGCTCCGGGGGCGGCCCATTCCCGTGCACAGACTCGTCACCATGTCGACCCAAGTCGACGTCGGGTGCGTCGGTGCCCCCTGCGCCATGCAGATCGTGGTCGAGACGGATCGAGTCTGCTCCATGGGGAACCGGAACCCTGTCGAACAGTTCGTTCTGCTCAGCCTGAATGGCTGCGAATTCATCGCTGGAGATACCGGGAAGGCGTCCCTTCTCGTAGAGGACGTGCGTGTCCATCTTGGCGGCAAAGCTCTCAGGGGTGTGGAACTGCACCTCGAAGACCTGGCCTGTCGAAGGTTCCCGCCAGGTGGAGTTGATGCCCTTGTACCCCGAACCCTCCCAGGTGTTCTTGAACGTGACATTCTCGAAGCCCCGGGCGCGCAGTTCGTCAACTGCTTGCTGAACGCCGTGAGAGTAGTCCCTGGTGGGGAGTTCGACCGTGTAGCGAAGGGAATCTCTGATATTGGCCAGAGCACGCTCTGGTGTCAGCCGGGCGTCCTCGAGCAGGGCAGTGGCGACCTTGCGCTTGAGGGAATCCTCGCCCTTCATGCGGTACTCAAGACCGTTGAGCTTCCCGTGCTCGACGTGACCGGCAGCCGCTTGAATGGCCTCGGTGATGTGCGGCTCGGTCGCCAAGGCCCGTCCCATGAACTGGCTGGTGGCAGCGTTCTCCTGTGGACTGAGTCTCAGGCCTTGCGGTCCTTCCCAGGAACCGTCGGGGAGGTTGCCCCGAGGCTCCATGGGGCCGTCGGGCAAATGTGAACCGCCGCCGACTGGTGGGCCTCCTGCGTCACCGCCGCCTGGCACGGAGGCATCCGAATGCGAGGCGCCTGTGCCGTCCGGGATATCGCGGCTGTGCCCGATAGACGTATCGCCACTGCCAGAAGTCCCGTGGCTGGACTGCGACGACGGGCCGTCGTTGACGTGAGCCGTGGCTTCACGGGCGCGGGAACTCGCGCCAACACCCGCAAGCTCCTTCTCCGAGGGAGTCTCG
Source organism: Streptomyces sp. NPDC015532 (assembly GCF_043078065.1). Lineage (NCBI taxonomy): Bacteria > Bacillati > Actinomycetota > Actinomycetes > Kitasatosporales > Streptomycetaceae > Streptomyces > Streptomyces sp. NPDC015532. Next base: position 384,019 of record NZ_JBIBSY010000003.1, on the reverse strand, counting down.
TGCTGAGCGGCACGTGCGTCGGCAGGCGGTTCGTGGAGCGGGGTGTCACTGATGGCCCTTCCCGCGTCGTCGACGCGGATGAACTGGCCGTCTTTGACGAGGATTTTGGCTCCGTTGGGGAGCTCCAGCGCGCTGTGCGGGGTGCGCAGGTCCGGGATGCCGTTCAGGCCGCGGAGGTTGGCTGTCACCTCGGCGATCTTGGGTATGCCTCTGGTGGTGACCTTGACGGCCGCGTTGATCGGGTCGATGGCGTCGCCGATCTTGGCGGTGACGGAGGCGACCTTGGCGGCGGTGCCTACCCGTCCGGCAGAGGCGACCTTCAGCGGGCCGACGCCGAGGGTCAGACCGTTGAAGACGACAGTGGCCGCGGCGCGTGCCGGGTTCTCCTTCCACATGTCCCAGGCGACGAAGGACTTGCCGAACTCCTTCGCGTACACCTTGCTGTCCTGGGCGAAGTCACTTGCCAGAAAGCCGGTGGGCTTCTGCCCGCCGGATTCCATGAGATACGTTTCCGCACCGACAATCCCGCGGACCAAGCCCTCCCAGGCGTTTCCGGCGGCATCGCCGCCGTGGACGCCGGTCAGGGTGGCGAGACCGTCGATGGTGCCCCAGACGTTGTCGACGATCAGCCCGTCCCAGACGAAGCTCTTGGTGTAATAGCCGAGGTCATCGGGGTCCCACCAGTTGTGGGACTTGCTCACCGGCGTGCCCCAGGGCAGCTTCTCCATCCGCTCCAGCGCGTCGGCGGTGTAGCCGTAGAGTTCCACACCGCGCGGGATGAACAGCGCCTTGCCGCCGCCGACCATCACGTACTGGGTGCCGCCGACCAGAGCGGTGATCTTGTTATTGGCCGCGATCTCGGCGGCGGTGAACGCCGCCTTGGCCTCGGCCACCCCGTTCATGAGGGTCTGGTGCTGGTCGACCTTGTCCTGATCGTGGCTCCAGTTCTCGTCGAACGCGCCGCTGCTGGTCTTCAGACCCGCCACGAAGGTGGCCGCCTCGCTCTGCAAATGCTTGAGCCGTGCGGCGATCGGCGCGACCTCGGTGGCATACGTCGCCAACGCGTCGGCGACCGTGGCGAGCTTGTCGCCGAAGCCGTCCGCACGGTCGCGCACCGGCACAGTGGAGGCGAACAGGTCCTCCGCCTCGGGCGCGTGGTAGAAGGCGGACAGGCGCTGGAACTGGGTGTGGGCGGCCCCGCCGGCCTGCCGGATGCCGTCCGCCTCGCCTCGCAACGCGGTGATGTGGTGGTCCAACTGCCCCAGATCACCGGTGAACTGCGGAATGTTCTCCGGCTCGATCACAGCCGGCCCATCGTCCAGCCGGTCGGCATGTCCGGCTCCACCAGGCCAGCCGCCCGATGCTGCACCTCGGCCGCCATCTCCAGATCGCCGGACGCGTAGGCGGTGGTGGCCTCCACCGCGCCGGTCACCGACTTCCCCATCCGTACGCCGATGAACTGCAAGTCGCCCGCCGTACCCTCGACGAACTCGGCCAGCGCTGCGGCCACCAGCCCGCCCTGCCCCTTGCCCTCGCCGCTCGCCCCGCCCGGGGCGAGAGTGCCGGCCGAGGTGGCCGCACCCTCCAGATCATCCGAATATCCCTGCAAGATCTCGTCCAGGACCCCCATCACATCCCCCACATGGGAGACCACAACCCCGACTCCGGACGGCGTGATGTCCCACCCCGACATACCAACCCCCGTTGAAATGCGAATACTTGGTGACGGCCCGGCCCAACTCAGCCGATGTTGTCGACGGCCGCGCGCGCCTTGGCCATGGTTGACTGCGCGGTGCCATCGTTCTGCTCCAGCGTCGTGCGGACCAGGCGGATGATGTCGCGCACCTCGTTGGCGGCGTGGTTCCAGCGCTTTTCCTTGCCGTGGTACTCGTCGGCGACGCCGTCGGCCGTGAAGTCGGCCATCGCGGCCTGCACCGCGCGGTCGCGGTCACCGAGGACGCGCTCCAGCTGGCCGATGATGCCCTGCAGGCTGCTTTGCACCTCGGTGGAGGCGCCTGTGTCGTACGAGCGACGGTCCTGGTTCTGACCCATGGTCGAATTCCCCCTTGGTGCGGCTATCGGGCGCCGAAGCGGGCGGCGTCGAAGTTGGAATGGCCCATGTTCTGGTGGGCGTTGTCCTCCTGCTCCAGATCACCGGAGCCGAACGCGGTGTCCATGCCGGACTGGCCGCCCAGGATCGCGCTCAGGGACCCGTTCAATGCGCTGGTGATCTCGTCCGTGTGCGCCTTGAACGAGTCGAACGCGGCCTTCCCCGCCCCGTTGAACTTCCCCTCCAGCGGCTCCGCCGCCTGGACAAGCCACCGGATCAGCGTGCCCAGGTCCTCCGTCGAACCGATCGTGCTCTTGCCGAGATCCGCCAGGGTCGACGACCCCATGTCGAACTTCATCCACCCGCCCCCGTGTCAATCGTGTTGTGAGCCCTGATCGACCAAGGACTCGGCCGCCACGGCGTGCCCGTGCGTCACGCACGTCTCACAATGCGTCGAACATCTTCTCGCATCGCGCGTTGCAGGCGCAACGCAGTACGAGGTGGAGTGGCGTGATCTGTCCCATGAGTTGTCTCACTGCGCTCCTGAGTCAACTGCCGGATGCCTGACCGACGTCACGCGAGTGGTGCTACGCCGAGAGCCCGGCTGTCGGGTGGGCCTGTCGGACGTGTGATGGCAGCTGAAAACGCACGGTCCGGCCGCCACGCCTGTTATGCCGTCGTACGGCCTCGGCCTGGCTGTTTCGTCACTCGTTGGAGTGAGGAGAATCCTTCAAGCGCACGACAGGCCGCCGCGGTGGGACGCATGCTGACCTTGCAGCACCCCGGCAACACCACGTGATCCGTAGTCGTACGTCCCCCTGGAGATGGTGCGCGTGCCCGACCCAGTGCCTCTGGATGCCCCGGATGTGATCGAGGGCGTGGTCGATCATCTGCTGCATGTCGGCTATGACGAGCGCACGGTGCTGCGGCTGGGCGTGACAAGAGGCGACGAGGAGAGCATCACCGCGGTCGGCAAGGCGCTCTTCGGGGTGCGGCCCGGGGAAAGTCTGCGGCTGCACGGGGCATGGACCTGCCATCCGCGCCATGGGCGGCAGTTCAGGGCCGAGCGGTGCGAGCGGACGATGCCGGCCGACGAGCGCGCGATCCGCCTCTATCTCGCCTCGGGCATGATCCGCGGGATCGGGCCGATCCTTGCCTCCGCGATCGTGGACGTCTTCGGCGAGCAGACCCTGAAGATCATCGACGCCGAACCTCAGCGGCTCCTTGAGGTACACGGGATCGGCCAGGTCCGGCCGGTCCGGATCACCGCGGCCTGGCAGGAACAGAAGGACATCGCCGAGATCATGGTGTTCCTGCAGGGGCTCCAGATCACCCCGGCGCTCGCCGTGAAGATCTACACCGCGTACGCCGACACCGACGACGACCCGATGCACATCGTCCGCCGCACCCCCTACCAGTTGTGCCGGGACGTACACGGCGTGGGCTTCCACAACGCCGACAAGATCGCCCTCGCCGTCGGCATCCCCAAACACAGTGACGCTCGGCTCCAGGCCGCCCTGCTGCACGAACTCGACCAGGCAGGAGCAAGCGGCCACTGCCATCTGCCGGTTCGCGTACTGATCGCCCACACCCGTCAGCTGCTGAGCGATGACGACCCGGCGAGTGCAGAGATCCTCGACGACGCGGTGCTGCGCCACGCCCTGGAGGCCTTGCGTGGTCAGGGCGAGGTGGTCACCGAGACGCTGCCGTTGCCCGTGCTGGACGGCACCGACACGGTCGCGGACATGGAGATCGCCATGCTTCCCCGCCGGCACCGTGACGAGACGCAACTCGCCCTCCATGTAAGGCGGCTGCTCGGATCCACATCCCCGCTGACTGGCCTGGCCCGGTGGACGGAGCACGTGGCCGCGCTGACCAGCCAGGAGACTGCCGGGCTGACCAACGAGCAGCACCAGGCGATCCTCACCACCCTGACCAGTCCCCTGTCCGTCCTGACCGGCGGCCCCGGCTGCGGCAAGACCCACACACTGCGCACCCTGGTGGAGATCGCCGACGAGGCCGGCGCGGTCGTCGCCCTGGCCGCCCCGACCGGGAAGGCCGCCAAACGCCTGGAAGAGACCTGCGGCTAGCAGCGATGACCGTGCACCGGCTCATCCGGACGCCCGACGGCGACTCCCTCTTCGACCACGCCGGCGTCCTGGAGAGTGCGGATCTCGTAATCATCGACGAGGCATCGATGCTCGACCTCGCGCTGGCCCGACGCCTCTTCACCGCCGTCCGCGACGGCTGCCACCTGCTGCTCGTCGGCGACATCGACCAACTGCCCAGTGTGGGCCCCGGCCGCGTCCTGCGCGACCTCCTCGACGTCACGGACATCCCGCGCACCCGGCTCACCAAGGTCTTCGGCCAGCACGACGACAGCATCTCTTGGCCCGTCGGTTGATCTGGCCGTTCAGCGGGGTGTCGCCTGCCCCGGTGTCCAGCCGTCGCTCCCGTTCCCTGGAGTCGGGCCACAGTGGCCCACTCGCTTACGCCTCTGTCTCGAGCAGCGGCACGGTACCCGCTCGAAAGAGACCCTCGCCTTCCGCCACAGCCTCTTGCAGTCGCCCGACGAGTTGGCGCAGGCTCGCGTCGAGGTCGACCTGGTCTCTCGTCTCCGCGACGATCGCTTCACGCACGTCGTCGACGAACGGCTGCCAGGTGTCGCGAGTGCGCTGCGTGCACTCAGTGACGACCTGTTGTCGCTTCTCGGCCGCCACCTTTTCCTGGTTCAGGCGCGCGCGATCCGCGCCCTGTTCCTCGACGGCTTTCGCCAGGTAGACGGCAAGGGGAAGCGCGGCTTCGGCGATGCCGATGCGCCGTCCCAGGTCCCCAGTCGCCTTCGCCGAACTGGCCTTCCCGCCGGCGATCGGCCCATATAGGAAAACACCGGTTCACCCGGTATCACCAACGCGTGTCCCTGATGCACCGGACACCCCCACACACGCTCTCCCCAGGCCGACTGCACCCACATACCCAGGCATCACGCAGTCCTCACGGCCCTACCCCAGCGACCTGTACGACGCCCGCCGGGAACTCATCCGCCCCACCCACGACCTGCGTGCCCTGATGAACGCCATCCTCTACGTCGACCGCACCGGCATCCCCTGACGCCACCTGGCCCACGACTTCCCACCCCACCAGAGCGTCTACGGCTACTTCGCCCGCTGGGAAGCCGACGGCATCTTGGACCACCTCACCGGCCTCCCGCGCGGCAAAGTCGGGTCTGATGCAGGGTTGGGTGACAGGTTGACCTGCCCCACACGCGGCCCGAGGGCCCCGGGAACGACGAAAAACCGGTGAGTCATGTGACTCAACCGGTCTTCCGTGAACGCACTGGGGACGATCTTGCGGACGTCCCTGTCAGTGAGTGTCCGAGGGGGGACTTGAACCCCCACGCCCGATAAAGGGCACTAGCACCTCAAGCTAGCGCGTCTGCCATTCCGCCACCCGGACAAGGTGTCTGCCGCCTGGCCGGAGGTGTTCCCCGCGGCGACATGGATAACAATACCAAGGTTTCGGAGTGCCCTTCACCTGCATATCCGGGCCCCGGAGCGGGTCCACGGAGCCAGGTGGGGGTGCGCCTACAGTCTCACCATGGGTGACTGGATGACTACCGGTGGTCTGCGGGAAGGGCGGCGGCCGAGAACGCTGTCGCCGTTGCGGGAACATCTGCGGGACACGTTCTGGTTCGCGCCCACCGCGGCCATGGTGCTGGTCTTCGTGGTGTGGGCGGCGGCGACCTCCGCCGACACCGCGATCGTCGGCTCCCTGCACGAGGCGCGCGACTTCGAGACCCTGGACGATCTGCTGCGGCTGGCCGACGACGCCAAGGCCGTGGTGACCGTGGTCAGCTCGGCGATGATGACCTTCATCGGTGTGGTCTTCAGCATCTCGCTGGTCGCCGTGCAGATGGCGAGCGGGCAGTTCAGTCCGCGCGTGGTGCGGATCTTCGTACGGAGCCGGATCACCAAGGCGACCTTCGCCGTCTTCCTCGCCACGTTCCTGCTGTCGCTCCTCGTGCTGACCTCGTACGAGGGGCAGGCCGAGGCGCGGTACGTGACGTCGATCCCGCTGATCCAGTCGGTTCTGACGCTCACGATGCTGGGGCTGAGCCTGCTGCTCTTCGTGCTCTACGTGAACCAGACCCTGCGGCTCATGCGCATCAGCCATGTCATCGACCACATCACCCACGAGGCGTTCAAGGTCGTCGCGCACATGCCCGTCGCCCGCTCGACCGGCGAGGAGGACGCGCTCGGGCCCGAGACCGCCCAGGTGGCCCACCACGGGCGGGCCGGCGTTCTGCGGGACGTGAACATCGCCCGGCTGGTGCGGGCGGCCGGGCAGGAAGGTGTCGTACTGCGGCTGATCCCGCGGATCGGGGACTTCGTCGTACCGGGCACACCGCTGTTCGCCGTGCACGGAGGTCCCGCCCCGGCCGGGCGGCCGCTGAGCCACACCGTGTCGGTCGGGGTGGAGCGCACCTTCCATCAGGACTTCGCGTTCGGGCTGCGCCAGCTGACCGACATCGGGCTGCGGGCGCTGTCGGCCGCGGTGAACGACCCGACCACGGCCGTGCAGGCGATCGACCGCATCGTCCAGTTCCTGGCCGCCGTCGCCGGCCGGCCCCTCGACGCGGCGCTCCACCGGGACCGGCGCGGGAACGTGCGGCTGGTACAGCCCGTGCCGGGCTGGACGGAGCTGGTCGACCTGGGGTTCACGGAGATCCGCGGCTGCGCGGTGGGTGCTCCGCAGGTCACCCGGCGCCTCGTCGCGGGCCTCGACGATCTCGCCGCGATCGCTCCCGCGGACCGCCGTGAGCCCCTGCTCCGGCACCGCACCCTGCTCGTCGAGGCCGTGGAGCGCTCGGTCGGCGAGCCCTCGGACCGCGCCTTCGCGCTGCGACCGGACCGGCAGGGCATCGGGTGACCGGCCGGACCCTCACGGCATCAGGTGGTACTCCGGGAAGTTCCCCGGCAGCCGCTCCCCCGCCGGGCCCCGGGTCACCGCTCGCACCAGGAGTTCCCCGCCGACGAACGCGCCGCGCCACGAGGCGCCGAAGCCGCCGAAGAGTTCGTCGCGGTCGCCACGGGAGCGGGGCCTGCCGTGACCGACCTTGAACGCGCGGATCTGGGGGGCGAGACGGGTGTACGTCGCCTCGTCGTCCGTGGACAGCGTGGCGACCAGCGCGCCGTTCGACGCGTTCATCGCCGCGAGCAGTTCGGCCTCCGTGTCGACCACGACGATGGTGTCGACCGGTCCGAACGGCTCCGCGTGATGCAGCGGGGAGGAGGGGGGCGGGTTCAGGAGCGTGACGGGCCGGACGTACGCCGCCGTGTCCTGGCCGGGCAGGAAGCGGGCGTCGGACGGCTTGCCGCGGTACAGCGGGACGGCACCCCGGTCGATGGCCTCGGCGACCTGGTCGTTCAGCTCCTTGGCCTTGGCCGCGTTGATGACCGGGCCGAAGTCCAGCGCGGGGTGGGGGTCGCCGGGGTGCTCGACGGCGAGCGGGTGGCCGGTGCGCAGGGTGCGGACGGCCGGGAGGTACGCGGCGAGGAAGTCGTCGAACAGCGCGCGCTGGACGACGAAGCGCGGGTAGGCGGTGCAGCGCTGCTTGCCGTAGTCGAAGAGTTTGGGGACGACCGCGGTCAGCGCGTCCCAGTCGCCGAAGTTCCAGACGCCCCAGGTGTTGAGCCCCTCCTGTTCGAGGACATGGCGCTTGCCGAGGTCGGCGACGGCGGTGGCCACCGCCCCACCCGTGTCCCGGCCGCCGACGAAGGAGACGCAGCCGATCTCGGGCGCGCGCACGAGCGCCTCCGACAGCTCGCCCCCGCTGCCGCTGACCAGGGTGAGGGGAACGCCCTCGCGCACGGCGAGCGCGCAGGCCAGCGTCAGACACGCGACACCGCCGTGGGTCGGGGCCTTGGCGATGACCGCGTTGCCCGCCAGTGCCTGCACCAGCATCGCGTGGACGAGAACGCTCATCGGGTAGTTCCAGCTCGCGATGTTGGAGACGGGTCCGTCGAGCGGGGTCCGGCCCTCCAGCATGGGCTCGATGCCGTCGACGTACCAGCGCACACCGTCGATCGCGCGGTCCACGTCGGCCTGGGCCAGCCGCCAGGGCTTGCCGATCTCCCAGACCAGCAGGAGGGCGAGCAGTTCACGGTGTTCGGTGAGGGCGTCGAGGGTCGCCGCCACGCGGGCCCGGCGTTCACCGAGGGGCACGTGGCGCCAGGCGCGGTGCCGGTCGAGCGAGGCGCGGACGGCCGCCTGGGCGGTGACGCCGTCGAGCCGCGGCGGGCCCGCGACGGGGCCGCCGTCGACGGGGCTGGTGGCGGGCAGCGCCCGGCCGTCCGCCTGCCAGCCGCCGTTCCAGAGGTTGAGCACCCGGTCGTCGCGGAACGCCTCGGGGGCGACGGCGAGGGACCGCCGCCAGGCGTCGCTCCAGGACGTGCCGGACTTGAGGACGAGGGGGGCGGGAGCGACGGGGTCGCGAGGGAACGGCCTGGGGGTGGAGGGCATGGGAGTGGAGGGCCTGGGGGTGGAGGGCCTGGGGGTGGAGGGCCTGGGGGTGGAGGGTGTGGGGGCCGAAGGTGTGGGGTCGGGGGTGGTCATGGGTGTCTCCGCTCTCGGTGCACGGTCGGGGGCGGGGGCCCGGGTCCTGCCGGACGGCAGGCCGCGCGGGCCGGCGCGAACAGTCGTCGCGTGTGTCGAGGCACGTCAGGGAACGTCAGAGGACGTCAGGGGACCTCATGAGGTCCGACCGCTTCCGGCCGTCACCTCACGTCAGCCATGAGCGACGTCACTCGGGGTCGCTCGCTCCGCCAGCCGCGCCAGGACCAGCCGTGCCGTCTCGGTCGGGGTGTCGCCGACCCGCACTCCGGCCGCCTCCAGGGCCTTCTTCTTGGCCAGGGCGGTGCCCGAGGAGCCGGAGACGATGGCCCCGGCGTGCCCCATGGTCCGGCCCTCGGGGGCGGTGAATCCGGCGATGTAGCCGACGACGGGCTTGGTGACGTGATCGCGTACGTACGCTGCCGCCCGCTCCTCGGCGTCGCCGCCGATCTCCCCGATGAGCACGATCAGTTCGGTGCCGGGGTCCTTCTCGAAGGCCGCGAGACAGTCGTTGTGCGAGGTGCCGACGACGGGGTCCCCGCCGATGCCCACGCAGGTCGAGAAGCCGATGTCCCTGAGTTCGTGCATGAGTTGGTAGGTGAGGGTGCCGGACTTGGAGACCAGGCCGATGCTCCCGGGCCCGGTGATGTCGGCGGGGACGATGCCCGCGTTCGACTGCCCCGGCGAGATGAGGCCGGGGCAGTTGGGGCCGATGACACGGGTGCCCCGGGCGGCGGCGTGCGCGAGGAAGGCGACGGAGTCGTGGACGGGAATGCCCTCCGTGATGACGACGGCGAGCGCGATCCCGGCGTCGGCGGCCTCCAGCACGGCCGCACGGGCGAAGGCGGGCGGCACGAACACCACGCTCACATCGGCCCCCGTCGCCTCGATCCCCTCGCGCACCGACCCGAAGACGGGGACGGTCCGCAGGACACTTCCTCGGCCCTGCCCGGCAGGGATGTCGAACTCCACGGCCAGGCCGGCCTTGCGCGGATTGACACCGCCGACGACGTTCGTGCCGGCGGCGAGCATGCGCCGGGTGTGCCGCATGCCCTCCGCGCCGGTCATGCCCTGGACGAGGATCTTGGACTCATCGGTGAGAAAGACGGCCATGTCCCGCTCCTTCAGCTGATGTGGGCCAGTCGGGCGGCGAGGCGGGCGGCGTCGTCCATGGTGGCGGCCTGGTGCACCAGGGGGTGCGCCCGCTCCGCGAGTACGGCGCGGCCCCGGGCCGCGTTGTTGCCGTCGAGCCGGACCACGAGCGGTTTGGTCGGCCGTACGGCGTCCAGCGCCCGCACGATGCCGTCGGCGACGGCGTCGCATGCGGTGATGCCGCCGAAGACGTTGACGAGGACGGACCTGACGTCGGGGTCGGACAGGACGACGGACAGTCCGTCGGACATGATCCGGGCGGAGGCCCCGCCGCCGATGTCGAGGAAGTTGGCCGGGCGGGCACCGCTGCCGGCGACGACGTCGAGCGTCGACATGACGAGGCCCGCGCCGTTGCCGATGACGCCGACCTCACCGTCCAGCTTCACGTAGTTGAGGCCCCTGGCCGCGGCCGCGGCCTCCAGCGGGTCGTCGGGTGAAGCCGCCTCCACCTCCCAACGTGCCTGGCGGAAGAGGGCGTTGTCGTCGAGGGTGACCTTGCCGTCCAGGGCCAGGATCTGCCCCTGGGCGGTGCGGACGAGGGGGTTCACCTCGACGAGGAGGGCGTCCTCACGCATGAGCACCTGCCAGAGCCGGACGAGGACGTCGGCGGTCCGCGGCGGCAGTCCGGCAGCCCGGACGATCTCGGCGGCCTTTCGAGGGGTGACGCCCTCCGCGGGGTCCACGGGGACGCGCGCCACCGCCTGTGGCCGGAGCGCCGCCACCTCCTCGATCTCGGTGCCGCCCTCGGCGGAGGCGATCGCGAGGAAGCGTCCGGCGGCCCGGTCGAGGACGTACGAGACGTAGAACTCGTCCTCGATGTCGACGGGTTGGGCCAGCATCACCGTGCGGACCGGGTGTCCCTTGATGGTCATGCCGAGGATCTCGCGCGCCGCGCGTTCGGCGGCGTCCGGGTCCTCGGCGAGCCGGACGCCGCCCGCCTTCCCTCGCCCGCCCGTCCTCACCTGGGCCTTGACGACGGCCCGGCCGCCGAGCGCGCGGGCGATGTCGCGGGCCCGGCCGGGCGAGTCGGTGACCTCGGCGCGCGGCACCAAGATGCCGTGTTCTTCGCAGAGTTGCCGTGCCTGATGTTCGTACAGGTCCACGTTCCGGCTCCTGTCCTGAAAGTGGTGCACGACCCCTGGACATCACCCATCGGATGCGGGATAACAATCTTCATACAGTATTCGTCGACTGTATGCAATGTGCGAACCTGGCCCACCGCCGCAGCACCGGGGCGGCTCAAGGCAACGGACAAGTGAGGTGACCTGTGACGACCAAGGCTCTCGAAGGCATCCGGGTCCTGGACATGACGCACGTTCAGTCCGGTCCCTCGGCGACCCAGTTGATGGCATGGCTCGGCGCCGACGTGGTCAAACTCGAGGCGCCGACCGGTGACATCACCCGCGCCCAGCTGCGGGACATCCCGGACGCCGACTCCCTCTACTTCACCATGCTCAACAGCAACAAGCGCAGCATCACCCTCAACACCAAGACCGAGCGTGGCAAACAGCTTCTGACCGAGCTGATCCGCCGCTCCGATGTCATGGTGGAGAACTTCGGCCCCGGCGCGATCGACCGCATGGGCTTCACCTGGGACCGCATCCGCGAGATCAACCCGCGGATCGTCTACGCCTCCATCAAGGGCTTCGGGGACGGCCCGTACACCGACTTCAAGGCGTACGAGGTGGTCGCGCAGGCCATGGGCGGTTCCATGGCCACCACCGGGTTCGAGGACGGCCCGCCGATGGCCACCGGCGCCCAGATCGGCGATTCGGGCACCGGCGTCCACGCGGTCGCCGCCGTCCTCGCGGCCCTCCTCCAGCGCACCCGCACCGGACGCGGGCAGCGCGTCAACGTGGCCATGCAGCATGCCGTCCTCAACCTCTGCCGGGTCAAGCTGCGCGATCAGCAGCGCCTGGCCCACGGACCGCTCGCCGAGTACCCCAACGACGACTTCGGCGACGAGGTCCCCCGCTCGGGCAACGCCTCCGGGGGCGGCCAGCCCGGCTGGGCCGTCAAGTGCGCGCCCGGCGGCCCCAACGACTACGTCTACGTCATCGTCCAGCCCACCGGCTGGAAACCGATCACCCGGCTGATCGGCCGGCCCGAGCTGGCCGAGGACCCCGGCTGGGCCACCCCGCAGGCGCGGCTGCCCAGGCTCGCCAAGATGTTCCAGCTCATCGAGGAATGGACCACGACATTGCCCAAATGGCAGGTGCTGGAGAAGCTCAACGCCGAGAGCATCCCGTGCGGACCGATCCTGTCCACCAAGGAGATCATCGAGGACGCCTCGCTCGCCGCCAACGACATGGTCGTCGAGGTCGAGCACCCCGAGCGCGGCTCCTACGTCACCGTCGGCAGCCCGCTCAAGCTCTCCGACTCCCCCGTCGACATCACCGCCTCCCCGCTGCTCGGTGAGCACAACGAGGAGATCTACATCGGCGAACTCGGCCTGGGCGACGAGGAATTGCGGCTGCTCAAGTCGGGCGGGGTGATCTGAGGTGGCGGCTCAGGACCGGGTGGCGCGGGTGCGGGCGCTCCTCGACGGCGTGCGGCGCCAGGGGCGCTCCGCGCTGACGGCACCGGAGGGCAAGCGGATCGCCGACGCCTACGGGATCGTCGTGCCCGGCGAGGAGCTGGCCCGCGACGAGGACGAGGCGGTGACCCACGCGGAACGCCTCGGCGGGCCCGTGGTGATGAAGATCGTCTCCCCCGACATCCTGCACAAGACCGACGCGGGCGGGGTGCTGGTCGGTGTCGAGGGAGAGGCCGAGGTCCGGGCGGCCTTCCGGGCGATCGTCGGCAACGCCCGCGCGTACGACGTCCGCGCCCGGATCGACGGCGTCCAGGTGCAGGAGCTGATCCCTCCGGGCCAGGAGGTCATCGTCGGAGCGGTGACCGACCCGACCTTCGGGAAGGTGGTCGCCTTCGGGCTCGGCGGGGTGCTGGTCGAGGTACTGGGGGACGTCACCTTCCGGCTCGCGCCGGTGGACGCGGACGAGGCGCTGTCGATGCTCGACTCGATCCGCTGCGCGCAGGTCCTGCACGGGGTGCGCGGCGGGCCCGCGGTGGACCGGACGGCCCTCGCCGACCAGATCCGCCGCGTCTCCGAACTCGTCACGGACTTCCCCGAGATCGCCGAGGTGGACCTGAACCCGGTGATCGCCGGCCCGCGGGGCGCGATCGCGGCGGACATCCGCGTGATACTCGGTTCGGGCCCTCCGGCCGGCCGGCGCCGGTACACCCGGGACGAGATCCTCGCCTCCATGGACCGGCTGATGCGGCCGCGGTCGATCGCCGTGATCGGCGCCTCGGACGTCCCGGGCAAGATCGGCCACGCGGTGCTGAAGAACCTCGTCGACGGAGGCTTCGGGGGCGAGATCCATCCGGTGAACCCCAGGGCCGACGACATCCAGGGGCGCAAGGCCTACGCGAGCGTCGCGGACATTCCCGGCGAGGTGGACGTCGTGGTCTTCGCCGTCCCGGCCAGGGCGGTGGCCCGGGTCCTGGAGGAGGCGGGACGCAAGAACATCCCCAACGCCGTCCTGATCCCCTCAGGCTTCGCGGAGACCGGCGAACAGGCGCTCCAGGACGAGATCACGGCCATCGGCGAGCGGTACGGCATACGGCTGCTCGGTCCGAACATCTACGGCTACTACTCGACCTGGCAGGACGTGTGCGCCACGTTCTGCACGCCGTACGACGTCAAGGGCGGTGTCGCGCTCTCCTCGCAGTCCGGTGGGATCGGCATGGCCGTACTGGGATTCGCCCGGACCACGAAGACGGGGGTCTCGGCGATCGTGGGGCTCGGCAACAAGGCGGACCTGGACGAGGACGACCTGCTCACCTGGTTCGGCGAGGACCCGAACACCCGGTGCGTGGCGATGCACCTGGAGGACCTCAAAGACGGCCGCGCCTTCGTGGAGGCGGCCCGCGCCACCGTCCCGAAGAAGCCCGTCATCGTCCTGAAGGCCGGGCGGACCGCCGCCGGCGCGCGGGCCGCGGGCTCGCACACCGGAGCGCTCGCGGGCGACGACGCCGTGTACGACGACATCCTCAGGCAGGCCGGTGTCATCAGGGCACCCGGGCTGATCGACATGCTGGAGTACGCGCGGGCCCTGCCGGTGCTCCCCGCTCCCCGGGGCGACAACATCGTGATCATCACCGGAGCGGGCGGCAGCGGCGTCCTGCTGTCGGACGCGGTCACCGACAACGGGCTGTCCCTGATGGAGATCCCGCCGGACCTCGACGCCTCCTTCCGGGAGTTCATCCCGCCCTTCGGGGCCGCGGGCAACCCCGTGGACATCACGGGCGGCGAGCCGCCGTCGACGTACGAGGCGACGATCCGGCTCGGACTGGAGGACCCGCGCGTCCACGCGCTCGTCCTCGGCTACTGGCACACCGTCGTGACCCCTCCCATGGTCTTCGCCGAGCTCACCGCGCGCGTGGTGGCCGAGTTCCGCGAACGCGGCGTCGAGAAGCCCGTGGTGGCGTCGCTCGCGGGCGACGTCGAGGTCGAGGAGGCGTGCCGGTACCTGTACGAGCGGGGGGTCGTGGCCTACCCGTACACGACCGAGATGCCGGTGGCCGTCCTCGGCGCGAAGTACCGCTGGGCGCGTGCGGCGGGGCTGTTGGGGGGTCGTTCATGACATGAGGACGCAGGGGGCCGGCCGACGGTGCGCGTCGGCCGCCCCCGGGACCCGTGAGCGCACGAAAGGCATGTGGCAGGGGGCGCTGACCAGATCTTTCGACGCAAGGGGATCTCGATCGACATGACAACCACCGGCTACTCGACATCGGTGCCACATCGCGAGGTGCGGGACCGGAACGGACGCGTGTACCGCGTCGGTGAGACCGACATCGACATCATGGGCCGAAAACGCGCCTGGATGGTCTTCCTGCCCTGGGCGGGCATGATGGGCATCAGCTCCGCGGAGTACGCGTTCACCTCGGCGGAGGACACCCTGCACGAGGCACATCTGTGGAGCAGCGGACACATCTTCTGGCTGATGGGCGTCTGGATCTTCTTCCAGGCGGCCGTGGCCTTCCCGGCCGGGCAACTGCGCGAGAGCGGCAGGCTCCCCGCCCGTACGGCGATGCTGCTGGGCGCGCTCGGCACCCTGCTCGGCTATGTGTCCCTGGCCTTCGCGCCGCATGTGGCGGTCGCCTATCTCGGCTTCGGCATGTGCAGCGGCATCGGAGCGGGTCTCGTCTACGCGACCTGCGTGAACATGGTCGGCAAGTGGTATCCGGAGCGCAAGGGCGGCAAGACGGGCTTCGTCAACGGCGGTTTCGCCTACGGGTCCGTGCCCTTCGTCTTCCTGTTCACCTCGTACATGGATCTGGGCAACTACCGGGGTGTGCTGGTGGGGGTCGGTCTGCTCTGCTGCGCGCTGGTCGCGGCGGCCGGCTGGTTCTTCAAGGACCCGCCGAAGGGCTGGTGGCCGCCGGACGTGGATCCGCTGAAGGTGCCGGACGACCCCAAGATCCGGCGGGCGCTGGAGAAGAACCCGCCGGCGGTGAGGCAGTACACCCCGAGGGAGGCCGCGCGTACCCCTGTTCTGTGGATGATGTGGTTCTGTCTGCTGTGTACGGCCGGGATCAACATCTTCGGCATCGCCTTCCAGGTCCCGTTCGGCAAGGACATGGGCTTCGCGGGCGGGATCGTGGCCACGGCGATGTCCCTGAAGGCCATCGTCAACGGCACCGGGCGCGGGATCATCGGCTGGATATCCGACCGGGTCGGACGGCGTCACACGCTGATCATCGTGTGTCTGGTGCTGGGTTCCGCCCAGTTCGGTGTGCTGGTCTCCGGCCGGATGGGCAGCATGCCGTTCTTCCTGTTCTGCTCGATGGTCTCGGGCTTCGGCGGCGGCGCGATCTTCCCGCTGTTCGCGGCCATGACGGCGGACTACTTCGGTGAGAACAACAACGCCTCCAACTACGGGATGGTCTACAGCTCGAAGCTGATCTCGGGCCTCGTGGGCTCCGGCATGGGCGCGGTCGTCGTCGGCGCGTGGGACTACGACGGCGCCTTCGTGCTCGCCGGGTCCATCGGTCTGGCGTCCGCCGTGCTGGCCCTGTTCCTCAAGTCACCGGACAGGCCCGGGGCCCGCCGCGTCGTCCCCAATCCACAGCCGCTCGGAGAGGAGATGGCGTCATGACGGCGGAACCCGTGGCGGCGCAGGACCCGCCGGACGGGCCCGGCGCCCGGGGGCGCGCGTACCGGGAGATCACCGACGTCCGGGGCCGTGTCTACCGGGTCGGCGAGACCGACCGGGACATCCTCGGCCACTCGCGGGCGTTCATGGTCTACCTGCCCTGGGTCGCCATGATGGCCATCAGTGTCTTCGAGTACGCGTACGGCTCGGCCGAGGACACCCTGTCGCACGCCCATGGCTGGACCCAGAGCAACACCTTCTGGATCCTGAGCGTCTGGGTGTTCTTCCAGGCCGGTATCGCCTTCCCGGCGGGCTGGCTGCGGGAGAGGGGCGTCCTGACGGCACGCGGGGCCATGTACCTGGGCTCGGTCATGTGCGCGGCCGGCTTCCTGGCCCTGTCGCATCTGAGCGATGTCCGGCTGGCGATCGTGGGCTTCGGAGTGATCGGCGGTCTCGGGTCCGGTCTGGTGTACGCGACCTGCATCAACATGGTCGGGAAGTGGTACCCCGAGCGTCGTGGCGCGCGGACGGGATTCGTCAACGGCGGATTCGCCTACGGCTCCCTGCCGTTCATCTTCATCTTCAACTACGGCTTCGACACGGCCAATTACCACCGTGTGCTGGATCTCATCGGCTGCTACGTGATGATCGTGGTGCTGACCGCCGCGTTCTTCTTCAAGGACCCGCCGAAGAACTGGTGGCCCGCGGACGTCGACCCGCCGGCCCACGGCGGTTCGGGCGAGGAGGCCGCGAGTCTGTCGAAGAACCCTCCCGCCGTGAAGCAGTACACCCCCAAGGAGGCGGTCAGGACCGGCATGCTCCCGCTGATGTGGACCGCGCTGGTGATGACCGCCGGTGTGTCGATCTTCGGGATCTCCTTCCAGGTCGACTTCGCCAGGGAGGTGGGCTTCGGCCCGCTGGTGGCCGCCTCGTCGATGGGTGTGATGGCGGTCGTCAACGGCGTCGGCCGGGGTGTGGTGGGCTGGCTGTCCGACACCTGGGGACGCAAACAGACCCTGGTCTTCGTCATCGTGGTCCTGGGACTCGCGCAGTTCGGCGTGATCTGGGCCGGCGACATCCACAGCCAGGCGCTCTTCCTGTTCTTCGCCTTCCTGTCCGGATTCGGCGGCGGGGCCTTCTACCCGATGTTCGCGGCCCTGACCCCGGACTACTTCGGTGAGAACTACAACGCCACCAACTACGGGCTGGTGTACAGCGGAAAGCTGGTCAGCGGTCTGTTCGGCGGCGGACTCGGCTCGATGGTGGTCGCCGCCTGGGGATACGACGGCGCCTACGCGCTGGCCGGCGGCATCTCCATGGTGGCGGCCGCGGTCGCCCTGCTGCTGCGGCAGCCGGGGCGCAGCACCGCGGGCACCCCGGTCCCGCAGCCGCAGTCGGTGGGCTGAGCACCGGCGGGCCCGGGTGGAAGCGGTCCTCCTCGCGACGCGGCGAGGAGGCCCGCTTCCGGTTCAGGGGCCCGACCACACAGGTCCGGCCCCGGCTCCGGCTCCGGCTCCGGCTCCGGCTCCGGCCCCCGGAACGAGGCAAGCGGCGTTGTTCACGGGGACGTCACTTCTTGGTGCCGTCCACGATGACCGGCGTGCCGCCCGAGTCGGTACCGCACGGCACCGCGTACACCGGGTTGGACTTCGCGGCTTCCTTGTAGGCCTCAAGGCACTGGTTGTACAGCACCTTGTCGCTCAGCGACTGATCGATGATCTTGTTGGCGCGGGCGATGCCCTCCGCCTCGATCCGCTTGCGCTCCGCCTCCGCCTTCGCCGTACGCGCCGACTCGGTGGCCCGCTCGGTGGCCTGCTCCTGCTGGATCTTCTTGTCGATCTGGTCCTGCAACTTCTCCGACGGCCTCACATTGCGCAGGTTGACGGAGGTGACGTCGATGCCGCGGGGCGCCAGTCGTTCCTTGACGAGGCCGGCGATCTCCGAGCTGATCTGCTCGCGCCCGGACGCGTAGCCTTCCTCGCTGCTGTGCTTCGCGAAGACATTACGGATGATCTCGCGGCTGTCGGGCAGCACCAAGCGCTCCTCGACCGCGTCCTCGCTCCCCGCGAGCCGGTACAGCTCGACGGCCTTCGTCGGCACCACGGCCCACTTGATGGTGACGTCCGCGTAGAGGACACCGCCCTGGGAGGAACGGACCTCGACCACGTCCTTGCCGTTGAGGTCGAGATCCACCGGGCGGGTGGAGAAGGACGTGATGTCGGTGAACGGTGACGTGAAGTGGACGCCCGAGACGAGGGGCGTACCGGTCTTGCCGAAGGTCACCGGCACGCCGACCTCGGAGGCACTCACGACATGGACGCAGGCGAAGGCACCCGCCAGCACGCCCGCCACGGCGCTGAGCGCCGCCCCGAGCTTCCAGTTGCCCGCGGCGGTGCGGCCACGGCCGACGAGAAAGAGCACCACCGCGGCTATGAGCAGCAGAATGGACAGCACAAACACAGGTATCCCCCTCGGAAACGTCGCCGCGCCTCCTGGGGCGCGGCGCCGCGCGCATCGTAGCGATCTCCGATGACAGGCCGGGTACAGCCCGGGCCGGGCAAGAACACTGACGACGTGAGGGGTCGCGGTGGTTGCGATCGGTGACGGGATGCTTGCGGGGGCACCGGTCGTACCGCCCCCGGCCGTGTGAGGCGGTACGACCTGCCGCGGGGCGATACGATCCGCCGCGCCTCCGGCTAACCCATGGTCTTGGCGCCGTCCAGGGACTCGCGGATGATGTCGGCGTGGCCGGCGTGCTGGGCGGTCTCGGCGATGATGTGCAGCAGCACCCGGCGGGCCGACCATCGCCCACCCGGCTCGGACCACGGGGCCTTCGGCAGTGGATGGCTGGCGTCCAGGTCGGGCAGGGTGGCGACCAACTCGTCGGTGCGACGGGCTGCTTCGGCGTAGTCGGCGAGCACGCCAGCCAGCGTCTCGCCGGGCAGCATCCGGAATTCGTCGGCCCGCCGGGCCCAGTCGGCCTCGCTCATGTCGGTGAAGTCGGGCATCACCGACGGGCCGTCCAGGATGAACCGCGCCCAGGTCCTCTCGACCGCGGCGACATGCTTGATCAGGCCACCCAGACACAGCGCGCTGGCGGTGGTCCGGCGCCCGGCCTGCTCGTCGGTGAGGTCGCGGGTGGTGAAACGCAGGAAGCGCCGATGCGCGGCCAGCACCTCCAGCACGTCGGCGCGCTCGCCGGTCGCGGTCGGCCCATCGGCCGGGTCGTGGCTCGCCGTTTCGTTGACCGTCACGGTCTCGCTCATGGTCGCTGCCTTCCGTGGTGTGTGTTCCGCCGGGCAAGGAAGACGCTACGGGTCATGGAGGTCAGATTCTGACCTAGATCGAGCAGGAGGGAAGCCGCCCCGGGACAGGCCCAGGCCCAGATCGTCAGGCTCAGGCGCCCTCTAGCCGTTGCCGCCGAACGCCGCGTCGAACGATGCGGACGGCGGCTCGAAGTCGTAGGCCTTGAGGCGGGTCAGGGCCTCGGGCGCACCCTGGAGCCGGTCCATGCCGGCGTCCTCCCACTCGACCGAGACGGGCCCGGCGTAGCCGATGGAGCGCAGCATGCGGAAGACGTCCTCCCAGGGGACGTCGCCGTGGCCCGCGGAGACGAAGTCCCAGCCGCGGCGCGGGTCTCCCCAGGGCAGGTGGGAGCCGAGCCGGCCGTTGCGTCCGTCGAGGCGTTTGCGGGCCTCCTTGCAGTCGACGTGGTAGATGCGGTCGCGGAAGTCGTAAAGGAAGCCGACAGGATCGAGGTCCTGCCAGACGAAGTGGGAGGGGTCGAAGTTGAGGCCGAAGGCCGGCCGGTGGCCGACTGCCTCCAGGGCCTGGTGTGTTGTCCAGTAGTCGTAGGCGATCTCGCTCGGATGGACCTCGTGGGCGAAGCGGACGCCCTCGGCGTCGAAGACGTCGAGTATCGGGTTCCAGCGGGTGGCGAAGTCCTCGTAGCCGCGCTCGATCATCGATTCGGGGACGGGCGGGAACATGGCGACTAGGTGCCAGATCGCCGAGCCGGTGAATCCGACGACGGTGTCGACGCCGAGGGCGGCCGCCGCGCGGGCGGTGTCGGCGATCTCGGTGGCGGCCCGTCTCCGCACGCCCTCCGCCTCGCCGTCGCCCCAGATGCGGGCGGGCAGGATCGCCTTGTGGCGTTCGTCGATGATGGCGTCGCAGACGGCCTGGCCGACCAGATGGTTGGAGACGGCCCGGCAGGTGAGGCCGTACTTGTCGAGCAGCGCGCGCCGGGACTCCACGTAGGCGGGGTCCCCGAGCGCCTTGTCGACCTCGAAGTGGTCCCCCCAGCAGGCGAGTTCGAGTCCGTCGTAACCGAAGTCGCGGGCGAGCCGGCAGACTTCCTCAAGCGACAGGTCGGCCCACTGGCCGGTGAAGAGAGTGAATTCGCGCGGCATTTCGGGGCCTCCTCAGACCGCTACGGGGGTGTACGTGGAGTTCTTTCCGGCGCTCTCCTCGACCGCGGCCAGGACGCGCTGGACCTGGAGTCCGTCGGCGAAGGACGGTGCGGGAGGCCGTCCGTCCGCGATGGCCTGGACGAGATCGCGGGCCTGGTGGACGAACGTGTGCTCGTAGCCGAGACTGTGTCCCGGCGGCCACCAGGCGTCGAGGTAGGGGTGGTCGGGTTCGGTGACGAGGATGCGCCGGAAGCCCGCGTGGGCGGCCGGCTCGGTGTGGTCGTGGTACGCGAGTTCGTTGAGCCGTTCCAGGTCGAAGGCCAACGAGCCGCGCTCGCCGTTGAGTTCGATGCGCAGGGAGTTCTTGCGCCCGGCGGCGAAACGGGAGGCCTCGAAGGAGGCGAGGGCTCCGGAGGCGAAGCGGGCGGTGAACAGGGCGGCGTCGTCGACGGTGACGGCGCCCGAACGGGAGCCCGGCAGCGGCCCGGAGGCGGACAGCCCGCCGGACGTCCGTGCGGGCAGCGGCCGTCGGCGGACGAACGTCTCGGTGAGCGCGGAGACTCCGCCGAGCGGCTCGCCCGCCAGGTGCTGCGCGAGGTCGACGATGTGGGCCCCGAGGTCGCCGAGGGCGCCGGACCCGGCCTTCTCCTTGCGGAGTCTCCAGGTGAGCGGGAACTCCGGGTCGGTGAGCCAGTCCTGAAGGTACGTCACCCGGACGTGCCGCAGGGTTCCGAGGCGGCCCTCGGCCACCATGGAGCGGGCCAGGGCCGCCGCGGGCAGGCGGCGGTAGTTGAAGCCCACCATGGAGATCTGGCCGCGCGCGGCGGCCTCGGCCGCGGCCTCGGCCATCGCCTCGGCCTCCTCGACGGTGTTCGCGAGCGGCTTCTCGCACAGCACGTGCTTGCCCGCGGCCAGCGCGGCGACGGCGATCTCCGCGTGGCTGTCGCCGGGTGTGCAGATGTCGACGACGTCGACGTCGTCCCGGGCGATCAGCGCGCGCCAGTCGGTCTCGGCGGCTCCCCAGCCGTGCCGGCCGGCCATCGCGCGCAGGGCCGGTTCGTCGCGGCCGCACACGGCGGCGAGGACCGGGCGGCGCGGCAGGTCGAAGACACGGCCCACGGTGCGCCAGCCCTGTGAGTGGGCGGCGCCCATGAACGCGTAACCGACCATGCCCACGCCCAAGGGCGGTTTCGCGGCCTCGTCACCCTGGTCCGGCTGTCCCATACGGGGGTCCTCCTCGTCGTCGTGGCGCGGTGGGGGTGGGGCCCGGTCCCACAGGACCGGGCCCCGGTGTCGGCGGCGCGCATCACTTGAAGCCGGTGGCCATGTACTGCTGGACGTTGTCCTTGTCGACGACGGCCGAGTAGAGGGTGAGCGACGCGGGGATCTCGAACTCGGCGAGCCCGCTGATGCCCTTGCCCTGCCCGAGTGTGCGGGCGAGGTCGATCGCGGACGCGGCCATGGTCGGCGGGTACAGGACGGTGGCCTTCAGGACGCTGTCGTCGGCGTCGATGGCCTGGAAGGCGGAGAGCGCTCCGGCCCCGCCCACCATGAGGAAGCCGTCGCGGCCGGCCTGCTTGATGGCCCGCAGCGCTCCCACGCCCTGGTCGTCGTCGTGGTTCCACAGCGCGTCGAACCTCGGCTGGGCCTGGAGGAGCTGGGACATCTTGGCCTGCCCGCTCTCCACGGTGAACTCGGCCGCCTGGCGGGCGACCTTCGTGATGTTCGGGTAGTTCTTCAGCGCGGCGTCGAAGCCCTGGGTGCGCTGCTTGGTGAGTTCCAGGTTGTCGAGCCCCGCGAGCTCGATGACCTTGGCGTTCTTTTTGCCCTTGAGCTTCTCGCCGATGTAACGGCCCGCGCTGAGGCCCATGCCGTAGTTGTCGCCGCCGATCCAGCACCGGTACGCCTGGGGCGAGTTGAAGATGCGGTCGAGGTTGATGACGGGGATGCCGGCGCGCATCGCCTTGAGACCGACCTGGGTCAGGGCCTTGCCGTCGGCCGGCAGCACGACCAGGACGTCGACCTTCTTGTTGATCAGGGTCTCGATCTGGCCGATCTGCGCGGCCGTGTCGTTGGAGCCCTCGGTGATCTCCAGGGTGACGTCCTTGTACTTCCCCGCCCGGCTCTTGGCGTTGTCGTTGATGGCGTTGAGCCAGCCGTGGTCGGCCTGGGGACCGGCGAAGCCGATCGTGACGTGCTTGCCGGGCTTGTCGTCGGCGGCCGGCCCGGAGTTCGCGGCGGGGTTCGCGTCCTTGGTGTCGTTGCTGGTGCAGCCGGTGAGGAGGGCACCGGCCGAGACGGCGGCGGTCCCGAAAAGCAGTCCTCTGCGACTGGTCAGGCTCGTGGGTTCTGGCATGGCGGTGGACCCTTCCCGTGTCAGGTCGTGCTGGCTGTGCGCCGCTGGACCAGAACCGCGGCGACGATGATCGCGCCCTTGGCGATCTGCTGGACGTCGCTCTGGAGGTTGTTCAGCGCGAAGATGTCGGTGATCGTCGTGAAGATCAGTACGCCGAGCACCGAGCCGGTGATGGTGCCGCGGCCCCCGCTGAGCAGGGTGCCGCCGATGATCGCCGCCGCGATGGCGTCGAGCTCGTAGAGGTTGCCGTTGGTGTTCTGGCCGGAGCCGGACAGGATGACCAGCAGGAACGCGGCGATGCCGCAGCACAGTCCGGAGAGCAGATAGAGGTAGAGCCGCTGACGTCGTACGTCGATGCCGGCGAGCCGGGCCGCCTCCGCGTTGCCGCCGACGGCGACCGTGCGACGGCCGAAGGTGGTGCGGTTCAGCACCAGCCAGCCGACGAGGGTGACGACGGCGAAGACCAGGACGAGCGGAGGGACGCCGAGGACGTAGGAGTCGCGTTCGCCGAGCTTCAGGACACCGTCGACGGTGACGATCTGGGTCCGGCCGTCGGTGATCTGGAGGGCCAGGCCACGGGCCGAGGCGAGCATGGCGAGCGTCGCGATGAAGGGGACCATCCCGCCGTACGCGACGAGCAGGCCGTTGACCAGACCGCAGCCGAGACCGACGAGGACCGCGGTGACGAGGATGCCCGTGAAGCCGTACTCCTGGGTCGCGACCGTGGTCGCCCAGACCGAGGAGAGCGCGACGATCGCGCCCACCGACAGGTCGATGCCCCCGGAGGTGATGACGAAGGTCATGCCGACGGTCACGACGCCGATCACCGAGGCCTGGGTGAGGACGAGTTGGAGGTTGCGGGTGTCGAGGAACTCGTCGGGCCTGGTGATGCCGCCGATGACGACGAGGACCGCGAGGACGCCGAGGAGCGAGAGCGTGCGGACGTCGGCGTGGGCCACCATGCCTCGCCACGCGGGGAGTTCGCCCGTGACGGGTACCTTGCCGGTGCCGTCCCGGGGCGGGGAAACGTGCTGCGTCATGACGCCGGACTCCCTTCACTGGCCACGGGGCCTCCTTCCAGCACGAGGTCGAGGACACGGTGTTCGTCGAGGTCGAGGGCGGGTGCCGTGTGCACGACCCGCCCTTCGCGGAGCACCAGGACACGGTCGGCGAGCCCGAGCACCTCGGGGATCTCGCTGGACACCAGCAGGACGGCCAGACCCTCGTCGGCGAGCCGGCGGATCACGGCGTACAACTCGGCGCGCGCCCCGACGTCGACACCGCGCGTCGGCTCGTCGAGGAGCAGGACGCGGCAGCCGCGCAGCAGCCAGCGCGCCAGCACCGCCTTCTGCTGGTTGCCGCCGGACAGGGTCCTGACCGGGAGGCCAGGATCGTCGGGGCGCAGCGAGAGTTCCCGGGTGGCCGCCCGGGCCGCCCCGCGTTCGGCCCGCCGGTCGATCCAGCCGCCGCGCGCGTAGCGGGACATGGAGGACAGGGAGACGTTGCGGGTGACCGACTCCAGCATCAGCAGGGCCTGTGCCTTGCGCTCCTCGGGGGCCAGTCCGAGTCCGGCGCGCACCGCGGCGCGTACGCTGCCGGTGCGCAGCGGCTTTCCCCTCACGCTGACCCGGCCGGTCGTCGGTCTGCGGGCCCCGTAGATCGTCTCCAGGATCTCGGAGCGGCCGGATCCCACCAGTCCGGCCAGGCCGACGATTTCCCCCGGGCGTACGTCCAGGTCGAGCGGGGCGAACTCCCCCTGGCGGGACAGGCCTTGGACCGAGAGCACCGGATCGCCCGGGGGCCGTGCGCGGGGCCGGTCCGGAAAGACGTACTCGACGCTGCGTCCCGTCATGAGTGCCACGACGTCGCGCGTCGGCGTCGACCTGGCGGGCAGTCCGCCCGCGACCGCGCGCCCGTCCTTCAGGACGGAGACGCGGTCGCCGATGCGGCGGATCTCCTCCAGGCGGTGCGAGATGTAGACGACGGCGACACCGTCCGCGGTGAGATCGCCGACGATCCGGAAGAGGTTGCCGACCTCGTCGGGGTCGAGGGCCGCGGACGGCTCGTCCATGACGATGAGCCGTACATCGTGGGAGAGGGCCCGTGCCATGGAGACGATCTGCCGCTGGGCGGCGGAGAGTTCACCGACGAGCCGGGCCGGATCGATCTCCGGATGTCCGAGTCGCTTGAGCAGCAGGGCGGTAGCTGTCCTGGCCGCCCTGCCCCGGACGACGAACCCCCCCGTGGTGGGTTCGTGTCCGAGGTGGACGTTCTCGGCGACCGACAGCCCCTCCACCAGGTCGAGTTCCTGGTAGATGGTGGCGATACCGAGGCGCATGGCGGCGATCGGGGACCTGAGGGTGACGGGTTCGCCGCGCCAGACGATGGTGCCGGTGTCGGGCTGGTGGGCGCCGGACAGGACCTTGATGAGCGTGGACTTCCCGGCGCCGTTCTGGCCGAGCAGGCAGTGCACCTCGCCGGCCTGGACGTCGAGGTCGACGCCGTCGAGGGCCCGGACTCCGGGGAACGACTTGGTGATGCCGGACATGGTGAGCAGCAGTGGTTCTGGTGCCATGACGGTTCCCTCGGACAGGCGTGCGGGCCGGTTGCCGGGTGGTGCGCGTACGGGCGGGGGGTTCGGGTGCCGGGCGGGGGTTGGGGTGCCGGGCGGGAGGTTCCGGTACGACGGAGCGCGACCCGGCGCCGGTGGTCCGATTCCTGGAGGTGGTCTACGCGGTAGAGAACAGGTGATCGCTGATCAGCCGGGCCCCGCCGATGACTCCGGCGGTCGGGCCCAGTTCCCCGAGGACGATGGGCAGGTTGCCGGTCGCGAGGGGCAGCGACTGGCGGTAGACCTGGGTGCGGATCGCGGCGAGCAGGGTGTGGCCGAGCCCGGTCACTCCCCCGCCGATCACCACCAGGGCGGGATTGAAGAAGCTGACGAGCGCCGCGATGACCTGGCCGGTGCGGTTGCCGCCCTCGCGGATCAGGTCGAGCGCGGTGGCGTCGCCCGCCGCGGCCGCTGCGGCGACGTCGACGGCGCTCAGCGCGCCGTTCGCCGCCAGTCGCGTGGCGAGTTCGGCCGAACGGCCCTGCTGGGCCGCGTCGACGGCGTCGCGCGCCAGCGCGGCACCGCTGAAGTGGGCTTCCAGACAGCCCCGGTTGCCGCAGGCGCACGGGCGCCCGTCGGGCACGGCCTGGATGTGCCCGATGTCGCCGGCACTGCCCGTCGCACCGCGGTGGACCTCTCCGCCGACGACGATGCCGCAGCCGATGCCGGTACCGATCTTGACGCAGAGGAAGTCGCCCACGGAGCGGGCGACGCCCGCGTGCTGCTCCCCCATGGCCATCAGGTTCACGTCGTTGTCGACCATGACCGGACAGCCGAGTTCCTGGCTGAGCACCTCGCGGACCGGGAAGCCGTCCCAGCCCGGCATGATCGGCGGGGCGACCGGGACACCCTCGGGGAAGCGGACGGGACCGGGAACGCCGATCCCCGCCCCGTCGAATCCCTCCGCGATCCCCGTGGCCTTCAACTTCGCCGCCATGGACAGCACTTGCTCGGAGACCGCGACCGGTCCCTCACGTACGTCCATGGGCTGGTTGAGGTGTCCGAGGATCTCCAGCTCCGCGTTGGTGACGGCCACGTCGACCGAAGTGGCGCCGATGTCGACGCCCAGGAACCGCAGCGCCGGCGAGAGCCGGATGTTGTGAGAGCGGCGGCCGCCCCGCGAGGCGGCGAGTCCGTCGGCCACCACGAGGCCGGTCTCCAGCAGCCGGTCCACTTCGACGGCCAGCTTCGACCGGGAGAGGTCGATGTGATCGCCGAGCTGGGCACGGGAGTTGGGGCCGCCGTCGCGCAACAGCCTGAGCAGCCGGGCCTGATGGGCGTTCGCGGGTCGCGCTGTCATACGTCTCACGAACCCCTCCCCGCCTCGGTCGGCACCTGCGTCGGTCAGGTTCCGGCCACCGTCACCGGTCGTTCTTTCGAGGGGAACGTAGCAGCGCCTGCCGGGAGTGGGAAGAAGTACTGCAGGGATTGCAGCAGACTTTCTCCACTCGCAGGACAAAGAGAGATCGGAGGGCGAAGGACCCCGCCTCGGGGCGAGACAGCCGCATACGATCTCCGCAGACCATCTGTCGCGGGGGGACACATGAACAGGGCAGGGGACGGTCCGGGGCACACACCGGTGGCCGAGGCGGAGCGTTCGGCGGCACAGGGAACCACGCGGTCGGCGGGCGCGACCGCCCAGTTGGCGGGCGACGAGGCGGGGCGGCGCGTCAGTACGCTGGAGCTCTTCTTCGACCTCGTCTTCGTCTTCACCCTCACCCAGCTCACCGTGCTGCTCGCCGCCGATCTGTCGTTCGCGACGGCGGCCCGCGTCGCGCTGATCTTCGTGGTGCTGTTCTGGATGTACGGCGCGTACGCGTATCTCACCAACCAGGTTCCGCCCGACCGGCCTTCACGGCGGATCCTGCTGATGCTGGGCATGGGCGCGTTCCTGGTGTGCGCGCTGGCCATCCCTCGCGCCTTCGACGACGGCGGTGTGGTCTTCGGCCTGGGCTTCCTGGCCGTCGTCCTCGTGCACAGCGCGCTCTACACCCGCAGCCACGGCCGTGATGTCGTCTGGTACGCGGTGCCGAACGCGCTCGCCGCGCTGGCCGTCACGGCGGCAGGGCTGTTCGACGGCCCGCGCGCCGACGGTCTGTGGCTGCTGGCCCTGGTCCTGCAGTTCGTCACACCGTTCCTCGCCGAACACGGGGCCAGGCGCCGCGGCGGGCGCGACGCCATGGTGCTGCGCACGCAGTTGGGGGCGCTCGACCCGGCCCACTTCGTCGAGCGGCACGGGCTGCTGCTCATCGTCGCGTTCGGCGAGTCCGTCATCGCGATCGGCATCGGGATCGGGAGCCGGCCGCTCACCGTGGATCTGTTCGTCGGTGCCTTCCTCGCGCTCGCGCTCGCCGGTGCCCTGTGGTGGACGTACTTCGTACGCGACGAACACGCGGCGGAGGCCGTGTTCACGGCGACACCGCCGGACCGTCGCTGGCGCCTGGCGATGAACGCCTACTACTACGCCTTCCTTCCCATGCTGCTCGGCATCGCCTACTGCGCGGCCGGTGTGAAGAAGACGCTCGGCCATCTCACCGAGCAGTCCGCCACCGGGCCCGCGCTGACGCTCGCCGGCGGGGTCGCGCTGTTCCTCGCCGGGGACGTGGCGTTCCGTTCGGTGCTGCGGCTGTGGCCGGTGACGTTCCGCGCGGTCGCGGTACCCGTCGCGGCGGCCACGGCGCTGCTCGGCATCCGGTTCTCGGCGGTCGTGGAACTGCTGGCGCTGGTGGGGGTGCTGGTGGTGATGCTCGGCGCGGAGGCCCGCTGGTCGCCCTCCGGCACCGGCCCCCGCGTGGTGACGGCGCCCGCCGCCTGACGGTGGGAGACGGCATCCGCCGACCGGCCGGCGGCGTCCGCCGGCCTGCTACTTCTCGCGGTCGTGGTACATCTGCCGCGTGTGCTCCGTGTGCGCCCGCATGACCGCGGTGGCCCGCTGTCCGTCGCGCTCCGCCATCGCGGCGATCAGTTCGCGGTGCTCGATCCAGGACTGCCGCCCGCGCTGCCGGGCCACCGGTGTGTAGTACCAGCGGACCCGGCGGTCGACCTGCGCGGCGAGCTCGGCGAGGACGGTGTTGCCGGCGAGTTCCATGACCTTGGCGTGCAGCCGCGCGTTCGTCGCGACCGCGGCGTCGACGTCGTCGTCGGCGACCGCCCGCTCACCCTCGGCGCACAGGTCTTCCAGCGCGCTGATGGCGGCGGGATCCGCGTTGGCGGCGGCGAGACGGGCCGCTTCGGCCTCCAGGAGCGTACGGACCGTGAGGAGCTGGTCGGCCTCTTCCTCGGTCGGCTCGTGCACGAACGCGCCCTGGGCGGGCCGCAGATCGACCCAGCCGTCGGTGCTCAGCCGCTGCAGGGCCTCCCGCACCGGCTGCCGGGAGACGCCGAGGTGACCGGCGAGTTCGCTCTCGACGAGGTGCTGGCCCGGCTGGAGGGCGCGGGTGGTGATGAGTTCGAGCAGCGCCTCGTAGACGCGGTCACGGAGCGGGCCGGGCCGCTCGAGCTTGGGTACCGCTCCCTGAGGCAGGCCTGTCGACAACATCACGGTCCCTCCCTGGGCAGCGTCGTCGCCGCGATAGGAAAGTCGATTATTAATTGTCTTTCGCCTACAGTCTACGGCGCACAAACCCGCCACAGGCATGGGAGTTGGGCTTGTCACATCCGGGAACGCGGGGGTCCGGCGGACGGCTCGGGCCGCCTCACGGACGGCTCGGGCCGCCTCACGGACGGCTCGGGCCGTCTCACGGGCAGCGGACGACCTGCCCCGCGTAGGAGAGGTTGCCGCCGAAGCCGAACAGCAGGACCGGGTCGCCGGTGGAGATCTCCCCGCGCTCGACGAGCTTGGAGAAGGCGAGCGGGATGCTCGCGGCGGAGGTGTTCCCGGAGTCGACGACATCCCGCGCGACGACGGCGTTGACCGCGCCGATCTTCAGGGCGAGCGGCTCGATGATGCGCAGGTTGGCCTGGTGCAGGACGACTCCGGCGAGGTCCTCGGGCACGAGGCCGGCCTTCTCGCAGGCCTTGCGGGCGAGCGGCGGGAGCTGCGTGGTGGCCCAGCGGTAGACGCTCTGCCCCTCCTGCGCGAACCGCGAGGGGGTGCCCTCGATGCGGACCGCGTGCCCCATCTCGGGCACCGAGCCCCACAGCACCGGTCCGATGCCGGGTTCCTCGCCGTCGGCACAGGCCTCGACGACGGCGGCCCCCGCGCCGTCCCCGACGAGGACGCACGTGGTGCGGTCGGTCCAGTCCGCCACGTCGGTCATCTTGTCGGCGCCGATGACCAGCGCCCGGGTCGCGGCGCCGGCGCGGACGGCGTGGTCGGCGGTGGCCAGGGCGTGGGTGAACCCGGCGCAGACCACGTTGACGTCCATCGCGGCCGGCGAGGGGATGCCGAGGCGGGCGGCGACCCGGGCGGCCATGTTCGGGGAGCGGTCGACGGCCGTGGAGGTGGCGACGAGGACGAGGTCGATGTCGCCGGGCGTCAGACCGGCGGAGGCGAGCGCCTTGGCGGCGGCGTGCGCGGCCAGCTCGTCGACCGGTTCGTCGGGCCCGGCGACATGGCGGGTCCGGATGCCCACACGGCTCCGGATCCACTCGTCACTGGTGTCGACCATGCCCGCCAGGTCCTCGTTGGTGATGACCTTGGCGGGCTGATAATGACCGACGGCGGCGATCCGTGAGCCGTTCATGAGTGGTCCCCCTCGTGCTTCGGTAGCGGGATCCACCAGTCTGATCAATGACTCACGAGTACGGCGGCAGGTGAAGCCACAGGATTGCGGCGCCAGGCTTGTCGGCTTCTGTCAGACCTTGGGACGCCCGAACACCTACCCCGAGAACAGTTGCGTGGCCTTCTGTACGAGCTCGTAGACGCCGTAGCACAGGGGCGCGCCCACCCACAGCCAGGCGAAGGCGGTCAGGACCCGCCGGTCAGGCGGACTCGGGCTGCTGTCGTGCGACATCGGCGGCCTCCCTCGGTGCGGGGATGTGATGGCGGGCGTCCACGGGGCGTACGAGCTCGTTGGCGACGAAGCCTACGGCGAGCAGCCCGATCATGATCAGGAACGACGTTCCGTACAGGGACGAGCCGTGTCTGCCCGCCGCCTCCTGGTGGTCGGCGATCCGGTTCACGATCAGCGGTCCGAGGACACCGGCGGTGGACCAGGCGGTGAGCAGCCTGCCGTGGATGGCGCCGACCTGGTAGGTGCCGAACAGGTCCTTCAGATACGCGGGGACCGTGGCGAAGCCTCCGCCGTAGAAGGAGAGGATCACCAGCGCGCTCAGGATGAACAGCGGCTTCGAGGAGTCCCCCAACCAGGCGATGAGCGCGTACATCAGGGCGCCGCCCCCGAGGTAGACCCGGTAGATGTTCTTGCGTCCGATCAGATCGGAGGTCGAGGACCAGCCGATCCGGCCGGCCATGTTGGCGGCGGAGAGCAGGGCGACGAATCCGGCGGCGGCGGAGGCGGTGACCGGGGTGGAGGTGTCCGCGAAGAAGTCCGTGATCATCGGTGCGGCCTTCTCCAGGATGCCGATCCCGGCGGTGACGTTCATGCACAGAACGACCCACAGGCACCAGAACTGCGGGGTGCGGACGGCGTTGCGGGCCGAGACCTGGACCCCGTCGAGCGCGCTCGGAGCCGATGGGGACGGCCTCTCGCCGCGCGGCACGCGCACCAGCAGCACGCCGAGGGTCATGAACACGGCATAAGTCAGCCCGTGGACGAGGAAGGCGACCGCGATCCCGGAGGAGTCGGAGCCGAACGACTTCAGCATCTGGGCGGACCAGGGCGAGGCGATCAGCGCGCCGCCGCCGAAGCCCATGATCGCGATGCCGGTGGCCATTCCGGGCCTGTCCGGGAACCACTTGATCAGGGTGGAGACGGGCGAGATGTAGCCGATGCCGAGGCCTGTGCCGCCGACGAAGCCGTAGCCGAGGACGATCAGCCAGTACTGCTCGGTGGCCGCGCCGAGGGCGGAGATGAGGAAGCCGGACGAGAAGCAGACGAGGGCGACGGTCATGGCCCAGCGCGGGCCGTTGCGCTCGACGAGGGTGCCGCCGAACGCGGCCGACAGGCCGAGCATCACGATGGCGAGCTGGAAGGGCAGGGCGCTCTGGGTCCCGCTGAGACCGAGCGCCGATTCGAGTGGCGGCTTGAAGACACTCCAGGCGTAGGCCTGGCCTATGGAGAGATGGACCGACAGGGCGGCCGGCGGGACGAGCCAGCGGCTCCAACCGGGGGGTGCGACAGGAGGGCTCATGATCCGGGACGATAGAAAGCGGTCGCCCGGCTGTGAAGCGGCGTGACCAAAACCCGTCGACCGTATGCGATGAGCGGTATCCCTGACGCGACGAACGGTCGCCCGACCGGGCGCCGGCGATCACTCGGCGGCGGCACCCGAACCCGGGCCCGTCCGGCGGCGGTCACCCGGGCCGGAGCGACGGTCGCCCCCACCGGTCCTCCCGAGCCGCCGCTCCGGCCCGGCCCCCATCGCCCCGCCCCCCGGCCCGGCCATCGCGGCGGCCCCCATCGCGCCGGCCGCGGGCGCCGGTCCGGTCACGGCCCTTGTCGGCCACCATTCCATCCTGTAGACAATATTTCGTCGACAGAGTTCGGCAGTTCCTCGGTACCCTCGACCGAACGGAGCACCACACAGTGAGAGTCGCAGTTCTCGGCGCCGGTGCGATCGGCGCCTACGTCGGCGCCGCTCTGCACCGTGCGGGCGCCGACGTGCACCTCGTCGCCCGTGGACCGCATCTCGCGGCCATGAGGCGGCACGGCGTCCACGTCCTCAGTCCACGCGGTGACTTCACCGCGCGCGCCCACGCCACCGACGACCCGGCCGAGATCGGTCCGGTCGACTACGTCTTCCTCGGCCTGAAGGCCAACTCGTACGCGGCGTGCGGGCCGCTGATCGAGCCCCTGCTGCACGACACCACGGCGGTCGTCGCCGCCCAGAACGGCATTCCCTGGTGGTACTTCCACCGGCACGGCGGACCCTGGGACGGCCACCGGGTGGAGAGCGTGGACCCGGGCGGCGCGGTCAGCGCGGTACTGGCCCCGGAGCGGACCGTCGGGTGCGTCGTGTACGCCGCGACCGAACTGGAGGGACCGGGCGTCGTCCGCCACCTCGAAGGCACCCGGTTCTCCCTCGGGGAACCGGACCGGTCCGTCTCGGCGCGCTGCCGGTCGTTCAGCGACGCCATGCGGGAGGGCGGGCTGAAGTGCCCGGTCGAACCGGACCTGCGCAATGACATCTGGCTCAAGCTGCTCGGCAACATCTCCTTCAACCCGATCAGCGCGCTGGCCCGCGCCACGATGCGGCAGATGTGCCTGCACGGCGGGACACGCAGGGTCATCGAGATCATGATGACCGAGACGCTGACCGTCGCCCGGGCGCTCGGCTGCGAGGTGGGGGTGTCCATCGAGCGGCGCCTGGCGGGTGCCGAGCGGGTCGGCGACCACCGCACCTCCACGCTCCAGGACCTGGAGCGCGGCAAGCCGCTGGAACTCGACGTGCTGCTCGCGGCCGTCGTGGAACTGGCGGAGATCACCGGGGTACCGGTCCCGACCCTGCGCACCGTGCACGCCATCTCGGATCTGCTCGCGCTGCGGACCGCGGCATGAGCGCGGAGCGGGCCGCCCGCCCGGCGAGGCACCCCGCGGCCCGCTCAGCGGGTGCAGGACAATGAGAACGTGAAGGTCGCCCCTGCGGCACGCCCGCGGGTGACCCGAACGCCAACCGGCGATCGCGACGGCCGATCCGGCCGGCCGCACGTACGGAAGCGGGACTGATCAGGACATGGGACGAGTCACGGAACGACGCAAGGTGATCCGCGTCCGGAACGGCGCCGTGAGCGCCCGCCCGGACACGCTCGTGGCGGAGGAGCCGCTGGAGATCCGGCTCAACGGAAAGCCTCTCGCGATCACCATGCGCACCCCGGGCGACGACTTCGCGCTGGCCGCGGGCTTCCTGGTGAGCGAGGGGGTGCTGGGCCGGGCCGACGAGCTCCAGAACATCGTGTACTGCGCGGGAGCCACGGAGGACGGCTCCAACACGTACAACGTCGTCGACGTGCGGACGGCGCCCGGTGTGGTCATCCCCGACATCACGCTCGAACGCAATGTGTACACGACGTCCTCGTGCGGCCTGTGCGGCAAGGCGAGCCTGGACGCGGTCCGTACGACGGCCCGCTGGACCATCGACGACACGGCGGGCGGCACCACTCCCCCGGTGCGGCTGGAGCCCGACCTGCTCGCGAGCCTCCCCGACCGGCTGCGCGCGGCCCAGCGGGTCTTCGACCGGACCGGGGGCCTGCACGCGGCGGCGCTGTTCACCGAGGACGGCGAGCTGGTCGACATCCGCGAGGACGTGGGCCGGCACAACGCGGTCGACAAGCTGGTCGGCCGCGCCCTGCAGAACGGCACGCTCCCGCTCACCCGGACGGTTCTGCTGGTCTCCGGCCGGGCCTCCTTCGAGCTGGCGCAGAAGGCCGTGATGGCGGGTATCCCGGTGCTGGCGGCCGTCTCCGCTCCGTCGTCCCTGGCCGTCGACCTGGCGGTGGAGACCGGCCTGACCCTGATCGGCTTCCTGCGCGGAGCCAACATGAACGTGTACGCGGGCGAGCACCGCGTCACCCTGCGGGCCACGGCCGGACAGGGCTGACCCCGGCTCCCCCGCGACACGGCGGCGGGGCCCCGAACGGCGGGGAGCGCCCCCTGCGCCGGAGGGGGCCCCGCCTCGGCCCGGACCACGACCGCCGCCGTACGCGACGGGCTTCGCCCGTGCCCGGGGTTCACCGGACCGAGAAGCGCACCTCACCGGCGGTCACGACCGTGCCGAGGCGCGGGAAGTCCAGCCTGACGGAGGCGTCGTGCTCGGCGGCGGTGAACGCGGCCATCGCGTCCTCGACGAAGACGAGGCCGTAGCCGAGATCCCCGGCGGCGCGCGCGGTCGACTCCACCCCGAGGTTGGTGGCGATTCCGCCGAACACCAGGGTGGAGACGCCGTGTTCGCGCAGACGCTCGTCGAGGCCGGTGCCCTGGAACCCGCCGATGGTCCGCTTCACGATCTCCAGGTCACCCTCCGCCACGAGTCCGGGGACCAGGCCGCTCCCGGGCGGCTGCTCCACGACTCCGGACCGCTCGACCCGGATGAGCACGACGAGCGCGCCCGCTTTCCGGAAGGATTCCGCCAACTCCTCGGCGGTGGCCAGAACTTCGGTCCCCTTGTGCGGCTCCAGGGGCAACGCCACGAGGCGCTCCATCAGATCGACGAGCACGAGTGCGGTGCGCGCCGGGTCGAGGGCGAGGCGGGGTTCGGTTTCGGGTGCGGTCATGACGGAACGTTAGCCCGCATCAGCCGTCCGTACCGGAAATCCGGGTCGACAAGCCCGTGAACTGCACCCCGCCGGGCGGACGCGCGGGCACGCGAATCTGGCGTGAACACGACCGGCCCATGCTCCTTGTGGGGTCCTGGAAGCCCAAGTAGCCTCTGCGGCGCGAACGTTGGACGTGGGATGTCCGGAGAATCCGGATTGCCCAGTCGCCGTACGAAGGGCAGGTCGCACCATGCCGTCACGCCTCGCCACCCGTCTGAGATCCGCCCTCGCAGCCCTCCCCGGACGCCACTCCCGGACGCGTCCGCACCCCGTCCCCTCCGTCCGGCCCGGCCCCGACCCCCGCACTCGCACTCGCACTCGCACTCGACCCTCCTTAGGCGCCCGGCCGCCCGGACCTCGTTCCCGGACCCGCCTCACCGCCGCCCTGACGTCCGCCCTCGGCATCGCCGCGCTGCTCGCGCTCCCGGGCACGGCGCGGGCCGAACCGGCCGCCGCCCGAGGCGAGTTCGAGCAGCAGGTGCTGTTCAAGGCCTCCCAGGATCCGGGCTATGCCTGCTTCCGTATCCCCGCGGTCGTCCGGACGACCGCGGGAACGTTGCTGGCGTTCGCCGAGGGACGCGTCCTGAACTGCGGCGACGCGGCCGACATCGACATCGTCGTGAAGCGCTCGACCGACGGCGGCCGCACCTGGAGCCCGCTCCAGGTCGTCAACGACGGGAACGGGGACACCCACGGCAACCCCACACCGATCGTGGACCGCGCGACCGGCCGGATCGTGCTGGCGGAGACCTACAACACGGGCCGCACGGACAGCGCGAGCTGTTCGGTGCCCTGCGACCGCACCCCGCATCTCCAGTACAGCGACGACGACGGCCTGAGCTGGTCACGGCCGCGCGATCTGAGCGACGAGATCCTGCCCGCGAACGCGAACTCCTGGTACGCCACCGGTCCGGTGCACGGCATCCAGCTCACCCGCGGCCGGCACGCGGGACGGCTCGTGTTCGCCGTCAACACCGAGACCTGGGAGGGCGGCCGGGTCACCGCCAACAACGCCGCCCTCGTCACCAGCGACGACGGCGGCGACCACTGGGGCATCGGGGCGAGCGACTCCTGGCCGATCGCGGCCGACGGCACCTTCCGGCAGAAGCCGTCCGAGATGACACTCGCCGAGCGCGCCGACGGTTCGATCCTGGTCAGCGGCCGCGAGCAGGACGGCACCGACCTCGGGCACCGCACCCAGGCGGTCAGCGGGGACGGCGGCGACAGCTTCCGCTCCCCCTTCCGTGACGTCCCCGACCTCTACGCGCCCCAGGTCCAGGGCTCGACGCTGCGGGTCGGCGACCGGATCCTGCTGTCCTGCCCCGCCGACCCGGACCGCCGCCGGACGATGACGATCCGCTCCTCCTACGACGGCGGACGCACCTGGGACAGCGTGGACCGCGGAACGGTCGTCACCACCGACTGGTCCGGCTACTCCGACCTGGTGCGCGTCGACGGCGACACCGTGGGCCTGATGTACGAGGGCGGCGCGGTCGACGCCCGCGACGAGATCCGCTTCGCCCGCTTCACCGACGACTGGCTCCGGCCGCGCCGGGGCCCTGACCCCACGACGGCCGACCTCGCTCCGCTCACCCGGCGGGCAGCGGTCCTCGGCGGCGCGGGCGGGACCGCCGGCGTCCTCGGCGGCGCGCTGGAGTTCGACGGCACCGACGACGCCGTACGGCTGCCCTACCAGGACCGGCTGCCGCTGGGGACGAGGGACTTCACCGCGTCCCTGTGGTTCCGCTACACGGCCACCGGCGGCGAACAGCCGCTGCTGTGGATGGGCGGGATCGGTACGAGCCAGCCCCAGGTGTGGCTGCGCGGGGAACCCGCGTCCGGCCGGATCACCGGACTCGTCACGACCAGGAA
Organism: Streptomyces sp. NPDC015532; assembly: GCF_043078065.1. Lineage (NCBI taxonomy): Bacteria > Bacillati > Actinomycetota > Actinomycetes > Kitasatosporales > Streptomycetaceae > Streptomyces > Streptomyces sp. NPDC015532. Next base: position 347,417 of record NZ_JBIBSY010000003.1, on the reverse strand, counting down.
CGGCGCGTCGCCCCCGGCCACGGCGTTCGTCCGCACCGCGGGCGCCTTCAACGACGGCCGGTGGCACCAGCTGGCGCTGCGCCGCGGCGGGGGCCTGCTCACCCTGTTCATCGACGGGACGACCGTCAGTACGGCGGACGTGCCCGGATCGGTGAGCCGGAACTCGCCGTTCGGTGTGCACATCGGCCAACGGATGGACAGCCGGGCCTACTTCACCGGGGCGATCGACGAGGTAAGGGTCTACGACCGCGCGTTGAGCGATGGGGAACTGGCGGCGCCGCCCTCACGGAAGGTGACCCGGGACACCGTCCTGTGGCTCCCCATGGACCGGGTGAGCGGGGACCGCTAGGAACCCACCCGCCGTCGGACAGGTCCTCGTGTCCCGTCGTGGGAAAGGTCCTCGTGTCCCGTCGTGGGACAGGAGTCTGTGTCCCGTCGCCGGACAGGACCTAGCGTCCCGTCGCGACCGGGGAGAGCGGGGACCCGAAGGAGCGGGCCGAGCCGCTGGCGCGGCCCGTTCCCCCGGCCGTGCCGCCGGCGCCCGTCGCGCCCCCGGTACCGGACGGCTCGTCCGGGCCGGGCCGACCGCTCACCTCGGGATCACGGGCCCGGCGTTTGGCGATCACCGCGCACACCATGAGCTGCATCTGGTGGAAGAGCATCAACGGGAGCACGGCGAGGGAGGCATGGGCGCCGAACAGGACGCCGGCCATGGGCAGACCCGAGGCCAGCGACTTCTTGGACCCGGCGAACTGGATGGCGATCCGGTCCTCCCGGCCGAAGCGCAGGGCCTTCGCTCCGTACCAGGTCAGCAGGAGCATCACGCCGAGCAGCAGCGCCTCCACGACGAGGAGCCCCGCCAGCCGGCCGACGCTGACCTGGCTCCAGATGCCCTGCACCATGCCCTCGCTGAACGCGGTGTAGACGACGAGCAGGATCGAGCCGCGGTCGACGAGGCCGAGGACCTTCTTGTGGCGGGTGATGAAGGCGCCGATCCAGGGGCGCAGCAGCTGTCCGGCCATGAACGGCACCAGCAGTTGCAGCACGATCCTGACGACCGAGTCCGTGGAGAAGCCGCCGCCGCTGTTGCCGAGGAGGACGGCGGCGAGCAGCGGGGTGATGACGATGCCCGCGAGCGACGAGAAGGAGCCCGCGCAGATGGCGGCGGGCACATTGCCGCGGGCCATCGAGGTGAAGGCGATGGACGACTGGATGGTCGAGGGGACGAGCGTGAGGAAGAGCAGGCCGGTGTAGAGGTCGTGCGTCAGGAACACCGGCTCCAGGCCGCGGGCGGCGAGGCCGAGCAGCGGGAACACCACGAAGGTGCAGATCAGGACCGTACCGTGCAGCCGCCAGTGTTTGAGGCCGTCCATCGCCTCACGGGTGGACAGGCGGGCGCCGTACAGGAAGAAGAGGAAGGCGATGGCCGCCGTGGACGCGCCCGAGGCGACATCCGCCGCCCCGCCGCTCGCCGGGAACAGGGCGGCGAGGCCCACGGTGCCGAGCAGCAGCAGGATGTAGGGGTCGACCGGCATCCAGCTCGGCCACTTCAGGCGTTTCACGGTGCTCCACTGCTCGGTTGCTCGGTTCGGTGCGGGTGATCGTCGTCGGCGGATCGTGCCCTCTCCATCGTCCCCTCCAGGACCGCGATCGGGAATCCGTCATACCGCTCTGACTGTCATCACGTATCGCGATAACCTGGGACCGTGTACGACCCTTCCCAGCTGCGTACGTTCCTGGCGGTGGCCCAGACGCTGAGCTTCACCCGGGCCGCCAGGCGGCTGGGGGTGCGCCAGTCCACGGTCAGCCAGCACGTGCGCCGGCTGGAGGACGCCGCCGGACGGCAGTTCTTCTCCCGCGACACCCACTCCGTCGAGCTCACCGAGGACGGTGAGGCGATGCTCGGGTTCGCGCGGCGGATCCTGGAGGTGCAGGAACAGGCGACGGCGTTCTTCACCGGGACCCGGCTGCGGGGCCGGCTGCGCTTCGGCGCGTCCGAGGACTTCGTGCTGACCCGGCTGCCGGAGATCCTGGAGGGGTTCAGGACCGACCACCCCGAGGTGGACCTGGAGCTGACGGTCGAGCTGTCCGGCACCCTCCACGAACAGCTCGCCGCCGGGCATCTCGATCTGGTGCTGGCGAAGCGGCGGCCCGAGGACCCGCGCGGCGAGCTCGTCTGGCACGACCGTCTCGTGTGGATCGGCGCCCAGCGGCTCCGGCTCGACCCGGACCGCCCGGTCCCGCTGATCGTCTACCCGCCGCCGGGCATCACCCGCGCGCTCGCCCTCGAAGCGCTGGAGCGCCAGGGCAGGCCGTGGCGCGTCGCCTGCACCAGCGGGAGCCTCAACGGCCTGATCGCGGCGGCCCGCGCGGGCCTCGGCGTGATGGCCCACTCGCGGGGGCTGGTGCCGCCCGGCCTGGTCCGGGTGCCGGAGCGGGCCGGGCTCCCGGAGCTCGGTGAGGTCGACTTCGTCCTGGTGCACGGCCGTCGGCGACCGTCCGCGCAGGACGCCGCGGACGCGCTCGCGACGGCGATCCTCGCGGGCGGAGACCGGCTGCACCGGGGGCAGCAGCACTAGGACCTGTCGTGCGGGCCCCGCCCCCGGGGGTCCGGCTCGCCTGGTCCGGGGCCGGATCGCCTGGTCCCGGCGGGCCGGAACGTTCGGAATCAGAGATTCCGAATTGACTCTCCGTGACGTCGGATCACCGTTCCCGGACGTAGCGATTCCGTGGAGATTACGGACCCGAAACCTACGGAACCGTAAGGGATTCTGTCCGACCCTTCCCCTTGTGCGGCATTTCCGTGGCTGACCTGTGCGGACGCCGTACCCGTCGGCGGTTCGGCCCCCCTCCCGTCCGCTCGCGTGGTGGGGTAGCTTTCACGGCGCTGTGCGGAGGCCACGAGGAGCGGTATTGCGCGAGTTCACCAACCCCCCGTTGGCGTCGGCGCCGCCGGTGGGCGGCCTGGCCGACGCCGTGTTCGAGTATGCCCAGGTGGACCCGCTCCACGTCGCCCTCGGCCGCAAGGACGAGCAGGGACAGTGGCGCGACGTCACCTCGGCCGAGTTCCGGGACGAGGTCCTGGCGCTGGCCAAGGGCATGCTGTCCCAGGGCATCCGCTTCGGCGACCGGGTCGCCATCATGTGCCGCACCCGCTACGAGTGGACCCTCTTCGACTTCGCCCTGTGGACGATCGGCGCCCAGGTCGTGCCCATCTACCCCACCTCCTCGGCCGAGCAGGTCTTCTGGATGCTGCACGACGCCCAGGTGTCGGCGGTCATGGTGGAGCACGAGGACCACGCGATGACCATCGCCACGGTCGTCGACCGGCTGCCCCAGCTGCACAAGCTGTGGCAGCTCGACGTGGGCGCGGTGCACGAGCTGTACGAGGCGGGCGCGCACATCGACGACGAGGTGGTCCACCGGCACCGCCGCGCGGTCACCCCCGACTCCATCGCGACGATCATCTACACCTCCGGCACCACAGGGCGCCCCAAGGGCTGTGTCATCTCGCACGCGAACTTCATGTTCGAGGCGGACACCGTCATCGAGCGCTGGGAGCCCGTGTTCCACTCCAAGCGCGGCGACGAGGCGACCACCCTGCTGTTCCTGCCGCTCGCCCACGTCTTCGGGCGGATGGTGCAGATCGCCGCGTTCCGCGGGCGGGTCAAGTTCGGGCACCAGCCCCAGCTCAACGCGTCCGCGCTGCTGCCGGACCTCGCCGCGTTCCGGCCCACCTTCTTCCTGGCCGTGCCGTACATCTTCGAGAAGGTCTTCAACGCCGCGCGCCGCAAGGCCGAGAAGGAGGGCAGGTCCGCGCCCTTCGAGAAGGCCGTGGACATCGCCGTGCGCTACGCCGACGCCGTCGAGTCCAAGGCGTGGGGCATCGGCCCGGGCCCCTCGGCGAGCCTGCGGATGCAGCACCAGGTCTTCGACAAGCTCGTCTACTCCAAGGTGCGGGCCGCCATGGGCGGCCGGGTCAGACACGCGATGTCGGGCGGTTCGGCGATGGACCGGCGGCTCGGGCTGTTCTTCGCGGGCGCCGGCGTCACCATCTACGAGGGGTACGGACTCACCGAGTCCACGGCCGCCGCCACCGCCAACCCGCCCGAGCTCACCCGGTTCGGCACCGTCGGGCAGGCGATCCCCGGCACCACCGTGCACATCGCGGACGACGGCGAGATCTGGCTGAACGGCGGCAACGTGTTCCAGGGCTACCTGAACAACGACAAGGCCACCGACGCCACCCTGCACGACGGCTGGCTGGCCACCGGGGACCTCGGGTCCCTGGACGAGGACGGCTACCTCACGATCACCGGCCGCAAGAAGGAGATCCTGGTGACCTCCGGCGGCAAGAGCGTCTCGCCCGGCGTGCTGGAGGAGCGGGTGCGGGACCATCCGCTGGTCGCGCAGTGCATAGTGGTCGGCAACGACCGGCCCTACATCGCCGCGCTCGTCACCCTGGACTCCGAGGCCGTCGAGCACTGGCTCCAGATGCGCGGCAAGCCTCCGCTGTCCGCCGGCGATCTGGTGCGCGACCCGGATCTGGAGACCGAGGTGCGGCGCGCCGTGGTCGCCGCGAACACGCTCGTCTCGCAGGCCGAGTCGATCCGCACGTTCCGGATACTGGCCAACCAGTTCACCGAGGAACACGGCCTGCTGACGCCGTCGCTGAAGCTGAAGCGCAAGGCGATCGAGAAGGCGTACGCGACCGAGGTCGAGGCGCTCTACCGGACGTGACCCCGGGCGGGCCGCGGGGCAGGAGCGCAGAGGCCCGGATCGGTCTCCGGCGCAAGCGTCGGCGTGATTGATCGGACTATTTCAGCCAATCTTCGATTCCCCGCGCCCGGAGCCCGGTCAGGAATGCATCACGGCCCGTGATCGTTGACGATACGGATACCACCCGACGACTTAAGGATCGAGAGCTCGTGAGCAAGGTCCCCCCGATCATCCTGAACAACGGCGTCGAGATGCCGCAGCTGGGCTTCGGCGTCTGGCAGGTGCCGGACGACGAGGCGGAGCGGGCGGTCGCCACCGCACTGGAGTCCGGGTACCGCAGCATCGACACAGCGGCGATCTACGGCAACGAAGAGGGCACCGGCAAGGCCGTCAACTCCTCCGGCATCGCCCGCGAGGAGCTCTTCGTCACCACCAAGCTGTGGAACAGCGACCAGGGTTACGACTCCACCCTGCGCGCCTTCGACACCTCGCTGGACAAGCTCGGCCTGGACTACGTCGACCTGTACCTGATCCACTGGCCGACGCCGTCCAAGGGCGCGTACGTCGACACGTTCAAGGCGTTCGAGAAGATCTACGCCGACGGCCGTGCCAAGGCCATCGGCACCTCGAACTTCCTGCCGGAGCACCTGGCGAAGCTGATCGACGAGACGTCCGTCATCCCGGCCGTCAACCAGATCGAGCTGCACCCGCACCTCCAGCAGCGCGCGGCCCGCGAGTTCCACGCCGAGCAGGGCATCGCGACCGAGGCCTGGTCGCCGCTCGGCCAGGGCAAGGGCCTCCTGGAGGTCCCGGCGATCGTCGCCATCGCCCAGAAGCACGGCCGCACCCCGGCCCAGATCGTCCTGCGCTGGCACCTCCAGCTGGGCAACGTCGTGATCCCGAAGTCCGTGACCCCGTCCCGGATCAAGGAGAACATCGACGTCTTCGAGTTCTCCCTGGACACCGAGGACATCGCGGCGATCTCGGCACTGAACGAGGACCGCCGTCTGGGCCCCGACCCGGCCACGTTCGACATCGGCTGACCGGCCCGCCCGCTGCGGCGCGCCGGCCGGCCCGGCCGGCACCAAGCCGCCGACACCAAGCCGCCGGCCCGGATGCTCATCGCATCCGGGCCGGCGGCTTTTTCGTGCCCCTTGGACCGGACCAACCCGGGGACAGGTCTTGACGCGGTCATGCAAGCGGGGCCACTTTGTAGGCAACCCGGTAAGGAAAGTTTCCTAACAGAAGGGTTCCCCCACAGTGCGCACTCGAACACTGACCCTGTCCGCGGCCGTCGGAGCGGCGCTGCTCGCCGTCACCGCGCTCCCGGCCGGCGCAACGGGCACAGCCAACCCCCGCTCGACGCAGGAGGGTTCGGTCAGCGCGGCCGCCCTCCTCGCCAAGGTGACGTCCTGCTCACAGATATCGAGCGGCAAGTACAGGACCGACGAGGAGACTTCGGCCACCGTCCCCGTCTGCGGCAAGAACGGCGCCGTGTTCTGGAAGGCCGACCTGGACATCGACTGCGACGGCCAGGTCACCGCCAAGTGCAACGGCGACACCGACCCCTGGTTCCAGGACGACACGGCCTTCCACCAGTCCGACGGCCGGCCGCTGCGCGCCGACTCGCTGCCCTACGTCGTCGTGCCGAGCACCAGCGGCATCTGGAAGTACACGAGTTCGGGCATCAAGGGCGGCGGCGTGGTCGCCGTCGTCTACAACGGCAAGGTCGAGTACGCGGTGGTCGGCGACACCGGACCGACGCAGATCATCGGTGAGGCGTCGTACGCCACGGCGAACGCGCTCGGCATCGACCCCGACCCCGAGACGGGCGGGACCGACTCGGGCGTGACGTACATCCTGTTCAAGAACGCGCAGGTGTCCCCCATCGAGAGCCACAGCGCGGCCGTGTCGCTCGGGGACTCACTGGCCAGGCAGTTCCTCGCCAACAACTGAGAGTCCGAGGGACGGGGACGGCCCGGGGGGCGGCTCGGGGGCGGGGAGACCCGCCCCCGGGCGGGGATCAGACGGGCTGGCCGATCGGGCGGACGACGACCGTGTTCACGTCGACACCCGTCGGCTGCCCGACCGCCCAGACGATCGAGTCGGCGAGCTGGTCCGCCGTCAGGAGCTGCCCCGGCGGGAGGCTGCCGTAGCTGTCCCAGAACGGCGTCTCCACGCGGCCGGGCGACACCAGGGTCACGCCCACGCCGTACTCGGTGACCTGGCGCCTGGTGTTCTCGGCGAGCCCGGTCACCGCCCACTTGGTCGCGCCGTAGATGTTGCCGGGCGTGTTCACATGCCCGGCGACACTGCCGATCAGGACGATGCGGCCGCGGGACTCCTTCAGCGCGTCGATGGACGCCCTGATGAGCAGCGCGGGCCCCAGCACATTGGTCAGCACCATCTCGGACCAGCCGGCGGGGTCCCCGTCCGCGACCGTGTCGTGGGTGGCGAACCCCGCGTTGGCGACGACGATGTCGATCCGCCCGAACTCCTTGAGCGTCGCCTCGACCGCGGCCCTCACCTGGTCGTACTCGGCCGCGTGTCCGACGATCGTCAACAGCCCCTCGGGGCGGCCGAGTTCCTCGGCGAAGGCGTTCAGCCGTTCCTCTCCGCGACCGGTGACGGCCACCCGGTGCCCGGCGTCGAGCAGCCTGCGGGCGACGGCGGCTCCGATGCCGCTTCCGCCCCCGGTGATGAGCGCGACAGGAGAATCGGTCATGGCGTACCCCCAGGAGTGACCGGCCCGGAGCGGGCCGACCGTGCGTCGGACTCCGGGAGTTCATCACTTGGAGCACGCTCGATGTCAAGGTCCGCCGGGAACTACTCCGGCTTGACGCCCACGTACACCGTCATCGCCGTCAGGAGGAACACGTCCGAGCGGTGGTGCACGCTCGCCTTGTCGTCCGGATCGAGGAGCCGGTCGAGCGCCGCGAGGTCCTCGGCGTCGAGCCCCTCGGCGAGACCCTCCCGCCTGCGGGTGAGAGCGGTGACGACGAAGGAGCGGGCCTCGTCCGAGACCGGGGCGGGAAGATCGAGCAGGAAGGTGCGGGTCGCCGTGTGGCGCAGCCCGACGGCGTTGAGCAGGGCGGCCCAGTCCTCCGTCTCCGCCACCGATCCGGGCAGCTCGGCCCGCATCCGGGTGAACCACTCGTCGTGCACCGCGTCGATGCGGGCCTCCAGGCCGGGCCGGCCGATGCCGGTGTCGCGCGGGAGGAAACGCGTCGGCAGACCGCCTTCCAGCAGGGCGAGGGTGCCGCCGGGGGCGAGGCTGCGGACGAAGCCGGTGAGGGCGGCCCGCTGGTCGCCGACATGGTGCAGCGACCTACTGGCCCACAGCAGGTCCGCGGGGTACTCCAGGTCACCCACGCCCTCGGAGAGTTCGGCCTCGATCGTGCTGAACCGGTCGGCGAAGCCGAGCCGCCCGGCACGGGCGCGGGCCTCCGCCAGCAGGGTCTCGGCGCCGTCCACGGCGACGACCCGCGCACCGGGGAACCTCTCGGCGAGCAGGCCGGAGATGACCCCGGGACCGCTGCCCGCGTCCACGATCAGCCCGGGATCGGGCCGCTGCTCCCGCAGCCACTCGGTGGCTTGGCGGTACGCCGGGCTGAACAGCTCCGCCTCCTGCACCAGCATGGGCAGCATCTGGGAGAAGTCCACGTGGGTGTGGTCGTGGGAGCCGCCCTGCCCGTGACCGTGGCTCGGCCCGGAGCCGGGGTGCCCGCCGTGCTCGTGCGCCCCGCCCTGGTGGTGCGCGGGGCCGTAGCCGCTGCCGTGGTCGTGGTCGTGGTCCTGCGCCGCCATGGGACAAGCCTCTCTCTCGGGATGAGGACAGCCTGCTCCGCCACTCCCGGAAACGGCCAGTCGTGTTGCTCTAACAGCAAAAAAGAAGGGCGAGCGCCACCGGAGGACCGGGGCTCCGCCCGACGGCGGTGTTCGCGGTCCGCCAGGGGCTGGGGAAGGGAAGCCGACCCCTGGCGGACCGCACGCGGTCAGCCGGTCACAGTGCCGGGTACGCGTTCTTCATGAGCTCCTGGAACTGCGCGGAGAACCAGTGCCCGGAGAGCGGGGCGTTCGGCAGCGCGCCGGAGAGGCTGTTCCCGTTGCGGGCGTTGCCCGTGTACGTCGGGTCGCACATCCGGTCGAAGCCCTTGCCCTCGTCGTTCGCGATCGCCGAGCTGGAGCCGTCGGACTCGCCCGGAGGCTTCATCCACACGTAGGCGTCGATGCCGGTCGCCGGTGCCGCCTTCGGCCGCTCGCCGAGGCCCGCGCCCGACTGGTTGCACCAGTTGCCGATGTGGATACGGCGGTCGTAGCGCCCTCCGTCGACATAGGTGTCGACGCTGGTCGTCGCGCCGGGGCCGCCGGGCCGCGCGGTCCCGCCCCAGCCGTTCCTGGAGGTGTCGATCAGCATGCCGATACCGGAGTTGAATCCGACCGAGACGAGCTGGGTGCGGAAGGCCTGCGCGAAGGAGAGCTCGTCGACATAGCGGTTCCAGTCCACCCACTTGGACTGGCGCACCGAGGTGCCGTTCACCGTGTCGTTGATGGTGAAGTTGTTCTCCTTGAGCGCGCTGTAGTTCGCCGTGTTGGTGATGAAGCCCGCCACGTCGTCGACGGTCGCGCCCTCGGCGGTCGCCGCCTGCTTGAAGATGGTGGCGGCGGGGGCGAAGTTGTCGTCCCAGCCGAGCCATCCGTGGTGGCCGGCGTCGAGGTAGTTGTAGACGTTCGGGATCGCGCCGAGCTTGGCGAGCGCGTAGCCGACACCCTTCACGTAGTTGCCGTTGGCCAGCATGGTGTCGCAGTTGGCCGTCGCGGTCGCGCGGCTGCCGGTGTTGGTGACGAGGTTCGGCAGCGAGTCGATCTCGATGGTCGTGACGATGCGCAGCGAGGCGTACTTGCTGTCGGCGAGGATCGCCGCGATCGGGTCGATGAACTGTGCCTTGTACTTGTCGATCTCCGTGGCGCCGAGTTCGCCGTTGGAGGCGAGGGCGGCGCAGTCCCGTCCGGGCAGGTCGTAGACGACGAGCTGGACGACCTCTTCGCCGCTGCCCTTCTGGGCGAGCGCCGCGTCGAGGTGGGCGCGCAGGCCCATGCTGGTGGACGAGCCGTTGATCGCCGCTATCCGGTCGAGCCAGACGCCGGTGGGCTGGTTGGAGATCCGGCTGCCGCCGCTCTCGGCGGCGGCCTTCGCCGACCATTCCGGGTTCACGTACACCTTGGCGCCGGAGTACGGGTTGTCGACGCGGGTGCCGGTGCCGCCGCCTCCCCCGCCGCCCCCTCCGCCGCCTCCGTCATCGACGTTGCAGGTGACGCCGTCGAGGGTGAAGGAGGTCGGGAGCGCGTTGGTGCCGCTGTAGGAGCCGTTGAAGCCGAAGCTCACCGAACTCCCGGTCGCCAGTGTCCCGTTGTACGTCTCGTTGGCCGCGGTGACGGCCGTCCCGCTCTGGGTGATCTTCGCGTTCCAGCCGGAGGTGACCTTCTGGTTCCCGGCGTACGACCACTTGACCGCCCAGGAGGACTTGGCGGCGCTGTTGTTGGTGACGGTGACGGCGGCGGTGAAGCCGGTGTCCCACTGGCTCTGCACCTTGTAGTCGACGGTGCAGGGAATGGAGGCGACGGCGTTGGTGCCGACGTCGGCCGGGACGGCCGCGGCGGCTCCGCCGGCCCCCGCGGCGATCAGGGCGAGCGCCCCGAGAATGGCTGTTCGTGCACGGCTCATGTGCGGGTTCCTTATCCGTTGAGGGCGCGCAGGTGGTCGCGCAGCCCGATGCCGTAGGACGTCGGAGTTCCGTCGTAGTTCGAGATCAGCGACGGACCTGAGGAACAGTCCCAGGTGTTCCAGGTCCAGCCGAGATAGGACAGGCCCCGGTCGTCGAACCACTTCATGACGGTGTCGACGAAGGCGTGGGAGCAGGTGTTCTCCCCGATCTCCCCGGCCACGAGGGGCACTTGGGCGGCAACGGGGGCGAGGGTCGAGTTCCAGCAGCTCTCACTCGCGCAGGTGTTGAAGTTGTAGACGTGGTACGCGGCGACGAGATTGCCCGTCGGATCGCTGGGCCTGTACGTCAGCCACTGGCTCAGGTCGTTGGAGTACGCGAGACCGCCGGCCAGGATCAGGTTCTTGGCGCCGGTGCCGCGAACGGCGTCGACCAGGTCCTGCATTCCGGCGACCTCGTAGGAGATGCCGGGGCAGGTTCCGCCGTCGCGCCAGCAGGTCCACGCCTGGGCGGTCGTGGAGGTCGCGCGGTCGGGGTAGGGCTCGTTGAACAGGTCGAACGCGACGGCCGGGTCGTCCTTGAAGGTGCTCGCGACCGAGGCCCAGAAGGACGGGGTGTACTGCGCGTCGGGCATCGGCTTCTGGCAGGTGGCGTGCACGTCGGCGCAGCCCGCCGAGTTGCCGGTGTACTGGCCGTACGTCCAGTGCAGTTCGACGAGCGGGGTCATGCCGTGCGCCTCGACCTTGGCCACCAGGTCCTTGACCGCGGCGATGTAGTTGGCGCCGGCGTACTCCGGTTTGATGTTGGACAGGCCGAGCCAGCACTCCTCGTTCAGCGGAATGCGGACCGTGTTGACCTTCCAGTCGGCGATCGCCTTGACCGAGGCGTCGTCGACGGGACCGTCGAAGAAGCCGTAGCCCTGGACACACATGAACTCGCCGCCGGAGCGGTTGACCCCGAGCATCCTGCGGGTGGCTCCGGCGGAGTCGACCAGCTTGTTGCCCGAGACGTGCAGCTTCGGCGCCTCACCGCCGGTCGGCGGCGGGTCGGTCGGGGTGGGTGTGGGCGTCGGCTGCGTGTCCACATTGCAGGTGGTGCCGTTGAGCTTGAAGGCCGTCGGCACCGCGTTGCTTCCCGACCAGGAGGCGAGGAACCCGGCGCTGACGCTCGCGCCGCTCGCGAGCGAGCCGTTCCAGCTCTCGTTGGACGCGGTCACCGTCGTACCGGACTGGGACCACTTGGCGTTCCAGCCCTGGGTGACCTTCTGACCGGCGGCGAAGTCGAAGCCGAGGCTCCAACCGCTCAGCGCGGCCATGTTGTTGGTGATTTTCACGGCGCCCTGGAAGCCGGTGTCCCACTGGCCGGTGACCGAATACTCCACCGTGCACGCGGGAGTTGCTCCCGAGGCCGTGACGACCGGCGCGACAGCCGTGCCCACGAGGGCGACCGCGGCGCCGATCACTAAAAGAGACAAACGCGGGGGGTGACGCATGAAGCGACTCCTTGCAGATCTGGCGCGCCTTGATCGACACGTCGACTGATGGAACCGCTCCCACTGGTGCCGATGAAGCTAGCGCCAACTTCCGTTGTTGCACAGAGGAGTTGCACTGTTGATCAATCGAATCATTTCGACTCTTCAAGCACCTTGACCCCTCACACCCCTCTCTCCAATATGGGAGCGCTCCCACTGGTTCAAGGCTTGTTGCTCCTCCCCCCATTCTCCGAGCCGCAAGGAGGAACCAGCACCATGGATCCCAGCCCTCGATGGAGACGTCGCCGCAGCTCACGGCGCCTGTGGACCGCTGTAGTGGCGGCTCTGGCCCTTCCGCTCGCGACTCTGGCGACCGGTACGACTCCCGCACACGCGGCCACGGTTCAATGCAGCGTCGACTACAAGACCAACGACTGGGGCTCCGGCTTCACCGCGGATCTGACGATCACCAACCGGGGCGCCGAGGCCATCAGCGGCTGGACCCTGACCTACGCCTACACGGGCAACCAGACCCTCACCAACGGCTGGAACGGCACCTGGTCCCAGTCCGGCAAGACGGTCACCGCGAAGAACGCCTCGTGGAACGGGACGATCGGCGCCGGGACCGCCGTGACCACCGGCGCGCAGTTCACCTACAGCGGCACCAACACCGCCCCCGCGTCCTACGCCGTCAACGGCACCACCTGCGCCGGCGCGCACCAGCCGCCGCTCACCGTGCTGACCAGCCCGGTTGCGGGCGCCGTCTACACCCAGGGCGACGCCGTCCCGATGGCCGCGACCGCGGCGGCGGCCGACGGAGCGACCATCACCAAGGTCGAGTTCTACGACGACACGACCCTGCTCGGCACCGACACCAGCTCGCCGTACACGCTGTCGGCGTCCGGACTGGCCGTGGGCAGTCATTCCGTCGTCGCGAAGGCGTACGACAGCCTGGGTGCCTCGGCGGAGTCCGTGCCGGCCGGCATCACGGTCGCCTCGGGTCCGGCGATCGTCGCCTCACCGACCCAACTCGGCGTGCAGCAGGGCAAGTCGGGGACGTTCGCGGTCAAGCTCTCGACCCAGCCGAGCGCCAACGTGACGGTCGCGGTGGCCCGCACGGACGGCAACACCGGACTGTCCGTCACCGGCGGTTCGAGTCTGACGTTCACTCCGTCCAACTGGAACACCGCCCAGACGGTGACGATCACCGCCGACGCCTCGGGCACCGGGGCCGCGACCTTCACGGCCTCGGCGACCGGTCAGGCCAAGGCCACGGTCACCGTGACGGAACTGGCCGCGTCGAAGGCGTACGACGCGCGCTTCCTGGACCTCTACGGCAAGATCACCAACCCGGCGAACGGCTACTTCTCCCCCGAGGGCATTCCCTATCACTCGGTGGAGACGCTGATCGTCGAGGCCCCGGACCAGGGACACGAGACGACGTCCGAGGCGTACAGCTATCTGATCTGGCTCCAGGCGATGTACGGGAAGGTCACCGGCGACTGGTCGAAGTTCAACGCCGCGTGGACGACCATGGAGACGTACATGATCCCCACGCACGCCGACCAGCCCACGAACTCCTTCTACAACGCCTCCAAGCCGGCCACCTACGCGCCCGAGCTGGACACTCCGAACGAGTACCCGGCCAAGCTCGACACCGGTGTATCGGTCGGTCCGGACCCGATCGCCTCCGAGCTGAAGAGTGCGTACGGCACGGACGACGTGTACGGCATGCACTGGCTCCAGGACGTGGACAACACCTACGGCTACGGCAACGAGCCCGGCAAGTGCGAGGCCGGTCCGACCGCCACGGGCCCGTCGTACATCAACACCTTCCAGCGCGGCGCGCAGGAGTCGGTGTGGGAGACGGTGCCGCAGCCGACCTGTGACGCCTTCAAGTACGGCGGGAAGAACGGATACTTGGACCTCTTCACCGGGGACTCCTCGTACGCCAAGCAGTGGAAGTACACGGACGCCCCGGACGCCGACGCGCGTGCGGTGCAGGCCGCGTACTGGGCCGACGTGTGGGCCAAGGCCCAGGGCAAGAGCGCCGACGTGTCGGCGACCGTCGGCAAGGCGGCGAAGATGGGCGACTACCTGCGCTACGCCATGTACGACAAGTACTTCAAGAAAATAGGCAATTGCGTCGGCCCGTCGACCTGCGCCGCGGGTACCGGCAAGGACGCCTCGCACTACCTGCTCTCCTGGTACTACGCCTGGGGCGGCGCGAACGACACCTCGGCGGGCTGGGCCTGGCGCATCGGATCCAGCCACACCCACGGCGGCTACCAGAACCCGCTGGCCGCCTACGCGCTCAGCAGCAACGCCGACCTGAAGCCCAAGTCGGCGACCGGCGCCTCGGACTGGGCCACCTCGCTGACCCGGCAGCTGGAGTTCTACCGCTGGCTCCAGTCGAGCGAGGGCGCCATCGCGGGCGGCGCGACCAACAGCTGGGCCGGCCGCTACGCGACGCCCCCCACCGGGACGCCGACCTTCTACGGCATGTACTACGACCAGCAGCCGGTGTACCACGACCCGCCGTCCAACCAGTGGTTCGGCTTCCAGGCGTGGTCCATGGAGCGGGTCGCCGAGTACTACCAGCAGACGGGGAACGCGAGCGCCAAGGCGGTCCTCGACAAGTGGGTCACGTGGGCGCTGTCCAAGACCACGATCAACCCGGACGGCACCTACCAGATCCCCTCCACCCTCCAGTGGTCCGGCGCACCGGACACCTGGAACGCCTCAAGTCCCGGCGCCAACACCGGACTTCATGTCACCGTCGCCGACTACACGAACGACGTGGGGGTGGCCGCCGCGTACGCCAAGACCCTGTCGTACTACGCCGCCAAGTCCGGCAACACCCAGGCGAAGACGACGGCCAAGGCGCTCCTGGACGGCATGTGGAACAACTACCAGGACGGTCTGGGCATCGCCGTCCCGGAGACCCGCGCCGACTACAACCGCTTCGACGACAGCGTGTACGTGCCGAGCACCTTCACCGGCACGATGCCGAACGGTGACGCGGTCAACTCCGCCTCCACTTTCGCCTCACTGCGGTCCTTCTACAAGAACGACCCGGCCTGGTCGAAGATCCAGAGCTATCTGGCGGGCGGCGCCGCGCCCTCCTTCACGTATCACCGGTTCTGGGCGCAGGCGGACATCGCCCTCGCCATGGGTTCGTACGCGGAGCTTCTCGAATAGTCCCCGCTGTGGCTCCGGGTACGCGGTCCTGTCCCTGACGGCAGGGCCACCGGCCGGGCGGTCCCTCACCGCACTGAGGGCCGCCCGGCCGTCCTTTCGTCCCTTCCCGACTCCTCCTGCGCACCGGAGAGGACTCCCCCCGTGCGAAGAACACGCATCCTCACGGCCGTACTCGCCCTCGCCGCCGGGCTCTTGGCCGGCACCCCGCCCGCACTGGCCGCGAGCACCCCCACGACGACGGTCGCGGCCGACACGTACACCTGGAAGAACGCCCGTGTCGACGGCGGCGGCTTCGTCCCCGGCATCGTCTTCAACCGCTCCGAGAAGAACCTCGCCTACGCCCGTACGGACATCGGCGGCGCCTACCGGTGGGTGCAGGCGACGAAGAGCTGGACGCCGCTGCTCGACTCGGTCGGCTGGAACGAGTGGGGCCACTCGGGAGTGGTCAGTCTCGCCTCCGACTCCGTCGCCCCGGACAAGGTGTACGCGGCCGTCGGCACGTACACCAACAGCTGGGACCCGACCAACGGGGCCGTGCTGCGCTCCGCCGACCGGGGCGCGAGCTGGCAGAAGACCGACCTGCCCTTCAAGCTGGGCGGCAACATGCCCGGACGGGGCATGGGCGAGCGGCTGGCCGTCGACCCCCGCAGGAACAGCGTGCTGTATCTCGGCGCGCCCAGCGGCAAGGGGCTGTGGCGGTCCACCGACTCCGGAGTGACCTGGTCACAGGTCACCAGCTTCCCCAACCCCGGCAACTACGTCCAGGACGCGACGGACACCAGCGGCTACGCCTCCGACAACCAGGGCGTCGTCTGGGTCACCTTCGACGAGCCGACCGGTACCTCGGGCAGCGCCACGCAGACGATCTACGTGGGGGTCGCCGACAAGGACAACGCGGTCTACCGCTCGACGGACGGCGGGGCGACCTGGTCCAGGCTCGCCGGCCAGCCGACCGGTCACCTCGCCCACAAGGGTGTCCTCGACGCGGCGAACGGCTACCTCTACCTCGCCTACAGCGACACGGGCGGCCCGTACGACGGCGGCAAGGGCCAGTTGTGGCGGTACGCGACGAAGACCGGGACGTGGACGGACATCAGCCCGGTGGCGGAGGCCGACACCTATTACGGCTTCAGCGGGCTGAGTGTCGACCGGCAGCACCCGGGCACCGTGATGGCGACGGCGTACAGCTCCTGGTGGCCGGACACCCAGATCTTCCGGTCCACGGACAGCGGCGGGACCTGGACCAAGGCGTGGGACTACACGTCGTATCCCAACCGCTCGAACCGCTACACGATGGACGTCTCGTCGGTGCCCTGGCTCACCTTCGGCGCGAATCCCTCGCCGCCCGAACAGACGCCCAAGCTCGGCTGGATGACCGAGGGGCTGGAGATCGACCCGTTCGACTCCGCCCGGATGATGTACGGGACGGGCGCCACGATCTACGGCACCGAGAACCTCACCAACTGGGACACCGGAAGCCAGTTCACCGTCAAGCCCATGGTCCAGGGGCTGGAGGAGACGGCCGTCAACGACCTCGCCTCTCCCCCGTCGGGTGCTCCGCTGCTCAGCGCGCTCGGTGACATCGGCGGCTTCCGGCACACGGATCTCACCAAGGTCCCGTCGATGATGTACACCTCGCCGAACCTCACCAGCACGACCAGCCTCGACTTCGCCGAGACCAACCCGAACACGGTGGTCCGCGTCGGCAACCTCGACTCCGGGCCGCACATCGGCTTCTCGACGGACAACGGCGCCAACTGGTTCGCGGGCAGCGACCCTTCGGGTGTCACCGGCGGCGGAACGGTCGCCGCGGCCTCCGACGGCAGCCGCTTCGTGTGGAGCCCGGCGGGCACCGGGGTGCAGTACACCACCGGGTTCGGTACGTCGTGGTCCGCGTCGAGCGGTATCCCCGCGGGCGCGGTCGTCGAGTCGGACCGGGCCGATCCGAAGACCTTCTACGGCTTCAAGTCGGGCACGTTCTACGTCAGTTCGGACGGCGGCGCGACCTTCACGGCGTCCTCGGCCGCCCATCTGCCCGGCGGGGACAGTGTGCGCTTCAAGGCGCTGCCAGGCACCAAGGGCGACGTGTGGCTCGCGGGCGGCGCGAGCGACGGGGCGTACGGGCTGTGGCACTCGACGGACGGCGGCGTGAACTTCACCAAGCTGTCGAATGTCGAGCAGGCCGACACCGTCGGCTTCGGCAAGGCGGCGACCGGAGCCTCGTACCAGACGCTCTACACCAGCGCGAAGATCGGGGGCGTACGCGGGATCTTCCGCTCCACCGACAAGGGCGCGAGCTGGACGCGGATCAACGACGACGCCCACCAGTGGGGTTGGACCGGCGCGGCCATCACCGGGGACCCGCGCGTCTACGGACGTGTGTACGTCGCGACGAACGGGCGCGGGATCGTCTACGGCGACACGTCGGACACCGGGGGTGGTGACGGGGGCGGCGGTACGGACCCGACACCTCCCTCGACGGGGGCCTGCACGGTCACGTACAAGATCACGAACCAGTGGCAGGGCGGCTTCCAGGCCGACGTGACTCTCACCAACACCGGCTCCACGGCCTGGAGTGGCTGGAACCTGGGCTGGTCCTTCTCCGACGGCCAGAAGGTCACGCAGCTCTGGAACGCCGACTACACCCAGTCGGGGGTGACGGTGACGGCGAAGAACGTCGGCTGGAACGCGAACGTGGCGGCGGGTTCGACGGTCGCCTTCGGCTTCACGGGGAGCTGGACGGGGGCGAACACGAAACCGACGGCCTTCAAGCTGGGGGATGAGTCCTGTGCGGTGAGTTGAGCCCCTGAACCGCCTCCGTCGGGGGTGCCCGTCCGCCGGCCTCACGGGGTCGGACGGGTGCCCCCGAGCGGCCCGGACGCCCGCGATGATCACAACTACGTCACCCCCTTCACCCATACCTCACACTTTCTTCACATCCCTCGATATCGTCACCCCACCACGAACCATCCCTGGGGGGACCATGTCGCACGACAAGCCGCCGTACGAGCACGAGCGGATGCCTGTAGCAGCCGGATCCGCGCCGGAGCCGACGAGGGCCCGTAAGGCACGAAGGCGCCACCTGCTGCCGGTGATCGCCGTCGCGGTCCTCCTCGGCGTCGGCGCCTGCGGCACCGGCAGTGGCGACGACAAGAGCGGCACCACGAAGGTCGCGGCCGCCAAGGTGCGGCCCACCGTCACTGTCACCGCGACGGCGACGGCGACCGCGACGGTGACCGCGGAGCCGGAACCGGCACCGACGGTGACCGCGACGAAGACCGTCAAGGTGAAGGTCACCGTCACCGCGCACGCCGCCTCGAACAACGGCTCCGGCGGCAGCACGACCAGCGGCGGCGGAACCGGCGTCAGCACCTGCTCGATCAAGTCGAACGCCGGCAACTGCTATGCGGCGGGCCAGTTCTGCCGCAACAGCGACCACGGCGCCAGCACGACCACCGCGGGCGGCACGAGGATCACCTGCTCGTACCGCTCCAACGCGTGGCGCTGGACCTATAGCTGACAGCCGCCCGGCGGGACCGCGCGAAGCACCGGCGGCCCGGGACAGCAGCAGGCCCCGCACCGGGCATCACTCCGGGCGGGGCCTCAGCAGCATCCCCGACTTGCTCGGAACGGATGCCTGTGCGACTACCGTAACCGGCGCCACCGACAACAGCCCGGCCCGCCCGCCGGCGTCGCCGTCCACCGGCGCACGTACCCCTTCCCAGCAGGAGAGGCAGTGGGGCCCCATGACGCATCAGCAGGTTCTCGCGCAGTCCGTCCGCGCACTCGGCGGCACCTGGGACACCCAGCGGGCGGTCACCGCGCTCCGGGACGCCGGGATCGGCGACGGGGACCGGATCCAGCAGGAGAAGCGGGCGCGGCGGGCGCTCCGCGACCTCGCGGAGGCCGGCCTCCTCGTGAAGACCGACCCGGACAGCGCCACGTACCGTCTCGCCGATCAGTAGACACCCGGCACCAGGGCCCTGCCCTGCCGGCCGCGGGGCCGGCTCCGTCGTGCGCGAGACGGCGCGACGGACGGCCCGGGCGGGTCGAGGGCAGCCGCGAAACCTCCCGTGGGGAGCCGGGAGGAGCGGCGGGCCGGCCGGAACCGCGGTTCAGGCAGGACCCGTGCGGAGGCCGACACCCAGGAGCTGTGGAACCCGCACGCCCAACGATGCACCACAATCGGCCACCCGGATAGACCATGGCCGGAAGTTGCTGCCGACCCACCGCGAGCAAGAGGGCCATCGGCGGCGACCGGACACGTGGCCCGGCTCAAGGCGGCCCGAAGGCAGGGCTCACGCCTCGTCGCGAAGCCGGGCACTGGGCCGAGTGCCGGCGTACGGGGGTGCGGTGCGCGATACCGGAGACCGGCCCGCGTCACAGTCGGGCCGGGCTCCGGCACATACGAGCCTACAAGGCGCCGCCGCCGGGGACGGGCCCGCACCGGCCGCCGTGGGACGGCAGGCCCGGACCCCCGGCAGACACAGGTCGCGGTGGGGCTCCGGCGGGGGCGGGGGGGCCCCCCGGCCGGTGCGCCGCGGCGGGGCGTAAGCGGGTGACCGCGGGTTAACCCCCGGTGGCGGGGGCGTCGCCA
>NZ_JBIBSY010000003.1:0-327696 GCF_043078065.1 Streptomyces sp. NPDC015532 | reverse complement strand
GCCCGCGGGGGGGGCGGGCCCCCCCCCCCCGCGGGGGGGGGGGCCCCCCCCCCCCCCCCGCCCCGGGGGGGGGGGGGGGGCCGGGGGGGGGCCCCCCCCCCCCCCCCGCGGCCTGTGCCCGGCGGCGGGGATTCAGCGGGTCACGGCGTGTACACCGACGGTCGCGGGGCCGTCGCCATGCCGTTGCCGAGGAAGAAGCTCGGGTGCGGGGGCTGGTTGTACGCGGTGTTCTGCCAGGCCAGGGCTGTGCGGTACTGGGTGTCGTGGAGCAGGGTGGTGATCTTCGTGGTCGTCTCGTACGGGGTGGAGTAGATCCTCAGGGCCGTGTTGTCGGTCGTCGCCCAGACGACCTCCTCGCGCCAGTCGCCGAGGATGTCGCCCGACAGGGCCGGCGTCGCCTTGGTGCCGTTGTCGGAATGGACGCCCGAGCCGGTCAGCAGGCGCGTGTCGGCGGACGTGCCGTACTTGTCGATATGGGTGTCGTCGAGGAGTTCGCGGACGGTGTCCCCGTCCCACCAGGACAGGAAGTTGACGCTGCCCGGCTTGCGGGTGGCCACCACCGTGCCCCCCGGACCGCGGACGCCGTCGGCGCGGGAGGACCAGGACTCGGCCCCCGCGCTGCCCGCCCAGACGTCGCCGGCCACGCCCCGGCCGTTGTCGCCGTTGGCGGCCGTCGACCACAGGATCGCGCCGGTCCTCGCGTCCGCCATCCACGAGGACGGCTTGGTGGAGTCCTCGTCGACCTTGAACTCCTCCAGGCCCGCGCGGGACGGGTCGAGATCGCCGACATGCATCGCGTCACCGTGGCCGTTCCTGGTGGTCCACAGCGCGGAGCCGTTGTCGTCCACGGCCATCGAGCCGTACACGATCTCGTCCTTGCCGTCACCGTCCACGTCGGCCACGGACAACTGGTGGTTGCCCTGCCCGTCGTACCCCTTGCCGCTGTTGGTCGAGGAGTTGGTGTCGAAGGTCCAGCGCCGGGTGAAGGCACCGCCCCGCCAGTCCCAGGCGGCGATGACGGTACGGGTGTAGTAGCCGCGCGCCATGATCAGGGAGGGCCGGGCACCGTCCAAGTAGGCCGTGCCCGCGAGGAATCGGTCGACTCGGTTGCCGTAGGAGTCGCCCCAGGAGGAGACCGTGCCGCGGGCCGGGACGTAGTCGACGGTGCCCATGGCCGCCCCGGTCCGGCCGTTGAACATGGTCAGGTACTCGGGCCCGGAGAGGACGTATCCGCTGGAGTTGCGGTAGTCGGCGGAGGAACCGCCGATCACCGTGCCCCGCCCGTCCGTCGTCCCGTCCGCGGTCTTCATGGCGACCTCGGCCTTGCCGTCACCGTCGTAGTCGTACACCTGGAACTGCGTGTAGTGGGCGCCGGAGCGGATGTTGCGGCCGAGGTCGACGCGCCACAGGCGGGTGCCGTCGAGCTTGACGCCGTCGACGATCGTGTTGCCGGTGTAGCCGGACTGGGAGTTGTCCTTGGCGTTCGTCGGCTGCCACTTGAGGACGAAGTCGAGCTGCCCGTCGCCGTCGAGGTCCCCGACGGAGGCGTCGTTGGCCTCGTAGGTGTACGCGACACCGTCGGGGGTGGTGCCGCCCGCGGGCGGGGTGATGGGAACGTCCTTGTAGCCCGCCCGGAACTGGACGGCGTGGACGGAGTCCGCCTGCTCCACGCCGTTCACGATCGCGCGGACCGTGTAGTCGGCCTGCGCGGGCGCGCCCGCGTGGAAATAGTTCGTGGAGCCGCTGACCGGGGCGGAGTTGACCAGGGTCCCGGCACGGTAGACGTTGAACGACACGTCGTTCGGGTCGGTGCCGAGCCAGCGCCAGGTGACCTGGTTGCCGCTGTCGGTGTGGACGCTGACGACGCCCCGGTCGAGGGCTTCGGCCTGTCGCGCCGTGGCCGCCCGGGCCGGACCGGCGCCGAGGCCGGTCAGTCCGGCGGTGATGAGAGCCGCGGCCGCCAGGGCCGAGCCGATCGCACGTCTGCGGTGCTGCCGTTGCGGGTGCTGCACGGTGATTACCTCCTGGGAGGACAGACTGCTTCTGCCTCTCAGTCGCCGCTGCCCGCAGGGGAGTTGCCGCCTCGCAGCAAGCGCTCTCTACGCGTACCTGCGGGCCAGTTCCGCGACCGTCCCGGCGACGCGGGCGCGCAGTTCGGGCGGCTCCAGGACCTCGACGGCCGTGCCGAGCCGAAGGAAGTCGTCGTGGGCCTGCTCCAGGGACTCGACGGGGACGGTGGCACACGTCCAACCCTGCTCGTCCGTGCGCCCGTCGACCGCCATCGCACGGCCGGCGAGACCACCGAGGCCGGTTCCGGGCGCGATCCGCACGACCGCCTCCGCCTGGTGCAGCCGCTCGTGGAAGTCCCGTTGGTACGCGGTCCAGTACTCCGCCAGATCGAATCCTTCGGGCCGGGTGAACTCCCCTTCCACGGTGTGCAGTTCGAGAATCTGGTCCACCCGGTAGGTGCGCGGTCCCGGGCCCGCGACGACATACCAGCGACCCGCCTTCAGGACGAGGCCGTAGGGCTCCAGGCGGCGGTCCACGTCGGTGGGTTCGCGCCAGCGGCGGTAGCGGATGTCGAGGACCCGGCCGTTCCAGACGGCGTCGGCGACCGCGGTGAGGTACGGGGTCTCGTCGGCGTCCGCGTACCAGCCCGGCGCGTCCAGGTGGAAGCGGCCGCTCACCCGGTCCGCGTGCTCGCGCAGTTCGCGCGGGAGGGCGGCACGCACCTTGAGCTGGGCCGCGGCGAGCACCGCGCCGAGTCCGAGTTCGGCGGCGGGCCCGGGTATCCCGGCGAGGAACAGGGCCTCGGCCTCCTCGGTGGTGAGCCCGGTGAGGCGGGTGCGGTAGCCGTCGAGGAGCCGGTAGCCGCCCGCGTGCCCCGCGTCGCCGTAGAGCGGGACGCCCGCCGCGCTCAGTGCCTCGACGTCCCGGTACACCGTCCGGACCGACACCTCCAGCTCCGCGGCGAGCTGGGCGGCGGTGAGTCTGCCCCGGGTCTGGAGCAGCAGCAGGATCGAGATGAGACGGCTGGACTTCACTGACACAGGATGTCAGTGAAGCGGGCCTAGCGTCCTGCCATGACTCCAGCCACCACCACACCGTCCACCGCTCCGGCGGGGGTGCCCGGCTCAGCGCCTTCCGGGACATCCGATGCGCCCGCGCCCTCCAGCGCTGCCGGGCCCTCCGGGGCTTCCGGCCTTTCCGGCGGTTCCGGGGCCTCGGACGGATCCGCCGTCCGGGCGGCCTTCAAGGAGAAGTTCCTGACCGTGCCGCCGCCCATCGAGATGGCGGGACGGCGGATCAAGCGGTACCACGTCACCGCGGACCCCGCCGGTATCGAACCGGAGGTCGAAAGGGCGGCCTACGCGATCCTGCCGCGGCTGCTTCCCGAGCCGGACGGCACCCCGCCCGCCACCTTCGTCGTCCTGCACCGGGGCGGCGACGACGGCGCCTATCTCAACGCGTACAGCTGGGTGTGGGACAACGTCCTGCATTTCCGGGGCGCCGCCGCGGGCCAGCAGGTGCTGGGCTGCCCCGACCGTGACCCGGCGCACTTCGTCACCACGGACCTCCCGTGGATCGGCTGTGTCTGGGAGCTGCCGCCGATCCTGCACGAGCGGGACGCCTGGGTACGGCATCTGCTCGCCTCCGAAGTGCCGGACCTGGGCGCCTACTTGACCGACTCGCTGCCTGAGGGAACCACGGGGGACCGCGGATGAACAACGTCCTGGACGACGTGTCGGCCCTCCATGACTTCGATTTCCTCCACGGCGACTGGGACGTCGTCAACCGCCGTCGTACGGACTTCCTCGACCCGGAGAGCGACTGGGAGGAGTTCCCCGCGGTGAGCCGCTGCTGGAACCTGTTCCGCGGCGCCGCGAACATCGACGAGATCGACGTGCCGAGCCAGGGATGGACGGGCCTGACGCTGCGGCTCTTCGACGTGGAGACCGGGCGGTGGTCGCTGAACTGGTCGTCCAGCCGCAGCGGCCGGCTGTTCCCACCGGTGCTCGGGCGGTTCGGACCCGACGGACGCGGCGAGTTCCACGGCGACGACACCCATGAGGGGAAGGACGTGCGGGTGCGGTACGTGTGGTCGGGGATCTCGGAGACGACGGCTCGCTGGGAACAGGCCTTCTCGGTGAACGGGGAGCACACCTGGCTGACGAACTGGACCATGGACTTCACCCGGAGGGAAACCCTTCTCTGACCCCGGGCCGGTCCGGTCCGCACGCGTTCAGTTCCTGCGGAAGGCCCACAGGGTGAAGTCCGGTTCGCGGCGCGGGACATCGGGCCCCGGCAGGGTCTCGACGCGCTCGGCCAGTCGAGGTCCGCCGGCCGCGTAGAGCCGCCCGCCGCGGATGTACCGGGCCACACCCCGCGGGGTCCGGCCCTGGCCGTGGCCGCGGAAGAGGGCCGTGCCGCTCGGGACCAGGCCGTGCTCGGCGGCGTACGCCGTGACGCGTGCGGTCCCGTCCTCGGCGTACCCGGTGGGACAGAGCGCGGTCAGCGCGTCGATGTCGCTGCCGACATGGTGGGCCGCCGCCTTGTCGACGGTGGTGACGAACACACCACCGGGGCGCAGGACGCGCGCGGCCTCCGCGATGACGGGGCCCGCGTCGTCCAGCAGATGCAGCAGCCACACCGCGCACACGGCGTCGAACGAGCCTTCCGGGAAGGGGAGTCGACGGCCGTCGGCGCGGACGACGGATCCGGGGAGGCGCTCCGCCGCCCGGCGGGCCATGCCGTGGGCCGCGTCCGCCCCCGTCACCCGGAGCCCCGGACGCCCGGCGGCGAGCCTGCTCGTCACGATGCCGGTGCCGCAGGCCACGTCGAGCAGGCTGCGGGCGTCGTCGGGGACCAGGGCGAGCACGGCGGCCGCGGCAGCGGCGGCCCGTGGTTCGCCGCCGCGCGTCGCGTCGTAGCCGTCCGCTTCCTTGTCGTAGTCCAGCACAGCGGTCAGCTCGCCCCGTGTCCCGGCGCGAGTTCCTCCACCCTGCGGGCGAGACCGAAGTCGAGCGCGGTGACGGCGCCGCCGACGCTGTGCGTGTTCACGGTGAGGGCGATCGTGTTGTAGCCGAGGGTGAGGTCGGAGTGATGGTCGAGCTCCTCCTGCACCTGGGCGATGTGCACGACCATCGCGGTCGCCGCGAAGTGGGTGCCGAGCCGGTAGGTACGGGCGAGCCGGTCGCCGTCCAGCGACCAGCCGGGCAGCTCCGCCAGCCGCTCCTCGATCTCCTTGGGCTCCAGCGGTTCGACGGCCATGGACGTGATCCCTTCGTACGGCGGGTGAGGCGTGCGGGGCGGTGGGCCCGGGGTGGGCGCGCGGGGGGTCGGACCGGCGCCGGAGCGGGCCCTTCGCCCAGCGTGCCACAGCCGTCACCCCTCGGCAGGGGCACACGGGGCGCGACGGCTCCCCGAGGCGGCCGGACCCGTGCCGTCGCGGAGCGGTACGGCAACGATCGAGAAGGCCGGAATCCTCGACCTTCGGGGCGAGGAGCATGTCAAGGTCGTCCCATGAGCCCTGTCCCGTCCGGTCCCGCCGCCGTGCCCCGTCCCTCCACCGACGGCGGGGTCGGACCGCTGCTGCGCGGCTGGCGGGAGCAGCGCCGGGTGAGCCAGCTGGAGCTGGCCCTGCGGGCGGGCTCCTCGGCCCGGCACATCAGCTTCGTCGAGACGGGCCGCTCCCGCCCCAGCGAGGACATGGTGCTGCGGCTGGCCGAACACCTCGACGTGCCGGTCCGCGAGCGCAACGCGCTGCTGCTCGCGGCGGGTTACGCGCCGCGCTACGCGGAGACGCCGATCGACGACCCGTCGATGGACGCGCTGCGCGAGGGCATGGAGCGGCTGATCCAGGGCTACGAGCCGTATCCGGCGCTGATCGTCGACGCGAGGTACGACGTTCTGGCCGCGAACCGCGGGATCGCCCTGCTGCTGGACGGTGTCCCGGACCGGCTCCTCCTGCCGCCGCTGAACACGATGCGGCTGACCCTGCATCCAGAGGGCCTGGCGCCGCGCATCCGCAATCTGCGCACGTGGCGGGATCATCTGCTCGCCCAGATGGACCGGCAGATCGCGCTGCGCCGTTCCGATCCGCTGCGCGCGCTGTACGAGGAGGTGGCGGCGTATCCGGTCCCGGACCGGGACGCGGAGGTGGACGACGACGAGCCGCTCGGCCCCGGACCTCACTTCGCGCTCCCGCTGCGGATCGAACACGAGGGGCGGGTGCTGTCGTTCCTCTCGTCCATCTCGACGTTCAACACCCCGATGGACGTGACGGTCGCCGAGCTGGCCATCGAGACGCTCCTGCCGGCGGACCCCGCGACGGGCAAGTACCTTCACGCGTCGCAGGAGTGACGCACCGTCGCCTGGGACGGGAGAGGCGCCGGCTACGGCGGTGCCGTGCGGGCGACGAGTTGTCCACGTAGCGTCAGATCGGCCTGCCTGTCCGCATGTTGAGGGCAATCGATGATGGTTCCGCGCGGACATGGCACACTGCACGCATACTTCGGCGCGTGGGGAGGCGTGGCGTGAGTGAGCGGCGGCCGGCACCCACGGTGGGACAGGTGGTCCTTGGGCGACGGCTCCAGGAGCTGCGCGAGGCCGCGGGCCTGAAACGGGAGGAAGCGGCGCGTGTTCTGCGGGTCGCGCCGGCCACCGTACGGCGGATGGAGACGGCCGAGGTCTCCCTCAAAATCCCCTACGTGCAGGTTCTGCTGACGACGTACGGCGTCTCCGACGACGAGGCGGACACCTTCGTGGCGCTGGCCGAGGAGGCCAACGAGCCGGGCTGGTGGCAGCGGTACCACGACGTGCTGCCGGACTGGTTCAGCATGCACGTCAGTCTGGAGGGCGCGGCCCGGCTGATCCGCAGCTACGAACCGCATTTCGTGCCGGGGCTGTTGCAGACCGAGGAGTACGCGCGGGCCGTGCTGGAGGCCGGGACCGTCGGGCAGACGGGTACCGAGGCCATCGACCGGCATGTGGCGCTGCGCATGAAACGGCAGGCGCTGCTCACCCGCGAGAACCCTCCCCACCTCTGGGTGATCATGGACGAGACGGCGTTGCTGCGTCCGGTGAGCATCCGGGGTGAGGTCATGCGCGATCAGATGGACCGGCTCCTCGAATGGATCGAGCTCGATCACGTCACCCTTCAGGTCGCGGAGTTCTCGGCCGGCCCGCACCCGGGGACGTACACGTCCTTCGCGCTGTTCCGCTTCGCCGAGCGAGAGCTGCCGGACATCGTCTACAGCGAGTACGTGACCGGCGCCCTCTATCTCGACGCGCGCGAGGAGGTGGCCCTGCATCTGGAGGTGCTGGACCACATGTCGGCCCACTCCGCCTCCGTCGAACGGACCAAGGAGATCCTCCGGGAGTTCCGCGAACGCTACTGAGCGGCCCCCGGCCCCGGGAACCCGTCCCGGCCGCCCCCTCCGCTCCCGCTGTCCCCTCCGTCCCTTGCGCGGTCCTCGTCCACGATCTCCGCGTCCACCACGTCCTCCTCGTCGTCCCGCGCCTGCCCTGTGGTCGCCTGCTCGGTGGGCGGCTGGTCCTGAGGAGCCGACCTCTGCTGGGCCTGGGCGTACATGGCCTGGCCCATCTGCTGGCTGACCGTGGCCAGTTTCTCGATGGCGCCGCGCAGAGCGGCGGTGTCGGTGGAGGAGTCCTCCAGAAGCTGTTTCAGTTCGCCGGCCGCCGAGGCGACGGCGTCCTTCGTGTCGGCGGGGACGCGTTCGTCGTTGTCGCGGACGAACTTCTCTGTCTGGTAGACGAGTTGCTCGCCGTGGTTGCGGGTCTCGGCCGCCTCCCGGTTCCGCCGGTCCTCCTCGGCGTACTGCTCGGCCTCGCGCACCAGGCGGTCGATGTCCCCCTTGGGCAGCGCGGAGCCGCCGGTCACGGTCATCTTCTGCTCGCGCCCGGTGGCCAGGTCCTTCGCGGAGACATGGGTGATCCCGTTGGCGTCGATGTCGAAGGCGACCTCGATCTGCGGGACTCCGCGCGGCGCGGGCGGCAGCCCGGTGAGGTCGAAGACGCCGAGCTTCTTGTTGTAGGCCGCGATCTCGCGCTCGCCCTGGTAGACCTGGATGCCGACGGAGGGCTGGTTGTCGGCGGCCGTCGTGAAGATCTCCGAACGCCGGGTGGGGATCGTGGTGTTGCGCTCGATGAGCGTGGTCATGATGCCGCCCTTGGTCTCGATGCCGAGGGACAGCGGGGTGACGTCGAGGAGCAGGACGTCCTTCACGTCGCCGCGGATCACACCGGCCTGGAGTCCCGCGCCGAGAGCCACGACCTCGTCCGGGTTGACGCCCTTGTGCGGGTCCTTGCCGGTGAGTTCCTTCACCAGGTCGGTGACGGCGGGCATCCGGGTGGACCCGCCGACCAGGATCACGTGGTCGACGGCGGACAGCTTCACACCGGCGTCCTTGACGGCCTGGTGGAAGGGGGTCTTGCAGCGGTCGAGCAAGTCGGCCGTCAGTTCCTGGAACTGAGCACGCGTCAGTTTCTCGTCGAGGTGCAGCGGGCCTTGGGCGGTGGCGGTGATGTAGGGCAGGTTGACCGTGGTCTCGGTGGACGAGGACAACTCGATCTTGGCCTTCTCGGCACCCTCGCGCAGCCGTTGCAGAGCCATCTTGTCGTGTCCGAGATCGATGCCGTGCGCGGCCTTGAAGCGCTGGGCGAGATGCTCGACGACCCGCTGGTCCCAGTCGTCACCGCCGAGCCGGGTGTCCCCGTTGGTCGCCTTGACCTCGATGACCCCGTCACCGATCTCCAGGAGCGAGACGTCGAAGGTGCCGCCGCCCAGGTCGAAGACGAGAACGGTCTGCTCCTCCCCGCGGTCGAGACCGTACGCCAGGGCGGCGGCGGTCGGCTCGTTGATGATCCGTAAGACCTTCAGACCCGCGATCTCGCCCGCCTCCTTGGTGGCCTGGCGCTGCGCGTCGTCGAAGTAGGCGGGCACGGTGATCACGGCGTCCGTGACGTCCTGGCCCAGATAGGCCTCGGCGTCCCGCTTCAGTTTCTGCAGCACCCGCGCGGACAGCTCCTGGGCGCGGTAGCGGGTCCCGTCGATGTCGCCCTTCCCGGGAAACCGCCAGTTCACATCGCCCATGTACCGCTTCACGGACCGCGCGGTGCGCTCCACGTTCGTCACTGCCTGCCGTTTGGCGACCTCGCCGACCAGCACCTCTCCGTTCTTGGCGAAGGCCACCACCGAGGGTGTGGTGCGTGCTCCCTCGGCATTGGCGACGACCGTCGCCTCACCGCCCTCCAGGACGGCCACCACCGAGTTCGTCGTCCCCAGATCGATCCCGACCGCACGTGCCATGTCCGTCCCCTTCCGCCACGGCTCTGCCCGCCCCCAAGCACAAAACCTGTGTTCTCGCTTGTCAATGGCGCGGACGGCGTACGCGGGCGGACATGCCGGTGCCGCGCCCCCACGGGGAGGACGCGGCACCGTGGTACGGGCGTCAGGCGAGCTTCGCCGACAGCGTGATCGTCGTACCGGTCAGGGCCTGGCTGACCGGGCAGTTCTTCTTGGCGTCCTCGGCCGCCGCGACGAAGCCGTCGTTGTCCAGGCCCGGCACCGTGCCCTCGACCGTGAGGTGGATGCCGGTGATGCCCTCGCCGGGCTGGAAGGTGACGTCCGCGTTGGTGAGGAGCTTGGTGGGCGGCGTCCCGGCACCCGCGAGGGCGTGCGACAGCGCCATGGAGAAGCAGCTGGAGTGGGCGGCCGCGATCAGTTCTTCGGGGCTGGTCTTGCCGTTCGCGTCCTGGGCCCGCGACGCCCACGTCACCGGCTGCTGGCCGATGCCGGAGGAGTCGAAGGTGACGACGCCGTTGCCCTCGAGCAGGTTGCCTTCCCACACGGTGTGTGCGGTGCGCGTGGTTGCCACGATGATTCCTTTCGGGTGTGGTCCCGTTACCGGGGTCCGTGTCTCCCATCCGATCACACCTGGGCCCGGCACACCCCGCGGTTCGGGCGGCGACCTGCCGGTGCGTGTCCGGGATTTCGTCGGCCGGGGCGGCCGGCGCACCGCGTCGGGGGCTCAGGTCACCCGGAAGACGGGCCCGCGCGGGGTGAACGGGAGCCGTGCGGCGTGCGGCACCAGATAGGCGTGCTCGCGCCGTACCCGCAGCACGTCGCAGTATCCGTCCGTGATCACCAGGACGGGAGCGCCCGGCGGGAAGTCGTCGGCGCGGTGCAGCAGATCGACGCCCGGCTGGAGCACGGTGCCGCCGCGCCCGCGCACCCGAACACGTCCGGCGATCTCCGTGACGGGCAGATAGCCCGCGTCGTGCGGGGCGGCGTCGCAGAACACGACGCGGGCGGCCGGTACGTCGCGGGACGCGGCGTACGAGGCGATGGCGCCCAGCGCCTTGCCGAGCAGGGTGCGGTCCATGGAGGCGGAGGTGTCGAGCACGACGCCGAAGGTGCAGCGGGCGATCTCCTCGGGCGGGAACCAGCGGCCCGCGCGGGGAATGCCGGGGGTGGCCGCCTGCCGGCGGGAGGGACGCGCGTACGACCGCAGCGGCTCGGGCCGGGGCACGAACTCGTCGAACCAGCGGGCGAGTCGGGCGTCCCAGGGCAGCGGCGGGTGGCTGAGCGCGCGGATCTCCTCGACCAGGTCGCCGGGCAGGAAGCCGCGCTCCTGCTGCTGGTGCAGATCGAGGCCCCGGGCCAGGCCGCGGCGGTAGAACTCGTCGAGGTCGACGTAGTCGCGCGCCGAGCCGAGCGGTCCGCCCAGGATGTCGCCCGTTCCCCTGCCGCGCAGCATGGCGAGGCGGCGCATGCGGCGCAGATCGCCGGCGATCCGGTCGTACACCTCCTCGGCCGACAGGTCCTTCAGCTCCGGGTCGTGCAGCAGCCCCTCGGGCATCGTGCCGACCTGCATCTCGCACAGCCAGCCGTTGATCACGTAGTCGGCGGCGACGTTGAAGAGATACGGGTCCCGGGTGCCGCAGCGGTCGCCGTGGCGCAGGGCGGCGTGCAGCATCTCGTGGGCGAGGACGAACCGCCATTCCTCGTCGGTGAACGCGCACAGCGGGTTGACGTAGATCTCGGCCGCGTCGGTGTCCACGGCGGCGACGGAGATGCCGTGGGCGCGGGCGAGTTCGGCGTCGGCGACGAGGGTGATGCCCGCCGCGAGGCCGCCGAGCAGCGGATAGGAGGAGACGAACCAGCTCAGCGCGCGCTCCCAGGGCCGGAGCGGGGTGGGCCCTTCGCTCATGGATGCGCGTCTGCCGCCCGCCACGTCCATCGCGGCGGACATGGTCCTGACCAGCGCGTGCGCGAAGGCCACCTGCCAGTCGGTCGGCGTGCTGCCGAGCCAGGCGTTCCAGGACACGAGAGCCTGGTCCGGGTCGCCGCCTGCCGTGCCGCAGTTCTCGTACCGGGGCGGGATGCCGTCGCGGCGCCAGGCCGCGGCGAGCCGTTCCTCGTCACCGTCGGGGTAGGAGTCCGGGAGGTCCTCGGGCGTCAGCCCCACCGAGAAGCCGCGCAGGAAGCGGTTCACCACGACGCAGCGGGCGGCGAGGTCGAAACGGTCCGGCTGCTCGCGCGTCCCGGCCGCGGCCGGGACATGGCCGAAGCCCAGATGGATGACGGTGTGCGCCAAGGCCCAGGCCCAGGCGACGGGTTCGGCGCGACGGGTCGGGTTGACGTGCACGGTCCCGTTGGAGTCGACGACCACCAGCCCGTTCCGGGGAGCCCGGGCGCACGTGTCCTCCCGGCAGACGCGGAAGCCGACCGCGCCCAGCGCCGGATTGGCCCGGACCAGCCGCAGCCCCTCGGCGAACGCCTCGGCGGCGGGATCGGGCTTGGCCTTGGCCCCGGCCTTGCGGGAACGGCTCACCGGCGCGCCTCCACCAGGCGCGGCATGTCCCGGGCCGCCTCCACCAGGAACCACGCGGGCAGGACCGGATTGCCGTCGGCGTCCGAGGCGATGACGTTCTGGGCGACCTCGACGGATATCTCGGCCAGCTGGATGAGCAGGGACTTGGCCCGGTACGCGGTCTGCCGGGCGTTCGCCGAGATGTGGTCCCGGCCGGCCGGAAGCTCCTTGACGAGGCGGCCGCGGAACGACTCCGCGAGGTAGTAGAGGAGATCACGGTCCTCCGTACGGGAGGGCCAGCGGGCGTCACCCTTGAGGATGGCCTCGATACCGAAGCGACTGCGCACGATCTTGACGTAGCCGCAGAACGCGACGGCGTGCGCGGGCGTCAGCGTGCCGTGGGCGATCACCTTCAGGGTCTCCTCGTCGAGCGCGTCGCCGAAGGAGCCGAGCGCGTCGGAGAGCATGTGCCAGGAGCGCGGGGTGGAGAAGGGCTCCTCGGTCTTCGGCGGCTTGGACCACAGGTGGTCGGGGCGGTCGGTGAGGTGGTCGAGCACCCAGGGGTGGATGCCGTTCGCGGCGGCCCAGACGAGCCAGTCCTTCGGAGAGGCCTCCAGATGGACGTGGGTGAGACGGTTGACCAGCGCCGAGGCGATCGGGCGGGCCAGCGCGTTGTCCGTCGAGCGGTTGCCCGCGCCGATCACGATGGAGCCCTTCGGCAGCTCGTAGTCACCGATGCGGCGGTCCAGGATCAGCGAGTAGAAGGCCTTCTGCACATCGGGGGTCGCCGCGTTCAGCTCGTCCAGGAACAGGCAGTACGGCTCGTCGCGGGCGATGGCCTGCGGCGGGCAGAAGACGGAACGCCCGTCACGGATCTGCGGCACGCCGATCAGGTCCTCGGGCGCGAGCTGCGTCCCCAGCAGGCTCACGCACTCCAGCCCGAGCGACTCGGCGAACTCCCTGACCAGGGAGGACTTTCCGATGCCGGGGGCGCCCCAGAGGAAGACCGGCCGCACGGTGGCGAGACCGAGAAGCAGCTCCGGGACACGGGAGGGAGTGACGGTGACGGCTGCCTGCACAGGCGAGCTCCTTGAACGTGTGAGAGAGGGGCGAGGGATGAGCGATGCGTGAGGGACGCGCGCGAGAGCGCGGCGTGCGATGCCCACAGTGTCGGCGCTCCGGTATGCCCGCCGCCTCCCATTTTTCCGGTCCCCCGAGCAGGTCGGCCGGTGAGCGGGCCTGCCGCTCCGCCCCGCGGCGGGGCCGCCGCTCAGGCGGCCCGCTCGTCCGGGTGGGACGGCAGCGGTAGTGGAGAGCCGTCGCACTCGCGCAGCCAGCGCCGCAGCACGTCGTGCACCCGCTCCGCGCCGACGAGTTCCGGGCCGTCGGGTTCCGTGTCCGTGCCGGCCGGTGCGGACAGGGTGAGCGGCGAGAGCAGGAACGGGTGCCCCTGGGCACCGCCGAGCCCGCCGTGCGAGCCGATCTGCTCCTCGAAGGCGAGGACTTCGCCCTCGACGGGGTCGTACCAGGAGTTGACCATGATGTCGGCGGTGTGCGGGAACGTGTGCGTGCGCCGCACCGCGTCGGCGGCGCCGGGGCCGAAGTCCGCCAGTGGGCCGGGGTGTTCGTCGTCGAGCCGGCCCACCGGCACCTCGGCGCCGTGCGCCCCGAGCACGAGGCCGCCGTGCTCCTCGCTGCGTACCAGGAGGAAGCCGATGCCCGGGTGGTTGGCCAGCGTGGACAGCAGCGCGGGGTGACGGCGGTCGATCTCCTCCCGGCTCATCCGGTGCGCGACGTCGGGGAAGGAGACGAGACCGAGGTTGCCGGAGGCCAGGACCAGGGGCTCGGACCGGCGCCCCACGGGTGCGCGCCGCTCCTCGCGTTCCTCGACCGGCCTGCGCAGCGCGGCCCGCACGGCGGTCCGGGCCTCGGCACCGCTGTGGGTCCCGCGGGCCTTGCGGGGCACGGGCAGCCCGCAGCCGGCCCGGACCAGATTGCCGAGGCTGAGGCCGTACCTGGTCAGGAAGGTCTCGCCGGGGCTCTGGCCGTGGTCGGAGAGCACGACGATCCGGTACGGCCGCGGGGCGTGCTCGGCGACCTTCTCGATCAGCGCGAGCGACCGGTCGAGCCGCTCCAGGATCCTCTCGGCGTCCCGGCCGCGCGGCCCGGAGTGGTGCGCCACCTCGTCGTAGGCCACCAGGTCCGCGTAGACCGCGTCGCGCCCGGCGAGCAGGTCGCCGATCACCGCGGCGACCACGACGTCCCGCTCGACGACGGTCGCGAACGCGCGGACCAACGGGTACAGCCCGCCGCGTTTGACCCGGGGCCGTCGCCGCTGGAGGCGGGCCCGGGTGGACTGACCCGTCTCCCTGAAGACCTCGGCCACGAACGACATCGCCGTACGGACGGCGTTGGCCGGGTCGGAGAAGTACGCGAAGTAGCCGGCCCGCGAGCGGTTGTCCCGTCCCCTGCGCGCGGCGACGGACAGCACGAGGGCGAGTTCGCCGGCACCGCCGCTGAAGAGGTTGCCCCGGCTCGCGCCGTCGGCGGTGAGCAGGCCGCCGTCGCCGGTGCGCGCGACGGCCCGCCGCTGGAGCTCGGCGGCGCTGGTCGGCCGGTTGCAGACCATGACCTCCTGGGTGTCCTTCTCGTACCAGCGGAAGGCGGGGACGTCGTGGTTGCTGCCGTGCAGGATGCCGAGCTGGCTGGCGCCGGTCTGGCTGGACCAGTCGGTTCTCCACGGGGTGAGCCGGTGGGTGGGGCGCTTCCCCCCGATCCATCGCGCGGCGGTCGGCATCAGGCCCTTGCCGACCGCCTCCCGCAGCACGTCGTGCCCGACGCCGTCGAGCTGGAGGAAGACCACGCCGGGAGTCGAGGGGCCGGGCCGCCCGGTGGCACGTCTGCGGCGCCGGTCGGCGAGCCGGTAGAGACGGCGCCGGTACGCGTCGTCGTCCCGTACGGCGAGGGCGGCACCGGTGGCCGAGGCGACGGCCGACATGACGGCGGCCACGACCACGGCGGTCTCGGGGGCCGCCTCGCCGTGCCCGGAGGGGTTGAGCCGCAGGGCGATCAGCAGCAGCGAGCCGTTCAGGAAGAAGACGAGCAGGCCGAGTACCAGGGCGGGGACGAGCAGCAGGGCCCGCACGAGCAGGGGCCACACCAGCGCCGACAGGAGGCCGAAGACGCCCGCGCCGGCCGCCGCGGTGACGGCGATCCGTGTAGCGCTGTCCCCGCTCTCCGACTGGAGCCGGAAGTCGGGCAGCGCACCGGCGAGGACGAGCATCGTGAGCGTGGACACGGCCCACACCGTGATGCTGCGTCCCGTCGCGCTGGCGAGGCGCCGCCAACGTCCCTTGTCCACGCCCAGTCCACCTCACGTCCCGGCCCGCCCGGTCCGCGCGGCCTGCTCCCACCCTGTCACAACGGCCGGAGATCCCCAGAAGTCCCCAAAAGCCGCGCGGACTCCCTCAGGAGGCCTCCCCGGGTGCCTCCTTGCCGGGACTCACACGGGGTGGGCGATCAACGGCCGTCGTAGCCGGCCGTCGGCATCGACAGACGGCGGTGGACCCTGGCCTTCATCTGGGCGTCGTACGACGGTTCGGCGGTGCCCACGGTCTCGACGCGGACGCCGCGGCGGGCGCACTCGGCGGTGAACTCCTCCACCGAGGCGAGCGCGCGCTCCAGCACCCGGCGGCTGGGCGCGACGAACAGGTCCACGAGACCGGCCTCGACATCCGCCCACAGGCTCCGGTGGTCCGGGCGCAGCCCGCGGACGAGGAGTTCCCGGGTGACGACGTAGCCGTGCTCGGCGGCCCAGCGGGCGCACATCGCGTGCTGGCTGCGGGAGTCGACGAGAAAGGGGTCCTCGTCGAGCTCTTCCAGAGGTGTCAGGCTCGCGATCGCGGTGACGCGAAGCGACGGGGAGCGCGGCACGGGGCCGCTGCGCTCGTGCGAGCGTTTGAGGGCGTGCGTCCCGGAGGCACCGCGTGCGTCTCCCATGGTGTCCCCCTCACCTCCTGGTTTCGCCGCAGACCCTACTCCTGCCCGTAGGCTCGGGGGGAGTCGTGCGAAGGAGGCAAAGAGGTGCCGGTGGAGATCACCTGGTGGGGGCACGCCACCTGCACGCTGGAGGACTCCGGGACACGCGTGCTCACCGATCCCCTCTTCGCGCGCCGGCTCGCACACCTGCGGCGCAGGCGCGGGGCGCCGCCCCCCGCCCCGGCGGCGGTCGCCGACGTCGCGCTGGTCTCCCATCTGCACGCCGATCATCTGCATCTTCCCTCGCTGGCGCGACTGGCCCCGGGTACCCGGCTGCTCGTGCCGCGCGGTGCCCCGCGTTCGGTGCCCGGACTGCGCAAGCTGGACCATCTGCGGCTCACGGAGGTCGCGCCCGGCGACCGCACCCGCGTCGGTGACCTGGCCGTCCGCACGGTTCCGGCACGGCACGACGGACGCCGGCTGCCGATCGGACCGCACCGCTCCCCCGCCGTGGGGTACGTGATCGAGGGCGAGGCGCGGACGTACTTCGCCGGGGACACGGGACTGTTCGCGTCGATGGCCGAGGAGGTCGGACCGGTCGACGTGGCCCTGCTGCCGGTGGGCGGCTGGGGCCCGTACCTCGGGGAGGGGCATCTGGACGCGGGGCGTGCCGCCGAGGCGCTCGCCGCGTTGCGTCCGCGCAGCGCTGTGCCGGTGCACTACGGCACGTTCTGGCCCATCGGGATGGATGCCGTGCGCCCCCATGAATTCCACGCGCCGGGTGAGGAGTTCGTGCGCCTGGCCGCCGAGCGCGCGCCCCAGGTGGCGGTGCATCTGCTGAGGCAGGGCGAGAGCGTGCGTCCGGAGGCCGCTCGGTGATCTCCTGGTCCGTCGCGGGGGCGGTGGCTCCCCCAGCCCTCCATTCGCTCAAGAGCGGCGCTCTGCTGTCACTCAAGGGCACGACGGGCACGACCCTTGTGTCCCTCAAGAGCACCGCGCCGCTGATGTTCCTGTCCGCCACGGCACCGGCAGTGCCGCCGGAGTCCACCCAACAGGCGATCGGCTATCCGTCGCTGTTCCTGCTGGTGCTCATCGGCGCTCTGGTGCCGGTGGTGCCGACGGGGGCGCTGGTGAGTTCGGCGGCGGTCGTGGCGTTCCACCAGACGTCACCCTTCGCGCTGCTCATGGTGTTCCTGGTCTCCTCCGTCGCCGCGTTCCTCGGCGACATCTCGCTCTACTGGCTCGGCCGGCGCGGCATGGGCTCGCGGAACGGATCGCGCTGGCTGGAGGCGATCCGGGAACGCGCCCCCGAGGACCGGCTCGCCGGGGCGCAGCGAAAGCTCGCCGACCACGGCATCGCCGTCCTCGTCCTGTCCCGCCTCGTGCCGGCGGGCCGCGTTCCGGTGATGCTGGCCTGTCTGATCGCGGAGATGCCGCTGCGCGTGTTCGCCCGCGGGGACCTCCCGGCCTGCCTCGCCTGGGCGGCCACGTACCAGATCATCGGCATCCTCGGCGGCTCGCTCTTCCCCGAGCCGTGGCAGGGCGTGGTGGCGGCGGTGGCACTGACCGTGGCGATCAGCCTGGCGCCGGGTGTGTGGCGCCGGTTCCGCGGCACGAAGGCCTCGTAGGGACGGGCTCACCGGCACCTGCTCGGCGTCGAGGGCGATGAGGCCGCTGAAGCCGATGAGAGCGACGAGCCGGTGACGGTCCTGGGCGCCCTCTTCGCGGCCCGCGCGGTCATGGTCGGCGCCGCCGAGGGAGCACGGGCCGCGCCCTCACTCCAGCACCCGGGAACCTCCCACCGCCAGATCCCACAGGTTCTCCCGGGCCAGGCCCGCCCGCTCCCATGCCGCCCGCACCCGCCGCAGTGGTTCCAGCACCGGTTCGGCCGAGAGCACGAAGGTGCCCCAGTGCATCGGGGCCATCCTCCGCGCGCGCAGGTCGACGGCCGCCCGCACGGCCTCTTCCGGGTCGCAGTGCACGTCGCGCAGCCACCAGCGGGGGTCGTACGCGCCGATGGGCAGGAGGGCGAGGTCGATCCCCGGGTGGCGCTGCCCGATGCGGGTGAACCAGTGGCCGTATCCGGTGTCGCCCGCGAAGTAGACGCGCCGGCCCTCGGGCGCCGTGAGCACCCAGCCGCCCCACAGGGAGCGGCAGGTGTCGGTGAGGGTGCGCTTGGACCAGTGGTGGGCGGGGACGAAATCGAAGCGGACGCCGTCGAGTTGGGCCGCCTCCCACCAGTCGAGCTCGGTGATCCGGGTGAACCGGCGCCGTCTGAACCAGCGTCCGAGGCCGGCCGGTACGAACATCGGTGTGTCGCGCGGGAGTCGGCGCAGGGTCGGTGCGTCCAGATGGTCGTAGTGGTTGTGGCTGACGACGACCGCGTCGACGCGCGGCAGCGCGTTCCAGGCCACGCCGACCGGGGTGATCCGGGCCGGGGTTCCCACGATGCGGCGGGACCAGACAGGGTCGGTGAGGACGGTGAGCCCGCCGATCCGGATCACCCAGCTCGCGTGCCCCGCCCAGGAGACGGCGACCGTCCGGGCGTCCACGGCGGGCAGCGGTTCCGGCTCGAAGGGCAGCAGTGGGATGTCGGCGAGCCCTTCGGCGCGCGGCCGCAGCGCGCCTTCGCGGGCGAGCCGCGTGAAGGCCCGCAGCCCGGGCAGGGGGGCGGTCAGGCGGTTCGTGAAGGACCGGGGCCACAGGCGCCGCTCACCGAGCGGGCGGGGCTCGGCGAGGGGCGGAGGAGGGAGGACGGCGGGGTGACCGGGCGCCGGGGCGACCGGGGGCGCGGGATCTCCGGTGGTCTGGGGCGTCGTGCTCGTGGCCGACTCGGACTGCTGCGTCATCGAGGAGACTCCCGTCGCTCGGCGTCGTCGCGGAGATCGCCGAAGGCCGACCCCAGGAGGGTCAACGCGCGGTGCACATGCGGCAGTTCCAGTGGCGAGGGGGAGCTGAGGGATTCCTCCCGCTCCTCGTCCGTGGAGCCGAGCAGCGGCCCGGTGCCGAGGCGCACCCGGAGGGCGGCGAGGTCGTCGCCGAAGCGGTGTCCGCCCGGCGCCGGCATGCCGAGCCGGGCGCTGAGGTGGTCCTCCAGGTCCTGCGCGTCACCGACGCCCCGCGCGCCGAGGGCGGACCGGAACGCGCCGAGGTCGACGTACAGGTGCCGGCCGGCCCGCGGGGGGCGCGCGACGGCCCCCGCGGCACCCACCGCGCGGTGGACGGCGTCGGCCACGCGCGCGTGCAGCGTCACGGCGGCGGTGAGCCGTTCGGTGATCGCGGCGGGCTCGCCGAGCGCGTACGCGGCCGCGGCGGCGACCGGTTCGGCGACGCGCGCGCCGAGCACGGTGAGTACGTCCAGGACGCGGGAACGCAGGGACGCGCCCGCCGCGTTGTCGGGGAAGCGGGCGACGGCGGCCGGCCAGCCCTGCGGCAGGAAGGCGCCCGCGAGGTCGGTGATCACGGAGACGTCGTCGGGGAGCATCTCGGCGGGGCTGAGCAGCACGGTGTCCCGAGGCTCGTGCAGGGTGTCGCGCCAGGTCTCGTCGCTGACGATGTGCAGCCCCGCGCCCGCCGCGGCCTCCACGGCCTCGTGCACCACCTCGGGCGGTGCGACGGTGGCGGTCGGGTCGTCGGCGACGGAGAGCAGGAGGAGCCGCGGGTCGCCGCCCTCCGCGCGGACCCTGCGGACGGTCTCCAGGAGGGCGTAGGGATCGGGGACGCCGCCGCACTCGGCGGGCGTCGCCACGTGGAACACGGATCTGCCCAGCAGGCGTGCCTGCGGCGCCCACCAGGCGGCACACGGCCGGGGCACGAGGATGTCGCCGCCGAGCGCGCCGGTCAGGGCCAGCAGCAGCGCGGGGGCTCCGGGGGCGGCCGCGACCCGGTCGGGTGCGGCACGCAGTCCGCGCCGGGTCCAGTAGCCGCTGGCGGCGTCGAGGAGCACGGGGCCGCCGCCGCAGGGTTCGCCGTTGGAGCGGTTCGCGGCGGCGGCCAGCACGGAGCGGAGTTCCGGGAGGACGGGCAGGCCCTGGTCGGGCAGGGGCGGACCGTACCGGAGCGGTCCATGTCCTTCCGGGTCCGTCCGCCGCATACCTGCCTCCGCACCGTGGATGCCGCCGTTCCCTGTTCCGGAGCCTGCCTGCCGTACGGTTCCGGTGTCCTCGTCCCCTCGTACGGCTCACCGGGCGTCGCTCGCCGGCCCGCGGGGTGAGCCGCTCGGTGCCCGAAGGCATGCCGTCCCATGCCTGCCCGTAGGTGGGTGTCTGTCACATCGTCAGCCGTCGTGCCGTCCACCGCCACCGTGGCGGCCGCCCGTCACATCCGCCGCCGGCGCAGTCTGTGCACCCGGTGCGCGGCCGCGCCCAGGGCTCCGGCGATCAGCAGTCCACCGGCGACCAGGGCCGGCACGGAGTCGGTGAACACCCCGCCCTCGCCGGCGTGCACACCCCCCTGGACCGTGGGCGGGCGTTCACCCAGGCCGGTGCCGGAGCCGGTCGCTGCGTCGGGACCATGGGTCTCCGTGGTGCCGCGGGCCACGGAGTACGAGGCGGTCCACTGCTTCCCGTGACCGCCCGGCGGCGCGGGACAGACCCCGCCGACGTTCCACCGTCCGTCGGCGCCTCCGGTATCGGGGCCCGCACGGTCCGGTTCCACCGTGCCGGGAGCCACGGTGCCAGGTCCCGCGGTGTCCGGGCTCACCGGTTCCGGAACCGTGCCGGGCCCCACCGTGTCCGGGCCCAGCGGCTCGGGAACCGTGTCGGGCCCCACCGTGTCCGGGCCCAGGTCGTCGGGGCCCACGGAATCCGGACCCGCCGTGTCCGGGCTCTCGGCATCGGGGATCAGCGCGTCGGGGACCACGGGGTCACCGGTGCCGGGAGCGGGGGCCTGGGCATCGGGCACCACGGCCGCCCAGCCCCCGGGAGCGGGGCTCACCCCTCCCGCCGGGCCGCCCGCGGGGGCGTCGGCGGAGTTCTTCGCGTCGGAGGACGCCGACGCGCCGGAGCCGTCCGCACCGGGGCTCACCTCGTCGAAGCCGCGCCCCGTGCCGGAGCCGTCCGTGGCGGAGCCGGCGGCCCGATCGGGTTCGCCGGAGGCGATGTGGGCGGTGCCGCTGTAGGAGGCGGAGCCCGCGGCGCCCGGGTCGGCGCCCTCGACGCGGTGCAGCTGGACCTTGCCCTCCTGGAAACCCTGGGAGCTGGCGTCGATGACGTCGGGCAGGGTCCCCCCGATCGCGTCGCAGCTGACCGTGACGGTGACGGTGCCCCCGGGTTCGACGGAGCCGGGACTGACCTCCGCGGCCGGATCCGCGGCCGCGCCCGACGCGGCGGCGCCGAGAGCGGCGCCGGCCAGGGCGGTGGCGTACAGGACACGGGCGGTACGGCGCATGAGCGGGGCTCCTTCGGCGGGCTGCGGGCCGAGGGCCACGGCCGTCGTGTCCCTCGGGCCCATCAGAGCCCGCCGTACCGCCGGGCGCGAACGGCCGGGCACCATTCGCGGGAAAGCGGGGGCCCGAGCGGGTGACATCGCGGGCGGGGCGCGACCGGTCCCCGGTCCCCACCGTGCGACGGCG
Organism: Streptomyces sp. NPDC015532; assembly: GCF_043078065.1. Classification (NCBI taxonomy): domain Bacteria; kingdom Bacillati; phylum Actinomycetota; class Actinomycetes; order Kitasatosporales; family Streptomycetaceae; genus Streptomyces; species Streptomyces sp. NPDC015532. The sequence continues at coordinate 306,309 of NZ_JBIBSY010000003.1, read as the reverse complement.
CCCGCGCCCGGAACCCACCCACACCCGGACCCGGAATCCGTACGTCATCCCGGCCAGGAACCACCCGCACCCGGGGCCGTACGTCTCCCCGCCCGAAGCCCCTGAGAACCCACTGCCGGGGCCGGGTCTAGGCCGCGTCGCGCATGATCTGGTCGCGCAGCCTTGTGCAGCAGCGGCTGATGAGGCGGGAGACATGCATCTGGGAGATGCCCAGCTCGTCGGCGATACGGCTCTGGGTCATGTCGCTGAAGAACCGCATGTAGAGGATGGCCCGTTCCCTCTCGGGCAGGGCCTGGAGCCGGGGTTTGACGGCCTCGCGGTCGATGACGGTGTCGAGGGCCGGATCGGGCGAGCCGAGGGCGTCGCTGAGGGAGTAGCCGTCCTCGCTGCCCGGCAGTTCGGCGTCCAGGGAGAGCGCGGTGAAGCTCTCCAGAGCCTCCAGGCCCGTGAGGACGTCCTCCTCGCTCATGCGGGCGTGCTCGGCTATCTCGGCGACCGTGGGCCGGCGGCCCGGAATGGTCTGCGACAGGTCCTGGGCGGCGAACCGGACACGATTCCGCAGGTCCTGGACCCGGCGCGGCACGTGCAGGGTCCACATGTGGTCACGGAAGTGGCGCTTGATCTCGCCGGTGATCGTCGGCACCGCGTAACTCTCGAAGGCGTTGCCGAGTTCGGGGTCGTAGCGGTCGACGGCCTTGACCAGTCCGAGCGCCGCGACCTGGCGCAGGTCCTCGTGGCTCTCGCCGCGGCTGCGGAAGCGGCCCGCGAGCCGTTCGGCCATCGGCAGCCAGGACTCGACGATCTCGGCACGGAGTGCGTCGCGCTGCTGTCCCGGGGGGAGGGCCGCCAGCCTGCGGAAGGCCTCCCCGGTGTCGGGGGCGTCGTCGTGCGGATGGTGCGTCGCGCTCGCTTGAGTTCGCATGGTGCGTCGCAACTCCCTTGATGGTGCCATGTGATGGACAGTCATCGTGGGAACGCACCCGTGCTCCGGACGAGTACACCCATGGCGCGGATAGCCGCTCCCACGGACGTGCCTCCTGTCCGAAGCACTGCAACTGCGTCTGCCCCGCGCCATGCGGGGCAAACACCCCTCCATTCTTCCCGACGCCGGACCACCCGTCCTCCCGGGGCCCTGCTTACGGCACCGTCCGGCACCCGGGGTCAGGGCCTGCGGCCGACCAGGCAGAGCAGTTTCGTCTGGACGTCGGCGCCGGGCGGGGGTTCCTCCGGGGGCGCGAAGAGTCCGCTCCTCTCCAGCTCCGCCGCGTGCGGGGTGACCTCCCGGACCGCGAAGGACAAGAGGTCCTCGGGAAGCTGTTCGTCGGCGCCGATGGCGCGGGACAGGTCCCAGGTGTGGACCGTGAGATCGGTGACGAGCTGCGCGCAGTAGTCGTCCGCCCGCAGGTCCCCGAAGGAGAGGTGGACCGTGCGGTCGAGCGCGCCCGGCTCGGCGAACGCCGCGCGGGAGGCGTCGGCCACGGCCTCCCAGGCGGCGACCGGGTCGGGGCCGAGCAGATCGCCGTCCAGGCTGTCGCCGACCGCGTCGACGGTGGCGCCGTCCCGGACCAGCGCGGGCACCCAGGCCTGCTCGGAGACGAGGTGACGCACGAGATCGCGCACGCTCCAGGCGGTGCAGGGCGTGGCGGCCTCCCACTGGTCGTCGTGGATCGCGTGCACCCGGCGGCCGAAGAGCTCCAGGGCCTCCGTCTGCCGGGCGAGGACCGGATGCGGGTCGCTCATGCCGGCGGCACCCCCGCGGGCCCGCGTTCCCGGGCGCCGTCGCGGGTGCGGCCCGCCGCGACGGGCCGCCGCGGGTGGCGGCGCAGGTACTCGCCCTCCAGCTGGGCCATCCGCACGTTGTGGGTGTGCAGCGCGTCGTTCGAGCCGTGCAACAGCGTGTCGTGGCGGGTGCGGTGGATGGCTTCCAGCTCTTTCATGAGCTGCTGGTCGTCCAGCCGGCCCGGGTCGACTCCGGTCATGGTGCTACCCCGCTCGTCGTGGCCGTCGGTGCGGTCCGGGCGTCCACCCCGGGCAGACACTGCCCCGAGCGGCGTCCGGGAGGGAGCCGTGGATCGAGACCCACACCCTCCACTCTACGAACTTCCGGGGTGCCGGGCCTCCCCGGAACGGGCCCGGCGCCCGGCCTCCCCACCCGGGGCCCGCCCGAGCGAGGTCACCGCACCGGCCTGGCCGGGACAGCTCCTACCGCTCGCGCTCCACGCGGCGCTCGTCCCACACGGGCTCCCGCGTCTCCCGTACCCGGCCGTCCGAGCCGAAGACCAGGTAGCGGTCGAAGGAGCGGGCGAACCAGCGGTCGTGGGTGACCGACAGCACCGTCCCCTCGTACGCCTCCAGGCCCTCCTGAAGCGCCTCCGCGGACTCCAGGTCGAGGTTGTCGGTCGGCTCGTCGAGGAGCAGGGCCGTCGAGCCCTCCAGTTCCAGGAGCAGGATCTGGAAACGCGCCTGCTGGCCGCCCGACAGCTTCTCGAAGCGCTGCTCGGCCTGGGCGGTCAGCTCGTAGCGGCGCAGCCGGGACATCGCCGCTCCGCGGTCCTGTGAGTGCTCGGTCCACAGGATGTCCAGGAGCGTGCGGCCCTCCAGTTCCGGATGGGCGTGCGTCTGCGCGAAGTGGCCGGCGACCACGCGGGCGCCGAGCTTCCACTCGCCGGTGTGCGCGACCTCGCCGCCCGCGAGCAGCCGCAGGAAGTGCGACTTCCCCGAGCCGTTGGAGCCGAGGACGGCGACCCGCTCGCCGTAGAAGATCTCCAGGTCGAAGGGCTTCATCAGACCGGTGAGCTCAAGTCCCTTGCAGGTCACGGCCCTCACCCCGGTCCGCCCGCCGTGCAGCCGCATCTTGATGTCCTGCTCGCGCGGCGGCTCCGGAGGCGGTCCGGCCTCCTCGAACTTGCGCAGCCGGGTCTGCGCCGCCGCGTAGCGGGACGCCATCTCATGGCTCACGGCGGCCGCCTGACGGAGGTTCAGCACCAGCTTCTTGAGCTGCGCGTGCTTCTCGTCCCAGCGCCTGCGCAGCTCCTCGAAGCGCGCGAACCGCTCCCTCCTGGCCTCGTGATACGTCGCGAATCCGGCCCCGTGCACCCAGGCGTCCGCTCCGGCCGGGCCGGGCTCGACGCTGACGATCTTCTGGGCGGCGCGGGCGAGGAGTTCGCGGTCGTGGGAGACGAACAGAACGGTCTTGCGGGTCTCCTTGAGGCGTTCCTCCAGCCAGCGCTTGCCGGGCACGTCGAGATAGTTGTCCGGCTCGTCGAGGAGCAGCACCTCGTCGGTGCCGCGCAGCAGCGCCTCCAGCACCAGGCGCTTCTGCTCACCTCCGGACAGGGTCCTGACCAGGCGCCACTGGGCCTTCTCGTAGGGGACGCCGAGGGCGGCCGTCGTGCACATGTCCCAGAGGGTCTCGGCCTCGTATCCGCGGACCTCGGCCCAGTCGGACAGCGCCTGCGCGTAGCGGAGCTGTGACGCCTCGTCGTCCACGGTCATCATGGCGTGCTCGGCGGCGTCCACGGCTTCGGCGGCCTGGCGGATCCGGGGCGGGGCCACGGAGACGAGCAGCTCGCGCACGGTCGTCTCGTCGCGCACGGACCCCACGAACTGCCGCATCACCCCGAGTCCGCCGCCCACGTTCACGGTCCCGCCGTGGGGCTTGAGCTCCCCCGAGATCAGCCGCAGCAGCGTCGTCTTCCCGGCGCCGTTGGGCCCCACCAGGGCCACGACGGCGCCTTCCCCCACCCGAAACGACACATCGCCGAGCAGCGCCCTCCCGTCGGGAAGGTAGTACTCAAGATGTGCGGCTTCGAGATGTCCCATGGGCAGGCATTCTCCGGGGAGCGGGGGTGCGGGGCAAACGGGTATGCGACGACGGGCCGGGGCCGGGGGCGGGAACCGCCTGATCCGGGGTAGACGGACCCGCATGACCACGACCCCGGATGTCGACCTCACCGCTCTCGTACCGGGCCGCCACGCCCTTCGGGACCGCCTGCTCTCCCTGGACCTCCGGCTCTTCGAGGCGGTCGCGGCGCGGCACTGGCCGGGCGGTGACCCCGTGCTGCCGCGGCTGAGCCGGGGCGCGAACCACGGTGCCCTGTGGTTCGCGACGGCCGCCGCCGTGGCGGCGAGCCGCACCCCGCGGGCCCGCCGGGCCGCCGCACGGGGTGTCGCCTCGCTCGCCCTGGCCTCCGCCACGATCAACACCCTCGGCAAGCGCTCGGTGCGCCGCGCCCGCCCCGGTCTCGGCCCGGTCCCCGCCGTGCGGCAGCTCAAGCGGCAGCCGATCACCACGTCGTTCCCGTCGGGGCACGCCGCCTCCGCCGCCGCCTTCGCCACGGGGATGGCGCTGGAGTCCCGCGGCTGGGGCGCGGTCGTCGCGCCGCTGGCCGCGTCCGTGGCACTGTCCCGCGTCTACACCGGCGTCCACTTCCCGAGCGACGTCCTGGCCGGTGCGGCCCTGGGCGTCGGCGCCGCGTACGCCGTGCGCGCGCTGGTGCCCACCCGGGATCAGCTGACCCCGCCCGGCCGTCCGCGCACCGACGCGCCCGCGCTGGCCGAGGGCGAGGGGGAGGGCCTGGTCATGGTGGCCAACACGGGCTCGGGCACCTCGGAGCGGGTCGGCGCGCTGGCCGGCGCGTTGCCGCGGGCCGAGATCGTGCAGTGCGAACCCTGTGACCTGCGGGAGGAGTTGGAGAAGGCGGCGATCCGCGCCCGGGTGCTGGGCGTGTGCGGCGGCGACGGCACGGTGAACACCGCGGCCGAGGTCGCCCTGCGTCACGGGATCCCCCTCGCCGTGCTGCCGGGCGGCACGCTCAACCACTTCGCCCACGACCTCGGTGTGGAGGGCGAACGCGATCTGGTCCGCGCGCTCCAGGAGGGGGAGGCGGTCCAGGTGGACGTGGGACGGTTCGCGTCCGGCGGCAAGGAGGGCATCTTCCTCAACACGTGCAGCCTGGGCATCTACCCGGAGCTGGTGCGCGAGCGGGAGAACTGGTCCAAGACGATCGGCAGCTGGCCGGCCGGCGTGCTGGGCGCCCTGCGGGTGCTGCGTGCCGACCATCACCCGCTGCGGGTCGAACTCGGCGGCCGTACGCACCCGTTGTGGCTGCTGTTCGCCGGCAACGGCACCTACCACCGGATGGGACTGGCGCCCGCCCGGCGCTTCGACCTCGCGGACGGCCGCCTCGACGTGCGGGTCGTGCACGGCGGCCGCCATCCCGCGGTGCGGCTGCTGGCCGCGGCCTTCGCGGGTCCCCTCACCCGCTCGCCCGCGCACGCGGCCGTACGGGTTGGCCGTCTGCGCATCGAGGGCGTGGCGCCCGGCACGCTGCTGGCCTACGACGGGGAGGTCACCGAGGTGAGCGGCGAGGTGACCCTGCGCAAGAGCCGTGAGGCGCTGACCGTCTACCGCCCGCTTCCCGCGCACTGACCCGTTCCCGCTTCCCGCCCGCCGCGCGCCCGCGCGGACTGTCCGCCGCCCACAGCATGTCCATATAGCAAGATCCGGGTCTCATTATTCGACATGCCCGCGTACGGTGATGACATCGCCTCAGGGAGTGCGGACGCCTCCGCGAGGCCCGTACGACGAGAAGGGGATCGGTCATGTCGCAGTCGCGGGCGAATCCACAGGAGACCGCCGTCTACACCCACGGCCACCACGAGTCGGTGCTGCGCTCGCACACCTGGCGCACGGCCGCCAACTCGGCGGCCTACCTGCTCGACTCGCTGAAGCCGCACATGAAGATCCTCGACATCGGCTGCGGACCGGGCACCATCACCGCTGACCTGGCCGAACGGGTACCGGACGGCCACGTCACCGGCGTCGACCACGCGCCCGGAATCCTCGGCCAGGCACGTCGGACGGCGGCCGAACGCGGCCTGCGCAACGTCGAGTTCGGCGTCGCGGACGTCCACGCGCTGGAGTACCCGGACGACACGTTCTGCGTGGTCCACGCCCACCAGGTGCTCCAGCACGTGGGTGATCCGGTGCAGGCGCTGCGCGAGATGCGCCGGGTCACCAAGCCCGGCGGGCTGATCGCGGTCCGCGACGCGGACTACTCGTCCATGACCTGGTACCCGTCCACTCCGGGCATGGACGACTGGCTCGACCTGTACCTGCGCGTCGCCCGCGCCAACGGGGGCGAGCCCGACGCAGGCCGCCGTCTCAAGTCCTGGGCGCTGGCGGCCGGGATCCGGGACATCACGGCCACGTCGAGCACCTGGACCTTCGCCACCGAGGACGAGCGGGAGTGGTGGAGCCGGCTGTGGGCCGACCGCACGCTGGCCTCGGCGTACGCGGAGCGGGCGACGGAGGGCGGCCAGGCGGACACGGGCGAACTGCGGGCGGTGTCGGACGCCTGGCGGCAGTGGGGACAGGAGGAGGACGGCTGGTTCTCGGTCCTCCACGGAGAAATTCTCTGCCGAAAGGAAGCCTGATTCCGCGGCACCGCTCTGCGCGGCCCCGGATCCGGGACGGTCCTGGATCCGGGGCCGTGGCTCCGTGCCCCTCAGACCGTTCCGCCCGATCAGCCCGTGAGGCCGGTGAACCCCGTGAGGCCCGTGGATCCCGTGAAGGAGTACGCCGCCCACGGTCCCGTCAGCTCCACCCGCATCCCCGGCTCGTCGCCCGCGCTCCCGTTCACCCGTTCCACGAATTCCCCCGAGTCCGCGCGCGGCACCAGATAGGCGGCGTCAAGAATTTCGGAACCCTCTTCTCCCCGGGACACCTCGCGAGCGGACGCCGGATTCCGCGCCGCGTTCCGTACCGGATTGCGCGGGGGCAGCAGCCTGTTCTCCTCGGCGCACTCGGAAAGGGTGCCGTGCAGCCGGCGCGTGAATTCATCCGCGCGTTCCCGGGTTTTCCCCGTCTCCCCGGAAGAATCGGCCGTTTCGGCGTACACCTTCACGTCCCATTCCACGCGTCCGTCGAGCCGGTCGAGCGTCCGCTCGAAATCCTCCCGGCGTTCGTCCATCATCACGCGTACGCCGCTGTCGTCCCGCAGAACGGTGGCGAGCCGGAGCGGCAGCGGGCTGGTGACGACGGTGAGCGCGTCGATGACGCCCTGATGGGCGCGGGCCGTCGCCTCCAGCCAGTGGACGTCCTCCAGCCGGCGGCGCAGCGGCTCCGCGGCGAAGTCCCGTTCCGGGACCGAGCCGACCACGGCGATCAGGTCGTCGTGGCGCAGCAGTCTGGGCGGGACGCCCCCGACGCCGGCCAGCTCGGCCGACAGCGCCGCCGGGAAGGGGCGGCAGATCGCGTAGACGTAGCGCAGAGCGCTCATGAGTCTCCTCCCGCGCTTCCCTCGCACCCCCGCGGCGTACTGACCATGGTGCCCTCCGGAGTCCGGTCGGCGCACCACGACGACCCTCCGGGACGGCCGGCACACCACGGCGTGCCCCGGCCCCGGGACGTTCGGCACACCACCGCGTGCCCCCGCCCCGGGACGATCCGCACGCCACGGCTCACTCCCGCCCCGGGACGGTCAGCGCACCATGGCCGTCTCGACCAGCAGACGGCCCGCCGCCGCGATCGACTCGGCGTCGATGCCCGCGGCGTGGAGCTGCTCCTCGGGACTCGCGGAGCCCGGCATCGTGCGGACGGCGAGACGCACCAGGCGTGGCACGGGCCGGCCGTCGGTGAAGGCGTCGAGCACCGCGTCCCCGAGTCCGCCCTCCTCCCGGTGGTCCTCCACCGTGACCAGGCAGCCGGTCTCCTCGGCGGCCTCGCGCAGGGTCGCGCGGTCCACGGGCTTGACCGAGTAGAGGTCGATCACGCGGGCCTGGATGCCCTCGCGGTCGAGTGCCTCCGCGGCGGCCAGCGCCTCGTGGACGGTGACGCCCGCGGCGACGAGCGTGAGCCGGTCGTCGGCCGAGGCGCGGAGCACCTTGCTGCCGCCGACCGGGAACTCCTCGGTGGCGCTGTAGATGACGGGGCTGTCACCGCGTGAGGTGCGCAGATAGCGGATGCCCTCCAGGCCGGCCATCGTGGCGACGAGCTTCCCCGTCTGGTTGGCGTCGCACGGGTACAGCACGGTCGAGCCGTACACGGACCGGAACATCGCCAGGTCCTCAAGGCCCATCTGCGAGGGCCCGTCCTGCCCGATGGAGACACCCGCGTGGGAGCCGACGAGGTTGACGCCGGCACCGCTGATGGAGGCCATGCGGACGAAGTCGTGGGCCCGGGTGAGGAAGGCCGCGAACGTCGTCGCGTACGGCACCCAGCCGCGCGTGGCCATGCCCACGGCCGTGGCGACCAGTTGCTGCTCGGCGATGTAGCACTCGAAGTAGCGCTCGGGGTGGTTCTTGGCGAAGAGCTCGGCACGGGTCGAATCGCCGACCTCGCCGTCCAGGGCGACGACGTCTCCGCGGGCGTCGCCGAGGGCGGCGAGCGCCTTTCCGAAGGCGTCGCGGGTGGCGACCTCGTCACCGGTCTCGTACCGCGGCAGGTCGAGGTGTCCGGACCGTACGGCGTGCAGCGTCCGGGCGGCGGGCGGCTGCTGGACGACCACCCGGCGGTCGTGCACTCCGCCGAGTTCGGCGATCGCCCCGGCGGCGTCCGGCAGCGGTTTGCCGTGCAGTCCCTCGCGGTCCTGGACCGCTGTCACACCCTTGCCCTTGAGGGTGCGGGCGAGGATGACGGTCGGCTGTCCGCTCGTGGAGTCCGCCTCCGTGAAGGCCCGGTCGATCGCCTCCACGTCGTGTCCGTCGATCTCGACGGTGTGCCAGCCGAAGGCCCCGAAACGGCGCGCGTACGCGTCGAGGTCGTGTCCGTGCCGGGTCGGCCCGCGCTGGCCCAGGCGGTTGACGTCGACGATCACGGTGAGGTTGTCGAGGTGCTCGTACCCCGCGTGCTCGGCCGCCTCCCACACGGAGCCCTCGGCGAGTTCGCTGTCACCGCACAGCACCCGGACGCGGTAACCGGTGCGGTCGAGCCGCTTTCCGGCGAGCGCGATGCCGACCCCCACGGGCAGACCCTGTCCGAGCGATCCGGTGGCGGTCTCGACCCACGGGAGCCGCCGTGGCGTGGGATGGCCTTCGAGCCGGCTGCCCGCCTTGCGGAACGTGAGCAGTTCGGCCTCGTTCAGCGCGCCGGCGGCCTTGTACGCGGAGTACAGGAGCGGTGAGGCGTGGCCCTTGGAGAGGACGAAGCGGTCGTTGCCGGGATGCCGGGGGCGTTCGAAGTCGTAGCGCGTGTGCTCGGCCAGCAGGACCGCCATCAGGTCGGCGGCGGACATGGACGACGTCGGATGTCCCGAGCCCGCGGCGTCGGCGGCCCGGATGCTGTCGACGCGCAGTTGCTGGGCCAGGTCGATGAGCCGGCGTGTGTTCATGATGCTCCTCCCTACGTCTCCCCCGGATCGGGCGGTTTCTGGACAGCGCGGTGCTCCGGCCGCCTCACCGGCGCGGTGCGGGGCCGGTCTCCCGCCCGCCGTACGGGCTTTCCGCGTCCCCCTGAGCCGGGGGCCCAAACACGGGCACGCCCGGTGTTTCACGCTCCCGGTGTCCCGGGCGCCGCCTAGCGGGCCCGGTTCAGCCACACCTCGGGGTCGTCGGAGGGACCCGGGTCCGTGGCCGTACCGGGGACGTCGGGCGCTCCGGACGGGATCGGCGGGTACATCAGGCCCATGCCGCCGGGCGGGGAGGCGGGCGCGTGGCCGCCGATGACCCGGCCGGGCGGGGTGAGCGCGTCCAGGTCCCCGGTGGCCGGCCTCGGCCGGGACGGCCGGGCCATGCCCCGCAGCGCGTACGCGGCGGCCGCGAGCACCGCCGCGGCGACGAGGGCGGCGGCCCAGCCGGGCATCGCCGACGCGAGGGCCAGACCGAGGGCGAGGACCAGGGCGGCGCCCGCGTACAGCGCGGCGGCACCCGAGGCGGCGTACAGTGCCGCCGTCCGGCGCTTGTCGACCGCCTGCTCGCGCAGTTCGTCCCGGACGGTCTCGCGGGCCACCAGGGTGAGTTCGTCGACGAGTTCCCTGTCCAGATGCTCCAGATGCTCGATGCGCTTCATCGTGTGCGGGTACCCGGGCGACCGGACGCGTAACGTGAGCGCCCGGGCTCCGAGGGCGATCGTCCGAATCGATCTCCCCTCCCCTTCCCGCCCAACTAGGCTCGCCCTCATGGAGATTCTGGGAGCCACGCTGCGCGTCTGCGTCGACGACCTGGAGACTGCGGTCCCCTTCTACGAGCGGCTCGCGGGCGGCAGAGCGCTCCGCTTCGAGCGCGGCGGTGTGTCGGTCGCCGCGGTCGGCTGCTTCCTGCTGATGAGCGGGCCCGAGTCCGAACTCGACGTGTTGCGCAAGGTCGCGGCGACGATCGCCGTCAAGGACGTCGAGGAGACCGGCCGGGTCCTCACCGGTCTCGGCGCCCGTGTCGTCGCGGGCCCGGTGGAGACACCCGGTGGCCGCAACCTCATCGCCGTACATCCCGACGGGTCGGTGTACGAGTACGCGGACCGCCACGGCTGACGGGCGCCCGCCCCGCGACGCGGCACGCCTCGGGTGCACCACCCGGCGGTGGCGCACCCGAGGCGTGATCACGGGCTCTCGTCCCGGAAGCGACGGGCCTCACGGGATCAGAGCGTGGACGGCGGCCGCATGCGGAAGTCGTAGCGGGCCGGCAGGGGCTCGTCGCTGAGCCGGGACCACAGCCGGTCGATGGTCTCCGCCCCCTCGCGCAGGTCGGCGACCTCGAAGCCCTCGTCGAAGATCGCCAGGGCGTCCTCGCGGCGGCCCTCGGCGAGCAGCAGTTCGGCCTCGACGAGGCGGAACCGGCCACGGTCCCGCGTTCCGGGGTGCAGCCGTGCCCACACGGCACGCGCCTGCGCGGGACGGCGGGCCTTCAGCAGCGCCTCGACGGCCTCGCGGCCGAGCGCGGCGGTCGCCGCGGTCCACCGCCGCCCGTCGTCGCGCCGCTCCCGGCACAGGTCGTCGAAGGCCTCGGCATAACGGTCCGCGGCACGCTCGTCGTTGCCCGCCTCCTGGTCGGCGACGGCGAGGCAGCGCAGCAACGGCCACTGCGACGGGGCGAGTTCGAGCGCCCGCTCCCAGCTCCGCACGGCTTGCGCCACATCTCCGGCATGCCACTGGGCGACTCCGAGGTGGTACTCGGCGGCCGGAGTGGCGGGTGCCGTCTCCAGCAGGTCGCGCCAGTGCGAGGCCACCAGTGTCTCGCCGGGCGGTCCGACCCGCCGGAGCTCGGGGAACGCGCCGGAGACCAGCAGTTCCCGCCACGGTTCCTGTTCCTCGCCGAGCGTGCTCTCCTCGAAGGGCGTACCGGGCAACTTGTGCGCGGCACGCAGGACTTCGAGCGCGCCCCAGCCGGAACCGGCGGCGAGGACCTCGCCGGGCGCGAGGTCGGCGTGCGGCAGCCAGGCTGCGTACGCGGCCTCGACCGCCTCCCGGGACAGGGCGCTCTCCAGACGGCTCTCGGTCTCCGCCCGCGCGGCCTCCCAGTCGGCCCCGTGGGCCGGCTCGGGGCTCACGGACAGCGGCCCGTACGCCTCCAGCCAGGAGACGTCGCTCTCGGCCTCCAGCCTGACGTGTTCGAGCTGGGTGCGGGCGAGTCCGGCCTGGATCTCGCAGTACCCGCCGGTCCCCGGCTCGGTGAGCCACTCCTGCCAGCGCCGCCCGCCGGGCCCCGAGCCCCAGACGAACAGCTTGCGCCCGCGCAGCACGTCGGTGGACGTCTGGACCAGCCCCTCGCCCGCGTCGTCGACCGCGGCGATCCAGCGGCGCCGTCCGTCGGGCACCTCGTAGAAGTAGTCGGCGGGGAAGGTGCTGTTGAGCGGGTACGTCCGGTCGATCCCGTCGTACGCCGGCACGGGCACCCGGCGCAGCCGTCGCTCGTAGCCGAAGTGCCAGGCCTCCTCGGCCGGGGCGATCACCCTGCGCTCCTCGGGGACCGCGATGTTGGACCACCAGTACAGGGGGGCGGGCTTCTCGTGCGGGTTGCGGACCCGGACGCCGACATACAGGAAGTCCGAACCGTCCGGCAGCCACAGATCGACCTGGAAGGGGAGGTCGCGCAGGCGTTCCCACTCCCACAAGCGCAGCATCTCGCCGCCGCCCGGGGCGGGGACGCGGGCCGCGTGGACGGGTGAGCACGACAGGGTGGTGTGCCCGGTGGCTCCGATGTTCCACTCGATGCCACCGGAGAACCAGGCGCCGTTGAGGGCGAAGCAGGCCGGCTGGAGCACCGGGTTGGTGTAGAGCAGTTCCCTCGCGGTGGGCTTGTGGAAGAGCGAGACGATGCGGCCCCCGTAGCCGGGCAGCACCGTGGCCCGCAGCCGGTCGTTCTCGATCACTATCGTGTCGAGTTCCCGCGGCGCCCGTTCTCGCTCGTACCCGTCCCGTATGCGCTCCGGCAGCACGCTGCGCAGCGGCTCGTAGCCGATCTGCCGGGCCATGTCGCCCGGCAGGCCGGCACGGTCGCGGTCGTCGATACGGTGCATCTCGTCGAGGGTCCGCAGCGGTGGCAGCGGGTTGCTCGGGCCCAGTTCCGCCGCCGGGAGGGCCAGTACGTCACGTCGGATCGTCGTCACGATGACCATGGAACATGGTCATCGGCCTGCTGACCAGGGTGTCCGCTCATCAGAATCTGGTCAGGATTGCGCAAAGGCGTCAGCCGGGCTTGACCGTCTCCGCGGTGATCGCCCACCGTTCGTGGTCCCGCCAGGCCCCGTCGATGTGGATGAAGGCCGGCGAGAAGCCTTCGAGCCGGAAGCCGCAGGTCCGGGCGAGCGCGATCGACCCCGCGTTGCCGGGCTGCGCGTTGATCTCCAGCCGGTGCAGGCCCATCTCCCCGAACGCGTACCGCACGACGAGGCCGAGTGCCTCGGTCATCAGCCCGCGCCCCGCCGCGTGCGCGAAGGCGCCGTAGCCGAGGGCGCCGCACAGGAAGCCGCCCAGGACGATGTTGTTGATGTTGATGAACCCGGCGATCCCCCCGCCGTCCCGCTCGCAGACGAGGAACCCGGCCTTGGCCGGATCCTCGATGAGCCGCCCGGCGTAGGCGGCGTAGGCGTCGATGTCGACGGGCGGGAAGAGCCAGGGGCGGTGCAGGCTCCTGCTCTCCCTGGCCCGTGCGATGAACTCCGCTCCGTCCTCCGGGGTGAAGTGACGGATGCCCACCCGGGGGCCCTCGGCGAGAAAGCCGGCGTTCTCAGGCATCCGGTCACCCTACGCGAGCGCCGGTCGGGCGGCAGCTCCGCACACAGGTCAGCGCAGCGCGGGCTCCTCCAGGGTCAGGGTCCCGGCGTCCGCGTCGAGCTCGGCGCGGACGCCGAACGGCATCGTCAGCGTCCCCTCCGCGTGCCCGAACCCGAAGTGCTCGACGACCGGGACGCCGAGTGTGCCGAGCCGGTCGGCGAACACCGCGCGGAGTCGTTCGTAGGGTCCGCAGTCCACCCAGGAGCCGAGCGCGACCCCGGCCACTCCGTCGAGCCAGCCGCTGCGCAGCAGTTGCGTCAGGATCCGGTCCAGCCGGTAGGCCTCCTCGCCGACGTCCTCGATCAGGAGCAGCCCTCCCCGGGCACCGGCACGGGCGTGCGGTGTGCCGAGTTCGGCGGCCAGCAGACTGGCGCAGCCGCCGAGCGTGACCCCGCGGGCCCTCCCGGGCACGAGGGGGACGGCTTCGCCGGAGGCGATGGTCCGCACCGACTCGGGTTCGAACAGCGTCGCCCGCAGATGCTCCTGCGCCCCCGGGCTCTTCAGGAAGCCGAGGGCCGACACCATCGGCCCGTGCAGGGTCGCGAGCCCCACCCGCCTGGCGAACGCCTCGTGCAGCGCGGTGATGTCGCTGAAGCCGACGAAGACCTTGGGACCCGCGGCCCGGATGGCGTCCCAGTCGAGCAGGCCGATCATGCGCTGAGCGCCGTAGCCACCGCGGGCGCACAGGACCGCGGCCACGTCCGGGTCGCACCAGGCCGCCTGGAAGTCGGCGGCCCGGTCCGCGTCCGTCCCCGCCAGATAGGCGAACTCGGCGTGCCGGTCGAGGACATGGGGTGCCACCACAGGGTCCAGGCCCCAGCCGCGCAGGATGTCGAGGCCTGCTTCGAGCCGTTCCTCGGGGACGGGCCCGCTGGGCGCGACGACCGCGATCCTGGCCCCGGCGGCGAGCCGCGCGGGCCTGGTCAGCGCGGTGATCGGTGCGGTCGTTCGGGTCACTCGTCGTACTCCCGTTGGTGATGGTTCAGGTGCTGGTGCTTGTGTGCCGGCTGTTCAGGTGCTGTCGGTTCAGGTGTCGGTGTTCAGGTGCGTCGGTTCAGGTGCTGTCGGTTCAGGTGCCTCCGGCGGGCGGCCGCCTCACTTGGACAGTTCCAGGGTGGGGATGCCGGGCGGGTCCAGTCCGAGGACCTGCGCGTACAGGGAGAGTTCGGACTCCAGGGCGCGCACCATCGTCTCGGCGCGCCGGAAACCGTGTCCCTCTCCCTCGAAGGCGATGTAGGCGTGCGGGACCCGGCGGCCCTGCTCCTCGACGCGGGCCAGGAAGCGTTCGCACTGCACGGGCGGGCAGACGGCGTCGTCGAGCCCCTGGAGCAGCAGGAAGGGCGCGGTGATCCCGTCGGCGTGCGTGGACGGCGACCGCTCGGTGTACCGGGCCGGTACCTCGGCGATCGGACCGACCAGCGATTCCACGTACTGCGACTCGAAGTCGTGGGTCTCGCCCGAGGCCCATTCGGTGAGGTCGATCACGGGATAGAGGATCGTGCCGCAGGCGTAGACGTCGGTGGTGGCCAGCGAGGCGGCCGTGGTCCAGCCGCCCGCGCTGCCGCCGCGGATCGCGAGCCGCCGCCGGTCGGCGGTGCCCTCGTCGGCGAGCGCGAGCGCGACGGCCGCGCAGTCCTCGACGTCGACGACACCCCACTGCTCCCGCAGCAGGTTGCGGTACTCCCGGCCGTGGCCGGTCGATCCGCCGTAGTTGACCTCGGCCACGCCGATCCCGCGGGAGGTGAAGTAGGCGATCTCCAGGTCGAGTACGAGGGCCGACCTGCTGGTGGGGCCGCCGTGGACCCAGACGACGTACGGCGGGAGTTCGTCGGCGCGGCCGACGTGGCCGGGGTGGTGCGGCGGGTAGATGTGCGCGTGGACCTCACGTCCGGCGGGACCGACGAAGGTGCGGATCTGGGGTTCCGGGTAGTACGCGGGGTCGACCGGGTCGTCGTGCGCGGCGCCGATCACCCGGGCCCGCCCGGTGCGTGCGTCCAGTTCGACGACCTCGTGGGCACTGCGGGGGCTGGCGGCGACGGCAACGACGCGGCTGCCGTGCACGGCGAGCGTCGACGCGAACTCGGTCCAGGGACCGGCCGTGTCGACGAGCTCTCCGGTCTCGGGGTCCAGGATCCCGAGCGCGGTGGCACCCCGTCCGTGGACGACGGCGACCAGGCCGCTGTCCAGCGGCGCGAACCACCGGAGTCCGACCTTCCAGAGTGGGCCGCCGAACTCCTCCTCGCGCGGGCAGAGGGCGACCGGCTCACCGTCCGCGCCGAGGCGCTGGAGGTTCCACCAGCCGCTGCGGTCACTGGCGTAGAGGAGGGTGCCGTCGGCCGCCCAGTCGGCCTGGACGACGGACTCCTCCGGGCCCCCCGCGACGGACCGCGGGGCGGACAGCGTGCCGTCCGCGGTGACGTCCGCGAGGATCACCTCGGTACCGTCCCAGGGCATCCGCGGGTGGTCCCAGGCCAGCCAGACCGCCTGCCGGCCGTCCGGCGAGAGCCGGGGCCCGGTGACGAACCGGTGCCGCCCGTCGGACAGTTCGCGCACGGCGGCGCGGTCCTGCGCCGCCGATCCGTCCAGCGGCACCGCGACGACGGCCCGGCGCACGTCGGTGGGCCCGTCGCCGGTGAACTCCTCCATGACGCACCAGACTTCGCCGCGCTCCGGCCGTACCTGCGGATCCACCCAGCGCAAGCCGCCTCCCACCGGCGAGAGGGGGGTCAGCGGGCTCGGTTCACCTCCGGGTTCGCAGCGGTAGAGGCGCTGGTCGGCGAAGTCGACGAAGACGATCAGCGGACCCTCGGGGCGCGCGGTCCCGGCCCAGGGATTGCCGCCGTACTCGATGACGCGGCTGCGTACGTTCCAGGGGGCCGGAAGGACCGTCTCCTCGGTGCCGTCCGCCTTCCGTCGCACCAGCGTGCGCCGCCCGCCCTCGGCCGGCCGGGGCTCGGTCCACCAGGCCTCGTCGCCGACGAAACCGACGAACTCGGGATGGCCGTCGTGCGCGGCGGCGAGCCTCGCGTCGATCGGCGAGGGCCATGAACCGTATGACGTCGTCCGCATCGCGTCCCCCTAGGCCGTACGCAGAAAGCGGTCGAGAACGCGGACACCGAAGTGGAGCGCCTCGACCGGGACGCGCTCGTCGACTCCGTGGAACAGCGCCTGGTAGTCGAAGCCCTCCGGAAGCTTGAGCGGCGCGAAGCCGTAGCCGGTGATGCCGAGACGGGAGAACTGCTTGGCGTCCGTGCCGCCCGACATGCAGTAGGGGACGACATGGCCCTCCGGCGCGAACTCCTCGACGACCGCGCGCATCCTGGCGTACGTCGGCGAGTCCAGCGGCGCCTGGAGGGCGACGCCGTGGTGGTAGAACTCCCACGCGACGTCCGGCCCTGTGAGCCGGTCCATGGTCGTGCGGAACTCGTCCTCGCCGCCGGGCGGATAGCGGCCGTCCACGTAGGCGACGGCCTCCCCCGGAATCACGTTGACCTTGTAACCGGCGCTCAGCATCGTCGGGTTGGCGCTGACCCGGACGGTCGCCTCGACGAGCGCGGCGGCCGGACCGAGCTTGCCGAGGAGGGCGTCCACGTCGTCCAGGCCGTCGTCCAGGCCGTACAGGGCCGCGAGTTCGGTCAGGGCGGCCCGCACGGTCGGGGTGACGCGCAGCGGCCACTCGTGGGCGCCGATGCGGGTGACCGCGGCGGCGAGGCGGGTCACCGCGTTGCTCCGGTTCACCTTGGAGCCGTGTCCCGCCCGTCCTCGCGCGGTGAGTTTGATCCAGGCGGTGCCGCGCTCCCCCGCGGCGATCGGATAGAGCTGCCGGCCGCTTCCGTCGTGGAAGGTGAACGCCCCCGACTCGCTGACGCCCTCGGTGCAGCCCTCGAAGAGTCCGGGGTGCTCGTCGGTCAGGAAGCCCGCGCCGTCCTCGGCGCTCGCCTCCTCGTCCGCGGTGAAGGCGATGACCAGGTCACGGCGGGGTCGTACCCCTTCGCGTGCCCAGGACCGGACGACCGAGAGGATCATCGCGTCCATGTTCTTCATGTCGACCGCGCCGCGTCCCCAGACGACACCGTCACGGACCTCGCCGGAGAACGGATGGACGCTCCACTCCTCGGCCTGGGCGGGCACCACGTCCAGATGACCGTGGACGAGCAGCGCGTCCGCGGACGGGTCGGTGCCCTCCAGCCGGGCCACGACGTTCGTCCGGCCCCTGGTCCGCTCCAGCAGTGTGGGTTCCAGGCCCGCTTCGGCCAGCCGGGCGGCGGCGTACTCGGCGGCCGGGCGTTCCTGGCAGTCCCCGCCGCCCCGGTTGGTCGTGTCGATCCGGATGAGGTCGGAGGTGAACCGGACGACCTCGTCGAGTGCCAGTGCGTCAGCCATACTGCTCCTCCACCGCGGCCGAGGCGATCGTGGTGACCGCCTTGAAGGTCCGGATCGCCTCGTACATCGTGCCGCTGGTGTACGCGATCTTCCGCTCGCCGGTACGGCCGACCCCCGGAACGACGGTGGCGGCCATGGCCAGGTGCTCGGCGTCGAACTCCACGGCGATGGTGAACGGCCCTCCGGCGGCCGGCTCGTGCCGCACCGCCAGCGCGGCCGCCTCCTTGGCCGCGGCCCGGATGTCCGCGGCGGTCCTGGCCGGTGTGCGGCACACGGCCGCGTACCGCGAGACATGGTCCTTCACGGCGACCTTCAGCGCCCCGGGCGCGTACCCGAGGGCGTCCTCGCAGGCCACGTCGTCACCGGTGACCAGCACGACCGGCACGCCGTACTCGGCGACGACATGGGCGTTGAGCAGCCCCTCGCTGGCCCGTACGCCGTCGACCCAGACGCCGGTGATCGAGTTGGCCAGATAGGTGTGCGCGAGGACGCCCTCCATGCCCGCTCCCGCGTGGTAACCGACGAACGCGATGCCGTCCACGTCCCCGTGCTGCACGCCCTCGACCATGGACAGCGCCTTGTGCCGTCCGGTGAGCATCTCCGCTCTCTCGTCGAGCCGCTCCAGCAGCAGGTTCCGCATGGTCCAGTGGGCTTCGTTGACAAGCACCTCGTCGGCACCGCCGTCGAAGAAGCCCAGCACCGCGGCGTTCACGTCCGAGGTGAACATCGCGCGGCACCGCTCCCACTGGGGCGTCCCCGGCAACACGTCGGCCGGCCAGGTCACACCCGTGGCGCCTTCCATGTCGGCGCTGATGAGGATCTTCATGCCGAAACCGTACGCGCTTCGGCCCGGACCCGGCAGAGCCTGTGGACAACTCTCCCCCGGTCCGGGCCACCGGGATCACCCGGGGCGCCCGGCCACCATCCACCTCGACGGAAGGTCGATGAGGGCGCCGTCGGACGTGCGCTCCGTCGTGAAGAGGGGGAGTTCACCGCTCGCGAGGACGGTGAGGCCGGCCTGGCGCAGATATTCGGGGACCGCGGCGTCCGCGACCTCGCCCGGGGCGATGCCGTGCCGGAACACCGGGGCCAGCTTGGCCGGAGGACCGTCCGGGCTCTGCGCCAGAGCGCGCAGGATCGGACCGGCGGCCTCGGCGAGCTCGACCAGGAAGACCCGGCCCCGGTCACCCGCGAGGGTGGCCAGACCGTCCGCGAGGGGCTGCCGGTCGTCCGGCTCGGACTGGTGGAGCACACCGCGCATGTAGACGTTGGCGTCGCCGAGTTCCGCGTGCAGTGCCTCGGTCTCGGTCTTGTCCGCCGCGTCGAGCAGGCGGTACCGGGCCCCGCCCGCCGGATCGGCGGCGCGGGCGTGGTCGAGCGCCGCGGACACGAGGTCGGTGCCGACGACCTGCGGGAACCGGTCGGACAGGAAGCGGGTCTGGGTGCCGTTGCCGCAACCGAGGTCCACCAGGGGAAGGTCGGGTGCCGTCAGGTGCGGCTCGAAGTGGGCGAGGTGGACCGCGGCCGTGAGCGCGGGGTCGGCGTCCCACAGGACCCCGCCCTGTCCGCCGGGGGCCTCGCTCCAGAAGCCCTCCCAGGCTCCTCTGTACCGACTGCTCACGCTCATGCCCGCTCCCGGGGTCGCGACCGCGCCCGCCGGGATCCGGCGGGCCTGATCGGTCTATCGCGCCCGGACTGCGGCGACAAGCCGCCGACGCGTTCCTTCACCGCGCATTCGAAACCCCGTCCTCCTCGCCCGCCGGAGCCGTCCGGGCGTGCGGGGCGCCGCACGGACGGATCAGCCGCGCGGGAGCGTCAGTTCGAACCACGCGGTCTTGCCCGCGCCGGTGCGGCTGGCGCCCCATGCGCGGGACAGCGCGCTGACGAGTCTGAGGCCGCGTCCGAACTCGTCCCCGGGACCCGCGCTGAGCAGTGTCGGGAGCGTGTGGTCGTCGTCGTCCACCTCGCAGAGCAGGGTGTCGCCGCGAACGAGCCGCAGCTCGATCCGGCGGCTCCGCGCGTGCCGTACGGCGTTGGTGACGAGCTCGCCGACCATCAGCGCGGCGTTGTCGGCGAGGCCCGCAAGGCCCCACTCGTGGAGCTGTTCGCGGACTACGGCGCGCGCTCTGCCGGCCTCCACCGCATCGAGCGCCAGGTGCCATTCGGCGACGTCCTCGGGCGCGATCCCGTTGAGCCGGGCCATCAGCAGAGCGACGTCGTCCTTGCGCCCGCCGCGGGTGTTGAGGGCGCGGATGATGGTGTCGCAGGCGTGGTCCATGGAGGCGGCCGGGTGGGCGGCGGACTCGCAGAGCGTGGCCAGGCCGACGCCGATGTCCTCGCCGCGGACCTCGACCAGCCCGTCGGTGCACATCACGAGCCGGTCGCCGGGCCGCACCCGCACACGGACCGCCTCGAAGGGCACTCCGCCGACCCCGATGGGCGCTCCGGTGGGCAGGTCGAGCAGCTCGCTGCGGCCGTCGGCGGCGCGGACCAGGACCGGCGGGATATGGCCCGCGTTGGCGAGGTGCAGCATGCCGGCGATCGGGTCGTAGACGGCGTACAGGCAGGTCGCGAGGTAGGTGTCGCCGAGGCGCTGGGCGAGGTCGTCCAGGTTGCGCAGGAGCTGGGCGGGCGGCAGGTCCAGGGCGGCCATGGTCTGTACGGCGGTGCGCAACTGGCCCATCATCGCGGCGGAGTTGAGGCCGTGGCCCATGACGTCCCCGACGACCAGGGCGGTGCGCGAGCCGGGCAGTTTCACCGAGTCGAACCAGTCGCCGCCGACGCGTCCGAGCAGCGTTCCCGGCAGATAGCGGGTGGCGATGTCGCAGCCGGCCATGCGGGGTTCGATGGTCGGCAGCATGCTGTCCTGGAGGGTCTCGGCGACGCTCTCCTGGTAGGTGTACATGCGCGCGTTGTCCAGCACCAGGGCCGCGCGGGCGGCCAGTTCGGCGCCGGTGACCCGGTCCATGTCGTTGAACTCGACGCGCTCGGGATGCCGCAGCAGGATCATGAATCCGAGCACCACGTTGCGGGCCTTCAGCGGCACGACCAGCATGGAGCGGTCGGTGATGAGCGGCCGGATGTCGCGCTTGTCGAACTGCGCGGCGATCATGTGCCCCATCCGCTCGCTGATGCGCGGCACGAGGACGGGCTCGCCGGTGGTCATGCACTGGAAGAACGGGGTGTGCGCCGGGAAGGGCATGGCCTCGCCGACCGGGACGACGTCGTCCCAGCGGCCCGGCTCGTCGGTGTGCTCCAGGGCGACCCGGTGCCACATGGTGGTCGTGTCGGGCACGCCGTCGGGGAAGCCCTCGCCGGCGACGACCTGCTCACGCAGGTAGGTGCCCGCCACGTCCGTGAAGCGCGGCACGACGGCCCGGCTGACCTCCACGATGGTGCGCGACAGATCGAGGGAGGTTCCGATGCGCCCGCTGACCTCGTTCAGGAACTCCAGGCGCTCCCGGACGGCGACGTACTCGAGATCCTCTCTCTCCTCGTCCGTGGGGTCCCGCGGCAGAGGCACTCCGGAGGTCGCCGCCCGGGCCGCCCGCTCGCGGCGCGCCTTGCGTTCCGCGCGCCTGGGCACGCCCCAGTCGGGGGTGACGGGCACCCGGTCGTTCTGGCTGAACTCCAGGACGGGATAGCCCAGTTCCAGAACCTGCGAGACGATGCGGGCGCTGTCGCCGACGCTCATGCTGGGCAGGATGTCGGGGAGCCGACGGGCCAGTTCCTCGGCGCCGGGGAAGTCGGTGTGCAGCGCGAAGCCGGGCGCGATGCGCTCGAAGGAGACGTCGTCGTCCTCGTGACGCATCGCGGCCGCGTCGGCGGCGAGCACGAGCAGCCGCTCCGGACCGGGACCCACCAGCGGGTAGGCCCACCACAGGACGTCGATCCGCTCGGGACCGGCCGCGGTGAGCCGGGCGCGTCCGGCGGCGGGATAGGACAGATGCCCGTCCAGGGAGGACTCCAGGCCGGGGCCGAGTCCGTCGTACGTGGCGCGGCTGCCGAAGGGGGTCGCGCCCGCCTCCTCGGGGAGCGCGCCGGAGACCGGGAGCAGGTCCACCGCCTGGCGGCCCAGCGCTTCTTCCTTGGGGACGCCGAACATTCGGCGCGCACCGCTGCTCCAGTGCGAGACGAGCCCGTCGCGGTCCACGACCACCACGGCCAGCGGGATGCGACCGGATCCGGCGTGGTCCGCCGCGCCCCTCCCGGTTCCAGGGCCGGAGGCTGCGCCCGCTTCGGTGCCATGGTCCATGGCCCAGACCCTCTCTCCCCACGGCTCCGCAAGATCTGTGCCGCCTCCACTACCGTACGGCGGCGGTCCGTCGCGATGTGCGGCAACGCGGGAATTGAACTCGGCGGGGGCGGCTCCGGCGCGCGGCGCGCCTCCCGGGCACCCTTCGCGCCTGGCCCGGTCGGCGCGTGCGGGCGCGTCAGTCCTCGTGGCCCACGTGCAGGTCGTGTTCCGTGCGGCCGCCTCCGGCGACCTGGAACACGGTGGCCACGGGCGGATAGCCGGCCGCGATGACGGTGTACTCGCCGGACGACAGATCGATGAACCGGAACGTCCCGTCGGGGCCGGTGGTGAGGGTGTCGACCACGTTGCCCGCCGCGTCCAGCAGCGTCACGCGCGCGTCCTCCACGGGCCGTCCGCCGCCCGCCCTGACGGTGCCGCGCAGCACGGCGCCACCGGCGAGTTCGACGTCCTGGCGGGTCTCCCGGGCCGCCTGGACGGTCACCGGGAGCGCGGCCGGGCGGAACGCGGGCGCGCCGGCGGCGAGGGTGTACTCGCCGGCCACCAGTTCCGAGATGACGTAGCCGCCCTCGCGTCCGCTGCGGGTGGTGGCGACCACCTCGCCGTGCGCGTTGGTGAGGGTGACGGCGGCCTCACGTACCGGGGTGCCGTCCGCGGTCAGCACGCTGCCGGTGAGCCGTCCGGCGCCGCCCAGCACGATGTCGAGTTCCACCGGGCGTTCGCCGACCGTCACCGGAACGGCCTGCGGCTGGTGGCCGCCGGCCGCGGCGATCAGCACGTACGAGCCCGGCCCGGGTGTGGACAGGGCGTAGCGGCCGTCGTCTCCGCTGGCGCCCCGCCCGATCTGCTGTCCGCCGATGTCGATGAGGGTGAGCGCGGCGCGCGCCACGGCGGTGCCGTCGGGGTGCTGCACCGCGCCGCAGACGGGGATCCCGGCGGCGTACCCCGAACGGGCCTGCGGAATACGGTCGTTCGTCCGCGCGGATTCCGGGTCGGCGGTGGATGCGTTGTGGGACACCAGCGGTTTCTCCTTGAGGAAGAAGGCGATGAGCAGGCCGAGTACGAGTACCGGCACGAGGTAGAGGAAGATCCGCGGCATGGCGTCCGCGTAGGCGCCGATGTAGCGGTCGCGCAGGGCCGCGGGCATCGCGTGGACGAGCTGCGGGGTGATGGACTCGGGGTCCGGGAGCTCCCCGCCCGCGCGCGCCGGGAGGCGGTCGGCGAGCGCGTCGGCGAGCCGGCCGGCGAAGAGGGTGCCGAAGACGGCGGCTCCGACGCTGCCGCCGATCTGCCGGAAGTAGTTGTTGGCACTGGTCGCGGTGCCGAGGTCGGCGGGGCGGACGGAGTTCTGCACCGCGACCACCAGTACGGGCATCACCATGCCGATACCGACGCCGAGAACCGCCATCCAGACGCTGTAGTGCAGCCGGGGGGTTCCGGCGTCGAGGCGGGAGAGCAGGCCCATGCCGGCGGCGGACAGGGCGCAGCCGAGGACCGGGAAGACCTTGTAGCGGCCGGTACGGCTGACGAGCTGCCCGGAGACGACGGAGGCGACGACGATGCCGCCCATCATGGGGAGCATCAGGAGCCCGGACTCCGTGGCACCGGCGCCGTCGGCCATCTGGAGGAAGGTGGGAAGGTAGCCGGCGGCCCCGAAGAGCGCGGCCCCGACGACCAGACCGACGAGCGCGGTGACGTTGAAGACGGGGTCCCGGAACAGCCGCAGCGGGATGAGGGGGTCGACGGCGAAGCGCTCGACGACGAGGAAGAGTGCCGTCGTGGCGACCGCGCCCGCCGCGAGGGCGAGGACGACCCGTGAGCTCCAGGCGTACTCGGTGCCGCCCCAGCTGGTCAGCAGGACCAGGCAGGTCGAGGCGGCGGCGAGGAACAGCACGCCAAGGACGTCGACGCGTCCCCGAGCAGCGGGCTTCGGCAGTTTCAGGACGACGGTGACGACGGCCAGGGTGAGCAGGCCGAAGGGCACGTTGACGTAGAAGCACCACCGCCAGGACAGGTGGTCGGTGAAGTAGCCGCCCAGCAGGGGGCCCGCGACCGAGGCGAGGCCGAACGCGGCGCCGATCAGCCCCATGAACCGGCCGCGCCGACGGGGCGGCACGATGTCCGCGATGATCGCCTGCACGCCGATCATGAGGCCGCCGGCGCCGGCGCCCTGGACCGCGCGGAAGGCGATCAGCTGGTCCATGGTCGCCGCCCGTCCGGCGAGCGCGGAGCCGATGACGAAGACGGCGATGGCGAACTGGAAGACGCCCTTGCGGCCGTAGAGGTCGCCGAGCTTGCCGTAGACGGGGAGTCCGACGGTGGAGGTGAGCAGGTAGGCGGTGATCGCCCAGGACATCCTGTCGAGGCCGTGCAGTTCCCCGACGATCCTCGGGAGCGCGGTGGCCACGATCATCTGCTCCAGAGCGGCGAGGAGCAGGGCGGGGATCAGTCCGCAGAAGATCAGCCGCACCTGTCGCGGGGTCGGCCCGACCTGCTCGGCGGCCCTCGGAGCGGGGTTTCGCGCGGGTGCGACGGCCGGTTCGTCCCGCACCTGAGTGATCCCGCCCACGTATCCGCTCCCCTCGTCACACCCGCCGCACAATTGACACCAATCGCGACAACTTCCGGCAAGCATGACGAGTTACGGCATATCGCCGCGCGGGAGGGAGTTCCACCCGAAACGGTGAGGGCACAACAGGCTTTCGGGGGCGGCCTCTTGACGGCCGCGGCCGTCAAGTCACCGACCGATGACCGTCCCTGAGCCTCCGGGAGCCGTTGGCGTCCCGGAGAACGGGGTCACTTCTCGGTGTGCGCAGCCAGGTTGGCGAGCACGGCGTCGTAGATGCGGCCGAGGCCCTTGGGCGCGAAGGTCCGCTCGAAGAAGCCGCCGATGCCGCTCGCGCCGTTCCAGACGCTGGTGACCACCACGCGGGACTTGCCCTCACCGGCCGGGGTGACCCGCCAGGTGGTGACCATGGAGGAGTTGCGGTCCTTCTCGACGAGCTCGCCGTCGGTGGGCTCGCTCACCTCGAGCAGGCAGTCACGGACGCGCTTGCTGGTGGCCTGGAGCTTCCAGTGGACGAGGGTGCCCGCGCCGTCGCCGCCCTCGCGCACCTCGTACTCGCTGAAGTGCTCGGGCAGCAGCTCGGGCCGCGCGCCGCTGTAGTCGGCCAGGGCGTCGAACACCGCCTCCGCGTCCGCCGCGATGACCCGCTCCGTCGTGGCCTCGACCTGCGCCATGGCACTTCCTCCAGCACTTGGTTCCCCGGGATGGACGGCCAGCCAACCACCCGGCGCCCCGGCCGCCCAAATCGGGGTGCCCCTGGACGCGAACGGCACCGGGCGGGGCGACACGGGAATCAGGTCGCACGATCAAGGGAACATGTGTTCTATTCTCTGTCCAGTGCTACCTAGGAGGCGCCATGCGCTGGGAGAACCTGACAGCGGACCCCACCGGGGACCCCGCCCGGAACGCCGCTCTGTTCGGCGCGGACGCCGTCACGACGAGGACGTTCGACACGCCGGAGTTCAGAGGGATCACGTTCCACGAGGTCCGGGCGCGCTCGATCGTGAACCGGGTGCCGGGGGCCTCCCGCATGCCGTTCGAGTGGACGGTCAACCCCTATCGCGGCTGCTCACACGCCTGCGTCTACTGTTTCGCCCGCAAGACGCACAGCTATCTGGACCTCGACACCGGGCTCGGCTTCGACTCGCAGATCGTGGTGAAGGTCAACGCGCCGGAGCTGCTGCGCCGCCAGCTCGCCTCGCGCCGCTGGCACGGCGAGCACATCGCCATGGGCACCAACGTCGACTGCTATCAGCGCGCGGAGGGCCGCTACCGGCTCATGCCGGGCATCATCGCGGCCCTGCGCGACCACGCGAACCCCTTCTCGATCCTGACGAAGGGCACGCTCATCCTGCGCGACCTCGACCTGCTGAAGCAGGCGTCGGAGGTCGCCGACGTCGGGATCTCGGTCTCCGTCGGTTTCACCGACACCGAGCTGTGGCGCACCGTGGAGCCGGGCACACCGGCACCCGAGCGCCGCCTGGACGTCGTACGCACCCTGACGGACCACGGCATCGGCTGCGGCGTCCTCATGGCCCCCGTGATCCCCTTCCTCGGCGACCACCCCGCCCAGCTGCGCGCCACCGTGCGGGCCGTCGCGGCGTCGGGAGCCACCTCGGTGACCCCGCTGGTGCTGCACCTGCGGCCCGGCGCCCGCGAGTGGTTCATGGCCTGGCTGGAACACCACCACCCGCACCTCGTACGGCGCTACGAGCGGCTGTACGCGGAGGGCGCCTACGCCCCGAAGTGGTACCAGCGCCGGATCACCCGTCAGGTCCACGAGCTGGCACAGGAATACGGCATCGGCCCCACGCGCGCGGGCATGCCGCGCCGGATCGCCCTTCCCGAGCCGGCGGCCGCCCCGGCGCCCGCCGCGCCGGGACCGACGCAGCTGACGCTGCTCTGAGGGCCGGTGACGATCCGTCACGGCGGCCTCGCCCCGTGCTCCCGCGCAGCCGCCGCCCCTGAGGCCCGGGACGCGGTTCATGACGGCATCCGAGCGCATCCCGCGACCCAATCGGGTCGAGTCTCACCGGAACACGTTCCTCCAGGACCCCCGTCCGGCACGATACGGCGAAGGCCGTGGCGTGCACGGCTCAGAATCCTCCGTCCTGGGAGGCCTTGTGAAAAAACGCGCAGCCGCTCTGTGCGGGGCGGCCGTCGTGCTGGCCGGGATGATCACATCGATCCCCGCCGAGGCGAGCACCGGCTCCGCCGCCGCACCGCGCACCGCCCGGACCGCGAAACCCGTCTGGAAGAAGTGCGGCACCAGCGACTACCCGACGCTCCAGTGCGCGTCCGTGAAGGTGCCTCTGGACCATGCGAACCCCTACAGCGAGCGGATCACCCTCGCCCTGTCCCGCGTCCCGCACACCGCGAAGACGTACCAGGGACCGCTGCTGGTGAACCCGGGCGGTCCCGGCGGAAGCGGACTGACGCTGGCCGGCTTCGTCGCCTCCGCGCTGCCCAAGGCCGTGGCGGCGCAGTACGACGTCATCGGCTTCGACCCGCGCGGTGTCGGCAGGAGCAAGCCCGCGATCGACTGCGAACCGGGGCACTTCAAGCCCGTCCGTCCCGACACCGTGCCGAGCACCAGGGCCGTCGAGAGGGCCAACCTCGCCCGCGCCAAGGACTTCGCCGAGGCGTGCGGCACGAAGTACGCGAAGCTGCTGCCCTACCTCGACACGGTGAGCGCGGTTCGCGACATGGACGCGATCCGCGCGGCCCTGGGCGCCAAGAAGATCAACTACTTCGGCTACTCGTACGGCACCTACCTGGGAGCCGTGTACGCCAAGCTGTACCCGCAGCGGGTCCGCCGGCTGGTCCTCGACTCCATCGTCGACCCCACCGGGGTGTGGTACGACGACAACCTCGGCCAGGACTACGCCTTCAACGACCGTCACCTGGCCTTCCTGGCGTGGGTCGCCAAGTACGACGCGACCTACAAGCTCGGCACCGACCCGGCCGAGGTCGAGGCCAAGTGGTACGCGATGCGCGCGGCACTCGCCAAGAACCCCGCGCAGAAGACGGTGGGCGCCTCCGAACTGGAGGACACCTTCATCCCGGGCGGCTACTACAACGGCTACTGGCCCTACCTCGCCGAGGCCTTCGCGTCCTATGTGAACAGCAAGAACTCGGACGCGCTCGTGGAGGCGTACGAGAACTTCGGGGCCGTGGACGCCGCGGGCGACAACGGCTACAGCGTCTACACGGCGGTCCAGTGCCGTGACGCGTCCTGGCCGCGCGACTGGAGCCAGTGGCGCCGGGACAACTGGGCGGTGTACGACAAGGCGCCGTTCATGGCCTGGAACAACGCCTGGTACAACGCGCCGTGCGCGTTCTGGCCCACGGACTCGCTGCGGCCGGTGGACATCTCCAACCGCCGTCTGCCGCCGACGCTGCTCTTCCAGGCGACCGACGACGCGGCCACTCCCTACGAGGGAGGGGTGACCGTCCATCACCAGCTGCGCGGTTCCAGCCTGGTGGTCGAACAGGGCGGCGGCAACCACGGCATCACGCTGAGCGGCAACGCCTGCCTGGACGCGTACCTGTCGGCCTATCTGAGCAGCGGCAAGGTGCCGCACGGCAGCGGCGAGGCCGACGCGGTGTGCGAGAAGCTGCCCGACCCGAAGCCGCTGACCGCGAAGGCCGCGTCCTCCTCGTCCCAGGGTTCGACGCTGCACGGACTGCTCGGCCACCGAGGCTGAACCCCGCCCGCGCGGACGCCCGTCGGGGGCCGTGGGCGGTGTCGGACCCATGGTCCACCATGGACCCATGGACGGTCAGACACCCATCTCCACCCCCGGCGGGCTGCGGGTCCGCGAGATGACCCCCGACGACTGCCCGCGCGTCGCCGAGATCCGGGTGCGCGGCTGGCAGGCCGCGTACAAGGGCCTGATGCCGCGGTCGTACCTGGACGGACTCAGCGTGGCCGAGGACACGGCCCGTCGGCGCCGCAACCTCGAACAGGGGGACGGCAGCGTCGTGAACCTGGTCGCGGAGCGCGACGGTTCCGTGCTCGGCTGGGCCTGCCACGGACCGCACCGGGACAGCGAAGCGGGGCCCGGGGAAGTCGAGTTGTACGCCATCTACGTACACCCCGATGTGCTGGGCCAGGGAGTGGGACAAGCCCTGCTGCGGGAGTCGGCCGACCGCTGCGCGGTGGCCGGGCACGAACGCATGCTGCTGTGGGTCCTCAAGGAGAACACCGCGGCCCGCCGTTTCTACGAGAGGGCCGGCTTCGGCCCCGACGGCGCCGAAGAGCCCTTCGAGGCGGCCGGGGTCGCGGTGCCCGAGGTGCGCTACGCCCGCCTGCTGACCGGCCCCGGCCGGGACTGACGGAGGCGCGCCGGACCCGCCCCGGAACACGTGCACCGGAACCGGCCCGCCCGAGCACCAGCCGAAACCCACACGCACGCCCCGGCCCGGGCCCACACCGACGCCCAGCCCCACGCCACAGGCACAGGCACAGGCACAGGCACAGGCACAGGCATGAACCCTAGGTCTGTTCCGCGGGCAGCCGGGTCAGCGCGCGCACAGCCGTCTCCGCGAGCGCCGGATGAGCCAGCGCCTCGTTCAGGACCCTTCTGGCGCGTGCGTCGCCCAGGACGCCCAGACCCTCCGCGCACGCGAGGGCGACCTTGCGGTAGGGGTCGTGCGGACGCAGTCTGCGCTCCAGGGTGGTGATCAGCGCGGGTACGGCCTCGGGCGCGCGCAGGTCGACCAGGAGCCGTACGGGCTGGAGCGCGTACGCGACCCGCAGCTCGTTGGTGGCGAGCGCCGCGGCGGCGCGGGCGGTGCGCGGGTCGCCGAGCCGGGCCAGGGCGTGGGCGGCGGACGCGCAGCGTTGCGGATCACGGTGGTTGAGCAGCAGGACGAGTGCTTCGAAGGCCCGCCGGTCCCCTGCCGTGCCGAGCCGGAAGGCGACCAACTCCCGTGCCCAGAGCGGCTGTCCGCGCTCGGTCAGCGCCGCGGCCAGCACCTCGGGGTCCTCCGTCCCCGCCAGACGTTCGTAGGCCGCCGAGGAGCCGGACCCGGCCTCGGTCCGCAGTCGCTCCGTGAGCGATCGCAACGCTTCGTCCATGGGGCGAGCTTAGGCAAGCCCGTGAGGTGCGGGGACGTACATCACAAAGTCGGGGACTGGCGCGCTCGTTACCGGCGGGTTAAGCTCAGACGAGCGAGTTACCCACTCGTGTCTCACCTCTCGGTGGCCTGGTGACGCAGCCACCGTGAGAGCAGTCGGTTCGGTACCTCAGGTACCTCAGTACGACATGGCTCCGGGACAGGGCCGGTCGGCTTTCACCGCCCATGGGCGCCCGTTTCCCGGCGCCCGGGGACGGCACCGGGCGTGTGCGCTCGTCAGCCCGGAAACACCCGCAACCTCCGCACGGTGTGCGCCTGTCGGCGTACCCGCGTGCGCTCCTCAGTCGTCACCACCTTCTGGAGTCCCGCGATGGCCACTCCCCTGTCCGACACCCCTCTGTCCCCGCTGAAGACCGTCGCCGTCATCGGCCTCGGCACCATGGGCACCGGCATCGCCGAAGTCCTGGCCCGGGCCGGCCGTGACGTGATCGGCATCGACATCAGCGAGGCCGCGGCCGCCCAGGCCGTCGCCACCCTCGAAGCCTCCACCGCCCGCGCCGTGCGACGCGAGCACATGAGCGACGCGGAGCGCACGGACGCCCTCGCCCGCTTCCGTACCTTCACCGACCTCGCGGCCGCCGCCGACGCCGACCTCGTCATCGAGGTGACCCCGGAGTCGTACGACATCAAGCAGCAGGTCTTCCGGGCGCTCGACGGCATCGTGCGCCCCGAGACGATCCTCGCGACGGGCACCAACGCCCTGTCCGTGACGCGTCTGGCCGCCGACTCGGCCCACCCCGAGCGGGTGCTCGGCCTGCACTTCTTCAACCCGGCGCCCGCGATGAAGCTCGTCGAGGTCGTCTCCTCGGTGCTGACCGCGCCGGCGGCCGTGGCCGCGGTCACCGACCTGGCGCTGGAACTCGGCAAGGAGCCCGTCGCGGTGGGCGACCGCCCCGGTTTCGTCGCCGACGGGCTGCTCTTCGGCTACCTCAACCAGGCCGCCGCGATGTACGAGGCGAAGTACGCCTCCCGCGAGGACATCGACGCGGCCATGAAGCTCGGCTGCGGACTGCCCATGGGCCCGCTCGCGCTGCTCGACCTGATCGGCGTGGACACCGCGCGGACGGTCCTGGAGGCGATGTACTCCGAGTCGCACGACCGGCTGCACGCCCCCGCGCCCATCCTCAAGCAGCTCAGCGAGGCGGGCCTGACCGGCCGCAAGTCCGGCCGCGGCTTCTACTCCTACGAGGCCCCGGGCAGCGACGCCGTCGTGCGGGACGCGCTGACGCCGCTGGAGGGCGCCGTCCTGACGGAGGGACGGACGGTCCGCTCGGTGGGTGTGGCCGGCTCCGGCACGATGGCCTCCGGGATCGCCGAGGTCTTCGCCAAGGCCGGGTACGAGGTCGTCCTCGCCGCCCGCACGGAGGAGAAGGCGCAGACCGCGAAGGCCCGTATCGGCAAGTCGCTCAACCGCTCTGTCGACAAGGGCCGGATGACGGCCGAGGCGGCGGCGCGGACCCTGGAGCTGATCACGCCGACCGGCAGCTACGACGACTTCGCCGACGTGGACCTGGCGCTGGAGGCGGTCGCCGAGGACCTGGAGATCAAGCAGCAGCTGTTCGGCGTGTTCGACAAGGTCTGCAAGCCGGGCGCGATCCTCGCCACCACCACCTCCTCGCTGCCCGTCGTCGCCTGCGCCCGCGCCACCTCGCGCCCGCAGGACGTCATCGGCATGCACTTCTTCAACCCGGCCCCGGCGATGAAGCTCGTCGAGGTCGTGCGGACCGTGCTGACCGCGGACGACGTGCACGCCACCGTGCGCGAGGTCTGCGCGAAGATCCGCAAGCACCCGGTGGACTGCGGTGACCGGGCCGGCTTCATCGTGAACGCGCTGCTCTTCCCGTACCTGAACAACGCGATCAAGATGGTGCAGGAGCACTACGCCTCGCTGGACGACATCGACGCCGCGATGAAGCTGGGCGGCGGCTACCCGATGGGCCCGTTCGAGCTGCTCGACGTGGTCGGGCTCGATGTCTCGCTGGCCATCGAGAAGGTCCTGCACCGCGAGTTCCGGGACCCGGGACTCGCCCCCGCGCCGCTCCTGGAGCACCTGGTGGCCGCGGGCTGCCTCGGCCGCAAGACGGGCCGCGGCTTCCGCGAATATGCCCGCCGCTGAGCGTCCGGGCGACTGGTTCGAGGCCGACGCGGACTGGGGCGGACTGCTGGGCCCCGCCGGACACCCCCCGCCCTTCCCGGGCGGGGGGATCCCCGGACATGCGCGCTCTCCTGCGCACATGCAGTACGTTCGGGGCATGTCCCAGCCCGCCAAGTCCTCACGTACACCAGCCACGTCCGACGCGCCGGAGAGCGCCGCGGGCAGTCGCGCGGCGGCCCAACGCCTCAAGATGCGCCGGGAACTGGCGGCCGCGGCCATGGAGCTGTTCGCCGCCAAGGGGTACGAGGCGACCACCGTCGACGAGATCGCGGCCCAGGCCGGGGTGGCCCGGCGTACGTTCTTCCGCCACTTCCGCTCCAAGGAAGAGGCGATCTTCCCCGATCACGACGACACCCTGATCCGGGCCGAGGCGGTGCTGAACGCGGCGCCCCCGCACGAGCATCCGCTCGACACCGTGTGCCGTGGCATCAAGGAAGTCATGAAGATGTACGCGGCCCAGCCGGAGATCTCCGTCTCCCGCTACAAGCTGACGCGCGAGGTGCCGACGCTGCGCGAGGCCGAGATCGCCTCGGTGGCCCGCTACGAGCGGCTCTTCACGCGCTATCTGCTGGGCCATTTCGACGAGCACGCGCACGACGACGACGCCAACGACGATCCGCTGCTCGCCGAGGTCGCCGCGTCGGCCGTGGTCACGGCCCACAACCACGTCCTGCGGCGGTGGCTGCGGGCCGGCGGCCAGGGCGACGTGGAGTCCCAGCTGGACCACGCCTTCGCGATCGTCCGCAAGACCTTCGGCACCGGGATCGGCGCGGGACGGGAGACCGCGCCGCGACAGGCGCCGGCGTCGTCCTTCACCGAGGGGGACGTCCTGGTGACCGTCGCCCGTGTCGACGCACCGCTGGACCAGGTGATGCGCACCATCGAGCAGGCCCTCAAGGAACGCTCGTAGCGCCCCACCACCGAAGCGGCAAAGAACCTCGCCGGACACGCTCACTTCGAGCGCGTCCGGCGTTTTTGCGTCCCGGTCCGGGCGTTTTGCCCCCCGATCTGATCGATCATCGCTCACTTGTTGCGTAAAGATTTCACCTGAGCGCAACTTTTGGCACTCCGTGCCTTGTCAGGTGACACGGCGTGCCATACGTTGAAGGAGTCCGGGCGGCCGGCGTGCAGAGACCATGCGTACGCCGGCTGTCCCCGCAAGCCACATGGCCTGCGCGCCCGGACGCCTGCGTCACAGGCAACCTCCCGCGCCAACCACAGCGCTGCCAGCACCACCTCCGCCGAACCGACGGCACACCCCTCAGCAGCAGCACCGACGTACCCCTCAGCGTTCTCCCTCGGAACGCGTATCGCCGGAGGCAACACCGTGAAGGAAATCCTGGACGCGATTCAGTCGCAGACGGCCACGTCCGCCGACTTCGCCGCTCTTCCGCTCCCCGACTCCTACCGCGCGATCACCGTGCACAAGGACGAGGCGGAGATGTTCGCCGGGCTCAGCAGCCGCGACAAGGACCCCCGCAAGTCGATCCACCTGGACGACGTGCCGGTGCCGGAGCTCGGACCGGGCGAGGCCCTGGTCGCCGTGATGGCGTCCTCCGTGAACTACAACTCCGTGTGGACGTCGATCTTCGAGCCGGTGTCGACCTTCAACTTCCTGGAGCGCTACGGGCGGCTCAGCGATCTCAGCAAGCGCCACGACCTGCCGTACCACATCATCGGTTCGGACCTCGCGGGCGTCGTGCTGCGCACCGGCCCGGGAGTCAACTCCTGGAAGCCCGGCGACGAGGTCGTCGCGCACTGTCTGTCCGTCGAGCTGGAGTCCTCCGACGGCCACAACGACACGATGCTCGACCCCGAGCAGCGCATCTGGGGCTTCGAGACCAACTTCGGCGGCCTCGCCGAGATCGCGCTCGTCAAGTCCAACCAGCTGATGCCCAAGCCGGACCACCTGAGCTGGGAGGAGGCCGCCGCTCCCGGGCTGGTGAACTCCACCGCCTACCGGCAGCTGGTCTCCCGCAACGGCGCCGGCATGAAGCAGGGCGACAACGTGCTGATCTGGGGCGCGAGCGGTGGACTCGGCTCGTACGCCACGCAGTTCGCGCTCGCCGGCGGCGCCAACCCGATCTGCGTCGTCTCCAGCGAGCAGAAGGCGGACATCTGCCGGTCGATGGGCGCCGAGGCGATCATCGACCGCAACGCCGAGGGCTACAAGTTCTGGAAGGACGAGCACACCCAGGACCCCAAGGAGTGGAAGCGCTTCGGCAAGCGCATCCGCGAGTTCACCGGGGGCGAGGACATCGACATCGTCTTCGAGCACCCGGGCCGCGAGACCTTCGGCGCGAGTGTCTACGTCACCCGCAAGGGCGGCACCATCACCACCTGCGCCTCGACCTCGGGCTACATGCACGAGTACGACAACCGCTACCTGTGGATGTCCCTGAAGCGGATCATCGGCTCGCACTTCGCGAACTACCGGGAGGCCTGGGAGGCCAACCGGCTCGTCGCCAAGGGCAAGATCCACCCGACGCTCTCCAAGGTCTACTCCCTGGAGGACACCGGGCAGGCCGCCTACGACGTGCACCGCAACCTCCACCAGGGCAAGGTCGGCGTGCTCGCGCTGGCGCCCGAGGAGGGCCTGGGCGTGCGCGACCAGGAGAAGCGCGCCCAGCACATCGACGCCATCAACCGCTTCCGGAACGTCTGAGGTCCAGCCATGACAGAGCGTCAGACAGCCGACGGGCAGAGGGTGAAGGACCGGCCGTGGCTCATGCGGACGTACGCCGGCCACTCCACGGCCGAGGCGTCCAACGAGTTGTACCGGCGTAACCTCGCCAAGGGGCAGACAGGGCTCTCCGTGGCCTTCGACCTGCCGACGCAGACGGGCTACGACCCCGACCACATCCTCGCCCGCGGCGAGGTCGGCCGGGTCGGCGTGCCGGTCTCGCACCTCGGTGACATGCGCCGGCTGTTCCAGGACATCCCCCTGGAACAGATGAACACCTCGATGACGATCAACGCCACCGCCATGTGGCTGCTGGCGCTCTATCAGGTCGTCGCCGAGGAGCAGGGTGTCGACATCACCAAGCTCCAGGGGACGACCCAGAACGACATCGTGAAGGAGTACCTCTCGCGGGGGACGCACGTCTTCCCGCCGGTGCCCTCCCTCCGTCTCACGACGGACATGATCACGTACACCGTCAACCACATCCCCAAGTGGAACCCGATCAACATCTGCAGCTACCACCTGCAGGAGGCGGGCGCCACGCCGGTCCAGGAGATCGCGTACGCGATGTCCACCGCGATCGCCGTCCTGGACGCGGTGTTCGCGTCCGGGCAGATCGCCGAGGACCGCAAGGGCGAGGTCGTGGCCCGTATCTCCTTCTTCGTGAACGCGGGTGTCCGCTTCATCGAGGAGATGTGCAAGATGCGGGCGTTCGGGCGGATCTGGGACAAGATCACGCGCGAGCGGTACGGCATCGAGGACGCCAAGCAGCGGCGCTTCCGGTACGGCGTCCAGGTCAACTCCCTCGGTCTGACCGAGGCGCAGCCGGAGAACAACGTCCAGCGGATCGTGCTGGAGATGCTGGCCGTCACCCTGTCCAAGGACGCCCGCGCGCGTGCCGTCCAGCTGCCCGCCTGGAACGAGGCGCTGGGCCTGCCCCGCCCGTGGGACCAGCAGTGGTCGCTGCGCATCCAGCAGGTGCTGGCGCACGAGAGCGACCTGCTGGAGTACGAGGACATCTTCGAGGGCTCGCACGTCATCGAGGCCAAGGTGACCGAACTCGTCGAGGAGTCGCTGGCCGAGATCGCGCGGATCGAGGAGATGGGCGGCGCGATGGCCGCCGTCGAGTCCGGCTACCTCAAGTCGCAGCTCGTCTCCTCGCACGCCGAGCGCCGGGGCCGTATCGAGGGCGGCACCGACAAGATCGTCGGCGTCAACGTCTTCCAGTCGACCGAGCCGAACCCCCTCACGGCCGACCTGGACGCGGCGATCATGACGGTCGATCCCGCGGTCGAGGCCCGGGTGATCTCCGCGCTGGGGACCTGGCGCGACACGCGCTACCAGCCGCCCTTCAACCACCCGCGCCCGTGCAAGGCGCTGGAGCGGCTGAAGGAGGCCGCGAAGGGCACCGACAACCTCATGGAGGCCACCCTGGAGTGCGCCCGCGCCGGTGTCACCACCGGCGAGTGGGCCGGGGCCCTGCGCGAGGTGTTCGGCGAGTTCCGTGCCCCGACCGGTGTCTCGTCGGCGCCCGTCGCGGTCACCGCCGAGGAGGGCACCGCCCTCGCCCTGGTGCGCCGCAAGGTGGAGCTGACCGCCAAGGACCTCGGCGCCGGCAACCTCCGGTTCCTGGTGGGCAAGCCGGGCCTGGACGGACACTCCAACGGCGCCGAGCAGATCGCCGTGCGGGCCCGCGACGCCGGCTTCGAGGTGGTCTATCAGGGCATCAGGCTCACCCCGGAGCAGATCGTGGACGCGGCCGTGGCCGAGGACGTGCACGCCGTCGGCCTGTCCATCCTGTCCGGCTCGCACGCCCAGCTGGTGCCGGACGTCCTGGAGAAGATGCGCACGGCCGGCGCGGGCGACATTCCGGTGATCGCGGGCGGGATCATCCCGAACGCGGACGCCGAACAGCTGCGGGCCGCGGGAGTGGCCGCGGTCTTCACACCGAAGGACTTCGACATCACCGGAATCATCGGCCGTATCGTCGACGAGATCCGGAAAGCGAACAAGCTCGACCCCCTGGAGGTCCCCGCATGACCACGCCCGTCAACCGTCTGCGTCCGCGACGTTCCTGCCTGGCGGTGCCGGGCAGCAACCCCCGCTTCCTGGAGAAGGCCCAGGGGCTCCCCGCGGACCAGGTCTTCCTCGACCTGGAGGACGCGTGCGCGCCGCTGGCCAAGCCCGACGCCCGGCACACCATCGTCAAGTTCCTCAACGAGGGTGACTGGACCGGCAAGACGCGGGTCGTGCGCGTCAACGACTGGACCACCGAGTGGACGTACCGCGATGTCGTCACGGTCGTCGAGGGCGCGGGCCAGAACCTCGACTGCATCATGCTGCCGAAGGTGCAGACGGCCGAGCAGGTCGTAGCGCTCGACCTGCTGCTGACGCAGATCGAGAAGACGATGGGCTTCGAGGTCGGCAAGATCGGCATCGAGGCGCAGATCGAGAACGCCCAGGGCCTGAACAACGTCAACGAGATCGCCACGGCCTCGCAGCGCGTGGAGACGATCATCTTCGGCCCGGCCGACTTCATGGCGTCGATCAACATGAAGTCGCTGGTCGTGGGTGAGCAGCCGCCCGGCTACCCGGCGGACGCCTACCACTACATCCTGATGAAGATCCTGATGGCCGCGCGCGCCAACAACCTCCAGGCGATCGACGGCCCCTACCTCCAGATCCGCAACATCGACGGCTACCGCGCGGTCGCCCAGCGCGCCGCCGCCCTCGGCTTCGACGGCAAGTGGGTGCTGCACCCGGGTCAGGTGGAGGCCTCGAACGAGATCTTCTCCCCCTCGCAGGAGGACTTCGACCACGCCGAGCTGATCCTGGACGCGTACGACTACTACACGTCCGAGGCGGGCGGCAAGAAGGGCTCCGCGATGCTCGGCGACGAGATGATCGACGAGGCCAGCCGCAAGATGGCGCTCGTCATCTCGGGCAAGGGCCGGGCCGCCGGCATGCAGCGCACCACCTCGTTCGAAGCCCCGGAGGCCTGAGCACCATGCAGTTCGGACGCACCTACGAAGAGTTCGAGGTCGGGGCGGTCTACAAGCACTGGCCCGGAAAAACGGTCACGGAATACGACGACCACCTCTTCTGTCTGCTGACCATGAACCACCACCCGCTCCACATGGACAGCAACTACGCGGAGAAGACGACCGATTTCGGCAAGAACGTCGTCGTCGGGAACTACATCTACTCGCTGCTGCTGGGCATGTCCGTGCCGGACGTCTCGGGCAAGGCGATCGCCAACCTGGAGGTCGAGTCGCTCAAGCACGTGGCGCCGACCTTCCACGGCGACACGATCTACGGCGAGACCACGGTCCTCGACAAGACGCCCTCCCGGTCCAAGTCGGACCGCGGGATCGTCTACGTGGAGACCAAGGGCTACAAGCAGGACGGCACGCTGGTCTGCGTGTTCCGCCGCAAGGTGATGGTCCCCACCGAGACGTACATCAAGGAGCGCGGCGGCGAGCAGCCCGGCCGGCCCGAACTCACCGCCCCGGCGGAGAAGAAGACGGAGAAGTAGTCATGGCGCGACTCGCCCAGACCGCCGGTCTGACCGATGTCCAGCGGGAGATCCTCTCCACGGTCCGCGATTTCGTGGACAAGGAGATCATCCCGGTCGCCACCGAGCTGGAGCACCGCGACGAGTACCCGCAGGCGATCGTCGACGGCCTCAAGGAGCTGGGCCTCTTCGGGCTGATGATCCCCGAGGAGTACGGCGGCCTCGGCGAGTCCCTCCTCACGTACGCGCTGTGCGTCGAGGAGATCGCCCGCGGCTGGATGTCGGT
The DNA here is from genome assembly GCF_043078065.1 of Streptomyces sp. NPDC015532. Taxonomy (NCBI): domain Bacteria; kingdom Bacillati; phylum Actinomycetota; class Actinomycetes; order Kitasatosporales; family Streptomycetaceae; genus Streptomyces; species Streptomyces sp. NPDC015532. The sequence goes on along the minus strand of NZ_JBIBSY010000003.1, from coordinate 268,117 downwards.
CTCCGGCATCATCAACACCCACTTCATCGTGGCGTACATGCTCAAGCAGCACGGCACGCAGGAACAGAAGGACTACTTCCTGCCCCGCATGGCGCTCGGCGAGGTGCGCGGCGCCTTCTCGATGTCGGAGCCGGCGCTCGGCTCCGATGTGTCGGCGATCACATCCAAGGCGGTCAAGGACGGCGACGAGTACGTCCTGAACGGCCAGAAGATGTGGCTGACGAACGGCGGAACGTCGACTCTGGTGGCCGTTCTCGTCCGAAGTGACGAAGGACACCCCGAGGGCACGGCGCCCCACAAGTCGATGACGACCTTCCTCGTGGAGAAGGAGCCCGGCTTCGGAGAGGTCCGTCCCGGTCTCACCATCCCCGGGAAGATCGACAAGATGGGTTACAAGGGGGTCGACACCACCGAACTCATCATGGACGGACTGCGCATTCCGGCCAATCGGGTCCTCGGCGGCACCACCGGCCGAGGGTTTTACCAAATGATGGACGGAGTCGAGGTCGGCCGCGTCAATGTCGCGGCCCGTGGCTGCGGCGTGGCACACCGTGCATTTGAGCTCGGTGTCTCATATGCCCAGCAACGTCACACTTTCGGCAAGGCCATCGCGCAGCACCAGGCGATCCAGTTCAAGTTGGCCGAGATGGCTACCAAGGTCGAGGCCGCCCATGCAATGATGGTGAACGCGGCTCGCAAAAAGGACTCCGGGGAACGAAACGACCTCGAAGCAGGGATGGCGAAGTACCTCGCCTCCGAGTACTGCAAAGAGGTCGTGGAAGACGCGTTCCGGATCCACGGCGGCTACGGCTTCTCCAAGGAGTACGAGATCGAGCGCCTCTACCGTGAGGCGCCGATGCTGCTGATCGGCGAAGGTACCGCCGAGATCCAGAAAATGATCATCGGGCGCCGACTGCTCGAAGAGTATCGACTCCAGGGCTAGATGTCCGGGTTCGGGGTGTTTTCTTCGCGAAGAAGGTCACACCCCGTCAGCTCTCTTCAGCCGTCGACTCCGCAACTTGGCTTGCCCAGTTGCGGTCTGCGACCGGTACGATCGCGTGAAAGCCGCCGTCCCCCGTTCGAGCGCGGCATCATCCGCTACGAAGGTCATCCATGCCCCACAGCCAAACCTCTGCACCTCGCGGCCGGGTCCGCCTCGCGCGCGGAGCATCGCCGTGGCTTCTCCCGACCGTTGCCACCGCAGCACTCAGCCTGGCCCGTTCGCGCCGTTCCGGCGCGGCCAAGGCCGTGGCCGTACCCGCCACCGCGCTCGCGGCCGGGATGCTGTGGTTCTTCCGCGACCCCGAGCGTGAGATCACGCAGGGCCGGGTCATCTCGCCCGCCGACGGAGTGGTGCAGAGCATCATGCCGTGGAAGGACGGGCGTACCCGCGTCGCGATCTTCATGAGCCCGCTCAACGTCCACGTCAACCGCGCGCCTCTCTCCGGCACGGTGACCTCGGTCGAGCACATCCCCGGTGGGTTCGTTCCGGCGTTCAACAAGGAGAGCGAGAACAACGAGCGCGTCGTCTGGCACTTCGACACCGAGCTCGGTGACATCGAGATGATCCAGATCGCCGGAGCCGTCGCCCGTCGCATCGTGCCCTACATCCCGCAGGGGACGAAGGTCGAGCAGGGTGAGCGGATCGGTCTGATCCGCTTCGGCTCACGCGTGGACATCTACCTCCCCGAGGGTGTCGAGGTCGACGTGGAGGTCGGTCAGAAGACCGTGGCTGGGGTGACTCGAATTGACCGTGATTGATCCCGAGACACAGGCCGGCTGGGTGCCGGAGGCCGATGAGGTGGACGACGAGGAGGAGATGCCTCTCTCCCTCCGCCTCTCGATAGCGGACACGCTCACGCTGGGCAACGCGACCTGCGGCTTCATGGCGGTGTACTACACCACCACCGGCATCCTGATCCCGCACCTCACGGGCAGCGACGAGTCGGGCATGGCCCGTCACTCCGCCGCGACGGCCGTGATCCTCATGCTCTGCGCCGCGGTCTTCGACCTGTTCGACGGCCTGGTGGCCCGCAAGCTGCGCTCCTCCCCCATGGGCGCCGAGCTGGACAACCTGTCCGACCTGATCAGCTTCGGTCTCGCACCGGCGTACTTCGTGCTGGTCTACGGCATGGTCGCGGACGACGCCTACCAGAAGGTGGCGGCGGTCGGAGCGATCGTGGTGCTCCTGGCCGTGGTGCTGAGGCTCGCGAGATTCTCCTGCGTCACGGTGAAGGACGGCACGTTCCAGGGCATGCCGAGCCCGTTCGGCGCGCTCACGGTGGTCTCGATCATCCTGCTGGAGCTGCCCTTCGTCGCCACGCTCATGGCGATCATGGGCACCGCGTGGCTGATGGTGAGCCGGGTCGAGTACCCCAAGCCGCGTGGCCGCCTCGCGGTGGCGATGCTCTCCTGGATCGTGCTCTCGATGGCGCTCCTGGCGGCCTGGGCGTTCGACGCCCCCGGCGGCCAGCTGCTCCTCCAGACCGGCTGCGCGCTCCAGCTGGTCATGGGCGCGGTGATCCCGCTGTTCGCCACGGCCCGCCGGGTGAACAACTTCCGGGGCAACCGACGTGAGGCACGAGCCGCACAGCTCCCGTAACACCCCGTACGACACGGAAGGGCCCCGAACCACACGGTTCGGGGCCCTTCTGCTGTGCTCGTCCACCGCGCTCCCGTGCGCCCCCGGGCGGGGGCGCGGTGGGTCACGCGCCGGGCGCGCGCCGGGGTCAGGCGCTGGGCGTGTACCCCTGGGCGACGGACGAGGCCTCCGCCTCACGGACGACCTTCATCCCGCCCACGGCGTTCTTGTCCGGCTGGAGGATGACGCTCTCCTTCGACGACGCCGACTTCGGGTCGGTGAAGTCCTGCGGGACGCCGAACCCCGTGTCGAGGGCCTTGATGGTCAGCAGGGCCTTGTCGACGCCCTCACGGGTGAGGTCCTTGGCCGCGCAGGCCTTCTTCAGTGCCTCGCCGAACGCCGTGGCGGCCGTCCAGCCGGCCACCACCCCGTTGTCCAGGGAGTCCTTCGGATAGGCGGCCTTGTAGTCGGCGACCAGCTTCTTCGCCTTCGGGGTGTCCGCCCCGATCGGCAGCGAGGGGTTCGCGACGTAGTAGTTCGCCTCCAGCGCCGGGGCCGCCGCGGTGGCCAGGAGCTGCGGGGCGAACGCCGAGTTGTTGCCGATCACCGGCACGTCGAACTTGACGGCCGCCGCGACCCCGACGAGCGAGGCCGCCTGCCGCGGGCCCGCGCTGATCACGACGGCCTTCACCCCGGCCTTCTTCAGCGCGACGACCTGGCCGGTCATGTCGTTGTCCGTGGGTTTGATCTTCTGCTCGACGACCTTGAGTCCCGCCTGCTCGGCCATGTAGCGGGAGCCCGTCAGGGCGTTCTCTCCGTAGTCGCCCTCGAAGTACACATGGCCGATGCTGTCGCCCTTCTTCAGGCCCTTCTCCTTCATCAGGAAGTCGATGGCGTTGATCGTCTCGATGTCGTACGTGGCGCCGATGGGCCGGATGTACGGGCTGCCCAGCAGCGTGGCCGACCAGGCCTGCGGCAGGACCAGGGCCTTGTCCTGGCCGTCGATGCGCTGTTTGACGGCCGCGACGAACGGCGAGCCGATGAACTGGGTGAAGCCCAGCACCTTCGGTGCCAGCTCCGTGTAGCCGGAGACGGCCTTCTGCGGGTCGTAGCCGTGGTCGCGGACCGTCAGCGCCAGCTTGTAGCCGCAGACGCCGCCGGCGGCGTTGGTCTGCTTCACATAGAGCTGCTGCGCCTGGGTGACGCTCTTGCCGAGCGTCGCGTAGACACCGCTCATGTCGGTGAGCACTCCGAGACTGATCGTCTTCCCGGAGATCCCCTCGCCGGTCTTCACCCCGCCGGCGGCGCCCTTGTCGCCGTCGTCGTCCTTGGCCTTGGAGCTGCATCCGGCCAGCACGAGCAGGGCGGCCAGCGCCCCCGCGGCCAGCCTCGCGGTGTGTGTCGTTCTCATTGTTCCTCCCCTGGAGTGGCCCCGGGACGGGGCGTGACGCGAAGCCGGGCGGCCACCCTGACCAGACCGCCCGGAAGAAAGAGCACGACCGCCACGACAGCGGCGCCGTACAGGTACCGGGCCGCCTCACCCGGCGCGATCCCGCCCGTGCCCGGGTCGGAGACCAGGGGAAGGGTGTCGCTGTAGCGGGTCAGCAGCTGGGGCAGCAGCGAGACGAACACGGCCCCGGCCACCGCCCCGGAGACCGAGCCGAGCCCGCCGATGACGATCATGGCGAGGTAGTCGAGCGAGAGAGTGATCCCGAAGTAGTCGGGCACCGTGCGCTGGAAGACCAGGGCGAGCAGCACCCCGGCCAGGCCCGCGTACATCGAGGACAGGACGAAGACGCCGGCGCGGTACCGGGCGACCGGCACGCCGATCACCCCGGCCGCGATCCGGTGGTCGCGGATCGCGTTCATCGCCCGGCCGGGCCGGCCGCGCAGCACCCCGCGGGCGAACAGCCCGCAGCCGAGGAGCATCAGCAGACCCACGTACCAGAGCTTCTCGGCCGAGCCGAAGGGCACGTTCGCGACGACCAGCTCGCGGTCGTCGAAGGTGAGCCCGAAGAGGCTGAGCGGCGGTACGTCGCGGCCGTTGAAGCCGCCCGTCAGATCCCGGGCGTTGAACAGGACGTGCTGTCCGATGAAGATCAGGGCGAGCGTGGCGATGCCGAGGTAGGCGCCGCGCAGCCGTCCCGCGATCGGGCTGAACAGGCCCCCGGCGATCCCGGGGACGGCCACGGCGAGCACGGCCGCGAGCCAGGCGGGCAGTCCGAGCCCGGTCAGCCCGTCACCCCCGTCGGCGGCGAACACGCAGTACCCGTAGGCGCCGACCGCGAGGAAGAAGGCGTGCCCCATGGAGAGCTGTCCGGTCGCGCCGGTCAGGAGGTTCAGGCCGATGGCGCCGATCGCGGCGGCCATGGCGAACAGTCCGGCCTGGAGCCAGAAGCGGTCGACGTAGAAGGGCAGCGCGAGCAGCAGGACGGCGCCGGCCGTCCCGGCGGCGGTCCGGGCCGCCGGGAACCGGATAGCGCGCCGGCGGGCGGTGCGGGGCGCGCTGCCCGTCTCGTCGTGGGTGAGGACCTCAGACACGGGCGAGCTCCTTCGTGCCGAACAGCCCGGCGGGCCGGATGAGCAGGATCGCGACCATGACCACGTAGGGCGCGAGGTCGCCGAGGCCGCGCCCGAGGAAGGTGAGGTCGCTCTGGTAGCCGGTGGCCAGGGACTCGGTGACACCGACGAGGAGTCCGCCGACCAGCGCGCCGGTCGTCGAGTCGAGGCCGCCGAGGATCGCCGCGGGGAAGGCCTTGAGCGCGGCGAGCGAGGTGGCGCGTTCCAGCCCGGGTGTGGGGAAGACGGTCAGGAAGAGCGCGGCGACGGCCGCGAGGCCGCCGGCCACCGCCCAGGCCCCCAGCGACACCCGGCCGAGCCGGACGCCCATCAGGGCGGCGGTCTCCGGGCTCTCGGCGGTGGCGCGCATCGCCACGCCCCAGGAGGTGTACCGGAAGGCCAGCAGGAAGACCGTGATGAGCAGCGCCGCCGCGACGAACGCCGCGATCCGGGTGTGGGCGATGGAGACCGGCCCGACGGTGAGGACGGCGTTGCCCCAGGGGTCGCCCAGCGCCAGGACGTCGGTGCCGATACGGCGGGTCAGCTCGGTGGTGAGCAGGATGTCGACGCCGATGGTGACGATGGCGAGGACGCTCTGGTCGGAGCCCCGGTAGCGGCGCATCACCAGGAACTCCACGGCGGCGCCCACCAGCGCGGCGCCGGCGACCCCGGCGAGCAGCGCGGGCCAGAAGCCGATGTCGTCGTGGAGGGTGGCGGTGACGTAGCCGCCCGCCAGCAGCAGGGAGGCGTGCGCGAAGTTCACGACCTCGGTGGCCCGGAAGATGACGACGAAACCCAGGGCGATGAGGGCGTAGACGGAGCCCATGGACAGGCCGTTGAGCAGGAGTTCGACGAAGGTGCTCATGACGCGGTCTCCTCTGGGTCGGCGCGCTCGCCCAGATAGGCGCGTACCACCGCCGGATCGTTCTGTACGTCCGCGGGGGCGCCGTCGGCGATCCGGCGCCCGAAGTCGAGTACGGTCACCGCGTCCGCGAGCCGCATCACCACCCCCATGTCGTGTTCCACGAGCACGATCGAGATGCCGAGGCTGTCGCGGATCCCCGCGACGACCGCGGCGGTACGGCGCCGTTCGTCGGCGGTCATGCCGGCGACGGGTTCGTCCAGGAGCAGCACCCGGGGCTCCATGCACAGGGCGCGGGCGAGCTCGGCGAGCTTCTGCTGTCCGTACGGGAGCGAACCGGCGGGCCGGCCGAGCTGCCGCCCGAGGCCCACGAACGCGGCGATCTCGCGGACGCGTTCGCGGTGGCGCCGGTCCTCGCGGGCCGCCGAGGGCAGCCGCAGTCCGGCGGCGAGGAATCCGGCGCGGGTCAGCCGGTGCCGGCCGAGCAGCAGGCAGTCCTCGACCGTGGCGTGCGGGGGCAGGGCGAGGTTCTGGAAGATCCGGGCCACCCCGAGCCCGGCGATCCGGTGGGGCGCCAGGCCGGTGAGCTCGTGCTCCCCGAGGCGGACGCTTCCGGCGGCCGGCCGGTACACCCCGGACAGCACGTTGAAGCAGGTGGACTTCCCGGCCCCGTTCGGACCGATGAGGGCGTGCACGGTGCCCGGCCGCACGGTGAAGCTCACCGCGTCGAGCGCGGTCAGCCCGGCGAAGCGGACGGTCACGTCCCGGACGTCCAGCGACGGGATGCCGGAGGGCACCGTCTCCGGAGCGGCCGTGCGGGCCGGCGCGGTCGCCGGAGCGGCCGTGCGGGCCGGCGCGGTCGCCGGAGCGGCCGTGCGGGCCGGCGCGGTCGCCGGAGCGGCCGTGCGGGCCGGAGCGTTGTCGCGTTCTTCCATGGTGGGTTCACCCCTTCCAGCGGGTCAGGGACGGAAGGCCGTCGGGCGTGGCCGCGCCGTCGGAGGCGGCGTCCTCGTCGACCACCCCGAGATAGCGGCGGCGCACCTCGTCGGAGGCGGCGAGTTCGTCCGCGGGACCGGACAGGGTGACCTCGCCGACCTCCAGGACGTAGGCATGGGACGCCAGGCGCAGGGCCAGGGCGGCGTTCTGTTCGACGAGCAGGACGGAGGTGCCCTGTTCGTTGATCTCCCGCACGGTGTCGGCGATCCGCGCGGCCATCAGAGGAGCGAGCCCGAGGGAGGGCTCGTCGAGCAGCAGCACGCGGGGAGCGCCCATGAGCGCCCGGCCGACCGCGAGCATCTGCTGCTCCCCGCCGGACAGCAGCCCCGCCCGCTGCCCGGCGCGGTCGGCGAGGACGGGGAACAGTTCGTGCACCCGCCGCAGGGCGCGTGCCCGGTCCACACGGCCGCCGGTGCCGCCGAGGGCTCCGGCGCGCAGATTGTCCGCGACCGTCATCCGGCTGAACACCCGCCGCCCTTCCGGGACCTGGGACACCCCGGCGGCCACCACCCGGTCCGGCGGCAGCCGGTCCAGCGGTCGTCCGCCGAGCGTGACCGTGCCGCCGGTGACCGCTCCCCCGTGGAAGGAGAGGGTCCGGCACACCGCCCGCAGCAGCGTCGACTTGCCCGCGCCGTTGCCGCCGAGGACCGTCACCACGGCTGCCTCGGGCACCTCCAGCGACACGTGACGCAGTGCGCGTACGGGGCCGTATCCGACCGACAGTTCCCGCACGAGCAGAGCGGAACCGCCCATGGCATCTCCCTTGTCCTCGCTGTGTGGCGCTCACCTCAGCACCGGCGGACACCCCCGTCCACGGGCTGCGGCCGAAACGCGGCGGGAGCCCACCGGTGGCGCCCGCCCGTTGTGCACGCGCACAACACCGCGTGTCAGGGGCCTGTGCGACCCCGTGTTCCGGTGGCATCCTCCGGCCATGGGAGGGCGCAGACCGCGGACCGGTCATGACTGGAAGCTGCTCGCGGAGTCGTGTACGGCTCTGCTGGAACGGCTGCCCGAGCTCGTCGACGAGCACATCAGGCAGCTCACCGAGTACTCCCCCGTCTACGGACGGGTGCTGCCGCACGACCAGCAGTGGCGGGAGGCGGAGACCGCGATGCGCATCGGCATCAAGGCGATCTCCGCGCCGCGGGACTCACCACGCCGCGATCTGGAGCACGCCGAGGAGGCGGGGCGGCGGCGGGCCCACCAGGGGCTGCCGCTCGAACTCCTCGTGCACGCCTACCGCGCCGCGGGCTATCTGGTGTGGGACGCGCTGATGGAGAGCGCGGCGAGCCGTGAGCCCGAGCGGCTCGCGGTGCTCAGCAGGTGCGCCACGATGGTGTGGTCGGCCGTGGACGCGCAGGCCACGACCGCGTCGGAGTCCTACCTCGCCACGGAACGGGAGTTACGGCGGCGCACGGACGAGCAGTTGCAGGCCCTGCTCGACGCGCTGCTTGAGGGTCAGGAGGCGCCGGGGCTCGCGGCCCGGGCGGCGGCCGGACTCGACCTGCCCGAGCACGGACCGTACGCCGTCGTCGTGCTGCGGACGGAGCGTCACGACGGACGGGACGTCTGCGTCCGGCCGGTGCTGGGCGCCGGGCTGCGGTTCATCTGGCGGATGCGGGCCGACTGCGAGATCGCGGTGGTGGCGCTGGACGCCGGACAGGGGCTGGACGGGGTGGCCCGGCTGCTGGACGGACGGCGTTCGGGTCCCGGCGGCATCAGTCCCGTGGTCTCGGGACTGGGCGAGCTGGGGCGCGCCCGGCGGTGGGCCGAACTGGCGCTGCGCACCTGTCCGCCGGACGCGACCGGTGTCGTACGCCTGGATCAGCGGATGCCGACGGCGCTCGTCGTGAGCCAGCCGGAGCTGGCGGCCCGGCTGGTGTCCGACGTGTTCGGCGCTCTGCTCGAACTCGAACCCGGGGACCGGGCCGTGCTGATCGAGACGCTGGACATGTGGCTGGCCTGCGAGGGTTCCGCCGGACGCGCGGCCGGACGTCTGTACTGCCACCGGAACACCGTGTTCAACCGCCTGCGCCGGCTGGAGCAGCTCACCTCCCGCTCACTGGCCCGCCCCCGCGACCTGATCGAGATGACTCTGGCCCTGGACGCCTACCGGCTGGCGGGCGCCACGGCGGTCACGGGGCCGGGACGGTGAGAGGACACCGGCCCACGACGGCGCGTGCGGCGGGCCGCCCCGGGCCGGGGGAGCGATGAACCACCCCCGGGCCGCGGGAGGGACGAACCCCTCGGACCTCAGACCAGGAAGTCCCTGGCGATGTTCTCCGCCACCCGTTCCAGGATCGGTCCGGCGTCGGAGATGCACCGGGCGATGTCGGGTTCGGCCTCGGTGAGGGGATACGCCCTGCGGATGCCGGCCCTGCCGAGCGCCTCGGGCGGGAGCGCGAGGCGGCCGCAGACCGCGACGACCTCCTTGCCCCCCGCTCGGGCGGCCGCCGCGACCCCGGCGGGCGCCTTGCCGTGCAGGGTCTGCTCGTCCAGCGACCCCTCACCGGTGATCACCAGCGTGGCGCGCTCCAGCGCGGGCGCGAAGCCGAGCACGTCGAGCATCACCTCGATGCCGGGCCGGAAGCGTGCGCCCAGGACCAGGGCCCCGTAGCCGACACCGCCCGCGGCACCGGCGCCGGGCGCGGTGGCGTACCCGGCGGCCTTCGGTCCGATCTCCTTCTCCAGGACGCCGGCGAAATGGGCGAGGGCGCTGTCCAGCACCGCCACGTCGTCGGGACCGGCGCCCTTCTGGGGTCCGTAGACGGCGGGCGCGCCCGCCGGGCCGGTCAGCGGGTTGTCCACGTCGCTGGCGAGCACGAGGTCGACCGAGGCGAGCCGGTCGTCGAGACCCGACAGATCGGCGCTCTGGACAGCGCCCAGCGCGGCGCCTCCGGGAGCCACCGGCTCGCCCTCGGCGTCGAGGAACCGCGCGCCGAGCGCGGAGAGCATGCCCGCCCCTCCGTCGGTGGTCGCGCTGCCGCCCACGCCGAAGACGACGGTGTCGGCACCGGCGTCCAGCGCGGCGCGCAGCAGTTCCCCGGTGCCGTACGTCGAGGACGAGAGCGGCGCGAGGACGCCCGCGGGCAGCCGCTGGAGCCCGCTCGCCTCGGCCATCTCGACGACCGCCGTCCGCCCGCGCAGCGCGAACGCGGCCGTCACCTCGTGGCCCAGCGGTCCGGCGACCCGCACCTCGCGGCGCTCGAATCCGGCCGCGACCGCCGCGTCGACGGTGCCGTCGCCGCCGTCGGCCACGGGCAGCGACTCGATCTCGGCGTGCGGCGCGACCCTGCGCAGCCCGGCGGTCACCCGCTCCGCGACCTGTACGGCCGTCAGCGATCCCTTGAACTTGTCCGCCGCGATGAGCACACGCGGGGTCCGATCCACAGCAGCGTCCGCCACCTTGCATTCCCCTTGCTTCCGGGCCTTGCACACGTCAAGGCAGTCGCGCCGCTGCGACCATAACCGGAGCGGGCCCCCGCCGTCATGCCCCTGCCCAGCCCCCGGGACCGGTGCGAACCGGCGGCCGCCGATCCGTCCGGCGCGGGCGTCGGCGGGCCGGCCGCGCCCGGGGCACCCGATTCTCTCCCCGGCGAGCACGCCCGCCCGGAATTGGGTAGACCGGAGCCATGACCCCTGTGGGCACCGACTTCGCCGACCGCGTCCTCGGGGGCTGGGTCGGCCGGATCGCGGGCAACATGCTCGGAAAGCCGGTCGAGCAGGGCGACCACTGGACGCGGGACCGCATCGACCGCTATCTGCGGCAGGCCGCCGCCCTGCCCCTGACCGACTACCTCCCCGGGCCCGCCGACGACGACGGGGGCGAGTTCGAGCTGCGGCCCGAGTGGCGCGACTGTGTGCGCGGCCGTATCCACGGCAGCTGCCGTGACGACGACGTGGACTACGCGATCCTCGGACTCGACCTGCTGGAGACACACGGCTTCTCGTTCAGCACCGAGCAGGTCGGTGACCTGTGGTTGACGCGGCTTCCCTATCTCCAGACGTTCACGGCGGAGCGCGCCGCCTACCGCAATCTGGCCAGGGGGCTGAAACCGCCGGTGACGGCGACGTACGAGAACCCGTACCAGGAATGGATCGGGGCGCTGATCCGCGCCGACGTCTACGGCTGGACGTCCCCGGGGCAGCCGCAGCGCGCGGCCTCCCTGGCCCGCCGCGACGCCGTGCTGTCCCACACCGGCAACGGCGTGTACGGCGCGATGTGGGCGGCGGCGCTGATCTCCGCGGCGTTCACCGCCCCCTCCGTCCGGGACGCGCTGGACACGGCGCTCACCGTGATCCCCGCGAGCAGCCGGCTGTCGCGCGTCGTGCGCCGGGTGCTCGCGCTGCACGAGACCGGGATGACCTGGGAGGACACGCTCACCGCGGTGTCCGAGGAGACCGCCGGGATGGGCTGGATCCACACGGTCCCGAACGCGGCGGTGCTCACCGCCGGGCTGCTGTACGGCGACGGGGACTTCACCCGCACCATCACGCTGACGGTCCGCGGCGGCCTGGACACCGACTCGAACGGCGCGACCGCGGGCTCCGTCGCGGGCGTCCTGTGCGGTGCGCGGGCGATTCCCCCGCAGTGGAAGGACCCGCTGGAGGACACCGTCCGCAGCGCGGTGTTCGGCTTCGACGGGGTACGGATCAGCGAGCTCGCGTCGCGCACGGTCGCGCTGGTCGAGGCCTGAGCGCCGGGCCGCTGCCCGGGGCCACGCGGGTCTTCTCGCTACCCTCCATGGGGTGACCACTTCGGACTTCGCCGCATATATCGCCGGCCTGCCCCGTGTACTCGTCGGGGCCGCCACCCTCCTCCGCGACGCCGACGGGCGCGTACTGATCGTCGAACCGAACTACCGCGAGGGCTGGACGCTTCCGGGCGGAACGGTGGAGTCGGACGACGGCGAGAGCCCGCGGCAGGGCGCGCGCCGCGAGACGGCCGAGGAGATCGGCCTCGACGTGGAGATCGGACGGCTGCTGGCGGTCGACTGGGTCCTCGGGCCGGAGCGCCCGCCGGTGGTGGCCTATCTGTACGACGGCGGGGTGCTCGGCGAGCGGGAGCTCAAGGCGATCCGGCTCCAGGAGGAGGAACTGCTGTCCTGGCGGCTGGTGCCGCGCGAGGAGGTGACCGCCCACATGTCGGGTGCCTCGGGCCGTCGCGTCCTCGCCGCACTCGACGTCCTGGCGGAGGGCTCGGGCACGGCGGAACTGGAGAACGGCCACCGGGTGGGCTGAGCGGGAGTCGGCCCCGCACCCGGCGGCCGAGCCCTCGGCCGCCGGGTGCGGAAGGAGGCGGGTCAGCCGAGGATCCGGGCCTTCTGCGCATCGAACTCGGCTTCGGTGAGCACGCCCTGGGCCTTGAGGTCCCCGAGCTGCTTGAGCTGATCGATCTTGCTGGTCATCTCGTCGGCCGGCGCGGCGGGCGGAGGCGGGGGCGGGGGCGGCTGCTCCTGATACTGCTGCTGGGCTTCCTGCTGCGCCCATCGCCCCTGCTGACGACGGGACACACGGTTCGAGACGGCGGTGGCCGTACCGGCCACCACGGCGGTGCGGGCGACCCCGCGGAGGAGACCTGGCACGGTGGTTTCCTTTCCGGCACGAGACATACGGAACGAGCCCGAAAGGGATTCGATCCGCTGAGTGCGCCGAATTCGTCCCGGCGCATCGGGCAGAACCATTGGAGCACCGAACGGATTCCCCCGCACCTCGATCTCTTCCTCATCCGGCGCGATTTCCGGCGATCTGCCGGTCCGTCATTCCCGTGGCAAGCTGAAATGTGGGCCACCGGCCGTCGCCCGGTCAGTGGCGAGATCTACGCGGGAGGAGCTCGCAATGGCTACGACGGGTATGCACCGGCAGGGAACCGCCGGCGGTTCGGGAGCGTGGGTGTCCGGCTGGACCGCCTTCGCCGGGGTCATGATGATCTTCGGAGGGGCGATGGCGATATTCCAGGGCATCGCCGCCATCGCCCAGGACGACGTGTTCGTCACCACCCGCAACTACGTCTACACCTTCAACCTCACGAGCTGGGGATGGATCCACCTCACCCTCGGCGTCCTGGTCGTCCTCGCCGGCGTCGCCGTGTTCCGCGGCATGCTGTGGGCCCGGATCGTCGGCATCACCCTGGCGGGGCTGTCCATGGTGGCCAACTTCATGTGGCTGCCGCACACCCCGGTGTGGGCCAGCGTCCTGATCGCCATCGACGCCTTCGTCATCTGGGCGCTGTGCGTCGGATCGGACCGGGACGCCCGTACCGCTTAGCCTCCCGCGATCTCCCCGGAGTCTCCGGCCGGGGGGGGGGGGCCCCCCCCCCCCCCCCCCGGGGGGGGCCCCCCCCCCGGGGGGGGCGGGGGGGGGGGGGGGGGGGCGGGGGGGGCGGGGGGGGGCCCCCCCCCCCCCCCCCCCCCCCGCGGGGGGGGCGGCCGCCCCCCCCCCCCCCCCCCCCCCCCCCCCCCCCCCCCCCCCCCCCCCGCCGGTCTGTCCGGAGGCCGGTTATCCGGCGTCCGTCTCGTCGAGCGCGGCCAGCACGGCCGGCACTGGGATGCGCCCGGAGGCGACCATCTGGGCGCCGCCGCGTCGCAGCGCGGTGGCGAAGGGGGCCGCCCACACGTTCTCGTAGACCAGGATTCCGGCGGAGTTGCCGGGCTCCAGCGCCTTCCCGGCCTCCTCGATGTCGTCCTCGCCCAGCAGACCGGAGGACACGCCCTCGAACACGGCGAGGTCGAGGGCTCCGTCGCCGTCGAAGTCGGCGACCTCCATGCCGACCACGGATCCGTCGGCGTCCTTTCTCACGAACAAAAGGTCGAGGATCCGAATGAGGCCGCGGTCCACCAGATCGACCAGGATCGGAAGTCCCTCACCCGTCATTCGGTTACCGGGAAACTCCACGACGATATAGTCGATCGGTCCCATCTCGACGAATTCATCTTCGCTCACGGCTTCACCCCTGCACGGTCATGGTTTTGCCCTGCCCCTGATCCATGCCATTGCAGCACCGGACGGAACCCGCCGCATTTCGGTGCGGCGCCTTCTCCGGCGGCCGGGAACGGTGCCGTCCGGAGCGTTCGGGTGGTTCACGCGGTCAGCTGGTAGATGCTCTTGCCGACCAGCCACAGCCCGAGGAAGAGGAACAGCGACACCAGCGCCTTGTCCTGGTGCCGCTCCATCCAGGCGCGCAGCTTCCCGAGCCGGACATGGGCCGTCCGCGGGGCGAACGTCGCGTAGAGCTCCATCGTCAGAAGGCTGGACGTGGCCAGCAGGACGTAGCCCATCAGGGCCGCGTACGACGCCGCGTGACCGAGCTGGGCGTCCACGACGGTGGCGGCGCCGGCCGCGATCATCCCCCACGGCTGGAGCAGCAGCGCGAGACCGGCCGCCGTCCAGGAGGAGATGTGTTCGACGCGGGACATGAATCCGGAGGACTTCGGCCGCTTGCCGATGTTGCGCCGGGTGCGTTCCGCGTAGAGGACGAGTCCGACACCGATGGCCAGTTTGGCGGCCAGCGCCGCCGTGGACGGAGCGGATCTCGGGGGCGGCGGCTCGCCGCCGGTCATGACCAGTACGGCGGCGATGATGGCGACGAAGGAGGCCAGCCAGGTCAGGATGAAGGCGAGGCCCTTCCAGATCCCGTTGCGCGACGACAGCACCAGCACGAATCCGGTGACCGGCAGCGGGTCCAGTGCGATCGCCAGACCGATGAGCAGCAGATCAAGCACCATGGCCGGCCTCGCGTGGTCCCGCGCGGCCCGGAGCCGCGGTAGCGCGCATGCCCTCATGGTCACCTCCCCCGCGCACGTCCACCAATCCGGTGCCCCGCCCGCCACGACGAAGTCCGGCACCCTCCCCGTACGGCCCGACGGCACCCTGTCCGCACAGCCCGGGACACCCTCCCCGTACGGCGCAACGGCGTCCTCGCCGCGGGGCCCGTGCTCGCCCGGCAGGCCCGACTCGCCGGACATATGACCCGGAGCTACCTTGGTGGTCGGACCGGGCCCCCGCCACCACGATCTGCGTGCCGGCGACCGCCCGTACGTCGCCGAAGCCGGGGTGGACGAGCCGCGCGTCGCCGGCCCTCCGCGGTTCCTCGACCAGAGCCTTCCTCCCGGGCATCGGCGCGGTGCATCCCTCGCCGAACCGCCACCGCCCGCACCGGCGCCGCGCGCGTCGGTGTACCACCTCGCGGAGCGTCTGCGATGACCCCCAAGCACCCGGCCGGCAGCCATCCCCCGCACCACACCCCGGCGGAGCGCGCCGCCCTCGGCAAGGCCGCCCGGTCCGCCGTGCCGCGCTCCAGCCACTCGGCCTTCACGCCCGCGCCGAAGCGTCCCGACCCGGTGGACATCGTGGAGGCGCAGTCCGCGACCCGGGTGCCCGAGCTCGTACCGATCCGCTACGGCAGGATGACCGAGTCGCCGTTCCGCTTCTACCGCGGGGCCGCCGCCATCATGGCCGCGGACCTCGCCGGCACGCCCCGGTCCGGGATCAGGGCGCAACTGTGCGGTGACGCGCACCTGCTGAACTTCCGGCTGCTGGCCTCCCCGGAGCGCCGCATGATGTTCGACATCAACGATTTCGACGAGACCCTGCCCGGCCCCTGGGAGTGGGACGTCAAGCGGCTGTCCGCCAGCTTCGTCATCGCGGGCCGGGCGAACGGCTTCAGCGGCAAGGAGCGTGCCGACATCGTCCGGACGACGGTGCGGTCGTACCGCGAGTGGATGAGACGCTTCGCCGGGCTCGGCAATCTCCCCGTGTGGTACACGCACTTCGACGAGGCCTGGGTCCGCACCCATATCGCCGGGGAGCTGAGCGCGCGGAGCCGCGACCGCTGGAAGAGGACGACCGACAAGGCGCGCACCCGGGACAGCCTCCAGGCGTTCAACAAGCTCACGCACGTGGTCGACGGCAAGACTCTGATCGCCGCGGATCCGCCGCTCGTCGTACCGCTGGAGGACCTGCTGCCCGACATGGAACGCGGCGCCCTGGAGAAGCAGCTCCGCGGACTGATCGGGCGCTACGGCCGGAGCCTGAACTCGGACCGGCGGTTCCTGCTGGAGCAGTACCGGTTCGCCGACGTGGCCCGCAAGGTGGTCGGGGTCGGCAGCGTGGGCACCCGGTGCTGGATCATCCTCCTGCTCGGCCGGGACGACTCGGATCCGCTGCTGCTCCAGGCCAAGGAAGCGGACGAGTCGGTGCTGGCGCCCTACGCCGGCGCGAGCGAGTACCGGACCCAGGGCGAGCGGGTGGTCGCCGGCCAGCGGCTCATGCAGGCCACCAGTGACATCTTCCTGGGCTGGGAGCGTGCCGACGGCATCGACGGCCGACGGGACTTCTACGTACGGCAGTTGAGGGACTGGAAGGGGATCGCCGAACCCGAACTCATGGTGCCGTCCGGTATGCGCGCCTTCGGCGAACTGTGCGGTGCCACGCTGGCCCGCGCGCACGCGAGGTCGGGCGACCGGATCGCCATCGCCTCGTATCTGGGCGGAGGCGACGTCTTCGACCGGGCGCTCGTCCCGTTCGCCGAGGCGTACGCGGACCAGAACGAGAAGGACCACCGGGCGCTCGTCGACGCCGTCCGCTCCGGACGCGTCAAGGCCGAAACGGCCTGACAAGGAGGCCAGCATGGATCGCTATCCGCCCATCGCCGACCACGGCCTCGTCGGGGACCTCCAGACCGCGGCCCTGGTGTCGTCCCGAGGCGTCGTCGACTGGTTCGCGGCACCGCGCTTCGACTCCCCCAGTGTCTTCGCCGCGCTGCTGGACCACGACGGCGGCGGCTACCTCCGTCTCGCGCCCGATCACCCCGAGGGAACCTGGCGCCAGCTCTACTACCCGGACACGGCCGTCGTCGTGACCAGGTTCATGTCCCCGGACGGCGTGGGCGAGGTCATCGATCACATGCCGGTCCTCACCGGTCCGACGCCGACCGACCGGCACAGTCTGGTGCGCATCGTCCGTTCGGTGCGCGGCACCGTGCACTTCGCCCTGGAGTGCCGGCCGCGGTTCGACTACGCGCGGGCGAGTCACGAACTCGAACTCACGCCCCGTACGGCGACGTTCAGGTCCCCGGGGGCGACCGCGCATCTCCAGGGCAGCATCCCGCTCGAACGCGACGGCCAGGACGTCCGGGGCGGCATCACCCTGAAGAACGGCGAGTCGGCCGCGGTCGTGTTCACGGTGTGCGGTCCAGGCGGCGAGGCCCCGCCGCCGCCCACGGTCGACGGGCTCACCGAGGACCTGTGGAGCAACGTCGACTTCTGGCAGAAGTGGGTCCGCACCTCGAACTACCGGGGCCGCTGGACGGAGATGGTGCACCGCTCCGCGATCACGCTCAAGCTCCTGACCTACGCCCCGACCGGGGCGCCGGTCGCCGCCGCCACCATGGGGCTGCCCGAGCAGATCGGCGGGGAGCGCAACTGGGACTACCGGTACACGTGGGTGCGGGACGGCTCGCTGTCGGTGCGGGCGCTGCTCGACCTCGGCTTCGTGGAGGAGGCGACCCACTTCACCCGCTGGCTGGGCGAACGGCTGCAGGAACGCGAGGGGCCGGACGACGAGCCCCTCCAGATCATGTACCGGGTCGACGGCGACCCGCATCTGACGGAGGAGATCCTGGAGCACTTCGAGGGCTACCGGGGCTCGTACCCGGTACGCGCCGGCAACGGAGCCGCCGGCCAGTTGCAGCTCGACATCTACGGCGAGGCCCTCTACGCGCTGACCGAGGGCCGCGCGGTGGGTGAACAGGGCGGCTACCGCGGCTGGAAGGCGCTGAGCGGCATCCTCGACTGGCTCGCGGACTCCTGGGACCGCCCGGACGAGGGCATCTGGGAGACCCGGGGCGGGCGCAAGGACTTCACCTACAGCCGCGTCATGTGCTGGGCCGCCTTCGACCGGGGACTGAAGATGGCCGCGGAGTTCAGCAGACCGGCCGACACCGTCCGCTGGACGAAGGCGCGGGACGAGATTCTCGAACAGGTCATGGCGCGCGGCTGGAGCGAGAAGCAGCAGGCGATCGTCCAGCACTACGACGGCGACGTCCTGGACGCCTCCCTGCTGCTGGCCCCCCGCGTCGGCTTCGTCTCCCCGCGCAGCCCCGGCTGGCTGAGCACGCTGGACGCCATGGAGCGCGTACTCGTCTCCGACAGTCTCGTCTACCGCTACGACCCGCAGGCCTCGCCGGACGGACTGCGCGGCTCCGAAGGGACGTTCAGCCTCTGCACGTTCCTGTACGTCGACGCGCTCGCCCGGGCGGGACGGCTCCCCCAGGCCCGCTACACCTTCGAGAAGATGCAGACGTACGCCAACCATGTCGGCCTGTTCGCCGAGGAGATCGGCCCCAGCGGGGAGCAACTGGGCAACTTCCCGCAGGCCTTCACCCATCTGTCCCTGATCATGGCCGCGACGACGCTGGACGAGGCGCTGGACCGGCTGCGGCCCTGAACGGCGGGATGTCCGGTCCCGTGGAGGAGCACCAGGAACCAGAACGCGGCCAGCGAGACCGGGACACCGATCAGGGCGCAGAACACCAGCGCCCGCCGGTAGGCGGGCTGGGCCGGCATGATTCTCAGCCGCTCGGCCTCCGTGGGCTGCTTGCCCGGAGCGGGCCCGGTCTCCTCGGACTTCGGCTCGGTGATGGCTCTTCTCCTCCGTCCGCCCGGAGGACGTGACTCCGCCGTGGGACGGCCGCATGACGCTGCCGTCGGAGCGCGAGCGTGGTCACGGGATCCGCCGTTCCCTCGCGGCCCGCGCGCCCGGCCCCGAAAACCCTCCGGGTGGACGCGCGATCGGCACCCTCGTGGCCCCGGACGCGGGCCACGGACACCGGGCCTACGGCTTCGCGTCGATCTCGGCGATCAGTGCCTCGACGCGGGTCTTGATCGCGTCGCGGATGGGGCGGACGGACTCGACGCCCTTGCCGGCCGGGTCTTCGAGGGCCCAGTCGAGGTACTTCTTGCCGGGGAAGACGGGGCAGGCGTCGCCGCAGCCCATGGTGATGACGTAGTCGGAGGCCTGGACGGCCTCGGTGGTGAGAATCCTCGGCTCGGCGCCGGCGATGTCGACGCCGGCCTCCCTCATGGCCTCGACCGCGGCGGGGTTGACCCGGTCGCCCGGGATCGAGCCGGCGGAGCGGACCTCGATCCGGTCGCCCGCGAGGTGGTTCAGGAATCCGGCGGCCATCTGCGAGCGCCCGGCGTTGTGGACACAGACGAAGAGCACGGAGGCGAGCGGGCTGGAGGACATCGGTTCTTCCTTCGCGAGAATGCGTGGGCCCACCTGTGGGGGGGGGTGATGTGAGGCCCAGCCGTGTGGGGGTGCGGGGCCGGAGCCCTGTGGGGATGCGGGGCCAGGAATCACTCCACGCTGGTATCAGTCTGGAGTGATGTGACAGTATCAGCCCATGATGACGTCGGTCGACACTGATCTGATGCGGGTTCTGGCGGACCCGCTCCGGCTCCGGATCGTCACCCTGCTCGCCGGGGAAACGCTGTGCAGCACGCACCTGATCGAGGAGACGGGAGCCGGTCAGACCAACCTCTCCAACCATCTGAAGGTGCTGCGCGAGGCCGGTGTCGTGGACACGGAGCCGTGCGGCCGGTTCACCTACTACCGGCTCAGGCCCGAGGTCATCGCCTCCCTCGCGGGCCAGTTCGCCGACCTGGCGGAGACCGCGCGCGCCACCGCCGAGAACAACGTCAAGCGGTCCTGTCCCTGATCCCCGCCCACACGGCGACCCGCAACGAGGAGTCCTGTTGACCGCCACCGAGGCCACCGAGCGCGACGACGCCACGGGATCCGCCGCAGCCCCCGACGGGCCGGCGTCTCAGCCCGCCCCCGGCGCCGCTCCACCCCAGGGGCCCCCTCTGGCCGCCAAGGCGGCCGCCGAACTGGTCGGCACCGCGGCCCTGGTCGCGATCGTGGTCGGCTCCGGTATCCAGGCCACCGGACTGACCGGAGACGTCGGCCTGCAACTGCTCGCCAACTCCACCGCGACCGTCCTCGGCCTCGGGGTCCTGATCCTGCTGCTGGGCCCGGTGTCCGGCGCGCACTTCAACCCGGCCGTCACCCTGGCCGCGTGGTGGACCGGCCGCCGCGGCGGCGCCGGACTCCCCCCGCGTGATGCGGCCGTCTACGTCCCCGCCCAGATCGTCGGCGCGATCGCGGGCGCCGTCCTGGCCGACGCCATGTTCGGTGAGCCGCTGGTCAAGTGGTCCACGCACGAGCGGTCGGCGGGGCACCTGCTGCTGGGCGAGGTCGTCGCGACGGCCGGACTGATCCTGCTGATCTTCGGGCTGGCCCGCACCGACCGGCTGCGCTTCGCGCCCGTCGCGGTCGCCTCGTACATCGGCGCCGCCTACTGGTTCACGTCGTCGACGTCCTTCGCCAACCCGGCGGTGACGATCGGCCGCGCCTTCACCGACACCTTCGCGGGCATCGCACCCGGCTCGGTCCCCGCGTTCGTCGCCATGCAGATCATCGGCGTGGCGGTGGGGCTCGCGCTGGTGGCGCTCATCTTCCTGCCCGGCCGGAACGAGGCCGAGCAGCCCGCCGGATGACGTGCGCACCGACCGGCGCTCCCGGCAGGGCCCGTACGGCCCTGGAGGCCGTCTCAGGCGGAAGCCACCACCTCGCCGGCCATGACCTGGGGAGGGTTGGGGAGCAGTGCCGCGAGGTGGTCCCGTACGAAGTCCGCGGCCCTGGAGATCGATTCCTCGGCACCGGCCTGGTCCTGGAAGACGCTGGTCGAGACCATCACTCCGTCCCCGGCATCGATCCAGTAGTAGGCGACGAAGCCGGAGACCTGACGCATGAGCGCCACGAAACCCTCGTCCACGAGACGTGCCGCCTCGGCCGTATCGGTCACCCCTTCGTACCGCCGGACTGCTGCGTACATCGCCAAGCTCCTCACGGCGTTCCGGGTTCGTCCTCTGCTGAGACGTCTTACCCCCGCGCCGGCTTGCCCGGCTCACGAGGCGTCCGCAATCACCTGAAGGGCCGCCTCGGGTGACCCGAACGAGTCCGCGAACGCGGCACTCGTAAGGTGTTGCCGTCCTTGCCCGCTCGGTCGCGCTGAGGCGGCTACGGCGGAAACAGCCATTCCATCGCGGCAAGGCTCTTGTCGACGTACGTGCCCTGTTCCGTCTCGATTCCGTAGGCGAGGTCCTCGAAGACACTGCACCTGGCATAGAACACGGGGCGCTCGCCGAGGGCCGCGAGGTCGTGGGCGTCGGTTCGACAGCCGCGGATGGCGGCCCGGTACGCGGCGGGACCGAGGTCGCGGTAGATCAGCCCGAAGTCGTGGGCCGGGTCGACGACGGCCGCATCGCTCCAGTCGATGACGCCGGTCACCGACCAGGTGACCGGGTCGACGAGAACGTGTTCGATCCCCAGATCGTTGTGGGAGAACGCCGGGGTCCATCCACCGGTCGGTGGTGCGGCGTTCAAGAACGTCTCGACGGACCGGCGGTGCGCCGCCGGTACCCGCCCGGCTGACGTCGCGTAGTTCTCCGCGGCCTCATGCCGCCACTCGGCCGGCGGCTGGTCATCCGCCTCCACCAGACCGGCCGACCGGCCGATCGGGACAGCGTGCAGCGCGGTGAGCAACTCGCCGAGCGTGGCGGCGATCGACGTGCCGTGGGCCGATCGCCGGTGCCGCGGCATGTCCAGCAGTGGCACGCCGGGGAGCTTGTGGTACGCCAGACATCCCTGCTCCGCATCGGTGAACGTCGGTTCGGGGACGGGCAGCGGCGAGATGTCGGCGACGGCGGCGAGCACGCGGGCCTCGCGGCACACCAGGGCGGACCGCCGTGCCGGGTCGGGCTCCTTGCTGAAGCGCACGATCAGCTCACCGTTGACCTCGTACGCCAGGTTGTCCAGGCCCCCGCCGAGCGGCACGACGGACTCGATCGGGTAGTCGAGCATGTATGTGACCACGACGCTGCGGACGTCCGCGACGCGGTCGCGGCCGCGACTGGTCATGTGCCGAACGTACCGCGGGATCAGCGCCGCACCGGCTCCGACCGGGCGTCGAAACGGCCGGCTCAGGTGGGCGGTCGACGTCGTGGCCGGTCAGGAGGGCGGCAGAGGCTGCTCCGTCCAGACGGTCTTGCCGTCGTGGGTGTAGCGGGTGCCCCACCGCTCCGTGAGCTGCGCGACCAGGAAGAGCCCGCGTCCGCCCTCGTCCGTGCTGAGGGCCCTTCGCAGGTGAGGGGAGGTGTGGCTGGCATCGGACACCTCGCAGATCAGGCAGTGGGTGCGGATGAGGCGCAGGGTGACGGGGCCGTCGGCGTACCGGTAGGCGTTGGTGACGAGCTCGCTGGCGACCAGCTCGGTGGTGAAGGCCATGTCCGACAGCCCCCATTCGGCCAGCTTCGCCGTGGCCAGCTCCCTGGCGCGGCCGGCAGCGGTCGCCTCCAGGGGCAGGTGCCAGGTGGCGAAGTTCTCCGGCGGCAGTACCCGCGTACGAGCCATGAGCAGCGCGACGTCGTCGGTGGGGCGGCGGTCCGTGGGCAGCAGCGCTTCGACCACGCCGTCGCACGTGCGCTCCAGGCCGTCGGCACTGTGGGCGAGACATTCCTCCAGGTTCTCCAGCGCGGCATCGATGTCGCCGTCGCGCGCCACCAGGAGGCCGTCGGTGTAGAGCGTGAGCAGGCTGCCCTCAGGGAGGTCCAGGTGGTACATCTCGAACGGCAGTCCGCCCAGGCCGAGCGGTGGACCCGCGGGCAGGTCGAGCACGGTCACCCGGCCGTCCGGTGTGGACACCAAGGGTGCCGGGTGGCCGGCGCGTGCCAGGGAGCACTGCCGGGAGACCGGATCGTAGACCGCGTAGACGCACGTGGCCCCGAGCACCTGCTCGATCGCCGACTGGTTGCCCTCGGCGTTCGTCTCCCCCTCGGCGGCCAGCAGGCTGACCAGATCGTCCAGCCGGGCCACCACCTCGTCCGGTTCCAGGTCGAGGCTGGCCAGGGTGCGCACGGCGGCGCGCAGGCGCCCCATCGAGGCCGCGGCGTGGATCCCGTGGCCGACGACGTCTCCCACGACGAGGGCGACTCGGGCCCCCGACAACGGGATCACGTCGAACCAGTCACCACCGATGCCCGCCTCACCGCTCGCCGGCAGGTACCGGCAGGCCACCTCGACGGCCGGGAGGTCGGACACCGTGCCCGGCAGCAGACTGCGCTGCAGAGTCAGAGCGGCGCTCTGCTGCTGGGTGAAGCGGCGCGCGTTGTCGATACAGACGGCCGCACGCGAGGAGAACTCGTGGGCCACCGCGGCATCGTCGTCCTCGAAAGGCTCCGAATGGCGCACGCGCCACAGGCTCACCACACCCAGTACCAGGCCGCGTGCCATCAGGGGCACCGCGATCAGGGAATGAGCGCCGAGAGCCAGGGCGCCCTCGATCCGCCGCCGGTCCATGCCGTACCACTCGGGACGGATGGACAGCGGCCGTTCGAGAATCGGGCGACGCTCGGCCAGGCACCGCGCCTGCGGGGACTCCGGAAGGAGCGGGACCACGTCGCCCTCCTGGAGCGGGACCCGTGGTTCCGGGGGCGAAAGGGCCACTCTCAGGAGCGCACCTGCCATGTCCACAGGCAGTTCGTCACCCAGTGCCACGGGTTTCAGGAGGTCCACCGAGCAGTAGTCGGCCAAGCCGGAGACGGCCACCTCGGCCAGTTCCCGGGCCGTCTGCGTCACGTCCAGTGAGGTTCCGATGCGGGCGCTCGCCTCGTTCAGCAGAGTGAGCCTGCGGCGCGCCCGGTGGCGCTGGGTCACGTCCTCGATCGTCTCCGCCACGCCGAGAACCCGGCCCGAGGAATCCTCCATCCGGAACGCGGAGACGGACACCATCCGTTCCTGCCCCGGAGCATGGCGTGTGCGCGCCGACTGCTCCGTGAAGATCAACGGCTCGCCGGTCTCCAGGACGTGGCGCACCCGCTCCTCGGCCGGACCCGCGTCCTCGTCGACCAGGAACTCACCGGAACGACGGCCCACCGGCACGTCGGCTGTGATGCCGCTCGCCTTCTCGATCGCGCGGTTGACCCGGATCACCTTCCTGTCCGGGCCGTGGATGGCCAGGCCGATCGGGGACCGGTGGTACAGGCCGTCCAGCAGCGCGCGGTCCCGCTGCCAGGCGACGACTTCCGCGGCGGGGGCACCGACCAGGAACCACTCCTGACGATCTCCGTCGCGGGTGATCGCGCGGGCCCGGAAACCCATCTCCACGCGCCGTCCGTCGTGGTGCCGGACGGGCAGGACTCCGAACCAGCCCCCTGCCCTCATGGCGTCCACGACGACGGACCGCGCGACGGGCAGGTCACGGGTGTCGACCAGGAGGTCCCGCCACGCCCGTCCGAGCACTTCCTTGGCGCGGTAGCCCAGCAGGTCCCGCGCCCGTGCGCTCCAGCCGACCACCGTGCCGTGATCGTCGAGCACGGCCGAAGCGGCATGCCCCAGGGCGAACGGATCCTCCGGACTCTCACTGAAATGCATCGAGGGCGTCCCCATGACCACCACCCTGTCTCCGTGACTCCGATGTTCCTCCACCCGGTCTCCGTCCGCGACTCTCCTGTGCCTCCCGGCGCGGGCGGAACCGGCCGCGCCGAATATCCCCTCGCTCCGAGCGGGCGAGCCCCGTACCTTCATGTCCGTGAACAGGCCACTCGTCGCCATCCTCAGCGGGGCAGGCATCTCCACCGATTCCGGGATTCCCGACTATCGAGGTCCCAGCGGGCTCTGGCGGAAGGATCCCGAGGCCGAGAAGCTCGTCACGTACGACTACTACATGGGCGATCCCGAGATCAGGCGCCGGGCGTGGCTGATGCGGCGGGAGAGCGGTGCGCTGGGGGCCGAGCCCAATGGCGCGCACCGGGCGGTGGCCGAGCTGGAGCGCTCCGGGGTGCCCGTGCGGGTCCTCACGCAGAACGTCGACGGACTGCACCAGCTCGCCGGGATGCCCGCCCGCAAGGTGCTCGAACTGCACGGCACCGCACGGAGTTTCGTGTGCACCGGATGCCATGCGCGCGGGCCCATGGAGGACGCCCTCGCCCGGGTCGACGCAGGTGAGGACGATCCGGCCTGTCTCACCTGCGGCGGCATCCTCAAACCGGCGACCGTCATGTTCGGTGAACGCCTCGACCCCGTCGTCCTCGGCCAGGCCGCCGCCATCGCCAAGGCCTGCCAGGTGTTCATCGCCGTCGGCAGCAGCCTCCAGGTCCAGCCGGCGGCGGGCCTCGCGGCTGTGGCCGCCGACCACGGGGCCCGGCTCGTCATCGTCAACGCGGAGCCGACCCCGTACGACGAGATCGCCGACGACGTCGTACGCGAGCCCATCGGCACCGCCCTGCCGGAGCTGCTGCGCCGGCTGCACGCGGCGAACCGATAGCCACGAACGCGCTGCCCGGCCGCGATGCGGCGAGGCCGGCCGGTCGAGCATCTGGAAATGCCGAGATCGCCGGTTCTGCTCCGTCGCCGCACGGGAAGCCGTTCCGGCGCTCCCAGGGGTCCGTTCGAAGTACCGCCGGGAGCGGCGGGCCGGTCGGTGGCAAGGCCTGCTCCTACGTTCCATCCCATGACGAACGCGTACACAGACCATGCGCAGACGCTCACCCGACGGGGCGCGCTCGCCGGGCTCGCGGCAGGGGCGGGGACAGTCGTGCTGTCCGCGGCGTCAGCCGCCCCGGCGAGCTCGGCACCGGCGTCCGCGACGGAGCGTGACGCCCACGGTTCGGCCCCGGCTCCCGCACCCGACGCGTCGCCGACGCCCGGTGCCATGCAGTTGTTCACGGACCCGGGGCTCAATTTCAGCGCGCTGCTCGCGCTCGGGGGCGCCGGATTCGGCGCGGCCGAGGTCGGGGAGGTGCTGACCGCCGTCAACGCCATCAACGCCGCCGGGGCGAGCGAGCAGACCTATACCGCGGAGTTCCGCCGCTGGGGCGACCGGCTGACGGCCACCGTCTCGCCTCACGAGCGGACACACCGCGCCCACTCGCTGCGCGCCGCCCAGTACTACGGGCAGGCGCTGTTCTTCGTGCTCGGCTCGCAGACCCCGGGTGACGAGAAGAAGCTCTATCTGGCGGGGCGCCGGTCCTGGGACACCTTCGCGCGGCTGTGCACACCGGCGGCGATCACCGGCCAGGTCCCCTACCAGGGCGGGGTCTCGATTCCTGTCTGGTTCTTCCGCCCCGACGACTCGGGAAGGCCCCGGCCGACCGTCATCCTCACGAACGGGAGCGACGGCCCGAACGTCGACATGTGGACCTACGGGGTCTCCGCCGCGCTCGCCCGCGGCTGGAACGCGCTCGTCTACGACGGCCCGGGCCAGGGCCAGTTGCTCTTCGTCGACCGACTCGTCTTCAGCCCACGCTGGGAGCAGGTGGTCTCGCCGCTCGTGGACTGGCTGGAGCGCCGCGGGGACGTCGACGCCCGTCGGATCGCGCTGACCGGCCTCTCCATGGGCGGTGACCTCGCACCACGCGCCGCGGCCTTCGAGCACCGGATCGCCGCTCTGGCCGCGCTGCCGGGCTGCCTCTCCCCGTGGCTGGGCTTCCCGGCGGAGCTTCGGGACATCGTGACGCCGGACAAGGAGGAGACCAACCGTGTCTGGAACGAGGAGGTCGCCCCCGGGCTGACGCCGTCCGAGCAGTTCGTCCTCAAGAAGCGGATCGAGCCCTTCTCGATCCCGGCGATGCTCG
This sequence comes from Streptomyces sp. NPDC015532, assembly GCF_043078065.1. NCBI lineage: Bacteria > Bacillati > Actinomycetota > Actinomycetes > Kitasatosporales > Streptomycetaceae > Streptomyces > Streptomyces sp. NPDC015532. The sequence continues at coordinate 241,425 of NZ_JBIBSY010000003.1, read as the reverse complement.
CCGCCCGGCAGGGCCGGCTCTTCACCGACTTCTGGACACCGGCCCAGCGGATCATGGCACTCGACATCACCCGGATCGTGGGCCGCATCAAATGCCCCACCCTGGTCCTCGACTACGACGACGAGACGTTCTACCCGGGTCAGCCCCGCGAGTTCTTCGAACTGCTGCGCACCCGCAAGGAGTTCCGTCTGATGCGGGCGGCCACCGGTGCCCAGCTCCACTGCTCGCCGATGGCACCGCAACAGCACTGCGAGGTGGTCTTCGACTGGCTGGAGGACACCCTGGGCCGGGTCGACCGCAGTTGGCCGGCATCGGGCCAGGCCTCCCCGGTACGACCCGTGACCGGCCGGACAGGCCCTAGGGGCGGATTCCGTCGCAGGTGAGGTGCAGGCGCCGGGGGCCGCGCAGCACGGCGTTCTGCCGGTACGGGGGCGGGTCCTCCAGCAGCCGTGGGTTCTCCAGCCTCCGGGCCAGCTCCGCCAGGGCGAACTGCGTCTCCAGCCGGGCGAGCGGTGCGCCGAAGCAGCTGTGGATGCCGCTGCCCAGGCCGAGGTGCTGGATGTCGGGGCGGTCCGGGTCGAAGCGGTCCGGGTCCGCGAAGCGCCGGGGGTCGCGGTTGCCCGCCGCCAGCACCAGCCACACGGAGGCGCCCTTGGGGATGGTGACCCCGCGGACCTCGATGTCGGCGAGAGTGGTGCGCTGCGGCACCAGTTGCACCGGCGGCTCGAACCGCAGCAGTTCCTCGACGATGGGGACGGCCAGCCGCGGATCGGCGCGCAGCCTCCGGAGGGCGTCGGGATTGCGCAGCAGGGTCAGCATGCCGTTGGTGATCAGGTTGACGGTGGTCTCGTGCCCGGCGATCAGCAGCAGCGCCGCCGTGCTGAGCAGTTCCATCGTGGTCATCGGACCGTCGTCACCCTTGGCGGTCGCCAGCTGGGAGATCATGTCCTCGCCGGGGTTCTTGCGGCGCTCCTCGATCAGGCCGGCCAGATACGTGCCCAGCTGCATCCGGGCGTCCTGCGCGCCCTTGCCCCGTTCGCCGGGATCGGCGTCCGGGTCGGGATCCAGGCTCGCGGCGAGGGTGTCCGCCCAGGTGTGGAAGCGTGGCTCGTCCTCGCGCGGCACCCCGAGCAGCCGGCAGATCACCGTCACCGGGAAGGGATACGAGAACTGTTCCACCAGGTCGATCCGGTCCGGGTCGCCGATGCCGTCGATGAGGCCGGTGACGATGTCGCGGAGCTCTCCGCGCATCCCATCGACCCGGTGCGGGGAGTGCGGCGGCCCGAAAGGGCGGTTCGTCATGCGGCGCAGCCGGTCGTGCTCCGGCGGGTCGAGCTTCAGGAAGCCCGGCGGCAGGGTGCTCTCCTCCGGGGGCGCCCCGGCCGGCGGTCCGGCCGCGTTCGAGGCCAGATTGCGGGCGTCGGAACTGATCCGGGGATCGTGCAGAAGGCTGCGGATCTCGTAGTACGTGCTGATCACGTACGGCCCGTCGGCCTCGTGGTGGACCGGCGTCCTCCGCAGCTCCTCGTAGATCGGGTACGGGTCGGCCCGGTTGGCGTGGTCCAGGATCCGGTGCAGCAGGGATTGCGTCATGGTGAGTCGTCCTAGAGTCCTCGTGACCGTGCGGTCAGTGCGGGCCGTGCGGTCAGTGCGCCGGGGTGAACGTCATCCGGCGGTCGGCCGGCGAGTATCCGCTGAGGGTCACGGTGGGGCCGTGGGTGGGGACCGAGGGGTCGGGGAAGTCCGCGTCGAGCGGCCGCTGTCCCTCCGGGCGCCGGTCCACCGTGGCGAACGGCGGCGGGAACGGCGCGGTGGTCTCGATCAGCTCCTGGTAGAACGGCAGCCACCGGCCGTGGTCGAAGGCGACGGCGCCGATGACGCGCCCCTGGTACCCGTACACGCCGAGGAACCGGTGATCCGCCAGTGAGCCCTGGGAGACGAGGATCTCCGTCCCCATCGAGGGGATCCCGACGGACTTGATGTTGACCCCGAACTGCGAGGACCAGAACGCCGGAACCTCCATGTGGGGCAGGCGGTCGGTGCTCTCGCTGAGCATGTTGTGTGCCGCGATCCGGGCTTGCGACACGGCGTTGCCCCAGTGCTCCAGGGACAGGAACTGGTAGCCGAACAGGGCGTGCGGGCTGCGGGCGACGTCACCGGCGGCGTAGATGTCGTCGGTGACGATGCCGCGGATGTCGAAGGCGCGGCATCCTGCGTCACAGGCGATGCCCCGGGGACCCGCGCCGAGTCCGGACCCGGCGAGCCATTCGGTGTTGCGGAGGGCGCCGAGCGAGACGATCACGACGTCGGTCTCCACGGTGGTGCCGTCGGACAGGTGCGCGGCACGCACCCTTCCCGAGGCGTCGCCCTCCAGCGCGGTCACCATGACCCCGCACCGCAGGTCGACACCGTGCTCGCGATGCATCTCGGCGGCGACCGCGCCGACGACCCCGCCGAGCGCGCCGACCAGGGGCGCGGCGCCGCGTTCGGCGACGGTGACGGACAGGCCGCGTTCACGGCAGGCGGAGGCGATCTCCGAGCCGGTGAATCCGGCGCCGATGACCAGGACCCGCTCGGGGCCCGCGTCGAGCCGCCGCGCGAGCGCGGCGCTGTCGTCCCGGGTCCGCAGCACGAAGACGCCGTCGAGGTCCGCCTCGGCCTGGTTCGGCCACGGTCGCGCCCGGACGCCGGTGGCGATCAGCAGCCGGTCGTACGGCACCTCGTCGCCGTCGGCCAGCCGCACCCGCCGGGCGGCCATGTCCAGGCCGGTGGCCGCGGTGCCCAGCCGCCAGGTCGCGTCGACGGCCCTGAGCCTGGGCAGGGCCGTACGCTCCGCGCTCGCCCTGCCCAGCAGCACCTGCTTGGACAGCGGGGGACGGTCGTACGGCTCGCAGGACTCGTCACCGATCAGGGTCAGCGACCCGGCGAACCCCTTGTCCCGCAGGGTCTCGGCTGCCCGCAGACCGGCCAGCGACGCACCGACGACGACGATGCGGCCGTCACGCTTGAGCCGTTCCAGGGATCCGTCACCGGCCACCGGACACCGCCCCGGCCGGCGCGTCCGCGGCACCGGATTCCCCGCCGCCGGTGTCCACGGCGCCGGGCTCCACGGCATCGGGTTCCACGGCGTCGACGAGGATCGCCTGGACCGGGCAGGCCGCGGCGGCCTGGGCCAGCTTGTCGCGCTGTGCCGCGTCGGCCTCCGGGGCGTACAGCAGTGCCTCCTCGCCGTGCATGGCGAAGATCTCGGGCGCGAGGAACGCGCACTGCGCGTACCCCTGACAGCGGTTCAGATCGACGGCAATCCTGACCACGGGATCGGTCCTCTCCAACGGCCCGTTCAACCCTCATGCGCCCCACTCTCGGTGGCCGGACGGGAAGCTGCGACGAGGAGAAGACCGTTCGAGTGAGCGGTGCGGCCAGGTCAGTCCGGGGCGGCGGGCCGTGCCGCGGCGGGAGGGCGGCCCCGCAGGATGTTCAGGCTGAGGAGCAGTGCCCAGGCGGGGAAGACCAGCTCGGACCAGGGCACGCCGGTTCCCGCGACGAGCAGTGTCAGGCCCGCCAGATAGCCGACGACGACGAGGGGGCGCGGGAGGGCGCCGAGCCGGCGGCCGATGGTCGAGGTCGTGATGATGAACACCGCGGCCATCCGCATGGCGTACGTGGTCAGCAGGGCGTAGGCGAAGTGGCTGCCGAAGGAAGGGCCCTGCGGGCTTTCGCCGAGCACGGTACCGGCCGCCGCGGCGGCGGCGAACAGGGTGGCGACGAAGACCACGCCACTGCCCAGGAACACGGTGGCGACGAACCGGTCCTCGGCCCGGCCCGCCTGCTCGCGCAGAGCGCCCATGAACCACAGGAACGCGATCCCGGCGAACGGCACCAGCTCCAGCGCCGTCCGAACACCACCGCGCTGTCCGGCGTCGAGGGTCACCTCGTCCCCGCCGTCGGGCAGCGCGACGCGCACCAGCACGATCGCCGCGGCCATCAGGATCGCGAACGCCACCCCGGCCACCCCGGCGGCCCGGGCCGTCGCGAGGCTCTTGTACTTCCGCTCCATGGTCTCCCGCTCTCTGGCTGCCCTCCCTTCCTCCAGACACCGGTGATCGTGCCGCTCACGCCACCGGGGTCACCCGGGAGGAAGACCACGGTCCGCCATACAGGTCATGGCCGGTCACGGCCGGTCACGGCTTTCCCGTCACCTCCACGGAGAGGTCGTTGTCGACGGTGTAGTAGGGGCGCAGGGCGGTACCACCGATGTCGGCCACCGGGTAGACGACGATCTTCTTGCGGTCCGCGAGGTCGTCGAGGAGACGGCCGACGCGCGTCAGGGGTGCTTCAGCGCCGGGACGGACGAAGACGTCCCAGACGCCTCCCTCCGGCGGTACCCCGGCGGCCAGCTCCGCGTAGTCGACCGTGAAGGACAGGCTCCGTCCGTCGTCCCCGGCACGCGGCTCGACGGTGACAGCGGTCGCGCCGGCACCCCGCAGACGCAGGCTCACGACGGCTCCCTCCTGGAGCGAGGCGCCGTGCAGGCACGCCCTGACGGTCATCGAGCGAGCGCCGACGTCGACGCTGTCGGCCTCCGCGTGGGCGTCGCGCAGCCAGGCGCGCACCGCGAGGTGACCGTCCTTGGTGACGTAGGGGATCCGGACGGCGAGCGGGGACGGCCCGGGGCGGCGGTGTCCGTCGACGAGTGCCCGGAGGTCGCGCAGACCTGCGCGCGGACGCTGCCGCTGGGATCCGGGTTCCTGGAGCAGGTAGACGTCCCAGCGGCCCTCCGTGAGAACGGGTCGCGCGTTCAGGGCGGCGCACTGGCGTTCACCGGCGGGCTCGAAGTCCAGGACGTGGACCGTCTTTTCGGGCTGCCCCTTCTTCGGGCGCAGGCGCAGCAGCAGCTGCTGCCCTTCGGGCGCCCCGGGCGGCAGGTCGAAGGTGATGCGGCCGTCCGCACCGATCACGCAGCCCACGTGGGGGCGCGTCTCCTCGTCCGTGCTCATCCCTGCCTCCTCAGCGTGCGCGCCACCCCGTCGGCCGCGCTGTGGGCGGCGTCGCGCAGGGCGAAGCCCTGGCTGATCAGGACGCGGTTCACGCCGGAGCGTTCCCTCAGGACCGGCCGGCCCTCTCTTCTCGCCGACACGGCCTCGGCGAACAGGCGTTCCGCCTGGGTGACGACGGGGCCCGGAGCGAATCGCCGCGCGTTCTTCCGGGCCGCACGGCCCGCGCGCAGGCGCCACTCGTCGTCGCGGACCAGTCCCCGCAGCGCCTCGCCCAGCGCGTCACGGTCCCCGACCGGCACGAGCCGGCCGTCGACGCCGTCCTCGATGATCTCCCCCGGTCCGTGCGGGCAGTCGGTGCTCACCACCGGCAGTCCGCAGCTCATCGCCTCGATGATGGTCATGCCGAAGGCCTCGTAGTCGGAGGCCGCCACCGCGATCGAGCCCTTGACCCACTCCGCCTCCATGGGGGTCGCCACCCCCATCAGGAGGACGCTGTCGTACAGGCCGAGATCCGCGATGAGCCGCCGCAGCCTCTCGTGCTCCTCGCCCTTGCCGTAGATGCGCAGTCGCCAGTCGGGGTGTTCGGCGGCGACCAGCGCGAAGGCCTCGATGAGCAGGTCGTACCGCTTGACGGGGACCAGACGGCCGGCCGCGATGATCACCTTGGCGGCGCCGTCGGCGGGCGGCAGCACGGTTTCCGGCACGCTGTTCGGCAGGGCCGTCACCCGCACTCCGGGCATCCGCATCTTGCGCCGATAGGCGGTGGCGTCCGCCTCGGTCACCGTGGTGAGCGTGTCGAGCCGGCGGTAGGCCCTGCGCAGGGCGGAACGCAGCCGGGGCGGATGCTTGTCCAGGGTGAGGTGCTCCTGACCGATCCGCGCGACGTGCCGCGGAGCCTGGAGCGCCAGATGCACGTTGAGCCCGGGCCTGGTCCCTATCACCACATCGGCGTCGGTCGCCGCGAGGCACTCGCCGATCCGCCGGTCGGTCAGCTCGCTGTACTGCCGGTACCGGTACTCGGCGCGAGGAAACACCCGAGACGGTCTCAGATGCGAGGGGTGCTCCTTCTCCTGCCGCAGATCCACCAGCGACCTCAACGAGACTCCGGGATCCAGGGACAGGGTCGGCCGCTCGCGGTGCCGCAGCACGGAGACGATCTCCACTTCGTTCCGTGCGGCCAGCGCACGGGCCAGATTGAAGGTGGTGGTGATCGTGCCCCCGATCCCGTAGGCGTTGTGGAGCAGAAAGGAGATCTTCATAGGGGTTCAGACAACGCCAACTCCGAAACGGTTGCCGTCTGTTATCAAGCCGTATTGATCATTGGCCGCCACGCACCGCCGACCCAACCGCACCGCCGACCCAACCGCGCGTCCGGCCCAACCGCGCCTCCGGCCGGGCGACCGACGTTCTCGGCGGCCCGGCGGGGATGCGGGAGCGGTCAGAAGAGGGCCGACCCGCTCTCGAAGTCCAGGAGTTGCCGCTTGCGGTCCAGGCCGCCGCCGTATCCGGTGAGGCCGCCGCTCGCGCCGATCACGCGATGGCAGGGCACGATGATCCCGATCGGGTTCTTGCCGTTGGCGAGGCCGACCGCGCGGGAGGCGCCCATGTTGCCCAGGGCTTCGGCGAGTTCGCCGTACGACCGGGTCTCGCCGTAGGGGATCCGCCGGAGCTGGTCCCACACACCGCGCTGGAAGGGCGTCCCGTTCATGCGCAGTTCGACGGTGAACTCCTTCAGCCCGCCCTCGAAGTAGGCGTTCAGTTGCTCCGTCACCTCGTCGAAAAGGGTGTCGTCGCGCTCGCCGAAGCTCTCCTCCGGGGGCCGGTGGCGCTGACCGACCATGTGGAGACCGCACAGGACGCCGTCGTCGTCGGCGACGAGCGTGAGGGGGTCGTAGGGACTGTCGATGACCGTGTGCCGTTTCACTGGGCGTCCTTGGTGCGTGAGGTGCGTGAGGTGCGTGCGGTGCGTGAGGTGCTCGGAGTACGCGGAGGCCGCGGAGTGCGGGTGCGGGGCGTCGCCGTACGGGAGGCGGACCCCCTGGCCTCCGACGGGTGCGGGGCGCTCGTCCGCTCCGGCAGGAAGTTGATCGGGTGGCTGTCCGTCGCCCACAGGTACTGGACCGCGTAGGCCCTCCAGGGGCGCCAGGCCGCGGCACGGGCCGTCAGGGCGGCAGGGGTGGAAGGGAGCCCCAACTCCTGTGCGGCGCGCCGGATTCCGAGGTCGGTGGGGAGGAAGGCGTCCGGGTCGCCGAGGGCGCGCATCGCGATCACGTCGGCGGTCCAGGGGCCGAAGCCGGGAAGCTCCAGAAGCCTGGCCCGTGCCTGCTCCCAGTCGCTCTCCACCCCCAAGCGCAGCTTTCCCTCGGCGAGTTGACCCACCAGCGTGGAGAAGGTGGTGCGCCGGGTGCGGGGCATGGCGAGCGACTCGGGGTCCAGGGCGACGAGCGCCTGCGGCGAGGGGAAGAGGTGGGTGAGCCCGCCCCCGGGGTCGTCGACCGGATCGCCGTACGCGATGACCAGGCGGGCGGCGTGGGTCCGCGCGGCGGCCGTGGAGACCTGCTGCCCCAGCACCGCCCGTACGGCGAACTCGGCCTCGTCCACGGTGCGCGGGACCCGGCGGCCGGGGGCCTTGTCGACCAGCGGCGCCAGCAGCGGATCCGTGCGCAGCTGGTCGTCGACCGCCACCGGATCGGCGTCCAGGTCCAGCAGGCGGCGGCAGCGGCTGATGGCGACGGCCAGGTCGCGCAGGTCGCTGAGGGTCAGCCGGCACGCGATGTGGTCCGGCATCGGTGTCAGAGCGGCGACGCCGTGCCCGTACGGCAGTCGCAGCGTCCGCCGGTACGCGCCGTCGCGCCACTCCTCCACCCCGGGTACGGCGGTCGCCGCGAGGTGTCCGAAGAGGTTGTCGGGGTTGAGCGGGGCCCGGAAGGGGAGCCGGAGATTCAGGACGCCCGGCATGCCCTGAGCCCCGGCCGTGGCTCCGGCCCGGTTCCTGGGCAGGCGGGCGCGCAGCTCGCTCGGGGACAGCGCGAAGACCTCACGGACCGTGTCGTTGAAGGTGCGGATGGAGGAGAAGCCGGCGGCGAAGGCGATCTCGGCCATCGGCAGCGGTGTCGTCTCGATGAGCAGCCGGGCCGTCTGGGCGCGCTGGGCGCGGGCGAGCGCCAGGGGTCCCGCGCCCAGCTCGGCCAGGAGCTGCCGCTCGATCTGGCGGGTGCTGTAGCCGAGCCGGGCGGCCAGGCCCGGTACCCCGTCGCGGTCGACGACCCCGTCGCCGATGAGCCGCATCGCGCGGGCCACCAGGTCGGCACGGTGGTTCCATTCGGGAGAGCCGGGACTGGTGTCCGGGCGGCAGCGCTTGCAGGCCCGGAATCCGGCCTGCTGGCAGGCGGCGGCGCTCGGGAAGAAGGTCATGTTCCGGGGCTTCGGCGGCACGACCGGGCAACTGGGCCGGCAGTAGATCCTCGTCGTCGTCACCGCGGTGAAGAACCATCCGTCGAAACGCGCGTCCTTCGACCGGACGGCACGCACGCAGCGCTCCGTGTCCGTGTGCATCCCGTTCTGCATGCCTCCAGCATCGGGCACCCCGGAGGGCGGGGCTGGCGAGAATCCGACATCGACCTTGCCCGGCCGCTGACCTGCGCCCGGGGCCCCGACGACTCCCGGCCGGGATCCCGTCAGCGGGCCTCCTCGCCCTGGGCGACCTCCACCTCGTGGTGGAAGGCGAGGACACCCGCCCCCGACGCGCCGGCCGAGACGGCGGCGCAGGCGGCGAGGAGGACGGCGATCCAGGCGGCGGCGCGGGGGCGGTGCCGCGGGGCGGAGAGCAGGGCGGCGACCCGCTGGGGGACGGGACCCGTGGTGGCCGCGGGGGCGAAGTCGGGGCGCCCGGTGCGGGCCTCGCCGACGGCCAGGGCGGCGCGGGCGATGGCGCGGGCGATCAGCCTCCGGTCCCCCACGGTGACGGCCGCGGCCTCGTCCGCGGCGCGCTCCGCCGCGAGGGCGACGGTCGCGCGGACCGTACGCAGGCCGGGGTGGCAGTGGGCCGCGAGTTCGGCCACGACGAGGAAGCGGTGGTGGCCGCCCGCGTTGTGGGCCCGCTCGTGGGCGAAGAGGGCCTCGCGCTCGTCGGGGCCGAGACTGCGGAGCATCGCGGTGGTGACGACGATGCGGTGCGGCCGGCCGGGGAGCGCGTAGGCGTCGGGGTGCGGCGACTCGATGACGCACAGGTCGCCGGCGGCGGGACGGCGGTCGGCCTGGCTGCGCGCGGTGCGGAAGGCGCGCAGCTGGCGCAGGGCCGAGCGGACGACGGTCCAGGCGCCGACGGTGAGCACCCCCGTCGCGGCGGCCGCCGCGGGCAGGACGACGAGGTCCGAGGCCGTGCGCAGCGGGTGGACGAGGTCGCCGAGACCCGCGAACAGGGGCATCTTGAGCAGGCCGGTCAGGACGAGCGCGCCGAGCGAGGCCACGGAGGCCCCGGCCAGCACGACGAGCGCGAGGGTCACCGACCACAGCGCGGCGACCGGGGTGAGCCGGTCCAGGCAGCGGCGGGCCAGCGGCCCCAGCGCGAAGGGGACGAGCAGGGGGACCATCAGGAGAAGGATCATCCGGCGCCCGGTTCCGGGCGCGTGCCGGGATCCGGCTCCAGGAGATCCCGCAGGAGCCGCTCGTCGTCGGGGCTGAGCTGGGCGACGAAGCGGGCCAGCGCGGTCTCCCTGTCGTCGTCGCGGTCGAGCTCGGTGTGCATGCGGCGCGCGGTGAGGCCGTGCGGGTCCTGGACGGGGAAGTACGCGTAGCCCCGGCCCAGCCGCTCGCGGCCGACGATGCCCTTCTCGTGCAGCCGGGACAGGATCGTCGTCACCGTCGTCCGGGCCAGCCCGGAGTCCAGCTCGGTCTGCACGCGTCCAGGCGTGAGCGGCACCCCCGCGGCCCAGAGAGCCGCCATCACGCTGGCCTCCAGCTCGCCCGCCGGTCGGCGTTCGTCCTTGTCACTGCTCATGGGAACGATCCTCACCCCACCATCGTCTACAGTTCAGTAGACCGTCTACAGAATTGTAGTCAGCCGGGCGTGGGTTTCGACCGCGCCCGCCCCTTCCAGTATGAGAGGGTCCGCGATGACGTCCGCACCGATGTTCACAGCGTCCGACCTCGCCGTGAATATTCTCAGCGCGCAGTCCCTGCTCGCCGCCTTCGGGGTGCTGGGGGTGGGCGTGGTGATGTTCGCGGAGACCGGTCTGCTGATCGGCTTCTTCCTGCCCGGTGACTCACTGCTGTTCACAGCGGGACTGCTCTGCACGGGATCGGGGCACGACGGCCTGAAGCTGTCCCTCGCCCCGCTGCTGATCGCCGCGGCCGCGGGCGCGCTCGCCGGTGCCCAGACCGGCTATCTGATCGGACGGAAGGCGGGCGGTGCCCTGCTCGCCCGGAGTTCCTCCCCCCGTCTGAAATCGGGCGCGCACCGCGCGGAGGAGCTCCTGGAGCGGTACGGCCACGCCAAGGCGATCGTGCTGGCCCGCTTCGTGCCCGTCGTGCGTACGGTGCTGAACCCGATGGCGGGCGCCCTGGGCGTGCCGGTGCGGACCTTCACCGTGTGGCAGGTGGCGGGCGGCCTCGTCTGGAGCGTCGGCCTCACCCTCGGCGGGTACGCGCTGGGCTCCTCCATCCCGAACGTCGACCGCTATCTGCTCCCGATCATCGCGTTCATCGTCCTGGTGTCCCTGGCCCCGCTCGCCGCCGAGCTGTACCGCTCGCGCCGACAGGGCGCGGCGGGCGAGGAGGCCCAGGGATGATCCCGGCACTCGACGGCTCCTCGATCGACGGCTCCGCCTACCGGTACGTGACCGGTCTCGCCGAGGACTCCCCCTCGTGGCTCGACAGTCTGGTGTCGTTCTGGTCGACGTACGGGCTCGGACTGTTCGCCGTGCTGATGCTGCTGGGCTGGTGGCGGGCGCGGCGCGAGAGCCCCGGGGCGGCTCTGACGGCCCTCGCCGCGCCGGTCGTCGTGGTCGTGGCGTACGGGGTGGATCTCGGCCTGAAGCTGCTGGTGCGCGAGGACCGGCCCTGTCAGAGCCTGCGGGTGGCGACCCTGGAGGCGTGCCCGGCTCCCGGTGACTGGTCGTTCCCCAGCAATCACGCGGCGATCGCGGCCGCGGCGGCCGCCGCCCTGTTCTTCGTCTCGCGCCGCCTCGGCACCGTCGCGATCGTGGCCGCCGGGGCGATGGCCGCCTCCCGGGTCTGGGTGGGCGTGCACTATCCGCACGACGTCGCCGCCGGTGTGCTCGTCGGCACACTGGTCGCCATGGCGATGGCGACGGCTCTGCGCAGGCTGCCCGGTCTGTCGGGGCACCCGCTCGTCGCGTCGCGGCTCGGGGCCCTGCTCGTCGCGCCCCGGCTCGTGAAGAGCGGGTGAGCGGCCCGTATGCCCCGGCGGATCCTGGTCGTCGAGGACGACCACGCCCTGCGTGACGTCCTGCGGCGCGGGCTGCGGGACGAGGGCTTCGACGCCGTGCCGGCGCGGGACGGCGCGACCGCGCTGCGGCTGGCCGGCGACGGCATCGACGCGGCCGTCCTGGACGTCGGCCTGCCCGACGCCGACGGACGGGACGTGTGCCAGGCGATCCGGGCCAACGGCTTCCTCGCCCCCGTGATCTTCCTGACGGCCCACCACCATCTCACCGACCGGCTGGCCGGCTTCGCGGCCGGAGGCGACGACTACCTGCCCAAGCCGTTCCATCTGACGGAGCTGGCGGCCCGGCTGCGGGCGGCCCTCAGGCGCGCCGGACCGGGTCCGGCGGAGACCGCGGGCGACCTGGTGCTCGACCCGGTCGCGCACAGCCTGACCGTGCGGGGCCTTCGCGTTGCGCTGACTCCCACGGAGTTCCGGCTGCTGGCGGCCCTGATGGCGGCGTCCGGGGCGATCGTCGGCCGGCGGGAGCTGACCAGGGCCGGCTGGCCGGAGGGAGCCCAGGTCAGCGACAACACGCTCGACCAGTACCTGACCCGGCTGCGCCGCAAGCTCCGGGACGGCGGCAGTGAGCTGACGGTCACGACCGCGCGGGGCGTCGGACACCGCCTGTCATGAGGCCGGGTCCCCCGCCCACGGCGCCGGAAGGCGTCGGCATGGAAGGCTTCGCCGACCGCCCCGCGCACGGCCGCCGCGACGGATTCCGTGCAGGAGACATGCCCATGAGTCCGTTCGCCACCCGACGGCGGCGCCCCGGAACCCTGCGGGGCCGGCTGTCGCTGGTCGCGCTGACCACCGCCACGCTGCTGATGGTGATCCTCACGGTGGCGTTCAACACCGTCGTACGACAGCACCTTTGGCATCAGGCGGACGACGAACTGCGTACCCGGGGCACGGCGGTCGCCGCGACGGTCGACACCGGCGGCGCCCGGGTGCGTGTTCTGGAGACGCCGGGTGAGGAGCTGCTCGACGCGAACGTGTGGATCTACGCCGACGGCCGGCTCCTGGAGAAGCCGCCCGCGGCCTCCGCCGCGGGCCCGCTCACCCGCGCGGCGGGCGCACTCGCCGCCCGGGGCGGGACGCGCTGCGTCACCGCCCCGACCCACGACCCGGTCCGGCTGTGCGCGCGACCGGTGCCGGGGGGCGGTACCGGCGCCACCGTCGTCACCGCCCTCGACCTGAACCCCTACCGCGATTCGGCCGACACCCTGCTGTTCGCGTCGCTCGCCCTCGACGCCGCCATGCTCGCCTGCACCTACGTGCTGACACGCCTCGCGGTGGGGCGTGCCCTGCGTCCCGTGCGCGCCATGACCGACCAGGCCACGCACTGGAGCGCCGTGGCCTCCGAGGAACGATTCGGCGGGAGCGGCCGACCCGACGAACTCGCCCGGCTGGGCGGGTCGCTGGACGCGCTCCTGGACCGCATCCGCGCCCTGCTGCGCCATGAGCGGCAGCTCACCCGGGAGCTGTCGCACGAACTGCGCAACCCACTGGCCCGGATCATCGCCGAGCTCGACTGGTGGCAGTCCCGGCCCCGGTCCGCCGAGGAGACACGGGCCACGCAGGAGGCCCTGTCGGACGCCGCCCGGTCCATGCGCACGATCTGCGACACGCTGCTCGACGACGCCCGTGACAGCGCGTGTGCCGTACCGGGCACGAGCGAGGTCGTATCCGTACTGCGCCGGCTCGCGGCCGGTGCCGCCACGACCCGTCCGGAGGTGCGGATCACCGTCGCCGGCCCCCGGACGGGCCCGGTGGCCGGGGTGCCCGACGCCCTGCTGGAGCGCATCGTCAGTCCCCTGCTCGACAACGCTCTGCGGCATGCCCGCGCCCGCGTCGAACTCCGGGCCTGCGCACGGCCCGGCGGCGTCCGCGTGGAGGTCGGGGACGACGGGTCCGGCGTCCCCGCGTCGTTCGCGGCGCGGCTCTTCCAGCCGGGCCAGCGGGCCGATCCCGGGGACGGACACGACGGGGCGGGCCTCGGTCTGCCTCTCGCGCGACGCCTGGCCCGCTCCGCCGGCGGCGAGGTCCACCACGAGGAGACGGGCTCCTCGGGCGCCACCTTCGTGGTCGGCCTGCCGCCGGGGTGAAAGGGCGGGGTGAAGGGCCCGGGGGCCGCCGGCGGAGCGTTCCGGCGGCGGCCCGTCCGCGGTCAGGTCGCCCGAAGGGGGCGCCGGTCGGCGCCGGTCACATCGCGTCGGGTGATCGAGAGATGGACCACCAGACCGAGGATGACCGTCAGGAACAGCACGCTGGTGACGACCGTGCCCCATCCCAGGCCGCCGTCGCCGGTCGGCTGCGAGAGGTAGTCGCCGACCGACGCGCCCAGCGGGCGGGTCAGGATGTACGCGATCCAGAAGCTGAGCACGGCGTTCAGGCCGAGCGCGAAGTGCGCGACGGCGACTGCGGCGATCGCGAGGGCGAACAGCACCGCGGAGACCCAGTACCCGAGGGCCATGCGCTCGGCGACCAGGTCACCGGCCGCGGTGCCGAGCGCGAAGGTGAACAGCACCGCCAGCCAGTAGTAGGCCTCGCGGGAGAGCGTGTCAACGCTGTGGATGGACAGCGTCCCCTCGCGGCGGTACCAGACGAGGAACGTCACGGCGAGGGCGACCGCGAACACGGCGGTACTGGTCTCCAGCGGCACGCCCAGGTTGTCGGTGAGGTTGTCGCTGATCAGCGTCCCGACGACACTGATCAGCGCCACGGCGAGCCAGTACATGCCCGCCAGATAGCTCCTCGTACGGAACTGGACCACCAGGACGACCGCCAGCAGCCCGCTCATCAGCAGCGAGACACCGGTCAGGCCGAGGCCGAGCTTCTCGTTCAGGAGGTCGGCGGCGGTCTCGCCGACGGTCGTGCACAGCACCTTGATGATCCAGAAGTACGCGGTGACTTCGGGCACCTTGTTCCGGCGCGGGCGGTGCCCGGCGGGGTCCGGGGCCCCGGTGCGGCCGTACGCCTCAGGAGTCCTGGAGGTATCTGTCGTCTCGTAGGTCATGAGGCCGGAGGGTGTCAGCGGAAGCCTGAACAGATCCTGACCGCCGTACGGACCCGGGCCCGCCCCTCGTTCACAGCACCCGGCGGCGGATCAGCACGCCCAGCGTCACCAGCCCCGGGAGCAGGGGAAGCCACACGGTGAGCAGCCGGTAGCCGAGCACCGTGGACGCCGCCGCCCCGCCGGGCGCCCCCGCGAGCGTGAGGGCCAGTGCGAGGGCGGCGTCCAGGGAGCCGAGGCCACCCGGAGTGGGCAGCAGGACGGCGGCGCTGCTCGCGGCGAGGTAGACGAGGGCCACCCGGGCCGGGGACAGCGGCAGTCCGATGGCCTGGGCGACGGCGATGACCACGGTGGCGTGCAGCGCGGCGAAGACGAGCGAGCCGCCCCACAGCGCGGCGGCCCGCGCGGGGAGTTCGTGCACCGCGCGGACGTCCAGGAGCACCCGACGCAACGCCCGTCGCAGCGGTCCGGCGAAGAGGGCCGCGGCGACGGCGGCCACGACGACGCCGGCCGTCCAGGCGGCCACGGTCCAGGCGCTCGCCGCCAGCCGGGGGAGGCGAAGCGCGCCGGGACAGGCCAGGGCCAGTCCGCCGATGAGACAGCCGCGTACGACGGTCCCGGCACAGGCCTTCACCGCGAGGGCGGTCGCGGAACGGGCGAGGGGCAGTCCGCACCGGGTCAGGAAGCGCAGATTGACGGCTCCCGCGCCGAGGCCCGAGGGCAGTACGTGGTTGGCGGAGGCGGCCGCGAACTGCACCGCCACCAGCCGTCCGGCGGGCAGCGGCTCCGCCACCGCGCCCTGCTGGGCGAGGGCGGAGCACACCCAGGTCGCCAGGGTGGCGACGGCCGCCACCAGCAGCCAGCCCCGGTCGGCGTGCGCGAGCATGCCCGCTCCCGCCTCGATCACCGGCCAGTGGCGGTGGGCGAGGAACCCGGCGGCCACCAGCACGAGCAGCGAGAGCCCGGCGTGCCGGCCCACCCGCCCGTCCCGTACGGACAGTCGCCGGCCGGCGGCCGCCCAGCCGCCGTCGGCCTGCGAGGGGGAGGACGGTGCGCCCGGGCCCCGCACCGGCGCGGGCGAAGACCCTCCCGGACCGTCGGCCGTCGGCCGGGACCCGGCGAGGGACACGGGCGCGCCGCCGGGCGCACCGCTCCCGGCCGGCCCCGGCGGCGGGTCGCCCACCGGTTCGCCGCGGACAGGCCGGTCCGCGTCGGCCGCGTCGCCGCCGTGGGCCGCCCGCGTCCTGCCCGCCGGTGAAGGCGTCTTCGGCGGAGGGGTCACGGCGTACGCCTCCTCGCTCCCGGAGAGACGTAGACGTCGACGTCACCCGCGCGGTGGGGTGACCAGGCGCGGGCGTATCCGGGCGGCTCGCCTCCCGGTGTCGTGAGGACCGCGACCGGCATGTGCCGGAGGGAACGCGCGATGTCCGCCGCGGTGGCGTGGGCGTCGGGCCTGCCGGTCGCCACGGAGGAACAGCCGGCGTAGAAGGCGATGGGCACGGCCCGATGGCCGGTCAGCGCGCAGGGCGGCCGCACCCCGCGCCTGCGCAGTTCGGCCGCCGTAACCGCCCAGCCGTGGTGGCTGTCGGCGGTGCGCCGCACCGTGGCCTGAAGCACCGCGAACTGCACGGCCAGATGCCCCGCGAGGCCGAGGGCCACCACTGTCACGGCCACCGGCCGCCACCGGCCCTCGGCGGTGACCAGGTGCACCAGGGCGTCGGCGACGGGGATCGCGGCAAGGGCGTAGAGCGGCAGCAGGAAGCGCGGGGCCGCGTATCCGATCATGAAGAGGTACGGGATCCCCGCTGTCGTGGCACAGGCCAGGAGCAGCAGGGTGGGTGCCGGGCGACGGGCCCTGACGGCGGTCACCAGGCCGAGGGCGGCGATCAGCGGCAGGACGAACCACCACGCCATCACCGTGGGGTCCGGCATCCCGCCGGTGCAGGGCCGGCACAGCACGCGTCCGCCGAGGCTGCGCATCTGGTCGCCGACCGCGATGTTCCAGCCGAGGCCGCCCTGGATGCGCGAACCGTCGGCGAGCCGTTGCCCCGGGCCGCCGTAGCTCACGTACGCCTCGATGATCCACTCGGCCGCTCCGGCCGCCAGGCCCGCGACGAGCGCGAGCAGCGGCCGGACCCGCCGCCACCGGGGGGCCACGACGGCGAGGACCAGGAGGGGCAGCGTCACCCAGACCGCGTCGGGGGGCCGCATCCAGGCCATCAGCGCGGCGCTCAGCCCCGTCCCCCACAGCACCGCCCGGTCGCGGCCGCCCGCCCGGGCCCGCAGAAAGCAGCCGACGCAGACGAGGGCGCCGATCGCGACCCAGTAGTTGGGCATGACCTGCGGGCCGTAGAAGAGGGTCACCCACAGCGTCGCGAACAGGGCTCCCGCGAGGGCGAGGACGCGCACCGGAAACAGTCCGCGCCACACGCGCAGGGCCACGAACAGGCCGAGTCCGGAGAGCAGGGCGAGGTAGATCCGCAGCAGGGTGGTGGAGGACGACCAGGAGGCAACCGGCGCGACGAGCAGGGAGACCCCGCGGGCCCGTGGCGCGCTGAAGAACGCCGCCGGGGCGTGCGGGGAGACCTGACTGACGTACACGGTCTCGTCCCAGCCGAGACCCGTCCCTGGGTGCACGAGGATCAACTGGGCCAGGACGAAGGCGGCCGCGACCAGCCCGAGCACGCCCGCGTCGCCGGGGCGCCGGGACACCCGGGCCGCCCTGTCCGGCGGTCCGGGCCGCCGGGCGCCGACGAGCGGGAGGTTCAGGGTCTTGGCCATCGTCCACCCTTCAGCCCTACACGCTGTAGGGTTTCCTCACCCTACAAGACGTAGGGTGAGGCCGGGAGCCAGGAAATCATGGACAAACTACCGCTCACCGGAAGAAGGCGCCGAACGGGACAGCCGTACGAGGAGGTACCCGGGGGTGGTATGCGCCGAGCGCAGATCCCCCGGGCGCACACCCCCGACCGGCCCCGTTACCGGCTTGGCTACGCGCTGTAAGGTGACGGGCATGGCTGGCACAGGTCCCCACGGAAGGGCGGAACGGCGCAACGCGGGCGAACTGGAGAGCGAGGTCCTCGCCACCCTGTGGGCCACGGACGACGCCCTGACGCCCGCCGAGATCCAGGCCGAGATCGGCGGCGGGCTCGCCTACAACACGGTGCACACCATCCTCAGACGTCTGTACGACAAGGGTCTGGTGCTCCGGGACGTTGACGGCCGGCGCGGCGCGTACCGCCCCGCCAAGAACGCGGCCCAGCTGACGGCCGAGGCCATGCACGAGGCCCTCGACCGCGGGCCCGACCCGATCGCGGCCCTCCGGCAGTTCGTGACCGGGCTCAGCCACCAGGAGGAGCAAGCCCTGCGCGACCTCCTGGGAGGCAACGGCCCATGAGAACCGATACCCGCGCCCGACTGTCTCCGCACCGGCGAACCTGCCCGGTCGAAGAAACCGTCCGCCGGTGACCTCGGCCAAGTCTTGTTCCTACGGCCATGGCTTCGCCGGTCAAAGAGCTGACTGAAGTCCCCGTACACCCAGAGGGTGGAAAAGGGGTTCGCCGATGGAGAATCCCGTCAGCGGAGGAGCCTCTTACGTGCCCAGAGAAACCCGATCACCCCTCCGACAATGACCAGGTACACGGTCAGAGGTCCGTCATTCAGGATGAGTCCCGGCATGGCGATGACGGCCACGATCAGGAGCCATCCGCATCCGGCCATCCCGATGTCCGCTGCATCAGGACGGCGCCCTTCGTTGTCCACCCGTTCCCCGTTCGCCGGCTGGTACCTGATCGGCACATCATTTGGACAACTGGCGTCCATGGCACCACTGTTTGAAACCGTACGCTGCCCGATCAGGCTCGGTGAGCGAGTGGTCGACGGTCAGCCAGGACTCGAACAGCACCTGCGACGTTCCCAGGACCACTGCAGAACTGCGGGAGAGGGGCGAGCCCGTTCACACGCCGGCGCCGGTCCTGACATCACCGCCGTGCTCCGGTACCGCCCTGACTGCCGGAAGACCGGCCGCCGCTTGACCTTGCGCGGGTACGGTCGCGGGCATGACACCTTCCGAGACGGATCGTCCCGGCTCCTCGCGCTCCGGGCGGGTGCGGTTCGCGACGTTCAACGTGCTGCACGGCCGGACGCTGGTGGACGGCAGACCCGTCTCGGTCCAGATGGCGGGCGGCCCCGAGACGCCGCTCGTGCGGGCCGTCGCGTCGCTGGACGCCGATGTGGTGGCACTCCAGGAAGTGGACCGGCTCCAGGAACGCTCCGGCGGAGTGGACCAGGCGTCCGCCGTGGCCGTGGGGTCCGGCGCGCCGCACTGGCGTTACGCGTCCGCGTTCCATGGCATGGCGAAGGCGGGCGGCGGCTGGGTCCCGGAACCGTCCGAACCGGGTCTGCGGGTCTACGGGCCGCGCGAGGCCGAGGCGGGTGACGGTGTCCCCTCGCACGGCATCGCCCTGCTGTCCCGGCTGCCCGTACGGCTTTGGAGAGCCCGTCGGCTGGCCCCGGCTCCGGTCCCCATGCCGCTGCGGACACCCGGACGCCGTGGACTCACGCTGTCCAGGGACCAGCCGCGGGCCGCGCTGGCCGCCGTCCTGGAGGGAAACCGCGGGCCGTTCACCGTGGTGGCACTGCATCTGTCGTTCGTGCCCGGCTGGAACGTCCGTCAGCTGCTCGCCGTCCGCGCGTGGATCGCCGACCTGCCCGGACCCCGCGTGCTGCTCGGCGACTTCAACCTGCCCGGCGCGGTTCCGAGAACGGTCCTCGGTCCGGCCGGAACGGGCCGCGGAGCGGGGACCCGGTCCGCCGGCATCCCGGCGCTGCCGCGCGGCTGGCGGGATCTGGCCCGTACGCCCACCTACCCCTCGCACCGCCCTCTCGTCCAGCTCGACCATGTGCTGGCCACCGGCATCGAGGCGGGTGCCGCCGTCGGCGCGCACGCGCCGAGCACCCCGGTCTCGGACCACCGTCCTCTGGTGGTCGACCTGCCCCTGTGACCGGGCGACGCGCCTCGACGATCCGCCCACCCCGACACACAGCACCGGTCCCCTGCCGCCACACGACCCCGGCGAACCCGGCACCGTCCTGAGCCGGCGTCGGCGGCCCGGCCCCGGTTCGCTCAGCCTGTCGCCCCGGTTCGCTCAGCCCGCGGCGCCCCGCGTCCGGCCGGTCGTCACAGCTGCCCGGCGAAGGCGTCGTACGCGCGCTCGTCGAAGAGCACGAAGCGGACCTCCTCGACGTCGGTCTCGGCGGCCCGGACGGTCTCCACCGCGATGCGCGCCGCGTCGTCCATCGGCCAGCCGTAGATGCCCGCGGAGACGGCGGGGAAGGCGACCGTACGGGCTCCGAGCTCGTCGGCGACCCGCAGCGACTCGCGGTAGCAGGAGGCCAGCAGCTCCGACCGGTCGTCCTCCCGGGCGTAGCGGGGACCCACGGTGTGGATCACCCAGCGCGCGTCGAGGTCGCCCGCGGTCGTGGCGATCGCCCGGCCGGTCGGCAGTCCCTTGCCGTAGTGGCCGGCACGCAGCTTGCGGCAGTCGGCGAGGATCGCCGGGCCGCCCCGGCGGTGAATGGCTCCGTCGACGCCCCCGCCGCCGAGCAGCGAGGAGTTCGCCGCGTTGACGACGGCGTCGACGCTCTGCCGGGTGATGTCGCCCTGCACCAGGGTGATCGTGGTCATGACTCTCTCAGCCTTCTCCAGACGGCCTTCGCCGCGTTGTGCCCCGACATCCCGTGCACTCCGGGGCCGGGCGGGGTGGCCGAGGAGCACAGGAAGACGGCGGGATGCGGGGTGCTGTACGGGGACAGGGACACTCTGGGGCGCAGCATGAGCTGGAGTCCGGACGCTGCGCCGCAGGCGATGTCGCCGCCCACGTAGTTGGCGTTGCGGGCCGCGAGCACGGGCGGTCCGGCGGTCGCGCGGGCCAGGACCCGGTCGCGGAAGCCCGGCGCGAACCGCTCCAGCTGGCGTTCGATCGCGTCCGTGAGGTCTCCGGTCCAGCCGTTCGGGACATGGCCGTAGGCCCAGAAGACCTGCTTGCCCTCGGGAGCGCGCGACGGGTCCACGACGCTCGGCTGCACCGTGATCAGGAACGGCGCGTCGGGCGCCCGGCCCTCGCGCGAGGCCGCCCGCAGCGCGGTGCCGATCTCCGCCCGGCTCGCCCCGACCTGGACGGTCCCGGCGACACGGGCCCGCTCGGCGGTCCAGGGCACGGGCCCGTCCAGGGCGTAGTCGATCTTGAAGGCGCCCGCGCCGTAACGGTATCCCTCGTAGTACCGCCCGAAACCCGCGATACGGGCGAGTGCCTTGGGCGAGGTGTCGAAGACGTAGGCCCGCGCGGGGGGCAGATCGTCCAGGCGCTTGACCTCGTAGTCGGTGTGGACGGTGCCGCCGAGGTCCTGGAGATACGCGGTCAGCGCGTCCGAGATGGACTGCGAGCCGCCACGGGCCACGGGCCAGCCCCGGGCGTGCGCGGCCAGCGCGAAGACCAGGCCGACGGCACCCGTGCCGATTCCCTCCAGCGGTGCCATGACGTGCGCCACCAGACCGGCGAACAGGGCTCTGGCCCGCTCGTCGCGGAAGCGGCGCATCAGCCAGGTCGACGGCGGCAGCCCGGCCAGCCCGAAGCGCGCGAGGGTGACGGGGTCCCGGGGCAGCGCGGTCAGCGGCAGTGACATGAAGTCGTGCGCCAGGGTGTCCCACTTGCTCAGGAACGGAGCGACGAGCCTGCGGTACGCGCCCGCGTCACGCGGCCCGAAGGAGGCCGCCGTCTCGGCCACGGACCGCGCGAGCACCGCCGCCGAGCCGTCCGGGAACGGGTGCGCCATGGGGAGCTCGGCGTGCAGCCACTCCAGGCCGTACCGCTCCAGGGGCATCGCCCGGAAGGCCGGCGAGTTGATCCCGAGGGGATGCGCCGCCGCGCACGGATCGTGCCGGAACCCGGGCAGGGTCAGCTCTTCGGTGCGCGATCCCCCGCCCACCGTTTCGCGGGCCTCGAACACGGCCACGGAGAAGCCCCGGCGGGCCAGCTCCACGGCAGCCGTCAGTCCGTTCGGCCCCGCACCCACCACGACCGCATCGAGCATCGACGGCACCTTCGGACTCCTTCGTCAGCCGACGGCCACTGAACATCAGGATATGCCGGAGGACTGACAGCCTTGACGGTACGGGGCGTTGGAGGGAAACCCCCCGTACCGTGCGACGGCCGCCGCACCGGATCCCCGTCCCGCGCGGAGCGTGGATCTCCCGCTCAGGCTCCGGCCGCCACCCGCTCGGACGGTGCCGCCAGCAGGGCGGTCACCCGGCGGGCCGTGGCCTCGTCCCGGGCCGCCGTGAACGGCAGCGCGTTGCCCCCGGTGACGCGGAACGGCTCGCCGCCGAGCGTCAGGTGGGCGCCGCCCGCCTCCTCGACCAGCAGGAGTCCCGCGGCGTGATCCCAGGCCGCCTCCCAGCTGAACGCGGTGGCGTCCAACTCGCCGCGGGCTATGGCCAGATACTCCAGGCCGGCCGAACCGCACGGGCGCGGGACGACGCCCTCGACGCGCAGTCCGAGGAGCGCTCGCTTCTGCTCGTCCGTGGTGTAGTCCGGGTGGGAGGTCGCGATGTCGAGGTCACGGCCGGGCTCCGGCGAACCGGAGCGCAGCGGCACGCCGTCGAGCACGGCCCCGCGCCCCCGTATCGCGGTGGCGAACTCGTCGCGCGCGGGCGCGTACGTCCACGAGGCCCGCACCACGCCGTCCAGCACGAGCGCGACCAGCGTGCAGAACCCGGTGTCGCCGTGCACGAACTGCCTGGTGCCGTCGACGGGGTCGACGATCCAGACGGGGGCGGTGCCCTGGATCGCCTCGTAGGTCGCCGGGTCGGCGTGCACCGCCTCCTCGCCGACGACGACCGAGCCGGGCAGCAGCGCGGTCAGGGCCTCGGTGAGGTACTTCTCGGCCAGGCGGTCGGCGTCCGTCACCAGATCGTGCGGGCCGGACTTCTGGTCGATCTCGTCCGCGGAGAGCTGCCGGAACCGGGGCATGATCTCGGCGGCGGCGGCCCTGCGGACGGCGTGTTCCACGTCGGACGCGTGGTGCGCGAGAAACTCGTCGATGGTTTCGATGTCTTCGATCATGGCTCCATGACAACACGCGCCACTGACAATCCTCACCCCTCCGGGGTACTCCGGGTGGAATCACCATGAATTCCCGGGGCCGCGCGATCACCGGGACCGGCCCGGGCTCCCGACACGGAGAACGTCACCGGCCTCAGCGGCCGACCGCGTACCCCTGCATCCCGCGCGCGTTGGCCCCCGCCGACAGGATGCCGGTCCCGGGATCGCGGGCCACCGCGCACAGGCGCCCCTCGGACCAGCCCTCGGCGACTGTGACGTCGTGCCCCCGGCGGCGCAGTTCCTCGACGACCCCCTCGTCCGTGCGGGACTCGACGGTGAGGCCGCCCGGACGCATACCGCGCGGGTAGAAGGAGCTGGGGAAGCTGTCGTTGTGCCAGTTCGGGGCGTCGATCGCGCCCTGGAGGTCGAGTCCGCCGCGCACCTGCGGGCGCAGCGCCACGGACAGGAAGAAGTGCGTCTGCCACTGGTCCTGCTGGTCGCCGCCGGGGGTGCCGAACGCCATGACGGGCACGCCGTCGCGCAGCGCGACGGACGGCGTCAGCGTGGTGCGGGGGCGGCGGCCCGGGGTCAGGGAGTTGGGCAGCCCCTCCTCAAGCCAGGCCATCTGGAGCCGTGTGCCGAGGGGGAATCCCAGTTCCGGGACGACCGGGTTCGACTGGAGCCAGCCGCCGCTGGGGGTGGCGGCGACCATGTTGCCCCAGCGGTCGACGACATCCAGGTGGCAGGTGTCGCCCCGGGTGCCTCCGTCGGGCGCCACCTCGGGTTCGGCGGCCGCGCGGCCCAGGGTGGGTTCACCGGCGCCGGGCACCGCGAGCGCGTCGAAGCCGGACTCCTCGGCGGCCGCCACGCGCGCGTGCCCGCTCAGCCGCGGATCGCGGCCGCCCGGACTGCCGGGGCGCAGTTCGTACGACGCCTTGTCGCCCACGAGCGTCCGCCGGGCGGCGTTGTAGGGCTCCGACAGCAGGTCGCCGAGCGGTACCTCGGCCGCGTCGCCGTACCAGGCCTCCCGGTCGGCCATGGCGAGCTTGCAGCCCTCGACGAGCAGGTGGACGTAGTCGGCGGAGCCGTAGCGGGGCAGTTCGGGCGGGAGCAGCGCCAGTTGCTGGAGGAGGACGGGGCCCTGGCTCCAGGGGCCCGCCTTGCACAGGGTCCAGCCCCGCCAGTCGTACGTCGCCGGTGCCTCGTAGGCCGCGGACCAGCCGGCCAGGTCGGCGGCCGTCAGGGTTCCGGTGTGGCGCTTGCCGCTGGTGTCCATGGTGGGCCGCCCGGCCTGCCGGACCAGGGCCTCGGCGATGAAGCCGGAGCGCCACACCTCCCGTGCCGCGTCGATCTCGGCCACTCTGTCCCCCACGCCGGAGACCTCGTCGAGCAGCCGCCGCCAGGTCGCGGCGAGAGCCGGGTTGCGGAACAGCTCGCCGGGACGCGGTGACCGGCCGTCCGGCAGATACACCTGGGCCGACGAGGTCCACTCCGTCTCGAAGAGCGCGCGTACGGAGTCCACCGTCTCGCCGACGCGTTCCACGGGCGCGTGGCCGTCCTCGGCGTATCCGATGGCGTACTTCAGGACGTCGGCGAGCGGTTTGGTGCCGTGGTCACGCAGCAGCAGCATCCACGCGTCGAACGCGCCGGGCACGGCGGCCGCGAGCGGGCCCGTACCGGGTACGAGCTCCAGACCGAGGCTCCTGTAGTGGGCGACGGTCGCTCCGGCGGGCGCGACGCCCTGCCCGCACAGCACCCGCACGGGGCCGTCGGCGGGGGCCAGGATGATCGGGACCTCGCCGGCGGGTCCGTTGAGATGGGGTTCCACGACGTGCAGGACGAAACCGGCCGCGACGGCGGCGTCGTAGGCGTTGCCCCCGTCCTCCAGGACGGCCATCGCGGACTGCGAGGCGAGCCAGTGTGTGGAGGACACCATGCCGAAGGTGCCCTGGAGGGTGGGTCGGGTCGTGAACATGCCTGCCACCTCACGGTACGGAGCGATCGGCCTCGGCCCCGACTATGGCATCCGTCCGGGCGCGGACGGCAGGGTGGGCGCGGGATCAGGGCGCGGGCACCCAGGCCGTGGTCCCCAGGATGTTCTCGGGACCGATGTCGAGGGGTGCGGGCAGCCGGAGGGTGACGGCCCGCTGCCCCCGCTGCGGCGCGATCCGCAGATACACGCCGTCCTGGGCCGCCATCCGCCAGTACAGGGACGCCCGCGCGCTCTCGCCCGGGTGGAGCGTGAAGGGCTCGGGGCCCGGATCGGCGGGGGCCATGAACACCTGATCCGTCCCCGTCACGCCCCGTACGCCGGTGATCGGGGCGCCGTCCCGGTCGAGCACGTGGACGACGGCCGGGTGGCCGTTCACCTTGTACGGGCGCTTGCCGCAGTCGGTGAGGGTCAGCGTCATGCCGCGCAGGCCCATGGCCGCGTCCCCCGGGCCGGCGTCGAGGCGCAGGCCGGACGCCGGGCAGCCGTGGCCCTGTTGGGTGGGCACGGCCCTGGACGGCTCGGGCACCTCGATGACGAGAGAGCCGCCGGGGGGCGCGGACGGGTCCGGGAGGTGAGCGGCGTCGGTCCCGACGACGCTCGGCCCGGGCTTGGGGACGGAGGTCCGTCCGGGGTCGCGCTCGCGGTCGATCTCGGCGGACAGGCCGCACCCGGCGGTGGCCGTCGCGATCAGGCAGACGAACAGGGCCGCGCGTACCCACCTCTCCCGCGGAACGGCGGTGCGGGAAGGAGTGCCGCGCACGGGTAAGGAGACGGTGGGGACTTCGGACCGGGCCGGGGGGCCGACGGGGGCCACCGCGCCGGCACGTCGCCGGTTCGTCGCGATCATGGGCCGATCATGGCACGAAAGCCCCGTGAAGGACATCACCTCGCGCCGGCCGCTGAGCCCGACTCACTGACGTACAGGGCGAGTTGGGGGAAGGCCGCGGCGGGGCGGCCACGTCGTCGCGCGGCCGGGGCACGCCGCCCGGCACCCCCGGGGCAGGGTACGGACCGAGCGCGATGCGATGCGATACGGAGAAATGGGCGATCATCGGGTCGAACAAAACAGACATCTTGCCGCAGCGTCAGTCAATCGACGCCAAGGTGAGTCACTGTCATCACACGGGCATGACGCCGGTCGGCCCTTCCGCACCACGGCGTCTCATGTGACACTGGCGTCCCGTCCGCAGTGCGGACTCCTCCGCACCATCCCCCACGAGAAGTGCGCTTTGGGTTCTCTTCCTCTGCCGCTCGCGCTCGCCGCGCGCCTGTTGCCGGTCGCTCTGCTCGCCTCCGCGGGCTGGGCCCTGGCCGCGGGCCCGTCCGCAGCGACCCCCAACGCCGAGGACACATCAACGCAAAAACAGACATCCGACGCATCGTCGGCTCCTTCGGCGTCGGCTGCCGTCAAGACGTTCGCCGCCTCGCCCGCCCCCTGTGCCGGCGTCCAGGTCGCCACGATCAAGTCCCTGGTCCCCGACGCCAAGACGGCGGGCCAGGAGATCGCGTCGACCGACAAGGCGGTGCGCCGCACCTGCTCGTGGAACGCCCTGAAGGGCTTCGACTACCGCTGGCTCGACGTCTCGTACGAGATCAAGGAGTCGAACGCCGCGGCGGAGAAGGCCTACAAGGACCGGGTCGCGGACAAGAGCGGAGGCGGGCCGGTGCCGGGTCTCGGCGACTCCGCCTACTCCGTGGTCAATCTCAGCACGGAGGACAAGCAGCAGACCCGTGAGGGCGTGGTCGTCGTCCGGGCGTCCAACGCCCTGGTGGTCGTCACCTACAACGGCAGCGACTTCGAGACCAAGAAGGCGCCCGCCACCGACGTGATCAACAAGGGTGCCATCAAGGCGGCCAAGGACGCGGTGGCGACGCTGAAGGACGGCCAGAAGAGCTGACCGTCCTTCGGTCACCGCGGGCCGGTCCGCGGTCGGCCCGCGGTCGGCCCGCGGTCACTCCGCGGTCGCTTCCCTTCCGCGCGTCAGCATCAGGAGCAGGTACAGCGCCATCGACGTACCGAGGCCGACCGCCCACCCGTAGTCGGCGAGCGGTTCAAGTGCCGGGACGGGCCGTCCGTCGATCAGGGGGTGGAAGTCCGCGCCGCCGACGGCCAGGACGCCGCCGGTGACGAAGGCGGCCACGGCCCGCCAGTTCCAGCCGCCGTCGTACCAGTAGCGGCCACCCGAGCGGTACAGGTCGGCGAGGTGGAGCCTGGTGCGGCGCAGGACCCAGTAGTCGGCGATGAGGATGCCGGCGACCGTCCCCAGCAGACCGCCGACCAGCCCGAGCCAGGTGAAGATGTAGCCCTGGGGGTCGGAGTACAGCTTCCACGGGAAGATCAGCACGCCCAGGACACAGGTGGCGAGCGCGCCGGCACGGAAGTTGATCTTCCGAGGGGCGATGTTGGAGAAGTCGAAGGCCGGGGAGACCAGGTTCGCCGCGATGTTCACGGACAGCGTCGCGACCAGCACGGTGACCAGCGCGAAGAGGATGCCGACGACGTTGTCCGTCTTGGCGGCCAGCTGGACCGGGTCCCAGATCGCCTTGCCGTACACGGCCTGCGAACCCGAGGTGACCATGACGGACAGGAACGCGAAGAGCGTCATGGTGGTGGGAAGCCCCAGGGCCTGTCCGATCGTCTGCGCCTTCTGGCTCCTGCCGTACCGGGTGAAGTCCGGGATGTTCAGCGACAGGGTCGACCAGAACCCGATCATGCCCATCAGCGAGGGCCAGAACAGCTTCCAGAAGTCTCCGCCCCAGCCGAGCTTCGACGGCTGGTCGAGCAGGGGGCCGAAGCCGCCCGCCTTGTCGCTCATCCACCACAGCATCACGCCGGCACCGACGAGCACGAACGGCGCGGCCCAGTTCTCGAACCGGCGGATCGTCTCCATTCCCCGGTAGATGATGGCGACCTGGAGCACCCAGAAGATCGCGAAGGACAGCCACATCGTCCACGCGTAGCCCCCGATGTGCGAGGCGTTCGCCCAACTGTCGCCGAAGAGCTTCCCGGCGAGGAAGTAGATCGCCTCGCCGCCGATCCAGGTCTGGATGCCGAACCAGCCGCAGGCCACCAACGCCCGTACGACAGCGGGGAGGTTGGCTCCGCGCACCCCGAAGGAGGCACGGGCGAAGACGGGGAAGGGGATGCCGTACTTCGGTCCCGCGTGCCCGGTGAGCAGCATCGGGACCAGCACGATCAGGTTGGCGAGGGCGATGGTGAGGACGGCCTGCTTCCAGTCCATGCCGACGGCTATGAGACCCGAAGCCAGCGTCCAGGAAGCGGTGTTGTGGGCCATGCCGACCCACAGGGCCGAGAAGTTGTACGTGGTCCAGGTGCGCTTCTCGACCGGAACCGGCAATAGGTCGTCGTTGGCGTAGGGGCCGGTGGGCACGGGAGCGTCGGGCGCGATCTCCACCCGGCCGTCGGGGAGCGTGACTTGTCCGGCGGGCGGGCCGCCTGGGGAGACTAGTTCTGTCATGAGCAGGCCAATCAATGAGGAGTGACGGGAAAGGCCGTGCGGGGACGACTCGGGGGGTGCGCACTGGGCGCCCTGATCCCCTTCCCGGGACGGCGGGAAGGGGAGAACGAGGGGTGACCTTCGGTTACTGCCCGTTGACGCCGGGGATGACCCGCGCTCCGTACGCGTCGATGGTGGACTCCTGGGCGTCGTGCATGTCGTAGACCGCGAACTGGTCGACGCCCAGCTCGCGCAGCGCGTTCAGCTTCTCGATGTGCCGCTCGGCCGTCCCGATCAGGCAGAACCGGTCGACGATCTCATCGGGCACGAACGCGGTGTCGGGGTTGTCGGCCCGTCCGTGGTGCGAGTAGTCGTAGCCCTCGCGGGCCTTGATGTACTCGGTGAGTTCCTCGGGAACCGCGGCCGAGTGCTCGCCGTACTTGGAGACCAGGTCGGCCACGTGGTTGCCCACCATGCCGCCGAACCAGCGGCACTGCTCGCGGGCGTGGGCGAGCGCCTCGGGCGAGTCGTCCTCGGTGATGTACGCGGGCGCCGCCACGCAGATCTTCACCTCGGCGGGGTCGCGCCCGGCCCCGGCCGCCGCGTCCTTCACGGCCTTGACCATGTACTCGGTGAGGTAGAGGTCGGCGAGCTGGAGGATGAAGCCGTCGGCCTCCTCGCCGGTCATCTTCAGCGCCTTCGGGCCGTACGCGGCCATCCAGACCGGCAGTTCGGCGCCCGGCCTGACCCACGGGAACTTGATGACGGTGCCGCCGAGGTCGGCCTCGTCGCCCCGGCCGAGGGCGCGGATGACCTTCATCGCACCGCTTATACGGGCGAGGGTGTTGGGCTTGCGTCCGGCGACACGCATCGCCGAGTCGCCGCGCCCGATCCCGCACACCGTGCGGTTGCCGTACATGTCGTTGAGCGTCGCGAAGGTGGAGGCGGTGACCTCCCAGGTGCGGGTGCCCGGGTTGGTGACCATCGGGCCGACGGTCAGCTTCTCGGTGTTGGCGAGAATCTGGCTGTAGATCACGAAGGGTTCCTGCCACAGCACGGCCGAGTCGAAGGTCCAGCCGTAGGTGAAGCCGTTGGCCTCGGCCCGCTTCATCAGGTCGATGACACGGGAGGCCGGAGGGTCTGTCTGCAGGACGAGTCCGAAGTCCATGGCGCCACTCCTGGTCGCTCAGAGAAGGTACTGACAGGTGGAACGGGGGGTGTAGACGCCGTGGCCCGCGCGCCCGGTGAACTCCCGGTCGGTGATGACCGGTTCGCCGCGGGAGAGCACGGTCTCGACCCGTCCGGTGACGCGCTTGCCCTCGTACGCCGAGTAGTCGACGTTCATGTGGTGGGTCTCGACCGACATGATCTGCTCGGCGTGCGGGTCGTAGATGACGACGTCGGCGTCGGCGCCCGGCGCGATGGTGCCCTTCTTCGGGTACAGGCCGAACATCCGGGCCGGCGTGGCGCAGGCGATCTCGATCCAGCGGCGGCGGGAGATGTGCCCGTCGACGACGGCCTGGTGGAGCAGGTCCATGCGGTTCTCGACGCCGGGGAGGCCGTTGGGGATCTTCGAGAAGTCGCCGCGGCCCAGTTCCTTCTGCCCCACGAAGCAGAACGGGCAGTGGTCCGTCGACACGACCTGGAGGTCGTTGGTGCGCAGACCGCGCCACAGGGCCGCCTGGTGCTCCTTGGGCCGAAGCGGCGTGCTGCACACGTACTTCGATCCCTCGAAGTCCGGTTCCGCGAGGTTGTCGGTCGACAGGAACAGGTACTGGGGGCAGGTCTCGCCGAAGACGTTCAGGCCCTCGTCGCGCGCGCGGGCCAGTTCGGCGACGGCCTCGGTCGCCGAGACGTGCACGACGTAGAGCGGGGCGCCCGCGACCTGGGCGAGCTTGATGGCGCGGTGGGTGGCCTCGGCCTCCAGCAGCGCCTTGCGCACCTCCCCGTGGAAGCGCGGGTCGGTCTCGCCGCGGGCCAGCGCCTGTTCGACGAGCACGTCGATCGCGATGCCGTTCTCGGCGTGCATCATGATCAGGCCGCCGTTCTCGGCGGAGCGCTGCATGGCGCGCAGGATCTGGCCGTCGTCGCTGTAGAAGACGCCCGGATAGGCCATGAACTGCTTGAAGGAGGTCACCCCCTCCTCGACCAGCAGATCCATCTCCTTGAGCGTCTCCTGGTTCACGTCGGAGACGATCATGTGGAAGCCGTAGTCGATGGCGCAGTTGCCGTCCGCCTTGGCGTTCCACGCGTCGAGGCCCTCGCGCAGGGAGCGCCCGACGCTCTGGACGGCGAAGTCGATGATGGTGGTCGTACCGCCCCAGGCGGCGGCCCGGGTGCCGGTCTCGAAGGTGTCGGAGGCGAAGGTGCCGCCGAAGGGCAGCTCCATGTGGGTGTGGGCGTCGACGCCGCCCGGGATCACGTACTTGCCGGTGGCGTCTATGGCGCGCTCGGCCGTCCACGACTCGGCCGCAGGCGTGCCCGTCGCGGCGAGGGCGGCGATCCGGCCGTCCTCGATCAGGACGTCGGCGTGGATCTCGTCGGACGCGGTGATGACGAGACCACCCCGGATGACGGTACGGCTCATGCTCCCTCTCCTTCCGGTCGTGCGTGCGCTGAGGGGTTGTGAGGCTGGCGGGGACGTGGGGTCGACGCTGTCTCCTGGTGAGGAGACTCGCGGGGCGGTGCGCGGGCGGGACCGGGTCCGCCGGGCCGCGGGTCCGGCCGGTTCCGGGCGCCGCCGTCCGGCGCCCGGAACCGGTCCTGGCCCGCGGCCCGGGCCGCCGCTACGGCGCGGTCAGCGGCCCGTAGGCCCCCGGGGCGCGGTCGCGGTAGAACTGCCACCGGTCGCGGACCTCGCGGAGCTTGGCCATGTCCAGGTCGCGGACGACGAGTTCGCTCTCCTTGTCGCTCGCCACCTCCCCGACGAACTGGGCCTCGGGGTCCACGAAGTACGAGGTCCCGTAAAAGTCGTTGTCGCCGTACTCCTCGACGCCCACCCGGTTGATCGCGCCCACGAAGTACTCGTTGGCGACCGCCGCGGCCGGCTGCTCCAGCTGCCAGAGGTAGCCGGACAGACCGCGTGAGGTGGCCGAGGGGTTGAAGACGATCTCGGCACCCGCGAGACCGAGAGCCCGCCAGCCTTCCGGGAAGTGCCGGTCGTAGCAGATGTAGACGCCGATCCGGCCCACGGCCGTGTCGAAGACGGGCCAGCCCGAGTTCCCGGGCCGGAAGTAGAACTTCTCCCAGAATCCGGGTACTTGGGGAATATGGGTCTTGCGGTACTTGCCCAGGTAGGAGCCGTCGGCGTCGATCACGGCCGCCGTGTTGTACAGGACTCCGGGCTGCTCCTCCTCGTACATCGGCAGCACGAGGACGAGGCCCAGTTCCTTCGCCAGCGCCTGGAAGCGCCGGACGATCGGGCCCTCCGGGATCTGCTCGGCGTACGCGTAGAACTCCTTGTCCTGGACCTGGCAGAAGTACGGTCCGTAGAACAGCTCCTGGAAGCACAGGACCTGGGCGCCCTGCGCGGCCGCGTCGCGGGCCGCCTGCTCGTGGACCTGGATCATCGATTCCTTGTCGCCGGTCCATGCGGTCTGGAAGACGGCGGCGCGGATCACTCTGCTCATCGGGACCTCCGGTCGCTCGGTGTGCGAGGAGACTAGAAAGCCCCGGCCCCTTCTTTGAGTTGCACCGTGTCACGTCCCACGTGCTGTGCCGTTCCACGGTGTCACCTCCGTGTTCTCCCGTGTTTCAGCCGACTGGTCCTGTGTTTCACCGCTGTTGCCCGCCGGGTCCTCACCGCTGCTGCGCGTCGTGCGCGAGCAGCGCGATGTGGACGGACGCGGCCTGTTCGAAGTCGTCGAGGTCGACGCCGAGGCGGGCCTGTATGGCTTCGAGACGGCGGTAGAGCGCGGGCCGGCTGACATGGTGGAGCTGCGCCGTGCGCGACTTGTTGCGCCCGGTGGCGAGGTAGGTCCGCAGGACGGGCAGCAGCCGGGGATCCGCCCGCGGTCCGCACAGCAGCCCGTCGAGTTCGCGTTCCGCGAAGGACTGGACGTGCGGATCGTCCCTCAGCAGCCGGACGAGGCCGCGCAGATGCACGTCACGCAGCCGGACCAGCGCGGGCCGGTCCTGGTCGGCGGGTGTGCCGGCGGCGGCCTCGGCGACGTGCAGCGCCTCACGCAGCCCGAAGGGCACGTCGTCCCAGGCGGTACGGGGTCCGGCGGCGGACACGACGGCGGGGACCCCGGTCTCGTCCCGCAGCCGGGCGGCGAAGTGCTCGGCCAGCGCCTCCGCGTCCTGGTCGCGCGGGAGGCTGAGCAGCACGGCGGTGGCTCCGTCGGACAGTTCGGCGACGAGCCCCGGCAGTCCCAGCAGCCGGAGAACCCGGTCGAGTTGGGCCGGTTCGCCGTCGCGTACGACCAGCGGCACGAAGGTACGGCGGTTCACCGGCAGTCCGGCGGCCCGCGCTCGCGGCAGGAGCTGGCGGGCCGGTACGACACCGCTCACCAGGTCGGTCAGCAGCCCCTGCGCGGACTTCTCCTCCCAGGAGTGGGCGGCGCCGCCGAGCATGCGGTGCAGGACCAGGGCCTCGGCGGCCCGGTCGGCGAGCAGCCGCCCGGTCCCCGCGTCGCCCCAGTGGCCGCACAGCACGAGGCGGCCCCACCGCTCCCCCCGTCCGCCCAGTTCGGCGCGGATCCATCCGTCGCCCTCGCTGCCGCCCGCCTGCCGGGCGATGCGGTCCCAGTCGCGCAGGACGTCGTCGACGGCGGAGCGTTCACCGGCGGTGGCGAGGACCCGGTGGGCGAGGTTGGTGACGACGACGGGGCAGGCGGCGTGCACGGCGATCTCGTCGAGCACGCGCTGGAGCGGGGCACCGGTGGTGATCAGCCCGGTCAGCGCCGTGCGTACGGATTCGGAGAGGCTCACGGCCGCGAACTTGTGCCGTACCAGCCGGGACTGGACCTCCTCCGTCAACTCGGCGAAGGGGAACGGGCGGTGGAGCACCACCATCGGCAGCCCGCAGCGTTCGGCGGCCCGGCGCATCACGTCCGGGGGCGCCGGGAAGGCCCGGCCGAGACCGAGGACGACGGCCGAGGCCTCGGCCCGGTGCAGCGAACGGATGTACTCGGCCTGGGCGTCGGGGTCGCCCGCGAGCAGCACCCCGGTCGTGAGCACCATCTCGCCACCGCTGAGCATGACGCCCACGTCGGCGGCCTCGGCGACGTGCACCCAGCGGACGGACCGGTCGAGGTGACCGGCGCCGGCCACCACCTCGGGCTCCCCGGCGAGCACCCGGTCCAGGGCGAGGACCTGGCGTACCGAGAGAGCGGGTTCCAGGGCGGTGGTCATGGCGGGGTTCCCCTTTGTCCGTGGCCGGGTTCGCCTCGGGAGCGCTGCGGGCGGCCCCGGGGACCCGACGCGTGCCCGGACCCCCGGGTCTTCGCGCGCCCGGCCTTCGAGACCATCGCCCCTTCGGCGCACCCGCCCTTGTTCATCCGTTACTGGGCCCGCCTCAGAGCGCGTTCCAGGATCGACGCACCCTCCTCCGCCTCCGCGACGGTGAGGGAGAGCGGCGGCGCGATGCGCAGGACGCTGGTGTCGTGACCGCCGCCCTTGCCGATCAACAGGCCTTCCTCGCGGGCCGCTTCGAGGACCGCCGCGGCCCCTTCGGGGTTCGCGCGGTCGGTACCGGGCCGCACCAGTTCGATGCCGATCATCAGCCCGCGCCCGCGCACCTCGCGGACACCGCCGAACTGCGCGGCGACCGCGCGGAGCCGTTCGATGAGCAGGCCGCCGACGCGCCGGGCGTTGCCCTGGAGGTCGTGTTCGAGGAGGTACGTGAGGTTCGCGAGCCCCGCCGCCATCGTGACCGGTGAACCGCCGAAGGTGGAGATGGAGTTGGAGTCGAGGCAGTTCATGATCTCGCCACGGGCGACGACCCCGCCGATGGACATGCCGTTGCCGATGCCCTTGGCGAAGGTGAGCATGTCGGGCGGGCCGGAGGCCGCGTGGGCCTGCCAGCCCCAGAAGTGCTCGCCGGTGCGGCCCCAGCCCGTCTGCACCTCGTCCGCGATCCAGAGGATGCCGTACTCCTGGAGCACGTCGCGGAAGGCCGCGTACAGGCCGTCGGGCGGAGCGGTGAAGCCGCCGACGCCCTGGATCGGTTCGGCGATCAGGGCGGCGGGCGGGCGGACATGGCCGAGCAGGTCCTTCAGGTCCTCGACACAGGCGTCGGTGAACGCGGCGTCGTCGAGGTCGGCGTAGGGGCCGCGGGTGCGGACACCGCCGTGCACGTACAGCGTCTGGAGCGGCGACAGGGAGGTGGGTGACCAGCCCTTGTTGCCGGTGATCCCGACCGCGCTGAACGACCGGCCATGGTAGCTGTTGCGCATGGCGAGGATCTGGTTGCTGCGCCGGTGGGCGGTCGCGAGCAGCAGGGCCGTGTCGTTCGCCTCGGTGCCGGAGGTGGTGAAGAAGACACGGGCGTCGGGGATGCCGGACAACTGGGCGACGCGCTCGGCGAGTTCGACCATCGGCCGGTTGAGGTAGAGCGTCGAGGAATGGATGATCCGGCCGGCCTGCTCGCTGACGGCCTTCGTCACCTCGGGGAGGGCGTGCGCGGTCATCGTGGTGAGGATGCCGCCGAAGAAGTCGAGGTACTTGTTGCCGTCGGCGTCCCAGACGTGGCGGCCCTCGCCGTGGGTGATCTCGATCGGGTCCTCGTAGTACAGGGCGAGCCAGTCGGGCAGGACGGCCTGGTGGCGGGTGTACAGGTCGGTCATGGCTGCACCAGCCCTTCGTAGGCGTCGGGGCGCCGGTCGCGGTAGAACGCCCACTGCCGGCGTACTTCCTCGATGAGGCCGAAGTCCAGGTCGCGGACGACGAGTTCCTCGGCCTTGTCGCTCGCCCTCTCGCCGACGAACTGTCCGCGCGGGTCGACGAAGTACGAGGTTCCGTAGAAGTCGTTGTCGCCGTACTCCTCCTGCCCGACCCGGTTGATCGCGGCGATGAAGTACTCGTTGGCGACGGCCGCCGCGGGCTGCTCCAGCTGCCAGAGATGGGCGGAGAGGCCCCGGGAGGTGGCGGAGGGGTTGTACACGAGCTGGGCACCGTTCAGGCCGAGTTGCCGCCAGCCTTCGGGGAAGTGCCGGTCGTAGCAGATGTAGACGCCGATCCGGCCGACGGCCGTGTCGAAGACGGGCCAGCCGACGTTGCCGGGCTTGAAGTAGTACTTCTCCCAGAAGCCCTTCACCTGCGGGATGTGATGCTTGCGGTACTTGCCGAGGTAGGTGCCGTCGGCGTCGATCACGGCCGCGGTGTTGTAGTAGAACCCGGACTGCTCGATCTCGAACACGGGCACGACGATCACCATGCCGGTCTCGCGCGCGAGCTCCCGCATACGGGTGACCGTGGGCCCGTCGGGAACCGGTTCCGCCCAGGCGTAGTGCTCCGGCTCCTGGACCTGGCAGAAGTAGGGGGCGTTGAAGACTTCCTGGAACCCGATGACCTTGGCGCCCTGCCGGGCCGCCTCGCGGGCGTGCTCCACATGCTTGGCGACCATGGATTCGGTGTCGCCGGTCCAGGTGGCCTGGACCAGGGCGGCACGTACGACGTTGCCCATGAGCTGCTCCTTCGACGGGACGTCAGAGAGCCTCTACGCCCGTAGACAAAGGCTGTAGAGGCTCGAAAGTAAGCCCCCCGGACAGCCTTGCCAAGACCATCGTCGTTAACCCGCTGAGTCGATCACGTTTCTGACCCTCACGGGTGAGTGACGTGGCCGCTGCGGCCGGAGGTGCGACCGATCGGGGGACCCGGGCGGAGGGCCCGGTCGTGGCCGACACGCCCGGCCGAGCGGGGCGCCCGCGGGACGCCCGGGACGGGCCTCCGCCCCGGGCTGGTGGGACGGCCCCGCTCCGGAGCGGGCGGTCACGCCGTGAGGCCGGCCACCCGCAGGGCGTGGACCAGGTCCCATTGGCATTCGTCGGACACGCCCCGCGCCGCCCGCAGGAGCAGCGGCACGAGACGCTGCGGGTCCGTCTCGGCGCTGCGCGCGGCCTCCTCGGGGGTGCGTACGCGGACGTACGCGTCGAGGAGGGCGCTGATCTCGCGACCGCGGCCCTCGTCGGCGAGGCCGAGGACGGCGGCCCCGATCTCCGGCGCGGGCCGGGAGACGCCCTGGCGCAGCATCTGCCGGCCGTCGGCGGTGCGGTCGGCGGCGGTGAGCGCGTCGGCCGCGGCGACCAGGCGGTCTGCGGGCAGCGAGGCCGCCTCCCAGAGCAGGGTGGCCCAGTCCGCGCCGAGGCCGGCGCGGTGCAGTTCGGCGGCGAGCAGGGGGAAGCGTGCGGGCGGCCAGTACGCCGCTTCGACGAGCACGGCGTGCGCCTCGCCGCTGCGGCCCTCGCTCCGCAGCCGCGTGAGCGTCGCGACGGCCTCGGCGGTGAGCCGCCGCGCGTCCTCGTCCAGCGGCTCGGCACCGGCCCCCGAGGGCGGGGGCGCGGGCTCCTCGGCGGCTCCCGCGAAGCGCGCGCCGCGGGGCGTACGCCTGTCCTGCGCGGGCGGGGCGGGCAGCGACGGTCCCGTCTCCGGCACCACCGCAGGCGCGTCCGCCTCCACCATCCCGGCGAAGCGCGCGCCCCCTCTGCGGCGACGCTTGGAGCGCTTCGCCGAAGGCGCTTCGGCGCCGGGCGGGGTCCTGTCATGGGCCGGAGCGGGCCCGGCGACCCGGTCGTGGGCCCGCAGACCGCTTGACGGGGGCTCCACCGGTGCGGAAGGGGGCCGCGCGTCATAGCCCGGCGCGTGGTGCCCCGGCACATGGTCCGCGGGCCGGGACCTGGGCTGCGCGTCATAGCCCGGCGTGCGGTCGGCCGGGGACTGGGGCTGCGCGTGAGTGCCCGGCACATGGTCCGCGGGCCGGGACCCGGGCCGCGCGCCGTAGCCCGGCGCGTGCTGACCCGGCACATGGTCCGCGGGCCGGGACCCGGGCTGCGCGTCGTAGCCCGGCGTGCGGTCGGCCGGGGACTGGGGCTGCGCGTGAGTGCCCGGCGAGTGCTCCGCGGGCCGGGACCCGGGCCGCGCGCCGTAGCCCGGCGTGCGGTCGGCCGGGGACAGGGGCTGCGCGTGAGTGCCCGGCACATGGTCCGCGGGCCGGGACCCGGGCTGCGCGTCATAGCCCGGCGTGCGGTCCGACGGGGGCAGGGGCCGGGCGTCGCGGTCCGGCGCAGGGGCCGCCGACGGGGACAGGCGGTGCCCGTCGTGGCCCGGCGCGTGGTTCGGCGGCGGGGGCCCGGGTTCCGCCGCACCGCCCGGCGCCTCCGTCCCCCGGCCGGGCCGGACACCTCCCGCTCCGTACGGGTCCCCTGCGGCCGGGTCCCCGTCGAACCGGTTGCCCCCCGCCGGGGGCCGTCCGGGCAGGTGCCCCTCCGACGGGTCCGCCCAGTTCTCCGGCTGCCGCGTCCGCACGCCGCCCCCGGCGGCCGGAGCCGGGAAGCCCGGCGCGCGGACACGCAGTGCGTGGCGGTCGACGTTGTCCATGCGGTGGCGCAGTTCGGCGCAGCGGGCGGTGGCCCGTTCGTGATCGTCCTGAGCCCAGGCGAGGTCCAGGCGGATCGCCTCGGCCTCTCCCCGGGAAACGGCCGAGGGGAGCCGTCCGCTCAGCTCGGCCTGGCGTTCGGCGGCGTAGCGCTGTTCGCGGAGCATGACGTCCAGGCGGTCGCCGAGGGCGTCCCGGGCGCCCGGACGGACGTCGTACGCGGCCAGCGCGGCCTCGTACAACGTGTGCGCCCGTGCCGCCTCCTGGGCGGCGGCGCGCTCGCCGTACTGCGCGAGGACGTCCTGGAGGAGCGCCTCGACGACATCCCAGGGCGGCACCTCCTGGCCTTCGAGACACGCTCGCATACCGTCGGGGTCGCGTTGCCAGAAGACTCCGCACCAACCGCCGCTGCCGTCGAGCCGCCCCACAAGCCCGTTCAGGTACCGCGCGAACTCCAGTACCTGTTCCGGGAGTTGTCCTACAGTCATCACTCAACTCCCCGCCCGACGTGAGCACTTCGACCCGACAGCGAACACCAGTCGTGTTACGTATCGACTACGGGGAGTTTTCGGCGGGAACGCAGAGCCCTTCACGAGGGGCGCACGGGAGCGCGCGGCGTACACACGGGCGTGCGCCGCACGCGCCGATGAACGAGCCGGTGGACGACCTGACGGCGGGGCCGGCGGAAGGGCAACCGGACGTGCTCCCGGGTGAACCAAGTCCGGGACGGCTCGCGCCTCTCCCCCGTCCCGCCGGACCCGTACGCGCCGGAGCGGCCCGGAGCGAGCCGGCGGAGACTCCACCACGCTCCGGAGCGCCCGGACGACGGTCCACCTACGTTCCGGGCCCGCCCCGCCCGGCCGCGGGCAGGAGCGGCGGACCCCGCCGCGCCCTCAGACGCGGCACGCCTCCATCGCCGCCACGCGGGGCAGCACGAGCCGGATGAGGGCGGCGACGCCTTCGTCGTCGTTGCTGGGCAACACGATGTCGGCGGCGCGCAGGGTGTCCTCGTGGGCGTTCGCGACGGCGGCGGCGAGCCCGGCCGCCCGCAGCATCGGGATGTCGTTGGGCATGTCACCGACGGCGGCGGTGTGCTCCAGCGGAAGCCCGCTGCGCTCGGCCAGCGTCCGGAGCGCTTCCCCCTTGTCGACGCCGGGGGCGGACAGTTCGAGGAAGTCGCCGGTGGACCTCGTGATCACCGCGCGGTCGCCCACGACCGAGGCGATCAAGGCGGCCAGTTCGTCGACGAGCAGCATCGGATGGGCGGCGAGGATCTTGACGACCGGGTCCTCGTTCGCCGGCGCGGACACGCCGTCCAGCGCCGCGTGGCGCCAGGTGTTCGGCACCAGCCGCACGAAGGCCGTCTCCAGACGGAGACCGGACACGGAGTCGACCCCCAGCGCGATCCCGGGCACCGTGTCACGGACCGCGCGCAGGATCCGCTCCGCGTCGCCGGGGCCGAATCCCCGGCAGTCCAGCAGCCTCCCCGACCCGGCGTCCACGGTCACCGCTCCGTTGCTGCACACCACGGGTCCGCTGAGCCCGTAGCGCCGTGCCAGGTCCAGGGTGTCGCGGACGGGCCGTCCGGTCACCCCCACCACGGCGATCCCGGCCCGCTCCGCCTCGGCGAGCGTGCTCAGGGTGCGTTGACGGATGGCGCCGGCCGAATCGAGCAGGGTGCCGTCGAGATCGGTGCACACGAGCCGCACGACCGTCCGCGCG
This sequence comes from Streptomyces sp. NPDC015532, assembly GCF_043078065.1. NCBI lineage: Bacteria > Bacillati > Actinomycetota > Actinomycetes > Kitasatosporales > Streptomycetaceae > Streptomyces > Streptomyces sp. NPDC015532. Next base: position 202,157 of record NZ_JBIBSY010000003.1, on the reverse strand, counting down.
CGGCGTCCACGCCTCGTCGCGCGTTCCACGGGGGCGGAAAGCCGCGCTTGGCCGAGCGTCGGATCCTGCGAAGTCGCCACGTCAGAGAGGGAGTTGGTGTTCGACATGGCCGGAGGGTAGTGACTACGCGCGTAGACGACAAGGGAATAAGCAGTGAATTCAACAATTTCTCAGCACCGGCGGGCCGAACCGTACCGTGCGACCCACGACGCGCGCGTTCCTCGATGCGCGAGGCCCGCGAGGCCCGCGGCGCGCGAGGTCCCCCGTCGCGAGGGGCCGGTCGTGAAGCGCCGGCCGTCAGAGCAGCGAAGGGCGGACCCGAAGCCTCAGGGCTCGGGCCTCGGAGCTCGGACCTCAGGCCTCGGACTCAAACCTCGGGCCTCGGGCCTCGGGCCTCGGACTCCAGACCTCAGACCTCGCGCCTCAGGCCTCGGACTCCAGACCTCAGACCTCGCGCCTCAGGCCTCGGACTCCAGACCTCAGACCTCGCGCCTCAGGCCGCCGGTACCAGCGCGCACCCCACGACGATCTCGTCCATCGAGAGGCCGAGGACCCGCGCCAGCGCCGCGACCGTGAAGAAGGCCGGGGTGGGCGCGCGCCCGGTCTCGATCTTGCGCAGGGTCTCCGCGGAGATCCCCGCCACCCCGGCGATGTCCGCCATGCTGCGGCCACCGCGGGCCTCGCGCAGCAGTCGGCCGAGCCGCTCGCCGCGTTCGCGCTCTTCAGGGGTCAGGGGGGTTCGCACCATGACACCATTCTAATACCGGTATAGTAATTGGCATGGTGGAATTGAAGACCGACACATCGATCGACGAGATGTACGCGGCCGGCCAGGTCGTGGGCAGGGCACTCACGGCGGTGCGCGGTGCCGCCGACGTGGGCGTCTCGCTGCTGGAGCTGGACGAGGTGGCGCATCAGGTCCTGCGCGAAGCCGGCGCGACGTCACCCTTCCTCGGCTATCACCCCTCCTTCGCGCCCACGCCCTTCCCCGCGGTCATCTGCGCCTCCGTGAACGAGGCGATCGTGCACGGCATCCCGACGGGCTACCGGCTGCGCGACGGCGACCTCGTCTCCGTCGACTTCGGTGCCGAACTCGGCGGCTGGGTGGGCGACTCGGCGATCAGCTTCATCGTGGGTGAGCCGCGCGCCGCCGACGCGCGACTGGTGGAGACCGCGGAGCGGGCCCTGGCCGCGGGCATCGAGGCGGCCGTCGTCGGCAACCGCATCGGGGACATCGCGCACGCCGTCGGCACGGTGTGCCGGGCGGCCGGGTACGGCATCCCGGACGGGTTCGGCGGCCACGGCGTGGGGCGCCGGATGCACGAGGACCCGCCCGTGCCGAACGAGGGCCGCCCGGGCCGCGGACTGCCGTTGCGGCACGGCATGGTCCTCGCCATCGAGCCGATGCTCGTCGGCGGCGGCACGGACGGTTACCACGCGGCCCCCGACGGCTGGACGCTGCGTACGAACGACGGCTCCCGGGCGGCGCACGCGGAGCACACGGTCGCCATCACGGACTCGGGTCCGCGCATCCTGACGGCGCGCTGACCGCTCGGACGCCGATGGCCGCGGGGCGGTGGACGGCGCCTGCCCCACGGCACGAGTGCCAACCGGCGGCACCGGTCCCAGGGTTCGGGACCGCCGAGGCGTGACGGCGGACCCTGGGACGCGGGCCACGCGGATCTAGGACGCGGGCCGCACGACCATGGCCGATCCTCCGCCCCGCCGGACCTTCTCCGCCGCGGCCAGCCATGTGCCGTTCGCGAGGCGCTGGACGCCGGTTGCCGCGCCGATCTCCGGGTTCACCTTGAAGGAGTGACCGATGGCTTCGAGCTCCGCCCTCGACGGGCTGTCGTAGAGGCCGGGTTCGAGCTCGGTCTGGGCCGCGTTGCGCTGGCTGGCTCGTGGCGCGGCGATCGCGTCGACCAGTGGGAGACCGCGGTCGACGAACTCGGTCAGGGTCTGGAGCACGGTCGTGATGATGCTCGCGCCCCCGGGTGAACCGAGCGCCACGACAGGCCTGTTGTGCCGGTCGAGGACGATGGTCGGTGAGATCGACGAGCGCGGCCGCTTGCCGGGACCGGGCAGATTGGGGTCGTGCACGGCCGCGTTGGCCGGTGCGAAGGAGAAGTCCGTCAGTTCGTTGTTGAGGAGGAAGCCGCGTCCCGGGACGGTGATACCGCTGCCGCCGGTCTGCTCGATGGTCAGGGTGTAGGCGACGACGTCGCCCCACTTGTCGGCCACCGTCAGATGGGTCGTGTTCTCGCCCTCGTACGTCGTCGGGGCGGCCGTCCCCGCGGTGCCGCAGGCGGCGGGAGCGCTCGGGTCGCCCGGCGCGAGCGGGCTCGCCAGCACCGCGTCGTCCTTGACGAGGCAGGCCCGGCCGTCCGCGTACTTCTGCGAGAGAAGGCCCTTGGTGGGTACGTCCTCGAAGGCCGGGTCGCCCACCCAGCGGCCGCGGTCGGCGAAGGCGATCCTGCTCGCCTCGATGAAGCGGTGCAGGTACCGCGTCTCGCTCGCCTTCGAGAGGTCCGCCCCCTCCAGGATGTTGAGCGCCTCGCCGACGGTGGTGCCGCCGGAGGAGGAGGGGGCGATCGAGTAGACGTTCAGACCGCGGTACGAAGTCCTGGTGGGCGCCTGGCGCTTCGCCCCGTAGGCCGCGAGGTCCTCCAGGGACAGCTTGCCGGGCCGGGCGTCGTAGCCGGACGCCGGGTCGACGGGCGGCTCGTTCACGGTGGCCACGATCTCCCGGCCGAGACCGCCGGTGTAGAGCGCGCGCGTGCCCTTCCTGCCCAGTTCCTCGTACGTGCGGGCCAGATCGGGGTTCTTGAAGGTCGACCCGACGGCCGGCGGCGCGCCGCCGGGCAGGAAGAGCTCGGCGGTGTCGGGGAAGTTCGCGAAGCGGGCCTGGTTCGCCTCGGTCTGCGCGCGGAAGGTCGAGTCGACCGTGAACCCGGAACGGGCGATGCGCTCGGCCGGCTCCAGGACGCTGCCCAGGCGTCTGCTGCCCCATGAGTCCAGGGCCGTCTGCCAGGTGGCGGGCGTGCCCGGTGTGCCCACGCTCAGCCCGCTGGTGACGGCGTCCGCGAAGGCGAGGGGCTTGCCGTTCTCCAGGAACAGCCCGGAGTCGGCGGTCAGGGGTGCCGTCTCGCGTCCGTCGATCGTGTGCACCGTACGGGACTTGGCGTCGTAGTAGACGAAGTAGCCGCCCCCGCCGATGCCGGACGAGTAGGGCTCGGTGACGCCGAGGGCCGCCGCCGTGGCGACGGCCGCGTCGACGGCGTTGCCGCCCTTCTTCAGCACCTCGATGCCCGCGGCGGAGGCGTCGGCGTCGACACTCGCCACGGCGCCTCCGTACCCGACCGCGACGGGCACCTTCGCCACGGGCGCCCTCGCGGCCGTGTCCGCCGCCGGAGCCCCGGGCGGCGCCGCCGCGCCCACCAATGCCGTCGCGGCCGAAACCGCCAGGACCGTCAGATTCCGTGCAAGAGGACGTCGCATCAATACCTCCAGTCAACAGCCGTCTGCGCAGCGTAACTTCACCACGGTGACCACGTCAGGCCCCCTCGAACACGGTTCCGTGGGCCCGCTAGCATGCGCGCACATGAATGACGACGTGCGCAACATCGTCCTCGGCGTCCTGGCCGCAGGCCTCAGTGCCTCGCTCGGCTGGCTCGCCCGCACCTACCTGTGGAAGCGCAAGCTCCGCCGCAAGCAGGCCTTCTTCGGGCTGCCCGACAACTCCGAGTCGCTGCTCGTGGTGAACCGCGAGGCGGGCGGTACCGAGCTCACGGTGATGCGTCACGACGTGTTCGCGCTTCTCGAACTGTCCGCCCTGATCAAGGACTGTGGCGCGCACGCCCAGGTGATCGCGCACGACGCGACCCAGCAGGGCTTCGGCGAACGCACGGAGTTCTGCGTGGGCGGACCGGCGTCCAACCGGCGCATGGCCGCGCATCTGCAGTCCCTGCTGCCCGGCGTGCAGGTCAACGTCGACTCCGGCCGGGGACCCGACCGGGGCGCCTTCCAGATCGGCAGCGAGCGCTACCGCCTGGAGTCGGGCCAGGCCGAGTACGTGATCCTCGCCCGGCTCACCGCGGGCCAGAGCCGTGAGGTGAGACCGGTCTTCCTCTTCTGCGGCCAGCGCGCGATCACCAACCAGGCCGCGAGCCGCTATCTCGCCCGCAACCACGCCCGCCTCGCCCGCAAGCACGGCGGCAGCAGCTTCGTCCTGCTCCTGAAGGTCGTGAACTCCCAGGCCTACGGCCCCGATGTCGTCGAGGTCGTCGCGGACGTCACCCGCACCGCCCAGGCTCCGCTGCCGACTCCGCCGGCACTGGACCCGGCGCCGGACCCGGCGTCCGACCCCGACCAGGACGGGGAGGCCTCGCCGAGGCCCGCCACACCTCGGGCGCGCCGGCGTACGTGACGCCCGGTCCGCAGGCACGGGCGCTTTCCGGCCGTTCCCGGCGGCACACTCCGCCGACGTTTGAACGGTTGGAAATGAACACTTCAACAATCGTTACTCGCACGTAACTTACCGACGGGTTACTTCGAGTAAACCGTCGCGGTTACCGTCGGGTCACCTTGCACTGACCAAGTGAGGAGTGACCCGTTGGGAAACGGTCGCAACCCCCTGCGCACGTCCGCCGTCGGCGCCCTCTCCGCGACGCTGATCGCGGCCGCCGGCCTCGGCCTCGCACCCGCCGCCCAGGCCGCCGACAGCTCGGGCGGTGTCCGCTTCGTCGACATCTCCGGCGACGGCGGTACCACCCTCAAGGCCAATGTCGTCACCCCCGCGGGAGCGGACGGCACCCGCGCGTATCCGCTCATCGTCCTGCCCACGAGCTGGGGCCTGCCGCAGGTCGAGTACCTCGCACAGGCCCAGAAGCTGGCGAACTCCGGCTATGTGGTCGTCAGTTACAACGTCCGCGGCTTCTGGCAGTCGGGGGGCGAGATCGACGTCGCAGGACCCCGCGACACCGCCGACGTGTCCAGGGTGATCGACTGGGCGCTCGCCAACACCCCCGCCGACGCGCGGAAGGTGGGCGTGGCGGGCGTCTCGTACGGCGCCGGGATCAGCCTGCTGGCCGCGGCGCACGACAAGCGCATCAAGGCGGTCGCCGCCCTGAGCGGCTGGGCGGATCTGACCACGTCGATCTACTCCGGCCGTACCGAACACGTCCAGGCCGCCGCGCTGCTGGACGGCGTCGGGCACATCGTGGGCCGGCCCAGCGCCGAGACCCAGCAGGTGTTCAAGGACTTCTTCGGCTCGAATCTGTCGAAGGAGCAGGATCTGATCGCCTGGGGGAAGAAACGTTCTCCCGAGACGCACGTCGACCAACTGGACAAGAACGGCGCCGCCGTCTTCCTGGCCAACACCTGGGGCGACACGATCTTCTCGGCCAACCAGTACGCCAAGTTCTACGAGGAGCTGACCGGGCCCAAGCGGCTGGAGTTCCGCCCCGGCGACCACGCCACCGCCGAGATCACCGGCCTGCTCGGACTCCCCAACGACGTGTGGACCGACACCGGCCGCTGGTTCGACCACTATCTGGCCGGCAAGGACAACGGCATCGACCGCGAACAGCCGGTGCAGCTCAAGTCCCGCTCCACGGGCGGCTACGAGGGCTACCCGGACTGGAAGTCGGTCGGCGCGGCCTCGCGGAAGATCGCCCTCAAGGGCACCACCAGGATCCACACGAACGTCGACTCGGGCGCGGACGGCGGGGTCATCTTCCTGTCCAGCATCCTCGACCAGCTCACCCGGATCCCGCCGATGGCCTCGATCCCGCTGCTGCCCCGCTACTGGACCGCGGTGTGGCAGTCGGAGAAGTCCACGAGCGTCCAGCGCGTCCGAGGCACCGTCAAACTCCACACCACGGTCACCGGCACCAAGGAGAGCGGCACGTTCATCGCCTATCTCTACGACGTGGGCCCGCTCGGCGTCGGCAAGCTGGTCAGCAACGCGCCGTACACCTTCCACGGGCGGACGCCCGGTGAGCCGTTCGGCGTGGACCTGGACCTGTTCTCCACGGCCTACGACGTCCCGGCCGGGCATCGTCTGGCGGTGGTCGTCGACACGGTCGACCCGCTGTACATCGAGCACAACCCGTCCGGCGCGCAGCTGACCTTCTCCTCGCCGGAGCACGACCCGTCCTACGTGTCGGTACCCCTGCGCGAGCAGTGATCCCCGGCTGGCGCCGGTCGGGCCTGGCCCTGTGAGCTGCTGCTCCCCCTACCGTGTCGGGGCGGTGGGGGGAACCCCACCCGGCAGCAGCGTCCCTGGTTCGGCCGGAGCCACGTCCACGGCCTCGGTCTCGGGACTGTGCCGCTTCCGCCCGTACGCCCGTGGGGCGGACCGGCACAGCGGCACACACATCCCGATGCGGATCGGCTGGCTCACCGTCACCACGGGGATGAACGGCAAATCGTAGTCGAGGATCGCCGCGATCAGCTTCCCGGGCCCGAGGAAGTCCTCGCGGGTGCGCAGCGCGGTCCTCTGCCGCGTGCCCGTCGCCGACGGGATCGGCGCCGGCGCACATCGGCGGCAACTCCCGCACGGTGGCGCCCGGCGCATCCCTCTCGGACGGCACGCGATCAGCGTACGGCGGCGCCGCCCTGTGCCCGGCGGCGAGGCGCTCGGGCTCGCGCGCCCCCGAGGGGTTGGCGGGTTCGGGTACGGATTCCCTTGCCTCACCCGGCAGTCGAGGATCTTTCCGACGGGCCGGTGATCACGACCACCCCTCCCTTGCCGAAGGCGAGGTCGTCGTCCTGCGGAACATGCGGCTCCCCGAAGTGCGTGGTGACGTCGAACAGGTCGATCAAGGGATCGACGGCCCTTCCGGAGCAGCCCGCGGTCGGCCGTGCCGGTCACCGCAAACTATCGACGCAAATCGCCACTTAACGGACGACACGCGTGTCGGGCCATTAGCCGTATTTGAGGCTGGATGAAGAACGGATCACGACACCGCGGGCGATCGCCGGGACACCCACGGAACCCTCGGGTCAGGCTTCCGTGGCCTCGGCGTACATCTGGGACAGCTCGGGGACACCCTGCACGGCCCAGTCCAGGCCGGCCTCGACGACCGGGATCTCACGGCCCGAGGGGAGCAGGACGGCCGGACTGCCGCCGGGCCAGACGTGCCAGGAGGCGCCCGGCACCGTGCGGACCACGACGGTGCCCAGATAGAGGCCGGCGTCGTTCCCCAGCCAGGGCAGCGCCTCGGGGTCGTCGCGCCACAACGGCAGAAGCTGGTCGAGGGCCACCAACGAGTCCGGGGTGTCGTCCAGTTCGAGACCGACGGCCGCGGCCTGGGAACGGAGCAGTTCGCACTCCGAGAACAGCTCGGCCACACCCACCGGGTCGTCCTCGAAGGCCTTGGCGAGGGGCCGGTCCCGCCGCACCGGCTGCCGTTTGAGCAGCTTGTCCAAGAAGGGGATGTTCATGACCGGCCTCTCCGTGGGGTGCGATCGTCGAAGCTCCGTGTTCCCGGTATGTGAACAAAATGTAGCTCGCGGCATTTCATCACGGAATAGGGCGAATCGTGACAACCGGAGGAACACGCCTCGGGTACCCACCGGTTTCCCGAGTCGTCCATGGAGAAGGATGCCCGCTATCGCGGGGCCGAACGCCTGTGCCGGGCGGACGGCTGCCGGTGCCGCGACGGACGGCTCCCACCCGCCACGGCACAGGGGGCCGCCCAGAACTCCAGCCGGGCGGGTGTCCTAGACGTCCAGGTCCACCACGACCGGCGCGTGGTCCGAGGCGCCCTTGCCCTTGCGCTCCTCGCGGTCGACGTAGGCGTCCTTGACCGCCGTCGAGAACGCCTCGTTGCCGTAGACGAGGTCGATGCGCATACCGCGGTTCTTCGGGAAGCAGAGCTGGCGGTAGTCCCAGTACGTGTACGGGTGGTCGTACTTGAGGGGGCGCGGGACCACGTCCGTCAGGCCCTCCTCGCGCAGCGCCGCGAGCGCGGCCCGCTCGGCCGGGGTGACATGGGTCAGCCCCTCGAACGCGGCCACGTCGTAGACGTCGTCGTCCGTGGGCGCCACGTTGTAGTCGCCCAGCACCGCGAACGGGCGGCCGCCCGCCGCGTCGCCCGCCACGGCCGCTCTCAGGGCCTCGAACCACTGGAGCTTGTACGCGTAGTGAGCGTGGTCCACCTCGCGGCCGTTCGGCACGTACACCGACCAGACGCGGACCGGCCCGCAGGTCGCCGAGACGGCCCGGGGTTCCTCCGCGCCCTCGTACACGGGACCGGCGGGCAGGCCCCTGACCACGTCCTCCAGGCCGACTCGGGAGATCACCGCCACGCCGTTCCACCGTCCCGTGGCGTGCACGGCCGCCTCGTACCCCAGCTCGCGCAGCTGTTCGGCCGGGAACTGCTCGGCGGCGACCTTGGCCTCCTGGAGGCACAGCACGTCCGTGCCACTGCTCTCCAGCCAGGCCAGCAGCCTCGGGAGACGGGCGGTGATCGAGTTCACGTTCCAGGTGGCGATGCGCATGCCTCACAACCTACCGGGCGGGTACGACAACGGGTCCGACGAGGACACTCCGTGCCGTCCGTTCACGATCGGGACGGCACGGGGAGGCACGGGACCGGACGGCTCGACACGGGTTCGGGACGGGGTGGGGCGCCGTCGGCTCAGACCTCCACCGACGCTCCCGGCGTGAGCCGCAGATGCTCGGAGCCGCCGAGGGCGCCGATCTGGCGGTCGTAGATCGGCCGGGCCAGGTCCGTGAGCAGGGCGTCGTGGATGTCGTACGCACGCTGCGGCTTGACCTCGCGGACGTACTCGATGACCTCGGAGATCTTGTTCCACGGGGCCATCACGGGGAGCATCAGCGTCTCGACCGGCCGGTCGGGGACGGTCAGGGCGTCCCCGGGGTGGAAGACGCGGCCGCCGTCGACGAGATAGCCGACGTTGGTGATGCGCGGGATGTCCGGATGGATCACCGCGTGCAGTTCGCCGTGCACCTGGACGTCGAAACCGGCGGCGGTGAAGCTGTCGCCGTGGCCGACGGTGTGCACCCGGCCGGGGAAGGCGGCGGAGACCTTCTCCGCCACCGACCGCAGCGTCCAGATCTCGGCCGCCGGGTTGGCCTCCATGGCCGCGCGGAGCCGCTCCTCGTCGAAGTGGTCGGGGTGCTCGTGCGTGACGAGGAGGACGTCCGCGCCCAGGGCCGCGTCCTCCTCGCTGAAACCCCCGGGATCGATGACGAGCGTCCGCCCGTCCTTCTCGAGACGGACGCAGGCGTGCGACTTCTTCGTGAGCTTCATGGGTCCATCCTGCCCCCGCGCGAGCCCGGAGGCCCGGCCCTGTGGACAGCTCCGTCGGCTCACTCCTGGGGGGTCGTCTCCTCATGGATGACCTTCTGGGCCACCCGGAAGGCTCTGTTCGCCGCCGGCACGCCGCAGTAGACGGCCGCCTGGAGCAGCACCTCCTTGATCTCCACCGGGGTGAGACCGTTGCGCAGGGCGGCACGGGTGTGGACGGCCAGGTCGTCGAGATGGCCGCCCGCGACCAGAGCGGTCAGCGTCACGCAGCTGCGCGAACGCCGGTCGAGTCCGGGCCGGTCCCAGATCTCGCCCCACGCGTACCGGGTGACGAACTCCTGGAAGTCCCCGGAGAACTCGTCCGCCGAGGCCAGCACCCCGTCCACGTGCGCGTCCCCCAGCACCTCGCGGCGCACCTTGATCCCGATGTCGTAGGGATCCTGCCGCCCCATGGTCTCGGGCACGACGGGGGCCGGGGCGATCTCGGCGAAGGGCGCGACCGGTGGCGGGGCCACCTGCACGGGGTAGGCCGGCGCGGCCGGGACCGCCATCTGCCCGGTGGACGAGTCGAAGGCGGGCAGCCAGGCGCTGGAGAAGTGCCGTACGAGCAGATCCGTGACGGCGGCGGGCTGCTCCACGGGAACCAGGTGCGAGGCACCGGGCACGACCGCGAGGCGGGCGTCCGGTATTCCGGCGACCAGTGTGCGCGCCTCCGCGGGCCCGGTGACCTGGTCGTCGGAGCCGGCCAGGACGAGGGTGGGAACGCCCACCATGCCCAGTTCGCCCCGCACGTCGAAGGCGGCGAGCGCCTCGCAGGCCGCGATGTAGCAGCCGGGGTCGGTGGTGCGCACCATCTGCACGGCCCACTCGGTGATCGCGGGCTGGGCCGCCGCGAAACCGCTCGTGAACCAGCGTTCGGGCGAGGTGCGGGCGATCGGGTCCAGGCCGTTCGACCTCACGACCACCCCACGCTGACGGAACTCGTCGGCCGTACCGAAACGGGGCGAGGCGGCGATCAGCGCGAGGGAGGCCACCCGCTCGGGGCGGCGCAGCGCCAGTTCGAGCCCGATGGCCCCGCCGAACGCGCAGCCCGCGTACCCGAAATGCTGGATGCCGAGCCGGTCGAGCGTGGCCAGCAGCCGTCCGGCGAGTTCGGCCACCGATCCGGCCGGATACGCGGGCGCTCCGCCGTGTCCCGGCAGGTCGAACCGGAAGATCCGCCAACTCTTCGCGAGCTCCGGGACCTGCCTGTCCCACATGTGCCAGGTGGTGCCGAGCGAGGGTCCAAGTATGAGGACCGGAGCGTCTTCCGGGCCATCGAGGCGGTACTGAAGGGCAGGGGTCTTCGTCTCACTCACCGCCCCACGCTAGCTTCCGGGCCCGTTCGGACGGAAATGGGGGCCGTTCGTCCACGGTGCCCCCACCGGGCCGCCACATGTGTACACACCATGGCAGGACCACCGCCGACGGGCCCGCCGGACCGGAAAGAAGCCGGAAAGAGGCCGGACCGGACCGAACTGGATCACAAAGGAACGGATCGACCCCGGAAAGGAACGGCCCGGGACGGCCGGGAACGACCGGCAAACGGCTGACGACGGCGGGGAACGAACCCCGGGAAACGGCTCGGCACGCACAGAAACGACGCGGAACGGACCTGTGCGGGACCGGGGCCGACATCCGAGCCGGGGCCGGTGGCCGAGCCGGGGCCGGTGGCCGAGCCGGGGCCGGTGGCCGAGCCGGGGCCGGTGGCCGAGCCGAGGCGGGGCGGGGCGGCCGAGCCGGCCCGTACCGGAGCGGGACTGGGGCCGGTTCCGGAGTTCTTCCGGGCCGGGGAATGTCGTGTGGGTCAGAGCTCGCCCGGTGCGCCGAGGCCCGTCAGGGCGCCGACCGGGTCGAGGTCCGGGGTGCCGCGGGGCCACCAGTCGTCCTGGCCCGGATCGGACTCGTAGGCGTACCACAGGCCGTTGCGGCCGAGGCGGAGCTGGGCGTGGCCACGCGGGTGGGTGAGGTGGTTGCGCCAGGGGCGGAAGGCCGGGAAGTCGGCGGCCATGAGCAGCGGCCGGGCCCGGTCGAACCGGCCCGCCGGGGGGTCCCAGGGTTCTTCGAGGACGGCGAGCGCGTCGAATCCGCCCTGCCGCCAGGCCGCGACCGCCCGTGCCAGATCGAGCGGCGTGCGGCCGGTCGCCGAGGCGAGTGAGGAGTAGAGGGCGCGGGTGGCGGCGGTGAGCCCCGACCCGGGGCGGGCCGCCGCGATGCGCACCGCGTCCTGCCAGAGGGTCAGGTCCGCGACCGGATCGCGGCCCGAGGTGAGCAGCGCGTACGCGCGAGCGGCCGCGTCCGTGGCGAGCTGGTCCAGCGCGAAGGCGTCCGGGCCGCCCGGTACGCCCGGGTAGGCCGGCGGCTGCTCCGGATGCGCGGGCGGTGGCAGCGGAGCGGGCAGGGGCGGCAGCACGCGCCGCGCGAGGACGTCACGGGCGCGGACGCCGGCCGGTTGCTCCGGTTCCCGCTCCTGGGCCGCGCGGGCGGCGCGGGTGGCGTTGCGCCGGGACAGCGCGTCGAGCAGTTCGCGCTCGCCGCGGCCGCGCAACAGGAACAGGACGAACGGGTCCTGGTCCAGCAGCCGCGCCGTCTGGTAGCAGAGCGCGGCCGCGTGCTTGCAGGGGTGGCCGAAGTCGGGGCAGCTGCAGTGCGGTTCGAGCTCGCCGGGCCCGGGGAGCAGTTCGACACCGCAGTCCGCGAGCGACTTGGGCATCTCCTTGTCGAGCAGCGCCGCGATGTGTCCGGGCCGCTCGGCGGCGGCGTCGAGGAAGCGGTCCCAGTCGCCGTCGGTCAGCGTCCGCACCCTGACCTGGACGCGGTACGGCCGCGGCCGGCTCCCGTGCACATAGGCGAGCACCAGACCCGGGGTGACGGTGACGGCGTCGACGTGGCCGTGCCCGGCGTACGTCCGCCCGCGCGCCAGCCGTGCCGCGTCGAGCGCCCCTTCCTCCAGCGCCGTGACCCACGCGTTGCCCCACCATGTCTCCGCGAAGCCGCCGCCCTCTTCCCGGCCCCGCGCGGGAAAGGCGGGGAAGGTCCGGCGCAACTCACCGTCACGGCCCGGGGATGCCATGGAGCGAGGGCTCCGCTCGGCGGGGACGACCGGCTCCGGGTGCCGCCCCCCGGTGCTCGACGAGGCGAAGAACTCGGTGGAGGTCTCCGGGGTGAAGGGCTCGGGGGCCGCGACCTCGGCCGTGAAGGGATCGAGATCGGGAGAGTCGCCGGTGACGGGCCCGGTGGCCGCCCGCGCCGCGCTCCCGGACACGGGGTACGCGGGACGCGCGGCGTCCGCGGGCCGCTCGGGACGCGCGGCGTCGCCGGGGTGTACAGGGTGCGCGATCCGCCCGGAGTCCCGGTCGCGCGTCGTCTCGCCCGTGCCGTCGGCGGGGTGGGACGGCTGCCCGGGCCCGGCGGGGTCCGACGGCTGCTCGCCGGTGTCGGCGGTGACGTCCGGGGGCAGCCGGAAGGCGTTCGCGAGCAGATCGCGAAGGTCCCGCTCCTGGGACGCCCGTTCCCCGGAGTCGGAGTGCGCGGGATGCCGCCGCCCCCGCGCACCGGCGCGGGAGGTCCCGTCCGGCCGACGCCTCGGGCCGACTCCCTTGCCACCGGACTCCGTCGTCCGCTCTCCGCCGCCGTCCGTCCCCTCGGACCGAAGCCGCCTCGCCTCGTCCCGCGCGGCACGCAGCGCCTCGCGCGCGATGTCACCGGGGCGGGCGTCTCCCTGGGGCCGCGCGCCGGAACGACCGGTCGTGACGGGCTCCCCGGACGCCGGGGGCTCTGTCGGTGTCCCGTCGAGGTCCTGCCCCGAGCCGGCCTCCGCGGCGTCCTCGGACACCGGAAGCGCCGCGTCGCTCGCCGTCGCCCTGCGCAGCGCCTCACGGGCCGCGTCGCCCGGCCTCGCCCCCGGAGCGGACGCCCTCGGGGGAACCCCGGGCGCCTCGGCCGCGGCGGCCGGCGTGGGTGGCGCAGACGGCGCAGACGGCACCGGCAGATCGGAGGGCGTGGACGACACGGACGCCGTGCCCGCCGCCGCCTCACGCCCACCACCACCACCGGCACCGGCACCCGCACCCGCACCCGCACCCGCACCCGCGTGATCGTGGGCCTCCGCGGCCAGCCGTGCGGCGCGCAATGCCCGACGGGCCTCGTCGGCGGGGCGGTCTCCGGTGACGGGACGGGGCAGACCCGGGCCGGCGCCCTCGGCCGGTTCGCCGGTCTCGGCCTCGGTCTCGGTCTCGGGCACGCGGGGCTCCTCTGCCTCGGTCCCGCTCATGACGCCCTCCGGAGCGAGACGAGGTCCGACAGCTCGCGGTCGGTGAGCTCCGTCAGGGACGCCTCGCCGGAGCCGAGGATCGCGTCGGCGAGGGCCCGCTTCGCTTCGAGCATCTCGGCGATCCGGTCCTCGACCGTGCCCTCGGTGATGAGCCGGTGCACCTGGACGGGCTGGGTCTGGCCGATGCGGTAGGCGCGGTCGGTGGCCTGCTCCTCGACGGCGGGGTTCCACCAGCGGTCGAAGTGGACGACGTGGCCGGCGCGGGTGAGGTTCAGACCGGTGCCGGCGGCCTTGAGCGACAGCACCAGGACGGGGGTCGCCCCGCTCTGGAAGCGGTCCACCATGTGTTCGCGCTCCGCGACCGGCGTACCGCCGTGCAGGAGCTCGACCGGGACGGCGCGGGCGGTCAGATGGGCCGTGATGAGGCGGGCCATGCCGACGTACTGGGTGAAGACGATCGCCGAACCGTCCTCGGCGAGCAGGGTGTCCAACAGCTCGTCGAGCAGGGCCAGTTTGCCCGAACGGGAGGTGGTCCCCTGGGCGGCCGCCCCTGCGTCCTCCTTCAGGAACAGGGCCGGGTGGTCGCAGATCTGTTTGAGGGAGGTCAGCAGCTTGAGGACCAGTCCCCGGCGGGCGATGCCGTCGGTCGTCTCGATCGCCAGCATGGATTCGCGGACCACCGCCTCGTAGAGGGAGGCCTGTTCGCGGGTGAGCGGGACGGGGTGGTCCGTCTCCGTCTTCGGCGGGAGTTCGGGGACGATTCCGGGGTCGGACTTCTTGCGGCGGAGCAGGAACGGACGGATCAGCCGGGCCAGCCGGGCCACGGCCTCCTCGTCCTCGCCGTTCTCCACGGCGCGCGCGTGCCGGGCGCGGAAGGACTTGAGGGGGCCGAGCAGACCCGGGGTCGTCCAGTCCAGCAGAGCCCACAGTTCGGAGAGGTTGTTCTCCACGGGTGTGCCGGTGAGCGCGACGCGCGCGGGGGCCGGGATGGTCCGCAGGGCCTTCGCCGTCGCCGAGTACGGGTTCTTGACGTGCTGTGCCTCGTCCGCGACGACCATGCCCCAGCGCTGCTCGGCGAGGTGGGCGGCGGCCGAACGCATCGTGCCGTACGTGGTCAGGACGAAGCCGCCGTCGAGACCGTCCAGGGTGCGGTCGGGGCCGTGGAACCGGCGCACGGGGACGCCGGGCGCGAAACGGGTGATCTCCCGCTGCCAGTTGCCGAGGAGCGAGGCGGGGCAGATGACCAGCGTCGGTTCGCTGCGGGCCCGCTTCAGGTGGAGCGCGATGAGGGTGACGGTCTTGCCGAGTCCCATGTCGTCGGCGAGGCAGCCGCCGAGGCCGAGGGAGGTCATGAGGTCCAGCCAGGCGAGCCCGCGGAGTTGGTAGTCCCGCAGGCGGGCGTCCAGGCCGGGCGGGGGCTCGACGGGGGTCACGCCCGCCGTGAGGCGGTCGCGCAGGGTGGCGAGGGCCCCGACCGGCACCGCCTCGACGGTCTCCCCGTCGACCTCCGCGGTTCCGGTGAGCGCGGCGGACAGGGCGTCCACCGGGTCGAGCAGGCCCAGTTCGCGCTTGCGGGCCTTGCGGACGAGGGCGGGGTCGACCAGGACCCACTGATCGCGCAGCCGGACGACCGGCCGGTGGGACTCGGCCAGCGCGTCCATCTCCGCCTCACTGAGCGGATCTCCGCCGAGGGCCAACTGCCAGCGGAACTGAAGGAGTTCCTCGCTCTCGAAGAAACCGGTCCCGTCGGTCGCCGAACCCGGCGCGGGACGCACCACCGCGGCGGCGCTCAGGTCGTGCGCCAGGTCCCGGGGCCAGTGCACGGCGACACCGGCGGCGCCGAGCCGGGTCGCCACGACCCCGAGCAGGTCCGACAGCTCTTCCTCGGAGAGGGCGAGCACATCGGGCACGTCCTGTTCGGACAGCCGGTCGAGGGGTGGCCAGACCCGGGCGGCGCGACGGACGGCGAGGGCGGCGTCGACGCGGGCGCGGGGGCCGAACACCGTGTCGGCGTCCCCCGCCCACAGGCCGGCCGCGTCGACGACGAGGGTGGGGTCGGCGAGGCTGTGCACCTGGACGACGGCGGCGCCCGCGCGCCGCGCTCCCTCGCCGTCGTCGAAGAGCTGGTGGGCGGAGAGGTCCAGGCGCAGCGAGATCCGCACGCCCGCGTCCATGCCGGCGGCGACCTCGGCGGCCCAGTCGTGGGCGCCGGTGAGCCGCTGCGGCTCGCGGGCCGCGAAGGGTTTGCCGCAGGTGTAGGGCGCGGCGGGGGTGCGGGGCAGGGTGTCGGCGACCGCGTCCAGGAAGGACCGCACCAGGGCTTCCGGTTCGGGCAGCCGGACCGGTCCCCTGCCGGGCAGCGGGACGGCGTGTCCCTCGTACGGAAGGGCCCCGGCGACCGACCGCAGGTGGGCGATGTCGTCCGGGTCCAGGGGACCCGCGCGCCAGGCGTCGAAGCCGTCGGGGGTGAGCCCCGGCAGCAGGCGTCCGCGGGCGACGAGGCGCAGCGCGTGCAGCGCGGCGGCGCCCCAGCACACGGTGGCGGGATGGGCCCCGGGGTCACGCCGCGCCCCGGCGAGCACGGGCAGGGCTTCGCCCAGGGGGAGGATCAGCGCGGGGACGGTGCTCCTGCGGACGCCCTGGCCGTGCGGCCGTACGACCGTCAGTCCGGTGTGCTCGCGTGCGGGCGCCGGTGTGCCGGGCGACGTCGCTCCGTCGGGGTGCTCCCCCGGCCGGGGGCCGTCCCCGTCGTCCTCGGCGGGCAGGGCTTCGCCCCGCGGGTCCCAGAACGCGACGCGGCCTTCGCGGGGCAGCGGCGCGGGCAGGAAGACGGCGGCGAGCCGTGGGGAGGGCGGCTGGTCGTCCGGCGGCCGCGTGAGGTCCCGCGTCCGGGGATCCGCCGTGGAGGCGGAGCGTGCCCATGCCGAAGGCGCGCCCGCGGAAGTCACCCGCGCGGTCACCACGTCCGCCGTGTCCCGCATACGCCCGGTCACCTCCCGCCCGTCGAATCAGTTGTCTTCGACTCTACGGGCGGGGTCTGACAATCGGCTCCCACGGCCGCGGCGGGCGGCGGTGGACCCGTCGGGTCCCGGTCCGAACCGCGCCGAACCGAGGGGATCGTGCGGATGGGCTACGGGATCGTGCGCGAGACGATGTACACCATGGGGTGGTCCGTCCGGGAGCCGTTCACGACGATGTCCTGGGTGGGTGCGGGGTCCTTCTGCTTGTGCACGAGTCCCCACCAGGGGCCGGGGCCCGTGAACTCCCATCCGACGACCTTCTGATTGCGGTCGCTGATGGTGATGTGGTCCTTCACCAGGGCGGAACGGCTCGTGCCGATGCCCTTGAGGAACCCGTCGAGACCGGCCTGGGTGGTGCCGAACTGGACGTACAGCCGGCTGGTCTTCCAGTTGTTCGTCTCGTAGTACGCGACGTCGGTCGATTTGCCGGGGATCGGCACCTGGTAGAGGCGGCGCTGGACGCGCGAGGGCCAGCCCGAGGTGAGGCCGGTCGCCGAGTACTTCGCCTCCTTGTCCTTGCCGCTGTTGCGGCTCTGGTCGGCGGAGATCACCAGGTAGCCGGCCGGTACGCCGATGAGCAGCACGATGATCAGCAGGGTCAGCGCGCGGCGCCGGAACCTGTGGCGCGGGTCCTCGGGCGGTCGCCGCGGCTCGTCCGGGGACGTCGCCTGACGAGGCAGGGAGGCGGTCACCGCGACTCCTGCTGCGTCGTGCGGCGGGTCTCGGTGTACCGCTCGTACCGCTCGTAGCGCTCCACACGGCGCCGCTTGGCGCGCCGGAACCGGCGGGCGACGAGCCGCGCGAGGTCGGCGGCCCCGACCATGCCGGCCTCGGGGCCGAGCTGGGCGCGCGCGATCCGCGCCTCGGGGCGGTAGCCGCGGCCCGTGAGGTGCCGGCGGAAGGCGTCGCGGGCGGGTCCGATCAGCAGGTCGTCGGCCGCGCTCACACCGCCGCCGATGACGAAGCAGGAGGGGTCCAGGGCGGCGGCCAGGTTGGCGATGCCGACGCCGAGCCACTGACCGATGTCCTGGAGGAGTTCGACGCACATGGCGTCGCCGTCGCGGGCCAGCTCGGTGATCATCGGGCCGGTGATGTCCCCGATGTTGCCCTTGACGTGCTCGATGATCCCGAAGGCCACCGGGGAGTCGGCGGCGGCGAGTTCGCGGGCCTCGCGGACGAGTGCGTTGCCGGAGCTGTACTGCTCCCAGCAGCCGCGGTTGCCGCACGGGCAGCGGTGGCCGCCGGGCACGACCTGCATGTGGCCGAACTCTCCGGCGACTCCGAACTTGCCGCGCTTGACCTGGCCGTCCTCCAGGATCGCGCCGCCGATGCCGGTGCCGAGCGTGATCATCACGAGGTGGTCCTCGCCGCGCCCGGCGCCGAAGCGCCACTCGGCCCAGGCGGCGGCGTTGGCGTCGTTGTCGACCAGCACGGGCACCGCGAGCCGCCCGGCGAGGCGGTCGCGCAGCGGCTCGTTGCGCCAGGACAGATGGGGGGCGAACAGGACGCGGTTGCGTTCGGCGTCCACCCAGCCGGCCGCCCCGATGCCGACGGCGTGCACGTCGTGCCGGTCGGAGAGGTCCAGCACCAGCTCGACGATGGTGTCCTCGACGACCTTGGGGCTCTTGGACTTGTCCGGCGTCTCGGCGCGGACCTTCTCCAGGATGGTGCCGTCGGCGTCCACCACACCCGCCATCACCTTCGTGCCACCGATGTCGATGCCGACGGTGGGGACACGGGGTGCCGTCAGATGGGAACGGCGCTCGCGTGTGCCCACGGTCCGCAGGACGGTGGCCCGCGCGGAGCCGATGGGGGTGCCCCCCGCGCGAGCGGAGCCGAGAGCTCGGGGCAGCGCGAGGTCGCGGTAGGTGCTCATCGCGCCGATTCTGCCCTACGCCGTACCGGGGCCGCACCGTGGAAGCTCCGTGACACATGTGACGCCTGGGCCGTATGTGGCCTGTTCCGGCCGGTCCACGAGGCCGTCCGGGTCACGGTCCCGCGCCCTCACAGGGCACGGTTCTCCAGCTCGTGCCGCAGGTCGTCCAGCTCGCTTCCGCCCGCCATCTGGCGCGTCAGCTCGTCCAGCGTGATCCCGTCCCGGGCGTAGTTGCCCGACATGGTGCCGCGCTTCAGCAGGACGAAACGATCACCCACGAGATAGGCGTGATGCGGATTATGGGTGATGAACACGACACCCAGTCCGGCGTCCCTTGCGGCGGCCACATATTTGAGGACCACACCGGACTGCTTCACGCCGAGGGCGGCGGTGGGCTCGTCGAGCACGAGGACCTTGGCGCCGAAATGGACGGCGCGGGCGATCGCCACGCACTGGCGCTCACCTCCGGAGAGGGTGCCGATCGGCTGGTCGACGTCGCGCAGGTCGATGCCCATCCGCAGGAGTTCCGCGTGGGTCGTGCGCCGCATGTGCTCGACGTCGAGGTGCTTGAACGGGCCGAAGCCCTTGCGGGGCTCGGAGCCCAGGAAGAAGTTCCGCCAGACCGGCATCAGCGGGACGACGGCGAGGTCCTGGTAGACGGTGGCGATACCGCGGTCCAGGGCCTGACGCGGGGACGACAGCCGGGTCTCCTCGCCCTCGACGCGCAGGGTGCCCCCGTCGTGCTGGTGCCGACCCGCGATGATCTTGATGAGGGTGGACTTGCCCGCGCCGTTGTCGCCGAGCACACAGGTGATCTCGCCCGCGTGGACCTCCAGCGAGACACCTTCGAGGGCGCGGATGTTGCCGTAGTACTTGCTGACGCTGTCGAGCTCGACGAGCGCCGGGCGCTCCACGGCGGCGGCTTCCCCGGTCATGTCGCTCTCCGTCGTCACTTCGTCGCCTCCGCGCGCTTGCGGACCCAGTGGTTGAGCAGGGTCGCGAGGAGCAGCATCACGCCCAGGAAGAACTTGAACCAGTCCGGGTTCCATTCGGCGAAGACGATGCCCTTGCTGACCATTCCGAAGATCAGCGCGCCCACGGCGGCGCCGATCGCGGAGCCGTAGCCGCCGGTGATCAGACATCCGCCGATGACGGCCGCGATGATGTAGATCAGTTCGTTGCCGACGCCCTCGCCGGACTGAACGACGTCGAACGAGAACAGCAGGTGCTGGCCGGAGATCCAGGCGCCGAGGGCGACGCCCATATAGAGGCCGATCTTGGTCTTGTCGACGGGGACGCCGACCGCGCGGGCCGCCTCCTCACCGCCGCCGACGGCGTAGATCCAGTTGCCGACGCGGGTGCGCAGCAGGATCCAGGTGGCCACGGCGACCAGGGCCAGCCACCACAGGATGGTGATCTTGAAGTCGACGCCGCCGATGGTGACCGTCGAGGCGAAGACGTCCTTCGCGGAGGAGAAGCCCTCCATGTCGGAGATCGACTTGGTGGAGACCGTGCCGCTGATCAGCTTGGTGAAGCCGAGGTTCATACCGGTCAGCATCAGGAAGGTGCCGAGCGTGATGATGAAGCTCGGCGGGTCGGTACGGGTCAGCATGACGCCGTTGAAGACGCCGATCGCGAGGGTGGCGAAGAGCGAGACGACCACGCCGACCCAGACGTTCGCCGTCATCTGGTAGCTGAACATCGACGAGATGAGCGCGGAGCTGGTCACCATGACGCCCGCGGAGAGGTCGAACTCGCCGCCGATCATCAGCAGCGCGACCGGGACGGCCATGATGCCGATGGTCGACGCCGCGTACAGGACGGTGCTGAGGCTCGCGGCCCGTACGAAACTGTCCGCGAAGACCGCGAAGAAGAGGAAGACCGCGACGGCGCCGACCACGGAGCCCAGCTCGGGGCGGCTCAGCAGCTTGCGCAGCGGCGAGGTCTTCAGGAGCCGCTCGTCGGTCTTCGGGCCGGGCGCCGGCGCGGGTGCCGTGGCGGTCATCGGGTCC
The DNA here is from genome assembly GCF_043078065.1 of Streptomyces sp. NPDC015532. NCBI lineage: Bacteria > Bacillati > Actinomycetota > Actinomycetes > Kitasatosporales > Streptomycetaceae > Streptomyces > Streptomyces sp. NPDC015532. The sequence continues at coordinate 181,656 of NZ_JBIBSY010000003.1, read as the reverse complement.
CCCGGTCCGCGTAGCGCTCCAGCTCGGCGGCCTGGCCCTTGGTGATGATCTGCGGCCCGGTCAGGACGGGCTTGCCGCCGCCGAGGACGTCGGCGTTGTACCTGTAGAGCCAGAGCAGGTCCACGGCCTCGTAGCCCTGGAGCCAGGGCTGCTGGTCGACGGCGAAACCGAGGGTGCCGTTCTTGAGCTCGGCGGCGACCTTGGCGTTCAGGTCGAAGGTGTCGATCTCGGCCTTGCTGCCCGCGTCCTGCCTGGCCTTGACCGCGGTGTCCGCGAAGGGCGCGCCGAGCGTGACGACCGAGTCGATCGACGTGTCGGCCTGGAGCTTGGCGCCGATGGAGGACTGCACGTCGGGCATGTTGGTGCCGGTGACGTAGAGGTTCTCCACGGTCCCGTCGAACGTCTTCTTCATGCCCGCGCAGCGCTGCTCGTGCCCGACGTTGCCCTGCTCGTGCAGGACGCACAGGGCCTTCTTGCGGCCCCGCTTGTTCAGCTCGTCACCGACGGCCTCGCCGGCGATCGTCTCGTCCTGGCCGATGTGGGTGAGCGCGCCGAAGGCCTTGGACTCCGCGGAGCCGGAGTTCACCGTGATCACCGGGATGCCGGCCTTGTGGGCACGCGCGACGGCGGCCTTCATGGCGTCCGGCTTGGCCAGCGTGACGATGATGCCGTCGACCTTCTTGTCGACGGCGGCGTCCACGAGCTGCGCCTGCTGTTGGGCCTCGTCGTCGTGCGAGTACAGGAAGTTGATGTTGTCCTTGACCGCCGCCTGCTCGGCGCCGTTCTGGACGATGTCCCAGAAGGTGTCGCCGTCACCCGAGTGGGTGATCATCGCGAAGGTCCACCGGGGCGTGTTCACCGCGGCCCTGCCCTGGGCCGCCGCCGCCTTGCGGGCATCCTCGGCCCGCTTCCCCCCGGTGCTGCTGCATCCCGCGAGGGACACTGTCAGCGCCCCCGCCAGCGCGATGCCCACCCAGGTCCGTGTCCGTGCCACGAGGCCGTGCCCTTCTTGCCGTGCTCTTGGTGTGCCGGGCCGTGAGGACCGGCCCGGGGGCCCTCCCGCGGGCCCTGGAGGACCGGTTTCGTACCGGCCCAAACGGCCAAGTATCGATCATTGGGATCATCCGCCCAAATCACGGTTCCCGCGCGGGGTGGGACGGGCCTCGACGAGGCTCGACGGCCGTACGGAGAACCGTCGGCTCAGGGGCGTACGAGGAGCTGGAACTCGAAGGAGTAGCGCGAGGCGCGGTAGATGTGGGAGCCGAACTCGACGGCGCGGCCGGTGTCGTCGAAGGTGGTGCGCTGCATGGTGAGCACGGGGGCCCCGGCGGGCTCGCCGAGCCGCTCGCCCTCGTCCGCGCTGGCCGCGCGGGCGCCGACGGACTGGCGGGCGCTGTGGAGGGTGATGCCGGCCCCGCGCATCAGCCGGTACAAACCGGTGGCCTCCATGCGGTCGCTGTCGAGCTCCAGCAGCGCGGGGGGCAGGAAGTTGCAGAGGTACGCCATCGGCTCGCCGTGCGCGAGACGCAGTCGTTCGACACGGTGGACCTCGCTGCCCTCGCTCACCCCGAGGGCGGCCGCGACCTCTGTGGACGCCGGTTCGACGGTGTTGAGGACCACCTGGGTCGCGGGGCGCTGGCCGGCCGACTCCAGGTCGTCGTAGAGGCTGCTGAGTTCCAGAGGGCGTTTGACCTGGCTGTGCACCACCTGGGTGCCGACGCCTCGGCGCCGGACGAGCAGTCCCTTGTCGACGAGGGACTGGATGGCCTGGCGCACCGTGGGACGGGACAGACCGAGCCGCGCGGCGAGCTCGATCTCGTTGCCGAGCAGGCTTCCCGGGGTCAGCGCCCCGTGTTCGATGGCGGCCTCGAGCTGCTGCGACAGCTGGAAGTACAGCGGGACCGGACTGGTGCGGTCGACGCTGAGCTGGAGCGACACGGTCGGATCCACAACTGGTTTGGCCACGGATCGAGCGTAGCTCCGGGAGATGTTGACGGGAAGTTGTGAAGTTCGATTGTCCGGACAAAGCATTGACAGCGTGACGGGTCGCCCCTCAGTTTGTTCCCATGCGCATCGGACTCATCGGAGCGGGCCGTATCGGTACATTTCATGCGGCCACTCTCAGCCGCCACCGTGAGGTCGGCGGCTCTCTCATCGTCACGGACGCGGACCCCGCACGGGCCCAGCGCCTGGCGGACCGGCTGGGCGCCACGGCGGCGCCCACCGTGAACGAGATCTTCACCTGGGGCGTGGACGCGGTGGTCATCACGGCCGCCACCTCGGCCCACGCCGAACTGATCGGCCGGGCGGCCCGCTCCGGGCTCCCGGTCTTCTGCGAGAAGCCCATAGCGCTCGATCTGGCGGGGACGCTCGCCGCGCTCGCCGAGGTGGATGCCGCCGGAACGGTTCTGCAGATGGGGTTCCAGCGCCGCTTCGACGTGGGCTACACGGCCGCCCGCGAAGCGGTGCGCTCGGGCCGGCTCGGCCGGCTGCACACCGTACGGTCGATGACGTCGGACCAGTCGCCGCCCCCGGCCGAATACCTCCCGCTCTCCGGCGGGCTCTACCGCGACTGCCTGATCCACGACTTCGACATGCTGCGCTGGGTCAGCGGCCGTGAGGTCGTCCAGGTGTACGCGACCGGCTCCGACGCCGGGCCCTCGATGTTCCGCGAGGCGAACGACATCGACACCGGGGCGGCCGTCCTCACCTTCGACGACGGCATGCTCGCGACGGCGACGGCCACCCGCATGAACGGCGCGGGCTACGACGTCCGCATGGAGCTCTCCGGCGAGCTGGACCAGATCGCCGTCGGCCTGGACGACCGTACGCCGATCGCCTCGACCGAACCGGCCGGACCGCCGCCCGCGGACAAACCGTGGACGGGCTTCCTGGAACGCTTCGGCCCCGCCTACGAGGCGGAGCTCGCCGCGTTCGTGGAGGTGGTCCGCGGCGAGCGCGCCAACCCCTGCGACGGCCGCGAGGCACTGGAGGCGCTGCGCATCGCCGAGGCCTGCGAGCTGTCCCGGCGCGAGCGCCGCCCGGTCTCACCGGCGGAGATCCCGGGCGGCAGGCTCTGAGACAGGGCCCGCACCACGCCCCCACCGAACCGCTCACCCCGCGCGACCGTCCCCGCCTGGCCCTCCCCGCTCGGCCGCGGACCCGCTCGTCACGGGCCGCTGCCGGCCGGGGAGCAGCGGGGTGGCCGGCTCATCCGAGTTTCGCCACGGGCAGTGGGTGCGTCAGGATCGGCCGCTGAGGAGCCGGACCGCCGGGGTCTCCCGGTCGACCCCGAGCAGTGCGTCGCAGTGCTTGCACGTCAGACGGTACGGCCGCACCAGGTTGGTCTGGACGCTGCCGGTCCCCGACTCGTTCGCCTCCGGGCAGTGATAGGCGAGGTGCAGCCGGACCCAGGGGTGGCTGGTGGGCGCGGAGGCCTTCCGGTCGTCCCGGGTGTCGGTGAACGGCGCCCACCAGAAGTCGACCAGGGCGCGGACCGCGAGCCGCTCCCGGCCGCTCGTCGTGTCGAACCCGGCGATCCTGCCCGCGGTGTGGTGGCCCGGGAATCCACTGCGGCTGCCGGAGCACCGGGCCTGCTCGGCGCCGCGCTCGAACACCGTGGTCCGCCCGGTCCGCTCACAGATGAAGCAGTCGAGGCTGAACTCCAGCCGTGAGCGCCAGTAGAGCTGGTGGCGGGTGTTCTCCAGGCCGGTCAGCTCCGCGGTGATCTCCGCCGTACGCAGCACGGGCAACGCTCCTCCCGCGGCACCGGGCCGCTCACCAGCGCACCGGCATACGGCGCACACCTCGCATCAGCATGCCGGGCAGCCAGCCGCTCGGCGGGCCGTCGAGCGCCAGGTCCGGACACCGCTCCAGCAGGGAGCGAAGAGCCACGTGGGCTTCGAGCCGGGCCAGCGGCGCGCCCAGACAGTAGTGGATGCCGTGGCCGAAGGCGAGATGGCCGCGGGGCTCGCGCCGGAGGTCGAAGCGGTCGGGCTCCGGATAGCGCGCCGCGTCACGGTCGGCCGCGGTGAGACCGATCATCACCTCCTCCCCCGCCGCGATGGCCGTGCCGCCGATGTCGAGCGGCTCGGCGGCATAGCGGAAGGTCGCGTTCTCCACCGGGCCGTCATGGCGCAGAGTCTCTTCGACGGTGCCGTCGAGGAGCGTCATGTCGGCCCGCAGGGCGGCGAGTTGACCGGGATGACCGAGCAGCGCCCGGACGGTGCCGGAGATCAGGTTGACCGTCGTCTCGTGCCCGGCCACGAGGAGCAGGAACGCCATACCGCGCAACTCCCGCGCGGAGAGCCGGTCACCGTCCTCGGCGGTGGTGCGGATGAGTCCGCTGAGCAGGTCGTCCGTGGGACCCGCGCACCGCTTGTCCTCGATCAGGTCGCCCAGATAGGCGGCCAGTTGGACGAAGGCCTTGTGCTCGGTCTCGGCACTGGTGGGAGCCACCGTCTCCGTGGACAGCGCGCGGAAGGCGGCCCGGTCCGGTTCGGGCACCCCGAGCAGCTCGCAGATGACGGTCAGCGGCAGCGGATAGGCGAAGGACTCGACGAGGTCGGCCCGCCCGCGCGGAAGCATCGCGTCGAGCAGCTCGTCGGTGATCTCCTGGATCCGCGGACGCAGTGCCGCGACCCGCCGGGCGGTGAACTCGCCCGCGATCAGCGTCCGGAGCCGGGTGTGCTGCGGCGGGTCGGCGAACAGCATGTGCTCGCCGATCAGTTCCTGACCGTAGAAGACGAACCCCGCCGAGTCCGCGTTCTTCGCCAGCCGCGGGTCGGCGAGCGCGACGCGCGCCTCCTCGTATCCGACGACGAGCCAGGTCTCATGGGTCTCGTCCGGCGGTGGCAGCCGCACCCGGTGCACCGGACCGAGCGCGCGTAACTCGGCGTAGACCGGATGCGGATCCTCGGTGAACCGCGTTCCGTACTCCCCCAGATCGATCACGACTCTCCCTCCCGTCACCCCGCTCAACGTGCGAGGTCCCTCGTCAGTGCCCGTCCTCCTCCAGCAGCCCGGCGTCGTACGCCAGCAACGCGATCTGCACACGGTTGTTGAGGCCGAGTTTGGCGAGGATGCGGGAGACGTGGGTCTTGACCGTGGCGACGCTCATGAACAGTCCCGCGGCGATCTCCGCGTTCGACCTGCCCCGGCCGACCTCGACGGCGACCTCGCGCTCACGCCCGTTCAGGACGGCGATCCGGGAACGAGCCCCGGACCTGCGGGTGTCGAGGGCGGAGGCCGCGGCGTGTTCCATCAACTGGCGGGTGACGGTGGGCGACAGCACCGGGTCTCCGGCCGCGACCCGGCGTACCGCCTCCAGGATCTGCGCGGGCGGTGTGTCCTTGAGGACGAACCCGGCGGCGCCCGCGCGCAGTGCGCGCAGCACCTGCTCGTCGGCGTGGAAGGTCGTCAGGACCACGACCTGGGGCGCCTTCTCCCGCCCGCGCAGCCGCTCGGTGGCGGTCAGTCCGTCGACACCGGGCATCCTGATGTCCATCAGCACGACGTCGGGCCGGGTGCGGTCGACGAGGCCCTCCACCTCACCGCCGTCGGCGGCCTCACCGACGATCTCGACATCCTCGGCGCCGCCCATCATGAGGGCCAGCCCCGCCCTCACCAACGGATCGTCATCCACAAGCACCAGCCGAATCGCCGTCATCCCCCCCACCCAACCAGGCCCAAGCCCTCTTCACCCCAACCCGACCCATCCCGACCCACCCTGGGGGCTCCGCCCCGGACCCCGCTCCTCAAACGCCGGCGCAGCGACACCGCGGGCTACGCCCCCCACGGCAACCACGCCCGGACCCGGAACCCCCCACCCCCCACCGCCCCGTGCTCAAGCCGCCCTCCCGCCAGCGTCGCCCGCTCCGTCAGCCCGATCAGTCCCTGCCCGGACCCCGGGACCTTCGGCACCGGACTCGGCGGCTCGGGGTTGGCGACAGTCACGGTCAGCCCGGAGCCGGCGGTGCCCCGTACCGTCACCGTGACCTCCGCACCCGGCGCGTGCTTGCGCGCGTTCGTCAGTCCCTCCTGGACGATGCGGTACGCGGTGCGGCCCACGGACGCGGGCACGGCGCCGGGGTCGACGACCCGGTTGTCGAGGACGACCTTCGCGCCGGCGGAGCGCGACTCGGCGACCAGCGCGTCGAGCGCCGCCAGCGTCGGCTGCGGCCGCCCCGCCTCGTCGGAGTCCCCGGCCCGCAGCACCCCGATGATCTCGCGCAGATCCTGAAGGGCCTCGTGCGCGCTCTCCCGGATCACCCCCGCGGCCCGGGCGACCTCCTCCCGTGGCGCGTCGGGCCGGAATTCCAGTGCTCCCGCATGCACGCTCAGCAGCGTGAGCCGGTGCGCGAGCACGTCGTGCATCTCGCGCGCGATCGCCTCGCGCGCGAGCCGCTGCGCCTGCTCGGCCCGCAGCGCCGCCTCGGTCTCGGCCCGCCGCGCGCGGTCCCGCAGACTCAGCATGAGCTGGCGCTTGGACCGGACGAACATGCCCCAGCCGACGACCGCGGTGGTGAGCAGGGCGCTGACGGCGAGAGCGGCGAGATACGGCAGCTCGGGGTCGGGCCGCAGCCAGAAGAACGCCGGGAGCAGCGCGAGCTGGACACCGGCGACCCAGGCCACGTACCGGAAGGGCCGGTGCACGGCGAGGGTGAAGAGGGTGACCAGTCCCGCGCCGCCCGCCGTGGTCGAGAGCAGGCCGACGGGGATCATGGCGACGGCCAGGCCCAGCGGCCAGCGCCTGCGCAGCCAGACCGCCGCGCAGGCGAGCACGCCGAGGAGCTGGTCGGCGACGGCGAGCCCGTGCGGGACGTGCGGGTCGTCGGTCAGGGTGTTCGCGGCCGCGAGGCCGATGGCGACGGCCAGCACGAAGCAGCCGAAGTCGACGACCCAGTCGCGCACGGTGCGCCGGGGCCGTCCGGAGGGTCCGGCGCGCTCGGCGTCGGGGTCCAGGTCCGCGGCCACCGCCGACGGCAGCAGCCAGCGCCGGGCGGCCAGGACCGGCGCTGGAACGTCACGCGGCTCGGGCGCGGGATTGTCACCACTCACGGTCGACAAATCTACGCAGCCCAACCCGCGGCCACCTCTCCATCAGCCCTGCCGGCGACCAAAGTCGGCACGCTTCAGACTTTCGTCCGGCGGGGGAACGGCACCCCGCGTCTTCGGTCGGACATGCCTCACCCCGCGGCCGATGCGCTTGGGGGGTCCGCGGGGTGAGGGTCGTCCCATGAAACAGGTGCTGGAGGTGCTCGGTGTCGTCGCCCTCGTTCAGGGCGTCCTCGGTCTGCTCCAGGAATTCACCGGCCGGCTGCACGGGTGGGGACTCGTGCGGCGGCTGGGTTTCCTCGACGGTCACGAGCTCTACGCGAGCGCCGCGCTGGTCGTCCTGGCTCTCGCGCTGTTCGCGGCCGCGCGGGGCCGGGCGCCCGGGTGAACGGGGATCAGGCGTCCGGCAGCGGGGCTCAGCAAGCGAAGTTGATCAGCTTGAACGTGACGTAGTGGTCCGCGGTGTAGTAGTCCTCCAGGGTCTTCCTGCCGGTCACGATGCGACGGGCACCCCGGGTCGAGGAGCCGGGCGTCTTGACCGTGTACTCGTGGTAGTAGCTGGCGGACTGGGCGGGCAGGACGCCCTCCCTGTTCTGGAAGACCGCCCCGTCCTGCGAGTACGGGAAGGGGCCTCCCGAGTCGATCAGGTCAAGCGTGTCGTACGCCTGGGACGGCAGCGCGCCGTAACAGATGCTGCCGACGGAGGCCGCCGCGGCGTCGGCCGGAGCCACGGCGGTACCACCGACGAACAGGGCGGACATGAGGGCCACGAGGGCGCCGATGCGGGTGGTTCGTGGGGGGAATCTCATGAATCCAGAATGACGCGCGTAGATGACATGTCAATGTCAAGCGTGTTGATTTCTTCGGTGGACTCCGCGGAATTTCCGGGGAGTTGACGTGTCGCACAGCGGCCGGCCGGCGGCCGCGAAGGCCGGCGGCCGCGAAGGCCGGCGGCCGACCGCCCTTGCCGCTGGTGCCGCTGGTGGCCGCCGGGTGCCGGCCGCCACCTCCAGCGGCCGGCTGCCGTACGCCCGCCGTTGCCTCTAGTAGCTGCCGTACGTCGGCCGGCCCTCGCGCTCGTACGTGTTGATCGCGACGCCGGCACCGGTGATCGTCCCTCCGGTGCGACGGAACGCGGTGGGGGCGGCGCCCTCGGCGAAGAGGCGGCGGCCCTCGCCGAGCACGACGGGGAAGGTCATCAGGTGCAGGGTGTCGATCAGACCGAGCGCGAGCAGGGACTGGGCGAGGACGGCGCTGCCGTGGATCTGGAGCTCGCCCTCGGTGCGCTCCTTGAGTGCGGTGACCTCTTTGCCGAGGTCACCGCTGATCACGGTCGTGCCCTCCCAGGCGGGCTCGGTGAGCGTCGAGGAGACGACGTACTTGGGCAGCCCGTTCAGCTTGGAGGCGATCGGGTCGGCCGGGTCGGTCATCTTCGGCCAGTAGCCCGCGAAGATCTCGTACGTACGCCTGCCCAGCAGGAACGCGTCGACGTGGGCGAAGTTGCCGACGACGAAGCTCCCGAAGTCGTCGTCGCCGAAGGGAACGCTCCAGCCTCCCTGGTCGAAGCCGCCGCTGCGGTCCTCCTCGGGACCGCCCGGCGCCTGGTGGACGCCGTCGATGCTGACGAACGCGGTGAGGGTGAGCTTGCCCATGACGGTGCCTGCTTCCTTGCGGTGGGGTCTGCTGCCATCAGGACAGACCCCACCGGCGCCCGCAACTCATCGGTCCGCGCCGAAAATGACCCCGCGTTCTTCCACCGGTCACCCGCCCGCTCGGGGCTCGCACCGGTTCCGCGGCCCGGCCGGGACCCGCAGGCCGGCGGCGCGCCCCCGTGCGGGCCGGGGCTCATCCCTCGTTGGTCGAGAACAGTCCGCCCGTCGGACCCTGCTTGTCGCCGCCCTGGGCCTTTCTCAGGGCGTTGGCGAGGCTCTCGATCGTGAGGGACTGAAGGATCACCCGTCCGTTGCCCTCCAGCGTGGCCAGCGACAGGCCCTCGCCGCCGAAGACCGCGTTCATCAGACCCTGCCGGTTGAGCCCGCCGATGCGCTGGACGCCGTACTGGATGCCCTCCTCGAAGGCGACCACGCAGCCCGTGTCGACCTCGATGCGGCCGCCGAAATCGGCCGGGTTCAGGTCGATGAAGTTGCCCGCGCCCGCGATGATCACCGTGCCGTGGCCGGTGAACTTCTCCAGGACGAATCCCTCGCCGCCGCTGCGCCCGGTCCGCCCGCCCTGGAAGGCGATGCCGAACTGCACGGTCGACTCCGCCGCCACGAAGGCGTCCTTCTCGGCGAACCACGCGCGCGTGCCGTCGAGCTCCAGGGCGCGCATCTCCCCGGGCAGCACGCCCGCGAAGCCCACGGTGCCCTCGCCGCCCGTCGACGTGAAGTACTGGAACGCCAGCGACTCGCCCGCGAGGGCGCGCTGACCTGCCTGCATGGCCGTGCCCACGGCCTGGCGCAGCATGCCGCCCATGCCGCCTCCGCCGCCCTGCTGCCCGCCGCCACCGCCCGACGGTCCGGAGAGCCGCGTCTCCATGGTCACGTTGGTGGTCTTGAACAGGAACTTTCCCGCTTCGCAGTACACGGTCTGGCCGAGTCGCAGGTTGACGACCGCCATCTGCATGGCGCTGCCGACGATTTCTTGCTGAAGAGTCACGCCGTGAGAACGCGGGAAGCGGAGCAAAGAGTTCCGGTCAGCCGGGTGACGTGCGGTCCGCCACCCGGGCTCCTTCCGACAAGGCGGTCGGGGGCGGGCGGGGACGGGCGGCCACGTCCGGGAAAACGGCGGCGCCGGACCGAGGGCGGAACACCCCTCAGAGGTACGACGTGACCACCACGACCGCGACGAGTTCGCCGGCGGCGGAGCGGCCGAGCCATACGGGCCACGTTCCGTCGCCTCCCGTACAGAAGGACACCAGATCGCTCCCGGTCGCCTCGTCGACGGCACGCAGGTGGCCGTCGCCGACGGACTCGCACGCGGCGTCGTCGCGCTCCTCGTGGTAGCGCCTGACCCGTCCGGACAAGGTCTCCCAGGCCCCGGCGTCCGCGAAGGCGCCGGTCGCCCCGTCGGTGCCGAAGCCGTAGGCGTGGCCGTCGAGGAGCAGCCGGGGATCCTCGCCCCCGCTCAGCGCCAACTCCCAGGCGACGGCGGGCTCGTCCTGGATCACCAGGCGTACGGCGGGCTCCTCGGTGACCGGGAACCGGTCCCCGCAGAACTCGCCCTCGCCGGTGATCACGGCCGCCTCCATCCGGTACGCGCCGGGGGGTACGCGCTCGGCGAGTTCGCGGGGCTCCTTGTCGTGCGGATCCGAGACGGCCAGGCGCCCGGTCGGGATCCGCACCATGGCGATGTGCCGCGGTTCGGCTGTCACGGTCTTCGTCCAGGGCTCCACGGGGAAGGAGTTCCCCGGCCGGAAGAGGCTGTCGACCGACACCTCCAGGCGCCGGGGCCGCGGCGGGCACCACAATGCCGCGGGCTCTTCACCGCCCCCGGAAGGCGTCTCATACCGCGTGCCGTCACCGGGCTCGGGCCCGTCCGGCGGCCGTGACCCGTCGGCGGCCCGGACTCCGAAGCCGCGCCGGTCGTGCCACCGCCCCTCCTCCGGCACATCGGCCAGGGTGTGGGACGACCCGCCGTTCCCGCCGCGTTCCTCCAGCGTCTTCCTGGCCGCGCGACCCGGGAGGAGTTCCACCGTGAGCCGCCAGGCGTCGGGCGCCAGGTCCGGCTGCTCCGGTGAGGCATAGCGCCGTTCCACGTACCGCCGCAGGAACAGCCGGTCCTCCTCCAGCAGCCGGAGGTCCACCTCGCGGACGCGCCGCCCCGACTCGTCGTATTCCCAGTGCCCGACGAAACGGTCACGCCAGGAGACCAGGTGCACCTCCACGGGGACCGCGCGCCCCGGAATCCGGTGCAGGACGACATAGGGGTCGCCGGCTCGGTCCCGTTCCTCCGCCTCCGCCCGCGTCAGCGGCCCGAACGCCCGGCGGGCGCCGCCGTCCCACCCCTCGGCGTAGGAAACCCGCACCGTGTCCTTGCCCATGCCCCGCCCCTCCGGCCGCACGACCCGCTGATCACCGGCCACGATACTCATCACCGGTGCCGTCGGCCGCGTCGGAGAACTCGGTGGATTCTCCGGCGCGGGCGGGACACAATCCCCGGGGAACCGGAGCCAGGGGGAGCTTGTTTGGACGTGTTCACGTGTGCCGGGTGCGGTACGGAGCTGACGGCGCCGGTGTCCCGGGTCGCCCTTCCCGTCCACACCCACTACGGGGCGTGGGAGCAGCTCCACCCACCGCTGATGCGGCCCGCGACGTACGCCGTGGAGCCCCGGCCCATCGGACCGCCCTGGCGGCGGTGGGCCGAGGTCGGAGCGGACGCGGCTGCCCGGCAGGGCGTGTTCGCGCCGGTGTACTCCGTCTCCTTCGGCGCGCGGAACGGCGTCGTCATCGCCCCCGGCGACTCCCGGTCCATGACCCTGATCCTCGACAGGTGCGAGGGCTACTGCCGGGGTGTGGACGGCCGGGCCGGTCCCAACCTGGCGTGCGAGGGGTGCGGGCGGGCGGTGGCGACCCGCATCGATGACTGCGGCAGCTGGCAGACCGTGTGGTTCGGGCCCGACGAGGTCGTACGGCGCCCCTCGGGAGTCCCGGCCGCTCCGCCTCCCGGCTGGGACGATCTGGAACGCCCCGGGCATCGTGTCCCGCCCGTCGAACCCGACGGGTGGTGGAGCCCTCGCTGGGAGGCGGCGGTCGGAGTCGCGCTGGCCCATATGGTGGCGGTCACCGAGGACCGCCCGGTGACCCTTCCCGCCGGGCCCGTCGCCGACCTGCTCGGCCACGCCGTCGGCCGGTGTCTCCCCGCCGGGCCCGGGGCCCGGTCCGTGGAGCTGGCCGGCCCGGGGATCCGCCTGCCACGGCCCCGCCCCGACGTCCTCCTCGTCCCCCGCCACCCCCTCACAGGGGCGCCCTGGCGTCCGCCGGACGACGAGGGGGCCGTGGTGCCGCTGGACAGCGGGGTCTGGGCGTACCTCGCCCATCCGGGCGAGACCTCGCCGATGCCCGCGACCGGAGTCCTCCCGGAGGGCGTCCTGCGCGACGACTACCCCCTGCCGCCGCTCCCCCGGTGCCCGCTGACGGCCCACGACCGCGCCTTCGCGGGCACCCTGATCACGCTGCCCGCCGTACGCGCGCCCCGGCTGCGCCGGTACTACGACGCGTACTGCCGGGACGTGGAGGCGGCGTCGGCGCGCTGAGCGGAGGAAGGTCCGGCCGAGACGCGGGCGGGAACCCGGGGGCCCGGCCGGCGGCTCAGCCGCCCAGTTCCTGGTGTCGTGCCGTCAGCCCCGACGCCCCGTCCTCCGTCAGCGAGCCGAAGAGGCGCAGCCGGGAGATGCCGCCGTCCGGGAAGATGTCCACGCGCGCGTGCGTGCCGACGGCGGGTACCGCGAGGGTGAAGCGGTGGTTGGTGTCGGGCTGGAGGCGGGTGCGGGGCAGGATCTCCGTCCACTCCCCCGCGTCGCCGTTCCGCACCGACACCGAGGCCCATCCGGCACTGTTGCCCTTCAGGTACGCCGTGTCGATCTCCACGGCGCGGATCTCGGACCGGGCGGTGAGCCGGTAGCGGATCCAGTCGTTGCCGTCGTCGCGTCGCCGGCGGGTCTCCCAGCCGTCGTCCATCTTGCGCGAGCGGCCGGGCTGGATGGTGTTGGTGGCCGGTGAGTAGAAGAGGTCGGAGGCGTCCTCGACCTGTCCGCCGTTCTCCAGGGCGAGCACGTCGAACGTGCCGAGGACGGACAGCCAGCGCGGGTCGGGCACGACCTCGCCGTACACCCGCAGCCGCGCGATGCCCCCGTCGGGGTGCTGATTGACGCGCAGGTGGGTGAAGCGCTGTTCCACGGAGACGGCGAATCCGTTGGCCGCGTGGCCGCCGACCGCGGTGCGCGGTACCAGGGTGGTCCACTTCACCTCGTCCGCGAGAAGTTCCCCGGGCGAGGGTGAACCGGGCACCGAGGCGCCCTCGACCGACACCGCCTGCGGGTAGTTGCCGCGGAAGTGGGCCGTGTCGACGACGATCCCGCGGATCACGCCGGGGGCGCCGAGGCGCACCAGGGCCCAGTCGTGGTCCTCGGCGGTCGGCCACGGGTGCTCGGCCGAGACACCGCGGCGCCGCCGGGTCTCCCAGCCGTCCATGATCTTGCCCTTGTGGCCGAAGTGTTCGGGGTCGAACTCGGCGGCCCCCGCCGCGAGGAGGTTCTCGCGCTGGGCGAAGAACTCGTCGTTCGCGGCGACGACGCCCGCGCCGAGCTGCCGGTCCGCCAGGTTGGCGTAGCGGGTGAAGGGGAAGTCGGCGGTGCGGTAGTCCGCGTACGGGTCGCCGCCCCGGTAAGGGTTCGCGTCTCCGGTGAAGGTGGCCAAAACGGTCGGGCGCTGCGCCGTCACGATGATCGATCTGCCTTTCGGGGGTCGGCCGTTGCGATTACGGGTGGCGGACGAGGAGTTGTCCGGCGGGTTCGGTGAACCCGCCCTCGGAGAAGACGCGTTCGCCGCGCAGCCACGTCGACTTCACGACACCGCTGAGGGTCTTGCCCGCGTAGGCCGTCACCCGGTTGCGGTGCTGGAGTGCGGCGGGGTCGACGGTGAAGGTCTCGTCGGGGGCGAACACCGCGAAGTCGGCGTCGTGGCCCGCCGCGATGGCGCCCTTGCGGTCGCCGAGTCCGGCCAGTCGTGCCGTGCGGGAGGACATCCAGCGGACCACGTCCTCCAGGTCGTGGCCGCGCCCGCGGGCCTCGGTCCAGACGGCGGACAGGCTCAGCTGGAGGCCGGAGATGCCGCCCCACGCGGTCGCGAAGTCGTCCGTCTTGAGATCGGCGGTCGACGGTGAGTGGTCGGTGACCACGCAGTCGATGGTGCCGTCGGCCAGCGCCTGCCACAGCAGGTCCTGGTTGGCGCCCTCGCGGATGGGCGGGCAGCACTTGAACTCACCTGCGCCGTCCGGGACTTCCTCGGCGGTCAGGGTGAGGTAGTGCGGGCAGGTCTCGACGGTGATCCGGACACCGTCCGCCTTGGCGGCGGCGATCAGCGGGAGCGCGTCGCTCGACGACAGGTGCAGCACGTGCACGCGCGCGTCGAGGCGCGCGGCCTGTGCGACGAGGTTCCTGACGGCGGCGTCCTCGGCGTCCCGGGGGCGTGAGGCGAGGAAGTCGGCGTACTTGCGGCCGCCCTTCTGCGGGGCGGCGGCCAGCCGGAGCGGGTCCTCGGCGTGCACGATCAGCAGGCCGTCGAAGCCGGCGATCTCGGTGAGGGAGCGGGCGAGTTGGTCCTGGTCCAGTTCGGGGAACTCCTCGACCCCGGACGGCGACAGGAACGCCTTGAACCCGAAGACACCGGCGTCGTGCAGGGGGCGCAGGTCCTCGACGTTGCCGGGCAGCGCGCCGCCCCAGAAGCCGACGTCGACGTGCGCCTTGGAGCGGGCGACGTCCCGCTTCGTACGGAGATTATCGACCGTCGTCGTCGGCGGGAGGGAGTTGAGCGGCATGTCGATCAGGGTGGTGATGCCGCCGGCGGCCGCGGCGCGGGTCGCGGTCCAGAAGCCCTCCCACTCGGTGCGGCCGGGGTCGTTCACATGGACGTGGGTGTCGACGAGGCCGGGCAGCAGGACGTCGTCGCCGACGTCGTGCGACCGGGCGCCGGGCGGCACCTCGGCGTCGTACGGCAGCACGGCCGTGATCTTTCCCGCGGCGACCGCGACCGAAGCGGCGCGCGTCCCCTCGGGAGTGATGACACGCGTCGAGCGCAGCACCAGTTCGGCATCGGACACCCGGACCCCTCTCTCCGCCGCCGTCGATTCCCGTTGCCGCCGGGTTGCTTCCGCGTAACGGAATTCAACTTTCTGTTGAAGAAGTCTTCACTCCGGCCCCCGCTCCGTCAAGGGCCCATTTCTCCAGCCTCCCCCGACCCGGCCGGCCTCCGCCTCCGATACCCCCGACCGCCCACTCTTCCGCATTGCGGAGTCACACTTCCGATAGGCAGAATGTGGTCCCACCCTACCCGGCGGTGGATGCACTGCCGGGTAGGCTGCGTCTCTGCCCGCCCGCCGCCGCCCCCTTCGAGACTCTTCGGGTCACCCCGCTCGATACCGCGCCCCGAAAGGACCGCCGCCGTGCCGCCGTCCAGCGCCAGCACCACCGACGCCAGATCGTCCGCTCCCAGTGGCGGCGTCCAGTCCCTCGAGCGCGCCTTCGATCTGCTGGAGCGCATGGCGGACGCCGGGGGCGAGGTCGGTCTGAGCGAGCTCTCCGCGAGCAGCGGGTTGCCGCTGCCCACCATCCACCGGCTGATGCGCACCCTCGTGGCCTGCGGATACGTACGACAGCAGGCCAACCGCCGGTACGCGCTCGGTCCCCGGCTGATCCGCCTCGGCGAGTCCGCCTCCCGGCTGCTCGGCACCTGGGCCCGCCCCTATCTGGCGCGCCTGGTGGAGGAGACCGGCGAGACCGCGAACATGGCGCTGCTGGACGGGGACGAGATCGTGTACGTCGCCCAGGTGCCGTCCAAGCACTCGATGCGCATGTTCACCGAGGTGGGCCGCCGGGTGCTGCCGCACTCCACGGGCGTCGGCAAGGCGCTGCTGGCCCACACGCCGGACGACGAGGTGCGGGCGCTGCTCGCCCGTACGGGAATGCCCGCCGCCACCGAGAAGACCATCATCACGCCGGACGGCTTCCTCGCCGCGCTCGACGAGGTGCGCCGGAGCGGCTACGCGGTCGACGACAACGAGCAGGAGATCGGCGTCCGCTGCCTGGCCGTCTCCGTGCCCGACTCCCCGACCGCCGCCGCGATCTCGATCTCGGGTCCGGCCGGCCGGGTCACCGAGGCCGCCATCGAGAAGATCGTGCCGGTGCTC
The DNA here is from genome assembly GCF_043078065.1 of Streptomyces sp. NPDC015532. Classification (NCBI taxonomy): domain Bacteria; kingdom Bacillati; phylum Actinomycetota; class Actinomycetes; order Kitasatosporales; family Streptomycetaceae; genus Streptomyces; species Streptomyces sp. NPDC015532. The sequence goes on along the minus strand of NZ_JBIBSY010000003.1, from coordinate 165,696 downwards.
CAGCAGGTCGCGGCCGAACTGTCGGAGGCTCTGGCCAGCTCGGGCCCGGGCGCCGGCTGAGCCCTGGCTCCGGCCGACCCGGGCTCCGGCCGTGTCCGCGAGGACGGGGCGGGAGAACAGGGCGGGAGGCGATGTTCACCTTGGGCCGCCGACCGCCGGACACCCGGTGAGGGCTCCGGTGGGGACACGGCGTGCCGTCCGCAGAGGGCGCCAGGACCCGTCCCGGGCGGACCGGTCCGGGCCGGACGGGAGGGCCTGCCCTTCGCGGGTGCGGTCCTCGCCCGTCGTCACCGCCGGGTTCGGTGCGGGGGTTCCCCGAAGAGTTCGACCGCGCTGCGGACGTCCGCGAGGCGGTTCGCGAGGGCGCTCACCGAGCCGATCGCGCCCGCGACCAGCAGGAGCGAGCGGCGCAGCCGGGGAATCTCCGGGACGCCTCCGGCGGCCATCGCGGCGAGGGACGCGAGCTCGTCCTCGGCGATGCCCCGGTCGGGGAACTCCACCGGATGCACGGCGAGTTCACGGCGCAGCCGGGCGACGGCGGTACGCAACTCCGCCACCCTCGGATCCTCGTCGCTGCCCGTCACCGGCCTCTGCCCCAAGCTCCGCAACACAGCTCTCCCCCTCGCGCGCCGTCATGCGTCGGTCCCGCTCCATGTCGGCTCCAGCTCCCCTTGGCGGTGGTCGGGCGCCGGGGGACGCGGGCCAGTAAACGCCACCCGGTACGCCGGGCGCCACCGCCCGGACCGAAATTCAGCCCGGGGACACCGCCGGGACCACCCGGGTTCCGGGGCACGCTCCGGCCCGGTCGGGTATGCAGGGGACATGACGGAGAACATGGGCGAGGTGGTGGGGCTGCTGCTGGCGGCCGGAGGCGGACGGCGTCTCGGGGGCCGCCCCAAGGCACTGCTGTCCCACCGGGGGCGGCCCCTCGTCGAACACGCGGTGGGGGAGCTGCGCGCCGGCGGCTGCGCGCGCGTGCATGTCGTCCTCGGCGCCCGGGCCGATGCCGTACGGGATCGGGCCTCGCTGCCCGGGTGCGTCCTCGTGGACAACCCTCGGTGGGAGGAGGGCATGGGCTCCTCCCTGCGGGCCGGGCTGAACTCGCTGACGGACTCGGGGGCGCGGGCCGCGCTGGTGTCGCTGGTCGACCAGCCGGGGATCGGCCGGGAGGCGGTGGCCCGGGTGCTGGCGTCGTACACCGGCCCGCTGACGCTCGCCGCGGCGGCGTACGACGGTGAACGCGGCCATCCGGTGCTGTTCGGGGCCGGTCACTGGGCCGGGATCGCGGCGGCCGCCACCGGCGACCGGGGGGCGCGCGCCTATCTGAGGGCCCACGACGACGCGGTCACCCTCGTCGAGTGCGGGGACGTGGCGCGGGCGTACGACATCGACACGGAGGCCGACCTGGTCCACCTTGAGTGAACGGGGTGGCACCGAGCGCCACCTTCCGTCGACCTGGAGAATCTCGACATCAACAAACCATTGAAGTTCCACCATGAGGAAATTAGTATCCACTGCTCAGAAGCGCCTCGCCGTGCCGAGGACGCCCGGTCTCGTCCGCACGCGCCACGGCACCGGGTGCCAGGCGCGGTGACGCGGTCCGTGGTTCGCTCGTTCGACCGGCATGCGGCTCGCCCGCAGGCCCCGTACGCGGATCGCCGAAACCAGCTCGCCCGCACGTAGCTCGCTGAAGGAGTGACAGCTCATGTCCGCACCAGCGCCGTCCCCGCTGGCCATCGTCGACGCCGAGCCCCTGCCCCGGCAGGAGGAGGTCCTCACCGAAGCGGCCCTCGGCTTCGTGGCCGAGCTGCACCGGCGGTTCACGCCCCGGCGTGAAGAGCTCCTCGCCCGCCGCACGGAGCGGCGCGCCGAGATCGCCCGTACCTCCACGCTCGACTTCCTCCCGGAGACCGCCGCGATCCGCGCGGACGAGTCCTGGAGGGTGGCCCCCGCTCCGGCCGCGCTGAACGACCGCCGGGTCGAGATCACCGGCCCCACCGACCGCAAGATGACCATCAACGCCCTCAACTCCGGCGCCCGGGTCTGGCTCGCGGACTTCGAGGACGCCTCGGCGCCCACCTGGGAGAACGTGGTCACCGGTCAGCTGAACCTGACCGACGCGTACGCCCGCCGCATCGACTTCACCGACCCGGCGTCGGGCAAGTCGTACGCCCTCAAGCCGGACGCCGAGCTCGCGACCGTCGTGATGCGGCCGCGCGGCTGGCATCTGAACGAGCGTCACCTCGTCACCGCCGACGGCACGCCCGTGCCCGGCGCGCTCGTCGACTTCGGCCTGTACTTCTTCCACAACGCCCAGCGTCTGCTCGACCTCGGCAAGGGCCCGTACTTCTATCTGCCCAAGACCGAGTCCCACCTCGAAGCCCGCCTGTGGAACGACGTGTTCGTCTTCGCGCAGGACTACGTCGGCGTCCCGCAGGGAACGGTCCGCGCGACCGTCCTGATCGAGACGATCACCGCCGCCTACGAGATGGACGAGATCCTCTACGAACTCCGCGACCACGCCTCCGGGTTGAACGCGGGCCGCTGGGACTACCTCTTCTCCATCGTCAAGAACTTCCGTGACGGCGGGACCAAGTTCGTCCTGCCGGACCGCAACGCGGTGACGATGACGGCCCCGTTCATGCGGGCGTACACCGAACTCCTCGTCCGCACCTGCCACAAGCGCGGCGCACACGCGATCGGCGGCATGGCCGCGTTCATCCCCTCGCGGCGCGACGAGGAGGTCAACAAGGTGGCCTTCGAGAAGGTCAAGGCCGACAAGGACCGCGAGGCGGGCGACGGCTTCGACGGTTCGTGGGTGGCGCACCCCGACCTCGTCCCGATCGCGATGGCCTCCTTCGACGCCGTCCTCGGCGACCGGCCGAACCAGAAGGACCGGCTGCGCGAGGACGTGTCGGTCGCGGCCGGTGACCTCATCGCCGTCGACTCGCTCGACGCCCGGCCGACGTACGACGGTCTGGTCAACGCCGTTCAGGTCGGCATCCGGTACATCGAGGCCTGGCTGCGCGGTCTGGGCGCGGTCGCCATCTTCAACCTCATGGAGGACGCCGCCACCGCGGAGATCTCCCGCTCGCAGATCTGGCAGTGGATCAACGCCGGTGTCGTCTTCGAGCACGACGGCCGGACCGTGGCGGCCACCCCGGAACTGGCCCGTGAGATCGCCGCGCGCGAACTCGCGGACATCCGCGCCGGGATCGGCGAGGAGGCCTTCGCGGCCGGCCGCTGGCAGCAGGCGCACGACCTGCTCCTGAAGGTCGCGCTGGACGAGGACTACGCGGACTTCCTGACCCTGCCCGCCTACGAGCAGCTGACCGGCTGACCCGGCTCAGTCGGCCGCACCCGCTCCGTCCGCCGTACGGTCCGAGTGGCCCAGGGACCTTTCCGGGGCCACTCGGTCACGTACCAGGCGCTTGACCGCGGTCGGCTCGGGGAACCCCTGCTCGCGGCGGTCCCAGATCACCTCGTCGTTGACCCGGACGACGAACACACCGCCGGTGCCGGGCTTCAGGGACAGCTCGTCGAGCTCCGCCTCGAAGGTGGTGAGCAGTTCCTGGGCCAGCCAGGCCGCGCGGGGCAGCCAGCGGCACTGGGTGCAGTACTCGATCTGGACCCGCTGGACGTCCGTCATCCCAGATGCACCGACCAATCCTGTTCCGCCGCCGGTTTGCCGTGCAGGTCCGGGACGCGCTTGAGCCAGTCCGGGCGGCCCCGCTGGGTCCGCTCCGCGCGGTCGGCGTCCTCGGCCGCGAGCTGTTCACGGCTCGGGAAGTCCGTGGGGAGCCAGGCCGCCGAGGCGCGGACACGGGCGAGGAGGTAGCCGACGTACGCCTCGCGGACCGCGTCGGGGCTCGCGAAGCCCGGCTCGTCCACGAGCCAGGCGTCGGGTACCCGCGCCAGGATCGCGCGCAGCAGTTCCTCGGTGACCAGCGGGGCGAGTTCGGCGTCGGCCGCCCGGGTGTCCGGGCCGTGGCCGCCGAGCGCGTGATTCCTGAAGTCGTACGCCTTCTCCGGCGCCGAGGCGTCCCAGCGGTGGTGGAAGACGAGGGCGGCGCCGTGGTCGATCAGCCAGAGGCGCGGCGGCGCGATGCCGAAGGTGGGCCAGATCATCAGGTTCGAACTGTGCACCGTGCGGTCCACGTTGACCGTGAGAGCGTCCAGCCAGATCACCTTGCCCGCCTCCAGCGGGTCGACCGGGAACGTCCGCGCGACCTCCGGGGTGAAGTCCTTCGCGCCCGGCAGGTAGTCCATGCCGAGGTTGAGCCCGGCACTGGCCCGGAGCAGGTCCTGGACCTCCTGATGGGGTTCGTGCGCGCCGGAGGCCGGGTCGAAGTGGACGAGGACCAGTTCGGGGAAGCGCAGTCCGAGAGCCCGGGCCAGCTCACCGACGATGATCTCGGCGACCAGTGCCTTGTGGCCCTGGGCGGCCCCCGTGAACTTCACGACGTAGGTCCCGAGGTCGTCGGCCTCGACGAGACCCGGCAGTGAGCCGCCCTCGCGCAGGGGCGTGACGTAGCGGGTCACGGTGACGTCATGCAGCATTTTCCCAGGCCATCCGAGTCTTCAGCCTCCCAGTCTGAAGTGACCATAGTAACCGCGCGTCACCATCCGCGGCCGAAATCCGGTCGGCGATCCGCGAGGCCGACCGGGACACGATTCTCGGCAAGGGCTGGAAGGCCCCGGCGGACCGGGCCGTCACCTCCACCGCCGACGGTGACGGTTTCCATCTCCTGGTCGCCGGCAGCGACAGCGGTGAATGCCCGCGAGGACGTCGTGCCTGGTGCCGGGGGCTTCGCCGTATTCGGCCGCGAACGCCCGCCCCTGCGATTCCCCGACCCGTGCGACGCCGATGTCCGCATCGGTGAGAGGCCCGACGGCCTCCTCGGCGGTCGCCGGCGGATTCGTTCCTCCCGGTGAAGCGCCGAGCCGGACAGCCGGCTCCTCCGCGGTGTGAGCGCGGGCCGGCCGGGGCCCGGCCTCAGAATCCGGCCAGCGGGTTCGGCAGGGGCACATAGCGGGCGTCGGCGCCGTCCGCGTCCGTCCAGCGGAGCAGCAGGTTGGTCTTGCCCGGGACGGTGGGTGAGGAGAGCAGGGCCGCGATCTCGGGGAGGTCGTGGTCCGCGCCGCAGCGCTGGAGTTCGCGTCGTACGGCGGGCCAGGGGTCCGTGCCGGGGAACCGCTCGGCGAGGAGGGCGGCCAGCTCGGCGAGGTGGTTGACGACCAGGCAGTACACGAGCCGTTCCCAGCCGGCCGCGCGGGTCACCCCCGGCAGCAGTTTCACTCCCTCCGCGTCCCGGAACAGTGCCTGGACGGGCGTGCCGGAGGCGTCCACGGCGACCAGGGTGTTCTGCAGGTGGGCCTCGACGACGACTCCGTGGCGGGCGAACGCCTCAAGGACCGGGGGCACCACCTGGCAGAGGTAGGCGGCCCACCAGGCCGAGGGCTCGGTCAGCCGGTCGAGGGGGTTGCCGTCGAACCCCTCCACCAGGGCGGCGGCGAGCAGCGGGGTCGCGCCGGGGACGAGGTGGCCGCGCAGTCCGTCGCGGACCAGGACGGCGAGTTCCTCGAAGGCGAAGTCGGCGGTGCGGTAGCCGCGGTCGCTCAGCCAGGCGGCGGGACCGTCCTGCGCGGCGAACGCCGCCGCGGTGGCCGCGTCGGTGGACCGTACCTTCAGCAGGTCGTGCCGCCACAACCGGCGGATGTCGTTGGTGATGCGGACGTCGAGGCTGAACTTGACGAACAGGTCGTCCTCGGGGGCGTAGAGGGTGCGGATCGCGGCCGTCGGCAGGAACGGGCGGGCGGTGGGTCCGAGGCGCAGGAGCCGGCCGTCCGCGAAGGCGTCCCGGATCGCCCGGCCGGCGCCGGTCAGGGTCAGCTGCCAGGGGTGGGCGGGCAGCAGCCGGTATCCGGCGGGGGCCCGGCCCAGGGTGTCGAGGGCCCTCGTGTCACCCTCCTCGACGACCGTGTCCTCCCGTACGGCGAGCAGTTCCAGCGGGAAGCGGGCGTACGCCTCGGGCGCGTAGGGCAGCCAGCCGGCGACCGGGCCGCCCCCGCGGGTCTTGGGTGCCGGATGGTACGGGTGCCCCATGATCAGGGACTGTTCGGAACGCAGATACGGGTCCTCGGGAGGCGTCGCCCCGGCGCGGGCGCGCAGGAGGGCGGCGACCACGTCCCGGCTGTCGGTCATCTCCACGCTCAGCCCGGAGTTGGCCGCTCCGGTGGAACGGCGCAGTTCCTCGGCCGCGAAGGCGACCAGTTCCCGGTGGGTGAGCCGGTACCAGGCTCCCCCGGCGTACACCTCGGGCTCGACGGGGCGCCGCGTCCCGCAGACCCGCAGCATCCGGCCACCGGCACGGAGCCGGTGGACGCCCGGTTCCGGTGTGGGTTCCGCCAGTTCGCGAAGGAGACAATTGAGCAACGGCGCGGCGGCGTACGCGTCGGCGGCCTCGTCCATGTCTCCCGCGGTGAGCTGGGGGAACACGGTCGGCTTGAAGTCCACGCGATCCATCCGGTCCATTCGATTCATGCGGTGCACCGGTGATCAGTATGTCCGCCGCGGCGGACGATCACGACCTGGTCCCCCTACCCGAGGAGCCCGCCTGTGGCCCGTCCCTCCCTGCCCGACACCGAGGCCGCGTTCGCCGAGGAGCTGAGCGCCGTCCGTCCCGGGCTGTCGGCGCCTTACGCGGAGGCTCTGCCCGGTGCCCGGGCCGCCGTGCTGACCCGGCTGTGGCGCGCGCTGGCCTACGAGCCGCTGCCGTGGATCGCCCGCCGTGACACGGACCGTGAGGGTCTCACGCTGCGTCTGACGGACGGCCGGCGGATGCGCGGACCGCACGCCGACCCGTACGCCACCTCCGCGTACGTGACCGAAGTGCGGCTCGACGGGCGGGCGTACGGGCGTCCGGAGCTGCTCGTCGACGCCCTCGGCGTACCGCACGGTCCCCCCTTCGCGGCCGAACTCGCGCACAGCGTCGCCTCCATGGCCCTGTCGCGGGCCGACCGGGCGGCGTCCTCCGGTGTTCTCGAAGAACCCGAGGCGAGCTGGGTGTGGGAGCAGCGGATCGTCGACGGGCACCCGTACCACCCCAACTGCCGTGCGCGGAGCGGCTTCTCGGTGGCCGAGCAGCTCGCGTACGGGCCCGAGCACCGGCCGTCGGTGGAGCTGGGCCTGGTGGCGGTGGACGGCGCTCTCGTCACGGGCGAGTGGCCGAAGTGGCTGCGGGACGGCGATCGGGTGCTGATCCCGGCGCATCCCTGGCAGACCGCTCACGTTCTGGACACCCCCGTCCAGGAGGGCTTCGCCGCCCACCCGTTGATGTCGCTGAGGACCCTCGCGGTGCCGGACGGACCGCATGTGAAGACCGCGCTGAGCGCCCGGCTGACCTCGTCGGTGCGGGACATCTCGGTGTACTCGGTGGAAACGGCGGAAACCGTCTCGGCGTTCATGGAGGCGATGACGGCGGACCTGGACGTTCCGCTGCACATCACCCGCACCCTCGGCGCGGCCTCCGCCGGCTTCCCCGATCTCGCCGCGGTGGTGCGGGAGTCCCCGGACGACTACGCGGGTGCGGGCGAGAGGTGCGTGCCGGTGGCCGCCCTTCCCCTGACCTCGTTGCCCGAAAAGGCGTCCTGGCTGACCGAGTTCACCCGTCTCGTCCTCACCGCGGGGCTGCGGCTGCTGGAGTTGGGGGTGGCTCTGGAGGCGCACGGCCAGAACCTGCTCGTGATCCTCGACCGTGCGGGCTCCCCCGTCCGGCTCGTCTACCGCGACCTGGCCGACATCCGGGTGAGCCCGGCCCGGCTGGCGCGCCACGGCGTCCCGGTCCCACGGCTGTCCGGACGTATCGTCACGGACGACGAGACCGCCCTGCGGCGCAAGCTCTTCGGTTCCCTCGTCGGCGGCGCCCTGGGCGCGACGGCGGGTTCGACGGCCGCGCTGCGCGAGGCACTTGACAGCGTCGCGGCGGATCTCCCGCGCACCGCGGACCTTCGCGCGCTCCTCGGTGAGCCGCTCCCCGCCAAAGCGCTGACATTGATGCGGCTCTCCCCCGAGACCCCCGGTGACCTGTGGACACTGCTCCCTCGGCCGCTCGCCGGGACCGGAACGTGATGCCGCGGGACACCTCTCGTTTTTACGAGCGGCACCTTTGATCAATAGGATCCGCCGATGATCACAAGACAACGGCTGGCGGCGGGCGTCTGCGCCCTGCTCGCCGCCCTGGCCGCCGGGATCGCCCACCCGGCCGGAGCGGTCGCCGACGAAACCACGGCGACCGCGCCCAAGGTCGAACTCCTGCTGGACGTCAGCGGTTCGATGCGGGCCCGGGACATCGACGGCGAGTCGCGGATGTCCGCGGCGAAGCAGGCGTTCAACGAAGTGCTCGACGCCACACCGCAGGAGGTACAGCTCGGCATCCGCACCCTCGGCGCCAACTACCCCGGGGACGACCGCAAGACCGGCTGCAAGGACACCGCCCAGCTCTACCCGGTGGGGACGCTGGACCGCACCGAGGCCAAGACCGCCGTCGCGACCCTCAGCCCGACCGGCTGGACCCCGATAGGCCCCGCCCTGCTCAAGGCGGCCGACGACCTCGACGGCGGTGAGGGCACCCGTCGCATCGTGCTGATCAGCGACGGCGAGGACACCTGCCAGCCGCTCGACCCGTGCCAGGTGGCCCGCGAGATCGCGGCCAAGGGCATCGGTCTGACGATCGACACCCTGGGGCTGGTCCCCAACGTCAAGGTGAGCAGGCAGCTCAGCTGCATCGCCGAGGCGACCGGGGGCACGTACACCTCGGTGGAGCACAAGGAGCAGCTCAGCGACCGCGTCAACCAGTTGGTGGACCGCGCGGCCGATCCGGTGGTGAAGCCGGTGGCCGTGCAGGGTGCCGATTCGTGCACCGGGGCGCCCGCCGTCAAGTCGGGCATCTTCACCGACCGCGAGGAGTTCTCCCAGCACCGCTGGTACCGGGTGGAGGTCGCTCCCGGCAAGGAGCTGCGCGCCTCGGTGAGCATCGCGGCCGACCGTCAGGTCAATCCCGACTACGGGGTGCTGCTGCGTGCCGTCACGGTGCACGGCCGGGAGATCGTGCGCGGCGAGTCGGCCGGGAACGGCCGCACGGACGTCGTCTCGACCGGCCTGCGCTATCCGAAGGCCGAGAGTGACGACGACGACGCGTCCGCCGAGGTCGTGTGCCTTCAGGTGTCCAACTCCTTCTCGGCCGCGTCCGGCGTGAAGACCACACCCGGTCTGCCGCTGGAACTGACGGTCGACGTCGTCGACGGCCCCGACCAGGCGGGTGACGTGGCCTCCTTCGGCCTCGGACGCGGCTGGTGGCTGCTCGGCGCCCTGGTGCTGACCGGCTTCCTCGCGGGTCTGCTGTGGGGCTGGATCTCTCGCTGGCGGTTCTCGGTCTGGAGGACCAACTGATGCGTATCCGACGTGTACTGAGCACGGCCGCCGTCCTCGCGGGGGTCGCCGCGGCGCCCGCGCTGCTCGGCGTGGCCGCCTCCCCGGCCCTCGCCGACTCCTCGCCGTCCGCGAGCCCTTCGGGTGACGACTCAGCGCCCACCGAGGCCGGGACGTCCTTCCGTACGGCGACCGAGATCGAGCAGGGCGTGCAGGCCACCGCCGGCGCCTCCACGGGTGACTACCTGTACTGGCAGTTCGCCGCGGACACCGGGCAGCGCCCCACCGTGAAGGCGACGGTGAAGCTGCCCGAGGCGTCCAGGCGCGCCGGCGCCGAGACCTGGCAGATCGACGTGTACGACGGGCTGCGGCGCCGTCAGGCCTGCCAGTACGGGGCGCAGACCCGCACGGCGGGGTCGGACGCGTCCTCCGTGGAACTGTCCTGCACGCTGCGCACGGTGCGCGCGTGGGCGGAGACCTGGGCCAACGACCCGCTGCCGGGGACGTATTACGTCCGGCTCACCGCCACCGGTCTCGGCGCGGGCGACCTCGGTCTGCCGATGAGCGCGCAACTCCAGGTGGACTCCAAGGACATCGGCGGTTCGGCGGCGGTCGACGGTTCGCTCGCCAAGCCGTTGGTCCCGGGTATCGCCGCCACGGCGGCCGAGGATCCCGAGGAGGACGGTTCCGACGACAGCTCCGGCTCCAAGACGGCGGTGCTGTCCTCGCTCCGGCCCGACGGCTCGGGCTGGTGGTCCGACCGCTGGGTGTGGACCGCGATCGGCGGCGTCCTCGCGGCCCTCGCCGGTATCTGGGGGTACTCGCTGACGCGGGGCCGCGGCCGCCCCAACCGGATTCCGCCGGGCGCCTGACCCGCAGGCCCTCGGCCGAGGCCCGTGCCGCTCCCTGACGGGGAGCGGCACGGGCCTCTCCGCTGTGGTGCGGGGCTTCCTCCGCGGGGGCGCGGGGCACGACGACATCCGCGCCACGGCGGGCGGGGACGGGGTCGGGGCGGGCGCCCGCCCCGGACCGCGTCACGCCTGGCGGAGCGCTTCGGCGAGTGGTCCGTCGCCCTTCACGTCCACGCTCCGCTCACGCAGCGCGTCGAGCAGCGTCAGGGCTCCCCGGTTCATGGCCTCGCACGCGCGCGCGTCCGGCGCCAGACGGGCGTCCGGCTCCCGCGGGGCCGGCCCGTCGCCGTAGAGCGGCCCCTCCCCGGCATCGAGCCACACATGGAACAGGCCTTCGTCCAGGCGGACTTCGACCAGCCCTTCCCTCACCCCGACGGCGCCCAGCTGGCGCAGCAGCGGCAGCGCGAACCAGTGGGCCCGTACGGCGTCGGTGGGACGCCGCTCGCCCAGCGAGGGCGCGCCCCACTCCCCGAGCGCCTGGAGGACGGGCAGCAGATCCCTTCCCCGGGCGGTGAGTTCGTAGACGTAGGCAGCCCCCGGAGGCGGCAGCCGCCGGCGGCCGGCCAGCCCGTCGCGCTCCATGTCCTTGAGCCGGGAGGCGAGGACGTCGGTGCTGACGCCCGGCAGATCGGCGTGCAGATCGGTGTACCGGCGCGGTCCGCCGAGCAGTTCGCGGACGATCAGGAGGGTCCACCGGTCCCCGACCGCGTCGAGGGCACGGGCCGCGGAACAGAACTGGTCGTAGCTTCGGCGCACTGGCATGCGAGGCAGTCTAGCTATCTTGTTGGACTTTCCAAGCTCATACTTGGTAAAACCAAGCAACACCACAACCGGAGGGCGCAGCGCATGGAGTTCCGGCAGTCGAGCAAGCTCAGCGAGGTCTGTTACGAGATCCGCGGCCCGGTGATCGAGCACGCCGACGCACTGGAGGCGGCGGGCCACAGCGTGCTGCGCCTGAACACCGGCAATCCCGCCCTCTTCGGTTTCGAGGCACCGGAGGAGATCCTCCAGGACATGATCCGGATGCTGCCCCGGGCGCACGGCTACACCGACTCGCGCGGCATCCTGTCCGCCCGCCGGGCCGTCGCCCAGCGCTACCAGGACCGGGGCCTGGAGGTCGGCGTGGACGACGTGTTCCTCGGCAACGGCGTCTCGGAGCTGATCTCCATGGCCGTCCAGGCCCTGATCGAGGACGGTGACGAAGTCCTCATCCCCGCACCGGACTTCCCGCTCTGGACGGCCGTCACGACGCTCGCCGGCGGCAAGGCCGTTCACTATCTCTGCGACGAACAGTCCGACTGGTACCCGGACCTGGACGACATGGCGGCGAAGATCACCGACCGGACCCGCGCGGTCGTCATCATCAACCCCAACAACCCGACGGGCGCGGTCTATCCGAAGGAGATCGTCGAGGGCATCCTCGACCTCGCGCGACGCCACGGTCTGATGGTGTTCGCCGACGAGATCTACGACCAGATCCTGTACGACGACGAGGTGCACCACTCGGCCGCCGCCCTCGCCCCCGACCTGGTCGTCCTCACCTTCTGCGGCCTGTCGAAGACCTACCGCGTCGCGGGCTTCCGTTCCGGCTGGCTGGTCGTCACAGGCCCCAAGCAGCACGCGCGCAGCTACCTGGAGGGGCTGACGATGCTGGCCTCCATGCGGCTGTGCGCCAACGCCCCGGCGCAGTACGCCATCCAGGCCGCGCTCGGCGGCCGCCAGTCGATCCACGAGCTGACCGGGCCCGGCGGCCGGCTCCGCGAGCAGCGCGACCGCGCCTGGGAGAAGCTCAACGAGATCCCCGGGGTCTCGTGCGTGAAACCCAAGGGCGCGCTGTACGCGTTCCCGCGCATCGACCCGGCCGTGCATCCGATCCACGACGACGAGAAGTTCGTCCTTGACCTGCTGCTGCGCGAGAAGATCCAGGTCGTCCAGGGGACCGGCTTCAACTGGCCGCGCCCTGACCACTTCCGCATCCTCACGCTCCCGCACGCCGACGACCTGGACGCGGCGATCGGCCGGATCGGCCGGTTCCTGAGCGGGTACCGGCAGGAGAAGGGCTGAGGCCCCGGGTGGGCCGACCGGAGGATCCGGTGCTGCGGTCCGGCCCGCCCGGTGTCACCGTACGAGGGACAGCAGCTGACGCAGGGACGGAAGGGCACGGCGATGGGTGACCTGCTCCTCGTACGGCACGGTGAGACCGAATGGTCGATGTCCGGGCGGCACACGGGGTCGACCGATGTTCCGCTGACCGACAACGGCCGCGAGCAGGCGCGGCGGCTCGGCCCGCTGATCGCCCGGCACCACATCGCGGCCGCTTTCGTCAGTCCGATGCGCCGGGCGCGGGAGACGGCCGAGCTGGCCGGGATCGGCCGCGCGCACGTCGACGCGGACCTGCGCGAATGGGACTACGGCGGGTACGAGGGGGTCACGACCGTCGAGATCCACCGGGAGCGGCCCGACTGGTTCCTGTTCACCGACGGTGTCTCCCCCGGGCCGCCCGAACACCCGGGAGAGAGTCCGGACGAGGTCGGGGCGCGCGCCGAGCGGGTGCTGGCCCGGATCGACGCGGCGCTCTCGGAGTCGGAGGGCAGCGTGGTCGTCGTCTCGCACGGCCACTTCCTGCGGGTGCTGACCGCGCGGCGGCTCGGTCTGAGCGCCGGGTCCGGCGCCCTCTTCCAGCTCGCCACCGGGACGATGAGCCGGCTCAGCACGGAGCACCGCCGGCATGTGGTGGCCGGCTGGAATGTCAGACCCGACGCGTACTGTTCCCATGACTTCCTCTCCTCGGTGGGAGAGGGAGCGGAGGAACACTGAGCCGCGGCCGGGCCGGAGCGCCGTGGCACCACCGGGTGGTGGAGGGAGCGCGCCGTGACACGACCGCCGACCGCCGCGCAGCGGCGCGTCATCGAGGCCGCCGACCCCGTGACCGGGCGGCTGAAGGGCACGGAGGCCCAGCTCACCGCCCTGGTGCGGCGCGGGCTGGCCTTCCGCCATCCTCGTCCCCCGCGCGACCACTTCCTGACGCCGGCCGGGCACCGGCTGCGCGAGTCGCCCGGGGCTTCGGACGATGCCGGTGCACCGGAGCCGTCCGCTCCGGCGGCGTCCGCTCCGGCTACGGGGGTGTTCGCGGCGCGGACCGGTGGCGAGGAGGGGCCCGAGGCGGGCCCCGCGCGGCTGAGGGAGGTGCGCGGCGCCTGGCAGGGGCTCCTGGAACTGCGCCGGATGACCCGTCCGGACGGCGCGACCGACCTTCCGTGCGCCTGGGAGCGTACGCATCTGGTCCAGGCCGCGGCGCTCGCGCTGGAGGCGGCCGGGCACCGGCCCGCCGGAGCGGACGGCGGGGGTTACCGGATACGGCCGACACCGCAGCCGGAGGCCGTCGCCGTGCACGAGCCGGACCCCGGGGCGCTGCGGGCCTGCGCGGCCTCCCTGGAGAAGGCGGGCTGGCACGCCGGAGAGCACACGGAGCCGCGCACGGGCGCCCGGTTCGTCCTGGCCTCACCCCGGCGGGCGTGAGACCCGCCGGGAACGCCGTTCAAGCCGATGACGCCGTCAGTGTCCCAGCGGTCGTCGTGGTCGTCGCAGCAGCACAGCCGTCGCAGTCGTCGCAGTCGCCGAGAGGAAAGTCGTGGCAGAACCGTTTTCCGTCCCCGTGACCGTTCGCGGGTACGAGACCGATGTGCAGGGGCATCTCAACCAGAGCGTGTATCTCCAGTACGCCGAACACGCCCGCTGGTCGCTGCTGCACGCGTCCGGGATCAGTCAGGCCACGCTGGCGGCCCGCGGGGTGGGCCCCGTCGTGCTGGAGACGACCATCCGCTACCGGCGCGAGCTGCTCGCGGGCGACGACGTCGAGGTCACGTGCGCCTTCCTGTGGGGCACGGGCAAGAGCTTCCGCGTGGAGCAGACCATCGTCAAGGCGGACGGCACGGTGGTCGCCGAGATCACGGCGGTCGGCGGTCTGATGGACCTGACGGAGCGCCGACTGCTGCCCGACGCCCGGAAGCACTTCGCGTCGATGGCCACCGACCCCGCGTTCTACGAGAACTGAGCCCCGCACCCGCCTTACGGGCCGCGAACACGGCGGCTCTCCGACGGCCCGACCCGGCCGGCCGGACCTAGGCGTCCAGCAACTCCGGCCGGTGCTCGGCGTCGTAGGCCGCGCGGGACTCGGCGATGGTGACGCGGTTGCGCTCGGCCCAGTCGGTCAGGGATAGCAGGGTGGCGTGCAACTCCCGTGCCACCGGAGTCAGTTCGTACTCCACCTTCGGCGGCACCGTGGGATGCACGGTGCGGGTGACGAGGCCGTCGCGTTCGAGATTGCGCAGGGTCAGCGTCAGCATCCGGCGGCTGATCCCCTCGATGCTGCGCTCCAGTTCCGTGAAGCGGATCGGTCCGTGCGCGGCGGCCACGATGATCAGCACGCTCCATTTTCCCGCGACCCTGTCAAGAACCTCGCGGACCGGGCACGCCTGCGCGAGCACTGCCTGCGAGGTAACACCGGTGTTCCCCTGGGACATCGAAGTGCCTCCTTATGCCGGTCTCCATGGTCACTGACGATGTACCCCGTTACAAGTCGTGCACCAAGGGAGAACGTCCATGGATCCGACACCGTCCATGGAGAACACGGAGGTCACCGTCATGCTGCCCCGGACCGGACCGGCGAATCCGTCGGCACCCCGACCGCGCTCCCGGTGGGCCGCGCTCGCCGTCCTGTGCGCGGGCACGCTGATGACGATCCTGGACGGGAACATCGTCACCGTCGCCATGCCCGCGATCCAGGGGGACCTCGGCTTCTCGGCCGCCGGGCTCGCCTGGGTCGTGAACGGCTATCTGATCCCGTTCGGCGGACTGCTGCTGCTCGCGGGGAGGCTCGGCGACCTGGTGGGCCGCCGGCGGATGTTCACGGCCGGCCTCGCGGTGTTCACGGCGGCCTCCGTGCTGTGCGGGGTCGCCGACGGGCAGGGCACCCTGATCGCCGCCCGCGCTCTCCAGGGCGTCGGCGGGGCGATGACCTCGGCCGTCGTCCTCGGCATGCTGGTGGCGCTCTTCCCCGAGCGCCGCGAACAGGGCCGCGCCATCGCGGTGTTCAGCGCGGTCGGCGCCGCGGGCGGGGCGCTCGGCACCTTCCTCGGCGGTGCGCTGACGCAGACCCTCGGCTGGCACTGGATCTTTCTGATCAACCTGCCGATCGGGGTGGCGGCCTGGGTCGCCGCGCTCCGGATCCTCGCCCCCGACAAAGGGTCCGGCCTCGGCCGGGGCGCC
Organism: Streptomyces sp. NPDC015532; assembly: GCF_043078065.1. Classification (NCBI taxonomy): domain Bacteria; kingdom Bacillati; phylum Actinomycetota; class Actinomycetes; order Kitasatosporales; family Streptomycetaceae; genus Streptomyces; species Streptomyces sp. NPDC015532. Next base: position 150,087 of record NZ_JBIBSY010000003.1, on the reverse strand, counting down.
GACTTCCCCGGCGCCGCCCTGGTCACCGGCGCTCTGATGCTGACCGTGTACACGATCGTCGGCTCCGCCGAGCGGGGCCTCGGCGGCACCCTCGCCCTCGGCGCGCTCGCCCTCGCCCTCTTCGCCGGGTTCACCCTCCGCCAGGCGCGGGCGGCCCGCCCCCTGCTGCGGCTGCGGCTGCTGCGCTCCCGGACCCTGGCGAGCGCGAACGGCGTGCAGATCCTGATGATCGCCGGGATGTACGGCTTCCAGTACATCGGCGCCCTCTACCTCCAGCGGGTGCTCGGTTACAGCGAGTTGCTCACCGGGACGGCGTTCCTGCCCGCGCCGGTGGTCATCGGCGCGCTGATGCTGAGTCTGTCGGCGCGCACGGTCGCCCGCTTCGGCCCGTACCGCGTCCTGCTCTCCGGACTCGCCCTCATCACGGCCGGTCTGGCCCTGCTCGGCCGCGCCCCGACCGAGGGGGTGTACCTCACCGACGTGCTGCCCGCGCTCCTCCTGCTCTCGGCGGGGTTCGCGGCCGCGATGCCCGCGGTGACGGGGCTCGCGATGTCGGGTGCCCGCGCCGAGGACGCGGGCCTGGCCTCCGGACTCTTCAACACCACACAGGTGGTGGGAGGTTCACTGGGTCTCGCGGTACTGACGACCCTGGCGGCGGGCCGTACCGAGCGCCTGACCGGTGCGGGCGAGGATGCCGTGGCGGCGACGGCGGACGGCTACCGGCTGGCGTTCACCGTGGCCACGGCTGTCACCGCCGTGGCCCTGGCCCTCGCCGCCGCTCTGCTGCGGCCCCGGCGAGCACCCTCGGCTCCCCCGCGGGCGGAGTCCGAACTCCCGCCCCGATCGCCGCTGTCGAACCAGCGAAGCGTCAACTCCCTTTCTCCCGACGGGTATACGTTGCCTCCGAAATCTGGTAGGAAACTTTCCTAACAGTACGCGGCAACATCACTCCCCCAACGGAGGTACCGTGCGCACCCCCCACTCAGGCACTTCGCGTCGCACCCTGCTCACCCTGATCGGAGCCTCATTGGTGGCGGCCCCGCTCCTCACCGGCCAGTCCGCGACGGCCGCCGCCGCCGGTCTGGACGACCCGGCGAAGAAGGAGATCGCCATGAAGCTGGTCTCCAGCGCGGAGAACTCCTCGCTGGACTGGAAGGCGCAGTACAAGTACATCGAGGACATCGGCGACGGGCGCGGCTACACCGCCGGGATCATCGGCTTCTGCTCCGGCACCCACGACATGCTCGACCTCGTCGAGCTGTACAACCGGCGCAAGCCCGGCAACGTGCTGGCCACGTACCTGCCCGCGCTCCGCGAGGTCGACGGCAGCGACTCCCACGAGGGTCTCGACCCCGGGTTCCCGGCGGCCTGGCGCCGGGCCGCCCAGGACTCGGCGTTCCAGCAGGCCCAGAACGACGAGCGCGACCGCGTCTACTTCAACCCGGCCGTCGGGCAGGGCAAGGCCGACGGGATAGGCGCCCTCGGCCAGTTCACGTACTACGACGCCATCGTCATGCACGGCGACGGCGACGACAGCACCAGCTTCGGCAGCATCCGGCGGCGCGCGCTCGCGAAGGCCAAACCGCCGGCCCAGGGCGGCGACGAGGTGACGTATCTGAACGCCTTCCTCGACGCGCGGGTGTGGGCCATGAAGCAGGAGGAGGCGCACTCCGACACCAGTCGGGTCGACACCGCGCAACGTGTGTTCCTGCGCAACCGGAACCTGAACCTGAACACACCACTGGACTGGAAGGTCTACGGCGACAGTTACCACATCGGCTGACGGAACCCGAGTCCGCGCGGTGGAGACCGTTCCGGGGCGCGCACGTCCGTGCGCGCCCCGGCGGCGGCCGCCGTGGACCCCGCTCGGGTCCACGGCTACCGGCCGAGGGCCGTCCCCCTCGGCCGGAGTTCCGCGGCGGTCAGGCCCGCCCGGCGATCCGCGCCAGACGCTGTGCCTCGTCCCGCGTGGAGCGGGCGATGGCGTCCTCGTCGACGTGCAGCAGGTGGCCGTCCTCGACGACCGGTCTGCCGTTCACGAGCGAGAGGGTGACCGGGGCGGCGGCGCCCAGGACCAGCGCTGTCACCGGATCGGCGATCGAGGCGTGTGCCAGCGTGTCCAGCTTCCACAGCACCAGGTCGGCGAGCTTGCCCGCCTCCAGGGAGCCGATCTGGCCCGCGCGGCCGAGGACTTGAGCCCCGCCGTAAGTGCCCAGGCGCAGTGCCTGACGGGCGTTCAGGGCGGCCTCGCGGTGGGCGCCGAGCCGGTTGATGAGCAGGGCGTTGCGCAGCTCGGTGTGGAGTTCGCCCGACTCGTTGGACGCGGTGCCGTCGACGCCGAGACCGACGGGGACGCCGGCCGCCAGCATGTCGGGGACCCGGGCGATACCCGCGGCCAGCCGGGCGTTGGAGGAGGGACAGTGCGCGACACCGGTCTTCGTACGGGCGAAGGCGGCGATGTCGGCGTCGTTCATGTGGACGCAGTGCGCCATCCACACGTCCTCGCCGAGCCAGCCGGTCGACTCGAAGTAGTCCGTCGGGCCCATGCCGAACAGCTCCTTGCAGAACTGCTCCTCCTCCACGGTCTCCGAACCGTGCGTGTGCAGCCGTACCCCCTTACGGCGGGCCAACTCGGCTCCCTGCCGCATGAGTTCGGTGGAGACGGAGAAGGGCGAACAGGGCGCGACGGCGATCTGGGTCATGCTGGCGAAGGAGGCGTCGTGGTGCTCGTCGACGGTCGCCTCGGTGGCGGCGAGCGCCCCTTCGAGGGTCTCGACGGCGAAGTCCGGCGGCAGTCCGCCGTCCTTCTCGCTGCGGTCCATGGAGCCACGGGCGAGGGTGAAGCGGACGCCGGTCTCGCGGGCGGCCCGGATGACGGCGCCGGACAGGTCGCCGGAGCCCTTGGGGAAGACGTAGTGGTGGTCCATGGCGGTGGTGACGCCGCCGCGGGCCATCATGGCGAGGGAGCCCTGGGCGGCCGCGTGGACCATGGGTTCGTCGATGCGGGCCCAGGTCGGGTAGAGCGCGACGAGCCAGTCGAAGAGGTTGTGGTCCGTGGCGAGGCCGCGGGTGATCCACTGGTAGAAGTGGTGATGGGTGTTCACCAGACCGGGCGTGGCCAGATGGCCCGTCGCGTCGATGCGGCGGACGACGTTCTCCAGATCGCCGGGGGCCTTTCCGGAGCCCACCGACTCGATCATGTTGTCGGCGACGACGATGTGCCCCGAGGCGTACTCGGTGTCGGCCGCGTCCACGGTCGCGATGGCGCAGTTCTCGATGACGATGCGCTGGACTGCCACTGCGGTTCCTCGTTCTTCCCGTCGGCGGACGGACCCGGGGGCCGAGCGGGGTGACGACCGGGTCCGTGGTGCTGTGGTTGCGCAGATGCCCCCGCTCTCCCCTGGGATGTGACGCCGGCGCCCGCGTCGGGGGTACAGCGGCAGTACCGCGGGGGCGGTCCGGGTGGACCGCCGGGTGCGGTCCTACAGGTTGGTGAGGTCCACCGGGATGCGCGGGTCGCGGCCGTCGCGCAGGACGGTGGCCTCGATGAGCCCGTACGGACGGTCGGCCGCGAGGTAGACCTCGTTGTCGTTCTCGAGGCCGAACGGCGTCAGGTCGACCAGGAAGTGGTGCTTGTTCGGCAGCGAGAAGCGGACCTCGTCGATCTCGTCGCGGTGGTCGATGATCCGCGCGCCCATCTCATAGAGGGTCTGCTGGAGCGAGAGGGAGTAGGTGTCCGCGAAGGCCTGGAGCATGTGCTTCCTGACCTCGTCGTAGGACTTGTCCCAGTCGGGCATCCGCTGCTCGTCGCCGCTCCAGCCGAAGCGCCAGCGGCTGGAGACCTGGGTGGCCAGGATGCGGTCGCGCGCCTCCTGGAGCGTCGTGTACCTGTCCTTGACGTAGCCCCAGAACTCGGAGTTCGTCGAGTTCATCACGACGAGGTCCTTCAGGCCCGAGACGACCTCCCACGCCTCACCGTCGTAGGTGATCTGGGTGACGCGAGTCTCCTGGCCCTTGCGGACGAAGGAGTGCCGGGCCTCGTCCGCGCCGGCGGCCCGGGACGCGGCGTCCGGGGCCCCGATGCGCTCCCAGGCGTACTCCTCGATACGGACGCGCGCCCGCTGGATCGGTTCCTGGCTGGTCACGAAGTGCCGGGCGAGATGGATCCCGAACCGCTCGGCGGACTCGATGCCGTGCTCCTTGGCGAAGGCGTACACCGTGTTCTTGGTGGTGTCCGTCGGCAGGACGTTCGCGTTGGAGCCGGAGAGGTGGACCTCGTCCATGTCGCCGCTCAGCGCGACGGACACGTTCAGGTCCTTGATGTGGTGCGTGGCGCCGTCGCGGGTGATCCTCACGACGCGGTTCTCGGCCTTGCCGTACTGGTTCTGCCCCAGGAGCACCGGGCGGCCCTGGCGGGAAGGTTCGGTCATGTCTGCTAGCTCCCTCGGTAAACGGAGTAGCCGAACGGGTTGAGCAGCAGCGGTACGTGGTAGTGCTCGCCCGGCCTGACGGCGAAGGTGATCGTCACCTCGGGGAAGAACGTCTCGCTGTCCCGATTCGCGGGGGCGTCCTGCTGCGCATCGGCTCGCTGTGTCGTTGTCGCCGGATCCTGCTCGAAGTACCGCTCGACCTCGAAGTCGAGCCGTACATGGGTCGTACCCTCCGGCAGTGCCGGAAGGTCCTTGCACCGGCCGTCCGCGTCGGTCGCGGAACCGCCGAGCGCCCGCCAGTCCCCTTCGCGCCCCGCGCGGGCGGCGAGCCGGACCGCGACGCCGCGCGCGGGGCGGCCCACGCTGGTGTCCAGGATGTGGGTGGACACGGAGGCCGTGGTGTCGGTGCTCATGCCTCTTCCTCCTGTACGGGGTCCCTGACGAGACGGCCGAGCCGGATGCGGTTGATCTTTCCCAGTTCGACGCGGACGATCTCGCTCTCCCGCTCGGCCGGGTTGCCGATCCGCCCCTTGAGCGCGTCGCGCATCTGCTCCCCGCTCCGGCCGGTGGCGCAGATGAGGAAGACGTGGCCGAACTTCTCCTGGTAGGCCAGGTTCAGTTCGAGCATCTCCTCCTTGAGCTCCGCGGAGGCGCCGGCCATCCCGCGCTGCTCACGGGAGGAGGCCGGGTCGCCGGGCTTCGGCCGCCCGATGGGCGGGTGCCCCGCCATCGCCGCCGTCAGGTCGGCGACGGCGAGGCCCGCGGTGGCCGCGTCACTCTCGGCGTACAGGTCCTCGGCGCTGCTGTAGGGACGGGCGGAGAGCAGCCGTTCGGCCCACGCCCGCGAGGCGCACACCTCGTGGAGGACGGCGAAGGCCGCGGACTCCTCAAGGGTGTTGAAGCGGGCGAGGCCGCCGGATGCCGTACTCGACTCCATGGGAAGCCTCCGTGGCCGTGTGCTGGACGGGCTGCGGACAGCTAACGCCCCCGGCGAACCGACGTCAACACTTTGTTGAAAACTTCGCGTTACGGGAGGTGACGAAAGCCGCCGTCCGGTCGTCCGGACGGCGGCGAGGTGGCGGCCGGTGACACCTGGCCGCCCCGAGGCGTGTTCGCGCCGGTCAGGCGCCCTTTTCGCGATTCAGGTAGTTGTAAACGGTGAACCGGCTCACGCCGAGAGCGCTCGCCACGGTCTCCACGCCGTGCCGCACGGAGAAGGCCCCACGGGCTTCCAGTATGCGCACGATCTCCTGCTTGGCCTTGCGGTCGAGCTCGGCGAGCGGCTTGCCCCGCTTGCGCTCCAGGGCGGCCAGGATGTGGTCGAGCGAGTCGGCGAGCTGGGGCAGGCGCACGGCGACGACGTCCGCGCCCTCCCAGGACAGCACGACGTCGTCGACGCCGGCCAGCTCGGGCGCCAGCATCTCGCCGCCCATGGCGTCGACCAGCGGTTTGACCGCCGCGACGAAGGGATCGTCCGCGATTCCGGTCACTTATCGCCCTCCCCCGTCGCCGCGACGACGTTGACCTGGAGCGAGACCCGGGTGGCGCCCGCGTCCAGGACCTGGCGCAGCAGCGCCTCGACGGCGGTGAGCACGGCGTCCGCCCCGCCCTCCGCGGTGTTGCCGAACGGGCCGACGTCCACGGCGTCCAGGTCGGCCGCCTCGATGACCTCACGGGCGACCAGGGCGTGCCGGGGCGCCTCGTCGAGGTCGAAGGGCTCGGTCGTGAACTCCACTCTCAATCGCACGGGCTCAACCTACTGCGCGCCGCGGACACCCCGGCAAGCCCCCTGCGGCGGGAGCGGGTCACGGCCACGGCTTTCCGCCGGACCCCCTTGACAACCCCCGCGACCCGGCGGCAATCTTCCATTGAGCAGAAACAAGTTTCCGCGATACGGAATTTCTCGCGATGGGGAATCGCCGCGGAAGAACCCTCGACCTCCGGCCGGTCCGACAGCACGGCCGCCGACACGGAAGGGAGCGCCGACCCCATGGGTTTCGCGGACCAGCGCTTCAACGTCAATCTGTCGATCCTCTTCACGGAACTCCCGCTCCTGGAGCGCCCCGCCGCCGCCGCTGCGGCGGGCTTCACCGCGGTCGAGCTGTGGTGGCCCTGGGTCGGCTCCCCCACCCCCGAGCGGTCCGAGCTCGACGCCCTGAGGACGGCGATCGAGGCCGCCGGTGTCCGGCTGACAGGGCTGAACTTCTACGCCGGACGGCTGCCCGGCCCGGACCGGGGCGCCCTCTCCCTCCCCGGGGAGGAGTCCGCGAGGTTCCGGGCCAACATCGACGTGGCCGCCGACTTCGCCGGGTCGCTGGGCTGCACGGCGCTCAACGCCCTGTACGGCAACCGCGTCGACGGCGTGGACCCCGACGAGCAGGACGCGCTCGCGCTGGAGAACCTGGTCCTCGCGGCCCGGGCCGCCGACCGGATCGGCGCGATTCTCCTCGTCGAGACCCTCAACGAACGGGAGTCGCCGGACTATCCGCTGGTGAGCGCCGCGGCGGGCATCGCCGTCGTGGACAAGGTCAACGCGGCGACCGGCCTCGGCAACACCAGGTTCCTCATGGACCTCTACCACCTCGCCATGAACGGCGAGGACCTGCCGCGGGTGATCGCCGCCTACGCCGACCGGACCGGCCATGTGCAGATCGCCGACAGCCCCGGCCGGGGCGCACCGGGCACCGGCGCGCTCCCCCTCGAAGAGCTCCTCGACCAGCTCACCGGGGCCGGATACGCCGGCTGGGTCGGCCTGGAGTACAAGCCGGGCGACCGGCCGAGCGCGCGGGCCTTCGACTGGCTGCCCCCCGCGGCCCGGGCCGCCCGCTGAGCGGCACCCCGATGACGCAGCGGATCTTCCAGAGAGGCACCCTCATGAGCGACAACCTCCCCAAGGTGGCATGGATCGGGCTCGGCATCATGGGCTCGCCCATGGCGGAGAACCTGATCAAGGCCGGGTACGGCGTCACCGGCTACACGCTGGAGCGGGACAAGCTGGAGCGCCTGGCCGCCGCGGGCGGCACCGCCGCCGGCTCGATCGCGGAGGCCGTGCGGGACGCCGACGTGGTGATCACGATGGTGCCCGCCTCCCCGCAGGTCGAGGCCATCGCGTACGGCCCCGACGGCATCCTGGAGAACGTGCGGCCCGGCACGCTGCTGATCGACATGTCCTCGATCACCCCGCAGACCTCGGTGGACCTCGCGAGGGCCGGTGCCGAGAAGGGGATCCGAGTCCTGGACGCCCCGGTGTCCGGCGGCGAGGCCGGGGCGGTCGAGGCCGTGCTGTCGATCATGGTGGGCGGTGAGCAGGCCGCCTTCGACGAGGCGGAGCCCCTCTTCGAGGCGCTGGGCAGGACCATCGTGCTGTGCGGTCCGCACGGCTCGGGCCAGACCGTGAAGGCGGCCAACCAGCTGATCGTCGCCGTGAACATCCAGGCGTGCGCCGAGGCCGTGGTCTTCCTGGAGCGTTCCGGCGTGGACCTGAGGGCGGCGCTCGACGTCCTCGGCGGCGGCCTCGCCGGTTCCACCGTGCTGGCCCGCAAGAAGGACAACTTCCTGAACCGCGACTTCAAGCCCGGCTTCCGCGTCGACCTGCACCACAAGGACATGGGCATCGTCACGGACGCCGCCCGCGCCGTGGGCGCCGCGCTGCCCGTGGGAGCCGTGGTCGCCCAGCTCGTCGCCGCCCTGCGCGCACAGGGCGACGGGGGCCTGGACCACTCCGCGCTGCTGCGCGCGGTCGAACGCCTCTCCGGCACCCGCGTCTGAGCGGACACCTCGAACGTCCGGGCCGCGGCGGCGCCGACATCTGTCCTGTCGCGCCCAGGCGCCGCCGCGACCCGGATCCGCGTTCGGAGAGATGAGCTCCCGGACCGCGTCACGAACGGCCCGGATGAGGGGTGGCCGCTTGGGACACGGTGCGGGCGGGGTGAGGACCGCGGCGGCGCGCGAGCCAGTGCGGTGGTGAAGGATCCGGTTCCCCTTCTCGACCTGAGGGAAGGGTGACCCCGGTCCATCGCCGCCGCCGCGGTCCCAGCCACACCTCGGCCTCGGGCCCACGCACCTCGGTCTCGGGCCCATGAGCCTCGGCTTGGGGCCCACGCACCCCGATTCGGGCCCACGCACCCCGATTCGGCCGCCCCTCTCCTCTCCGGCCACGGCATGGCTTCGGCCCGGCCCCACAGACCCCGTCCGGCGGCGCGAACGTACTGTCGCGCCCAGCCTCGCGCCGTCGGACGGCACCAGCCCCGCGGCCCGTCGGCGACCCGGCTCGGGGCGCCGCCTCCGGGTGCGGATCGCGGCCGCGGCCAGCAGCCTTGGACCATGGAGGCTGACGGCATGGAATTCCCCAGGATCGTGGTGCACACACCGGCACTGGACGGGTCGCGGCGGGTCACCGAGGGCGACCGGGTGCTCGGCATCGCGTATCACCTCGACGACGTGGTCGAGATCCTGCGCCAGGCGGACGTCGACCTCGACGCGGTCGAGGTCGAGGAGAGCGACATCATCGAGTGGCAGGGCGGCGGCCCCGACGACTGGCCAGGACTCTCCGAGCACACGGAGGTCTGAGGACCGTACGCCGTACCCCGTACGCCCCGGACCGCGCGTCGCGACCCTTGATCCACGAGCCGAAACGGGCGCCGAACGGACTCCGTCCGTACGCAAGCGGGCGTAGGACGCCTACGGAACCCTCAAATCAACCTCTGAACACTGCCCCAGGGGCTTCACCTGCGGCCGGATAAGGCACATCCTCGGCACACGGGGCCCGCCGGCACGGGGGCGGCGGGTCCCGAACGGGGGCACGGGGGTAGCACCATGAGCGGAAGCGCGGCGGTCGGGCCAAGGCCTCGGACCGTCGCGCTGCTGCGTGACCGGCCCCGTGCGGGCGCCACGATCACCGTGCTCGCCCCGCGTCTGTTCCGGCTCAGCGGCCGCGGGTGCGGCCGGCGGGCTTGAGGCGGCGCGCGGTGACCGCCCGCGGATTCTCCAGGAACGGCAGGACATGCCGCAGGAAGAGACCCGGGCGCTCGTTGTACGGCTCGTGGCCCGTGGGCAGCACGACACTCAACGTCCGCGCGGGAAGCGCGCGTTGGGCGCGGCGGCCGTCGAGGAACGCGGGGACGACGGGGTCGCGGCTCCCCCACAGGAGCAGGATCGGCAGGTCGAGGGCGGCGGGGTCCGCGAGGCCGAAGTCCGGGCCGGCGAGGCCGCGCCAGAGCGCGCAGTGCACCGCCAGTCGCCGCTCGTCGTGCGGCAGCCGGCGCACACGGGCGTACGTCTCCCGCGCGCTCGGGGTGCCCATCCGGCCCAGATAGGCGCGGGCCAGCGGGACGACGAGCCGGCGGGCACGGGCGGGACGGCCCATCACCTCGCGGCAGAACCAGCGGGTGAGCGCGCTGTGCCGGGTGAAGCCCGCCGGGTCGACCAGGATCAGCGCGGTGACCGACGCGGCACGGGGGCCCTCGGCCAGACGGCAGGCGACGTAGCCGCCGACGCTGTTGCCGAGCACGGCGACCTCCCGCACACCCCGCTCCTCGCGGAGCGCGTCGATGACCCGCTCCGCGACCTCCACCAGGCCTTCGGGTGTGACCCGCCCGGGTTCCGGGGCGGTCGAGCCGCCGTAGCCGGGCCAGTCCACGACGAACGTGCGGTACCGGTCGGCGAGGGCGGGCAGCACGGCGTCGAAGTCGCGGCCGTCCCCGGGGTTGGCGTGCAGGAGCAGCAGCGCGGGGGCGCCGGACGGGGCCGGGGCTCCCGCCGGCCGGGCGCCGGGGAGGGGGTCGAGGCAGCGTACGGCGATGTCGCCGAGGTGGGTGGGGACGGTCATCCGCATGGGGCGAGCATGCCGGACCCGCCCGCTCCTGGGAACAACGCGCCCGTGCGGCCAGCCACTTGGGACGGGCCGCACGGACCGGGAGCGAACTCCGCGTCAGGCCTTCAGTGTTCTGATCGCCGTGGGCGCGTGGCCGGGCTCGGTCGCGATCTCCTCGAACTCGACCACGTTCCCGATGTCGTTCGTCCTGCTCATGGCGATGTTGGTGACGCGCTCCAGGATCGCCTCGACGACGACGGGGACCTGGAACTCGGCGGCGAGCTTCTTGGCCCGCTCGAAGGCGGCGCCGAGTTCGCCCGGGTCGGTGACCCGGATCGCCTTGCAGCCGAGGCCCTCGACGACCTTGACGTGGTCGACGCCGTAGACGCCGAGCTCGGGCGAGTTGATGTTCTCAAACTCCAGATTGACCTGGAAGTCGATGTCCAGACCGAGCTGCGCCTGCCGGATCAGGCCCAAGTAGGCGTTGTTCACCAGGACATGGACGTACGGGATCCGGTGCTGGGCTCCGACGGCCAGTTCCTCGATCATGAACTGGAAGTCGTAGTCGCCGGAGAGGGCGACGACCTGCGCGCCGGGGTCGGCCTTGGCGACGCCGAGCGCCGCCGGGATCGTCCAGCCGAGCGGGCCCGCCTGACCGCAGTTGATCCAGTGGCGCGGCCGGTAGACGTGCAGCATCTGGGCACCGGCGATCTGTGAGAGACCGATGGTGGAGACATACCGCGTCTCCGGGCCGAAGGCCTTGTTCATCTCCTCGTAGACGCGCTGCGGCTTGATCGGGATGTCGTCGAAGTGCGTCCGGCGCTGGAGCGTGGCCCGCTTCTCCTGCGCGGCGGCGGCCCACGCGGAGCGGTCGGGCAGCGTGCCCGCCTCCTTCGACTCCCGCGCCACCTCGACGAAGAGTTCCAGGGCGGCCCTGGCGTCGGAGGCGATGCCGAAGTCCGGGGCGAAGATCCGTCCGAGCTGGGTGGGCTCGATGTCGACGTGCACGAACTTCCGCCCGGCCGTGTAGACCTTCAGGTCGCCGGTGTGGCGGTTGGCCCAGCGGTTGCCGACGCCGAGGACGAAGTCGGACTCCAGGAACGTCGCGTTGCCGTAGCGGTGCGAGGTCTGGAGGCCCACCATGCCCGCGTTGAGTTCGTGGTCGTCGGGCAGCACGCCCCAGCCCATGAGCGTCGGGACGACCGGGATTCCCGTCAACTCGGCGAATTCGACGAGCAGTTCGGCGGCGTCTGCGTTGATGACCCCGCCGCCGGCCACGATCAGGGGGCGCTCGGAGGCGTTCAGCAGCCCGATCGCCTTCTCGATCTGGGCGCGGGTCGCGGCGGGCTTGTACGCCCGGAGCGGCTCGTACGTCTCGGGGTCGAACTCGATCTCGGCGAGCTGGACGTCGATGGGCAGGTCGATCAGGACGGGCCCGGGGCGCCCGGAGCGCATCAGGTGGAAGGCCTGCTGGAAGACGCCGGGAACCTGCGCGGCCTCCAGCACGGTGACCGCCATCTTCGTGACGGGCCCCGCGATCGAGGCGATGTCGACGGCCTGGAAGTCCTCCTTGTGGATCACCGCGGTCGGCGCCTGGCCGGTGATGCACAGGATCGGGACCGAGTCCCCGCTCGCGGAGTAGAGACCGGTGACCATGTCGGTTCCGGCGGGGCCCGAAGTGCCGACGCAGACACCGATGTTGCCCGGATGCGTCCGGGTGTAGCCCTCGGCCATGTGCGAGGCGCCCTCGACATGACGGGCAAGGGTGTGACTGATCCCGCCGGACGCCTTGAGCGCCGCGTAGAAGGGGTTGATCGCCGCGCCCGGAACTCCGAACGCGTCGGTCACGCCTTCGCGCTTGAGGATCTCGACTGCCGCGCGGGCAGCGGTCATACGAGCCATGGAGAACTCCTGCTTCGCCTGTCGGATGCGTGCTCCCGTCGCGCCCGCGGAGAGCCCGTTGATCCGTATTCGCCATTCCATATTCCGCATTACGGAAACTAACTTCTACTATCTGGAAGCAATGTAGGCGGCGGGGCAGGGAGTGTCAACGGTGGGCGCCGCCTCCGGCCGGGCCGACACGCGTCACGGCGTTTCGCTGCCGGACGTCGTCCGGCAGGAGGACGATGGACGCGCCGAAACCCGATGTGAGCTTCTGGAGCGGTCCATGGCCGAGAGCGTGCCGGTGCGGTGTCCGGCCTGCCGCCGCGAGCACCTGTACGCGGCCCCGTCCTACCCCTGCGTGTGCGGATCGCCTGTGACGGCGCCGCTCGACCGCCGCGCGGAGCCGGCTCCCATCACCCACCGCGCGTGGGACGACGAATGGACCACGGTCCGGTGCGACGCCTGCGGCCGCGAGAGCCAGTGGCCGCACCCCGAACTGGGCTGCACCTGCGGAACGACGCTGCGGATCCCGCTGCGGGCGGCCGGCGCGGCGCGGCCCGCCCGCCCGCCGAACCCCACGGACCGCACCCCGTCCCGGCCGGAACCCCACGGCGCGGACCTCACCCCGTCCCGGCCGGAACCCCGGGGCGAGGGCGAGGATCCCGTCGCCTCCGGGGAGCGGGAGGGGAAAGCGGGGACCGGTGCGCCCCGGGCCACCCTCCGGCCCCGGAAGCCCGGCCGGGACGCCGGGGCCGGCCCGCCCCGGGGCGGCGGCCGGAACGGGGACCACGCCGAGGCCGACGCGTCACGGGACACTGCCCGGGGCGGGGACCAGGGCGCAGGAACGGACGGCGGGCGGGGGGCCGACGAGGGGGCGCGGGCGGGTCGGCCGGCGTTCCGGCCCGTCACCATTCGTACCGCGCGCGACGCCGTCACCGCCGCCGCGCTGTATCTGGGCTGGCTCGGCTACCGCGACATCCGGCGCGCCGACCAGCGGCCGCCGTCCGGAATCGGGCTCGCGGCGCGCGGCATCCTCGCCCAGGTGGACCCCACCGTGCGGCCGGCCTCGCTGCGTGACGTGGAGTGTCTGTGGCTGACCGCCATGACGGAGTCGGCGGACTGCGTCTTCTTCTCCCTGGCGGGGTACGCCGAGGACGCCCGCGCCCGCGCCGACACCCTCGGCGTCCCCCTGTTCGTCCTGGACCTCACGGGCACACCCCAGCCGGTGAACAGTCCGGCCGACGCGCTCATCGCCGTCACGGACTGACCGCCGGGCCCCGGCACGGGCCGGGGAGGCGCGAGCGTCCCGGGCGCCTACTCGGCGTACGTCTCCCGCAGTTCGATCTTCCGCACCTTCCCCGAGACCGTCATCGGGAAGGCCTCCAGGACGCGCAGCCGGCTGGGGATCTTGTAGTGCGCCAGCCGGCCCTCGCAGAAGGCGCGCAGCTCGTCCAGGGTGAGGGGCTCGGCCGGATCGCGCGGGATGACGCAGGCGAGCACCTCCTCGCCGTAGCGCTCATGGGGAACGCCGACCACCTGGACGTCGGCGATCTTCGGATGGGCGTACAGGAACTCCTCGATCTCGCGCGGGTAGATGTTCTCGCCGCCCCGGATGATCATGTCCTTGATGCGGCCGACGATCTCGACGTACCCGTCCTCGCGCATCACGGCGAGGTCGCCCGTGTGCATCCAGCGCCCCGCGTCGACGGCCTCGGCGGTCTTCTCGGGCTCGTTCCAGTAGCCGAGCATCACGCTGTAGCCGCGGGTGCACAGCTCCCCGGCCTTGCCGCGCGGCCGCGTCACCCCGTCCACGGGGTCGACGACCTTCACCTCCAGGTGCGGCAGGACCCGGCCGACCGTGCCCGTGCGGTGTTCCAGGTCGTCGTCCCGGCGGGTCTGGAGCGAGACGGGCGAGGTCTCCGTCATGCCGTAGCAGATGGAGACCTCCTCCATGTGCATCTCGGCGACCACCCGTTTCATCACCTCGACCGGGCAGGGCGAGCCCGCCATGATGCCGGTGCGCAGGGTGGACAGGTCGTACGTCGCGAAGTCGGGGAGGTTCAACTCCGCGATGAACATGGTGGGTACGCCGTAGAGCGAGGTGCACCGCTCCTGCTGCACGGCGTTCAGGGTCGCCGCGGGGTCGAACGACGGCGCGGGGATGACCATGCAGGCGCCGTGCGACGTGGCGGCCAGGTTTCCCATCACCATGCCGAAGCAGTGATAGAAGGGCACGGGGACACAGACCCGGTCCTGCTCGGAGTAGGCGATCAACTCACCAACGAAATAACCGTTGTTGAGGATGTTGTGGTGGGAGAGCGTGGCTCCCTTGGGGAAGCCCGTCGTGCCCGAGGTGTACTGGATGTTGATGGGGTCGTCGCAGGACAGCTCGCTCCCGCGGACGTGGAACTCCTCGTACAGGTCAGGGGTTCCGCGTCTGAGCAGGGCGTCCCAGCCCGGGTCCCCGAAGTAGACGGACTCCCTCAACTGCGGGCACCTGCCGCGCACTTCCTCGACCATCGCCCGGTAGTCGCTGCCCTTGTGGCTGAGCGAGGCGAAGAGCAGCGAGATCCCGGCCTGGTTGAGGACGTACTCCACCTCGTGGGTGCGGTACGCCGGATTGATGTTCACCATGATCGCGCCGATACGGGCGGTGGCGTACTGGACGAGCACCCACTCCGGGCAGTTGACGGCCCAGATGCCCACCCGGTCGCCCTTGGCGATGCCACTGGCGAGCAGCGCGTACGCCAACCGGTCGACGTCCGCTCCGAATCGGGCGTACGTCCAGCGCCGGCCCGAGGGCACGTCGACCAGCGCCTCACGGTCCGGCCAGGCCGCGACGGCCCGGTCGAGGTTGGCCCCGATGGTGTCGCCGAGCAGCGTCGTGCCGCTCGTCCCGTGCGCGTACGACAGTTCACTCACCGGAAGTCCTCCTCGCGGTACTCGGCCTCCGAGCCGGCGGACGTGGCCTCGCGCAGCTCGATCCGGCGGATCTTGCCGGAGACGGTCTTGGGAAGTTCGCCGAACTCCAGCCGGCGGATGCGCTTGTAGGGGGCGAGGACCGTGCGCGCGTGCTCGAAGAGCACCTTGGCGGTGTCGGGGCCCGGCTCGTACCCGGCGGCGAGGACGACGTACGCCTTCGGGACGGCCAGGCGCAGTTCGTCGGGGGCCGGGACCACGGCGGCCTCGGCGACGGCCTCGTGCTCCAGGAGCGCGCTCTCCAGCTCGAAGGGCGAGATCTTGTAGTCGGAGGATTTGAAGACGTCGTCGCTTCGGCCGACGTAGGTGATGTAGCCGTCGGCGTCGCGCGAGCCGATGTCCCCGGTGCGGTAGTAGCCGCCCGCCATCGCCTCCGCCGTACGGTCGGGGTCGCCGTGGTAGCCGGTCATCAGGCCCACGGGGTGCTCGGACAGGTCGAGGGAGATCTCGCCCTCCGAGGCGCCGGGCGCGCCGGAGACCGGATCGAGCAGCTCGACGCGGAAGCCGGGGCTGGGGCGGCCCATGGAGCCGGTCTTGAGTTGCTGGCCGGGGCTGTTGGAGACCTGGACGGCTGTCTCCGTCTGCCCGAAGCCGTCCCGGATGGTGACGCCCCAGGCGCGCCTGACCTGCTCGATGACCTCGGGGTTCAGCGGCTCGCCGGCGGCGACGACCTCGCGCGGCGGGGTCCGTAGCAGGCTCAGATCGGCCTGGATGAGCATGCGCCACACGGTGGGCGGGGCGCAGAACGTGGTGACGCCGGCCCGGTCCATCTCGGCCATCAGCCGGCCCGCGTCGAAGCGTGTGTAGTTGTAGAGGAAGACGGTCGCCTCCGCGTTCCACGGCGCGAAGAGATTCGACCAGGCGTGCTTTGCCCAGCCGGGTGAGGAGATGTTCAGATGGACGTCCCCGGGCTTGAGCCCGATCCAGTACATGGTGGCCAGGTGGCCGACCGGGTACGAGACGTGGGTGTGCTCCACCAGCTTGGGCCGGGCGGTGGTGCCCGAGGTGAAGTAGAGCATCAGGGGGTCGTCCGCGTGGGTGGGGCCGTCGGGCTCGAAGGCGGCGTCGGCCCCGGCCGCGTCCTCGTACGCCTGCCAGCCGGGGCGGGTGCCGCCGACCGCGATACGGGTGTAGTCGCCCGGGACCGCGTCGAACTTCGCGGTGTCCTCGGCCCGCGCGACGACATGGCGCACCCGGCCGCGTTCGACCCGGTCCACCAGGTCCAGGGCGCCGAGCAGCGGGGTGGCCGGGATGACGACGGCGCGCAGTTTCATCGCGGCGAGGGCCGTCTCCCAGAGCTCCACCTGGTTGCCGAGCATGACGAGGATGCGGTCCTCGGCCCGCACGCCCTGGGCGCGCAGCCAGTTGGCGACCCGGTCGGAGCGCTCGGACATCGAGGCGAAGGAGACCTCGACACGCTCGCCGTCCTCCTCCACGATGTGCAGGGCGGTGCGGTCGTTGTCCCGCGCGAAGACGTCGAACCAGTCGAGGGCCCAGTTGAAGTGCTCCGGGCGGGGCCAGCGGAAGCCCCGGTAGGCCGTGGCGTAGTCCGCGCGGTGCTCCAGCAGGAAGTCCCGCGCGGCGCGGAACTCGTCCGCCCTGCCCGTTGTCGCCGTCATGTGTCCTCCTCGTTGCCGGACCGCCGCCTACCATCGTGTATTCCGTGATGCAGGTCTCACCACCCCCGAACGGGGGTGCGCCGCGACGAAGGGGAGAGCAGGTGGCAGCAGACACGGCCGAGTCGGTGGAAGTGCGTGCCGCGCTGGTGCGGCTGCGCCGGGCCACGGGGCTGCCGGTCGCCTTCGGCGGCCTGGTCGACTCCGGCGGCCGGCTGGTGCGCATCAGCGAGCTGAGCGGCACGGCGACGCCCGCGCTGAGCGCGCTCGCGGTCACCTCGGGCAACGGCCTGGGCGGCAAGGCGGTGGCCCTCGCCCGGCCCTGCGCGGTGAGCGACTATCCGGCCTCCCGGCAGATCAGCCACGAGTACGACAGGGCGGTGGCGACGGAGGGGCTGTGTTCCGTCCTCGCGGTTCCCGTGGTCGTACGGCGCCGGGTGCGCGGTGTGCTGTACGGCGCCCTGCGGACGGCCCAGCCGCTGGGTGACCGGACGCTGGAGGCGGCTGTCGCCGCGGCCCGGGACGTGGAGCAGGCACTGGTCGTCCGGGACGCGGCACGCGATCTGCTGCATGTCGTCCGCGAGCCCGGCCCGGAGACGGGAGCGACGGGAGACGCGGCCTGGGAGGAGGTGCGCGAGGCGCACGGGACACTGCGGGCGCTGGCGCCGCGGATCGCCGACCCGCGGCTGCGGGCCGAACTGCTCTCCGTGTGCGGCCGGCTGGCCGACGCGGCGGCCCCCGCGGGGGTGCCGTGCGATGCCGGGCTGACTCCGCGCGAGGTGGACGTCCTCGCCTGTGTCGCGGCGGGGGCGACCAACGCGGCCGCCGCCGAGCGGCTGGGGCTGCGTCCGGAGACGGTGAAGGGGTACCTGCGTTCGGCGATGCGCAGGCTCGGCGCGCACACCCGTCTGGAGGCGGTCGTCGCGGCGCGCAGGGCCGGGGTGCTGCCTTAGCGCGCCGCCCGCTTCGGGACCCCTCATTCAATCGTCCGGACCGTGAAATGACGTAGGCGAACCATCTGTTATTTCCCTCACCACCCGGACTGTCCGAAATTCAAAGAGACCTTGCCTAATATTGGCCAGGACACGACACACGAGGGGAGCGGTGACCGTGCGAGGGGACTTCAGGGAACCTGCGAGACCGCGCCCCGACCTGGTCATCGGCCGGGACGAACTCTTCGCGGCGGCGCGCGAGCAGCTCTCCGGCGGTGGCAGTGTGCTGGTCCACGGGCCGGCGGGAATTGGAAAGTCGACCGTCCTGCGGGCGCTGGCCGCCGAATGCGCCGAATCGGCGCGGACCGTCTTGCGTTGCTCGGCCACCGAGTCCGAATCCCATCTCCCCTTCCTCGCGCTGGCCGACCTCCTCGGTCTGGTCGTCGACGAGATAGCCGACCGGCTGCCCGCCCCGCAGCGCACCGCCCTGGAGTCGGCGCTCACCGGCCGCGGTGAGTCCACCCTCCAGCGGGACGGTCTGGCCCTGCGGCTCGCGGTGCTGTCGGCGTTCCGCGCCCTGGCCGCGCGGGGGCCGGTGCTGATCGTCGCCGACGACCTTCAGTGGCTCGACCCGGCCAGCGCCGAACTCCTCGGCTTCGCCGCCCGCAGGCTCGGCGGCACACCGGTCCGCATGCTCTTCGCCGTCCGTACGGAGACCGAGCCGCAGGCACAGGACCACGACCGCTATCTACGCGCGTCTGTCCCGGAGACCCTGGCACTGCGGGTCGCCCCGCTGGCCCGCGCCCAGGTGGCCGAACTCCTCGGACAGCGCGGCTACACCGGTCTGCCCCGCTCCACCGTGCGCGACATCCACCGCACCAGCGGCGGCAATCCGCTCTTCGCGCTGGAGCTGGGCCGCGCCCTCGCCGAGTCCCCGACCCGGCCCAGTCCCGGCGAGCCGCTCCCCGTACCGACGTCCCTGCGCGCGCTCGTCCTCAGCCGCCTGGACATGCTGTCCGCCGAGGCCCGCCGCACCCTGCTGGTGGCGAGCGCGGGAGCCCGTCCGACGCTGGCCCTGCTGCATGCCGCGGGCCGGGAGAACGCGGAGGCGGAGACGGCCTCGGCCGCCGCCCTCGGGCTTCTCGCCACCGAGCGGGAGACACCGGGCATCCGGTTCGCACACCCCCTGGTCTCCGCCGCCCTGTACGCGGAGGCCGACGCGCAGGAGCGGCGCGCCGCGCACTCCGCCCTGTCCCGCGCGGCCTCCGATCCCATCGAGCGGGCCCGGCACCTCGCGCTGGCCACCACCGGCACGGACCCCGCGGTCGCCGCCCGGCTCGGCGAGGCCGCGGCCGTCGCCCGTGACCGCGGCGCCCCCTCCGTCTCCGTCGGGCTCGGACTGCTCGCCGCCCGGCACACCCCGGCCGGCGCCCGGCCGAGCGCGGACGAACGGCGCCTCCAGGCGGCCGAGGACGCGCTGACCGCCGGGGAGACGGACCTCGCCCGGGACATCGCCCGCCAGGTGCTGTCACGAGCCACCGCCCCCGCCGAACGGGTCCGGGCCTGGATGGTCGTCGTCGACTCCGCCGGACAGGCCATGGCCGAGATCGACGCCGTCTTCCCCCAGGCGCTGGCCGACGCGGGCGACGACCCCGGCCTCGTCGCCCTCGTCCGCTACCAGCTCGCCTGGCGGGCCCTGCTGATGGACGGCGAGATGGCCAAGGCCCGCGAGGAGGCCGCCCGGGCCGCCCGGCTCGCGGCGCGCGCCGGGGACCGGCGCACCGAACTCCTCGCGCTCGGCTTCCAGGCGCAGATGGAGACCCTGATGGGGCACCCGGAGGCGCCCTCGACCATCCAGCGGGCGATGCGCGAGCCGCAGGACCCGCGGGTCGCCTGCGACCACAACGGGGCCGGAGCCGCCCGCTTCCGCTGGCTCATCATGGGCGACCGGCTCGCCGAGGCCCGTACGGCCATCACCGCGCTGCTGCGCGAGGTGCAGCGGCGCGGCATGGTCGAGAGCGAACTGCACTTCCTGCGCGGCCTCGCCGAGACCGAACTGCGCTCCGGTCACTGCGGCCGCGCTCTCGACCTGGCCAGGGAGAGCCTCAGGCTGGCCCGCGACACCGGCATCGGCGAGGCCGCCACGGCCATGTTCACCTCGCTCGCCGAGGCGGCCGGCGGTGACGTGGACCGGGCGCTCGCGCTCGCCCACGAGGCCGTGGACCGCGCCGAGGAGGACGGCGACCTGGTCTACCTCTCGCGCGCGCTGGGCGCGCTCGGGCACGCCCAGCTCGTCGCCGGGGACGCGTCGGCCGCGGTCCACTCCCTGCGCCGGGTCCGTGAACTGGAGGAGAGTCTCGGCGTCATCGACCCCGCCCGGGGCCGCTGGCACGGGGACCTCGCCGAGGCCCTGGTCAGGATCGGCGAGACGGCGGAGGCGCAGGACGTCATCGACGTGACCCGCGCTCGCGCGCTGCGGCTGGAACGCGAGAGCGTGCTCGCCGTGCTCGACCGCGCCGAGGCGCTGGTACGGGCCGCACGCGGCGAACAGGGGCCCGCTGAGCGCCAGTTGGCCTCCGCGCAGGACCGTCTCGGCAAGCTGGGCTACGGCCTGGAGGAGGCTCGCGCCGCCTACGCCCTCGCCGGTCTGCGGACCTTCCCCCACGCCCCCGGATCCACTCGGTCAGGGGGAACGCCCGGGCCGGGACCCACCTCCTTCGACGAGGCGGCCCGACTGTTCCGCCGGTGCCGTGCGCTGCCCTGGCTCCGGCAGGTCGAGACGGCGGCCGCGCATCCCCCGGCCGCGCCGCCCCTCGCCCCCGCCGCCCTCGACACCCTCGCGGCCACCGAGCGTCAGGTCGCCGCCCTGGTCATGGAGGGCGCCACCAACCGCGAGATCGCCGGGCGCCTGTTCATCAGCGTCAAGACCGTGGAGGCCACGCTCACCCGGGTGTACCGGAAGCTGGGGATACGGTCGCGGGTCGACATCGTGCGGCTGGCGGCGGAACGCAGGCCCGACTGACGCTCCCTTCGGCCCACGGCCCTCGGGCGGTGCGGGCCGAAGCGGTGACGCGGACCGTGCGGGGAGCGGCCGGACCGGTGAGACTGCGGGCCGGAACGGTGACGCTGCGGCCGACACCGGTAGAGCTCCGGGCCGGGGCGGTATGGCTGCTGGGTGACTCCTTCGGGTGAACGTGCGCCGGACCGGCGAGGCCCCCGGGCCGGGACCAACCGGACGGCGCGCGCGTCAAACACGGCCCGCGCCGTGCAAGGGTTTTCCCTCCCCCGTCTCGACTAGGGGGTTCCCCCATTGGGAGAGAGCGGTCACACCCCCTAGCGTGTGGGCGTGCCGCTCGCTCGGGCCCTACGACACCCCACCCAGAGGCGTCGTGACTCCCCCACACACACCCGCGCGTCCCCCCACCGGCAACTTTCAAGGAGACCGATGTTCGGGCTCATCCGCCTCAAGAACAGCGCAGCCCTCTGTGCGGCGACCGCCGCAGCCGCCGCGACCACGCTGCTCGGCGCCCCGTCCGCCGCAGCCGTTCCCCAGCCCATCGTCGGCGGCACGACGACCACGACGACCGCGTACCCGTTCATGATGCAGATCACCGACGCCAGGCAGAACCAGTTCTGCGGCGGCACCCTCGTCGCCGCCGACAAGGTCGTGACCGCCGCCCACTGCATGGCGGGCGAGACCACCAACAGCATCCGCGTGGTGGGTGGGAGGACGTTCCTCAACGGCACGGACGGCACCGTCAGCCAGGTCAGCGACATCTGGATCAACCCCGACTACACGGACGCCACCGAGGGCGACGACGTGGCCGTACTGACCCTGTCCACGTCGATGCCGTACACCCCGGCACCGTACGTCTCCGGTTCGGACACCGGCCTGTACGCGGCCGGCACCACCGCCCGCATCGTCGGCTGGGGCACCACCTCGGAGAACGGCACCTCCTCCAACCAGCTCCGCACGGCGACCGTTCCGACCGTGTCGGACTCCAGCTGCGCGGCCTCGTACGGCTCGACCTACGTGGCCTCGGACATGGTCTGCGCCGGCTACGCCGCCGGCGGCGTCGACACCTGCCAGGGCGACAGTGGCGGCCCGCTGCTCATCGGCGGGGTGCTGGCCGGCATCACGTCCTGGGGCGAGGGCTGCGCGGAGCCCGGCTACCCGGGGGTCTACACCCGCCTGACGACGTTCTCCAGCCTGGTGGCCGAGCAGGTCGACCCGTAGGAAACGATGATCTCCTGAGTACCCCTCAGGTAAAAGCCGAGGGGCGTTGCGAGCCTCCACGAGCGGCCCGCAACGCCCCTCATCCAAAAGCACTTCCCTCGTACCTGCCGGCGGACGGCTTCCCCGCGACGCGCCCCGTCCGCCGGCATCTCAAGGCCGCGCGACCGTGCCGAACCGGAGGTCGTACTCCTCGGCGCCGTGCATCACGGTGAGCATCCGCTCCCCCTCCGCGGTGACCTCGTCCCGCTGAGCCCTGGTGAGCCGGCCGAAGGGTTCGACGACCAGCGCGCCCTCCTCCAGCTTCCACAGGCCGGACACGAAACCGTCGACGAGCAGGGTGCGGTACGCCTGATTGCCCTGCCAGGTACGCCCCTTGAGGTCCGCGGGGACGACGCGGGAGCGGTCGGCGTGGGACAGCAGCAGATTGTCGAACTCGGGCAGGAAGCGGGGCGGCGCGGGGGTGTCCGGGCCGGGCCGGGGCGCGTCGGGCAGGTCGAAGAGCTCCGCTCCGCTCTCGTCCCGGAACACCGTCAGACCGGGCCGGAGCCGCTCGAAGACCTCGCGGAGCCGGGTCAGCCCGGCCCAGGTCTGCATGTCCTTGACCGAAGCGGGGCCGAAGGCGGCGAGATAGCGCAGCACGGTCGCGTCGGGCGCGGGGGCGGGTTCGGCGGGACGGCCCAGCCAGTGCTCGGCGGTGGTGAGGGCGACCTGGCCGCTGCGGCCCCACAGACCGCGCGGGGTGACCTGGACGAGGGGCAGGGTGCAGCGGGCCGCGATGGAGAGGGCGAACGGGTCGGCGTCCGGCCACTGTGCGAGCAGCGCCTCCCGGATCTGCTTCATGGTGCGCGGTTCGGCCTCCACCAGTTCACGGCTGATCGCGGCGAGCCGGTCCAGGTCGACACCGGTGAGCCCCTTGCGGAACTGGCCCAGCTCCCGGTCGCGGGCGGCCTGCACCAGCGGGCGCAGGGTGAGGGCGTCATCGGCGGTGTGCGTGTGGATGGTGGAGCGCATGGTGACGATCCGGACGACCTCGCGTGTGTCCATGGCCGCCGACAGGTGCTCGGGCCGGAAGCCGTCCAGGCGGGCCGCGAGGGCGTAGTACGGGGGCTTCACGTTCTGCGCCTGAAGGCCGACGAGGTGCTCGACGGCGGCCGTCGCGGACATCGGGGAGCGGCGCAGCAGGAGCTGACGGTCGAGGGTCGCGCGGTTGAGGGCGCGGGCGCCGAGCACGGGGGCCGTCGCGGTCGTCTTCGTCATACCGGCACGCTAACGCCGCCCGCGGACACCTTCTGTCCGCAACTCCCGATCAGCCCCCGCCCGGTCCGCCCGCGCCTCTCCCCCGTCCCGCCCGGCGGCTCCCACCCGGTCGCCCGGCACGTCTCCTCCCGTCCCCGCCCGTCACCACCCACCCGGTCCGCCCGCCACTTCTCGTCCGCTCCCGTCGGGCACCTCTCGTCCGGTCTCGCCCTGGCCCCTCCGGCACCTCCCACCCGGTCCGTCCGGCACCTCCTGCCCGGGCCGGCTCGTCCGGTCCCGTCCGGTGGGCGGCACGCGGAGCGTTTGCCCCGTATATCCTGCTCGGAGATCGCGCAGTCGTACGTTCGAGCCTGGAGGCAGCCGCGATGTCCGAGCGACGCGCCCGCTCAGCCTCGGAGAACCGGCGGGGCGCGGGGGAAACGGACGGCTCCGCGGAGGCGACGGGCCCCGCGGGCCCTAAGGCCGCGAAGGCCGCACGGAAGTCTCTCTGGCGGCGTGCCCTGACGCCGCCCTCCGCACCGCCCCCGCGGCCCGCGGCACCGCACGACGTTCCTCCCTCGCCCGAACCCGCCGAGGTCGCCAGCGTCGTCCAGTCCGCGCTGTACCGCGACGGGGTACGGGTGTCGACGCCCGGGTCGCTGGCCGAGACCTTCCGTGAACTGCGCGAGCAGCCGGACGGCATGGCGTGGATCGGCCTGGCCCGTCCCACGGCGGCCGAACTCCATTCACTGGCGGCCGAGTTCGACCTGCATCCGCTCGCCGTCGAGGACGCGATGGAGGCGCACCAGCGTCCCAAGCTGGAACGGTACGGGGAGACGCTCTTCGTCGTCCTGAGCGCCGCCCGCTATCTGGACGCGGCCGAGGAGGTCGACTTCGGCGAGCTGCACGTGTTCGTGGGGCCGGACTTCGTGATCACGGTCCGGCACGGCGCGGCACCGGACCTCTCGGCGGTGCGCAGGCGCATGGAGAGCAGCCCGGAACTGCTCAGGCTCGGCCCGGAGGCCGTCCTCTACGCGATCCTCGACTCCGTCGTCGACGGTTACGTCCCGGTGGTCTTCGGCGTCCAGAACGACATCGACGAGATCGAGACCGAGGTCTTCCGCGGCGACCCCGCGGTGTCCCGCCGCATCTACGAACTCTCCCGCGAGATGGTCGAGTTCCAGCGTGCCACCCGCCCGCTCGTGGGCATGCTGCACAGCCTGATGGCCGGCTTCGCCAAGTACCGCACGGACGAGGAGCTCCAGCGCTACCTCCGCGACGTCGCCGACCACGTCACGCACACCAGCGAGCGGGTCGACGGATTCCGCCAGGCCCTCACCGACATCCTCACCGTCAACGCGACCCTCGTCACCCAGCAACAGAACGCCGAGATGCGGGCGTTGGCGGAGGCGGGCTTCGAGCAGAATGAGGAGATCAAGAAGATCTCCAGCTGGGCGGCCATCCTGTTCGCTCCGACTCTGGTCGGGACGATCTACGGCATGAATTTCAGTCACATGCCGGAGCTGCACTGGGTGTTCGGCTACCCCTTCGCGATCGTCCTGATGGCGGTCGTCTGCACGAGCCTGTACGTCATCTTCAAGCGGCGCGACTGGCTCTGAGCAACCACGGCGGGAGCGACGGCCCCGCAGGGTCCTGATTCACTGAACTACGCCCCACAGAAGGCCTGTTGAGACCTGCCGGCAGGCGTCCCGAACGCGCCGCGGCCGGGTGCCGGACGAGCCGCCCAGAGCGCGCGATGACGCCAAAGCGCCCGTAGGCGGACATCCGTCGGCGGATCCGGCCCCAAATCTTGGGCACAAATTCCACACATCCCCCTCTTCAGAACGGCCCTGATGGTCTAGATTGACCGTGCTTCAGCTGTTCGGACACGAGGCGACCAATAATGATCTATAGGTCCGGCGCCAGGAATGCCAGCATTGGCCTCCTCGCCGCCAGACCTGGGGGTGGTCGGGTTCTTGGAGCCCTGAAGGGGATCGGGTGCGGGGAGCACCCGGGGTATCGACGGGTTCCAGGGCATCTCGAAAGTCCGGCAGGAGCGCAAGTCCGCTGCCTTCGGGGCGAGTTGTTCAAACAGTCCTGAACCAGCGGAAGTTCGTCGGACGGGAGGCAGTGCCTTCCGGGGGGAGGAACGGCGCGGCGCGGGAGGCGGGGGCCTCCCGGGGGGAGGAACAGCGCGGCGCGGTGCGGGAGGCGGGGGTGCCTCCCGGAGCGAGGAACAGTGTTAGGCGAACACGTCGAACCACTGGAACCTGGGGGGTTCTGTGCGGCAAGGGGGACTAGTACGCCCGTTTCCGTCTGCGCGCGAGCGTCTGACGAACGAGGCGATCGATCAGCCTGCGACCGACTGGGAGCAGCGGTACCGACGTACCGTGATCACCAGCGACATGGTCGCCACCGCGTTCGTGGTGGCGGCGATCGGCAACTTCTTCGGGGCCCGGGACGCGGCCAACTGGCACGAGAAGTGGGGCATACTCGCGTTCGGCACCGAACTGCTGGTGCTGGGGGCGTTAGCGGTGAGCCGGGCGTGGGCGCCGGCCGTGCTCGGCCAGGGCGCCGAGGAGTTCCGCCGGCTCGGGCGCTCGCTGTTCGCGGCGACCGTCGTCCTGGCGCTCGGCGGGATCGCGCTCACCTCGCGCAACATCAAACTCTGGATCTTCGTCGCGATCCCCGCGATCGCGCTCGTCACCATGACCGTGCGCTATCTGCTGCGCCTGTGGCTGCACAAACAGCGCAAGGAAGGTCGATGCCTGCGACCGGTGCTCGCCGCCGGGAGCCCGGCGACCCTGCGCGACCTGGTCACCCGGACCCGCAAGTTCCCGCACCTCGGCTGGCGGGTGGAAGCGGTCTGCACGACGGACGGTCACGGGCTCGACGGTGACGAGCTGGACGGAGTGCCGGTCGTCGGGCGGCTGACGGACGTCGCGGGCCACGTGCACCGCGACGGCTACCGGGTCGTCGCGGTCACCCCGGACCCGCACTGGTCACCGGACCGGCTCCAGCGGCTGGCCTGGAATCTGGAGGGCAGCGACGCCGAGATGGTCGTGGCCCCCGTGCTGATGGAGGTGGCCGGTCCGCGGCTGCACGTCGACGCGGTGCTCGGGATACCGCTGCTGCGGGTCAGCATGCCGACCTTCACCGGGGGCCGCCGCGCGGTCAAGGTGGTCGTCGACCGGCTGGGCGCGGCCGTCCTGCTGCTGCTGTTCGCGCCGCTGATGGTGCTGGTGGGGCTGCTCGTGCTGCTCGACAGCCGGGGCGGGGCGCTCTACAGCCAGCGCCGGGTCGGCAAGAACGGCCGGGAGTTCACCATTCTCAAGTTCCGCACCATGGTCTCCGGGGCCCATGGGGCACGTGCCGAACTGGCCGGCCTCGACGAGGGTGCCGGCCTGTTGTTCAAGGTCCGCCGGGACCCGCGGGTGACCCGGGTCGGAGCGGTGCTGCGCCGGTACTCGCTGGACGAACTCCCGCAGCTCTTCAACGTACTGACCGGATCGATGTCACTCGTCGGTCCGCGGCCTCCGTTACCGGAGGAGTCCGCCGCGTACGGCCCGGACATCCGGCGGCGGCTGCTGGTCAAGCCGGGACTCACCGGCCTGTGGCAGATCAGCGGACGCAGCGACCTGTCGTGGGAGGAGGCGGTGCGGCTGGACCTGCGGTACGTGGAGGACTGGTCGCTCGCCCTGGACACGGTGATCTTGTGGAAGACGCTGCGTGCGGTGCTCTACGGGCAGGGGGCCTATTGATGCGCGGAGGGTGTCGTCCGGCAGGCACGTGTACGGCAGGCCGCAAGGGTCTGCCCTGGGGGAGGAACGGGTCATGAAGGTCAGCGTTTTCGGGCTCGGTTACGTGGGCTGTGTGTCGGCCGCGTGCCTGGCAGGCCAGGGCCACGAGGTCATCGGCGTGGACGTCAACCAGGTGAAGGTCGACCTGGTCAACGACGGCAAGGCTCCGGTGGTCGAGGAGGGGATCGGCGAGCTCGTCGCCGACGTCGTGGGGAGCGGGGCCTTACGCGCCACCACCGACGTCCGTGAGGCGATCGCGAACAGCGAGGTGTCGCTGATCTGCGTGGGCACGCCCTCGGAGCCCAACGGCAGCCTGTGCACCACGTACTTGGAGCGGGTCACCGAGGAGATCGGCGCCACGCTGGCCGAGCGGGGCGGCCGGCACACCGTCGTGTTCCGCAGCACCATGCTCCCGGGCACCTGTCTGAACCTGCTGCTGCCGATCCTGGAGAAGTACGTCGGCGGAACGGCCGGCGTGGACGTCGGGGTCGCGGTCAACCCGGAGTTCCTGCGCGAGGGCACGAGCGTGCGGGACTTCTTCGACCCGCCGAAGACCGTCATCGGCGAACTCGACGCGGCGAGCGGCGATGTGGTGGCGGCTCTGTACGAGGGCCTGCCGGGCGAGGTGTTCCGGGTGCCGATCCCGGTGGCGGAGGCGATCAAGTACGCGGACAACGCGTTCCATGGCCTCAAGATCGGTTTCGCGAACGAGCTGGGCGCGGTGTGCCAGGCGCTCGGGGTGGACTCGCACCAGGTGATCGACGTGTTCCTGGCCGACCGCAAGCTGAACATCAGCCCCGCCTACCTGCGGCCCGGTTTCGCCTTCGGCGGCTCGTGTCTGCCCAAGGACCTGCGCAGCCTGGTCCACGCGGCGCAGCGGGCGGACGTCTCGGTGCCGATCCTCTCCCACGTGCTGCCCTCCAACTCCGACCATCTGCAGCGCGCAGTGGAGATGGTCGAGCGCACCGGCAAGCGCCGGGTCGGCCTGTTCGGGCTGTCCTTCAAACCCGGCACCGACGACCTCCGGGAGAGTCCTCTCGTCGAGCTGGCGGAGAGGCTGTTCGGCAAGGGGTACGACCTGCGGATCCACGACGCCAACGTGAGCCTCTCCCGGCTGCTCGGCGCGAACCGCGAATACATCGAGACCCGGCTGCCGCACCTCGCGCAGCTGCTCGCGGACTCCGTCGACGAGGTGCTGGAGCACGCGGAGGTGTGCCTGGTGGGAACCAGGGACCCGGCCGTGCTGTCGGCGCTGCCCCACGGCGACGGACCGATGATCGTCGATCTCATCCACCTTCCCGACGCCGACGCGCGCCGGACCGAACCGGGATACATGGGCCTTGCTTGGTGACTCGACCAGCGGCGACCGGACTGACCGGCGCGCGCTGATCCTGGTGGAAAACCTGTCGGTGCCGTTCGACCGACGGGTGTGGCAGGAGTGCACGACGCTGCGCGACGCCGGATGGACGGTGCACGTCATCTGTCCACAGGGCAGCAAGCGGGACACGGAGCCGGAGGCGGAGATCGACGGGGTGCGGATCCACCGCTACCCGTTGCGCGCCGCCACCGGCGGACCGGCCGGCTATCTGCGGGAGTACGGATCGGCGCTGTGGCACACGATCAGACTGGCCCGGAAGATCGGCCCGGTCGACGTGGTCCACGCCTGCAATCCGCCCGACCTGCTGTTCCTGCCCGCACGGTGGCTGAAGCGGCGCGGAGCGCGGTTCGTCTTCGACCAGCACGACCTCGTACCGGAGCTGTACCTCTCCCGGTTCGGCCGCGGCAAGGACCTGCTCTACCGCGGTGTGTGCGCGCTGGAACGGATGACCTACCGGGCCGCGGACGTCGTGCTCGCCACGAACGAGAGCTACCGGGACGTCGCGGTGAGCCGCGGCGGCCGGCGGCCCGAGGACGTCTTCGTGGTGCGCAGCGCGCCCGACATCGACCGGTTCCACCCCGTACCGCCCGAGCCGGAGCTGAAGCGCGGCAAGCCCCATCTGCTGTGCTACCTCGGGGTCATGGGCCCGCAGGACGGCGTCGACTACGCCTTGCGGGCCCTCGCGAAACTGCGCGACGAGGTCGGACGGACCGACTGGCACGCGGTGTTCGTCGGGGGCGGCGACACCTTCGAGGCGATGGTGGACCTGTCCCGGCAGCTCGGGCTCTCGGAGCAGGTGCAGTTCACCGGACGCATCCCGGACGCGGACCTGGTGCGCTACCTGTCCACCGCGGACGTGTGCCTCTCCCCCGACCCGCACAATCCGCTCAACGACGTCTCGACCATGAACAAGGTGCTGGAGTACATGGTGATGGGCCGGCCGCTCGTCTCCTTCGACCTCCGGGAGGCGCGCGTCTCCGCCGGTGACGCCGCCCTCTACGCGCCCGCCAACGACGAGGCCGAGTTCGCGAGGCTCATCGCGCTGCTGCTGGACGATCCGGAGAAGCGCGCTCTGATGGGCAAGATCGGCCAGGAGCGGATCAGCGGCCCGCTCTCCTGGCGCAACTCCCAGGCGTCCCTGCTCGCCGCCTACGCCGCCGCCTGCCGCGACCACGCCCCGGCGTCGGCGGGCGATCCGGACCGGGCACAGGGCGGAGGCCGCACCGTTGAACGATGACACGATACGCCTGGTCACGATCGGGCGGATCATCCGTCGGCGCTGGCGGCTCCTCACCGTCCTCGCCCTGGTGGGCGCGCTCGCCGGGTACGGCACGTCCCTGCTCTTCCCGCCCCGCTACACGACGTCGGCATCGGTCCTGCTGCCCGGCGCCTGGGAGGAACGCGAACTGCTGACCCAGCAGGAGATCGCGACCAGTTCGGTGGTGGTGGACGCGGCCGCCGACCAGCTCCACTGGACCGACGTCGGCAAGAACGAACTGCGGGACCAGGTCGGCGCGAAGACCGCCGACGGGAACATCATCAAGATCTCGGGGACGGCCGAGACCCCGGAACGCGCGCAGCGGCTCGCCGACCAGGTGGCCCGGCAGTTCGTCACGTTCGCAGCGCGGGTCGCGGACAACAACACCGACCCCGACACCGCGGCGCAGCGCGAGGCACTGCAACAGACGGTGACCCAGACCAGCAAGCGCATCACCGAGCTGGCCGACGCCGCCGATCCCGGGCAGACCGTGGAGGGCGTGCAGGCCCGCACCGAGCTGGAGAAGCTGCGCACCACGCTGCAGGAGGCCATCAACAAGCTGGACCAGGCCGACCCCTCCGCCCGCAAGGCCAACATGGTCGTCATGGGCTCGGCCCCCCGCCCCACCGGCGAGGCACCGCCGACGCGGCTCCAGCTCGTCGTCGCCGGGGCGCTGCTGTTCTTCCTGCTCGGAGTCGTCGGCCATCTCACCGCGGCCCGCATGAGCCGTCGGCTGCGCACCCAGCCGGAGATCGCCGCGGCGCTGAACGCGGAACTGCTGGGCACCGTCGACGTTCCCGCCGAGCGGACCGGGCACCGGTCGGAGAGCGGTGGCTCGCGCTCCGGGATCCGCCGGCTGCTCGGCGTCGACGTCCGCTGGGACATCCCGGCCCCGCAGGCCTCAAGTGACGAGGTCAGCAGGCAGATCCGCTACCAGCGTGTGTGCGCCCGTCTGCGGGACCGGCTGCCCGCCCCCCGGCGGCTGCTGGTCCTCGTCCCGGAGGGTGACGAGACCGCCCGCCTCGCCGCCGGCCGGCTTGTCGCCGAGGCTGAAGGCGATCCGGCACTGCGGATGGTGGGGGTCTCGGTGTCCCAGCCCCTGGTGCCGGACCGCGGCAGCGAGTCCGGTGCCCTGGTCGTGCTCAGCCCGGGGAACTGGACCGCGGCCGAACTCGCCGGCATCGCCGAGGCGTGCGCGGACGCCAAGCACGAGGTCGTCGGTGTCGTCCTCGCCGGCATGGTCCGCGCCCTTCCGGCGCGGTCCGCCGGCCGTCCCCGGAACGCGGCCACGCCGTTGCTCGCGGTCGGCCACGACGTGAAGGGAAGTTCAGGGTGACGACGAGTACGACAACGGAGTCGTCGGCCGCCGCTCCGCTGCTGGACCTGCAGGCACTGGTGGTGGCGGTGCGCAGACGGCGCCGCTTCTGGTGTGCCGCGGGTCTGCTGGGGCTGCTCGTGGGCGCGGCGGTGGCGGTCCTGCTGCCGGCGCCGCCGACCGCGGTGACCAAAGTTCTGGTCGCGCACCAGGAGGACCAGCCGAACGACCCGGGGACGCTGATCCGCACCGACGTCGCGCTGCTCCAGACCACACGGATCGCCGACCAGGCCCTGAAGTCCCTCCACTCTTCGGAGAAGCCGGAGGACTTCATGCGGGACTACTCGGGGATCGGGGTGACCAACAACCTGCTGCAGATCACGGTGACCGGTGACAGCGACGCGCAGGCGGAGGCCCGCGCCAAGGCGCTGGCCGACGCGTTCGTCACGGACCATGTGAAGCGGATCCGGGCGGCTGCGGACGCCGAGGCCAAGGCCCTGCTCGACCAGCGTGACCGCCTGCAGGGCGAACTCACCAAGGTCAACAAGGCGATCGGGGACGCGTCGGCGCAGAGCGGGCCGACGGCGTCGGCGGACCTGGAGTCCCTCTTCGCCCGCCGGGCCGAACTCACCTCGCGCATCACCGACTTCGGCCAGCGCGCCGCGGAGGCGCGCATAGGCACGCCGCAGCTCATCGCCGGCACGCAGATCGTGGACGCCCCGAGCGCGGTGCGCGGCTCCCTGCCCAAGGCCGCCGCCACCAACGGCGTGATCGGACTCGTCCTCGGCCTCGTCCTCGGGCTCGCGGTGGCCGCCGTCGGTTCGGTCGTGGCGGACCGCCCCGTGCTGCGCCGGGAGGTCGCGTCGAACCTCGGCGCCTCGGTCATCGCCGAACTGCCCCGCCGGAAGGGCAGGCTGGGGCGGCGCCGACGGGTCCGGGTGGCACGCGAACGGCTCACCACGTCGCTGGCGCGCACCGCGCGCGGCTCCGCGGAACCGGTGTCGCTGCTCGAACTGGGCTGTGCGCGCGGCACCACCGAGATCGCCCTGGACCTCGCCAGGGCGCTGGCGGCGGACGGGCCGGTGGTCGTCGTCGACGGTCTGCCGGGCCCCCAGCTCGCCAAGCGCCGCGCCAAGCCGGGAGACCCGGCGGTGGTCAGCGGCGCAGGTGCCGCGACCGTGCCGCACCAGGACCGCCGGGTCGGCGTCGGCTCGGTGGCGCCCGGCACGGCGTGGACGGACCTTCAGTACCTCGGCACGCGGACCGTGCTGGTCGTACGCGCCGGGCACGGGAGCGCCGCGTGGCTGCACACCGTGGCACGGCAGCTCGCGGACCAGCGGATCGCGGTGATCGGCGTGGTGCTGATCGACCCCGATCCGCGTGACCGGACCGACGGCACCCTGTGGGACGGGCTGGACACCGCGCTGCGCGGCCAGGACGAGCGGGCGGCCCGGCAGAGCGGGCCGGCCCGGCGGGCGGAGCGGCAGCCGATATCGGCGGCCCGCGTCCCGGACAGCGACCAGGAGGCACGGTAGGACATGTGTGGCATCGCGGGGACTTACCGATGGCCCGACGGGAAGGCGGTGGCCGACCGGCTCACCGAGACGCTCGCCCACCGCGGTCCGGACGGGGCGGGCCACTACAGCCACTCCGCAGGTGACGGCGAGGTGCACCTCGGGCACCGCCGGCTGGCCATCATCGACCTGTCCGAGACGGGCGCCCAGCCGATGGTCTCGGACGGTCTCGTCCTGACGTACAACGGCGAGCTGTACAACGCGCCCGAGCTGCGTGCCGAGCTGGAGGCCTCGGGGGTGCGCTTCCGCGGCACCTCCGACACCGAGGTGCTGCTGGAGGCCTGGCGGCGCTGGGGCACGGACTGCCTGCCCCGGCTGCGCGGCATGTTCGCGTTCGGCGTCTTCGACGAGCGGACCGGTGAGCTGACGCTCGCCCGCGACCAGCTCGGCATCAAGCCGTTGTTCCTGCTCCGGCGCGGCGGGGGCCTCGTGTTCGCCTCCGAGCTCAAGGCGCTGGCCGCCGTGACCGGCGGGTCGCTGGAGGTGGACCACGCGGCGCTGGTGGCGTCGCTGCTGTACTACTGGGTGCCGGACTCGCGGTGCGCGTTCCGCGAGGCGGAGAAGCTGCCGCCGGGGAACTGGATCCGGTTCCGGCCCGACGGCGGGGTGCAGCGCGGCCGGTACTGGAACCTGCGGGAGGTCGCGTCCGAGGGCCGGGAGCGTGCCCTCAGCGGCGACCTGCCGGACATCGCCGCCGTCGTCGAGGAGTCGACCCGGCGCCATCTGCTCTCCGACGTGCCCGTGGCGACCTTCCTCTCCGGGGGGCTCGACTCCAGCTATCTGACCGCGCTGGCGGCCCGAGACCGGCCCGGGATCTCCGCCTACACGATCGGATTCCGTGCCGAGGACGCCAAGTTCGAGGCGATGCCGGACGACCTGCGCTATGCCCGGCAGGTGGCCGAGCGGTTCGGCGTCGACCTGCACGAGATCGAGATCGCCCCGAACGTGCTCGACCTGCTGCCGCGGATGACGCACCATCTGGACGAGCCGATCGGCGACCCCGCCGCGATCAACACGTTCCTCATCTGCTCGGCCGCCCGGGAGGCCGGGGTCAAGGTGATGCTCTCGGGGATGGGCGCCGACGAGCTGTTCGCCGGCTATCGCAAGCACCTGGCCAACGTGATCGCGCTGCGCTACCAGCGTGTCCCGCGGCTCCTGCGGCGCGGCGTGTCCGCGGCCGTGGACCGGCTGCCGGTCGCCTCGGCCCGCCGGGGGTACCGCTCGGTGCGCTTCGCGAAGCGGTTCCTGTCCTTCGCCGATCTGCCGGAGGAGACCGCGTTCCGGCGCAGCTACACCATGTACGACCGGGCCGAGCTGCTGGCCCTGATCGATCCGGACCTGGCCGGGACGGTCGACGAGGTGCTGACCGAGCACGCGGATGTCTACGAGGACAACGACCTCGACGACTTCGTCAACCGTATGTGCCTGGGCGACTCCCGGATGTTCCTGCCGGGTCTGAACCTCGCCTACACGGACCGGTCGAGCATGGCCGCGTCGACCGAGGTGCGGGTGCCGTACGTGGACGTCGAGGTGGTCAGGGCGGCGTTCGCGGTGCCCGGTGACCGCAAGATCGTCAAACGGCAGGGCAAGGCCGTCCTCAAGGAGGCGGCCGCCTCGGTCCTGCCCCGGGAGATCGTGTACCGGCCCAAGGGCCTGTTCAGCGCCCCGCTGCGGGCCTGGATGAGCCGGGATCTGGCGCCGCTGGTGCGCGAGGTGGTGAACGACGGCGAGCTCGTCCGGTCGGGGCTCCTGCGCCGCGACGCGCTGGCGCGCATGGTCGCCGAGGACGCCGCCGGGCAGCGGGACTTCTCCAAGCATCTGTGGCATGTGCTGACCCTCGAGTACTGGTATCGCGGCGCGACCTCCGGGGCCGGCCAGCACTCTCCCGTGAACGCGTAGAGACAGTAGAGACAAGAGGATTTCGGTGAAACAGGTCGTACAGAACTACAAGAGCGGTGAGCTGGCGCTGCTCGACGTGCCGGTGCCGGGATGCAAGCCGGACGGGGTGCTCGTCCGGAGCGCCTACTCGCTGATCTCCACCGGTACCGAGCTCATGAAGGTCTCCGAGGCCGGCATGTCGATGCTGGGCAAGGCCCGCTCCCGGCCGGACCAGGTCGCCAA
This sequence comes from Streptomyces sp. NPDC015532, assembly GCF_043078065.1. Classification (NCBI taxonomy): domain Bacteria; kingdom Bacillati; phylum Actinomycetota; class Actinomycetes; order Kitasatosporales; family Streptomycetaceae; genus Streptomyces; species Streptomyces sp. NPDC015532. The sequence continues at coordinate 115,515 of NZ_JBIBSY010000003.1, read as the reverse complement.
GGTCATGCAGAGCGTCGCCACCAACGGGGTGCCCGCCACGTACCGCAAGGTGATGGGCAAGCTGGACTCGTACACGCCGCTCGGCTACTCGCTGTGCGGGGTGGTCGAGCAGGTCGGCGCCGGGATCGACGACGTGAAGGTCGGCGACCTGGTGGCCTGCGCCGGCAACGAGCACGCGCTGCACGCCGAGTTGAACTGGGTACCGAAGAACCTCTACGCCCCGGTACCGGACGGACTCGCGCCGCGGCACGCGGCCTTCGGCACCGTCGGGTCGATCGCGATGCAGGGTGTCCGCCAGGGCGAGTCGCGGCTCGGCGAGGTGGCGCTGGTCATCGGTCTCGGGCTGATCGGGCAGTTGGTGGTGCAGCTCCTCACCGCCTCGGGCGTCCGTGTCGTCGGGGTCGACCCGGACCCGGCGCGCTGCGAGCTCGCCGAGCGCCTGGGCGCCGCGGCCTGCGGCGATCCCTCCTCCGCGGCCGTGGAGAACTCCGTCGCCGAACTCACCGGCGGCCACGGCGTGGACCAGGTGTACCTGGCGGCCGGCGGCGGCAGCAACCAGCCCGTCGAGCTGGCCGCCCGGCTCTGCCGCGACCGCGGGCGGGTCGTCGACATCGGCAAGTGCCGCCTCGACCTGCCGTGGAACGCGTACTACGAGAAGGAGCTCGACGTCCGCTTCTCCCGCAGCTACGGACCCGGTCGCTACGACCCGGAGTACGAGCTGGAGGGGCGGGACTACCCGATCGGCTATGTCCGCTGGACCGAGCGGCGCAACCTGGCGTGCTTCCTCGACCTCGCCGCCCGCGGCAGCGTCGACGTGGAGCCCCTGATCTCCCACATCGCCGACTTCGACGACGCCGTCGAGACGTACCGGAGCCTGAAGGAAGGCGAACTGAAGGCCGTGGCCGTGCTGTTCCGGTACCCGGAGCAGACGGCGGAGCCGGACACCACGGAAACCCCGGCGAAGGCAACGGTGTTGGCCGTGCCCGCGGTGAAGCGGGGCGGCGGCGAGGGGTCCGCGCCGGTCCGGGCCGCGAAGACGCCGGTGCGCCTCGCGTTCGTCGGAGCGGGCAACTACGCCACGTCGATGCTGCTGCCGCATCTGGCGCGGCGCGACGGCGTCGAGCTGTCGACGGTCGTCACCACGACGGCGCTGTCGGCGGCCAACGCGCAGCGGAAGTTCGGCTTCGCCGAGGCGACCACCGATCTCGACGCCGTGCTCGGCGACAAGTCCATCGACGCGGTGTTCGTGGTCACCCGGCACAGCTCGCACGCCGAACTCACCCGGCAGGCCCTGCTCGCAGGCAAGACCGTGTTCGTGGAGAAGCCGCTGGCCCTCACCGAGGAGGAACTGGCCGGGGTGCTCGCGGCGGTGGAGGAGTCCGGCAACGACCGGCTCCAGGTGGGCTTCAACCGCCGGTTCTCGCCGCTGCTCCAGGAGGCCAGGAACCAGTTCGGCGCCCGGACCGGTCCGGCGAGCCTGCGCTATCTGGTCAACGCGGGCCGGCTGGCGCAGGGGAGCTGGTACCTCCAGCAGGGCGCCGAGGGCTCGCGGTTCGCCGGCGAGGGCGGACACTTCATCGACACGGCGAGCTGGCTGCTCGACGCCGATCCGGTCTCCGTGTACGCGGTCGCCTCGTCCGGCAACGAGGACCTCCAGATCGTCCTGCGCTACCCGGACGAGTCCACCGCCACCATCAGTTACGTCACCACGGGCGCGCCCGGCTTCCCCAAGGAGACGCTGGACCTCGTCGCGGACGGCAAGGTGCTGCGGCTCGACGACTTCGTCCGCGCCTCGGTCTACGCCCGCAAGCGGTGGGTCAGTTCACGGCTGCCCAAGGCCCGGGACAAGGGCCAGTCGGCCGAACTGGCCGCGTTCGTCAAGGCCGTTCGGACGGGCGGTCCGATGCCGGTGCCGCTGGAGTCACTGGTCGCCACCACCGCGGCCACCCTCGCCGTGCGGACCGGCCTGGCCGGCGGCGCGCCGGTGACGTTGGCGGCGGCTCGATGACCATGAGCGCGGGCTGGTACCTGCGCCGTCTGTCCCGGATGGGGCCGCGGGAGGTCGGCGGCCGGGCGGGCGACGCGGTGCGCAGGCGGCGGTGGCGTGCGGCGCCGCCGGACTGCCCGGAGGTGACCGGCGCCCGGTTCACCGCGACGCTGCCCGCGGGGACTCTCGCCGAGGTGGCGCCGGACGCCGTGAAGCGTCTGGTCGCCGAAGCGGACCGGCTGATGGACGGGCGCGCCGAGTTCTTCGGGGTGGAACGCGACGACCTGGCCGACCCGGACTGGTCGTACGACCCGAAGACCGGACGCCGGGCCCCGCAGGTGTACGCCTTCGACGTGCCGTACCGCGACGAGGACGCGGTCGGGGACATCAAGCAGATCTGGGAGCCTTCCCGGCACCAGTACCTCACCGTGCTCGCCGCCGCCTACGCGGTCACCGGGGACGAGCGGTACGCCGAGCGGGTGGCGGGGCATCTGCGGTCGTGGTGGGAGGCCAACCCGCCGCTGCGCGGGGTGCACTGGACCAGCGGCATCGAGCTGGGCATCCGGCTGCTGTCCTGGGTGTGGGTCCGTCGGCTGCTCGACGGCTGGCAGGGCGCGGCCGCCCTCTTCGAGGACAACCCGGTGGCGCTGAACCAGATCTGGCACCACCAGCGCTGGCTGGCCGCCTTCCCCAGCCGGGGGTCCTCGGCGAACAACCACGTCATCGCCGAGACCGCCGGGCAGTTCGCCGCGGCCTGCGCGTTCGGCTGGTTCCCCTCCTCGGCGCGCTGGCGCTCCGACGCCCTGCGGTCCCTGGAACGGGAACTGCGCGGCAACACGTTCCCCTCCGGCCTCAACCGCGAGCTGGCCACCGAGTACCACGGCCTGGTCCTCGAACTCGGCCTGGCCGCGGTGGCCGAGGCGGACGCGGCGGGCGTCCAGGTCCCCACGACGGTCCGGCTCGTGCTGCTGCGCATGACGGACGCGCTCGCGGCCGTCGTGGACAACCGGCTGCGACCGCCGCGCCAGGGCGACGCGGACGACGGGCACGGTCTGATCGTGGACGGCGCGGGCACCGACCGCTGGGCCTCGCTGCTCGCCACCGGGGAGGCCGTGTTCGGCCGGCTCGACTGGTGGCCGGCGGTCACCGGCACCGACGTGCGCACCCCGCTGCTGGCCGCGTTCATCCAGCCGTACGCGAGGAAGGACACCGCACCGGCCGTGTCCCGCCCCGCTGAACGGCCCGCCCATTTCGCCGACGCGGGCATGACCGTCCTGCGCGGGCCGGAGGAGATCTGGGTCCGCTGCGACGGGGGTCCGCACGGGTTCCTGTCCATCGCCGCGCACGCCCACGCCGACGCGCTGTCCGTGGAGGTCCGGCACGACGGGGTCGACGTGCTCGCCGACCCGGGCACGTTCTGCTACCACGGGCAGCCCGAGTGGCGGCGGTACTTCCGCTCCACCCTCGGCCACAACACCCTGGAACTCGACGGCGGTGACCAGTCCGTCTCGGGCGGCCCGTTCCTGTGGACCCGGCACGCCCGCAGCCGCGTCCTGGTCGCGGACGCCTCCGGCGCCCCGGCCGGGGGGACGTCCCGCTGGTGCGCCGAGCACGACGGCTACCAGGACTCGGTGCACCGCCGTCTGGTGGAACTGGCGTCCGGGAGCCGGGAGCTGACCGTGTTCGACGAGGTGCGCGGCCCGCACCGGGACGTACGCCTGGCCTTCCACCTCGGCCCGGCGGTCACCGCGGAGCTGGAGGGGAACCGTGCGCGGCTCACCTGGTCCGTTGACGGCGAGGAGCGCTCCGCGGAGCTCGACCTGCCCGCGCGGCTGACCTGGCGTGCGCATCGCGGCGAGAGCGAACCGCCCCTGGGCTGGTACTCCGCCGGCTTCGGGCGCAAGGAACCCGCCACGACGCTGGTCGGCACCGGCGTCGCCGAGGGCACGCAGGGGTTCACCACCGTACTCAGGTTCCACGGTTAGGGAGGAAGGACGCTTGGGGATCAACTGGCGGCACTGGGCGCTGCCGGCTGCGCTGTTGGCGCTGGCCCTGCCGGCGGCGACCGGTTGCGACAGCTCGCAGGACGCACGGCTGAAGCCGACGGCCGGGCCCTCCACGTCCGTGGCCCGGATGTGCGCCAAACCCGCGTCCGGGCCGGCGAAGGCGCCGGCGGGCGCGGTGACGGTCGACCCCTCGAAGTCCGGCGACCTGGCCGAGAAGACCAAGAAGAGCCCCCCGGGCACCACGTTCTGGCTCAAGCCGGGCAAGCACAGGCTGGAGCGGGACCGCTACGCCCAGGTCATCCCCAAGAAGGGGGACGTCTACCTCGGCGCGCCGGGCGCGGTGCTCGACGGCCGGAAGACCAATCAGTACGCGTTCGCCGGCACCGCCCCCGACGTCACCATCCGCTACCTGACCGTGCAGGGGTTCGTCGCCCCGCGTGACGAGGGCGTGGTCAACCACGACTCGGCCGACGGGTGGGTGATCGAGCACGCGACGATCCAGCGCAACTCGGGCGCCGCGCTGATGGCCGGGGCACGCCAGCAGATACGCGCCAACTGCCTGCGCGACAACGGCCAGTACGGCGTGAACGCGTACAAGGGCAACGGCCGGATCAGGGGCCTGGTGCTCCAGGGCAACGAGATCGTGGGCAACAACACGGGCGACTGGGAACGGAAGCGGCCGGGCTGCGGCTGCACGGGAGGCGTCAAGTTCTGGGCCGTCGACGGCGCCGACATCCGCGGCAACTGGGTGCACGACAACCGCGGAACCGGGTTGTGGGCGGACACCAACAACAACGACTTCCTCATCGAGGACAATGTGCTCGAGGCCAACGACGGGGCCGCGCTGATCTACGAGACCAGCTACAACGCGGTCGTCCGCAACAACACGATCCGGCGGAACAACTGGGTCGAGGGCCGCAAGTACGCGGACCGCGGGGACAACTTCCCGTTCGCGACCATCTACATCTCCGAGTCCGGCGGCGAACCACGGGTCCACGCCCGCACGGACAGGATCGAGATCTACCGGAACACGCTGGAGAACAACTGGTCCGGGATCACCCTGTGGGAGAACGCCGACCGGTTCTGCAACAGCCCGGCCAACACCTCCTCCGGTGACTGCACGCTGCTGGTGAAGGACATCGACCGCTGCGCCCGGCCGGCGATCGCCACCGAACCGCTCTACGCCGACTGCCGGTGGAAGACCCAGCGGGTGGACATCCACAACAACCGCTTCGTGCTGGACACGTCCGTCGTCGGCTGCACGGTCAAGTGCGACCGCATGGCGGTGCTGGCCAACTACGGCACCTACCCCGACTGGTCGCCGTACCAGGGCGAGCGGGTGGCGGAGGCGATCACCGGCAAGCAGCACAACCGCTGGCACGACAACACCTACGTCGGACCGTGGAGGTTCGTCGCCCACGACCCGAGCCGGGTGCTCGACTCCGGCCAGTGGCAGGGCGCGCCCTACCGACAGGACGCGGGCAGCACCTTCCGCGCCCAGGACGGTGGCTGAGATGAGCACGGACCGTACTCCGAAGATCATCGGGACCGTCTGGGGACTGCTGATCCTCAACACCCTCGGGTCCGCCGGGGCGAAGACCATCGTCCCGCTCCCCCGCTCCCTCATCCAGATGGTCACCATGGGCGCGCTGGTCACCGCGTTCGCGCTGGCCCTCGCGGTCAATCTCCGGCTGCGCATCCGGACCAGCGCCTACCTGTTCCTGCTCACCCTGCTCCTGGTGATGAGCGTGATCTCCAGCATGCATCTGGAGTCCGGGTTCGGCGCCCTGTTCCGCTGCTTCCGGCTGGCCCTCTTCGTCGGCACCCTGTGGCTCGTCAGCCGCTGGTGGGACGGCGGCCAGACATTCGTCCGGCACCACATCCGGATGTACCTGGCGGTGCTCGCGACGGTGGCCGCCGGTCTGGTCGCGTCGCCGGGCGCCGCCCTGCCCGACCTCTACGGCGGACGGCTGGTCGGCGCGCTCTGGCCGCTCACCCCGCCCCAGATCGGACAGTACGCCGCGGTCATCATCGGGCTGACCGTGCTGCTCCTGCTGGGCCGCCGGACCGACCGGACCAGCGCTGCCGTGGTCATCGTGCCCTCCCTCGTCCTGCTCGCCCTGACCCACACCCGCACGGCCACGCTCGGCCTGCTCGTCGGGCTGGCGCTGGCGATCGGCTCGCTCATCCTCACCAGCGGCGCCGCCCGCCGGTTCTTCACCTGGGCGGTGACGATCGGCACGGTGGCCGCGGTCGGGTTCGCCTCCGCGCTGCAGACGTGGTTCCTGCGGGGACAGAGCCAGGAGAACTTCTCCAGCCTCACCGGCCGGGCCAAGGTCTGGCACGCGTTGCTGGCGGAGCCCCGGTCGACCACGGAGTATCTGTTCGGCGCCGGTCTGGGCGACAAGTCGTTCGACGGGCTGCCCATCGACAACAGTTGGCTGGCCGTCTTCAACGAGCAGGGAGTGGTCGGCGTCGGCCTGGTGGCCGCGATCATCATCGTGCTGGGCGGTGTCGCGCTGCTGCGGCCGCCGTCGCTGTCGAGGGCCTGCGCGATCTTCCTGATCAGCTACTGCGCGATCGCCTCGTACACCGAGGCCGGACTCGGCGACGCCTCGCCGTATCTGCTGCACCTGGCCGTGGCCGCCTCGCTGCTGGCGACGCCCGCCCCGGCCACTCCCCTCCCGACGCCCCGCGTCCCGCGACGACGCGTTCCTCGATGGGCCCAGAGATCGGAGGTGGTCTGAGCATGCACGTCCTCGTGGTGCACAACCGCTACGCCTCGGCGCAGCCGAGCGGGGAGAACAAGGTCGTCGACCAGGAGGTGGCGCTGCTGCGCGAGGCCGGCCACCAGGTCGAGCTGTTCGAGCGGCGCAGCGACGACATCGCTACCCGGTCGCTGCCGGGAAAGGCGGCGATACCGCTGCTGGTGCCGTGGAACCCGGCGGTCCGCTCGGAGCTCGCCACGAAGCTGCGCGCCGAGCGGCCGGACGTGGTGCACGTCCACAACGTCTTCCCGCTCCTGTCGCCCGCGGTGCTGGCCGCCTGCGCCGACGCCGGCGTGCCCGCCGTCGCCACGCTGCACAACTACACCCAGGTCTGCCCGCCCGGCACTCTGCAACGGGACGGCCTGCCCTGCACCGAGTGCGTGGGGTCCTCGCCGCTGCCCGCCGTCCGGCACGGCTGCTACCGGGGCTCCCGGCTGGCGACGGTGCCGCTCGCGGTCAGCCTGTCGGTCAACCGGCGGCGTTGGTGGACCGGCGTGGAGCGGTTCTTCTGCATCTCGGCGGCCCAGCGCGACGTCCTGGTGGGGGCCGGCATGCCGGCCGGGCGGCTGGCGGTGAAGCACAACTTCGTGCCCGAACCGGGCGTCCGCCGGGAGGGCGAGGGCGAGCATCTGCTCTATCTCGGCCGGCTCGCGGAGGCCAAGGGCGTACGGCTGCTCATGGCCGCGTGGGACGAGATCGGCGCCGGCGGCGGGGTGGGCGTGCCGCTGGTGGTCGCCGGAACGGGTCCGCTGGAGCGGGAGGTGGCCGTCTGGGCGGCGGGCCGGGACGACGTGCGGTACGTCGGCCTGCTGGACCAGGCGGAGTGCCGGAAGGCCATCGCGCGGTCGGTCGCCGTGGTGGCTCCGTCCACCTGGCTGGAGGCGTTCGGCCTGGTGGTCGTGGAGGCGATGGCGGCGGGGGTCCCGGCCGTCGCCGCCGGGCACGGCGCGTTCGTCGAACTCGTCGGGGACCAGGTGACCGGACTGCTGCACACGCCGGGCGAGGCCGCCTCGCTCGCGTCCTGCCTGCGCCGGATCACGGCGGAGCCGGCCGGCAACCGGGAGATGGGCCGGGCGGCCCGGCGCCGTTACGAACAGGACTTCAGCCCGGCCGTCGGGCTGGAGCGCCTGCTGGAGGGGTACCGCACCGCGATCGCGGGACGGTCAGCACATGCTCGCGGCGGGGACACCCGCGCGAACAGGGGGGATGGGGACAGTAGATGACACGATGCCGACTCTGCGGCTCGCACGCGACGGCGAGCGTGGTCGACCTGGGGGCGACCCCGCCGTGTGAGAGCTTTCTCGCCGCGGACCAGCTCGACCGGCCGGAGCCCGCGTACCCGCTGCACCTGCGGGTGTGCACCGACTGCTGGCTCGCGCAGATACCGCCGCTGATCGAGCCGGAGGAGACGTTCACGGAGTACGCGTACTTCTCCTCCTACTCGACGTCCTGGGTGGAGCACGCGCGCACGTTCGTCACCGACGCCGCCCAGCGGGTGGGGCTCGGCCCCGACGCGTTCGTGGTCGAGGTCGCGAGCAACGACGGGTACCTGCTGAAGCACGTGGTCGACCGCGGGATCCGCTGCCTCGGTGTCGAGCCCTCGGTGAACGTCGGCGCCGCGGCCCGGGAGGCCGGGGTGCCCACCCTCACGGCCTTCCTGGACCCGGACACCGGTGCCGCCGTCCGCGCCGAGCACGGCCCCGCGGACCTGGTCGTGGCCAACAACGTGTACGCGCACATCCCCGACGTGGTGGGGTTCACCCGCGGGCTGCGCGCCCTGGTCGCCGACGACGGCTGGGTCTCCATCGAGGTGCAGCACCTGCTGACCCTGATCGAGGAGAACCAGTACGACACGATCTACCACGAGCACTTCCAGTACTACACGGTCGCGTCCGCGATCCGCGCGCTGGCCAGCGGTGGACTCGCCCTGGTGGACGTCGAGTTGCTGCCCACGCACGGCGGCTCCATCCGGCTGTGGGCCCGGCCGGCCGAGGTCGCCGGCGAGCCGAGCGGGACGGTGGCCGAGGTCCTTGACCGGGAGAAGGCCGCCGGGCTCCAGGACCTGTCCGGGTACACCGAGTTCTCCGCCCGGGTGGCCAAGGTGCGCCGGGACCTGCTGCGGTTCCTCATCGAGGCGGCCGAGCGCGGCGAGACGGTCGTCGGCTACGGCGCCCCGGGCAAGGGCAACACCCTGCTCAACCACTGCGGCATCCGGCCCGACCTGCTCGCGTACACGGTCGACCGCAACCCCTACAAGCACGGCCGGTTCACCCCGGGCACCCGCATCCCGATCCTGCCGCCCGAGCGCATCGCCGCCGACAAACCGGACTACGTGCTCGTCCTCCCGTGGAACCTGCGGGAGGAGCTCGTCGAGCAGCTGTCCTTCGTCCACGACTGGGGCGGCCGGCTCGTCTTCCCCATTCCGGAACTGAGCATTGTCGAGGTCAAGGCATGAAGGTCGTACTGTTCTGCGGCGGTTACGGGATGCGTATGCGCAACGGGACCTCCGACGACGTGCCCAAGCCGATGGCGATGGTCGGCCCGCGGCCGCTGATCTGGCACGTCATGCGCTACTACGCGCACTTCGGGCACACGGAGTTCATCCTGTGCCTCGGGTACGGGGCGCACCACATCAAGAACTTCTTCCTCAACTACGAGGAGACCACGTCCAACGACTTCGTGCTGCGGGGCGGGCGGACCGAGCTGCTCTCCACCGACATCGCCGACTGGACGATCACCTTCGCGCAGACCGGCATCGAGTCACCGATCGGGGAGCGGCTGCGCCGGGTGCGCGACCACCTGGACGGCGACGAGATGTTCCTCGCCAACTACGCCGACGTGCTCACCGACGCCCCGCTGCCGGAGATGATCGACAAGTTCGCCCGGCGTGACGCCGGCGCGTCGATGATGGTGGTGCCGCCGCAGTCCTCGTTCCACTGCGTGGACCTGGGCGACGACGGCCTGGTGGGGGGCATCACCGCGGTGAGCGACATGCCGCTGTGGGAGAACGGTGGTTATTTCGTGCTCCGCCAGGAGGTCTTCGACCACATCCCGGAGAACGGGGACCTGGTCGCCGACGGCTGCGCCCAGCTGGCCAAGCGGGGACGGCTGCTGGCGCACCAGCACCGCGGCTTCTGGAAGCCGACCGACACCGTGAAGGAGCGGGCCGCGCTCGACGACGCCTACACCCGGGGCGACCGCCCGTGGGCCGTGTGGGAGCACGGCACGACGTCGGCGCGGGTGCCCGCGAGCCGGGCCGGGGTCACGGCGGGCACCGCGTGATCCGGCTCGGGACCGGGCGCCTGGACCGGATCGTCGCCGTGGGAGCGCACTGCGACGACATCGCCATCGGTGCCGGCGGCACCCTGCTGACGCTGTGCCACGCACGGCCGGGCATCCGCGTCGACGCGCTGGTGCTCACCGGCGGCGGCGGTGAGCGGGAGCAGGAGGAACGGGCCGCGCTCGCCGCCTTCTGCCCGGGCGCCGACCTGCGGCTGACCGTGCACAAGCTGCCGGACGGCCGGCTGCCCGCGCACTGGGACGAGGCCAAGGGAGCGGTCGAGGAGCTGCGCGCGGGCACGGAGCCGGATCTCGTGCTCGCCCCGCGCACCGACGACGCGCACCAGGACCACCGCGGTCTGGCGAAGCTGATGACCACCGCGTTCCGCGACCACCTGGTGCTCGGCTACGAGATCGTCAAATGGGACGGCGATCTCGGCCGCCCGTCGGCGTACCAGCCGCTGTCGCCGGAGATCGCCGAACAGAAGGTGCGGCTGCTCCAGGAGCACTATCCCTCGCAGCGGCACCGGCCCTGGTACGACCGGGAGGCCTTCCTCGGGCTGGCCCGGATCCGCGGCATCGAAAGCAACGCGCGCTACGCCGAGGCGTTCGCCGTCACCAAACTCACTCTCGACCTGGGGGAATGAACCTTGCGCGTACTGCTGACCGGGCACCAGGGCTACCTGGGCACCGTCATGGCCCCCGTCCTCACGGCCGCCGGGCACGAGGTCGTCGGCCTTGACTCCGGCCTGTTCGCCGACTGCGTGCTGGGCCCGGCGCCCGCCGACCCGCCGGGACCGCGGGTGGATCTGCGCGACGTCACGGCCGAGCACGTGGCCGGGGTGGACGCCGTGATCCACCTGGCCGCGCTGTCCAACGACCCGCTGGGGTCGCTGGCGCCCGAACTCACCTACGACATCAACCACCACGCGTCCGTACGGCTGGCCCGGCTGGCCCGCGAGGCCGGGGTGCGGCGCTTCCTGTACGCGTCGACGTGCTCGGTCTACGGCGCCGCCGGCGGCGACGACCTGGTGGCCGAGGACGCCCCGCTGCGGCCGGTGACGCCGTACGCGGAGTCCAAGGTGCGGGTGGAGGACGACCTGCACGAGCTGGCGGACGGCGACTTCACCCCGGTGTACATGCGCAACGCCACCGCCTTCGGCTTCTCGCCCCGGCTGCGCGCCGACATCGTGCTGAACAACCTGGTGGGACACGCCCTGCTGTCCGGCGAGGTCCTCGTCCTCTCCGACGGCACGCCCTGGCGGCCGCTGGTGCACGCCGCCGACATCGCGCGGGCCTTCACCGCCGCGCTGAGCGCGCCGCGGGAAGCGGTGCACGACCGGGCCTTCAACATCGGCAGCGAGTTCAACAACGTCACGGTCGCCGAGATCGCCGACCAGGTCGCCGAGGCGGTGTCCGGCGCGAAGGTGGTGATCACCGGGGAGAACGGTGCCGACCCGCGGTCCTACCGGGTGGACTTCAGCCGGTTCCGCGCCGCGGTGCCCGGCTTCGACTGCGAGTGGACGGTGAAGCGGGGCGCGCTCGAACTCGCCGACGCCTACCGGGAACACGGACTGACCCGGGAGAGCTTCGAGCAGCGCTTCACCCGGCTCGCCGTGCTGCGCGCCGCGTCCGACGCCGGCACCGTCGACGACACCCTGCGGCGGCGCCGATGACCGAGCTCGGCCACGAGATGCACGCCCTGGTGGAGCGGATGTACCCGCTCTGCCGGAGCATCACCGGCGACGGGGTGCGCGCCACCCTGGACATCGTCGGCGAGCACATCCCGCTCCAGGTGCACGAGGTGCCGACCGGAACCCAGGTGCTCGACTGGACGGTGCCGCAGGAGTGGAACATCAAGGACGCCTACATCGCCGACGGTTCCGGCAGGCGTGTCGTCGACTTCGCCGCGTCCAGCCTGCACGTGCTCGGCTACAGCGTGCCGGTGTCGGCGACCATGCCCCTGTCCGAGCTGCGCGAGCACCTGTACACCCTGCCCGATCACCCGGGCTGGGTGCCGTACCGCACCAGTTACTACAAGCCGGAATGGGGGTTCTGCCTGGCCCAGGAGACCCTGGACGCGCTGCCGGAGGGCGACTACGAGGTGCGCGTCGACTCCACGCTCGCCGACGGGCACCTCACCTACGCCGAGCACGTGGTCCCCGGGCGGATCGCCGACGAGGTGATCGTCTCCTGCCACGTCTGCCACCCGTCGCTGGCCAACGACAACCTGGCCGGCATCGCGGTGGCGACGTACCTGGCACGGGCGCTGGCGGAGCAGAACCCGTACTACACCTACCGGTTCATCTTCGCGCCCGGCACCGTCGGGGCGATCACCTGGCTGGCCCGCAACGCGGAACGGGTGGACCGGGTCAAGCACGGGCTGGTGCTGGCCTGCGCGGGCGACCCGGGCCGGCTGACGTACAAGCAGAGCAGGCGCGGCGACGCGGAGATCGACCGGGTGATGCGGCACGTGCTGGCCTCCTCCGAACGCCCGCACCAGGTCAACGAGTTCACCCCGTACGGGTACGACGAGCGGCAGTTCTGCTCGCCCGGGTTCGATCTCGGCGTGGGCTCGCTCAGCCGGACCCCGTACGCCGGCTACCCCGAGTACCACACCTCGGCGGACAACCTGGACTTCGTCTCCCCGGAGGCGATGGCGGACACGCTCGCCGTGTGCCGCGAGGCGTTCGCCGTCCTGGACCGCAACCGGAGCTACGTCAACCTCAGCCCCTATGGCGAGCCCCAGCTCGGCCGGCGCGGGCTGTACGACTCGCTCGGCGGCCGCAGCGACGCCAAGCAGGCCCAGATGGCGATGCTCTGGGTGCTCAGCCTCTCCGACGGCGAACACACCCTGCTGGACGTCGCCGAGCGGTCCGGGCTGCCGTTCGACACCGTCGCCGCCGCGGCCGACGCCCTGCACGGCGCCGAACTGATCAAGGCGTGACGCCCATGACCACCGAGGGGGAGAAGACGACGGCACCGGCGGCACCGGCCGAGGGCGCCGCGGGGACGGCCAAGCGGGCCATGTTCGGCCGGCTGTCCTGGGGACTGGCCGACCAGGCGGCCTCCAGCATCTCCAACTTCGCGGTGGGGATCTACGTGGCGCGCTCGCTGGGGCCGGCCGCCTTCGGCGTGTTCAGTCTGGCCTGGGTGACCTACGGCGTCGTGCTCAACGTCTCCCGCGGACTGGCCACCGACCCGCTCGTCGTGCGCTTCAGCGGCGTGCCGGAGGCGTCCTGGCGCGGGGCGGTGGCCCGCTCGTCGGGTACCGCGCTCGGCGTCGGCGCCACCCTCGGCGCGGTGTGTCTGGTGGCCGGGCCCGTCCTCGGCGGCAGCGTCGGGCCCGCGTTCACCGTCCTCGGCGTCGTGCTGCCCGCGCTGCTGCTCCAGGACGCGTGGCGGTACTCGTTCTTCGCCGCCGGCACCGGCAAGAAGGCGTTCGTCAACGACCTCGTGTGGGGCGTCGCGCTCGTCCCGGCCCTGGTGGTGGCCGCCCACGTGGGCAGCGTGGCCGCGTTCGTGCTCGCCTGGGGCGCGTCCGCCGGTGTGGCCGCGGTGTACGGCTGCCTCCAGTCCGGCATCCGGCCCCGGATGACCGGAGCGCGCGGATGGATCTCCGAGCAGCGTGACCTCGGCTACCGGTACCTCGTCGAGAACGTCGGCCTCAGCGGCGCGTACCAGCTGCGGGCGTACGGGCTCGGCGTGATCGTCGGGGTCAGCGCGGTGGGTGCGGTCCGGGGCGCCGAGCTGCTGCTCGGCCCGTTCCTCGCCGTGCTGATGGGACTGTCGCTGGTCACCGTCGCCGAGGCGGCGCGGGTGCTGCGGCGGGCCCCGCACCGGCTGCACACGTTCTGCCTCCTGCTCGGCGGCGGGCAGGCCGCCGCCGCGGTGCTGTGGGGAGCGGCCCTGCTGCTGGTGCCCGACCGGCTCGGCGAGCTCGTGCTCGGCGGTGTCTGGCACTCCGCCGCACAGCTCATCGTCCCGGCCACGCTCGGTGTCGCGGGCGCCAGCCTCGGCACCGGCGCGGCGGCCGGGCTGCGCGCGCTCGGCGCGGCCCGGCGCAGCCTGCGCTGCCAGATGTTCGCCTCCGTCTGCTACGCCGGCGGCGGGCTCGGCGGGGCGGCCCTGGCCGGCACGGTCGGCTCCGCCTGGGGCGTCGCCGCCGCGACGCTCACCGGCGCGGCCGTGTGGTGGCTCCAACTGCGCTCCGCCCTGCGTGAGCACCGTCAAGACCCGAACCGCGAAGTGAGGACGACATGACCGCCCATCCCCGGCTGAGCATCGGGCTGCCCGTGTACAACGGCGAGGAGTACCTGGCCGAGTCGTTCGACGCCCTGCTCGGCCAGACCTACGAGGACTTCGAGCTGGTCGTCTCCGACAACGCCTCGGCCGACGGGACCGAGGACATCTGCCGCCGGTACGCGGCGAAGGACTCGCGCGTCCGGTACCTGCGGCTGCCCCGGAACATCGGCGCGACGCCGAACCACAACCATGTGCTCGCCGAGTCCCGCGGCGAGCTGTTCAAGTGGGCCTCGCACGACGACCTGTACGGCAGGGACCTGCTGCGGGTGTGCGTGGAGGCGCTGGACGAGCGGCCGGAGATGATCCTCGCGCACACCGGCCAGGCGGTCATCGACGGCGACGGCAAGGTGAAGGTGCCCTACGAGTACACGCTCGCCACCCACTCGCCGCACGCGCCGGATCGCTTCCGCAGCCTGCTGTTCGAGCCCGGCGGCGACGACTTCTACGGGGTGTTCCGGGCCGACAGGCTGCGCCGGGTGAAGGCGATGGACAGCTACCACCACGCGGACCGCACGTACGTCGCCGAGATCGCCCTGCACGGGCCCTTCCACCAGGTGCCGGAACTGCTGTACTTCCGCCGCGACCATCCCACCCGCGCCGAGCGGGCGAACCCGTCCAAGCGCTCGCGGTGCGTCAACCTGGACCCGCGCCGGGCGGGCCCGCTGCACCCGACGCCCCGGCTGCTCGCCGAGTACGTCTGGGGCTTCGTCTCGGCGATCCGGCGGGCGCCGCTGTCCCCGGCCGAGCGGCGCGCCTGCTACCGCCACCTGGCCGCGTGGATGACCAGCCGGGCCCGGCCGGGCGCCGGCGAACGGGTCGAGGACCGCGCCCCCGTCGGCCCGGACCGGCCGACCGTCTCCGTCGACGCCCTGGTCGCCGGCCGCGAGGGAAGGCGCCCGTGACGCCCGCGAAGGAAACCCCGGTGCGCGTCGGGGTGTTCGGCCTGCTCGGCTCCGGCAACCTCGGCAACGACGGGTCGCTGGAGGCCGTGCTCGGGTATCTGCGGGACAGGCACCCGGAGGCGGCCGTGGACGCGCTGTGCGGGGGTCCACAGGCCGTCACGGCCCGGTACGGGATCCCCGCGACGCGGCTGCACTGGTACCGCGGGGAGTACCGGACGGCGTCGCGTGCGGGCGCGATCGCGGGGAAGGGGCTGGGCAAACTCGTCGACGCCTTCCGCACCGCCGGCTGGGTGCGCCGGCACGACGTGGTGATCGTCCCGGGCATGGGCGTCCTGGAGGCCACACTGCCGCTGCGGCCGTGGGGTTTCCCGTACGCGCTGTTCCTGCTCTGCGCGAGCGGCCGGCTGTCCGGCACCCGGGTCGCGCTGGTCGGAGTCGGCGCCGCCCCGATCGGCAACCGGGCGACCCGGACCCTGGTGCGCTGGTCGGCACGGCTGGCCGCGTACCGGTCGTACCGGGACTCCCCCTCCCGCGACGCGATGCGGGTGATGGGCGTGGACACCTCGCGCGACGAGGTCCACCCGGACCTCGCGTTCGCCCTGCCGGCCCCGCCGGCGAGCGCGCCCTCGGGCGCGCCGGGCCCGGTCTGCGTCGGTGTCATGGCCTTCCACGGAGGCGACGACGACCGCGCCCGGGCCGAGGAGATCCACCGGCGCTACCTCGACGGGACGACCCGGTTCGTGCGCACGCTGGTCGAGGAGGGCAGGCCGGTCCGGCTGGTCACCGGCGACGACGTCGACGCGACGGTGGTCGCCGCGATCCTCGGCGCGGTGGACTCGCCGCTGGTCACGGTCGCCGAGGCGGCCTCGCTGGCCGACCTGATGAAGGAGATGGCGGCCGCGGACAGCGTGGTGGCGACCCGGTACCACAACCTGATCTGCGCGCTGAAGGCCGGCACGCCGACGCTGGCGCTCAGCTACGCGGCGAAGAGCGACGCGCTCATGGCCCAGATGGGACTGGACGCCTACTGCCACCCGGCCCGCGAGGTCGACGCCGACCGGCTGCTCGAACAGTTCCGGGCCCTGGAGAAGGACTCTGCCGGGCTGCGGCGGACCCTCGCCGATCGGAACCGGGACGCCGTCCGGCGCCTCGACCATCAGTTCACCGCCCTGACAGCCGCCCTGTTCCCGGCGACCGACCACGCCCACGCCCCGCGGGAGACCGAATGAAAGCGACCCACGTCCCGGCGATCGCCGGCGCGTACCTGTTCGAGCCGACACCGTTCGCCGACGAACGCGGCTTCTTCAGCCGCACCTTCGACGCCGACGTGGTCCGCTCGGTGGGCCTCGACCCGGACGCCTTCATCCAGGACAGCCTGTCCCGTTCGGTCCGGGGCGTGCTGCGCGGTCTGCACCTGCGCTCCGGCGCGGGCGAGGCCAAGCTCGTGCGGTGCTCGTACGGAAGGATCTTCGACGTCGTCGTGGATCTGCGGGCGGACTCGCCGACGTACCGCAACGTGGCCACCTTCGAGCTGTCCGGCGAGACGCAGGTCTCGCTGTACATCCCGGCGGGGTGCGCGCACGGCTTCCAGTCGCTGACCGAGACCGCCGACACCTCGTACCGGATCGACCGGCCGCACGATCCGGCCGAGGACGTGACGATCGCCTTCGACGACCCGGAGCTCGCCATTCCCTGGCCGCTGCCGGCCACATCGATGTCCCGACGGGACCGGGAGGCACCGAGCCTCGCCGAGGTCCTGAAGCACAAAGAGAGCTGAGGTCCCCGTGGACACCGAAGAGCTTCACCTGCCCCTGTCGCGGACAGCCAACGAGCGGCTGCACGCCATGATCCCCGGGGGCGCGCACACCTACGCCAAGGGCGACGACCAGTACCCCGACAACCTGGCCCCCGTCATCAGTCACGGCAACGGTGCCCACGTGTGGGACGTCGACGGAAACCGCTACATCGAGTACGGCTCCGGCCTGCGGTCGGTCAGCCTGGGCCACGCCCACCCCCGTGTGGTCGAGGCGGTACGGCGGGAACTCGACCGGGGCTGCAACTTCGTCCGGCCCTCCATCGTGGAGGTCGACGCCGCGGAACGCTTCCTGGCCACGGTGCCGACCGCCGAGATGGTGAAGTTCGCGAAGAACGGCTCCGACGCCACCACCGCCGCGGTGCGCCTCGCCCGGGCCGCCACCGGGCGCACGCGGGTGGCCCTGTGCGCCGACCATCCGTTCTTCTCCGTCGACGACTGGTTCATCGGCACCACGCCGATGTCCGCCGGTATTCCGGCGGAGACCAACGAGCTCACCGTGACGTTCCCCTACGGGGATCTGGCCGCCACGGAGGAGCTGCTGAACCGCTACCCGGGCGACGTCGCCTGCCTGATCCTCGAACCCGCCTCCCACACCGAGCCGCCGCCCGGGTACCTCGCCGGTCTGCGCGAGCTGGCCGACCGGCACGGCTGCGTCCTGGTCTTCGACGAGATGATCACCGGCCTGCGCTGGTCCGAGGCGGGCGCCCAGGGCCTGTACGGCGTCGTCCCCGACCTCTCCACGTTCGGCAAGGCGCTGGGCAACGGGTTCGCCGTCTCCGCGCTGGCCGGGCGCCGCGAGCTGATGGAGATGGGCGGGCTGCGTCACTCCGGCGAGCGGGTGTTCCTGCTGTCCACCACGCACGGCGCGGAGACGCACTCCCTGGCGGCCTCCATGGCCGTGCTCACCACCTATGTCGAAGAGGGCATCACCGCGCGGCTGCACGCCCTCGGCGACCGGCTCGCCGCCGGTGTCCGCGAGGCCGCGGCCACCATGGGTGTCGGCGACCACGTCGTCGTGCGGGGCCGGGCCAGCAACCTGGTCTTCGCCACCCTCGACGAGAAGGGTCAGCCGTCGCAGGAGTACCGCACCCTGTTCCTGCGCCGGCTTCTCGCGGGCGGGGTGCTGGCCCCGTCGTTCGTGGTGAGCAGCGCGCTCGACGAGGCGGACATCGATCACACCGTCGACGTGGTGGCCCAGGCATGCGCGGTGTACCGCAAGGCACTGGACGCGGGCGACCCGAACCCCTGGCTGGCCGGACGGCCGGTGAAACCCGTGTTCCGCAGCCGTGTGTGACATGGCGTGAGACGACATGGCGTCGGAGGGCCTGATGTCCAGGTGGCGGGGCGTCAGGTGGTGAGGCGTCAGATGAAAGAGCATCTGGTGGAAGGGCGTCAGCCACGCCCTCGGTGACCCGCGCCGGCCGGGCGGTCCGTCGACCGGCCGGCCCGCCGGTCCGCCATCCTGTCGTCGGGCCGGCCGGCCCGCCCGTCCGCCCACCGGTCGCCGGACCGCCCGGTCTGCCGGTCCGCGGTCCGGTCGACCGTCCGGTCGACCAGCCACGCGGTCGCCGGGACCACCGCCAGCGCGGTGCACCAGCCGCCGAGGGCGTCGGTCGGGTAGTGCGCGCCCAGGGCGACCTCCGCCCAGCCCATGGCCGCGCCGGCCACCAGCGCCGCGGCGAGCACGAGTGACAGGCCGGCCGTCCTGCCGAGGCGGGACCGGCCGGCCGCCGTCAGCGCCACCACGAGGGCGACCACGGTGGCGAAGGCGGTGTGCCCGCTGGGGTAGGACAGGTTGTCGCCGTGGATGGTGCGTCCCACCAGGGACTTGAGCAGCGTCGCCGTGCCCACGGTGAGCGCGGCGCCGGCGACGAGCAGCACGGCCGCGCGAGGGCGCCGAAGGAGCAGGAAGCCCGCCACGGCGGCCACGACCAGCGCCGCCGATCCCGCCGGCTCCCCCAGGAAGTCCAGGACCAGAGCGACGTGCCGCCACGACGGCCCTACGTCGTACGCCGCCGTCCCGATCCGCGCGTCCCAGGTACCGGGCGTGCTGTCACCGCGGTACAGGACCCCGAGCAGGAGGACCACCAGCGCGGCGAGGACCGCGACGATCCCGAGCGGCGTGCGCAGCGCCGGAGGCACGGCGGCTTCCGCTCGACGCCAACTCCCCACCGTGACACCCCCGTTGTGTCCGACTCGGCCCGTACGCGAGCCTTTGTCACCCTAACCAACAACGCGGTCGCGGCGCACGGCCGCCGATGGCTCCGCGAGTCAACTGTTGGCGAAGTCTCCGTCGGCTCGACCGGACGGCTCGATGGTGACCTTGACGTGTTTCATCAGGGGCTGGTCGCTCTGGACGCTGTAGTCGCCGATCGCGCAGAGCACGTTCATCTCCGGCATGTAGCCGGCCGCGCAGCCGCGGGGGATGTCGTACGGGATGGCCAGATAGCCGTCGAGGCTGCGGTGGCTTCCGTCCTTGGCGGTGCTGACGATCTCGACCGGGGTGAACTCGGAGATGCCGCGTTCACGCATGTCGTCCTCGTTCATGAAGACCAGCGTGCGCAGGTTCTTGACGCCCCGGTAGCGGTCGTTGTCCGAGTAGATCGTGGTGTTCCACTGGTCGTGGGACCGCATGGTGCCGAGCGCCAGGGTGCCGGGCTCGGGGATCACGTCGGGCAGGGGGGCCGCGGAGAACTCGGCCAGGCCCGACGGGGTGAGGAAGACCAGTTCGCGGGCGGGCTGTTTGATCCGGAACCCCAGCGGCAGGCGCACGCGCCGGTTGCAGTCCTCGAACCCGTCCAGGACCCGGGCCATCGTGTCGCGGATACGGTCGTAGTCCTCGATGTACCACTCCCACGGGGTGGCGCTGTCCGGGAGGGCGGCGCGCGCGATGCCGGCGATGATGGCGGGCTCGGAGAGCAGGTGCTTCGAGGCGGGGCGCTTCATGCCGACGGACAGGTGGACCATGCTCATCGAGTCCTCGACCGAGGTGCTCTGGACGCCGCCGCGCTGGTGGTCCTTCTCGGTCCGGCCCAGACACGGGAGGATGAGCGCCCGGCGGCCGTGCACGAGGTGGCTGCGGTTGAGCTTGGTGCTCACCTGGACGGTGAGGTCGCAGTTGCGCAGGGCTGTGTAGGTGTACGGGGTGTCGGGCGCGGCGAGGGCGAAGTTGCCGCCCATGCCGACGAACACCTTCACGTCGCCGCGGTGCATGGCCCGGATGGTGGCCACGGTGTCCATGCCGTGCTCGCGGGGCGGGTCGATCCCGCAGACCTCCGCCAGCCGGTCCAGGAACTCCTCGCCCGGCCGGTGGTCGATGCCGCACGTCCGGTTGCCCTGGACGTTGCTGTGCCCGCGCACGGGTGAGGGACCGGCGCCCTCGCGGCCCAGATTGCCGCGCAGCAGAAGGAGGTTGACGATCTCCCGCACGGTGTCGACGCCGTGTTCGTGCTGGCTGACGCCCAGACACCAGCTGATGATGGAGCGGTCGGCGTCGCGGTACACCCGGGCCGCTTTGAGGATGCCGTCCCGGCTGACCCCGGACTGCCGCTCGATGGCATCCCAGGACGTGGCCTCGCACACCGCGCGGTACTTGTCGAAGTAGGCCGTATGACGGTCGATGAACTCCTGGTCCAGGGCCTTGGGATCCGTTCCGGACTGCTCCAGGATCGCCTTGGCCATGCCCCGCAGGAGCGCCATGTCCCCGCCGATGCGCGGCTGGAGGTTCAGGGTGCTGGTCCGGGTGGTCTTGAGGACGGCCATGTCCGTGAAGTCGTGCGGGACGATGGTCCGGGTGGCGGCGGCCTCGACCAGGGGGTTGATGTGCACGATCTGGGCGCCGCGGTGGTAGGCCTCGGCGAGGGCGGTGAGCATCCTGGGCGCGTTGGAGGCGGCGTTGACGCCCATGATGAACAGGGCGTCGGTGGTCTCCCAGTCCTTGAGGTCGGCGGTCCCCTTGCCGGTGCCGAGCGACGCCGCCAGGGCCCGGCCGCTGGCCTCGTGGCACATGTTCGAGCAGTCGGGCAGGTTGTTCGTGCCCAGCTCGCGGGCCAGCAGCTGATAGAGGAACGTGGCCTCGTTGCCCAGGCGGCCCGACGTGTAGAAGGAGGCCTGGCCGGGATCGTCGAGTTCACGCAGGGTGCGTCCGGCGAGTTCGAAGGCGTCGCGCCAGCTCACCGGCACGTAGTGGTCCGACTCCGGGTCGTAGGCCATCGGTTCGGTCAGCCGGCCCTGGTCCTCCAGGTCGTAGTCGCTCCAGCCGGACAGCTCGGCCACCGAGTGCGCGGCGAAGAACTCACGGCCGACCCGCTTGCCCGTCATCTCCCAGGTGACGTGCTTGATGCCGTTCTCGCAGATGTCCAGGTGCAGGCCCTTGGTGTCGTCGGGCCACGCGCATCCTGGACAGTCGAAACCCGTGTTCTCGTGGTTCATGCGCATGATCGCGCGGGGGCCGTCCACGAGCGCGCGCTCGCGCACGAGGAACTGGCTCACGCTCTTGGCCGCACCCCAGCCGGCGGCCGGGTGATGGTACGGATGGAATTCCGGTTCGCCCCGCGGGTCGGGCCCGACATGGGGTACCCGGCCGTCCTGTCCGTTCTGGGATGCGTCCAAGAGTCTCACCGAGCTAGCACTGGGGTCGTCGACCGTGGTTCGCGGCGTGCTTGCGGCGGCCCTTCTTCTTCCGGCGTCGCTTCGAGGACATGGGACCTCCCTCACTCACTGACTCACAGGACAGCGCGAAGCGTCCTGAACTCCGGTGACCCACGATTCCACACATCACATAGCGTCGCGATCCGACTCAACAGCACACAGAGATACACGGATATGCTGAAAGCGCCCCGATTCACCCTGATCGCGCACCCCGAGGGAGTAGGCATGCCCAGCGAACCGGCACCGATCAGCGAGACCGCCCGGCAGGCACTGGAGCGGGAACTCGCCGACCTCCGCACCGAACGCGGAACGGTCGCGGCGACCCGGCGGAACTCGGACGCGGAGGTGGGCGACCACGCCGACGCCGCCGACGAGTTGCAGCGCGCGAACGATCTGCGACACCTGGACGACTGGATCGCGCGGATCACCACACGGCTCGCCCAGGCGGACACGGCGGGCCCGCCGCCCACGGACGAGGTCGGTGTGGGCAGCACGGTCACCGTGCGCTTCGCGGACGGCACGACGGACACCGTTCAGATCGGCGAGACCGCCGCGGTGCTGGACCGGACGCTCGTCACGGCCGACAGCCCGCTCGGACACGCTCTCCTCGGCCACCGGGCGGGAGACACCGTGGACTTCCAGGCGCCCGAAGGACCCCGGAGCGTGGTCGTGGTCTCCCTGGGCCGGTAGCGCCGCGGCGCCACCGGCCCGAACCTCGCCCCGGAGTCCCCGGCGCGTTCCCCGCGGTGAACCGGTGGGTTCAATCCCCGTAACTGGAGGGCGGATAGGGGGACCTGGTCCGCCGGGTGACATGGCCCGTGGGGATCCGGCCCGAGCCCACCTCCAGGTCGATCTCCACGCGCTCGCGCCGGTATGCGGCTTCGGGATCCTCCATGGGCCCGCCGAGCAGACCGGCTTCCCGCCGCTCACGGACCGTACGTGCGTGGAGTTCGTCGTCGTCGCTCCGCAGGGGCATTCCCCTGTTGTGGGCGTGCTCCGGATCGCCTTCGACAGCCCGGTTGGACTTGTGGTGCGTCATGCGCAGCCTCCTCAAACGACTACCCGGCGTATCGAGCGCCCGGGTACGTCCCTCGGTCTCAGGAGTCCTCCGTCCCGTCCTTCGTCGTGCGTCGGTCACTCGTTCCCCGTGTCTCCGGCGGGCTCCGCGCTCCCGCCCGAAGGTCCCGCGTCCGGGGCGCTGTCGTCCCCGGCCCTTGCGCACCGTGCAGCGCACGGAGCCGTCGCGGTCATCGGCGACGATCGTGTCGCCGGGTTCGGCCTCGCCGCCGAGCAGCAGCTCCGCGATGCCGTTGTCGAGCTCCGTCCGGATCGTGCGCCTCGGCGGGTGGGCACCGAACTCCGGTTGATGACCGTGGGCCGTCAGCAGCTTCTTGGCCGCCTCGGTCACCTCCAGCCTCATGCCCTGCGCGCGCACCCGGCGTTCGCTCCGGTCGAGGAGATGCCCGACGATCTGCGCCGGATCGTCCTCCCCCAGGGCGGCGAGGATGTGCTCGGGGCCGATGTAGGACACCCCGGTCGCCTGCGAGCGGGCGTACGCGGCGGCGAGGGTGCGCTTGGCCGCCGGGGTCAGGCCCGGCTCCGAGGAAGGTTCGCTGCTCTCCCGGGGGAGGACCTCGGCCAGCTGCGCGGCGAGCGCGTCGGGGTCCAGCTCCGCGCGGGCCAGCAGGGAGCGGGCGGGTTCCACCTTCGTCGCGGCCCACAGCAGGTGCTCCGTGTCGAGATCCGACGTCCCGTCCTGCTGGGCCCGCTGTGCGGCCAGGTTCAGAAGCTCCTGCGAGGACTCCGTCAGCAGCCGTCCGATGGGCACGCGCTGCACCGCCGGAGGAGACGACGCGGGCGACATCCCGAAGAAGCGGTTCAGCAGTTCACCGAAGGGGTCGGACGAGCCGAAACCGTAGGACGACATCGACATGGTCAGCTCCCGGTGCGGCATCGAGTCCTTCCACCATTTCGCGGCACCTATTGCTCCGCAACCGGAGCGGGCATCCGTGCCTTTAACGGCCTGGCCTGCGAATCTTCCCCGGAGAAGGGGGAACTCGCCGAGGGGAAGGGGCCGTTGGCGACCGCCGGAAAACGGATACGGCCCGGCCCGCTGACCCGCGCGGAAGGCCGCCCCGCCCCGGGAACGCCCGCGCCCCCGGCGGGATCAGCCTCCGCCCCTGTCCGCGCCCATGTCCATGTTCGTGTCCATGTCCATATCCATGTCCGTGTTCGCGCCCGTCCACGGGTCGAGCGCCACCACGGCCTCGTCCGTGTGGACGAGGAACGTCAGGGTCTGCCGGAAGTACAGGTCGATGCCGGTGGCGTCGTGGGCGGTGTAGCCGATGGCGAGATCCTCGCCGAGGCGCAGTTCGTAGTCGCCGCCCCGGGTGGTGAGCAGGAAGGCCCCCTCGACGGCGGGGGCCCAGATCAGCCGGCCGTCGAGCAGCCGGCCGAGGTGGGCGGTGACGGGGTAGCCGTGGTCGGAGGTCTCGCTGACCGCCGTGTACGCCTCCGCGCCCAGCAGCAGCGTGTACGGGCCCTGCACTCCGGCCAGCCGCAGGGTGCTCAGGGCGTGGCTGACGGCGTCGGGGAAGTCGCGGGGCTCCGCGGGAAGGCGGAGCACGGGGTTGGAGGTACGGGCGCGAAGACCGTCGACTCCGGCCGCCGCGTAGCCGTTGAACACGGTCTGGTCCTCCGCGAACGCCATGGTGCGGGCCGCGTCCTTGACCGGCTGCCAGTCCGAGTCCTTGGCGCCCCGGTCCACGTCGTCGACGGCGTCACGGCTGACCCGGAACGGCACCGTCAGCTCGACCAGGGGCTGAACCCGGCGCAGCCGGGCCGCGACACCGGGTGAGGGTCCGTCGACGCGGGACAGGTGGCCGGTCCCCACGGCGGCGAGTTCGGGGCCGTCGGGGCCGGTGACGTCGACGACGCGGCGGCCGGCGAGATTGCGCCGGAACGTGCGGCGCGCCTCGTCCTCGATCTCGTTCCAGGCGGCGGGCGTGATGGGCGCGAGTTCCCGGTGCAGCTTGCCGGTCCCGGCAGTTCCGGCGGCGGTGGCGTCGGGTGCGGTCGTCATGTTCGGACTCCTTTGAGGCTGCCGATCCCCAGCGAGCCGTCCGCCACCACGCGCTCGCCGGCTGCGGACGGGTCCGCCGCGCTCTCGTCCGCCTCCCGCTCGCCGGGGGCGGCGGGGAGGTCGTCGAGAAAGCCGGCGGGCGGCACGTGGAAGAGGCATCCGGTGATCGCGGTCGAGAAGTCGAGGATGCGGTCGTGCGAGGCCCGGCCGTCTCCGAGGAACATGTTGCGCAGCATCTGCTCGGTCACCTCGGGGGTGCGGGCGTAGCCGATGAAGAAGGTGCCGAACTCGCCCTCGCCCAGGGTGCCGAACGGCATGTTCTCCCGCACGATCTTGCGTTCGTCGCCGTCCTCGCCGGTGATGGTGTTGAGCGCGACATGGGAGTCGGCCGGTTTGACGTCGTCGGGGAGTTCGACGTTGGCGAGCTTCGTACGCCCGATGACCCTCTCCTGCTCGTCCGACGGCAGCGCGTTCCATGTCCGCAGGTCGTGCAGGTACTTCTGGACGATCACGTAGCTGCCGCCGGCGAAGCCGGGGTCCTCGTCGCCGATGAGCACGGCGTCGGCGGCCGCGGGGCCTTCGGGGTTCTCGCTGCCGTCGACGAAGCCGAGCAGGTCGCGGTCGTCGAAGTACTTGAATCCATGGACCTCGTCGACCACCGTGACCGCGCCGTCCAGCCGTTCCATGATCAGCCGGGCCAGTTCGAAGCAGAGGTCATCGCGGCGGGCCCGCACATGGAACAGGAGGTCTCCCGGCGTGGCCGGGGCCCGGTGGCGTCTGCCCGTCAACTCCACGAACGGGTGCAGCTGTTGGGGGCGGGGTCCGTCGAACAGCCGGTCCCAGGCCGCCGATCCGACACCGACGACGCAGCCGAGTTCGCCGTCGGGAGCCCGGAAGGAGACGGAGCGGCGCAGTCCGGAGACGTCCTCCAGGAGGCCGCGGACCGTGCCCTCGTGCCCCGGCGTGATGGTGGCCACGAGGAAGACGGTGGCCCTGGCCGGTCGGGAGATCACAGCCTGTGGCTCGGCCAAGGGTCGCTCTCCTCGGGGGACGCGGAGGTGTCCGTCGTGAGGGGACGCGGAGGTGTCCCGTCGCGCACGGACCGGTCGGTGCTTCCCCCATCCTGCTTCGTCCCGGGGCAAACCGCACCAGAACGGACCGCGCGTGGTGGTGTCAGCCGCTCACGAGTCCGACGACGACGTTGATGGCCGTGGCGAGAATGCTGGTGCCGAACACGTACGACAGGAGGCAGTGCCTCAGCACGATGGAGCGGATCCCCGGACTGGAGACGCCGGTGTCGGACACCTGGTAAGTCATCCCGAGGTTGTAGCTGAAGTAGAAGAAGTCGCGGTACGCCGGTGGCTCGTCCGTGTTGAAGTCGATGCCGCCGTTCGCCTCGTAGTACACGTAGGCGTAGCGGGTGGCGTACATCAGGTGCAGGGCGGCCCAGGCCAGGAACACTCCGCACAGGGCGGTCACGGCCCCCGCGTGGCCCTGGTCGGAGCGGCTGCCGCGCAGGAGCAGCAGCACGATGGCGCCCAGCCCGCACAGGGCGACCGCGACCACCACGAGTTCGTCGGCCAGGGGGCGGAAGTCCTCGCGGCGCGCGTTGTCGCGGGTGGCCGTGGGCGTCATCGGCCACAGCACCGCCCAGCCCGCGAGGACGAAGGACAGTTCCGTCACCGCGATCCCGACGAGCGAGCCCAGGAAGACGTCGTTCGAGAGCCCGACGGCCACACCGACCACGGCACCGAGGATCACCGCGACGATCAGGCGCGGCACGGCGTCCAGGGGCAGTCTCGGCAGGCTGGTCCTCATACGCCGCCACGGTAGTCCCGGAGGCCCCGGTCGGCCCGGTGGAACCGCGGCGGGCGGACGGAGAGCAGCGGCGGGTCAGACGGGGAACAGCAGACAGCTGCTGGTGGTGTGGGCGAGCAGCCGGCCTGCCGCGTCGAAGAGCTCCGCCTGGGCGAGGGCCGTACGGCGGCCGCTGTTGAGGACGGTGCCGACCGCGCGGATCCCGCCGGTGTCCACGGTGACCGGCCGCAGGAACTTCACGTTCAGGTCGAGCGAGGTGTACCCGGTGCCCCGGGGCAGCACGGACTGCACCGCACAGCCCGCGGCGGAGTCCAGCAGGGTGGCGTAGACGCCTCCGTGGACGCTTCCGATGGGGTTGTAGTGCTCCTCCCCCGGAACCAGGGAGAAGACCACCCGGCCGTGCTCGACCTCGTCCAGGGTCATGCCCACGGTCGCGGAGATCGGCGGCGCGGGGAGCCGTCCGGCCTGCATCTCGCGGAGGAATTCGAGGCCGCTGTAGCGGGCGACGGCCGCCGCGGTGACGGCCGGGTCCTCCCAGTCGTACGTACGAGACCTGCCCATGGTTCTCCCGCTCTCCCGCCTCGGCCCTCTGGCTCTGCTTTTCGAAGTCAGCTGGTACGACAGAAGCTAGCCAGCGCGCCACCTGGCTGTCAATCTCACAGTCAGCCTACGATGGGGCGCATGACGTGGCTCGACACCAGTACCGAGAACTGCACGGTCCAGCGGACCCTCGACCTGATCGGCGAGAAGTGGTCGATGCTGGTCCTGCGGGACGCGATGAACGGCGTACGGCGTTTCGACGACTTCCGGCGCCATGTCGGGCTCTCCGAGAGCGTGCTGGCGGACCGGCTGCGGAAGCTGGTCGCGGCCGGGATCCTGGACTCCGTGCCGTACAGCGAGCCCGGCAGCCGCACCCGGCACGAGTACCGGCTCACCCGCAAGGGCTGGGAGCTGTGGCCCGCCATGATCGCCCTCAAGCAGTGGGGCGACCGCTACACCGCGGACCCCGAGGGGCCGCCGCTGGAAGTGGTGCACGCGGACTGCGGCGAACAGGTCCGCGCGGTGGTCGAGTGCGGAGCCGGGCACGGCGCGCTGATCCCGCCAAAGGCACGTACCCGCCCGGGCCCTTCGGCGCGGCGGGCGGATCCCGCCGCCCTCCCGGCCTCCGGGCGCGGAACGGGAGGGGACGCGAGCCAGGAAACGGACCGGGACACAGGCCGCCTCGTGGCCCCGGAGCCCGGCTCGTGACAGGTTGACCCTGTGAGGGCTGTCCCGGCAGATCGGACATGGACGTCCGCCGCACGGGCATCCGGTTCGCGTGATCGGCGCGGCGGTGCTTCTCTCGGACGGCGACCGCGGCGCCGGACGGACCGACCGGTGGAGGCACGATGAGCACGCAGACGGGGCCGCCGGCCAGAGAACGGTGGGCGGCGAGAGCCGCGCTCGCGGCGGCGGCGCTCGCCGTGGCGCTGCCGCTCGCCTTCGGGGGCGTACGCGGCTTCCTGCTCCTGCTCGCCGCCCTCGCCGCCATGGCCGTCGCGGCGGCGGCGCTGTGGTGGGCGCTGACCCGGCGCGGCGCGGTGCGCTGGATCGCGGGTCTGCTCGCGGTCGTCCTCCCGCTCGCCGTCGTCGTGGTCCTCGCGCTCACGCTGCTGTGGACCCTGCTGCTGTCCCCGGTGCTGTGGATCATCGCCGTGTGGTGCGGCCGGTACGCGCTGCGCAGCGCCCGCGGCCGGGTCCGGCCCATGAAGGAGCACCGCACCCCGCCGCCGCGAAGGCCGTTCGTCCTGATGAATCCCCGGTCCGGCGGCGGCAAGGTGGAGCGCTTCGGACTCGTGGAGAAGGCCGAGCGGCTCGGCGCCCGCGTGGTGCTCCTCGACCCCGAGCAGCACCAGGACGTCACCGAACTGGCCCGGCAGGCGGTCGCCGACGGAGCGGACCTGCTGGGCGTCGCGGGCGGCGACGGGACGCAGGCGCTCGTCGCGGCCGTGGCCGCCGAACACGGGCTGCCCTTCCTCGTCGTCTCGGCCGGCACCCGCAACCACTTCGCGATGGACCTCGGCCTGGACCGCGACGACCCGTCCACCTGCCTGGACGCGCTGACGAACGGGGTCGAACTGCGGGTGGACCTCGGCTTCGCCGGGACGCACCCGTTCGTCAACAACGCCTCGTTCGGCGCGTACGCGGCCGTCGTCCAGGATCCCGCCTACCGGGACGACAAGATCGGCACGATCCTGGAACTCCTTCCGGACCTGCTCACCCGCCAGCGCGGACCCGAGCTGAGCGCCCACGCCGCCGGCACGACCCTCGTGGCACCGCAGGCGGTGCTGGTGAGCAACAACCCGTACCGCACCAACGATCCGGCGGGCCTCGGACGGCGTGAGCGGCTGGACTCGGGGCTGCTCGGTGTTCTCGGCGTCAAGGTGGACAGCGCGGTCGAGGCCGCCGCCCTGCTGCTCTCCCCCGCCCCGCACGGCCTGTCCGTCCTCACGGCGCGCGAGGTGGTGGTGACCGGCGACAGCGAGGAGCTGGAAGCCGGCATCGACGGCGAGGCCATGGTCCTGCCCACCCCGGTGCGCTGCCGCGTCGAACCGGGCGTGCTGCGCGTACGCGTCCCGAGGAAGCGTCCGGGCGTCCCCGCCGTCCACCCCACCCTGGACTGGCGCCGGCTGATGGCCATGGCCCTGCTCGTGAGCCGCACCGCCGGTGTGCACCGCCCCGGCCACGGACCGGGGCGGGAACGACGACCGGAGGACGGGTCCGGCACCGAGTGAGCACCGGACGAGGGCGGGTTCGCGGATGATCCGCGGCCTTCCGGCGCCTACGATCGTGCCGTGGTCCTCTTCGTCCTGGAACGCGTGTCCCGGCACTCCGTCGCCGAGAGCTGGCGGCGGCTGACGGACTGGCCCCGGCACGCGGACGTCGTCCCGCTGACCCGGGTCAGCGTGCGCACGCCCGCGCCGACACGGGAGGGCACGGTCTTCGTGGCACGCTCGGGGCTCGGGCCGCTCGCGTTCGACGACCCGATGGAGGTCGTCGGGTGGAGCCCGCCGGGCGGCTCGGGCCCGGGAACGTGCCGGCTGGCCAAGCGCGGCACGTTCGTCACGGGCTGGGCCGAGTTCGAGGTGCACCCGGCGGACGGCGGCGGTTCACGGGTGGTCTGGCGGGAGGACCTGAGCGTGCGCGGCCTGCCCGCCCGCGCCGACCGCCCGCTGGGGTGGTCGGCGCGGTGGATGTTCGGACGGGCGATGGACGGGCTGCTGGGGCGGGAGTAGTTCAGCCTCCCGGAAGAAGCGGCGGTTCGGCCAACTGGGACAGTTCCAGGGCCTGTTGCGGGAACCAGTCGCCCGCCTTCGGGTCGACCGTGCCGCGCTCGGGGTCCTCGGGCCCCGCCGTTCCGCGCAGGCAGAGGCCGTCCGACTCCCCGGGGGTCTTGATCCACAGCCGGGCGTCCTGGAGTGGGTCGCCGGTGCGCAGCGTGGGCCGGGCGCCGAGGCCGCGGTCCGGCGGGTTGCACCAGTCCTGGGCATCCGTGTACGTGCCCGCCGGCGGGGTCCAGGGGCCGCGTCCGTTGCGGCTGGAGTCCGTGACGAAGTGCTTCATCCGGGAGGGCGGGGCCGACACGTTCGCGTCGATCCAGGCCTGCGCGTCCGCACGCGGCCACCACTGGTTGGGACACTGAGCGACGTCACCGCCGCTGTCGGCGTAAGCCAGACAGGACGAGATGAGCTTGCCGTACCAGGAGTTGGCGTCGTCGGTTTGGTAGTTCGAGGCGTTGGTGTAGAAGCCGGAGGCCCGTGCCACCCCGCCCTCGATCAGGCGCGGCACGATGGAGTTGACGGAGTGCCAGCCCGGATGCCCGGTGTCGAGATAGACCTTCGTCCCGCGCAGGGGTTCCAGGGCGTCGACCGCGTAGTTGACCTCGGCGTAGCGCGCGGCCGTCCTCGTGCCCTGCGCGTCGTCCTGGCCGCAGTCGGAGGGCAGCAGGGCGAGGGCGTCGGGTTCGAGGGTGACGATCGCGTCGCCGCGGCCGATCCCGCGGGCCACCGCGTCGATCCACGCCTCGTACTCCGCGGTGTTCGCGGCGCCGCCCGCCGAGTAGTTGGAGCAGTCCCGGCCGGGAATGTCGTACAGCGCCAGCGCGGGAATCGCGCCGTCACGGCCCGCGTCGCGCACCACCGCGCGGACCTGCTTCTCCACCTCGGCCGGTGTCTGGTCGCCGAACCACACGGCCTGCGGGGTGTTCACCATCGCCAGAATGCCCGCCGCGTCGTGGAGCCGGCCGGCCCGGGCGAGGCCGAGGGCCTGGCGGTACGCGTCCGGGTTGGCGTCAGGGACGTAGAGGGACCGTCCGTGGCCGGGGGCCTGCGCGTGGCCGGGGGCCTGCGCGCCCTGTGCGGCCTGTGCCGGGGGTACGGCGAAGAGGGCGGCCAGCCCTACGGTCAGTGCGGCGAGCCACGTGGGGGTGCGTCGTCTCATACAGGTTCACTCCGGGGTCGCAACGGTCACGAGGGACTTGCGGGAGCGCTCCCACAGGAGGGTTGCCGAGAGGCGGACGCACGTCAATACGGGGCACGGAAGAACCCGCGCGAAAACAGCGGAACGGCCCGGAGGCGGGCCCTCAGGCCACCGACCCGATCCGCCGCGCCGTGACCGGGGGCGTGTCGTGATGGATGGGGGTGTGCGCCCCGGTGAGGGAGACCCCGCTTCCACCGCGCCGGTCGGCCACGATCTCCGCGGCGATCGACAGCGCCGTCTCCTCGGGGGTCCGCGCTCCCAGGTCCAGGCCGATCGGCGACCTGAGGCGGGCCAGCTCCATCTCGGTGACGCCGACCTCGCGCAGCCGTTCGTTGCGGTCCAGGTGCGTGCGGCGCGAACCCATGGCACCGACGTACGCCACCGGGAGCCGCAGCGCGAGCCGGAGCAGCGGCACGTCGAACTTGGCGT
This sequence comes from Streptomyces sp. NPDC015532, assembly GCF_043078065.1. Lineage (NCBI taxonomy): Bacteria > Bacillati > Actinomycetota > Actinomycetes > Kitasatosporales > Streptomycetaceae > Streptomyces > Streptomyces sp. NPDC015532. Next base: position 83,955 of record NZ_JBIBSY010000003.1, on the reverse strand, counting down.
CGTGGGTGAGGACGCACAGGACGGTGCGGGAGTCGACCTCAGCGCGCTCCAGATAGCGGTGGGGCCACTCCACGACGATCTCGTCCGCCTCGGGAAAGCGGGCCGCCGTCGCGAAGACCGGGCGGGCGTCGCACACCGTCACCCGGTAGCCGAGGAACTTGCCCATGCGGACCAGCGCCGAGGCGAAGTCGATGGCGCCGAAGACGATCATGCGCGGGGGCGGGACCGAGGACTCCACCAGGACCGTGAGCGGCGCTCCGCAACGAGAGCCCTGCTCTCCGATCTCCACGGTGGCGGTGCGGCCGGCATCCAGCAGGGCCGCCGCCTCGCCCACCACCGTACGGTCGAGTCCGGGGTGGGCGCCGAAGCCGCCCTCGTGGGAGCCGTCGGGACGTACGACGAGGGCCCGGCCCATCAGCTCGGCGGGCCCGCCCACGACGCGGGCGAGCGCCGCCGCCTCGCCGCGCGCCGCGCCGGCCAGGGCCGCCGCGAGCACCGCCCGGCGGGCGGTGTCGCGCGAGCGGACCGGGGTGACGAGGATGTCGATGACGCCGCCGCAGGTCAGGCCGACCGCGAAGGCGTCGTCGTCGCTGTAGCCGAAGCGTTCGAGGACGGTCTCGCCGTCGTCCAGCGCCTGCGCGCACAGGTCGTAGACCGCTCCTTCCACGCAACCGCCCGAGACCGAGCCGATCGCCGTGCCGTCGGAGTCGACGGCGAGTGCGGCGCCCGGCCGGCGGGGCGCGCTGCCGCCGACCGCCACCACGGTGGCGACGGCGAAGTCGCGGCCCTGCTCGACCCACCGGTGCAGTTCTTCGGCGATGTCCAGCATGTCTCGGTCTCCTTGACAGCGGTTGCGTGGAAGGGGCTCGGCGTCAGCGGACGCCCAGCCAGCCCTCGATGGGGTGGAGCGCGAAGTAGACGAAGAAGACCGCGGTCAGCCCCCACATGAAGGCCCCGATCTCCCGGGCCCTGCTCTGGGCGATCTTGACGACGACGTAGCTGATCACACCGGCCGCCACGCCCGCGGTGATCGAATAGGTGAACGGCATGATCACGACCGTCAGGAAGACCGGGACGGCGGTGGCGCGGTCCGCCCAGTCGACGTGGCGCGCGTTCGTCATCATCATGGCGCCGATGACCACCAGGGCCGCCGCCGCGATCTCGCCCGGGACGATCGCCGTGAGCGGGGTGAAGAACAGGCAGGCCGCGAAGAAGAGGCCGGTGACGACGGAGGAGAGTCCGGTACGGGCTCCTTCGCCGACGCCGGTCGCGGACTCGACGAAGACCGTCTGGCCGGACGCTCCGGCCACTCCGCCGACCGCTCCGCCCGCGCCGTCGATGAACAGCGCCTTCGACAGACCGGGCATCCGGCCCCGGTCGTCGGCCAGTCCGGCTTCGGTGCCGACGCCGATGATCGTGGCCATCGCGTCGAAGAACCCGGCGAGCACCAGAGTGAAGACGATCATGCCGACCGTCATGGCGCCGACATGGCTCCAGCCGCCGAACTCGACCTCGCCGAAGAGCGAGAAGTCCGGCATCGAGACGGCGCTGCCGTGCAGTTCGGGGGCGCCGCCGGCCCACTGGCCGGGGTCGACGGCACCGGTGGCGTCGAGGACGACGGAGACGACCGTGCCGGAGACGATGCCGATGAGGATCGCTCCGGGGACGCCGCGCGCCTGGAGCGCGAAGATCAGCAGCAGGGTCGCGGCGAAGAGCAGCACCGGCCAGCCGGCGAGTTCGCCGGCGGGGCCGAGGGTGAGGGGGGTGGCCTTGCCCGGGTGCACGAAGCCGGCCTTGACCAGGCCGATCAGCGCGATGAACAGGCCGATCCCCATGGTGATGGCGTGCTTGAGCGCCAGCGGGATCGCGTTCATGATCATCTCGCGGAGCCCGGTGACGACCAGGAGCATGATGACCACGCCGTACATCACGCACATGCCCATGGCCTGCGGCCAGGTCATCTGCGGGACGACCTGCGAGGAGAGCACCCCGGACACCGAGAGTCCGGCGGCGAGGGCCAGCGGCACCTTGCCGACGAATCCCATGAGAAGGGTGGTGAAGGCCGCCGCGAACGCCGTCGCGGTGATCAGCGCCTTCTGGCCGAGCACGTCCCCCGCCACGTCCTTGCCGGACAGGATGAGGGGGTTGAGCAGCAGGATGTACGCCATCGCCATGAAGGTGGTGACGCCGCCGCGCACCTCGCGCGCGATCGAACTGTCCCGCTGGGTTATGTGGAAGTACCGGTCGAGCCAAGACCGTCCGGCCGGAACGCGGCTGCCCGCGCCCGCGTCCTGCGCGGTGGTCTTCGGCTCCAGTGACTGCTGGGTCATGTGGGCCTGCTCCCAAGGTTCAAAGGGGCACCCGGACAGCCGTCCTGACGGCTGGTCAGCCGCGTTGGCGGCTGCGGGATTTGGGAAGGTGCTTCGGCCGCACGACCCGGGGGACGGCCCGAGACGAACGTGGGAAACGATGAGGAACGAGAGGAACTCTGCTGCTGTATGTGTCTGTTGCCTGCCGTTTTCCGGCGGCTCCCGGTCCCGCGAGCGGTGCGGTGACCGGGTGCTCCGGGCGGCTCGGGGAGGTGTGGCGTTCCCGGTGCCGCCCGGAGAGATGCGTCCGGCGCCTACGCGGTTCCCGTGAGGTGTTCGGGGCGTACCGGCGTCCGGTCGAGCTCCAGACCCGTCGCGTTCCGGATCGCCGCGAGGACGGCCGGGGTGGACGACAGGGTCGGGGCCTCGCCGACGCCACGGAGCCCGTAGGGGGCGTGGTCGTCGGCGAGTTCGAGCACATCGACGGGGATGGTCGGTGTGTCGAGGATGGTGGGGATCAGATAGTCCGTGAAGGAGGGGTTGCGCACCTTCGCGGTCTTCGGGTCGACGATGATCTCCTCCATGACCGCGACGCCCAGGCCCTGGGTGGTACCACCCTGGATCTGGCCGATGACGGACAGCGGGTTGAGCGCCTTGCCGACGTCCTGGGCGCAGGCCAGTTCGATGACCTTGACCAGCCCGAGTTCGGTGTCCACCTCGACCACGGCGCGGTGCGCGGCGAAGGAGTACTGGACATGGCCGTTGCCCTGCCCGGTGCGCAGGTCGAACGCCTCGGTCGGCCGGTGCCGCCACTCGGCCTCGATCTCGACGGCCTCTCCTTCGAGCACGTCGGCGAGATCGGCGAGGACCTCGCCGCCGTCGGTGACGACCTTGCCTCCCTCCAGGAGGAGTTCGGCCGTGGCCCACGCGGGGTGGTACGTACCGAACTTGCGGCGGCCGATCTCCAGGACCTTCTCGCGGACCAGCTCGCAGGAGTTCCTGACGGCGCCACCGGTGACGTACGTCTGACGCGAGGCGGACGTCGAACCGGCGCTGCCCACCCGGGTGTCGGCCGGCTGGATGGTCACCTGGGCGACGCCCAGTTCCGTACGGGCGATCTGCGCGTGGACCGTGACGCCGCCCTGGCCGACCTCGGCCATCGCGGTGTGCACGGTGGCGACCGGTACACCGCCGACGACCTCCATGCGGACCTTGGCCGTCGAGTAGTCGTCGAACCCCTCGGAGAAGCCGACGTTCTTGATGCCGACGGCGTACCCGATCCCGCGGACGACGCTCTCGCCGTGCGTGGTGTTGGACAGACCGCCGGGCAGTTGCCGTACGTCGGCCTCCTCGCCCGCGGAGAGCCACTGCCGCTCGGGCGGCAGCGGCATCGCCTTGACGCGGCGCAGGAGTTCGGCGACCGGGGCCGGTGAGTCGACGCGCTGCCCGGTCGGCAGGAGCGAGCCCTGTTCCATCGCGTTGAGCTGACGGAACGCGACCCGGTCCATGCCCACCTGGTCGGCGAGCTTGTCCATCTGGGCCTCGTAGGCGAAGCACGCCTGGACCGCGCCGAAGCCGCGCATGGCTCCGCAGGGCGGGTTGTTGGTGTAGAGCGCGATGGCCTCGATGTCGACGTCGTCAACCACGTACGGGCCGACGCCGAGCGAGGAGGCGTTGCCGACGACCGCCGGGGAGGCCGACGCGTACGCGCCGCCGTCGAGCACGATCCGCGCCTTGACGTGCGTGAGCTTGCCGTCCCTGGTCGCCCCGTGCTCGTAGGTGAGCTTGGCGGGGTGGCGGTGCACGTGCCCGAAGAAGGACTCGAAGCGGTTGTAGACGATCTTGACGGGCTTGCCGGTGCGCAGGGCGAGCAGGCAGGCGTGGATCTGCATCGACAGGTCCTCACGGCCGCCGAACGCGCCGCCGACCCCGGAGAGGGTCATCCGGACCTTGTCCTCGGGCAGGCCGAGCACCGGGGCGATCTGGCGCAGGTCGGAGTGCAGCCACTGGGTGGCGACGTAGAGCTCGACGCCGCCGTCCTCCGAGGGCACGGCGAGACCGGACTCGGGTCCGAGGAAGGCCTGGTCCTGCATGCCGAAGGTGTACTCGCCCCGGACGACGAAGTCGGCCTTCCTCGCGGCCGCTTCGACGTCGCCGCGGACGATCGGCTGGCGGTGCACGATGTTCGGGTGCGGCACGTGGCCGATGTGGTGGTCGTCGCGTCCCTCGTGGACGAGGACCGCCCCGGGCGCGGTCGCGGACGCCTCGTCCGTGATCACCGGCAGCTCGCGGTACTCCACCTTGATCTTGGCGGCGGCGCGGCGCGCGGTCTCCGGGTGGTCGGCGGCGACGATGGCGACCGGCTCGCCGTGGTGGCGTACCTTGCCGTGCGCGAGGACCGGGGTGTCCTGGATCTCCAGGCCGTAGTTCTTCACGTCGGTGGGCAGGTCGTCGTACGTCATGACGGCGTACACGCCGGGCTGTGCGATGGCCTCGGAGGTGTCGATGGACACGATCTCGGCGTGGGCGACCGTGGAGCGCAGGATCTGGCCCCACAGCATGTCCTCGTGCCACATGTCGGAGGAGTACGCGAACTCGCCGGTGACCTTGAGGGTGCCGTCCGGGCGGAGCGTGGACTCGCCGATGCCGCCCTTGGTCCGGGAGCCCTGCGTGATGTTCGTGGGTGTTCCGGTGGTTCCCATGATCAGACCGCCTCGGACTGCCGGGCGGCCGCGAGGCGGACCGCGTCCATGATCTTCTCGTAGCCGGTGCAGCGGCACAGGTTGCCCGAGAGCGCCTCGCGGATGTCCGCGTCGGTCGGGTTCGGGGTGCGCTCCAGCATCTCGTCCGCCGCGACCAGCAGACCCGGGGTGCAGAAGCCGCACTGGACGGCTCCGGCGTCGATGAACGCCTGCTGGACGGGCGAGAGTTCGGTGCCCTCGCCGGTGTGCGAGTCGTGCCCCTCGGCGGCCCAGCTCTGGGCCTCGTCGAGCGAAATGCCCGTCGCGTCGGCCGTGTCGCGGGCACCCGTCGCGCAACCGGCGTGCTCCGCCCGCTGCTTGGCGAAGTCGGCCAGCCCCTCGACGGTGACGACCTCCCTGCCCTCCACCTGGCCGGCGGCGACCAGACAGGAACACACGGGCACACCGTCCAGGCGGACGGTGCAGGAGCCGCACTCGCCCTGCTCGCAAGCGTTCTTGGAACCGGGCAGGCCGAGGCGCTCGCGCAGGACGTACAGGAGGCTCTCGCCCTCCCAGACGTCGTCGGCCTCCTGCCGGCGGCCGTTGACCGTGAAGTTGACACGCATTACGCGACTCCCTCCGTGCGGGCGGCGGTGCCGCGGTAGGACTCCCAGGTCCAGGTGAGCGTGCGCCGGGCCATGACACCGACCGCGTGGCGGCGGTAGCTCGCCGTGCCGCGGACGTCGTCGATCGGGTTGCAGGCGGCGGAGCACAGCACGGCGAACTGCTTGGCCACCGAGGGGGTGATGATCTTGCCGTTGTCCCAGAAGCCGCCCTCGTCGAGCGCCGCGTTCAGGAACTCCTCGGCGGTCTTCGCGCGGACCGGGGTCGGCGCGGCCGAGCCGATGCCGGTGCGGACCGTACGGGTCTCGGGGTGCAGGGCCAGACCGAAGGCGCACACCGCGATCACCATGGCGTTGCGGGTGCCGACCTTGGAGAACTGCTGCGGTCCGTCCGCCTTCTTGATGTGGACGGCGCGGATCAGCTCGTCGGGCGCGAGCGCGTTGCGCTTCACGCCGGTGTAGAAGTCGTCGATCGGGATCAGCCGCGAACCGCGCACCGACTGGGCCTCGACCTCGGCACCCGCCGCGAGGAGGGCGGGATGGGCGTCGCCGGCCGGGGAGGCGGTACCGAGGTTGCCGCCGACGCCGCCGCGGTTGCGGATCTGCGGGGAGGCCACCGTGTGGGAGGCGAGGGCCAGCCCGGGAAGCTCACGGCGCAGGTTCTCCATGATCCGGGTGTACGGAACGGAGGCGCCCAGACGCACGCTGCTCTCGCCGGCCTCCCACTCGCTCAGCTCGCCGATGCGGTTCAGGTCGAGGAGGTACTCGGGCCTGCGGTGATCGAAGTTGATCTCGACCATCACATCGGTGCCACCCGCAATCGGCACAGCGGTCGGGTGCTCGGCCTTGGCGGCGAGCGCCTCCTCCCAACTGGCGGGGCGAAGGAAGTCCATGAGTGGCTCTCTTCATTCGTGTCGTGGGTGTTGTGATCAAGCCAGATCGGGTGCGGCGTCCTCGGCTCGGTCATGAGGTCTCAACAGCGGAGTGGGGTCAGTACACCGTGGTGTCCGGCACCGGGGTCAGTCACCGAAACCATGAAGGAGTTCGCTGGCCAGCGCGCGCATCTTGTAGATTCGTATGAACCGAGGCCATCGGCAACCTCTTCGTTTTCCTCCGGAAACAGTCGCCCGGTCCTCTGGACACAGTCGGCCGGTCCCCCGGAAACGGGGGCCGGTCCTCCGGACACAGGAACACACCCCTGTGCAAACAGGGACACGGCACTCCGGGGGCCGAAGGCCCAGGGGCCGGTACCGCCGGCTTCCCGGAACCCACGGACAGCTCCGCGGAGCCCGGGAGACCGACGGGCCCTTCACCGATCCATCGTAGATTTCGAGACAAAGAACGGCGGCGACGAGATGCGGCTGCGCGCACTGCTGGACACGGACGCGCTGGGCCTGCGGCTGCTCGGCGGCGAGGACGAGCTGGACCGCACCGTACGCGGTGTGATGACCACCGACCTCAAGGACCCGAGCCGCTACCTGTCGGGCGGCGAACTGGTCCTCACCGGCCTCGCCTGGCGGCACGACGCCGAGGACTCCGAGCCGTTCGTCCGCATCCTGGTGAGCACCGGGGTCGCGGCCCTGGCGGCGGGTGAGGCGGAGCTCGGCGACATCCCCGACGACCTGGTCGTGGCCTGCGCCCGGCACCGGCTGCCGCTGTTCGCCGTGAACGAGTCGGTCGCCTTCGCCACGATCACCGAGCACGTCGTGCGCCAGGTCTCGGGCGAGCGCGCCGGAGACCTGGCCGCCGTGGTCGAGCGGCACCGGCGGATGATGACCTCGGGCCCGGCCGGGGGCGGCCCCGACGTGGTCCTCGACCTCCTCGGCACCGACCTCGACCTGCGCGCCTGGGTCCTGTCGCCCGCCGGACGGCCCATCGCGGGCTCGAAGCTCGCGGGCGGCGCGCTGCCCGCCGGTACCCGCGCCGAGCTGGCCGCGGCGCATCTCACGGCGGTCCGCTCCGGGCGCCGGGGACCGCACCGGGTGACGGTCGGCCCGGCGATGTACTCGCTCTTCCCGGTCCGCTCCCCGGGGCGCGCCCCGGGCGCCTTCCGGGACGTCCGCGAGACGGTGCTGTCCGACTGGCTGCTCGCCGTCGAGGCGGACGCCGGGGACTGGCCCGAGGAGCGGCTCGACCTGCTCCAGGGCGTCACCCAGCTCATCGCGGTGGAGCGGGACCGGCGGGACGCGGCGCGCACGGTGCGCCGACGGCTCGCGCAGGAAGTCCTGGAACTCGTCCAGGCGGGGGCCGCGCCCGCCGAGATAGCGGCCCGGCTGCGGGTCGCGGCGCCGGTGCTGCTGCCGGGCCTCGGCGCGGCCCCGCACTGGCAGGTCGTGGTGGCGCGCGTCGAGTGGGACGGCGGCGAGGTCGAGGGCGGCCCGGTCGCCCAGGCGCTGCTGGAGGAGATCCTCGTCGACCCGCTGTCGCCGGGGCCCGAGCTCTCCGACCGGATCGCCGTCGCCCATACGGGTGCGGAGGCGGTCGCGCTCGTCCCCCTTCCGGCGGTCTCCACCGACGAGGACGGCCCCGAGCCCGGTCTGCACGCCGACACACTGCTGACGGCCGTACGGGAGCCGTTGTCGGCCGGTCTGAACGACGACGGCCGGCTCACCATCGGCGTCAGCGCGGCCGTCCACTCGGCCGAGGGGCTGCGCGGCGCCCTGGAGGAGGCGCGGCACGCCCGCCGGGTCGCCGCGGCCCGCCCCGGCCGGGTCTGCGCGGCCGGGCACCAGGAGCTGGCCTCGCACGTCCTGCTGCTGCCGTTCGTCCCCGACGACGTGCGCCGCGCCTTCACCGCCCGCCTGCTGGACCCGCTGCGCGAGTACGACGGCCGGCACCGCGCGGAGCTGATCCCGACCCTGGAGGCGTTCCTCGACTGCGACGGCTCCTGGACGCGCTGCGCGGCCCGTCTGCACCTCCACGTCAACACGCTGCGCTACCGCGTCGGCCGTATCGAGCAGTTGACGAGTCGTGATCTGTCGCGCCTCGAAGACAAGTTGGACTTCTTCCTGGCACTGCGGATGAGCTGACCCCAGGAGCCCGGGCGGCCCGGCACGGGACCGATGACTTTGTGAAATCCTTCACCCACCCTCTTGGCCGGGCCCGGTGATCCGTGCTGAGATGCCACCACTCAACAGCTCAATGGCGTGCTCGGGGAGGGCAACGTGGCGCATACCGCCATGTCTGGTACCGGAACGACTGCAGGGGACGATCCACTCCAGACCGCGGTATGGCGGCTGCGCTCGCGCGCCTGCTGGGCCGACGCGGCCGCGCTGATCAAGCCGCACGCGGCGGGGCCGGCGCTCCAGAGAGCGTCGCTCCTGGTCGAGCGGTGTCTCTACACCGAGCAGGGCTGGGCCGAGGCGGAGGACGCGCTGCGCACGGCCGAGGCGCTGGCCCAGAGCGACGACGAGCGGGGCGCGGCCGCCTGCGAGCGGGGCCAACTCGCCTACGCCGCCACCTTGCTGGGCGTGCGCGACCGGGCCGACGAGGCGCGTGCGGCGCTCGGCCGGGCCGCGGCACTGCTCGCGCCGGGCGCGCCCGGCCGGGCACTGCTGGACTTCCGGCGCGGGCTGCTCGCCGAGAACCTCGCGCACGCCCCGCAGGCGGCCCGCGCCGCCTACCGGCGGGCACACGCGGGCGCGACCGCCCAGAACGACGCGCTGCTGCTGTCCTTCACCTGGCGGCATCTCGCCGGAATCTCCCTGCGGGAAGGGGAGTTGGCGGAGGCCCGGCACGGCTTCGCCGAATCCCTGCGGATCCGGGAGGAGCTGGGTTACCTGGTCGGTACGGCGCCGGCGCTGGCGTCGCTCGCCGACACCGAGGCCGAGCCGGAGGCCTCGCGGCTGCGGGCGGAGGCGGGACGGCTGTTCCGGCTGCTCGGGGGCGTCCCCCTGTGGCTGGCGGACCAGTTGACCCCGGCACCGCCCGCCGCGACGGCCTGACCCTGTGGACCATTGAACACGTGACACCACCCGGAGGGGTGCCCACCGGGCTTCCGGCGGGCACCCCTCCGGCATGACGGCACCCGCCCGGGTACCGGAAGGCTCCCGAGGGCCCGGGGTGCCGCACCCGTGCGGGAAACCGGGGCTCCGGCCCGGTGCGTTCGGGTCGCCGGAGCGGAACGGACGGGCGAGCGAGGCGGCGGGCGGCGTCGGTGAAGGCGCCGGGCCGTCGAGGCCGGCGAGGTGCCGTGCCCGAGACGGGTCAGGGCGCGCCGGTGAAGTGCTCCCGTACGAGCGCCTGGACGACCGAAAGGTCCTCGGCGATCAACGCGTCCAGCAGCGCGGTGTGTTCGGCCGCGTCGGCCACCAGGTCGGCGCGGCCCCGGGAGACGGGACCGCCGACGAGCGGCCACTGCGCGCGCCGGTGCAGATCGTCGGCGATGCGCACCAGCTGCGCGTTGCCCGCGAGGGCCAGGACCGCGCGGTGGAAGGACCGGTCGGACTCCGCGTAGGTCGCACGGCAGCCCGAGGAGGCGGCCCGCACGGTGGCTTCGGCGAGCGGACGCAGCTCGGCCCAGCGGGCGGCGGGCACCGTACGCGCGAGCCGGAGCATCACCGGGACCTCGATCAGGCCCCGGATCTCGGCGAGTTCGGCCAGTTCCCGGATGCCGCGCTCGATGACGCGGAAGCCCCGGTTGGGGACGACCTCGACGGCGCCTTCGAGGGCGAGTTGCTGCATCGCCTCCCGGACGGGCGTCGCCGACACCCCGAAGCGGTCGCCGAGCGCCGGCGCCGAGTACACCTCGCCGGGAGCGAGTTCACCCGCGACGAGCGCGGTACGCAGGGCGTCGAGGATCTGCCCCCGGACGGAGGAGCGCTGCACGACGGGGCGGGCCGCCTCCGCGCGGGCGGCGGGGCGGGCCTCTTCGGCGTACACGGGCCGGACGTTCGGCTCGCGTACGGCCGGACGGGTCTCCTCGGTGTGCGCGGGACGGGCGCTCCCGGCGTCCGCTCCCGGCCGGGCCCGGTCCGCGCGGGCGGGACCGTCGTTCTCCGGCCGTCCGGCGGGGCGCGTCGCGTCGGCGGGTGCCGGCCTGACGTTCTCGGGGTTCGCGGCGGGGCGGGCGTCGTCCGTACGGACGGACGCGCGGGTGTCCTCGGCGCGCGGGTGCGGGATCGGCGTCTCGCTGTGCGTGTGCTCACCGCGGGCCGAGGCCAGGGCCACGGGGCGAACGCCGGCCGGCTCGGCACCGGGACCGTCGCCGGCGACACCCGCGGGCACTCCCCTGACCCGTCCCGCGTCCGCGGGCCCCGCCTGCTGCGGGACCCGGAAGGCGCCCGGGTCGGCGTCCGGGACCCACGCCCCGGCGGAGCCGTGCGCGCCGCGCGGACCGGTCTGCTCCACGGTTCCTCCTCCGGGTCGTCGGTACGGGGGTCAAGACGTCGATGGTTACTGGTCCGTCAAGCACGATAGGCGCACACGGCCCCAGTTCAAACACCCGGCCGACAGGGTAAGGTAAGGCTTACCTGCTAACGATCGTGAAGCGATGGTTTCGCATGTCCACTCCCACGCTGTCGGCCGACACCGCCACGACCGCCCCGGCGGCCCCGGTCGTTCCTGCCGGTCGAGGCGCGCCGGCCGCCGCCGTGTCGCCCTTCGCCGACGCCTACGCACGGCTGAGCGAGGTCTTCCCCGACCTGGGCGTCATCGAGCTGGGAGCGGATGAGGCGGCCCCGCGGGGCCCGGGTTGGGCCGCCGCCGCCCGGCTCGCCGAGGGCGGGCCGGACCTCGACGCGTTTCTCGCCTGGGACGAGGACCAGGTGCTCCGGGACTACGCGACGCGGGCACGGCCCGACGTGGTGGCCGGCTTCGGACTGCACCGGTACGCCTGGCCGGCCTGCCTGCTGATCACCGTGCCGTGGTTCCTCCTGCGCCGGGTGCCCCGCCTGCCTGTGGAGGACGTCACATTCCAGCGGGAGCAAGGCCGGATGGCCGTCCGGATCACCACGTTCGCCTGTCTGCCGGACGACCCGGCCGCCGACCTGCCGGGCGCCCGGGTCGTGCCGGACGAGGAGGCGCTGCGCGCGGAGGTGCGCGCCGCGGTGGCCGAGCACCTGGAGCCCGTCCTCGGCGGATTCGGGCCGCGCATGCGACGGCGCGGCCGGGCACTGTGGGGCATGGCCACGGACGAGACAGTCGAGGGCCTCTGGTACGTCGCCGGTCTGTTCGGCGAGGAGCGGCGCGCGATGCGCGAGCTGGAGCTGCTGCTGCCGGACTCGACCCGGCCGTACGTCGGCTCGGCGGCCTTCCGCGAACTGACGGGTCCCGACGGGGAGTCCCTGCCCACCCGGGACCGGGTGAGCTGCTGCCTTTTCTACACCGTGCGCCCCGAGGACACCTGCGCCACCTGTCCGCGCACCTGCGACGCGGCCCGGGTCACCCAGTTGACCACCGCCGACGCGCGCTGAGACGCCCGGGGCGGGCCGACCGGGGCGCGAGCGCGACCGTACGCCTCCCCGGGCGCGGAGCGGAACCAGCCGCGGCACCCCCGGAGCACCTGAGCGGCGGACGAGGCCCGTCCACGGATCACAGGTACTTCACACATTCCTCACGTGTCACGGGACCTTTCCGCGGAACCATCCGTATGGGTGGTCTTAATCGCACTCAACTCCCGCCCCTCGCGCGGCAGTTCGAGCAGAAGGTCGCCCTGCGCGCCTTCTTGCACTTCCTTGGCGGCCTCTTGCCCCGAAACCCCCTGAGGGCCGATGCGGTTGGGCCACTATGGCGGGCGTTACGCCCTATCCCAATGCAAGGGACCCCCCGATGAGACTGACCGACATATCGCTGAACTGGCTGCTTCCAGGCGCCGTTCTGCTCCTGGGCCTGCTGGCGGCGGTGGCGGTGCTCGCACGCGGCAAGCGGTCCGGGGACAGCGCGAGCAGCGACGACTCGTGGGAGCGCACCGAGGAACGCCGCAGGCGCAAGGAGGCCGTCTACGGCACGGCCTCCTATGTCCTGCTGTTCTGCTGTGCCGCCGTCGCGGCGGCACTCTCCTTCCACGGCCTGGTCGGCTTCGGCCAGCAGAACCTCGGCCTCTCCGACGGCTGGGAGTACCTCGTCCCGTTCGGCCTGGACGGGGCGGCGATGTTCTGTTCCGTCCTCGCGGTGCGTGAGGCCAGCCACGGTGACGCGGCGCTCGGCTCCCGCATACTCGTGTGGACCTTCGCCGGTGCCGCGGCCTGGTTCAACTGGGTGCACGCGCCCCGGGGCATGGACCACGCCGGCGCTCCGCAGTTCTTCGCGGGCATGTCCCTGTCGGCCGCCGTCCTGTTCGACCGGGCCCTGAAGCAGACCCGTCGGGCCGCCCTGCGCGAGCAGGGCCTGGTCCCGCGGCCGCTGCCGCAGATCCGTATCGTCCGCTGGCTGCGCGCCCCCCGGGAGACCTACAGCGCGTGGTCACTGATGCTCCTGGAGAACGTCCGGTCCCTGGACGAGGCCGTGGACGAGGTGCGCGAGGACCGGCGCCAGAAGGAGCAGAACCGGCTGCGCCGCCGCAACGAAGAGCGGGTCGAGCGAGCGCACCTCAAGGCGCTCAGCCGTGGTCACCGCGGTTTCCCCGGCCGCGGCGCCGCCCGGGAACTGGAGACCACCGTGGAGCGGGCACCCGCCGGAGCCTCCACGGAGCCTGCCATATCCACCGCGGAGCAGCTGCCCGTACGATCGCGGCCCTCCCTCACCCCCGTCCGCAAGGGCACTGAGCCGATCACCGTCGACCTCACCACGGAGGACGACACGATGGCCCTGCCCCGGCTCGACTCCCTGGAGCGCAAGCTCAAGGACCTTGAACAGCAGTTCGGCTGAGCCGCCCGGACACGACAACGGCGACGCGGTGTTCCTACACCGCGTCGCCGTTCAGTTCGAACCACACCGCCTTGCCCACCCCGTGCGACCGGACGCCCCACGCGTCCGCCAGGGACTGGACGAGGACGAGACCTCTGCCGTGCGTACCGCCGTCGGCGTTCGGTACGCACAGCCGGGGCCTGCGTCCCACGAAGTCCCGGACCTCCACGCGCAGTCCGCGCGGTCCGATCGTCGCGGTCAGGACGGCGTCGTCGTCCGTGTGGATCAGCGCGTTGGTGACGAGCTCACTGGTCAGGAGCTCCGCCGTCTCGGCCCTGCCCGGTTTCCCCCACTGCCGTAAGTGCTCCCTCAGCGCCCTGCGCGCCTCGGGTACCGCCCGAAGATCCGCCTTGCCCAGCCGGCGGCGGAGCTGCGCGCCGTCCGGTTCGTCCATCGCCCCGTCGGATGCTTCCTCCACTCGATCGGTGGAGCAGGCCCCCTTGGCCATGGGACCACCTCCTCGTGCCTGCCGCTTCATGACCCCCGCCTGCGTGCCGATGTCGGTTCCCCTCTGCTCGAACACGTTCACGGGATCCATGCCCTCTTCGAGAACGTGACAGTCATGCCGAATCACCAACCAGCCCCCGTACGGGCACGGGTGCGCGAGCCACGCTCGGGGAAGTGAAGGGTTCGACAGAGCCGCCCGAGCACCGAGGAGCCGCCGTGCACGACGACCGTTCGCTGGTGGAGGCCCGTCTGGAACGCGCGCTGCGGCAGTTCCTGCGCCCCGCGCAGTACGGGGACCGGGTGCCGCTCGCGCTTTCCGCGTGGCACGCTCCGGGCGAGCCGGTGCCCGTAGGGCAGGCGCTCCAGGCCTCCTACGAGCCCTTCACGACCGGCACGGCCTGGGGAAAGCCCTGGTCGACGAGTTGGTTCCGCATCGAGGGCCGGGTGCCCGAGGAATGGGCGGGCCGCCTCGTGGAGGTGGTGATCGACCCCGGGTTCACCGGGGACGGACCCGGCTTCCAGGCGGAGGGCTTGCTGTACGACCCCGCCGGCATCCCCCTCAAGGGCATCCACCCGCGCAACCGCCACCTGACGGTCGGGGCACCGGCGAGGGGAGGCGAGGCGGTGCGCCTGCTGCTGGAGGCCGCGGCGAACCCCGCCGTCCTGCACGGCTTCGAGCCCACCCGCATGGGAGACGTCCTGACCGCCGGGGATGGGCCGATCTACCGATTCGCGGCTGCCGACCTCGCCGTACTGGACGAGGACGTGTGGCATCTGGTCCTGGACACCGAGGTCCTCTCGGAGCTGATGTACGAACTGGATCCGCAGCGGCCGCGCCGGCACGAGATCCTGCGCGCCCTGGAGAACATGCTCGACGCCCTCGATCTGCACGACGTGTCCGGCACGGCCGCGGCGGCACGGGCCGAGCTCACGGAGGTGCTGTCGCGGCCCGCGTCGGCCAGCGCGCACCGCGTCTCGGCGACCGGACACGCGCACATCGACTCGGCGTGGCTGTGGCCGCTGCGCGAGACGGTCCGCAAGGCTTCCCGGACCTTCGCCAACGTCACCGCGCTGGCCCTCGACTACCCGGAGCTGGTCTTCGCCTGCTCCCAGGCGCAGCAGTACGCCTGGGTCAAGGAGCACCAGCCGCACATCTGGGAGCGCATCAAGGAGGCCGTGCGGCGAGGCAATTGGGCTCCCGTGGGGTCGATGTGGGTGGAGTCCGACGCCAACATGCCCGGCGGCGAGGCGCTGGCCCGGCAGATCGTGCACGGCAAGCGATTCTTCCGGGAGGAACTGGGGGTCGAGACCGAGGAGATCTGGCTGCCGGACTCCTTCGGCTACACGGCCGCCTTCCCGCAACTGGCGAAGCTCGCCGGCGTCCGCTGGTTCCTCACCCAGAAACTGAGCTGGAACCAGACCAACAAGATGCCCCATCACACCTTCTGGTGGGAGGGCATCGACGGCACCCGCGTCTTCACCCACTTCCCGCCCGTGGACACCTACAACTCCCAGTTCCACGGCGGTGAACTCGCCCACGCGGAGCGCAACTTCGCGGAGAAGGGCATCGCGACCCGCTCACTGGTGCCGTTCGGCTGGGGTGACGGCGGGGGCGGCCCGACGCGCGAAATGCTGGAGAAGGCACGCCGGTTGCGGTCCCTGGAGGGCTCGCCCACGGTCCGGATCGAGAAGCCGGAGGCGTTCTTCGCGGCCGCCGAGGAAGAGTACGGGGCCCACGCGCCGGTGTGGTCTGGCGAGCTGTACCTGGAACTGCACCGGGCCACCTACACCACGCAGGCCAAGACCAAGCAGGGCAACCGCCGCTCCGAACACGCCCTGCGTGAAGCCGAGTTGTGGTGCGCGACGGCCGCCGTGCGCGATGCGTCGTACAGCTACCCGTACGACGCCCTGGACCGGCTCTGGAAGACCGTGCTGCTCCACCAGTTCCACGACATCCTGCCCGGCTCCTCGATCGCCTGGGTGCACCGGGAGGCGCGCGAGACGTACGCGCGGGTGCTCGCCGAGCTGGAGGAGATCACCGCGGAGGCGGTACGGGCACTGGGGTCCGGCTCGCCGGTGGTCCTGAACGCCTCGCCGTACGAGCGGACCGAGGTGGTCGGGGACGCGCTGGTCACGGTGCCGGGGCTGGGCGGCGCCGCCGTCTCCACCGGGCCGGGACCCACGGTCCGGGCCGAACACGACGACGGCGTCATCGTGCTGGAGAACGACCGGCTGCGGGTACGGATCGACGCCGACGGGCTGCTGACCTCCGTACAGGATCTCGCGCACGGCCGGGAGGCGCTGTGCGGTCCCGGCAATCTGCTCCAGCTCCACCCCGACCATCCCAACGCCTGGGACGCCTGGGACATCGACCGGCACTACCGGCGCACCCACACGGACCTGACGTCCGCCGAGTCGGTGGAGCTGGTGGAGAGCGGGCCGCTGCGGGCGACCGTGCGCGTCACCCGGGCCTTCGGCTCCTCCCGGATCACCCAGGAGATCCGGCTGACCGCCGCGAGCCGCCGGCTGGACATCGTGACCGACGTCGACTGGCAGGAGTCGGAGAAGGTCCTCAAGGCCGCGTTCCCGCTCGACGTCCAGGCCGAACGGTCCGCCGCCGAGATCCAGTTCGGGCACGTCCACCGTCCCACCCACGCCAACACCGGCTGGGACGCGGCCCGTTTCGAGATCTGCGCCCACCGCTGGCTGCGGGTCGCGGAGGAGTCGTACGGCGTCGCGGTGCTCAACGACTCGACGTACGGCCACGACGTGACCCGTACCCCGCACACCGACGGACTCGGCACCACCGTACGGCTGACCCTGCTGCGTGCCCCGCACAGCCCGGACCCGGAGACCGATCTCGGCACGCACCGGTTCACGTACGCGCTGCTGCCGGGGGCGGGCGTCGGGGACGCCGTGGCGGAGGGACTCGCGCTCAATCTGCCGCTGCGCCGGGCCGCGGAACCGGCGCCCGAACCGCTGGTGAGCGTCGACGACCCGGCCGTCACCGTCGAGTCGGTCAAGCTCGCGGAGGACCGCGGCGGCGACGTGGTGGTGCGGCTGTACGAGTCCCGGGGCGGGCGGGCCCGTGTGAGGGTGACCGCCGGTTTCCCGCTCTCCCGGGCCGAGGTGACCGACCTGCTGGAACGCCCGCTGCGCGAGGCCCCGCCGGAGATCGAGCTGCGGCCCTTCCAGATCCTCACCCTGCGACTGCGGCCCGCCCGTCAGAGCCAGGGCACGGGGCGGGAAGGACAGGCCCCGTGAAATGGGAACCGTCCCAGGCCCTGTGACCTCATCCTTATGGAGGAGCGCCTGGGACGCCGTCCTGGGTCGAGAAGCGGAGGAAACGGTGTCATCCCGGGACGATGTCGAGGAATTCGCGGCGATGCTACGGCAGTTGAAGGCGCGCTCCGACCGCAGTTACGCCGCGCTGGCCCGTCATCTGAACATGAACGCCTCGACACTGCACCGGTACTGCTCGGGTGAGGCGGTGCCGCTCGGGTTCGCCCCCGTGGAGCGGTTCGCCGCACTGTGCGGGGCCGCTCCGGCCCAGCGGGTCGAACTCCACCGGCTGTGGGTTCTCGCGGTGGCGGCCCGGCAACGGTCCCGGACGGCTCCGGGAGCCGACTCCGCCCCACCGCCTCCCTCCGCTCCCTCCGCTCCCTCCGCCGCGGAGTCGGCGACGCCGAGCCCGTCGGATGCGATGTCCCCGTCCACGATCCCGTCGCCTCACGAGCCGGAAACCGCGTCGCCCGGCTCCTCGCCTGTGACCACCGGGACCACCCGTACGGCCGCGGAGACGGGACCCGAGCACAACGGAGCGCCGCGAAGGCCCTGGTACAGACGCCGCGTGGCGGTCACGGCGGCGGTGGTGACGGCACTGTTCGTGACCCTGGGCAGCCTCTCCGCCCTGCCCTCCGGCCACGCCGCGACGGACGCCGGCGACCGGGTGTCCGGCGCGCCCACCGGGAAGGCGGCGGGCGACGCGCGGCACGGGTCCCCGACACCGTCCCCATCCCCCTCCACGACTCACAGCCGGCCGTCCGGCTCCCCCTCCCCGAGCCCGTCCGGCAGCGGCGACACCTCGCCGAGCCCGTCCACGAACCCCTCCCCCACCGGCGTCTCCGCCGGGCCCCCGCTCACCGTGACCGTGAACTCCCACCGCTGGGCGGTCGGTTGCGGTCACACCTACGTCATCGACAAGTCGCCCGACCAGGTGCCGCCACCCCCTGCCCCCCAGGACGCCTCCCCGTGGGCGCGGACGCAGAACGCGGTGCACGGCGAGGAGACGATCGTGGACCTCACCGTGCAGGGGCGGTCCGACGCGGCCGTGGTCCTGGAGGCACTGCGCGTCCGCGTCGTCGGACGCTCGGCCCCGCTGAAGGGCACGGCCTACGCCACGGGCGGGGGGTGCGGCGGCGCTATGGGCGTCGGCTCGTTCGCCGTCGATCTGGACAAGGACCGGCCCGTCGCCCGCCCGGTCCCGAGCGATGACGACGGGACGGGCTCGAAGATTCTGAGCCCACCCTTCCGGGTGTCCGTGAAGGATCCCCAGGTGCTGATGGTCGACGCCCTGACCGAGTCCTGCGACTGCCGCTGGTATCTGGAGCTCGACTGGTCCTCCCGGGGGCGCACCGGGACGGTCCGGATCGACGACCAGGGTGTCCCGTTCCGCACCAGCGGTATCAAGGGCCTGCCGCACTACTGGTACCGGACGAACGGCTGGACCCTGACCACCGCCGGCTGAACGAGGCGGCGGCCCACCCGACGGGGCGCTACGGGCGGGGCACGTTGCGCAGGTTGGAGCGGGCCAGCTGCAGCATCCGGCCGACACCGCCGTCCAGCACGATCTTCGACGCCGACAGGGCGAAGCCGGTCACCATGTCCGCGCTGATCTTCGGCGGGATGGAGAGCGCGTTCGGGTCGGTGACGATGTCGACCAGGGCCGGGCCCTTGTGGCGGAAGGCGTCCTTGAGGGCGCCGGCGAGGTGCTTGGGCTTCTCGACCCTGATGCCGAACGCGCCGCAGGCGCGGGCCACCGCCGCGAAGTCGGGGTTCTTGTTGGTGGTGCCGTAGGAGGGCAGCCCGGCGACCAGCATCTCCAACTCGACCATGCTGAGTGAGGAGTTGTTGAAGAGGACGACCTTCACCGGCAGGTCGTACTGCACGAGGGTGAGGAAGTCGCCCATCAGCATGGAGAATCCACCGTCGCCGGACATCGAGACGACCTGCCGCCCCCGGTCGGTGAACTGGGCCCCGATCGCCATCGGCAGCGCGTTCGCCATCGACCCGTGCGAGAACGAACCGATCACGCGGCGGCTGCCGTTGGGCGAGATGTAGCGGGCCGCCCAGACATTGCACATCCCGGTGTCGACCGTGAACACCGCGTCCTCGTCGGCGAGTTCGTCGAGGACCGAGGCGACGTACTCGGGATGGATCGGAACGTGCTTCTCGACCTTGCGGGTGTACGCCCTGACGACCCCCTCAAGGGCGTCCGCGTGTTTCTTCAGCATTTTGTCGAGAAAGCGCCTATTGCCCTTGGGCCGCACCCGCGGGATCAGACAGCGCAGTGTCTCCCGTACGTCACCCCACACCGCCAGATCCAGCTTCGACCGGCGCCCCAGGTGCTCCGGCCGCACGTCGACCTGGACGATCTTGACGTCGTCGGGAAGGAAGGCGTTGTACGGGAAGTCGGTGCCCAGCAGGATGAGGAGGTCGCACTCGTGGGTGGCCTCGTAGGCGGCGCCGTAGCCGAGGAGCCCGCTCATGCCGACGTCGAACGGATTGTCGTACTGAATCCATTCCTTGCCGCGCAGCGCGTGTCCGACCGGCGACTTGATCTTCTCGGCGAACTCCATGACCTCGGCGTGCGCGCCCGCCGTGCCGCTGCCGCAGAACAGGGTGACCTTCTCCGCCTCGTCGATCATCGCGACGAGCTCGTCGATCTCGGCGTCGCCCGGCCGGACGGTGGGCCGGGAGGTCACGAGGGCGGTCTCGACGGGTTTGTCCGGGGCGGGCTCGGACGCGATGTCACCCGGCAGCGAGACCACGCTGACACCGGAACGGCCCACCGCGTGCTGGATGGCGGTCTGGAGGAGCCGCGGCATCTGCTTCGGGCTGGAGATGAGTTCGCTGTAGTGACTGCACTCGCGAAAGAGCTGGTCCGGATGGGTCTCCTGGAAGTAGCCGAGGCCGATCTCGCTGGAGGGGATCTGCGAGGCCAGGGCCAGCACCGGGGCCATGGAGCGGTGCGCGTCGTACAGGCCGTTGATGAGGTGGAGGTTGCCCGGTCCGCAGGAGCCGGCGCAGGCCGCGAGCCTGCCCGTGATCTGGGCCTCGGCGCCCGCGGCGAACGCGGCGGTCTCCTCGTGGCGGACCTGGATCCAGTCGATGGCCGCGTTGCGCCGGATCGCGTCCACGACCGGGTTGAGGCTGTCGCCCACGACTCCGTACAGCCGCTCGACGCCCGCGCGGACGAGGATGTCGACGAACTGCTCGGCGACGTTCTGCTTGGCCATGCCGCACACACCTCTTCGTGATCCTCGAAGCCTCGGGTACCCCGGGTCCCCCTCGTTCCCCGGCTCATCCCTCGGTTCCATGAATTCACACCGTGCGCGGTTACGCCTCCCACACGGCGGCGGCCGTCCGGTCGTCGGCGTACCCCTTGACCCGCACCGACGCGTCCGCGAGGAACGCGGCGAGGCCGGGTGGCTCCGCCCCCGCCCACCGTGTCGTCAGGTATTCGGCCAGTTCGGGTTGGCCGCGCAGCGGCTCCGCGAGACCGCCCGTGCACAGCAGCAGCGTGTCACCCGGGCGGGCGACGGAGGCCCGGAACCGGAAGGGGGCGTGCGGGGGCCGGGGGGCGGGTTCGTACGGGCTCGGTGGCGTCGTGATGCCGAGGTCCATGGTGAGCCGGTCGCCCTCGGGAGTCTCGTGGGGCGGTGATCCGAAGCCGACGACGGCCTCCCCGGTCGTGTCGGCGACCCGCGGTTCGATGTCCTGCCACTCGCCGTCCCGCAGCCGGAACAGACCGCCCGCGCCGACACCGAAGAAGACCCGCGTACGGCACTCCGGATCGGCCGGCAGCAGCAGACAGCGCAGGCCCGCGGTGTACTCCTCCGGCTCGACGCCCTGCTCCGCCGCGCTGGCCCGCAGCCGGCCGAGGCTGCGGTCGACGAGCCGGTGCAGTCCCGACTTCAGCTCACCGCGCCGGGCGGCCCTGATGTCGTCGGCGAGCCGTTCGTGGCTGCGCCCGACGGCCTGTCCGATCCACCGGCACGCCTCCGCCGCGGCCCGGTGCGCGCCCGAGGTGGCGCGCGCGCCGGTCGCCATCGCCACCAGGACGAGCGCCTGCTCGCCCGATCCGAACCGGGCGGTGAGCAGCGCGTCCCGGCGCGGCTCGCCCCGGAAGCGGGCGGAGTCCCCGCGTACGGACAGGGCCCGCAGCGTGCTCGTCCCGTACCGTGCGCCGTCCAGCACGGTGTCGGCGACCAGGTCGCCGAGTTCGTCGGGCTCGGCGGACGGCAGCGCGGTCGGTTCGGGGTCGTAGGTGGGCGGGCCGGAGCCGACGTGGCCGGCGGGGGGCGGTGGTTCGACGACGGAGAGGACCGTCTCCCGGGGCTCGTCCGCCGTGTTCCCGGGCGGCGGCTGGGGCGGTGGGGTGCGGAAGCCCCCGGTGGTGCTGGGCAGCGCGTCCGCCCCGGGTCCGGGGGGCGCCGCACCCGGGGGTACGGAGGGAGCCGACCCGGGTTTCGGCGGCACGTCCGACGGCGCCCTCGACGCCGGCACCCGCTCGGCCGGAGGCGCCGAGGACGTATCGCTCCGGGCGTCCCGCGAGGCGTGCGGACCGGGTTCCTGTGCGGTGAATCCCGGCGGTTTCGGGCCGGGCGGCAGAGCGGCGGGAGCGGCCGGTGCCGGACCGGAGGGTGGCGGGGCCGAGGGAGCGGCCGGTGCCCGGCCGGCGGGCGGGAGGTCCCAGGACGGGGGTTCCCAGACGGAGGGCTCCCAGGGAGTGGGCTCCCAGGCGGCGGGTTCCGGCGGGGGCGCCTGGCGGCCGGGCGGGCCCGTGTCCGCGCCGGGCCCCGGCACCGGGCCCCGCTCCCAGCGGCCCGGCCGGGACGCCGGCTCGTCGGAGGGGGTCTCGTCGGCCGGGTTCGCACCGCCCGGCGGGGTGGCGGAGGCCGAGGCGCCGTGGTGTCGCCCCGGTCCGGCGGGAGGCTGCCGCGGCGGCGGGGGCGGGGGCGTCCCCGGCTCGATGGACGAGGGCTCCGGCACGGTGGGGGGCCTTTCGGGGCGGGGTGGACCGTCGAACGCGCGTGCGCCGGACCGCCGGTCGGAGCCGAACCCCTGGGCGGACGCCGCGTCCGGAGCGGACCTCGGATCCGACGGGGGCCCCGCGTCCGCCGAGATGGGCCTCCGTTCCGGTGCGGGCGGCAGGTCCGAGGCGGGCCCGCGTTCCGGCCTGGCCGGCAGGTCCGACGTGGGCCTTCGTGTCGAGGCGGGCCGGACATCGGAGAGGGGCCTGCGTTCCGGCGTGGGCCGGACGTCCGACCCCGTTTCCGGGCCCGTGTCCCGTCCGTCCCCGAGCGTCCCCGACGCCGACGCGAACCGGTCGTCGAGGGAATCGGCCACGGCGGCGGGCCCCGTGTCCTCGGTGGAGTCGTCGTACAACTGCCGCCACCAGTCGTCC
Organism: Streptomyces sp. NPDC015532; assembly: GCF_043078065.1. Lineage (NCBI taxonomy): Bacteria > Bacillati > Actinomycetota > Actinomycetes > Kitasatosporales > Streptomycetaceae > Streptomyces > Streptomyces sp. NPDC015532. The sequence continues at coordinate 61,361 of NZ_JBIBSY010000003.1, read as the reverse complement.
TCGTGACCGGTGGGCTTCTCCCCCTGCTGGCTCATGTTCCCGATTGTCCACCGAGACGGCCGGTTGAAAACGGGGCATCCGGAAAAACCGGCCAAGGTGCAGCCCGTCGAACGGCCTGGCGAGTGAACCGTCGAACAGGAATCCGCACCGGAACGTACGAACACCTGACCACCGGGCGGCCCCACCCCCCACGGGAGAGCCGCCCGGCGGCGTCTGGGTGACCGGGCCGCACGCACGCCGCGACCCGTGGCCCGGGCGGCGGTCCGGGCCACCGGGCCCCCGCCGTCGCCCGGTTCGGCGCCGGGTTCGGCCCTGGACAGGGACAGAACTCCTCAACCCCCGCTTCTCCAGGGCCGGTTCGCGCATGGGCACGAGCCGGGACGGTCCTCGGCCGGCGAGCCGGCGCGGCGGCTTCCCGCAGGCCGGGCCCAACCGGAGGATCACGGAGGCTGGTTGGCGCCTTGGTGACGTGAGCTTGTCAGAGGGGCGGGGGGTACGGCGATGATGTGCCGGGGCGGGTTTACGCCGTGGCCGATTTCCGCCACGGCTCTGCCGGCCGACCGGAAGGCATCCACGGGAGGGGCATCGCCGCATGCTGGGAGCGATAGGTCTGGACGAGACCCACGAATCGGCGTACCGCGCGCTGGTGTCCGTGGGCGCCGCCGAGGTGCCCGATCTCGCGCGCCGGCTCACGCTCGGTGAGCACGAGACGGAACGCGCGCTGCGCCGACTGGAGCTGCGCGGCCTGGCCGCGCAGTCCTCGGCACGGCCGGGACGCTGGGTCGCCGCGCCGCCCGGAGTCGCCCTCGGGGCGCTGCTCACCCAGCAGCGCCATGAGCTGGAGAAGGCGGAACTGGCGGCCGCGCTGCTGGCCGAGGAGTACCGGGGCGCGGCGGGCGAACCGGCCGTGCACGACCTGGTCGAGGTGGTGATCGGCGCCGCGGCGGTCTCGCAGCGCTTCCTCCAGCTCCAGCTGGGCGCCTGCGAGGAGGTGTGCGCGCTGGTCACCGGGACCCCGATGGTGGTGTCCGGCGCGGACAACGACGCCGAGGAGCAGGCCGCGGGCCGGGGTGTCGGCTATCGCGTGGTCGTCGAGCGGTCCGTCCTCGACCAGCCCGGCGGGATCACCGAGCTGTCCGCCGCGCTCGGCCGCGACGAGCAGGTACGGGTCGTGGACCGGGTGCCGACCAAGCTGGTGATCGCCGACCGGACGCTCGCGATGGTGCCGCTCACCTCGCACACCGCGGAGCCGGCCGCGCTGGTCGTGCACGCGAGCGGACTCCTGGAGCTGCTGTCGGGGCTGTTCCAGTCGGTGTGGCGGGAGGCGCTGCCGCTGCGGCTGGGCAGCCGGGGGGTGCTGGAACAGGAACCGGACGGCCCGGACACCACCGACCTGGAGATCCTCTCCCTGCTCCTGGCGGGGCTGACCGACGCGAGCGTGGCCAAACAGCTCGATCTGGGCCTGCGGACGGTACAGCGCCGGGTCAAGCGTCTGATGGAGCTGACCGGCGTGACGACCCGGCTCCAGCTGGGCTGGCACGCGTACGAGCGGGGCTGGGTGGCCCGGGGCTGACCTGCGCTCTCCCGTCGTCTCGGGCAGGCTGGGCAGATGGGAGTGTGGGAACTCCTGCTGGTCGGCGTGGTGATTCTGCTCGGCCTGGCCGGAGTACTGGTGCCCGGTCTGCCGGGGTCGTGGCTCGTCTGGGCCGCGGTGCTGTGGTGGGCGCTGAGCTACCCGCAGACCGTGTCCTGGGCTGTCCTGGTGGCCTCGACCGCCGTCCTGCTGCTCGCCCAGGCCATCCGCTGGATGCTGCCGCCGCGACGGCTGCGCGAGAGCGGCGCCACCACCCGGATGGCGGTGTACGCGGGGGGCGGGTCGTTCCTGGGCTTCTTCCTGGTCCCGGTGGTCGGCGCCGTGGCCGGTTTCATCGGCGGGATCTACCTCAGCGAGCGGCTGCGCCTGGGCGGGCACGGCCCGGCGAAGGCCTCGGTGCGGACCGCGATGCGGGCGGGCGGCTGGAGCGTGCTGACGGAGTTCCTCGCCTGCCTGCTGATCCTGGGAGCGTGGCTGGGAGCGGTCGTCTGGGGCTGAGCGCCTCGCGGGGCGCGTGCCGGCAAAGAGGCGGTGACCGTCCACGCCCATGGGTTCTCCCCTGCGCCGCGTGTCCGAAAAGTGCGGCCTCGACCGGACGTGCGTGGTTTGCGGCTGGCAAGTCCTTGCCATGGCGGGGACTTGCCGTCATCCGGCCTTCCAGCCGGCGTGAACCGGCCGATAGACCCATGGCATGTCCATCCCCTCTCAGTCCTCCGCCTTCCGGCGCAGGCGCAGGCGGCTTGTCTCCGCCGCCTCCGCGTTGCCGCTGCTGGCGTCGGGGCTCGCGCTTCTGCCGGCGCCCGCCCAAGCCGCTCCGAGCAAGCCCCCGGTTCCCGCCAGGGCCTCGGCGACCCACAAGGTCACCCTGGTCACCGGCGACGTCGTCACCGTCACCACGATGGCCGACGGCGAGCAGACCGCCGACGTCCACCGTCCGGACAGCGCCGTCGGGGGCGTGAAGATCCAGAAGATCAAGGGCGACCTGTTCGTCATCCCGGACGAGGCGGCTCCGCTGCTGAGCACCGAGAAACTGGACCGGCGGCTGTTCAACGTCACCGACCTGATCGAGATGGGCTACGACGACGCGAAGTCGGCCGCGGTGCCGCTGATCGCGGCGTACGCCCAGCCGAAGTCCCGCTCCGCCGTCGAGCCGACCGCCCCCCGCGGCAGCAGGCTGACCCGCAAGCTCAAGGGCATCCACGGTGCCGCGCTGAGCACCGAGAAGCGGCGGGCCCGCACCTTCTGGACCACCGTCGCGCCGCGGGGCAGCGCGAAGCTGGGCGCGGGCGTGTCGAAGCTGTGGCTCGACGGACGCGTGAAGGCCAGTCTGAAGGAGAGCGTGCCACTGATCGGCGCTCCCGAGGCCTGGAAGGACGGCTACACCGGCAAGGGCGTCAAGGTCGCGGTGCTCGACACCGGCATCGACGTCAACCACCCCGACTTCGCGGGCGTGATCGACGGCACGACCAGCTTCGTGCCGGGTGAGGGCGTCACCGACGTCAACGGGCACGGCACGCATGTGGCGAGCACGATCGTCGGTTCCGGCGCCGCCTCCGGAGGCGACTACAAGGGTGTCGCCCCCGGTGCCGACCTGTTCGTCGGCAAGGTGCTCGGCGGCGCGGAGGGCTCGGGCCAGGACTCCTGGGTCATGGCGGGCATGCAATGGGCCGCCGAGTCCGGCGCGGACGTCGTCAACATGAGTCTCGGCGACTCCTACCCGACGGACGGCAGCGACCCGATGTCGCAGACGGTCGACGCGCTCTCCGAGCAGTACGGCACGCTGTTCGTCATCGCCGCCGGCAACGCGGGCCCGGAGAGCATCTCCGCCCCGGGCGCGGCCGCCTCGGCGCTGACCGTGGCGGCCACGGACAAGCAGGACCAGCTCGCCTCCTTCTCCAGCACCGGCCCGCTGGCCTCCTCCGGCGGCATGAAGCCGGACATCTCGGCGCCCGGCGTGGACATCACCGCGGCCCGCTCGCAGGACATGACCGACGGTGGGGAGGGCCTGTACCGCACCCTCAGCGGCACGTCCATGGCCACCCCGCACGTGGTCGGCGCGGCGGCGATCCTGGCCCAGCGGCACCCCGACTGGACCGGCGCGCAGCTCAAGGAACAGCTGATGAGCACCACGAAGGGCCTGGACGACGGGTACTCGCCGTACGAGGTCGGCACCGGCCGTGTCGACGTGGCCGCGGCCGTGCGCACCACGGTCCGCGGCACCGGATCGCTCTTCTTCGGCAACTACACCTGGCCGCACGAGCCGAGCGACGTCGCCGTCACGAAGGACCTGACCCTCACCAACGCCGGTTCCACCGACGTCACACTGAAGCTGGCGCTGACCGACGGCGGTGGCCCCTTCTCGCTGGGAGACACCTCGGTGACCGTCCCGGCGGGCGGCACGGCCACGGTCCCGGTGACCGCTGACCCGCGAGCCGCCTCGGCCGGCCGGCACGTCGGCTACGTGATCGGCACCGACGAGGCCACCGGGAAGCAGGTGACCCGCACGTCCGTGGCGCTGCTCAAGGAGGAGGAGCGCTACGACCTGAACATCAAGCTGGTCGGCCGGGACGGCAAGCCCGCTTCCGGCTGGGTCGGCATCAACCTGGCCGGCGACGTCTGGCCGTGGAACGTCTACGTCGACGGCTCGACCACCATGCGGATGGCACCCGGCCTGTACACCGTCGCGGGGTACATCGACGTGGCCGGCGAGAAGGCGGACCGCTCGGGTATGGCCGTGCTGGTCGACCCGGAGACCGTCCTCAAGGACGGCTCCATGGACGTGGTGCTGGACGCGAGCAAGGCACGCCTGCTGCGGACCGAGGCGCCGCAGCGCACCGAGGACCGCCAGCGCAAGGTGGACTTCAACGTCCACTACAAGGGCCTCGACCCGTACCTGGACTACCGCAGCGCGTACGTGCTGCCGCCGATGTACGACGACGTCTACGTCGCGCCGACGGAGCCGATGAAGCAGGGCGAGTTCATCCTGACCACCCGCTGGCGCAAGGGCGAGCCGCAGCTCGCCTTGAGCGCGTTGGGCGGTCGGATCCGCTTCGACGCGCTGGTGCAGGCGGGCAGCACCGTGGGAACCGCCACGAACACGCTGGGCGCCGTCTACGCGGGCGACGGCTCGGCGGCCGCCTACGAGAAGGTCAGCGCCCGGGGCAAGGCCGTCGTCGTCGAGCGCAGCGACGAGGTCTCGCCGCAGGAGCGCGCCGAGGCCGCGGTCGCGGCCGGTGCCAAGGTGCTGATCGTGGTCGACGACGGTGTCGGTGCCCTGATGGAGTACGTCGGCGAATCGCCCATCCCGGTCGCGAGCGTGCACCGCGACGCGGGCAGGGCCCTCATCGCGATGGCCAGGACCGGCAAGGTGAAGCTGACCGCGAAGCAGACCGAGTACACGCCGTTCGTCTACGACCTGACGCGGGACTACCCCGGCCAGGTGCCGGACCGGGCCCTGGTCTACAGGCCGGCCCAGCGGGACCTCGCCCGGATCGACGCCCGCTACTACTCGGCCACGGACGGCGGGCCGGCGGAGGGCTACCGGTCCGACTTCACCCTCAGCCCGTCGTTCAACCTCCCCGAGACCGAGTGGCACCCGGGCACCCGCACCGAATGGGTGACCCCGGGCCAGGACTGGCGGGAGTTCCACACCCAGGGCGTCGACGGAGCCCTGCCGTGGACGATGGTGTCGGGCGACAACACGTACGCCAAGGGCAGCACCACCCGTCTGGACTGGTTCGCTCCGGCGACCCGGCCCGCCCAGAGCGAGTCCTTCGGCGTGTACAACTCCCGCTGGCAGAACTACATGACCTGGAACGTGCAGGCGTGGGCCTCCGCCAGCGAGAGCATGCGGCTGGGCGGCTATCTGCCATGGGGTGAGACGCCGTCCCACCTGCAGGTCTTCCAGGGCGACACGCTCATCCACGACAACCCGGTCAGCGGAGACATGCAGTGGGAGGAGGTACCGGCGGGCAACCTGCCCTACCGCGCCGTCCTCGACGCCGAGCGGCCCGGCGACGTCTTCCGGCTGTCGACGCGCACCCACACCGAGTGGGAGTTCAGGTCCGGCACCGTCGACTCGGACTTCTTCGAGCCGTTCCCGGTGCTGAACCTGGACTACAGGCTGGAGTCGGACCTGCACGGTGACGTGAGGGCCCATGAGACCCAGCGGATCGCCCTCAAGCCGGTGTCGATGGGCCTCGGCACCGTGCCGGGCAAGGTCACCACGGTGAAGCTGGACGTCTCGTACGACGACGGTTCCACCTGGCAGAAGGTGACCCTGGCCAAGGGCGCCGACGACTACTGGAAGGGATCGTTCCGGACGGCGAGGAAGCCCGGCGGCTTCATCTCGGTCCGCGCGAGCGCCGGGACGGACCGCGGCTTCAGCGTCAAGAACGAAATCATCCGGGCGTACGGCCTGCGATGAACCTCATTGTCGGGCCCCGGGGAGTCATCTCCCCGGGGCCCTTCCCGTCACACCCGCTCCCAGCAGGCACTATTCAAGGTCTGCCGCCATGGCGCATACTCTCCCCGCCGCGGCAAGTGGAAGAAGGTCGGTCGCCGATGCTGGACGTTCTGGGCCTCGAACCCGATGACGAACGCGTCTACCGGGAGTTGCTGGGACGGCCCGGCTCCAGCGCGATTCTGCTCTCGGATCTGCTCGTCGCACCGCGGGCCCACGTCGACAAGGCCCTGTCCCGGCTGGTCGAGTGGGGGCTGGTGATCGGGTCGGCGGACGAGCAGTTCACCGCCGCGCCGCCGGCCATGGCGTTCGGCGCTCTCATCGCCCAGCGCCGCGAGGGGCTGCGGATGGCGGAGCAGGCCCTGGTGACCCTCGCCGAGGAACACCGGGCGGCGATGACCGGGAACAGCATCAACGATCTGATCGAAGTCGTCACGGGCCGCGACGCCATCCGCCACCGCTTCCTCCAGGTGCAGCAGGCGGCCCGCACGCAGGTCCGCAGCTTCATCACCGCACCGTTCCTCGCCGTCCCGCCCGACGAGAACACGGCCGAACCCCTGGCCATCGGCCGCGGCGTGCACTTCCGGGCGGTACTGGACCGGGCCGTGCTGGCGGAGCCGGGCATCATCACCGATGCCATCGATTCCCTGCGCAACGGCGTGCACCTGCGGGTCACCGACCAACTGCCGATGAAACTCGTGCTGGCCGACGCCGACCTCGGCCTGGTGCCCCTCGCGGTCACACCAGCCGGAGAGCCCGGCGCCGTGCTGCTGCACCGCAGTGGCCTGCTGGACGCGCTGGACGCGCTGTTCGAGACGGTCTGGCGCACCGCCCACCCGCTCGAACTGGCGGGCACCGGCACAGAAACCGAGACCACCGTGGAGCTCGGCGCGGAAGGCCCGACCGACCTCGACCGAAGGATCCTCACGCTCCTGCTGGCCGGCCTGACCGACCAGACGACCGCGACACAGCTGGGTCTGTCACAGCGCACGCTGCACCGGCGCCTGCGCCACCTCATGGACATGGCCGGGGTCCGTACCCGGATGCAGCTCGGCGGTCACGCCGTCCGGCACGGCTGGGCGGCGCCCCCTGTGCCCGGCTAGCGGGGCGTCCTCCACTCCCGCGGCGGCGACCGCCAGCGTCCGCAGGTCGATCGCGCCGGCCAGCGCGCGCATGCCGGCGTCGTTGAAGTGCAGGTGGTCCCCGGGGTCGTAGGCGGGGAGGATCCGGCTCGGACGGGCCGGGTCGCGCACGGCGGCGTCGAGGTCCGCGACCCCGTCGAAGATCCGGTGGGTGCGGATGGCGGCGTTGACCGCCTGCCGCACGGCTTCCCGGGCCGGGGTGTACGCGCCATGACCGGCGTACGGGGTGATCGTGCCGCCGACGACCCTGATGCCGCGGGCGTGGGCGCGGCGCACGATGAGCCGGTAGGCGTCCTCCAGGACGCGTGGATCCCTCTGCTCCGGGCTCGACTTGATGTCGTTGATGCCCTCCAGCACGATCATCGTGCGGACGCCCGCGCGGGAGAAGACGTCGGCGTCCAGGCGGCTCAGGGCGCTCGGGCCCCGGCCGTCGAGCAGGAGGCGGTTCCCGGAGATCCCCGCGTTCAGGACGCCGGGTCGGCGGTGCGCGGGAAGCCCGCGCAGCCGGGCGGCGAGCCGGTCGGGCCAGCGGTGGTTGGCGCCGGACGAGGAGCCGGTGCCGTCGGTGATCGAGTCGCCGAGCGCGACGACGCTGCCGGCGGCCGAGGCGCCGAGCACATCGACGCCGGTCACGTAGTACCAGCTGGAGACGGTGGTGGTGTAGGCCGCGCCGCTCTCCTGCGCGGTCCGATCGGCCCCGGGCGCGACGAAGTTGGCCTGGAGCGCGGAGCGGTGGCAGGTCGCCGGGCCGGAATCGTCCGGGGTGTGGACCGAGACCAGCAGGTTGGCGTCGGCGGGGACGGCCAGGGCGACGGGATCGCTGACCAGGTCCCGGCCGGCGGGGACGGTGACCGACCTGGCTCCGGCGAAGGTGACCGCGCGCACGGAGCCCGCGACGGCCCGGGGGCTCCCCGGCTCGCCCGGTCGCTGCAACGCCAGGGTCACAGCGCCGAGTTGGAGCGGTCTGGTGCCGAGCCGGTTGGACAGCCGGACGCGCGCGGCCCGACCGCCGACGCTGGTGTGGACGACATCGCGGATCGAGGCACCTGGCAGCGCGGGCACCGTGCCGGAGGCCGCCGCCTCCCAGGTCCCCGTCCAGGTCCAAGCCGGTTCCGGGGCGGCCCGGCCGGGCGCGGACCGCGCTTCGGCGATCACCCCCGTCGAGGCGAGGACCAGGGCGGTCGCCAGAGGGACGAGGAGACGCCGGAACATGATCGCGCGGGACATGCGGCGATCGATTCCCCACCCGCGCGCCCCCGCATCACATCATCACACCGTCGGACGCGTCCGAACGGGACCGGCCGGGACCCGCCCTCCGCACCGGTCCTCCTCCTTGAGTCCTAGGACCGGAACCCGATGCGAGGGGAGGCGGGGGCGTGTTTGGCTGCTGTCATGACCGAATTCAGTGAGGCCGAGCGCACGTATCTGAGGTCGCAGCGGCTGGGACGGCTGGCCACCGTCGACCCTCTCGGGCAGCCCCAGGCCAACCCCGTCGGCTTCTTCCCCCAGGAGGACGGGACGATCCTGATCGGCGGCTACTCGATGGGCACCACGAAGAAATGGCGCAACCTCCAGAAGAACCCGAGGGTCGCCCTCGTCGTCGACGACATCGTCACTCTCCAGCCGTGGAAGGTGCGGGGCATCGACATCCGCGGAGAGGCGGAACTCCTGACCGGCGCCCATGACTTGGGGGCTCATTTCAGCGAGGAGCTGATCCGGATCCATCCGCGGCGGATCCACAGCTGGGGCCTCGACGACTGACCGTCCGCACGGACACGGCGGGTCGGCGGACCGTCCACGCGGTCGGGCTCGCCGCCCGGACCGGGCCGTCAGGCCGCCGGGTCCTCGGCCGCCGCCCTCAGATGCCCGACGGCGTACGAGCGCCAGGGGCGCCAGGTGTCCGGGGCCTCCACGCCGGGCGGGGCCACGTCCGGGTCGCCGAGGGCCCGGGTGCGGATGACGGCGGCGGCGCCTTCGCCCATGCCGGGCAGCGCGAGCAGCGCCATCCGTGCCTCTTCCCGGTCCGCGCCCGGGTCGAGCCGCAGAGCACCGTCGGCGAGGGCCGCGGTCAGCGCGCCGAGCGGGCCGCCGGGCTCCGCCTCCGCGAGGACGGCGGCCTCGGGGAAGAGATGGGTGAGCGTTTCGGACGGAGCGTCCAGCGCCTTCCCGTACCGCAGCACCAGTTGCCCGGCCTCCGCCTCCCCGACCAGCGCGCGTACCGCCAGTTCGTCCGGATCGGCGGCGCCCGGCGACCGCAGGCCCGGCCGCGCCGCGACCAGGGGACCCAGCCGCGCGTCCGCTCCCAGCCTCTCGTCGACGGCGTAGGGATCGGCGTCGAGGTCGAACAGCCGCCGCAGCCGCTGTACGGCGGTGGTGAGGTCCCGGAGATCGGTGAGGTGCAGCCGGGCGTCGAGCCAGCCGCCGGGGTGGGCGGCGTCGCCGGGGCCGTGTGTTCCCGCGGTCCGGCCGGCCCCGCCCGCGCGGGGGCGGCCCACGGAGGCGCCCGGCCGCTCCTCGACGGCCACGATTCCCGTGCCGTACGGCAGCCGCAGCGTCCGGCGGTACGTACGACGGCCCCGGCCGCCGTCGACGGCCTCGACCCCCGGTACGGCCTCGGCGGCCAGCAGGTCGAAGACGGCGGCGGACTGGTAGGGACCCCGGTGGGCGAGCCGGAGCGGGACACCGGCGGCGGGGGCGGCCGCGCTCCGGGCGGCGGGACCGGTACGCGGCGCCGCCGCGCGCAACTGGCTCGGCGTCGACGCGTAGACCGTGCGGATCGTGTCGTTGAACTGACGGACACTGGCGAACCCCGCCGCGAAGGCGATGTGGGTGACGGGGAGTTCGGTGGTCTGGAGGAGGATCCGTGCGGTGTGCGCCCGCTGGGCCCTGGCCAGCGCGACCGGGCCGGCGCCGACCTCGGCCGTGAGCTGCCGCTGGACCTGGCGGGTGCTGTAGCCGAGCCGTGCGGCGAGACCGGCCACGCCCTCGCGGTCCACCACACCGTCGCCGATCAGGCGCATGGCGCGACCGACGACATCGGCCCGCACGTTCCAGGCCGCGGAGCCCGGCACCGCGTCCGGACGGCAACGGCGGCAGGCCCGGAAGCCCGAACCCTGCGCGGCGGCGGCCGTCGCGTAGAACCGCACGTTGCGCCGCTTCGGCGTCACCGCGGGACAGCTCGGCCGGCAGTAGATCCCCGTGGTCCGCACGGCGAAGAAGAACTCCCCGTCGAACCGGGCGTCCCGGCTCCGTACGGCCTCGTACCTGGTGTCCTGGTAGCTGGTGTCCTCGTCGTCCACCCTTCCAGTGTGGCTCGGCCCGAACGACGGAGCTGGCGGAAATCGGACACGGCATCCCGGGCCGGCGACGCCCCGGGCCCGGCGGAGAGCCGGGCCCGGCCGCAACCTCGACCCCACTACCAGCGCCCGCGCTTCACCTCCATCGCGGCGCGGCCCTCGGCCCCCTTGCGCTTCCAGTCACGGCGGATCTCGGCCCGCACCCGGGCGTCGGTCTTGGCGACGATCCGCTGGTTCTCGCGGAGCAGCTTGCGGTAGCTCTCCAGCCGTCGCTCGGGCAGTTCGCCGGACTCGACGGCCGCCAGGACCGCGCACCCGGGCTCGGCGACATGGGCGCAGTCCTGGAACCGGCAGTCGGTGGCGAACTCCTCGATCTCGGCGAACACCTGTCCGACCCCGCTCCCGGCGTCCCAGAGCCCGACGCCGCGCAGCCCAGGAGTGTCGATGAGGACACCGCCGCCCGGCAGCACGAGCAGGTTGCGGGTCGTCGTGGTGTGCCGCCCCTTTCCGTCCATGTCACGGGTGGCCCGTACGTCCATGACGTCCTCGCCCAGCAACGCGTTGGCCAGGGTCGACTTGCCCGCGCCGGACTGGCCGAGCAGCACTGCCGTACCGCCGGCGAGCACGGCTTCCAGGACGTCGAGCCCGGCCCCCGTCGAGGAGCTGACGGCGAGGACGGGCACCCCGGGCGCGGAGGTCTCCACGTCCTGGACGAGGTGCGCGAGGGTGGCGGCCTCCGGAACCAGGTCCGCCTTGGTGAGGACGACCACGGGCTGTGCGCCGGACTCCCAGGCCAGCGCGAGGAAGCGCTCGACGCGTCCCAGGTCGAGTTCGACGGCGAGCGAGACGGCCACGACGGCGTGGTCGACGTTGGCGGCGAGGATCTGCCCCTCGGACCGCTTGGAGGAGGTGGAGCGCACGAAGGCCGTACGGCGGGGCAGATACGCCCGTACGTAGCGCGGGTTGCCGGCGGGCTCGACGGCCACCCAGTCGCCGGTGCACACGACGCGCAGCGGATCGTGCGGTGTCACGAAGGCGGTGTCGGCGCGGATGACGCCGTCGTCGGTGGCGACGTCGCACTGGCCGCGGTCGACCCGGATCACCCGTCCGGCGACGAGCCCTTCGGAGTCGTAGGGAGCGAACTCGTCCGCCCAGGCGTCGTCCCAGCCGTACGGAACGAGCGGGGAGAGGGCCAGGGAGGCGGACGGGGTCGGGAAAGCGGAGCTGGAAGTCAAGGGAGACCCTTCACAAGGGCGGCCCCGGCGACGCGCACTGCGGCGCGAAGAAGAAGGAAGGTCAGCCGGCGGCCACGGAGGTGGACTTGATGAACTTCTGGATGCGGGCAGCGCCCATCGCAACGACAGCCATCGGTCACACCTCCTGGAACTCGCTCGAAGCCAATGCCTCTGCGCCAACGCCTCTGCGCCGACGTCCGAACTGTATCCGGGGCCCCCTCGGGCCCGTCAATCGAATTAAGGCCTCGGCCGGCCACGTCTTCGGCCGAGGGAGGTGCCGGCGGACGCGGGGGGCCGGCCGGAGGGCGGGTCAGGACTGCCCGGCGGCTCAGTGGGCCGTGGTGCAGCGCCCGCCGTTGAGCGTGAACGCGTCCGGGGCCGTGTTCCCGTCGTGCCAGGTGCCGAGGAAGCCGACGGCGAAGGATCCGCCCGCGGCGACGGACTTGTTGTACTCGGCGGCGGTCGCGGTCACCCGGGAGCCGTCCTGGGCGACCGTGCCGTCCCACATCTGTGTGACCCGCTGCCCGTCGTCGAAGGTCCAGCCGATCTCCCAGGAGTCGAGGGCTTCGACGGACGTGACGGTGACACTGGCCTGAAAGCCGTCCGTCCACTGGTCGACGACGTCGTACTTCACCCGGCAGGACGCGGGGCCCTTCCTCGAGTCCGGGGGTGTCGTGGAGCCCCTGGAGCCCGGGGTTCCCTTGGTGGCGTGGGCCGGGGACGAGGACGTGCCCTGGGGTTCGGGGTCGGGCTTCGAACTCGCGGCGGCGCCGGTGTCCACGGGTTCGGGCGAGACGAGCGAGCCCTCGGCGCGGGTGGTCGCCGACGGGGACGAGACGCCCGGGTCGGCCACCGGCCGGCCTTCGGCCGAGCCGCCGCGCGCGGAGGCGGTGCCACCGTCCCCGGCGCCGAAGGGCATCAGGGAGACGGTGAGGGCGAGGCCGGAGACGATGACGGCGGCGACCAGCAGTCCGGTGCGGCCGATCCGGGGCGCGGCCTCCCGGACCTCGGCGATTCCGGTGTCCGTGGCCGCGTCCGTTCGTCCTCCGGCCAGCCCAGCCTCGGCGGCGCGACGCCGGCGTTCCAGGTAGGCGAGGCCGCCCCAGCCGATCACCCCGCCCGCGAGCGCCGCGGGCAGTCCACCGCCGTGCAGCCGCAGACAGGCCGCGGCCTCGGCACACTCCACGCACCGGGAGAGGTGCTGCGAGAGGTCCTCGGGCGTCTCGGCGCCGGGCGAGCGGGTGACCGCGTCGAGAAGCCGGGCATAGCTGCGGCAGTCGGCGTCCATCGGTGTGTCGAGGTGGTTGCGATGGCAGCGGTCCCTGAACAGCGCCCGTACCTGGCCGAGTTCCTCGGCGGCCGCCACCGGGTCGAGACCGAGCCGCCGGGCCACCGCGGGCAGCGGGAGCGCCTCCACCTCGACCAGCCACAGCAGCGCCGCGTCGGGTTCCTGAAGGTCCTTCAGGCCGCGCAGCGCGATCGGGCGGTGCAGCGGGGGCCCGGTGTAGCGGGCGGCCTTCTCGGAGTTGAGCCACAGCCTGAGGTCCGGGTCCAGCCGGTGTCCCTGGCCGTGTGCCTCCCAGGCGGCGGCGGTGGTCCGCACCGAGTTCAGCAGCAGGGGAATCCGGGGCAGCCCGGGGTTCCTGCGCCCGGCGGTCTTCGTACGGGCCGTGACCGAGCGCGCCTCATGGATGCCATGGGTGAACGCCTCGGTGGCCAGCTGGCCGGCCGCGGCGGAGCCGGACGTGCACAGGTCGGCGTACGACAGGACCGCGTCCCAGCACTCCGAGAACAGCGCGGCCTCGGCGGCGTCCTGAGGGGTAGGCAGGTCTGGCATGGGGGGCTCCTGCGTCCACTGCTTCCACGTGCAACGGCACACAACACCCAACTCGCCTGTTTTCAGGGGGAGTTGGTGACCGTCTCGACAACGGGCCAGAGCCTTTCACGGGTTCGACACAACTGACAAGCGACGTAGTCACATCATGCGGTCGCGCGATCACGGAGGGACCGTCGGGCCCGGGCCGCCCCGAGTGTCGTACGGAACGGGGACCTCGCGGGACCGAACGCTTCAACTTTCACAGGACCCACCACTCCACCGCCCCCGCACCGCGGCCGCTCGCGCCCCCGCTCCGGCCCCCTGACCGGCTGCTCCCCCACCCCGGCGCGCGGCGGCCCGGACGTCGGGACGACGTCCGGGCCGAGTGGATACGGGCCGCGCGGGGTGCGCTCGGGGCGCGGGATCACGCCTGGGCGGCCGGCTCCCGCGCGGGCAGGCTGTCCATGAAGGAGCTGACGGAGAAGACCGCGCGGCCGGGACCGGGCTCGCCGTATCCGGGCGGCGACTGCAGCCCGAAGTCGTCCATCGTGGCGCGGTAGGCCTCCAGCAGACGGATGTGGTACTCCAGCGGGGCGCCCTGCGGGTTGGCCTTGCCGAGCGGCGTGGTCGGCTCCGGGCACCAGGTGGTGAAGCGGGGCGTGATGCCGTGCGACATGAAGAAGCGCAGGCCCTCGGTCGTGGACGCGATGGCCTCGTCGACGGTCTTGAAGCCGAACGGCTCCGCCATCTCCACGCCCGCGACGAAGTTCGGGATCACGTTGCGCGCGCCGAAGATCTCGGCGGAGTCGAGGATGCGCTTGTGCCACTCGTCCCGGCCGACGTAACGCTCCTTGCCGGGGCAGTACATCTTGAACAGATACTCGTCCCACACCTCGTAGTTGGGGTGGTAGATCTGCACGCCGTAGTCCTTGAACCGCTGCACGTCGTCGCGGGGCAGCGCCTGGGCCACCACCTTGCCGATCCAGCGTCCGGGGAACCGCTCCTCGATGGCCTTGGCGTAGTGGCCGTAGAAGTCGGCCTCGTCACGGCCGGACACCGTCTTGGTGATCGCGCCCCCGGTGAGGGTGTAGGCGGTGGAGGCCTTCGCGGTGTCGTAGCGGTCGATGATCTCCAGGGCTTCGAGGACCTCCTCGACGTCCTTCACCCCGGTGTAGGGGCGGCCGGCCGCCTTGTGCTGGCGCCAGTTGTGGTTGATGTCGCAGTACTGGCACTCCTCCTTGGCGCCGAAGTACTGGCAGACCCGGAAGACCGTGAGGTAGATCAGGTAGCCCCACTGGATCGTCGGCGCCACCTCCATCACGGACTTTCCGTTGGAGAGCTTGTGCCGGTAGTACTCGGGCATCGGCGGCACGCCGACGTCGGAGATCCGCTTCCCGTCCAGGTACAGCCCGAGGACGCCCTCGTCGTCGGCGGCGACGCGGTAGGGCGAGGACGGGTTGACGCGTACGGAGACCACGGTGCGCCGCAGGTCGTACGGGCCGCCGGTGAGGATGATCTCCTCGGGCGGGCGCCTGAGCGCGGCCTCGCCGAGCTCGGGCAGGGTGCCGTGGTCGAAGGAGAAGATGAAGTACGACTTCGGCTTGACCTCGCCGCCCTCGTTGTCGCTGAGGGCGGACGCGTCGAAGGCCACGCCCCCGCGGAGCAGGTCCTCCTTGATGACGGCTTCCCGCGGTACGTGCGGGAACCGCTCCATCAGATCCTCGACCAGCGCGGTGCGGCTGCCCATCCCGATCTCCTCGCTCCCGATCTGCTTCGTCTGTCGTGTTCGACTCCTCACGGTATGCCCCCGCCCGGACATCGGCCGTGCCGGGTCCCCCCGTGCCGTCCGAGACCGCCGCGGCGCCGGATCCCGTTTGCTCCGTCCGGGCGCCGCTGCGAGAGTCGTCGCCATGCCTGCCTTCACCGCGTACGACGGGACCGAGCTGACGTTCGACACCCTGGGGGACGGCCCGCCGGTGGTGTGTCTGCCCGGCGGACCGATGCAGGACTGCGCGTACCTCGGGGACCTGGGCGGGCTGTCCGCGCACCGGCGGCTGATCATGACGGATCCGCGCGGGACCGGCGGGTCGGCGATCCCGGCGGACCCCTCCTCGTACCGCTGCGACCGGCTGGTCGACGACGTCGAGGCGCTGCGCGAGCACCTCGGCCTCGACCGGATGGACCTGCTGGCGCACTCCGCCGGGACGAATCTGGCCGTCCTGTACGCGCAGCGTCACCCGGAGCGCGTCGCGCGCCTCGCGCTGATCAGCCCGAGCGTCCACGCCGTCGGGGTCGAAATCACTCCCGAGGTCCGACGGGCGACGGCGCTGCCGCGCCGGGAGGAACCGTGGTTCCCCGAGGCGTTCGCGGCACTGGAGGCGCTCGTCGCCGGAAAGGGCGACGCCGACACGTTCCGGGCCATCGCCCCCTTCTGGTACGGCCGTTGGGACGAGGCCGCGCGGGCGCACCGGGACGCCGGGGAGGCGCACAAGAACCACGAGGCCGCGGCCCTCTTCTCCGACGGCGCCTACGCGCCGGACGCCACCCGGGCGGCACTCGCCCGCCTGACCGCCCCGGTGCTGGTGCTCGCCGGGGAGGTCGACCTGAACTCCCCGCCGCCCGCGATGACCCAGGTCGCCGCCCTGTTCCCGCGGGCCGAGCTGGTCGTTCAGGACGGCGCCGGGCATTTCCCGTGGCTCGACGATCCGGCGCGGTTCGCGGCGACGACGGAGGCCTTCCTGGCCGGCCCCACCCGCTGACGGTCCGACCCGGGCGGGGGCCGGACCGGCGGCATGGGACCGGCCGTACCGGACCGGCCGTACGAGATGTGCCGCCCGGGACGGGCCGTACGGGACGGACTGAGGGAAGCGGCCGTCAGGCGGTCCGTTCCAGATCCTTCAGGTCGATCCGGAATTCCGGCGCCTTCCCGGACAGCAGGCGTTCGGCCTCGGCCAGCACGGTCAGGCCGAGGCGGGCGACCTCGTTGCCCTGCGAACCGGCGAGGTGCGGGGTGACGAACGCGTTCGGAAGGTCGTGCAGCGGGGAGTCGGCGGGCAGCGGTTCGGGGTCGGAGACGTCGAGGATCGCGCTGACGCGCTCGGCGCGCAGCGCCTCGATCAGGGCGTCGTGGTCGACCAGGGACCCGCGCGCGGTGTTGATGAGGACCGATCCGGCGGGCATCAGGGCGAGTTCGCGGCGGCCGATCAGATGCCATGTCTCCGGGGTCTGCGGGGCGTGGACCGTGACGATGTCGCTGCCGGCGAGCAAATCGTCGAGCGGCAGCGGGCGGACACCGAGCGCGGCCGCCCCGGCCTCGTCGACGTAGGGGTCGGCGAGGCTCACCGACAGGTCGAAGGGACGGAGCAGTTCGATGAGGCGTCTGCCGATGCGGGAGGCGCCCACGATGCCGACGCGGCGGCCGAAGTTGCCGATGCCGGGGAGGATCTCGCCGTAGGGGAAGGCGCGTTCGGAGCGCAGGCGTTCCCGGTGGGCGAAGACGCCCTTGCCCGCGAGCAGGATCATGGCGAGCGTGTACTCCGCGACGGGCAGCGCGTTCGCGGCGGCGGCCGAGGAGACGACGATGCCGCGCTCCCACACCTCCGGAGTCGCGAAGCTCTTCACGGAACCGGCCGCGTGCAGGACTGCTCTGAGCTTCGGGGCCGCGCCGAGCGCGTCCGCGTCGAGCACGGGGCACCCCCAGCCGGTGATCAGGATCTCGGTCTCGGCGAGCCGGGCCCGCGCCCGTGGCTCGGTGAAGTCGCCCGCCACCGAGGAGAGATCGATGTCCAGCAGCTCCCGCAGCCGTGCGAGCGTGTCCGGCGGGAAGATCCGTGTCACGTTCCCGGGGGTCATGGCGAACATCGCCACAGGCCGCCCGGAGAACAGGTCCACAGGCCGCCCGGAGGAAGCCTCCGCAGGCCGGCCGGAGGACGGTGCCACGGGACGTTCGGTCGGCATCTCCACGGGACGCTCGGGCAAGGAAGGGGCCTTCCGGTTCGGTGACGCCGAGGACAGCAACCGCTTTCTACGGTAGACCGCGCCACGTGAGCGGGTCAACGGACCGGTCTGCCACCTGGGAGGACCGGCGGGGTACGTTCCCTGGGTGGTCATCGCACGGGCCACGTACAGCGACTCCCCGGGGAGGGACGACAGGGATGACCCTGACCAACTGGGCCGGCAACATCACGTACGCGGCCAAGGAGCTGCACCGGCCCCCCACGCTCGACGCGCTGCGCGCACTGGTCGCGGACAGCTCCCGCGTCCGGGTACTGGGCAGCGGGCACTCGTTCAACGAGATCGCCGAACCGGGCGCCGACGGTGTCCTCCTGTCGCTGACCGCGCTGCCGCCCACGGTGGACGTCGACACGACGGCCCGTACGGTACGGGTCTCCGGTGGCGTCCGGTACGCCGAGCTCGCCCGCCGGGTGCACGAGCACGGACTCGCGCTGCACAACATGGCCTCGCTCCCGCACATCTCGGTGGCGGGATCCGTCGCCACCGGCACCCACGGGTCCGGGGTCACGAACGGGTCGCTCGCCTCCGCCGTGCGCGAGGTCGAGCTGATCACGGCGGACGGCTCCTCCCTGGTGATCGGCCGGGGCGAGGAGCGGTTCGGCGGCGCCGTGACGTCGCTGGGCGCGCTCGGCGTGGTCACCGCGCTCACCCTCGACCTGGAACCGGACTTCGAGGTGAGCCAGCACGTGTTCACCGAACTGCCGCTGGAGGGGCTGGACTTCGAGACGGTCGCGGCCTCCGCCTACAGCGTGAGCCTGTTCACCGACTGGGGCCGCCCCGGTTTCCGGCAGGTGTGGCTCAAGCGGCGCACGGACCGGCCGTCGCCGGACTTCCCGTGGGCGGCGCCCGCGACCGAGGCCCTGCATCCGGTGCCGGGCATGCCCGCCCGCAACTGCACCGAGCAACTGGGGGTCCCGGGGCCCTGGCACGAGCGACTGCCCCACTTCCGGGCCGAGTTCACCCCGAGCAGCGGGGCCGAGCTCCAGTCGGAGTATCTGCTGGCGCGCTCGGACGCGACGGCGGCGCTGCACGCGCTGGACGCGATCCGCGGGACGATCGCGCCGTTGCTCCAGATCTGCGAGGTGCGGACCGTGGCCGCCGACGACCAGTGGCTGAGTCCGGCCTACGGCCGGGACACCGTGGCGGTGCACTTCACCTGGGTCGAGGACACCGAGGCCGTCCTGCCGGTGGTACGCCTGGTCGAGCGGGCCCTGGAGCCGTTCGGGCCGCGGCCGCACTGGGGCAAGGTGTTCACCGTTCCGTCGGCGGTGCTGCGCGAACGGTCGCCGCGGCTGGCCGAGTTCAGGGCACTGGCCGGCGAACTCGACCCGGTGGGCACGTTCACCAACGCCTTCGTGCGGGACTTTCTCCACCCGGCCTCCTGACCCTCCCCCACCCTTCCTCCACCCCATTTCCTAACCCCTTGTCGTAAGTCCCCGCCGGGCCGTAGCCTGGCGCGGCACCGGCGCCGGGGAGCCGGGCGACCGGCGCGCGGGAGCGAGGGGGAGTCCCATGAAGCGCGGTACATCACGCGACATCCGCACCGCGAACCGGTACGAGGTGCTGCGCCAGATCATCGCCGAATCCCCCACCTCGCGGCAGGAGCTGGCGGCGGCGACCGGGCTCAGTCTGGCCACGGTCGCCACGCTCGTCGGCGAGCTGCTCGACCTCAGGATGCTGACCGAGGTCGGGTTCGAGGACTCGGCGGGCGGCCGTCCCCGGGGGCTGGTGGCGGTCAACGCCGCCGGGGGCGCCCTCATCGGTGTCGACATCGCCGAGACGTACGTCCGTGTCGAGCTGTTCGACCTGGCCCTGAACGTGCTGGCCCGCGCCGACGAGGACATGCGCCCCGGTGAGAGCCGCCCGGAACAGGTGGTCGGGCATGTCGCGGCCGCCGTCGGCTCGGTGGTCGCGCAGGCGGGAGTGGAGGGAGCGCGGGTCCTGGGCGTGGGCGTCAGCGTCCCGGGACAGGTCGACCGCGACACCGGGATCGCGGAGTACGCGCCCAACTGGGACTGGCACGACGTGCCGTTGCTCGACCTGCTCGCGGAGCACATCGCCTACCCGCTGTACCTCGACAACCCGCTGCGCGCCTGCGCCGTCGCCGAGTTGTGGTTCGGCGCGGCCCGTGGACGCGGTGACGCCGTCGTGGTCAACCTGGGCACGGGCGTGGGCGCCGGTCTCGCGCTCGGCGGCGGGCTGCACCGGGGGGTCAGCAACAGCGCCGGCGAGTGGGGCCACACCACCCTCGTGCTGGACGGCCGGCTGTGCCACTGCGGGAACCACGGCTGCGTGGAGACGTATGTCGGGGCTCCCGGAATCATGCTGAACCTGCGGGAACTGAGCCCCGGGAGCCCTCTGCTGCACCCGGAGGACCAGACCGCCACGATCGACGCCCTCGCGTCGGGGGTCGCCGCGCAGGACCCGGTCGCCCTCAAGGTCGTACGCGACACGGCCCGCTATCTCGGCGCCGGGATCTCCGACCTGGTCAATCTGCTCAACCCGGAAGTGGTCGTGCTGAGCAGCTGGGTCGCGGCCACGCTCGGGGAACCGCTGCTGCGCGAAGTGCGCGAGGCCGTCGCCCGGCACGCGCTGCGTCGTCCGCTCGCGGCCACGGAGATCGTCCTGTCTCCCATTCCGACGGACCCGGTCTGTCTGGGCGCCGCCACGTTCGCCCTCGAAGGCGCGCTCCAGTCGGTCGGTCAGCGGCCGGCCAGGCGGACCACCCCCGCCAGGAGCCGTACAGCGCCTCCGGCCTGAGCGCCGGAATCGGCCCCGCCCGTGCAGGCTGATCCAAGTACCGCGTCATTGACGTGAGTCGACCGGTCCCGGGTCACCACTCGGGCGGCACCGGACCCGCGGTGTCCGGTATCCCGAACCCCCGGCAACGCTTCACGCCGACTTCGTCCAACCCCTTGCCGAAGCCTTAGCGGAAGGTTAACGTCCCGCACCGCACGGCCCGTTCGAGCCGCGGTCGCCCGCGGCCGGGATGCACAGCGCACTCAAACCGCCTACAAGACAAGGACGTCACCATGTCGGCATTGAGCAGCAACTGGGACCGTCGATCCGTACTGCGGGCCGCCGCCGGCCTTGCCGCCCTCGGGCCGCTGGCCGCCTGTGGCGGCAACAACGGGCGTTCGGGGGGCGGGGGTTCGCAGGAACTGGTCCAGTACTTCCACGCCTACGGGGAGGCGGGCACCGAGCAGGCCGTCAAGCGGTACGCGAAGGCCTACGACAAGGCGGACGTGACCACGCAGTGGATCACCGGCAGCGACTTCGAGAGCAAGCTGTTCGCCTCACTGCTCACCAAGAACGCGCCCGACGTCTTCGAGTTCCACCCGCAGATCCAGCTCGTCAAGAGCGGCCAGGTGGCGGACCTGAGCGACCTCGTGAACCCGGTCAAGGACGACTTCAACCCGGCCGACATCGCCTCGCACACGGTCGACGGGAAGGTCTACGGGGTCCGCATGATCGACGATCCGCAGTTCTTCTTCTACCGGCCCTCCCTGCTGGAGAAGGCCGGCGTCAAGGTGCCGACCACGCTCGACGAACTCATCGAGGCCGCGGCGAAGTTGACGACCGACAAGGTCAAGGGCCTGTTCATCGGCAACGACCTGCACGCGGTCATCAACCCGATGATCTGGTCCGCGGGCGCCGACACCCTCGACGACAAGAACCAGATCGCGTACCACACCGAGGGGGTCAAGGAGGGGCTGACCGCGATGCGGAAGCTCTTCACCAGCGGCCACCTGCTCCTCGACGCCCCCGCCGACTACTGGGACCCCTCGGCGATCAACCAGGGCCTGTGCGCGATCCAGTTCTGCGGGATGTGGGCGATGCCGCAGATGCAGAAGACGCTCGGCGACGACATCGGGGTATTCCCGTTCCCGAAGGTCACCGACGCGGGCAAGCCGTCCGTCTACAACGGCGGCTGGTCGATGTTCGTCAACGCCAAGAGCAGACACGTCGACCTGGCCAAGGAGTACGTGAAGTGGCTCTGGATCGACCAGAAGAAGTACCAGGAGGACTGGTCGCTGTCGTACGGCTTCCACATCCCGCCGCGTTCCTCGCTCGCCGCCTCCGCCACCAAGCTCAAGTCCGGCCTGCCCGCCGAAGGGGTCGAACTCTTCGGCCAGTACGGGCACTTCGACAACATCGGGTGGACCCAGTCCATGATCACCGCGCTTGAGGACGTCTTCGCCAACTGTGTCCGCAAGAACGGCGATCCGGAGGCCGCGCTCGACAAGGCGGACGTGACCGTCACCCGCGAGCTGAAGAAGCTCTTCGGATAGACCGGCGGACGGACCCCGACATGTCGAGCACCACGTCGCACGATGTCCCGCGCTCCGCCCGGGCCAAGGCCACGGCGGCCCGGCCCCGGCGGCTTCGGCGGGACGGCAGCACCGTCAACTTCTGGCTCTTCACCGGCCCCTTCCTCATCGGCCTGATCGTCTTCGTGTACGTGCCGATCGGCTGGAGTCTGTGGCTGAGCTTCTTCGAGGCACGTTTCACCGTCACCCCCGACACGTTCGTCGGCTTCGACAACTACCGGCAGATGCTGGAGAACGGCAACTTCACCGGCTCGCTGGTGACGTTCACGGTCTTCGCCGCCTTCATCGTGCCGCTGACCTGGGCGCTCTCGCTGGGCCTGGCGCTGATGGTGAACCGGCTGCGGTTCCTGCGGGCGTTCTTCCGGTCGGTGTTCTTCCTGCCGACCGCGTGCAGCTACGTCGCCGCCTCGCTGATCTGGAAGATGTCCATCTTCAGCGGGGTCCGCTTCGGTCTGATGAACACCGTGCTCGGCTGGTTCGGGGTCGAGAACATCGCCTGGCTGGCCAACCCCGATCCACCCTGGTACTGGCTGGTCATCGTGAGCGCGCGGCTCTGGCTCCAGGCCGGCTTCTACATGATCCTCTTCCTGGCCGCCCTGCAGAACATCCCGCCGGAGCTCTACGAGGCCGCCGCGATCGACGGCGCCGGTCCCGGCTGGCAGTCCTTCCGCCACATCACCCTGCCGCAGCTGCGGGCCACCTCGACGGCCGTGATCCTGCTGCTCCTCGTGGCCGCCTACCAGGCCTTCGACGAGTTCTTCAACCTGCTCTCCAAGACCACCTGGGGCCGGCCGCCACTCGTCGAGCTGTACTACACGGCGCTGGGCCAGGCACAGGACTACGGAGCGGGCAGCGCGGGGGCGGTCATCCTCACCCTGCTGATCTGCATGGTGACCCTGCTCCAGGGCACGTTCATGGGATTCGGACGCGGGGAGAGGGCCGAATGACCGCCGTCACACCGAGCCGCGGGGCCCACGCCGCCGATCCGCGGAAGCGCCGGCGGGCCGACCGGGGCGGGACCCTCGGCAGCACCGGCCTGTACCTCGCCACCGGGGTCGCCGGTCTGCTCTTCCTGGTCCCCTTCTATCTGCTCGTGCGCAACGCCCTGTCCACCGACGCCGCCATCACCGGCGAGAACTGGCAGTTCTTCCCCACCGACCTCAAGTGGGGCAACATCGGCGAGCTGTTCGACGACCCCACCGTCCCCTTCGCCCGCTCCCTGTGGAACTCCGCCGTCGTCGGAGTGCTGCACACCCTCGGCACCCTGCTGGTCTGCTCACTCGCCGGCTACGGCCTCGCGCGGATCCCGTACCGGCACGCCGACAAGGTCTTCTACGCGGTGCTGGTGACCCTGATGGTCCCCTCCGCCGTGACCTTCGTGCCGAGCTTCGTGCTCGTGTCGTCGCTCGGCTGGGTGGACAGTCTTCGCGGCCTCATCATTCCGGGGCTTTTCAGCGGTTTCACGTGCTTCCTCTTCCGGCAGTACTTCCTGGGGTTCCCGAAGGAGCTGGAGGAGGCCGCGCGCATGGACGGGCTCGGCTACTGGGGCGCGTACTGGCGCGTCGTCGTACCCAACTCCCTCAACTTCTTCGCCGCGATCGCGACCATCACGTTCATCAGCGGCTGGAACGCCTTCCTGTGGCCGCTGGTCATCGGCCAGGACCCCGACGCCTGGACCGTCCAGGTCGCGCTGTCCTCGTACATGACGAACCAGACCGTCAACTTCCATCTGATCTTCATGGCCACGGCCATTTCCATCCTGCCCCTGGTGTTCGTGTTCCTCTTCCTCCAGCGCTGGCTGGTCCAGGGAATCGCGCAGACCGGCATCAAGGGCTGAACTAGGAGACGCATGTCTTTCCGCACCGCCGAAGGAGCACCCGCCTCTCCCCCGTCACCCACCGATCACGTCGAGGACGTCTCCCCCGGCAGCGGCGTCCTTCCGCCCCGCGCCTGGTACGCGGCCTCGGACGCCCGGTCCCTCTCCCTGAACGGCGGCTGGGACTTCCGGCTCTCGCCCACCGCCGACGCAAAGGACGACTCGTTCGCGGCCGAGGGGTACGAGCCCGCGGGCTGGGCCCGGGTGGAGGTCCCCGGCCACTGGGTCCTGCAAGGTCACGGCTCGCCGATCTACACCAACCACCTCTACCCGTTCCCCGTCGACCCGCCGCGGGTACCGACCGAGAACCCGACCGGGGACCACCTGCGCCGCTTCGACCTGCCGTCGGACTGGCCCGCGGACGGAGGGACGGTCCTGCGCTTCGACGGGGTCGAGTCCTGCGCCCGGGTCTGGCTGAACGGCACGGACCTCGGCGAGTTCAAGGGCTCACGGCTGCCGCACGAGTTCGCCGTGGGCCACCTGCTGAAGCCGGGCGGGAACGTGCTCGCGGTCCGGGTGCACCAGTGGTCGGCGGGCTCCTACCTGGAGGACCAGGACCAGTGGTGGCTGCCGGGGATCTTCCGTGACGTCACCCTGCTGCACCGTCCGCCGGGCAGCGTCCTCGACTTCTTCGTGCACGCCTCCTACGACCATCACCAGGGCATGGGGACCCTGCGCGTCGACTCCGACGTCGACGGGCGGGTCCTCGTGCCCGCCCTCGGCATCGAGGTCGCCACGGGGACACCGGTCACCGTGCCGGTGCTGCCCTGGACGGCCGAGACACCCCGGTTGTACGACGGCGAACTCGTCACCGAGGGCGAGCGCGTCCCCCTGCGCGTCGGCTTCCGCACGGTCGGACTCCACGACGGGCTGATCAAGGTGAACGGCACGGCCGTCCTGTTCAAGGGCGTCAACCGGCACGAATGGCATCCGGAGAAGGGCCGCGCCCTCGACCCGGAGACCATGCTCGCCGACGTGCTGCTGATGAAACGGCACAACATCAACGCCGTGCGCACCTCGCACTACCCGCCGCACCCCGCCTTCCTCGACCTGTGCGACACCTACGGTCTGTGGGTCATCGACGAGTGCGACCTGGAGACCCACGGCTTCACCGAACAGGGCTGGCGCGACAACCCCGTCGACGACCTCCGCTGGACACCCGCGCTGCTCGACCGGGCCGCGCGCATGGTCGAACGCGACAAGAACCATCCGTCGGTCGTCCTCTGGTCCCTCGGCAACGAGGCCGGTACCGGGCGCGGCCTCACCGCGATGGCCGAGTGGATCCGCGGCCGCGACGGTTCACGGCTCCTCCACTACGAGGGCGACCACGACTGCCGTGACACGGACGTCTATTCACGCATGTACGCCGATCACGCCGAGGTCGAACGGATCGGCCGGCGCCAGGACGGCGGGGGGCTGAAGCGGCGTCGGCTTCCCTTCATCCTGTGCGAGTACGGGCACGCGATGGGCAACGGCCCCGGCGGTATCGCCGACTACCAGCGCCTGTTCACCTCGTACGACCGTCTCCAGGGCGGTTTCGTCTGGGAGTGGATCGACCACGGTATCCGGGACGAGCGCCACGGGTTCGCGTACGGAGGGGACTTCGGCGAGGAGCTGCACGACGGGAACTTCGTGTGCGACGGGCTCGTCTTCCCGGACCGGACGCCGTCACCCGGGCTCGTCGAGTACAAGAAGGTGATCGAGCCCGTCCGTATCGACGGCGGGGACTCCTTCTCCCCGCCCGGTGAGCGCCGGGAATCCCTCGCGGGCTGGGACGGCACCGTGCGCGTCACCAACGGGTACGACTTCGCGGACCTTTCCGGCCTGGCCTTCGAGTGGTCGTACCAAGTGGGCGGCGAGAGCGTCGCGTCGGGCCCGCTCGTGGTGCCCGCGCTGGCACCGGGCCGGTCGGCCGACATCAAGCTGCCCGCGCCGCCCGTGGATCCGCGGGGCGCCGGGGCACAGTGGACGGTGCGGGCCGTGCTGGCCGAGGAGACCGCGTGGGGGCCGCGCGGCCATGTCGTCGCCTGGGCCCAGCTGCCCGTGGCGGAGCCCGCGTCACCGGCCGTCGCGCCGTCCGCGGTTCCGGTCCCGGGCGACCGGGTGATCGTCCTCGGACCGGGCACCTTCGACAGCCGCACCGGTGCGCTGCGCTCCCTCGGCGGCATCGAGGTCACCGGACCCCGCCTCGACGTGTGGCGTGCCCCGACCGACAACGACAACGGCGCGCACTGGCAGCCGGACGCCCGGCACGGACCGCTCTGGCGCGCGCTGGGCCTGCACCGGATGCGGCACCGTCTGGACGCGGTGGAGGCGGGCGACGACTGCCTCACGGTACGTACCCGGGTGGCGCCCGCCGCCCGGGACGTGGGCCTGCGCGCGGTGTACCGCTGGACCTCCGACGGCACCCGGCTGCGGCTGACCGTGTCCGTGGCGCCGGAGGGCCGGTGGGCGCTGCCCCTGCCCCGGCTCGGCGTCCGGCTCGGTCTCCCGGGCTCCGCGGACCGGGTGACCTGGCTCGGCGGCGGCCCCGGGGAGGGATACCCGGACACCAGCGCGGCCTCCATGAACGGGCGGTGGGAGTCGACGGTCGACTCGATGCAGACGCCGTACGTGCGCCCGCAGGAGAACGGCGCCCGGCCGGACGTCCGCCTGGCCGAGATCGGCGGACTGCGGATCGAGGGCGACCCGGCCTTCTGGTTCACCGCGCGCCGCTGGACGACCGAGGAGCTGGACGCGGCCGGTCATCTGACGGATCTGCGCCCCGGTGACACGGTCTGGGTC
The DNA here is from genome assembly GCF_043078065.1 of Streptomyces sp. NPDC015532. Lineage (NCBI taxonomy): Bacteria > Bacillati > Actinomycetota > Actinomycetes > Kitasatosporales > Streptomycetaceae > Streptomyces > Streptomyces sp. NPDC015532. The sequence continues at coordinate 34,811 of NZ_JBIBSY010000003.1, read as the reverse complement.
AACCTCGATCACGGCCAGCAGGGCATCGGTTCGCAGTCGTGCGGTCCCGGCGCCCTTCCGCACTACCAACTGCGGGCCGCTCCGGCGGAGTTCTCGTTCGTGTTCTCCGCGATCCAGGACTGAGGCCCGCGGCCCGGGCGCGGCCGGACGGCTCTCCCCGGCCGTCCGGCCGCACCCGTCAGTGGTCGGCGCAGCAGGGTGTCGGGTCCGGGACCTCGAAGGGCACCAGGGTGCCGCCGGCGGCCGGCATCGCCGCGAGGACGAGACGGCCCGCAGGCCGACGGCGGAGCGGTTGCCGTCATGAATTCCGGGGAGCCGGCGGCCGTGCCGGACTAGGCTTCTGCCTGGGTTCCCCAGGAAATGTTCTGTGGCTGAAAGGCGGTCCTCATGGCTCGCGCCGGACTCACGACCGAGCGGGTCGTGCTGGCGGCGGCCGATCTCGCGGACGAGATCGGCTTCGAGAACGTCACGGTGGCCGCGCTGGCCCGGCAGTTCGGGGTGAAGGACGCGAGCATGTACGCGCATGTGAGGAACGTCCGGGAGCTGCGCGAGCGCGTCGCGCTGCTCGCGTCCGGCGAGATGATCGACAAGATCGCCACCGCCGTGGCCGGACGGGCCGGAAAGGACGCTCTCGTCGCCTTCGCCGACGCCTATCGCGCCTACGCGCTGGAGCGGCCCGGCCGCTACCGGGCCACCCACACGCAGCCCGACCCGGCCCTCGTCGCGGAGCGGGCGGAGTACCGCCGCACGGCCGAGGTCACCGCCGAGGTCACCTATGGAATGCTCCGCGCCTACGGGCTGTCCGAACCCGACCTGACCGACGCCGTGCGCCTGTTGCGCAGCACGTTCCACGGATACTGCGCCCTTGAGTCCATCGGCGGCTTCGGCGCCCCGCGCGCCGTGGAGACGTCCTGGAGACACGCGCTGGACGCCCTGCACGTGACACTGGAGAACTGGCCGCGCGCCGAGGAAGGGCAGCCCGGCTGACCCCCTCCGCGCGCACGGTGTGCCGCCGGGCTTCCGCCCTGGAGCGGCCTAGAGCAGCCCCAGATCGCCCAGTTCCTTGTGCAGGTCCGCACGCGGGCCCGCGGTGCCCGGCTGCGGGGTGCGGCGGGCGGGAGTCCCGCCGCCGTCGGACCGGGTGGGTGAGAGGGGGCGTGGGCGGCGGTCGCGGAAGAGCCAGGCACCGGCCAGGCCGCCGATCAGACCGCCGAGGTGACCGAGCCAGCTCACGCCCGGTGTCCCGGGTACCGCCACGGTGAGCATGTAGGCGAAGGACGCAGCCATGACGACACCGATCAGGGTGTCGACCAGGTGCCGGTCGAAGATCCCGCGGACCACGACGTAACCGAAGTAGCCGAAGATCAGGCCGCTCGCGCCGACCGTCTCCACATGGCCGCGTTCGAAGAACCACACCACGAGTCCGCTGGTCGTCGCCACCAGCAGGCTCAGTCCGAGAAAGCGGACCACACCTCGGTAGGCGGCGAGGAATCCGAAGACGAACAGCGGGCCGGAGTTGCTCTCGATGTGCGCCCAGCTCCAGTGCAGGAAGGGCGCGGTGAGGACGTCGGGCAGCGTGCCGAGGTCGCCCGACACCAGACCGTAGTCACGGGAGAACGCGTAATCGTCGGCGTAGTTGGCCAGTTGCAGCAGCCAGACGATCGCCAGGAACCCGAACATCACGAAGAACGCCTTCCGCGCCTCCGCGATCATCTGCTCCGCGTTCACCGGGCCGCTGTCCGCTCCGCCGCTCCGGCCCTCGTCCGGACCACCCATGACACACCCCCCTGCCCCGGCGGATCCGTTTCCGCCGCACTCCGCACTCTAGGGAATGCCGGTGCCGTCGCCGCCGTCCAGGGGGACGATTCCGCGGGTGCCGTCGAACCGGAAGGACGCCGTTCCTCCCGCGGCCCAGCTCACCGCCACGTCGTACGCTCCGGACCCCGTGTCCTCGGGCGTCGTCACCCGCACGGACACCAGGTCGGTGAGCGGGAGCGGGTCCCGGTCGGCCGTGAGGCGGACGAGCGCGACGAAGAGGGACGGGCCGTCCCCGGTGACGCCCTCCCCTGTTCCCGACAGGCCGTGCACGGGCCGGAGTTCGGAGACCGCGCCGTCGCGCGCGGCCCAGCCCGTGACCCGCACCGGCGTCCCGGGGTCCGCGCCCGACACCAGGTGGGCCCGGACCTCCACGGCTCCCCGCGCCACCACGAGGCAGCCGGCTTCGACGCCCTCCGAAACGGTGTGCCGGGACGCCGCCCAGCCCTCCCCGACGCCGAGCGGCACGATCCGCGTACGGCTCGCGTCGGCACCGACGATCACGCTGTTGTCGTACGACGGTGAGGGCGCCGTCACCGTGGAGTAGGCGAGCCGCGTGTAGAAGGGGTCGTAGCGGACGTCCTCGCTGCCGTGGTTGTGGAGGCGGACCAGCCCGTCCGAACGGGTTGACTGGAGCAGCCAGTTGGGCGGTCCGACCGGGGTGACGGCGTCGACGCGTTCCGCCGGGCCCGGTTCCTCCGTGGCCGTCCAGACCTCGTGCTCCGGGGGCAGCAGCAGGGCGAGGAAGGCCTTGCTCGCCCAGTACGGCGAGGCGGGTCCGGAATAGTGCTGGAGGAACGCCTCGTCGGGCCCGTGCCAGCCGAGGGTGAGCAGGCCGTCGCCGTCCACCGCGCCCCGGTCGAGGAAGTAGCGCAGGGCGCCGGAGGCGAGGCGTCGGGTCTCGCCCGGGGACAGGGGGGTTCGGCCGGTGAGCGCGCCGAGCCACAGGGGGGCGGTGGCCGCGAAGCGGTAGGTGAGCGAGCGGCCTTGGAGCATCGGGGCGCCGTCACCGCCGAACAGGTGGGCGTAGTGGCCGAGATGGGCCTCCAGTCGGCCCGCGTACAGGTCGAGCAGCCGGGCGTCGTCCGCGAGCCAGGCGTGCAGCACCGGATAGAGGTGCATCGCCCAGCCGTTGTAGTAGTCGAACTTGCGCCCGTGGCCGTCGGTGTACCACCCGTCCCCGAGGTACCACTGCTCGACGCGCTCCAGGCCGCGGTCGATCGCGGCGCGGGACGCCTCGGGCTCGTAGCCGATCTCCTGGAGGAATCCGCCGACCGTCACGGGGAACAACTCCCAGTTGCAGGGCCAGGGTTCGGCCGTCAGCGCGTCACCGAGCCACGCGGCGGCCCGTTGCCGCACGCCGTCGTCCAGCCGGTCCCACAGCAGGGGCCGGGTGAGCCGCAGCGCGAGCGCGATCGAGGCGGCCTCGACGAGTGGCTGACCACGGTCCTCGACACGGGGCCAGACGCCCGCCGTTCCGGCGGCCAGCCCGCGCGCGTACCGCTCCAGGACCTTCTCGTCACGGCGGAAGCCGGCCAGCAGCAGCGTACGGGCGTAGCCCTCCAGGCCGTCGGAGAGTCTGCCCGCGCTGCTCGTACGGCCCCTGGGGAAGTGGTAGAGGGCCTGGTCGTCGGTGGCGTACGGGGCGACCGCGGCGAGCAGGGCATCGGCGGCAGCCTCCCAATGGGCGCGGGTGCGGCCGGTGTACGGGCTGAGAGAGCGGTCCTCGGCGGGTTCGACGGGCATCACACGGGCTTCCTGTCCGGGCCGGGCCCGGCGTCGCGCGCGCCGGGTGTCCGGCGGTTGGCCGGGGGCGGATACCTGGGGCGCCCCGGTTCCGGTCGGGACGCCCCAGGAGCTCATCCCACCCTCACCAGGGCCCTCGGCACCAGACGCAGGGCGAGGAGTTCGTCGCGGACCAGGGCCGCGTACACCGTGGCGCCGTGCACCGAGGTGTGGGTGTTGTCGCGCTTCTCGTTGTAGAGGTAGACCGCCTTGGAGCCCTCGACGCCCAGCGACTCGACGAGGGCCTTGGTCTTGGCCGTGAGGTCGATGAGCGGCACGTTCCCGGCGGCGGCGACCGAGCGCACGACGGCCGGGTGGTCCACGCCCAGGCCGTTCACCAGCAGCGCGGTGCCGTTGTCCAGGGTGCCGTCCGCGTTGAACCAGCGGCGGACGATCGGTGTGACGAGAACGGGGTCGCCGCCCCGCGCGCGGACACCCGCGACCAGCGTCTCGAGGTTCGCGCGGTAGGTCGCCTCGTCGGTCGTCTTGTCGTTGTGGGCGAGCTGGATGAGCACCAGGTCGTGTTCGCGGATCAGCGTCCGGACCGTCGGGAAGAGCGCCGGGTCGGCGAGGTAGGTGACCGTACTCTCCCCGGAATCGGCGTAGTTGGCGACGGAGAGGCCCTTCCTGAAGAACTGCGGCAGCTGCTGGCCCCAGCCGGAGTACGGGTCGCCGGGCTGGTCGCAGACGGTCGAGTCGCCGACCAGGAAGATCTGCCGGGTGCGGCTCCGCCCGTCCCCGGTCCGGGCGGAGCCGTGTCCGGCGAGGGCGGCGGGGGTCACCCGGACGCCGGCGAGCGCGGGCGCCGAACCGCCGATGACCAGGTCCAGGCCCGGGGTGCCCGTGGGGCCGGTCGGCTCGCCCTCGGGGGTGCGGACGTCGACGGTGAAGGCGCGCGCCACCGGCCGGCCGGCCTCGGTGGCGGTCTCGGGGAGCAGGGAGCGGCGGGTCTCGCCGCTGATGGACGTACGGGCCGCGGTGGGGCCGCCGAGCAGCACCCTGACGTCGTACGTGCCGGGCGGGACGTCGAAGTGGCAGGCGGTCGCCGTGCAGTGCTCCGCGTCCGGGCCGGGACGTCCCGCGTGGGCCCGGGCCGGGCCGGCCGACAGCGCACCGGCGGCGGCCACCGCCAACAGCGGCACGGCGATGGTGAGGCGTCTCATGGTCGGCTCCTCCGGCAGGACGGACGGGACAGCGGGACGGCGGGCGACGGGGCGACGGACAGGGGAACGCGGAGCGACAAAGCGAGAAGGTGACAGGACGGTGCGGCTGGACGGTACCGCTCATTGGCAAGCGCTTTCTAGAGTGCGGCCGAATTTCATACAACTGCCAACTTCCCCTCGGCGAAAGGCCTTTCGCGATGACCCTTCAACTGTCACTCTGCGAAACACCCGCACCTCCCCGCTCCCGAAGGAGGCACCCCCATGTCCGGATCCCCGAACAGGCCGGTCAGACGCCGCGCCTTCGTGCTCGGCGGCGCTGCCGCCACCGGCACCGCCGCCCTCTCCGGGCCGCTCGCCACCGCCGCGTCCGCCGCGTCCTTCGGCTGGAGCGACGACGGCTCGAACTACACCGTCGACACCGGCGCGAACCTCGTGTTCAAGGTGAGCAAGACGAACGGAGACCTGACCTCGCTGGTCTACCGGGGCACCGAGTACCAGGGCTACGGCGGCAAGAACTCGCACGTCGAGTCCGGCCTCGGCAGCTCCACCGTGACCATCAAGCAGTCCGGTACGACGATCCTGATCGCCGTGGCCTACGGCACGCTCAAGCACTACTACGCGGCCCGCAGCGGTGAGAACACCATCTATCTGTGGACCGACAAGGCCGACTCCTCCGTGAGCGCGACGCGCTACATCGTGCGGGTCAAGGCCGGCCTGTTCCTCAACGACGAGCCCGATTCCTACACCTACGCCCCGACCGTCATCGAGTCCGCGGACGTGTTCGTGAAGGCGGACGGGCAGACCCGCTCGAAGCACTACGCGAAGCGCCGTGTCATCGACTACTCCGCGATCGGCTGGACCACCGGAAGCGTCGGCCTGTACGTCGTCCGCTCCAACCACGAGAAGGCCTCGGGCGGCCCGTTCTACCGTTCCCTGCTGCGCCACCAGAGCACGGACGGCGGCGGCCTGTACGAGATCCTGTACTACGGCGAGAACCAGACCGAGGCCGAACGCTTCGGCCTCCAGGGCCCGTACGTCATCGCCTTCACGGACGGCGGCACCCCCTCCTCCGCCCTGTACCCGGGCACGCTGACCACCGCGTGGGCGGACTCGCTCGGCATCTCCGGGTACGTCGCGGCGAGCGGCCGGGGCAAGGTGGCGGGCGTCGGCATCTCGGGCCGCGACACCGCGTACGCGTACACCGTCGGGCTCGCCAACCCAGCCGCCCAGTACTGGGGTTCGGCGCGGTCTTCGGACGGCTGGTTCGCGATCGGAGGCGTTCTGCCGGGGACGTACACGCTCACGGTCTTCAAGGGCGAACTCGCCGTCCACACCACCTCGGTGACGGTCACGGCCGGTGCCACGACCACCCTGAACACCATCGCCATCGCCTCCTCGAACGACCCGGCCAACGCGACCGCGATCTGGCGGATCGGCACCTGGGACGGCACGCCCGCCGGGTTCAAGAACGCGGAGCTGATGACGTACGCGCATCCCTCCGACGTCCGGGCCGCCGCGTGGACCGGCAACGTGGTCATCGGCGGCGGCAGCGAGACCGCGTCCTTCCCCGCCTACATCTGGAAGGGCGTCAACAGCGGTCTGCTCGTCTACTTCAAGCTGACGGCCGCCCAGGCCGCCGCCGCGCACACCCTGCGGATCGGGGTGACCACCGCCTACGCGAACGGCCGGCCACAGGTCACGGTCAACAGCTGGGTGTCGTCGATCCCTTCGCCGCCCGCCCAGCCGGGCACCCGTTCGCTGACCGTCGGTTCGTACCGCGGCAACAACACCACGTTCACGTACAGCGTGCCCGCCAGTGCCTGGCTCGCCGACACGAGCCAGTACAACGTGCTGAAGATCGACGTGGTGAGCGGATCGGGGACGACGTCGTATCTCAGCGCCGGGACGTCGTTCGACGCGCTGGATCTGCTGGCCTGACGCCGGGAACCCGACGTTCCCGGAGGCGCGGGACGGCACCCTACACACCCGGTCGGGTGATGACTCACATTTCCCCCGGAGCCGCCGAAGGGCGACTCCGAAGTGCCACACTGGCTTCTCCCGGGTGGGGGCCCGGGTGGTTGACGGGGAGGACACCTTGAGCGATCCGCGACGCACCGCCACGCTGGAGTTCACCGACGAGGCGGACCCCGAGGGCGCGGCCGACGCCGTGTCCCTCCTGGCCGAGGAGCTGTCCCTGCTGGATCTGGCCTCCGTGCGACACGCCACGGACGGTCCGGCTCCCGACGGCACCCGGGCCGGGGACACGGTGGTCTGGACGACACTCCTCGTCAGCGCGACGAGCGCGGCGACGCTGCGGGCGCTCATCGCGCTGGCCCAGGACTGGCTCGCGCGCCGCAACTCGGGCTCGATCGACCTGACGATCGACGGCGAGGAACTGCGTCTGACGTCGGTGTCGCGCGCGGACCAGCGGCGCGCCGTCGAGCTGTTCGTGGCCCGGCACGCTCCCCGAGAGACCGACACGCCCGATGCGTAAAGCCGCGCTGCTCGTCGTCAACCAGCACTACGCGGACGGACGTTTCACCGAATTGCCGGGTGCCGCCGCGGACGCCGAACACCTCGCCGCCGTGCTCGGCGATCCGGCCATCGGCGAGTTCGAGGTCACCGTCGTCGAGAACGGCACGGCGCTGGAGATCCGCAAGGCGATCCAGGCCTTCTTCGCCCACGCGCAGAGCCAGGACCTGCTCCTGCTCCACCTCTCCTGCCACGGCCGGAAGGACTCCCGGGGCCGGCTGCACTTCGTCGCCTCGGACACCGACCGGGACTTACTGGACGCGACCGCGGTCCCCTCCCAGTTCGTCGCGGACCAACTGGAGCAGAGTCCCTGCCGACGGGCCGTCGTCCTGCTGGACTGCTGCTTCAGCGGGGCGTTCGCCAAAGGGCTGAGAACCCGCGGAGAAGCGCCGACGGTCGATGTGAACGAGCCCTTCTCCGGCCCGGGCCGGGTCGTGATCACCTCCTCGACCGCCCTGCAGTACAGCCACGAGAGCGAGAGGAGCAGCAGGGAGCGGGCCGAACCGTCCATCTTCACGGCCGCCGTGGTCGAGGGACTGCGGGACGGCACGGCCGACCTGGACGGGGACGGATATGTGTCGGTCGAGGAGCTGTACACCTTCGTGCACGACCGCGTCCGCAGCCGGATTCCCAGCCAGACGCCGACCCGGAGCGTCAACAGCTCCGAGGGCACCCTCTATCTGACGCGCAACCCCGGCATCCTCTACCTGACCGCGCCCGAGGGCCCGGCGCTTCCCGACACGCTCCGCGCCGCGATCCTCACCGGGGCCACCTGGCAGCGGCTGGGCGCCCTGCACGAGGTGGAGCGGCTCCTCGGCAGCTGGCGCGGCCCGGTCCGCGAGGCCGCGCTGGAAGCCCTGACCACGCTGGTGCGCGACCGTGACCCGCAGGTCGGCGCCCAGGCCGAGAGACTCTGGCACAGCCGCGGTCTGGGCGAGCTGCCTTCGGGGACACCGGATTCCGCCTCCCGGGTCACCCGGCCGGTCGCGGACGGGTCGAAGATCCTCGGCATCGATTTCGGGACGACCAACTCCGCGGTGGCCGTGTTCCTGGACGGTGAGGCGCGGGTCATCCCGAACCGCCACGGAGAGGTCACCACCCCGAGCGTCGTGGCGTTCGCCGAGGACGGGACGCTGCTGGTGGGGAAGGCCGCCAAGGAGCGGGCCTCCCGCGTGCCCGGCGGCGGCATCCACCGGGTCAAACTGGAACTGGGCACGGGATGGACCTACCGGCACGGGGTCCGCCGCTTCTCCGCCGAGGAGGTCGCCTCCTGGATCCTCGCCGACCTGCGGGCGAGCGCGGAAGCCCATCTGGGCGAGACGGTGACCCGGGCGATCCTCACCGTGCCCGCCCACTTCACCTATGTGCAGCGCGCGGCCCTGGCGGACGCGGCGGCCCTCGCGGGCATCGAAGCGGTCAGGATGCTGAACGAGCCGACGGCTGCGGCGCTCTCGTACGGTTTCGGCCGGAACGACGAAAACATCATGGTGTTCGATCTGGGCGGAGGCACCCTGGACGTGTCTCTGCTGAGCACCGGTGACGGGGTCGTCGAGACGCTGGCCACCAGCGGCGACAGCAGTCTGGGGGGAAGCGACTGGGACCGTCGTCTCGTCGATCATCTCGTGCGTGACCTCGCCCTCCGCCAGGGCGTCCGGCTCACCGACCGGGCCGCGCTCCAACGGGTGGCCGAGGCCGCGGAAGCCGCGAAGATCGAGCTGTCACAGGCCACGGCCACCACCATCACCCTGCCGTACATCGCGACCTCCCCGTCCGGGCCGGTACACCTGACGGTCACTCTGACGCGCGCACAGCTGGAGGGGCTGACGAAGGACCTGCTGGAGCGCTGCGCCCAACCGGTACAGCAAGCGCTGAAAGCCGCCTGGGGGATCGACGGGATCGATGACATCGGCCATTTCATCCTGGTGGGCGGAGCCACCCGGATGCCGGCGATCGCCACGCTCGTCAAGGAACTGGCCGGCGGGCGGGAACCGGTCCGCGGCATCATCCCCGAGGGGGTGGTCATCGGCGCCGCACTGCAGAGTGCCGTCCTGACCGGTCAGCTGCGCGACGAACTGCTCCTGGACGCGACCTCGCTGTCGCTCGGCGTCGAGACGAAGGACGGCGTCATGGCCAAGCTCATCGAAGCGGACACGACGATCCCGACGAAGCGCAGCACCGTCTTCACCACCGTCGAGGACAGCCAGTCCGGCGCGCAGATCAACGTCTACCAAGGAGACCGGGAGATCGCCGCGTACAACACGAAGCTCGGCGTGCTCGAACTGCCGTTGCGACGGGCCCGCCGCGGCGTCCCGCAGATCGAGGTGACCTTCGAGATCGACGTCAACAACGTGGCACACGTCATGGCCAAGGACCTCGGCACCGGCAAGGAAGTGTCCGTGCTCCTCGACCGGCGCAGCGCCGCCCACGCCCAGGCGCAGGAATCCGACCCCCGAAAGGCGCTGGCCGAAGTACCCGTGAGGGACCAGCCGGGGGCCGGATCGTGACCGTTACGCGCTCACGTGCTCACGTCCCGCGCGTCCACTGCTGGTTGGTCCCCCCGGTGCAGGTGTACGTGATGAGCGCGGCGGAGTTGGCGGTGGAGGCGCCGGACACGTCCAGGCACTCGCCGGACGCCCTGGCCTTGAGGAGCACATAGCCGCCCGAGGCCGTCACCGACCACTGCTGGGCGGTGACGCCGGAGCAGTCCTCCTGGCTGACGCCGGTGGCGTTCTCGGTCAGGCACAGGGAACTGCCCCGGCCCATCAGCTCGTAGGAGCCGCCGCCGAGGGACTTGAACCAGAACTTCTGGTTGCCTCCGCCGTTGCAGGTGTACTGGGCGAGCGCGACCCCCTGCCACAGCGACTGGTTCGGAACGTCCGCGCACTTGCCGGAGTGACGGGCCGTCAGCGTCTCGTAGGTGGCACTCGTCGCGCTGATGGTCCCGGCGCCCGCGTCGACGCCGATCTCCGGCGACCAGGACAGGGACATCGTGGTGGCGCTCGGGAAGCTGATCGGCAGCCAGACGTACCGGGAGTCGTCGACCGTGCCGCCGAACGCGTTGCCCCAGCGGTCGCCCATGTAGAGGTAGGAGGTGCCCGAAGTCCCCTGAACGGGAAGGACGTACGCGGTCTGCGAGCCGTACGCGGTGGAGTCACCGACGTTCGTCATCGCGCTCCAGGGACCGGCGAGCGAGGTGGCGGTGGCGTACTGCTGCTGGTTGGGGCTCCAGCCGGTGGCGGCCGAGGTCAGCATGAAGTAGACACCGCCCCGCTTGAACAGTGCCGGCGCCTCGCGGTGTCCGCCGTGCCAGGGGTCGGCGACCAGGGCCGCGATGCCGGTGTAGTCGGCGGTGAGCCGGTAGATCTGGAGGTCGTAGTTCTCGCGGGCGGCGGAAACCATGTAGCCGGTTCCGTCGGTGTCGACGAAGGTCGTGATGTCACGGGACATGTACTGGCCGAGCGGCTGGAAGCTGCCCCGGTAGGTGTAGGCGCCGTCCACGGTGCCCGAGACGGCGACGGCGGCACGCGCCTCGCCGTAGTCGACGCCGTTCTCCTTGTGCATCCACATGACGAACATGCCGGTGGACGCGTTGTACATGACCTTGGGCCGCTCGATGTAGGCCGTGCCCAGCTCGGCGGCGCTCGACTGGGTCAGGACGTGGTTGCGGAACTCCCAGTTCTTCAGGTCGGTGGAACGGTAGGCGTCGACGTACCGGAAGGTGTTGTCGGCGTTGCGGTTCTCGCCGAACCAGTAGTAGTAGCCGCCCACTTTGAGGACACCGCCGCCGTGCGCGTGCACCGGGACACCTGAAGTGGCCGTGAACTGCGTGCCGTTGGTGATGGTCTGGACGGCCGCCCGGGCGGGGGCGGCGGCGAGGAGTCCTCCGGCGAGGGCGAGGCAGAATGCGAGGAGGAGGGCGTACAGGCGTCTCGGCGGACGCCGATCGGCGCGGGTGGCGCGCGGGTCGGGTGTGGAACGTGACGCGGGGATGGTGTGGGGGGCGGGGATGGTGCGGCTCATGCGGCTCATACGGTGACCGTCCGTCCGGTATGCCGAACATCATCTGCGATTACGAACGTTGCCGTCGGAGAAAGTAAGCGCGTACTACGAAGAGGTCAACGGGACGGACGGGGCCTGTCCGCAGAGCTGGGGCTCCTGGGCGGGGCGGAGCGGCGCCCCGACGCGAGACGGCTCGCCTCGGCGTACGCCCGGACCAGGGGGCGCCGGTCGTCCGCGCGCCAGGCGAGCGCCAGCCTGCTCGGCGTGATGCCGTGCACGGGGCGGGTCACGACACCGCCCCGGGTGAGCAGCGGCGCGTTCCCCGCGGCGAGCAGGCAGACGCCCCGTCCGTCCACCAGGGCCTCGTACGTCTCGTCGGCGTTCGCGGCCTCGGCGCCGATCCTCGGCGGGCGCCCCGCGCGGTCGTCCAGGGCCAGCCAGTACGCGCGCAGCACTCCGGCGGACTCGGGGATGGCGATGAACGGTTCGTCGAGCAGATCCGCGAAGTCGATCGCCTCCCGGTCCGCGAGGCGATGCGTGTCCGGCAGCGCGACATGGCGGGGCTCCTCGGCCACCACCACCCACCCGTAGCGTTCCTCGTCCGGCACCGGCAGCCACACGAACGCCACGTCCACCGAACCGTCCGCGAGCCCGGCGCTGGAGTCCGCCCAGCTCACCTGCCGCAGTTCGATCCTGGCGTCCGGACACGCCTCGCCGAACCGGGATCTGATGGCCGGCAGCAGGCCGCCCCGCCCCGGGCTGGTGCTCATGCCGACGACCAGGGTCGCCCGCTGCTCGGCCTTGGCGCGTTCCACGGCGTCGGCCGCGCCGGCCCACGCGGCGAGGACCCGGCGCGCCTGAGGCAGCAGGGCGGCGCCCACGGCGGTCAACCGCACGCCCTGGTGCTCCCGTTCGAACAGCTCGGCGCCCAATTGCCTCTCCAGGGCGCGGATCTGCTTGCTGAGAGCCGGCTGGGAGACGAAGAGGCGCTCGGCGGCGCGCGTGAAGTGCAGCTCCTCCGCGACGGCGACGAAATAGCGCAGGTCCCGCCCGTGAACGTCCATGGCCATAACCATGGGTTATCACGAAGGGTCTTGGACGGGCGAGGGGGCGCGGGGCCAGGCTCGACTCATCAGAAGCGGGACAGCGGACGACAGGACGACCAGGGAGTCGGACATGAGCAAGGTGTGGCTGATCACGGGCGCGAGCAGCGGTTTCGGCCGGGCGTTCACCGAGGCGGCCGTCGGCCGGGGCGATGTCGTGGTCGCCACGGCCCGCAGGCCCGAGGCGCTGGCCGGTCTGGTGGCGGCTCACCCCGATCAGGTCGAGGCGCTCGCCCTCGACGTGACGGACCCGGCGGGCATCGATTCCGTCGTGGCCGATGTCGTCGCACGGCACGGGCGGATCGACGTGCTGGTCAACAACGCGGGCCGAACGCATGTGGGCGCCGCGGAGGAGACCACGGACGACGAGCTGCGGTCCCTATTCGAGCTGCATTTCTTCGGACCCGCCGCGCTGGTTCGGGCCGTGCTGCCGCACATGCGGGAACGGCGCTCGGGGGCGATCGTCCAGATGAGCAGCATGGGCGGGCAGATGACGTATCCCGGGTTCGCGGCGTACTGCGCCACGAAGTTCGGCCTGGAGGGCTTCTCCGACGCGCTGGCGGCCGAGGTGGCGCCGCTCGGCATCAAGGTGCTGATCGTGGAGCCCGGCGCGTTCCGTACGAACCTGATGGGCGCGGCCGGCGCCAGCGCGGAGATCGCCGACTACGCGGACACGGTGGGCCCGACGCGGCAGGCCGTGGCCGCCGGCGACGGGGACCAGCCCGGCGACCCGGCGAGGGGGGTGGCCGCGGTCCTGGCCGCCCTCGCCGACGACCGCACTCCGCTGCGGCTGCCGCTCGGCGGAGACGGGGTGGACGCCGTCCTCGGTCACCTGGACGCGCAGCGGGCGGAGATCACCGCCTGGGAGAAGGTCGCGCGGGACACGGCCTACGAGGCGTGAGGCCCGGGCGACGGCCGGGCTCCTGGTGACCGGACGGTGGTCGGGGTCCCCGGTGACCGGGCCACGGTCGGGCCCCGGCCGCCGGCGGTCAGGGTCCTGGTGACGGGACGCCGGTCGGGCCCCGGCCGCCGGCGGTCGGGCTCCTGGTGACGGGACGGCGGTCGGGCCCCGGCCACCGGCGGTCGGGCTCCTGGTGACGGGACGGCGGTCGGGCCCCCACCGCCGGACGACGGTGGACCGCCGGTGATCAGGTCCTCGGTCCCGGCCGGTGATCGTGGCGGGGCACGGTCGCGGATACCGGCCTTCTCGGCGCATCGACTAGCGTCGTGACATGAACAGCGACTCCACCCCCGCCTTCGCCGAAGCGCTCTCGTCGGGCACGGTCGTGCTCGACGGAGGCATGTCCAACCAGCTCGAAGCGGCCGGACACAACCTCGGCGACGCGCTGTGGTCGGCGCGGCTGCTCGCGGACCGGCCCGAGGCGATCGTCGAGGCACATCTCGCCTACTACGAGGCGGGCGCGGACGTGGCGATCACCTCCAGCTACCAGGCGACGTTCGAGGGCTTCGCCCGACGTGGCGTAGCCCGCGAGCGGGGTGCCGAACTGCTCGGCCTGAGCGTCGAGTCGGCGCGCGAGGCCGCTCGGCGGGCGCACGCGAAGGGCGTCACGCGGCCCCTGTGGGTCGCCGCGTCGGTGGGTCCGTACGGGGCGATGCTCGCGGACGGTTCGGAGTACCGGGGGCGGTACGGGCTGAGCGTCGCGGAACTGGAGCGCTTCCACCGGCCGCGCCTGGAGGTGCTGGCCGCCGCCGCGCCCGACGTGCTGGCCCTGGAGACGGTCCCGGACACGGACGAGGCGCGGGCGCTGCTCCGGGCGGTGCGCGGGCTCGGCGTACCGGCGTGGCTGTCGTACAGCGTGGCCGGTGACCGTACCCGGGCCGGACAGCCGCTGGAGGAGGCCTTCGCCCTGGCCGCCGAGGCGGACGAGGTCGTCGCGGTCGGGGTCAACTGCTGCGATCCCGCGGATGCCGACGCGGCCGTCGCCATCGCCGCGCGCGTGACCGGGAAACCGGTCGTGGTCTACCCGAACAGCGGCGAGACCTGGGACGCGGCGGCCCGCGCCTGGACCGGGAGCTCCACGTTCACGGCAGCCCAGGTCGGCGGGTGGGAGCGGGCCGGCGCCCGGCTGATCGGCGGCTGCTGCCGGGTGGGCCCGGAGGCGATCAGGGGGATCACGTCGGCGCTGCGAGCCGCCTGAGCCCGCCCGCCGGCCTCCCTGACACGACGGGCGCGAACGGCACTTCCGTGCCGGGGCACCCCCGCTCAGGCGCCCAGCCCACGGCCCGGCTCACGGCTCGCCTTGGGCTCGGAGCGGCTTGGGGCCGCACGCCCCGGCTCACGGCTCGCCTTGGGCTCGGAGCGGCTTGGGGCCGCATGCCCCGGCTCACGGCCCGGCCTCGGGCTCGCAGGGGCTTGGGGCCGGGCGCACCGGATCGCGGCCCGGCTCGCGGCTCGCCTTGGGCTCGGAGGGGCTTGGGGCCGCATGCCCCGGCTCGCGGCCCAGCCTCGGGCTCGCAGGGGCTTGGGGCCGCATGCCCCGGCTCACGGCCCGGCCTCGGGCTCGGAGAGGCTTGGGGCCGGGTGCCCGGGCCCGGACCCGGCTCGGAGCTGCCCCCGAGCCACCCCCCGCGCGGCCGGGGCCGGGGTCAGCGCCGTCCCGTGCCGCCCGAGCGGCGGAAGCGTCGTACGGCCGACAGCGGTGTCGTGATGCGCACGGGCTCGTCGACGCCGGCGGACGCGGACGCTCCGTCCACCGCCCCGGGCGGGCTGTCCGCACTTTCGTCGGCGCTCTGGTCGGCGGTCCTGGCGGCGGGAGCGCCTAGGGGCCCGTCGGCAGCCCCGGCGGCGGGACGGGCGGCAGAGCCGGGGCCCGCGCCGACGCCGGACTGCCCGGCGGTCCCGAGTGGGGACGCGCCGAGGGCCCCGACCGTGGATCTGCCGGTCTGCCTGCGGGTGGAGCCGGTCGCGGGCCCGGCCGCGGCCCTGGCCGACTCGGCCTCCCACAGGGCGAGTTCGCGGTCGCGCGGGCCGTGCACGGTGTGCGGGTCGCCGTCGCCGAAGACCCGGACCGGGTGCGAGGGGTCCCAGGCGGCCCACCCCGGGTCGCCGTCGACGGCAAACCGCACCCACGCGGCGTGCATCGCGTCCGCCAGCTCCTGCGGAGCGCCCTCGCCCGCGAGTTTCGCCGCCTCCGGTACTCCGGCGGTGTCGAAGACGAAGCCCAGTTCCAGGGCGTGACAGGCACCGAGGCCGGGCACGTTGGACGGCCAGGCGAACTCGTAGACGTGCGCCGGGGCCCGGCCGCCGGGGACGTCCGCGTCGAGGGACGCGGTGGGCGTGCCGCTCCGCGCGTCGGCGAGGCGGTGCAGCGGTACCCGCAGAAGATGGTCGGTGATCATCTGGCCGACGAGATCGGCGGTGCCCGCTTCGGGGCGCAGGGCGCGGTAACCACGGGGCACCTCGTGGCCGCAGTGGCAGCGGGCCATCGCACCGGCCAGGGCGACCGGGCCGAGCCGGTCGACGCGCTCCAGGAGCCCGCCGGGCACGAGCCACAGCCGGTACTCGTCACGGGTCCAGCCGAGCAGGAGGCCGACATCCGCCGCGGCGCCCTCGACGAGGGCCTGGAGCGGGTCGCGCGGCACGAGGTCGCCGTCCACGACGATGCCGAAGGCGGGACCGCCGAGCACCGGGCTGCTGAGCCTGCCCACGTCGGCCTGGGTGCGCAGGAGCAGGTCGCGGTCGACGGCGGCGAACGCCTCCGCCGTCGCGGGGACCTTCAGCCGGGTGGCCATCCTGCGCACCATGCGGCGCACCTTGTCGCGGTCGCTCGCCTCGGGCGGCCCGCTCTGGAGGACCGCCCGGTGGAACAGGCCCCGGGCGCGCGGGCTCGCGAGCAGCGCGCCGATGCTGATGGCTCCGGCGGACTCGCCGAACACGGTCACCCGGCCGGGGTCTCCGCCGAACCGGGCGACGGACTCCCGCACCCATTCCAGCGCGGCGAGCTGGTCACGCAGTCCGGGGTTCGCGGGCGTGTCCGGGAAGAGGCCGAAGCCCTCCACGCCCAGGCGGTAGTTGACGGACACGAGGACCACGCCGTCGCGGGCGAAGGCGTGCCCGTCGTACACCGGTATGGCCGAGGAACCGCGGGTCAGCGCGCCGCCGTGGATCCACACCAGGACGGGGAGGCGGGCGGCTGGGTCCGGCGCCGGAGTCCACACGTTGAGATTGAGGCAGTCGTCGCCGGGGACGGCGGGGTCGGCGAGGAGCCGGGAGAACGCCTCGGAGTACGGCGGCTTCGGCGGGGTCGGTCCGAAGGCGCCGGCGTCCCGGACCCCGTCCCAGGGCTCGGGCGGCTCGGGCGGGCGAAAGCGCCGGGCGCCGAAGGGCGGGGCCGCGTAGGGAACACCCCGGAAGACCGCGATGCCGTTCTCGTACCGGCCGCGCACCGCTCCGTAGGGGGTGGAGACCACCGGGTCCTTCGTCTCCGCCACCGGATCCACCGAGTCCACCGCCATCCGGGACCAGCTCCTCACCGTCGCGCGCTGTAGAGATCAGAGCACCACATCGCGTCCCGGTATTCCTGCGGAGGTCACCTGTCCGGCCGCTACCGCGGTACGGCGCGGGCCGGTCCGCCGGCCTCGTACCGGCCCCGCGCCGGGGTCCGGCGCCGGGTCAGGATCCCTGGCCCGAAGCGGCCGCCGAGGGCTCCCGTGCCGCCCAGAGGATGCCGCCGAGCAGGTGTCCGAGGAAGTCTGGGTCCTCGTAGGCCCGCGCGGCATGGCCGAGCGCGGTGTAGAAGACCCGGCCCGCGCCCTGGTCCCGGCACCACACCAGGGGGTGGTCGCCGCCCATTCCCCCGCCCTCGTAGGACGCTTCGTCGGCGGAGGCGAGCACCCGCACGCCGTCTGCTTCGCGCGGGTTGGTCCGGAAGTCGTACCATTCATCCGTGACATCCCAGACCGGCGGCAGGAGCCGGGTCGCGGGATGTCCGTGGTCCTCGACGACGACCCTGCCCGGCTGGAGGTCCGGGTGCCGGTCGAAGCGGGCGCCGAGCAGTTCGCCGTAGTGGGGCCAGTCGTACTCGGTGCAGGCGGCGGCGTGCACCCCGACGAAGCCGCCGCCGCCCTCGACGTGGGCCGCCAGCCGCTCACGGCCCCGGGGTGTCAGCACCTCGCCGCTCGTCGACAGGAAGACGACGGCCGCGTACGGGTCGAGAGGGGCCTCGAAGACCGCGGGATCCTCGGTGGCGTCGGCCTCGAAACCGTGCGCGTGGCCGAGGGCGCGCACGGCGCCCACGGCGGCCGGGATGGAGTCGTGCCGGTAGCCGGTCGTACGGGTGTAAACGAGAACGCGGAAGACCATGCCCGGAGCCTAAGGGCGCGTTCGCCGGGCGCTGTCCGTTTCGTTCAAGACCGGCCGCCCGGGGCCCGCCTACGGTGGCCGTATGACTCCACGATTCGATGTGATCGGGCTGGCCGTCTCCGACATGGCCGCCTCTCTCGCCTTCTACAGCCGTCTCGGGCTCGTGTTCCCCGAGGGTACGGAGAACGAGCCGCACGTCGAGGCCGAACTGCCCGGCGGGCTGCGCCTCGCGCTGGACACGGAGGACACCATCCGGTCGTTCCACGCCGGGTGGCGGCCTCCGAGCGGCGGCGGCAGGGTGTCGCTCGCCTTCCGCTGCGAGGACCCCGCCGAGGTCGACTCCGTGTACGAGGGGCTCGTCGGCGCGGGCCATCACGGCGAACTCAAGCCGTGGGACGCCTTCTGGGGCATGCGGTACGCCGTCGTGCAGGACCCGGACGGCAACGGCGTCGACCTGTTCGCCCCGCTGCCGGAAGGGCCGGCGGCCGCGCAGTAGCCCCGTACGCGTCAGCGGTGAGCGACCAGCTCACCGAGCGGCGCTCCCGCCAACTCCCTCACGTCTCTGGCCAGATGGGCCTGATCGGCGAACCCGGCGCGCAGCGCGGTCTCCGCGAAGGGCACGCCGTCACGGGCGAGGGCGAGGGCCCGCTGAAGTCGCAGGACCCGGGCCAGGGTCTTGGGTCCGTACCCGAAGGCGGCGAGCGAGAGGCGGTGCAACCGCCGTGCCCCCAGGCCCAGTCGGTCGGCCGTCTCGGCGACCGGGCGTCCCGCGTCCAGGGCGGCCACGACGTCCCTGAGCAGCGGATCGGGGGGCTCGGTCTCGGCCGCCCGGAGCAGCGCGACCTCTTCGAGCGCGCCCACGGGGTCGGCGGCCGCGTCGATCCGCGCGGTGAGACGGCGCACCTCGGCGGCGGGCCACAGCTCGGCCAACTCCACGCGCTGGTCCCGGAGTTCGTCGGCCGGTACACCCAAGTAGGCGGGTGCCGTGCCGGGGTGGAAGCGGACGCCCGCCCAGCCGCCGGGCACGCCGTCCGGGATGTGGGGCCGGGTGTCGGGACCGGCGACGAGCAACCGCCCCCGGGTCCACAGCAGATCCATGCAGCCGTCGGGGAGCACGGCGTCCCGGGCCGTGACGGAAGCGTCCCGGGCGGCCGGGGGATCGTCCCGGGTCGGGCCCTCGCCCTCGCTCCCGCGGACGAACGCGGCCATCGCCTCCGCACCGGACGCGGACGCACGCTCCGCCGGGCCCGCGCGCCCCGCCTCCGCACCCCGCGCGAACGCCGGGTCGCCGGGATGGGCGGCCCCCGCCCGCGTGCCCGGCGCCAGGCGCGCGGGCGTCACCTCGGCCCCGCCGTCAGGCGCGGGACCGTTCAGGACACGGCTCCAGAGCACCGCGCCCGGCAGCCGGGACGCCCGTTCCGCGTACATGTCGGCCAGGCTACGCCGGGCGGGCCCGGTGCTCCTGCGGGCTGACGCCGTAGACCCGCTTGAAGGCGCTGGAGAGCGCGAAGGAGCTGCCGTAGCCGACGTGGCGGGCGATCGTCTCCAGGGTGTCGTCGCTCTCGCGGAGCCGGTCGGCGGCGGCGGCGAGCCGCCAGCCGGTCAGGTACGTCATCGGGGGTTCCCCGACGAGTTCGCCGAAGCGTCTGGCCAGCGCGGCACGGGAGACGCCGGTCTCGGCGGCGAGCCCGCCGACCGTCCAGGGGCGGGCCGGGTCGTCCTGGAGGAGCCGGAGCGCGCGGCCGACGACCGGGTCCGCGAGGGCCCGGTACCAGGCGGGCGCCGCGGCCTCGGGGCGGGAGAACCAGGCCCGCAGGGCGGTGATCATCAGCAGGTCGAGGAGCCGGTCGAGGACGACCTCCTGCCCGGGCTCGTCGCGCGTCATCTCCGCGGCGAGGATCGGGGTCAACGGGCATTCCCACACGTCGGAGGGGAGCGCGAGCAGCGGCGGCAGGGCGTCGAGCAGGCGGCCGTTGACCTCGCCCCGCATCATGTACGTCCCGATCAGCAGCACCGTGGAGCCGTCGAGCCGGTCGCCCCAGCTGCGGACGCCGAGGTCCCAGTGGCCCTTCAGCGAGCGTCCGTCCGGGTAGGAGCACTCGCCGCCCGGCAGGATCACGGCCTGGGGCAAGGTGCCCGGGTCGTCGGCGCAGACGTAGGGTTCGGGGCCGCGCGCGATGGCGAGGTCACCGGCCCGCAGCCGCAGGCCCTCGCTCCGGTCCGGTACGACCCAGGCGTCGCCGCGGACCACCAGCATGATCGTCAGGGGGGCACGGTCCTCGACGCGTACGCACCACGGCGGGTCGAAGCACGCGCGGATCATGAAGGCGCCACGCGCGCGTGGACCCTCCAGCAGGCTCGCGAGCGGGTCCCCCCGCATGAGCAGGTCCGAGCGCGGCGGTGCGTCCATGGCGCCAGCGTAGACGGCGGCCCGGGCAGCCGTGGAGGACCGTGGACGACCGCTTGTGACTCCTCCCCCGGTTGAGGCCGGGGGCTTCTCGTTACGCCGGGTTGGCGTCGCGACGGACCAGCCCGGCCCGTAGAACGTTGAGTGCTCCCACCGTGTCCGCGTGCGCGATATGTCCGCAGGCGGCGCAGTGGAACTTCTCCTGTGTGGGCCGGTTCTCCTTGGCGGTGTGCCCGCAGTGGGGGCAGGTGCGGGAGGTGTTGCGGGGGTCCACGGCGATCACTTCCCGTCCGGCGCTTTCAGCCTTGGCGTGCAGGATCGTCAGGAACACCCCCCAACCGGCATCGGTGATCGACTTGTTGAGCCCGGCCTTGGCAGCGGCCCCGTTGGGCAGGAAGGCGCCCGGCCGGTCGGGGTCGGGCCTGGATGCGGGGGCCCTGCTCATGTTGCGGATCTTGAGGTCTTCGTGCGCGATGACGTCATGCGCGCGAACCAGGTCGAGCGCGGTCTTGTGTGCGTGGTCCAGGCGCCGGCGGCGCACCTTGCCGTGGAGCTGGGCGACCTTGTCCACCGCGCGCCGGTGGTTGCCGGTGCGGTCCTTGGCCTTGCAGCGGGGGAACCGGGACAGGGCCTGCTGCGCGGCCTGGAGCTTTGCGGCCGCGCGACGGCCGTGGCGCGGGTTGGATACGAAGGCGCCACCCGAGTCGGCGAGGAAGTTCGCGATGCCCAGGTCGATCCCGACCACGGAGCCGGTCGCGGGCAACGGTTCGGGCCGGTCCTGTTCGACACCGAGCACGACGAACCACTTACGGCCCTCACGCTTGACCGAGATCGTCTTGACCCTGCCGGACACCGGCCGGTGCCGGTTGACCTTCACATGCCCGACGCCCTGGAGGCGGACACGAGTGACCGGGTCATGCGGAGTGGAGTCCCCCCGGCAGCCGTCCCCGTCCCTGGGAAAGTCCACCGTGTCGAACCAGCTCACCCCGCGAAAACGCGGGTACCCCGGGGTCTCGCCGGACTTGACCCGCCGAAAGGACGCCTGCATCGCCTTGTCCAGACGGCGCAGGGTCGCCTGCTGCGAGCTGAACGACCAGCGGCCCTGACGTTCAGGGTCGAACGCCCGGATCTCCTTGAGCTGCGCGGACTGCATCCCGTACTTGACGGTGCTCTTCGAAACGTGCCGGTAGGCGTCACGGCGTTCCTGCAACGCCCCGTTGTAGAGAGAGCAGTGATCGCGCGGCATCTCGACGAGCGCCTGGGCCTGCCGGACGGTGGGCCGCAGCAGGAACTTGTACGCACGGATCATCCAGCCCACCCCTCCGGTCAGATCGGATTGATCCTACTGTCCTGGCGTTTGTCATCACATGAGGAACCAGATCCTCACATGAAATGAGGAAACGACACTGTCCACCACCTGCACGCACACTCGGTGTGCGTCACGAAGTACCGGCGGGAGATCTTCAACGGTGAGATGCTGACGCGCCGCGAGGAGGTCATGCGCGATGTGTGCGAGAGCCTCGGCGCGGAACCGCGGGAGTTCAACGGTGGAGGCGATCACGTCCACCTGCTCGTGCACCACCCGCCGAAGACCGCCCTGTCCAAGCTCGTCAACAGCTCAAAGGCGTCAGCTCCCGCTACCTGCATGCGGAATACACCGGCCGGATCAACCGGATCGGGACCGGCTCGGTGTTCTGGCCCCCGTCCTACTTCGCGGGGTCCTGCCGCGGCGCACCACCGAGCATCGTCAAGGACCACACCGAGAACCAGAAGCGCCCGGCATGACCGTCACCACACAAGCACAGTGATCTCCGGCGCTTCGCGCCTCCGGACCGAGGACCGCATTCCCGCCCGACCTGAAGGCCAGGATTCCCCGCGAAGAACAAGCAATGGGAATGAGCTGTTCGCCGATGGTTCCCTGCCGGGGACGGCAGTTGACTGGGCCGCATGACAGAGAACACGCGGGACATGACCGTGCTGGTGACAGGCGCCACGGGGCGGACCGGGAGCCGGGTCGCGCGGGCCGCGCGGGCGGCGGGACTGACGGTCCGGGCCGCCTCGCGCGCCACGGGCCTCGACTGGGAGGACGCCTCGACGTGGGCCGGGGCGCTGCGCGGCGCCGACGCGGCCTACCTGGCGCATCCCACGGACGTCGGCTCGCCGCCGGCCACGAAGGCGGTCGGGGCGCTGGCCCGGGAGGCGGTGGGGCTCGGCGTGCGGCGGCTGGTGCTCCTGTCGTCGAGGGGCGAGGACCGGGCCCGGCCGACCGAGGAGGCGCTGGTGGCGTCGGGCGCCGACTGGACGATCGTACGAGCGTCGTGGTTCTCGCAGAACTTCAGCGAGGGCCCGCTGGTCGAAGGGCTGCGCCATGGGGAGCTGGTCTTCCCGGCGGGTGAGGTGCGGGAGCCGTTCATCGACGTCCGGGACATCGCGGACGTTGTGGTGGCCGCGCTGACCGGGGGCGACCGGTACACCGGCCGGGAGCTCGAGATCACGGGGCCCCGGCTGCTGACCTTCCGGGAGGCGGTCGCGGAGATCTCGCGGGCCACCGGCGAGGAACTGGCGTACACGCCCGTGACGGCGCGGCGGTACGGCGACACGCTGGCCGGTTTCGGGGTGCCGGCCGAGGAGGCCGGGTTCCTCGTCGACCTCTTCGAGAGCCTCCTCGACGGCCGGAACTCCCACCTGTCGGACGGCGTCGGAAAGATCCTCGGCCGCGCGCCGCGGGACTTCACCGACTTCGCGCGGGAGGCCGCGGCGGCCGGGGTGTGGAAGGCCTGAAGCTGCCTGCCGGGACTCACTCCCCCGGAGGGTGCCCCGAGCCGTTCTTCGGGGCGCGGTGGGTGTGGTGGGTGTTCTTGGCGTGGGTGCGCAGGCGGGACGTCACGTCCTCCGGGGGCAGGAAGCGCGACCAGCGTTCCGGGAACTCGGAGGGCATGTCGGGATCGTCGGGGTCGGCGTCGTAGGAGCGGTGCGCGGCGGCGCGGGCCACGTACTCGGCGGCCTGGGCCTCGCGCAGCCGTTCGTTGGCGGCGCGGGCCGCGGCGGTGGCGGCGGCCGGCCAGACCCGGTCGATGGCGGCGTTGACGGCCGCGCCGACCAGGACGGCGAAGGCGGCGACGCCGATCCACAGCAGGACGGCCACCGGGGCGGCGAGGGAGCCGTAGATGGTGGGCCCCTCGATGGTGTTGGTCAGGTAGATGCGCAGCAGGAAGCTGCCGAGGACCCACATGGCGAGGGCGACCAGGGCGCCCGGCACGTCCTCGACCCACGGGGACCGGACGGGGACGGACACGTGGTAGAGGGTCGTCAGGAAGGCGACCGACAGGACGATGACGACGGGCCAGTACAGGACCTGCACGACGGTCGTCGACCACGGCACGACGTTCACCACGGCGTCAGGGCCCGCCACCATCAGCGGGAGCAGGACGGAGCCGATGAGCAGGGCCACGATGAACAGCAGGAAGGACATCACCCGGGTCTTCACGATGCCCCGGGTGCCGTCGAGCCCGTACATCACGGTGATGGTGTCGACGAAGACGTTGACCGCGCGCGAGCCCGACCACAGGGCGAACAGAAAACCGAGGGAGATGATGTCGGGCCGGCCGCCCTTCATCACGTCGTGCAGGATCGGCTCCGCGATCTGGTGCACGCCCTTCTGGGTCAGCACCGTGCGGGACGCGTCCAGGATGTTGGACTCAAGGCTGGCGATGGTGTCGGCGCCGGTCCAGGCGTCCACGTATCCGAGCAGCCCGATCATGCTCAGCAGCAGCGGCGGCACGGACAGGAGCGTGAAGAAGGCGGCCTCGGCCGCCAGTCCGAGGATCCTGTACTCCATGCACGAGTTGACGGTGTCCTTGATCAGCAGCCAGGCGGTCCTGCGCTTGGAGACGTTCCTGTAGAGCGCGCGAGCGCGGTGGAATCGGCCGAGGCGAGGCCGTTCGGAGGTTTCTTTTGCCTGGTGCACGTCCTTACGGTAGCGGTATGCCAGCCAGCACCCACACCGTGACCAACCAGGCTCCGCCCCTGGTCGGATATGACGTATTCGCCGCCGACCGGGCCCTCGGGGAGGCGGTCGCCCGGCACCTCGATCCCGGGCTCCTCCAGGAGGCGCGCGAGGAACTGTCGTCGCTCGGCCGGACGACGGGTTCCGCCCAGGTCCAGGAGTGGGGTGCGCTGGCCAACGAGAATCCGCCGAAGCTGCGCAGCCACGACCGATACGGCAACCGGATCGACGAGGTCGACTTCCACCCGTCCTGGCACCGCCTCCTCGGCAAGGGCGTGTCGGCGGGGCTGACGTCGGCCTGGACCCGCCCGGGCGGACACGTCAGGCGCGCGGCGGGCTTCGTGGTCTGGACGCAGGCCGAGGCGGGCAACGGCTGTCCGCTGTCGATGACCCACGCGGCGGTGCCCGCGCTGCGCGCCGACCCGGCGCTCGCCGCCGAGTGGGTGCCGCGGCTGACGGCCACGGTCTACGACCAGGAGCTGAGGCCCGCCGCGCAGAAGGCCGGTGTGCTCTTCGGTATGGGCATGACGGAGAAGCAGGGCGGCAGCGACGTACGGGCCAACACGACCGAGGCCCGCCCCCTCGCCGAGGACGGGACGTACGCGCTGACCGGGCACAAGTGGTTCTGCTCCGCGCCGATGTCGGACGGCTTCCTGGTGCTGGCGCAGGCTCCGGGCGGGCTCACCTGCTTCCTGGTGCCGCGCGTCCTGGAGGACGGCACCAGGAACGTCTTCCGTATCCAGCGGCTCAAGGACAAGCTCGGCAACCGGTCCAACGCGTCGGGCGAGGTCGAGTTCGACGGGACGTGGGCGCGCCGGGTGGGCGAGGAGGGGCGCGGGGTGCGCACCATCATCGGGATGGTCGCGGCGACCCGGCTGGACTGTGTGCTCGGCTCGGCCTCGCTGATGCGGCAGGCGGTCGCGCAGGCGATCCATCACTGCACCTACCGCGAGGCGTTCGGCGGCCGGCTCGTCGACAAGCCGCTGATGCGCAACGTCCTCGCCGATCTGGCGCTGGAGTCGGAGGCGGCGACGACCCTGGCGATGCGGCTCGCGGCGGCGTACGACGACGGGAGCGAGCAGGAGCGGGCGTTCCTGCGGCTCGCGGTGCCCGCCGCCAAGTTCTGGGTGACCAAACGGTGTACGCCGGTCGCGGTGGAGGCGCTGGAGTGCCTGGGCGGCAACGGCTACGTC
Source organism: Streptomyces sp. NPDC015532 (assembly GCF_043078065.1). Classification (NCBI taxonomy): domain Bacteria; kingdom Bacillati; phylum Actinomycetota; class Actinomycetes; order Kitasatosporales; family Streptomycetaceae; genus Streptomyces; species Streptomyces sp. NPDC015532. The sequence goes on along the minus strand of NZ_JBIBSY010000003.1, from coordinate 9,485 downwards.
GAGGAGTCCGGCATGCCGCGACTGTTGCGGGAGTCGCCGCTCAACTCCATCTGGGAGGGCGCGGGCAATGTGCAGGCGCTGGACGTCCTGCGCGCTCTGCAGCGGGAGCCGGGGGCTCTGGACGCGTATCTGCGGGAGGTGGGCCGGGCCCGCGGCGCCGACCACCGGCTGGACGGGGCCATCAAGAACCTGCTGACCGAACTCGCCGACCTGGAGGGCATCGAGGCCCGTGCCCGCCGGCTGGTCGAGCGGATCGCACTGGTGCTCCAGGGGTCGCTGCTCGTCCGGTACGCGCCCCCGGAGGTGGCCGACGCGTTCTGCGCCTCGCGTCTGGGCGGTGACTGGGGCGCGGGATTCGGCACGCTGCCGCACAGTCTGGATCTGGCCACGGTGGTGGAGCGGGCCCGGCCGGTGGCCTGAGGCGAGCGCTGACGCGGGGGTGGTGCTGCGCCGACACGGCACCACCCCCGCCGCTCGCCCCGTTCAGGAGCTCGGACACCGCACGGGCGGCATCGCTGTCAGTTTCAGGGAACCTTGTGACCGTTGGCGAGAGTTGCAGACCGTTGCATTCCTTTGTGCACCTTGTGCGAAGGCCCGGCGGACGCGGCCGAGAGCAGGCACGATGTGGGATGACGGCGGTGACGCGGCCCGTACGAGGTCCTGGTTTCGGGAGTGCTCTGTGAAGACCACATCGTTCAACCCAGCCCGTTTCGCACCGTCCGACGCGTCCGGGACGGCGGGGCACCTCCAGGAGACGTGGGCCGCGTCGGTCAAGGGCGAGCGCGGCGCGTTCGCCCCGCGTCCGGTGATCGGCCGGTCCTGGCAAAGAGCGAAACGTTTCGGCATCAATCCCGAACAAGGAACGGACAGTCCCCTTCTCCATTCCGACGAACTCGAACACCGGCGGACCTCCACCGCGCTCGCCGATGTGATGCCGACCCTGCACGGCGGCCTCGGGACGGTCGCCGACGCCTCCCTCCAGATCATGGTGGTCACCGACCCCGAGGGCCGGGTGCTGTGGCGCGAGGGGAACCCGGGCGTCCTGCGCCGGGCCGACACCATCTGCCTGGAGGAGGGCGCCGCCTGGAGCGAGGACACCACCGGCACCAACGCCATCGGAACCGCCCTGTCGGCGGACGCCCCCGTCCAGGTGCACTCCGCCGAGCACTTCGTGCGCACCCTGCACGACTGGACGTGCGCCGCCGCACCCGTCCACGACCCGCGCGACGGACGGCTGCTCGGGATCATCGACGTGAGCGGTCCGGACAGCAGCTTTCATCCCGCCACCCTCGCGCTGGTCGACACGGTGTCCAGACTGGCCGAAAGCGAACTGCGCACCGCGCATCTGACGGCCATCGAACGGCTGCGCGCGGTGGCCGCGCCCCTGCTGTGCCGGCTGGACGGTCCCGCGCTCGTGGTGGACTCCCACGGCTGGCTCGCCGCCGTCACCGGAATGCCGCCCGTGGACCGGGTCCCACTGCCCGACCCCTTCGGCGCGGGCCCCGTCTGGCTGCCCTCCCTCGGAACGTGTGTCGCCGAGCCGATGCCCGGCGGCTGGCTGCTGCGCGTCACCGGTGCCGGCGACCTGGGGAGCGCCGGGCGCGTGGTCCTCGACCTCGGCGAACCCCGGCGCCCGCACATCACCGTCTCGGGCACGGCGGGCAGCTGGGCCCAGGATCTGAGCCCGCGCCACGCCGAACTGCTCTACGTCCTCGCCGTGCGCCGGCAGGGGCGCAGCGCCGCGCAGCTCGCGGTCGACCTCTTCGGCGATCCCACCCGCACGGTCACGGTCCGCGCCGAACTCTCCCGCGTGCGCCGCCGGCTCATCGGGCTCCTCGACCACCGGCCCTACCGCTTCCGCGAGGAGGTGGAGGTCGAGGTCCTGCTGCCGGACGACCCCCGGGACCTGCTGCCGCACTCGACCGCGCCCGCGGTTCTCGGAGCACGCGCGACGGCCGGACCGGGCGCGTCGTGAAGCCGGGGAGGGGTGAAGCGAGCGTATTTCGGGGGCGTCTTCCGCGGTCTTCGACCTGGCCGGGGGGTCTCTGCCGTAGCATCCACTCCACAGGCCACCCCACCCGTCTCTCCGTCAACGCCCTCGGCGGGGGAGGCAGTTGGCCTATCCGGGAGGACGCATGAAACAGCGCGGCAGGCACCGTCGTCGAAGAAGAGGACAGGCGCTGCGCGCCACGCTGACCGGAACCGCGCTCGCCCTCACCGCGGCCGCCACCCTGATCAGTACCTCGCAGGCCACCGGCGCCAACAGCCCGGGGGGTCTCACCGCCCTCCGCACCGGCGCCGCCCCGCAGCTGCGCCTGCACGAGAACCTCGCCTCCCGGGACGCGCTCGACACGCTCAGCGGGAACATGGGCGGCAACGTGGGCGTCGACGGAGTCCTGAGCGACGCCGACCACTCGATGCGCAACACCGCCGACTGCACGGCGGACGAGCGGTCCGCGCTGCCCGTCGAGCCCACCGCCACCCGCGCCTACTGCTGGGGCGACACCGACGCGCGGACAGCGGGGTGGCGGCCCCGTTCCGTGACGACGTCCGGTGACGCCGACGACGACGGCGCGTGGGGCACCCACCGGGTGATCCTGGCCGGCTGGACCCACCGCGACGGCCGGGCGGCCGCGCCGGACCGGGAGGAGGGACTGGCCCGGATCGCCGTGGTCGACGCGACGGATCCGGACGCCCTCCGCTACCGCTGGGTCCTGCTGGTCGCCCCACGGTCCGGCGGCAAGGACTTCACCGCGGTCCGCACCGGCCTCGGCGGCATGGTCTGGTACCAGGACAAGCTGATCGTCCCGGCGGACCACGGCCAGGGCCTGCTCGTCTTCGACCTGCACCGACTGCTGCGGGCCGACGTGGACAGCGGCGCCGTGGGCCGGGTCGGCCGCGGCTACTCCGCCGCCGGCTACCGGTACGTACTCCCCGCCATCGGCTCCTACGACCTGGAGGGCGGCTCGTGCGGCCGCGCCCGTGACCACGGGGTCCCCTGTATCGGCTCGCTCTCCCTGGACCGTACGACCGCACCCGACAGCCTGGTCGCGACGGAGGCCGCGGAGGACCGTCCGGAGCGCGCCCGTGTCTGGCGGTACGCGTTCAGCACCGCCGCGTACCGCACCGGACTGCTCGCCGACGCCCAGGGCCATGTGAACGCGGTCGAGGCCTACACGACCAAGGGGTCCGGGATCTCCGGCGCCCTCTCCCACCGGTCCGCGGGCGACAGCGAGCCCCGGTGGTACATCAAGCGGCCGTCCGACAGCCGGGCCGGGCACGGGTCCCTGTGGCGCCAGAGCGGACACGGCGCCGAGGCGGCCACGTGCACCGCCGACCAGTCGCACGCCTGCTGGGACCTCGGGACCGGCTCGCTCTCCTACTGGCAGCAGACCGGCGAGCTGTGGAGCATCACCGACAGGGCGGACCACAGGGTGCTCTACGCGGTGCCGCTGTCGTCGGTCGACGGCTCGCTCGGATAGCGGCGCGGGCTCGGACAGCGGAGCCGGCGCCCGGGAACGGGCCGCTCGGACAGCGGGCCCGCCCGCGCCACACGCTCGGCCGGCCGGTCCGTGGACGGCTTTGGAGAGGCGCCCGCCCGCGTGATTCCCTGGCGGTCATGAGCAGCATCAATGTGACCACCTGGTCCCTGGAGCAGACGGCCCCGGCCGACCTGCTCCCCGCGAGCGCGCCCGACGGGGACCTGCGGATCGTCCGCGCCGAGGTCCCCTCGCCCGAGTTCAGCCGCTTCCTGTACGCCTCGGTCGGCGGGGACATCCTCTGGACGGACCGGCTCGCCTGGACGTACGCGCGGTGGCGGGAGGTCCTCGACCGGCCGGGCACGGAGACCTGGGTCGCCTACGACCGGGGGACCCCCGCGGGCTACGTCGAACTCGACGCCCAGGACGACGGGGTCGTGGAGATCGCCTACTTCGGACTCCTCCCCGCGTTCCGCGGCCGTCGGATCGGGGGTCACCTGCTCTCGTTCGGAACCGCACGCGCCTGGGACCTGGCCGAACGCTGGCCGGGACGGGCCGGTACGAAGCGCGTCTGGCTGCACACGTGCAGCAAGGACGGCGAGCACGCGATGGACAACTACCAGCGCCGCGGCTTCCGGCTGTACGACACCAAGGTCGAGCCGGAGGAAGAGGCAGCCACACCGGGGCCCTGGCCGGGCGCGTATACCGTCTGACCCGCTTTGTACCGTGGTGACCACGGCTCCCGGCCCTCCTCGCGGCACCGCGGGAGGGCCGGTCATGTGATCGACAACACCCACGTCTCAAGATTCGGGACACGGATGTCCACATAATGGATGACGGTGGACTGCCCCGAGATCCCCGTGACACGCTTCCGTCATGTCTGGAACTGGAATTGCCTTGGTGAGTCGGCGGCACGTCGACCTCGGCCGCATGTCCAGCGCCATCTGTCCGGCGAGCTGATCAGCCCAGCAGCGCCGAGCCCCCTCTTTTTTGCGACCCTTGCGCAGTGCTGCGCCCATTCTTCCGTATGCACCCGTATGCGCAGGTCAGAGCCGCAGTCAGACCTGCCCCGCAGTCTCGAAGGACGTAACAGCCATGGCCGCCACCCCTCAGGATCCCGTCGTCGCGCCCCGCCGCAAGGTGAGCCGTCACCGCGGCGAGGGCCAGTGGGCCGTAGGTCACTTCACCCCGCTCAACGGCAACGAGCAGTTCAAGAAGGACGACGACGGTCTCAATGTGCGGACACGCATTGAGACGATCTACTCGAAGCGGGGATTCGACTCGATCGACCCCAACGACCTGCGCGGCCGGATGCGCTGGTGGGGTCTGTACACCCAGCGCAAGCCCGGGATCGACGGCGGCAAGACCGCGATCCTGGAGCCGGAGGAGCTGGACGACAAGTTCTTCATGCTGCGCGTGCGGATCGACGGTGGCCGGCTGACCACCGAGCAGCTCCGCGTCATCGGCGAGATCTCGCAGGAGTTCGCGCGCGGCACGGCCGATCTCACCGACCGTCAGAACGTCCAGTACCACTGGATCCGCATCGAGGACGTCCCGGAGATCTGGGACCGCCTGGAGGCCGTCGGCCTGTCCACGACCGAGGCCTGCGGTGACACGCCCCGCGTCATCCTCGGCTCGCCCGTCGCCGGCATCGCCGAGGACGAGATCATCGACGGCACGCCGGCCATCGAGGAGATCCACCGCCGGGTCATCGGCAACAAGGACTTCTCCAACCTTCCCCGCAAGTTCAAGACCGCGGTCTCCGGCTCGCCGCTGCTCGACGTGGCGCACGAGATCAACGACGTCGCCTTCGTCGGCGTGAACCACCCGGAACACGGCCCCGGCTTCGACCTCTGGGTCGGCGGCGGTCTGTCCACCAACCCGAAGATCGGCCAGCGCCTGGGCGCCTGGGTGCCGCTCGACGAGGTGGCGGACGTCCACATCGGCGTCCTGTCGATCTTCCGTGACTACGGCTACCGGCGGCTGCGCAACCGCGCCCGTCTGAAGTTCCTGGTCGCCGACTGGGGCGTGGAGAAGTTCCGCCAGGTCCTGGAGGACGAGTACCTGCAGCGCAAGCTGGTCGACGGCCCCGCCCCCGACCAGCCCGTCGCCCGCTGGCGCGACCACGTCGGCGTGCACCGGCAGCAGGACGGCCGCTACTACGTCGGCTTCGCCCCGCGCGTCGGCCGCATCGACGGCGCCACCCTGACGAAGATCGCCGAGCTGGCCGAGGCGCACGGCTCGGGCCGGCTGCGCACCACCGTCGAGCAGAAGATGATCGTGCTCGACGTGGAGGAGGCGCGGATCGACTCGCTCGTCGAGGGCCTGGAGGCTCTCGACCTGACCGCCCGCCCCTCCACCTTCCGGCGCGGCACGATGGCCTGCACCGGCATCGAGTACTGCAAGCTCGCGATCGTCGAGACCAAGGCGCGTGGCGCCTCCCTGATCGACGAACTCGAGCGCCGCATCCCCGAGTTCGACGAACCCATCACCATCAACATCAACGGCTGCCCCAACGCGTGCGCCCGCATCCAGGTCGCGGACATCGGCCTCAAGGGCCAGCTCGTCCTCGACGAGAACGGTGAGCAGGTCGAGGGATTCCAGGTGCACCTGGGCGGCGCGCTCGGCCTGGAGGCCGGATTCGGCCGCAAGGTCCGCGGCCTGAAGGTCACTTCGGACGAGCTGCCCGACTACATCGAGCGTGTGCTGAAGCGTTTCCAGGCGGAGCGCGAGGACGACGAGCGCTTCGCCACCTGGGCCGCGCGTGCCTCCGAGGAGGCGCTGTCGTGAGCGAGCGTGCCGCGCCGTTCTACTGCCCCTACTGCGGAGACGAAGACCTGCGACCCAGCGAAGAGGGTCACGGCGCGTGGGAATGCGCGGCGTGCAACCGAGCCTTCCAGCTGAAGTTCCTGGGACTGCTGTCCCGGGGCGTCCAGCGGGAAGAGCGTGGAGGGGCGGAGATATGACGGCCATTCAGCAAGAGTGCACGGGCGAGGACTTGAAGAGCCTGGCCGAGCGTGCGGGGCGCGACCTGGAGGACGCGTCCGCGCTGGAGATCCTGCGCTGGGCCGCGGACACCTTCGGTGGGAAGTTCTGCGTGACCTCCTCCATGGAGGACGCGGTGGTCGCCCATCTCGCCTCCCGCGCCCGGCCGGGTGTGGACGTGGTGTTCCTCGACACCGGCTATCACTTCCCCGAGACCATCGGCACCCGTGACGCGGTCGAGGCGGTGATGGACGTCAACGTCATCACGCTCACCCCGCGCCGCACGGTCGCCGAGCAGGACGCCGAGTTCGGGCCGCAGCTGCACGACCGCGACCCGGACCGGTGCTGCGCGATGCGCAAGGTCCAGCCCCTCGAAGAGGGCCTGACCGCGTACGACGCGTGGGCGACCGGGCTGCGCCGCGACGAGTCGGAGACCCGGGCGAACACCCCGGTCGTCGGCTGGGACGAGAAGCGCCGCAAGGTCAAGATCTCCCCCATCGCCCGCTGGACGCAGGACGACGTCGACGCGTATGTCGCCGAGCACGGGGTCCTCACCAACCCCCTGCTGACGGACGGTTACGCCTCCGTCGGCTGCGCGCCCTGCACCCGCCGGGTGCTGGCCGGCGAGGACGCGCGAGCGGGCCGCTGGGCGGGCCGCTCGAAGACCGAGTGCGGGCTGCACGGATGACGACGACGACGGCAGCCGCGACGGCCACGAACCCCACGATCTCCCAGGAGCAGCAAGTGACGACCGGAGCCACGATCTGGCTCACGGGTCTGCCGAGTGCCGGCAAGACCACCATCGCGTACGAACTGGCCGGCCGGCTGCGCGAGGAGGGCCACCGTGTCGAGGTCCTCGACGGCGACGAGATCCGCGAGTTCCTCTCCGCGGGCCTCGGCTTCAGCCGCGCCGACCGGCACACCAACGTGCAGCGCGTCGGCTTCCTCGCCGAACTGCTCGCCCGCAACGGCGTCAAGGCGCTCGTCCCGGTGATCGCGCCCTACGCGGACAGCCGCGAGGCGGTGCGCGGGCGCCACAAGGAGAACGGGACGACGTATCTGGAGGTGCACGTGGCGACCCCGGTCGAGGTCTGCTCCGTACGCGATGTGAAGGGGCTCTACGCCAAGCAGGCCGCGGGCGAGATCTCGGGGCTGACCGGCGTCGACGACCCCTATGAGGCGCCCGAGTCGCCCGACCTGCGCATCGAGTCGCACACCCAGACCGTGCGGGAGTCCGCCGCCGCGCTGCACGCGCTGCTCACCGAGAAGGGTCTCGCATGACGACCGTCGCCAGTGTCTCCGAGGAGACCGAGAGCAGCCCGTACGCGCTGTCGCACCTGGACGCGTTGGAGTCGGAGGCTGTGCATATCTTCCGTGAGGTGGCGGGGGAGTTCGAGCGGCCGGTGATCCTGTTCTCCGGTGGCAAGGACTCCATCGTGATGCTGCATCTGGCGTTGAAGGCGTTCGCTCCGGCGGCGGTTCCCTTCACGCTGCTGCATGTGGACACCGGGCACAACTTCCCCGAGGTCCTCGACTACCGCGACCGGACCGTGCAGCGGCACGGCCTGCGGCTGCACGTCGCCTCGGTGCAGGACTACATCGACCGCGGTGTGCTGCGCGAGCGCCCCGACGGCACCCGTAATCCGCTGCAGACCCTGCCGCTGACCGAGAAGATCGCCTCCGAGCGGTTCGATGCCGTGTTCGGCGGGGGGCGCCGGGACGAGGAGAAGGCGCGGGCCAAGGAGCGGGTGTTCTCGCTGCGCGACGAGTTCTCGCAGTGGGACCCGCGCCGTCAGCGCCCCGAGCTGTGGAACCTCTACAACGGCCGGCACGCACCTGGTGAGCATGTGCGGGTGTTCCCGCTGTCGAACTGGACCGAGCTGGATGTGTGGCAGTACATCGCCCGGGAGGGCATCGAGCTGCCCGGCATCTACTTCGCGCACGAGCGTGAGGTGTTCCAGCGCTCGAACATGTGGCTGACCGCGGGTGAGTGGGGCGGCCCGAAGGACGGCGAGAGCGTCGAGAAGCGCCTGGTGCGCTACCGGACCGTGGGGGACATGTCCTGCACGGGTGCCGTGGACTCCGAGGCGACGACGCTGGAGCAGGTGATCACCGAGATCGCCGCGTCCCGGCTGACCGAGCGGGGCGCGACCCGCGCCGACGACAAGATGTCCGAGGCCGCGATGGAAGACCGCAAGCGCGAGGGGTACTTCTAGACATGACCAGCACCACCGAACCCGCCGAGCCCTTGTCGGTCGAACAGCTGACGGCCACCACCCTGCTGCGTTTCGCGACCGCGGGCTCCGTCGACGACGGCAAGTCCACCCTGGTGGGACGCCTGCTGCACGACTCCAAGTCGATCCTGACCGACCAGCTGGAGGCCGTCGAGCACGCCTCACGCAACCGCGGCCAGGACACCCCCGACCTGGCCCTGCTCACCGACGGCCTGCGCGCCGAGCGCGAGCAGGGAATCACCATCGACGTCGCCTACCGCTACTTCGCCACCGCCCGGCGCCGTTTCATCCTGGCCGACACCCCCGGGCACGTGCAGTACACCCGCAACATGGTCACCGGCGCCTCCACCGCCGACCTCGCCGTCGTCCTGGTCGACGCCCGCAACGGCGTCATCGAGCAGACCCGCCGCCACGCCGCCGTCGCCGCCCTGCTGCGCGTCCCGCACGTGGTCCTGGCCGTCAACAAGATGGACCTGGTCGACTACCAGGAGCCGGTGTTCGCCGCGATCGCCGAGGAGTTCACCGCCTACGCCTCGGAACTGGGCGTCCCCGAGATCACCGCGATCCCGATCTCCGCACTCGCCGGCGACAACGTGGTGGAACCCTCCGCGAACATGGACTGGTACGGCGGCCCCACCGTCCTGGAACACCTGGAGACCGTCCCCGTCAGCCACGACCTGGCCCACTGCCACGCCCGGCTGCCCGTGCAGTACGTGATCCGCCCGCAGAGCGCCCAGCACCCCGACTACCGCGGCTACGCCGGGCAGATCGCGGCCGGCACCTTCCG
>NZ_JBIBSY010000002.1:881512-1053139 GCF_043078065.1 Streptomyces sp. NPDC015532 | reverse complement strand
ACCGTGCTGCCCTCCGGGCGCAGCACCACGGTCGCCGGGATCGACCTGCTGGGCAAGAGCGTCGACATCGCCTGGACGCCGCAGTCGGTGACCCTCCTGCTCGCCGACGACATCGACATCTCCCGCGGTGACCTCCTCGTGCCCAGCAAGGACGCGCCGCCGACCACGCAGGACGTCGAGGCGACCGTCTGCCACGTCGCCGACGAACCGCTCACCGTCGGCCACCGGGTGCTCCTCAAGCACGGCACCCGCACGGTCAAGGCGATCGTCAAGGACATCCCCTCCCGGCTCACCCTGGACGATCTCTCACTGCACCCGCACCCGGGCCGGCTGGTCGCCAACGACATCGGCCGCGTCAAGATCCGCACCGCCGAACCCCTCCCCCTGGACTCCTACGCCGACTCCCGCCGCACCGGCGCGTTCATCCTCATCGACCCCGCCGACGGCACCACCCTCACCGCAGGCATGGCGGGGCCGGGGACCACGACACCACCGCACCGCCCTCCGACGAGCTCAACCGGACTGTGAGGAAAGGGAATCGCCGTGCCAGCCCCTCTCGCCCCGCGCTCCGCCGGACGACGTCACCCGGTCGTCGCGTTCTCCGTACTGTCCGTGCTCTCCTTGCTCGGCGCCACGGGCTGCGGATACGGCTCCCAGGCCAAGGACATGGGCCGGCCGGCCGTCCTCGCCACCGGAGCGAAGACCGGCGGAGTGGACCAGGTCCGGATCGGATACTTCCCCAACATCACCCACGCCACGGCACTGGTCGGCCTGCAAGAGGGCTTCTTCCAGAAGGAGCTGGGCGGGACGAAGATCCGGACACAGGCGTTCAACGCCGGCCCGGCCGAGATCGAGGCGCTGAACGGGGGCGCGATCGACATCGGCTGGATCGGCCCCTCGCCGTCGATCAACGGCTACACGAAGTCCGACGGGACCAACCTGCGCATCATCTCGGGCTCCGCCTCGGGCGGTGTCTCCCTGGTGGTGAATCCGGGGAAGATCGGTTCCCCGGCCGCGCTGAAGGGCCGGACGATCGCCTCGCCGCAGCTCGGCAACACCCAGGACGTCGCCCTCCTCGACTACCTCGCGCGACAGGGCTACAAGGTCGACGCCAGGAGCGGGCGGGGCGACGTGAAGGTCCAGCGCGTCGACAACAAGGAGATCCCCACCCTCTTCGAGCGCGGTGATCTCGACGGGGCCTGGGTGCCCGAGCCCACGGCGGCCCGGCTGGTCGCGGCCGGCGGCAAGGTCCTGGTGGACGAGAAGAAGCTCTGGAAGGACGGGCGGTTCGTCATCACGAACATGATCGTGTCCCAGCGGTTCCTGAAGAAGCACCCGGATGTCGTCGAGGCCCTGCTGCGCGGCTCCGTACGGACGAACGCCTGGATCAACGCCCATCCCCGGCAGGCGAAGGCCTCCGTCGACCGGAAACTGCGGGCCGACTCCGGAACCCGACTGCCGCCGAAGGTCCTGGACATGGCCTTCGCCCACGTCCAGGTCCTCGATGATCCGCTCGCCGCGACCCTGCGCGACGAGGCGGCCCACGCGGTCGCTGCCGGTCTGCTCCAGGACCCGCTGCTCGACCGCATCTACGACCTCCGGCCTCTCAACAAGGTCCTCCAAGCCGCGGGACGGCCCGCGGTCGACGACGCCGGCCTCGGCGCCGACTGACCGGAAGGCGACAGTCATGGCCACCCACCTCGTCCGACGGACCCCCGAATCCGCCCGGGACGCGACGCCGCCCGCCGCGCGGCTCGACCGCGTCTCGAAGTCGTTCGGCCGTCCGGCGGACCGCCCCGTGCTCGACGACATCACCCTCGACGTGGCGACCGGCGAGTTCGTCACCCTGCTCGGCGCCTCCGGGTGCGGCAAGTCGACGCTCCTCAACCTCGTCGCGGGGCTCGACGAGCCGACCCTCGGGACGATCGACGTGCCCGGCGGCCGCCCGGCCCTGATGTTCCAGGAACACGCCCTGTTTCCCTGGCTGACCGCGGGCAAGAACATCGAACTGGCCCTGCGCATGCGCGGGATGACCAGGGCGGAGCGCCGCCCCGAGGCGGAGCGGCTGCTCGAACTCGTCCGGCTGAAGGGCGCGTACGGCAAGCGGGTGCACGAACTGTCCGGCGGCATGCGCCAGCGCGTGGCGCTCGCCCGGGCGCTCGCCCAGGACAGCCGCCTGCTGCTCATGGACGAGCCGTTCGCGGCACTGGACGCGATCACCCGGGACGTGCTGCACGACGAACTGACCCGCGTCTGGGCGGAGACGGGACTGTCCGTCCTCTTCGTCACCCACAACGTCCGCGAGGCCGTGCGGCTCGCCCAGCGCGTGGTCCTGCTCACCTCCCGTCCCGGGCGCATCGCCCGCGAATGGACCGTGGACATCCCGCAGCCGCGCCGCATCGAGGACGCCGCCGTCGCCGAACTCTCCGTGGAGATCACCGAGGAACTGCGAGGGGAGATCCGCCGCCATGGCAGGCAGTGACACCGAGGACACGAGCGATCTGGCCGGGCTCGAAGCCGGACTCGACGCGCTGGAGAGGCCGGCCGCCGCGGCCCGGACGTCCTTCGCGCGCCGCGTCCTGGCCACGGTGCTGCCGCCGCTGTGCACCGTCGTTCTGATCGTCGGCGCCTGGCAGCTCGCCGCGGCCCTGGACCTGAAGCCCGATCACGTCCTGCCCGGACCACTCGACGTGGCCCGGTCCATCCGGCGGATGTGGCTGGAGGGCACCCTTCTCGGCTATGTGTGGACCAGCGTCTCCCGCGGCGCGTTCGGCTTCTGCCTGTCGATCGTCATCGGGACGCCACTGGGTCTGGCGGTCGCGCGGATCAGAGCCGTCCGGGCGGCGATCGGGCCGATCCTGTCCGGGCTCCAGTCGCTGCCGTCGGTGGCCTGGGTGCCGGCCGCGATGATCTGGTTCGGGCTCACCGACACGACCGTGTACGCGGTCGTCCTGCTCGGCGCGGTGCCCTCCATCGCCAACGGCCTGGTCGCGGGCGTCGATCAGACCCCGCCGCTGTACCTGCGCGCGGGCCGGGTCGTCGGTGCCACCGGGCTGGCCTCGGTCCGGCACGTGCTGCTGCCCGCCGCGCTCCCCGGCTTCCTCGCCGGACTCAAACAGGGCTGGGCGTTCGCCTGGCGCTCCTTGATGGCGGCCGAACTCATCGCCAGCTCACCCGATCTCGGCACCGGGCTCGGCCAGTTGCTGGAGAACTTCCGCACCTACAGCGACATGCCGGGAGTGCTGGCCACGATCATTCTCATCCTGCTCGTCGGCATCGGCATCGACGTGCTGGTCTTCTCCCCGCTGGAGCGGCGCGTCCTGCGCAGCCGCGGCCTGGCCGAGCGGGCGGGGTGACACCGATGCCACCGGTGCTGCTCGCCGTGGCGCACGGCAGTCGCGATCCCCGGCACGCCCGGACCCTGCGTGCCCTGGTACGACGGGTGCGCGCACGGCGGCCGCGACTGCGGGTGGAGATCGGGTTCCTGGACTTCACCGCCCCCTCGGTGCCCGGGGTACTGGCGGAGCTGGCGGCGGACGTACGGCGCGGGGGGGCACGGGGGCCGGAGGAGGTTCGTGAGGTCGTCGCCGTACCCCTGCTGCTGAGCCGTGCCATCCACGCCAGGGCGGACATCCCGGCGCTGCTGCGCCAGGCGCCGCCGGAGCTGCGGATCGAGCGCGCCGGCGTCCTCGGACCCGCGCCGCTGCTGTCGCGGGCCCTGGAACGCCGGCTGTACGAGGCCGGGCTGGTGCCCGGCGACCTGTCCTCGACCGGGGTCGTCCTGGCCTCGGCGGGAACCTCCGATCCGGAGGCGAACGCGGTGATCGCGGACATCGCGCGGGAGTGGCGGCACACCGGCTGGTGCGCCGTGCGGCCCGCGTTCGCCTCCTTGCCCCCCGATGAGGCGCCGGCCGGTGGCGGTGCCCGTCCGGCCGTGTCCGGTACGGCCTGGGCCGTTCGCCGGCTGCGCGCCTCGGGCTGTGCCCGGGTGGCCGTCGCCTCGTACGTCCTCGCCCCCGGATTCCTGGCCGACCGCATCGTGCGGGGTGCCGCACGGGCGGACGTCGTCGCGCCGGTTCTCGGTGATGCCCCCGAGGTGGCGGACCTCGTGCTCCACCGTTTCGATCAGGCCTGTTCACGTCTGCGCGTCACGGTGACCTTGCCGTGACGCGGCGTGGCTCACATCCCCATCCGGCCGCCGTGTCCCACGGGTTCGCGGAGCAGCTCGGGGTCGTGAGTGAGGATGGCCTTCTCGTACCGGCGCAGCGTGGGCGTGGGTTCGACTCCCAGGTCGTCGACCAGGGTCCGCCGGCACTTCCGGTAGACGTCGAGCGCGTCGCGCTGGCGCCCGCAGCGGTAGAGCGCCCCCATGAGGAGCATGCAGAGCTTCTCGTTCGTGGGGTTCTGCTCGTAGGCCTCCGCGAGTTCCGGAAGGATGCGGTCGGGCGGGCCGGTCCTCAGCTCCAGCTCGAAGAGCAGGGTGAGTGCGGCGTTCCTGGCCTCCACGTACCGGGCCGCGACGGCCTGGCACAGCGGTCCGACGCGAAGACCGCCGAACACCGGGCCGCTCCAGAAGGACAGTGCCCTGCGCAGTTCACGGATGTCGTGGGCCGGGTCGGCCTGCGTACCGTCCGCGGCGGTGCGGCGGACACGGTCGACGGTGTCCATGAAGACATGCGCGTCGAGTTCCTGCCTGGTGACCGAGAACAGATAGCCCGAGGGCGTCGTGATCACCCGTGATCCGGGCCGTTCGGGTTCGAGCAGCGCCAGACTCCTGCGGACCCGGCTCACCTGTGCCTGGAGCGCGTTCTGCACTTTGGACGGCGGTTCGCCGCCCCACAGTTCGAGAATGAGTGAGTCGACGGTGACGAGTTCTCCTCTGGAGACGAGAAGCGCCGCGAGCAACAGCTGCTGCATGGCGCCGGCGAGCTGGAACACCCGGTCACGGGCCCGTACTTCGACGTGTCCTAGCACGGAGAAAAACAACACGGAATGCCCCTCGCCGCGAAAAAGCTGCTGCCTGCGACCTGCCCGCAGATCAATGGACGGACATACCTGTGTTTGTCTTCCGGGAATTCTCCCGAAATTGAATGTGCCGGATGAATTCCGGCAGCCTCGATCACTGATACCACGATTCCCCCGTTTGAGCAGTGACGTTCGATTGTCACGGAAAGGGGCCGGATCGACCCGGATTGCGAGACTTGCAGATCAATCGACCTCTAACCGAACTTCTGAACGATGATATTTAGCCACTGTTTGGCACGTCAACGGAGCAGGAGAACTTGGCGAGTTATGGCACCCGGCGCCCTCCGATTGTGAGGGTCGGCGCGTTCCCACGCGTATTGAAGCCGCAGGGTTCTTCTTCCCGGGGCCCGGCGTCCCGGCGCGGGAGAGGGCCGACAGAATGGTGAACAGTGCCAAGTCGTTGAATGGGCGAGTAATCCCGCGTCAGGATGCGTGGGCTGTGCACGGGAGCGCGCCGCTCGTTGTCCGGGGCGGGACACCGGGCATGCCACGCGTCCCGGGGAGCCCGCCGGGCGCTTCCGTGCCCGCCGCCGCGGCGGCGTGAGCCTCCGGACGGTCGCGGCACGGTGAATCCCAGGTGAAGCGATGGCGTACAACCATTCGCCTCGCGTGCGGGTCTTGTGGGGCACCGGGCGTCGCGACGCCCGTCGCGCGATCACCGTCCTTAAGGGGTATGCCTTGTCCTCGCGAAAGCTCCGCCTGCCGGTGGCCGCAGCGGCCGCCGTCGTCCTGTCCGCCACGGGCGCCGCCCCCGTCGTGGCCTCCCCCCAGAACGCCTCCTCGGGCGCCCCCGCCGCCGCCGTACCGGGGTCGGTGCGGGCCGACTTCGACGGTGACGGATACCCCGACGTGGCGATCGGCGCCCCCGGCGGCACCGTCAACGGACGGGCCGGCGCGGGATACTTCACCGTCATCTACGGCATGGGCAACGGCCCCGACGGTGTCAAGCGCCAGGTGATCAGCCAGAACCGCTACGGAATCCCCGGTACGGCGGAGACCGGCGACCGCTTCGGCAGCGACCTCACCGCGGCGGACCTGGACGGTGACGGTTACACCGACCTCGTCGTCGGATCTCCCGGCGAGGACGTCGGCAGCGCCCGTGACGTCGGACGGCGGACCGTGCTGTGGGGCAGCGTGGGCGGACTCATCGCCGCCGCCGTCGTCGGCGAGGGCCGGGCGGCGACCCGGGCCGGTGACTTCGACGGGGACGGCCACCTGGACCTCGCGACGGCGTACGAGACGCGGTACGGGCCCATCAGCCGTACCGGCGTCCCGGCCCGCACCGGCCCCCTCGTGGACCTGGACGTCCGTGTCTACGCGATGGCGGCGGGCGACGTGGACGGCGACGGCAGGACCGACCTCGTCGTCAGCAGCGGATCGTGGGACTCCGACGACGGAGGAGCGCTCCCGCCGCCCCGTCTGCAACTGCTGCGGGGTACCAGGGACGGTCTCGTGGCGGGCCCGCTCATCGCCGCCGCCGACACCGTGTCCGCGGACAGCATCGCCCTCGGGGACGTCGACAACGACGGACGCCAGGACGTCGTCTTCGGCCGCAGCACGGCCGCCGGCGGCGGGCTCGTCGGTGTCGTACGGGGCACGGCGGACGGATTCGCGGCGCGGGCCACCCTGATCGGCCAGGACACTCCCGGCGTCCCCGGCACGGGCGAGAGCGGCGACCGGTTCGGCACCGACGTCTCCGTCGGCGACGTCACCGGTGACGGCTACGCCGACGTCGTCGCCGGGCTGCCCGGCGAGGACCACGCCGGGCGGACCGACGCCGGCACCTTCGCCGTCCTGCGCGGGAGCCGGACAGGCCTCTCGGGCAGCGCGGTCCAGGTCTTCAGCCAGAACACCGCCGGGGTGCCCGGCACGGCGGAGAACGGCGACGCGTTCGGCGGCCGCACCGCCGTCGTCGGCGGCCACGTGGTCGTGTCGGCGCCCAAGGAGAACAGCGGTTCCGGGGGCGTCTGGGTCTTCGCGGGCACCGCCTCGGGCATCACCGCGACCGGCTCGGTGAGTTACGGACCGCGCACGCTCGCCGCGCCCGAGAGCGGCGCACAGCTGGGGGCCGCCTTCCAGCGCTGATCGCGGCCCGCGACCTTCTGGCCCCCACCGGCGTCACCCCGCCGCGTCCCCGTAAGCGGCCCTGCTGGCCTCGATCTCGCCGATGTGCTCGATCGCCCAGCCGGCCAGCGCGAGGGCCGGCGGGATGAGGCTCTCTCCGGTGGGGGTCAGCGCGTACTCGACGCGGGGCGGGACCTCCGCGTACACCGTCCTCGACACCAGGCCGTCGCGCTCGAGGTTGCGCAGGGTCAGCGTCAGCATCCGCTGCGAGATGCCGGGAATCTGCCGCTGCAGATCCGTGAAGCGCAGCCGGCCCTGATCGAGGGTCGTCACGATCAGCAGCGTCCACTTGTCGCAGATCCGGTCGAGGACGGTGCGGATCGTCCGGCCGCCGTCCCCGCGGATCATGCAGGTGTGCTCGTACTGCGACACGACAGCTCCCTGTGGGTAGCGCACATCCATGTGCCTTTTGCGGGCCCCCCGACGGTGACTCATCATGGGGCAACTTACGCCTGGTAACCATTGTGCGAGGAGCCGTCATGAATGTCGCCTACTGGATCGTCGCAGGGCTGCTGGCGGCCTTCTACCTCTATGCCGGAGGCATCAAGACGGTGCGGAGCCAGCAGCGGTTGCGGCCCATGATGGGATGGGTCGACCGCATTCCCATGCCGGTGGTCAGGCTCATCGGGACGCTGGAGGTCCTCGGCGCGGCAGGGCTGATCCTGCCGCCGCTCACCGGGATCGCGCCCGGGCTCGCCGTCGCCGCCGCCACCGGTCTCGTCCTGATCCAGGTCGGCGGGATATCCGTCCACCTCTCGCGCGGCGAGGCACGGCTGATCGGACTCAACATCGTCCTGCTGGCCGCCGCGGCGGCGGCCGTCTGGCTGGGGACCACCTGGCTCTGACCGGACCGGACCTGGCCGTGGACCTGACCGGACAGGTCCGCCGTGGGCGACACCCGCCGAACGCAAAGGGCGGGAGCCCGGCACGTGGTGCCGGCTCCCGCCCCAGGAACGCGACCGCTCAGGTGCGGTAGGCGTAGTACGCGGCGTTCGGGTACGACGCGATGATGCTCGCCAACGACCGGTTGTAGGTGTTGGTGGAGTGGTACGACAGGTACGGCACACCCTGCGGGCTGCGGTACGTGACGATCATCGTGTGGTCCTTGGACCCGTCCTTGTTGAAGTCCATCTGGACGACGTCACCGACGTCGGCCTGATAGACGTTCGCGAGGCTGGTGACCCGCTTCGAGGACAGGGCGAACCACGAGAACTCGTTGACGCCGACGAACGAGTCCGACTGGATGTCGGCGTTGCCGAACCACTTGTGGAAGTCGTACACGTAACCGGGAACGTGCTTCCAGCCGCCCGCCTTCAGGGACTGGCTGACGAAGTTCGTGCAGTCCCCGCCGGCGCCCTCCCCGTTGAAGTCCGGGTACGCCGAGTTGTAGTTCTTCCAGTACTTCGCGGCGTACGCGGCCATGGCCTTGTAGTCGTAGCCGGTGGCCGAGAAGTTCTTCGGCTTGGCCGGCGCCGGCTGCGTGATGGCGGCACGGGTCGCCGAGGGCGGCGTGCTGTCACCGGTCATGGGCGTGGCGACGAACGTCGTGGCCTCGACCTGGTTGACCGCGACCCCGTCGTCCGTGTCACGGACGCCCGTGAGCTGCCAGTCGCCTTCGCGGTCGGCCTTGAACGTCAGCGTGTGGTGCGCCTCGAAGCCGGTGGTCTTCGGCTCGGTGCCCGTGGCCTTGTCGTAGGCCAGCGTCGTCGTCTCGGTGACGTCGACCGTGGCGTGACGGCCCTTCACCCGCGTACGGTCCAGCGACACCGTGGTGTTGGCCGAACGGTACTTCTCGCCGAGCTCCGCCAGACGGGCCTTGCGGCTCTCCAGCTTCGTCAGCGCGGACTTCTCGGCACGCGACTGGGCCGAGGACAGACGGACCTCGCCGGAGAACCGCGACGTCTTCTGCTTCGTTCCGTCGTCGCCCACCAGGGCGTCCGTGCGGTCGGTGAAGACCGCGTCCGCCAGGCGCTGGAACGTCGCCTTGGTGGCGGCGTCCACCTTGGGGTCGGCGACACTCGCCGCGCCCGCGGACCAGTTGGGCAGCAGGGCTGCGCCGGCGACGACCGAGGCGGCCGCCGCCGTGACTATGGTTGCGCGTTGCCGCTTACGGCTCAGTTTCCTTGATTTCAATGGGGATCCCCTCTACACCGGTATTCGCTACCGGAGCCGCATCCTCGCACGGCGTGTGTGTCTCCTGTGAAGGGGGTTGCCGAAGCGATATCGAGCCGCCGAGACGGAAAGCCGCAGCTCCGCGCTCGCGCGGGCAATCCCGGCGGCCCACCGGTCCTGCCGACGGCCGTCGGCCGCCCACGGGACTGCGGGACCGTGGCGACGGACTTACGCCGGTTGTGGTGGTGGGGCGTCACATACGGGTGTGAGAAGGCGTACTGGAGGGGCCCGCGCGCGAGCGATCCCGACGCAACGGCCCACGAGACCGAACCGCGCGAACGGCTCGCGTGTCCGAACCGCGTGAACGGCCCGCACAACGGCTCGCGTGACCGAACCGCGTGCACAGGCCCGTACAACGGCCTGCGTGACGGAAGGCGCGAACGGCCCGCGTGAACGAACCGCCTGAACGGCCCGCGTGAACGAACCGGGCGAGCACGTCGAGCGGGCGGGAACCGCCGGCTCACGTACCCTTTTCACCGTGCCGGCATCCCCCTTGCATCGCGTCGCCGTTCTCGTGCTCGAGGGTGCCAAACCACTCGATGTCGGTATTGCCGCGCAGGTGTTCACCACCCGGGCGAGCATGCCGTACGAGGTGAGGGTGTGCGGCGCGGAACCCGGCCTCGTGACCGGCGGCGACGGCCTGTCGTACCACGTCGCCCACGGCCTCGAACAACTCGCGTGGGCCGAACTCGTCTTCGTCCCCGGCTACCGGTCACCGGACCGCGAGGACCCGCCACCCGCCGTCGTCGACGCGCTGATCGGGGCCCATGAGCGGGGCGCCCGGCTCGCGGCCATCTCGACGGGCGCGTTCGCACTCGCCGCCACCGGACTGCTCGACGGCAGGCGGGCCACGACGCACTGGCACTACACGCGGGCGCTCGCGGCGAAACACCCGCTCATCAACGTCGACGAGAACGTCCTGTTCGTCGACGAGGGCAGTGTCCTCACGTCGGCCGGCGCCGCCTCCGGGATCGACCTGTGCCTCCACATCCTGCGCGGCGACCTCGGAGTGGCCGCGTCGAACCACGCGGCCCGCCGTCTGGTCGCGGCCCCCTACCGCAGCGGCGGCCAGGCACAGTACGTCCCGCGCAGCGTCCCCGAACCGCTGGGCGAACGGTTTGCCGCCACCCGCGAATGGGCGCTGCACCGGCTCGGTGAGCCCCTCTCCCTGGAGACCCTCGCGGAGCACGCGGCCGTCTCGCCGCGCACCTTCTCGCGGCGCTTCGCGCAGGACACCGGATACACGCCGATGCAATGGGTCATGCGTGCCCGCATCGACATGGCCCGCGAACTCCTGGAGCGCTCGCAATGGAGTGTCGAACAGATCGCCGCGGGCGTGGGCCTGGGCACCGGCGCCAATCTGCGCCTGCACTTCCACCGGATCCTCGGCACCTCCCCGAGTGAGTACCGGCGCACCTTCACCCAGGGCGAATAGTCCGCCGCGGACCGTCCGCGGAGGGTTGGCGCGATCCTTGCGGACCATGGCGATCTCGCCGCTGTCAGTGCCCCGCACGGCGCGCGAACCTTGAAGGGAGCCGAAGGGACACCACTCATGACTCGTATCGCCATCAATGGATTTGGCCGCATCGGACGCAACGTTCTGCGCGCACTGCTCGAACGCGACACGGACCTGGAAGTCGTCGCGGTGAACGATCTGACGGAGCCCGCCACCCTCGCGCGGCTGCTCGCCTACGACTCGACGTCCGGCCGGCTCGGCCGCCCGGTGACCGTCGACGGGGACACCCTGGTCGTGGACGGCAAGCGCATCAAGGTGTTGGCCGAGCGTGAACCGGGGCAGCTGCCCTGGGCCGAGCTCGCGGTCGACGTCGTACTGGAGGCCACCGGTCGTTTCACCTCGGCCAAGGCGGCCGGGGCGCACCTCGACGCCGGTGCGAGGAAGGTGCTCGTCAGCGCGCCGGCGGAGGGCGCCGACGTGACGCTCGCGTTCGGTGTCAACAACGACGCCTATGACCCGGCCCTGCACACGATCGTCTCGAACGCGTCGTGCACGACCAACGCGCTCGCTCCGCTGGCCGCCGTGCTCGACGACCTCGCCGGCATCGAGCACGGCTTCATGACGACGGTGCACGCGTACACCCAGGAGCAGAACCTTCAGGACGGCCCGCACCGCGACGCCCGCCGGGCCCGTGCCGCCGCCGTCAACATCGTGCCGACCACGACCGGTGCCGCCAAGGCCATCGGCCTGGTGCTGCCGAACCTCGAAGGCAAGCTGTCGGGCGACTCGATCCGGGTGCCGGTGCCGGTGGGCTCGATCGTCGAGCTCAACACCACCGTGGCCCGCGACGTGACGCGCGACGAGGTCCTCGCGGCGTACCGCGCCGCGGCCGAGGGCCCGCTCGCCGGTGTCCTCGAATACTCGGAGGACGCGCTCGTCTCGTCCGACATCACGGGCAACCCGGCCTCGTCGATCTTCGACTCGGCCCTCACCCGCGTCGACGGCCGCCACATCAAGGTGGTCGCCTGGTACGACAACGAGTGGGGCTTCTCCAACCGCGTCATCGACACGCTCGGGCTTCTCACGGCCCGCTGAGCCGGAGCCGGGTCGAGGGGCCGTCCGATCGGGGCACCGGGCGGCCCCTGAACCGTGCGCCGACCGTGGTGCGGCAGGATGGGGGCATGAGCGTAGTCAAGATCAACGTCCTGACCGTCCCCGTCGAACAGCGGGAAACCCTCGAAAAGCGCTTCGCCTCCCGCGCCGGTGCCGTGGAGAGCGCCGACGGCTTCGAGTGGTTCGAGCTTCTCCGCCCCGTCGAGGGCACCGAGGATTACCTGGTGTACACGCGCTGGCGTGACGAGGCGTCGTTCCAGGCGTGGATGGAGGGCCCCATGAAGGCGGCCCACCAGGGCGGCGGCGACCGCCCGAAGCCCGCCGCGAGCGGATCCTCGGTCTGGTCGTTCGAGGTCGTGCAGCAGGCGGCGCCCAAGAACGCCTGACACCCGCCACGGCGAACGCGCCCCGCACCGACGTTCCGGTGCGGGGCGCGTTCCGTCAGGGGATGCCGACCTCGAACAGGACGTACCCGGCGTAGGAGCCCGAGGCGAGTGCCGCGATCGTGAGGACCGCGCACAGGACCGGAGTGCTGAGCCGGCGCATGGCGGTGGCGCAGGGGATGAGGAGCGGGAAGGCCGGGAGCAGGTAGCGGGACACGTTGCCGAAGATCTGCTGGCTTCCCAGGACGAGCGCCATGGTCAGCAGGGTGCTGACGGTCAGCACGAGCGGTGGGCGCAGCCGGAACAGCAGCGGCAGGATGATCAGGGCCATCAGGACGGTGCCGGCGGCGATGACGTCTTCGTGGGGGAAGGCGTACAGGTAGTCGTAGTGGCCGACCATGAGGGACGAGAGCACCTTGACGGTGTGCCGGCCGTAGTCGAACGAGTGCGCCCAGGCCCCGTCCTGCAGCGTGAAGTAGCCGCCGTAGTCGCCCATTTGGTGCCCCACCCAGCCGAGGTAGCCGGCCAGGCCGATGGGGGCGATCAGGACGGCCGCCACCGGGCGCAGGACCGCGCCCCGGTGCCGTGCCCAGTGTGGGGCGGGGCGGTCCCCCTGGCGGCGCAGCGCGCGCCGGTGCCGGACCAGGTCCACGAGCGCGACGAGCGCGAGTGCGGCGATCAGTGCGGTGGCCGTCGGCCGGGTGAGGCCCGCGGCGCAGGTCAGCAGGCCCGCGGTGAGCCAGTTGCGGCGCATGACGGCGTAGCAGGCCCAGGCGGCGAGGGCGACGTAGAGGGACTCCGAGTATCCGGACCACTCGACACCGGAGCCGGGCCACACGGCCCACAGTCCGGCGGCGGCCAGCCCGGCGCGCCGGCCGCTGACGTGGGCGGTCACGGCGTAGATGGCCAGGGCGGCCACGAACGAGGCGGCGATGGAGACCACCAAACCCGCGCCGAGCAGACCGAGCCCGGTGCAGGAGGAGACGAGGCGCATCAGGGCCGGGTACAGGGGGAAGAACGCGGCGGAGTTGCCTTCGAGGGTGATCAGGCCGGTGGCACCGCGCACCGGTACGAGGGCGGGGTGGTAGCCGTGCGCGGCGATCTGCTGGTACCACCAGCCGTCCCAGGTGGCCAGGACGTCCCAGGTGTGGGCGCCGCCCCCGAAGCGGGGGTTCTTCCGGCGGAAGTCGCCGGAGGAGTCGAGCAGGTACATGAAGACGCAGAAGCCGACGAGCTTCATCGTGCCGTACAGGGCGAGGACCGGGCCGTGCCGCTTCGCCGCCCGGTACAGCCGCCGCCGCGGGGCGGGGCCGCCGTCCGGGCCGGTACCGCGCCGGTTCGTGGTGCCCGGGTTCGTCGTGCCCGGGTTCGTGCTGTCCGGGTTCGTCGTGCCCGGGTTCGTGCTGTCCGGGTTCGTGTCGTCCGGCCGTGTGATCGTGGGCCAGCGGACGGCGTTCCGGGGCCTGTCGCCCCGGGGTGCCGAGGTGGCCGTGAGTCCGGACCCGTTCATCGGGACCCTTTTCGCGTGCCGTCACCCTGGGCGGCGGTGGCGAACACCCAGGTCCGCAGGAGCAGGAACCGCAGCAGTGTCGCCGCCAGGTTGGCGGTGACGAGGACCACGATCTCGGTGGAGCGTCCCGGTGTGTGCGTCCAGCGGTGCAGCGCGGTCAGTGAGCCGCTGGTGAGCGCGAGTCCGAGGCCGAAGACGGCCAGTCCCCTGGCCTGGTGGCGCAGTGCTCCGCCCCGGCCGTGCAGCCCGAAGGTGAGCCGGCGGTTGGCGGCCGTGTTGGCCACGGCGCAGACCAGCAGCGCCCAGGCGTTGGCGGCCTGAGGGCCCGTCACCGGGCGCAGAGCCGCGTACAGGAGGACGTACATGACCGTGCTGACCACGCCCACCGCGCCGAACCGCAGCAGCTGAGCCGTCAGGGAGGTCCGCGGCGCGCTCTCGGAGGCGCGCCCGAGCCGCGCCATGGGCAGCGTGCCACGGGCCAGCGCACGGCCGATCCTCGCGATGCCCCGCAGGTCCGCGACGGCGGTGGAGATGAGATCGACCCGGCTGTCGGGGTCGTCCACCCAGTCGACGGGTACCTCGTGGATACGCAGCCCGGCGCGCTCGGCGATCACCAGCAGCTCGGTGTCGAAGAACCAGCCCGAGTCCTCCACCAGCGGCAGCAGACGCTCGGCGACGTCGCGGCGGACGGCCTTGAAGCCGCACTGGGCGTCGGAGAAGCCGACGGCGAGGGCGGAGCGCAACAGGGCGTTGTAGCAACGGGAGATGATCTCGCGCCGGGGTCCGCGGGTCACCCGGGAACCGCGGGCCAGCCGGGTGCCGATGGCGATGTCGGAGTGCCCGGATATCAGCGGGGCGACGAGGGGCAGGAGCGCGTTCAGCTCGGTGGACAGGTCGACGTCCAGATAGGCGAGCACCGGCGCGTTCGAGCCCGACCACGCGACGCGCAGAGCCCGGCCGCGTCCTTTCTCGTCGAGTCGTATCCACGTCGCCTCGGGCAGGTCGGCGGCCAGCCGGGCGGCTATCCGCGGGGTGGCGTCGGTGCTCGCGTTGTCGGCGACGGTGATGCGGAACGGGTACGGGAACGTCTCGCGCAGATGGGCGTGCAGGCGGCGCACGCTCGGTTCCAGGTCGGTCTCCTCGTTGAACACGGGCACGACCACGTCGAGAACGGGTTCGGTGTGGCCGGCCGGCAGGGGGAGCCGGACGGGCAGGCGGTCCACGAGCGCGCGGTCGGCGGGCCTGCGGTCCAGGGGAGGCCCGTCCGCGGGCCTTCGTTCGCCCGGCCGTCGTTCCCAGGGCGGCCCGCTGTCGTGGTCCCCGAAGTTCCCCACGTTCTCGCGGCCTTCGGGATCCGCCGAGCTCTGGAGGCCCGTAGGGGCGGACGGCAATACCTTCGTCATGGTGTGTC
The DNA here is from genome assembly GCF_043078065.1 of Streptomyces sp. NPDC015532. NCBI lineage: Bacteria > Bacillati > Actinomycetota > Actinomycetes > Kitasatosporales > Streptomycetaceae > Streptomyces > Streptomyces sp. NPDC015532. The sequence goes on along the minus strand of NZ_JBIBSY010000002.1, from coordinate 1,037,945 downwards.
CTGTTCTGTGCGCTGTCGTGAGGCAGGCCGGAAGCGCTCTCGGCCGAACCGTGTCGGCGGGGTGCGGACGGGGGATCTGTGCGGCCGGGGACGGCGCCGGCGGAACCGGTGCCGGGCCTATCCGGTGTTCGTCTCGGCCGACGACGAGGGTTCGAGGTACGACGGGGGCGGCGAGGACGCCGGGGTCCGGCTCGGCGTCGCCGGTTCGGTGGCGGGCGCACGGGTCGTGGCGGTGGCCGTGTCGCCGGGGTCGGAGGCGACCGAGGTCGCACTCTCGGTCGTGGTGGGCGTTTCGGGAGGACCGGAGGTCCCGGTGGTGTTCTCGGGCGTCCCGGTGGCCGACTCGCCGGCCGTCCCGCTCGGCGACGGGGTCGGTGACGGGGTGACGTACGGGGAGGTCGGGGTGGAGGTGGGTCGTGGCACGGGGCCCAGGGGGCGGTCGCGGTCCGGGGCGTGCGGCAGCAGGAACAGGCCGAGGCTGATCCCGGCGGCGGCCAGGACGCAGCTCGCCGCCTTCTGTGCCGCGCGGATCCGGCGGCGGACGCGGACGCCCTCCCGGAGGCTGTTCTGCTGTGCGGGTTCGAAGGGGGTGTGTTCCTGGGAGTCGCGCATCATCCGCGCCAACTCCCGCTCGAATCGGTCCATTCTTCTCTTCACCCCACCGGCTCGATGACATCCGCCAGGATCTGGCGCAGTCGCGCCACACCGCGTGACGCGTGGGAACGGGCGGTGCCCAGCGGGCAGCCCAGGACCTCCGCGACCTGTTTCTCGGGCAGGTCCTGGTAGTAGCGCAGCACCACGGCCGCCCTTTGCCGGGGCGGTAGTTGGGCCAGGGCCGCTTCGAGGCGCGAGCGCTCCACCACGGCCGCGGACTCGTCGCCGGTGTGCGCGATGTCCGGCAGCGCCTCCACGGGGCGTTCGCCCCACCACCGCCGCCGTGCGGAGCGCGCGGCGGCGCGGGCCAGGATCTTGCGTACGTACGCCTCGGGCGCCTCGTCGGCCACCTTCGGCCAGGCGAACCAGAGTTTGACCAGGGCCTCCTGGAGCAGATCCTCGGCGCGGTGCCGGTCGCCGGCGCAGAGCAGGCGCGCGAGGTGGAACAACGCCGACCAACGGGCCGCGACGAATCCGTCGAAGCCGTCGGTCCCTTCGGCTCTTGCCTGTTCCATCCGCACCGTCCCCGCACTTGCCGGCTCGTACACCTGAGGAAAGACGTCGGCAGGCGCCTCACTATGCACAGATGCCACGTGATCTGGATCACGCGGGGGGAGCCGGCGTCGTGTGCGGGCGCGCCGGACTCACCGGCCGTCGGCCATGCCCCGTCGGGCCGGGGCGTGGGCTGCTTCGCCCGGGGCGCTCTCAGCGGCCGGTGGTTCGCCGACGGACCCGGGCGGCACCCCTGCGCCGTTCCGTCCGCAGCTCCCGGAGGTAGGCCTGGGCGTCCACCTGGATGGTGTGCCGGGTCGAGGTGACGTAGCGGTGCGCCAGCCTCGCGCGGTAGGCGCCGGCCTCCTGGCGCATCCGCTCGGGTCCGGGCAGGGCGCAGCGGCCCTGAAGGAGATCGGCCACCCAGTGCGCCTGCGCCTCCGCGAGCGGCATGATCGCGCCGAGGGGCTGGACCAGCCCGATGAAGTAGAGGCCGGGACGGTCCGGGGCGACCACCCGGTGGTAGAGCTCGATGTCGTTGCCGGACGGATCGATCACCTCGTCCCCGAGGAACGGGAACGCGATGTCGTAGCCCGTGCAGTAGACGATCGCGTCGATCACCTCCTGGCTTCCGTCCTCGAACGTGACCCGGTCGCCCTCCAGTCGCACGGGAGCGGGTCTCACGGTGAGGTCGCCGTGGCCGAGGCGCGAGAGCAGGTCGTCGGAGATGGTCGGATGGGCGCCCAGCACCCTGTGCCGGGGGGTCGGCAGCCCGTAGTCCTTCAGCCGGCCCCGGCTGAGCCGCAGCAGAAGCCGCAGGCCCAGTTCCTGAAGGGACAGCGGGGCCCGTGACAGCCAGGAGCCGGTGAGATGGTCGGTGGGCACGCCGAACAGGTACTTGGGCAGGATGTGCGCGCCGCGGCGCATGGCGAGGACCGTGCGCCGGGACACCCGTGAGGTCTCCACCGCGATGTCGCAGGCCGAGTTGCCGATGCCGAGGACGAGAACGCGCTTGTCGGCGAAGGTCTCCGGTGTCCGGTAGTCGTGCGAGTGCGTCTGCGAGCCGGTGAACTCCTCGGCTCCCGGAAGGGACGGCCGGGGCCAACGGGCCTTCCAGTGATGGCCGTTGGCGACCAGGACGGCGTCGTAGACCCGTTCGGCGGTCTCGCCCGAGTCCAGACGGCGGGTCGTGACACCCCACTTTCCGCCGGGCAGGGGTTCGGCGCGGACCACCTCGGTGCGGAACGCGATCGACGCCCGCAGCCCGAAGTGGTCCACGAAGCTGTCGAAGTACCGGGCGATGTGGAAGTGGCTGGGATAGACCGGACAGTCCTCCGGCATGGGGAAGCTCGCGTACTCCATGATCTGGCGCGAGGTGTTGATGTGCAGCGAGCGGTAGGCGGACGACATCCCGTTGTCGTTCAGGTAGCGCCAGTTGCCGCCGACCTCCGAGCCGGTCTCGTAGCAGTCGTACGCGATTCCGCGCTCCGCCAGCACCTGGCAGGCGGCGATCCCGGACGAGCCCGCCCCGATCACACAGACCCGTTCCATGCCCGCCCCTCTCCGAACCCACGCCGGTGACCACCCGGTCACATGACCGGGCGGTCACAGGCTGCGGTTCGCCGGCCCGCCGTGTCAATGACTGTGACATGAGAGGGCGTTCGGCAAGGTGACGGCCCAACGGAGTCGGACGCCGGGACTGTTGCCCGTCGGCTCCGTTTTCCGCCGGACTCGTTGACAGGGCGCGTCCATCGCGCCGACGATGACCGGGCGGTCACATGACCGCCCGGTCATCCGCAGGAGCACGCATGCCCACTTCCACCTGGACCCGACTGTCACCGGCGCGGCGCGAACGGGTCCTGGTCGCCGCGATGGACGAGTTCGGCACCCACGGCTACTCCACCGGAAGCCTCAACGTCATCGCCCGCGAGGCCGGCGTGGCCAAGGGCTCGCTCTTCCAGTACTTCGAGGGCAAGCTCGACCTGTTCGCCTACGTGGCCGAGCAGACCTCCCTGCGCGTCTACGCCGCCATGCGGCCCTGGCTCGACGGATACGACGGCTCCACGGAGTTCTCCCGCCATCTCACCGACGCCCTGGAGGCGTGGTTCGACTACTTCGCCGCCCACCCGCTGGAACGCGGGGTCACCGCGGCCACCAACATGGAGCTCGACCCCGCCGTCCGAAACGCCGTGCGCGCTCCGGTGCAGGACATGTACCTCGCCGGTCTGCGCCCCCTGGTCGAGAGGGCGGTCGAGACCGGCGACCTGCGCAAGGGGGCCGACATCGACGCCCTGCTGTCCCTGCTGCTCGTTCTCCTGCCGCACCTGGCGCTCGCCGCCCACACCCTGGGCCTCGAAGGACCGGTACGCCTCACGGGCGAACACCCGGAAGTCCGCCGGGCGAACATCGCCCGCCTGATCGGCCCGGTCCTCGCCGACTTCGTACCGAAGGGGCCCTGATGGACACACCCGACTACGACGTCCTCGTCATCGGCTCCGGATTCGGCGGCAGCGTCACCGCACTGCGCCTCACCGAGAAGGGGTACCGCGTCGGGATCCTGGAGGCCGGACGCCGCTTCGCCGACGGCGACTTCCCCCGTACCTCCTGGCGTGTGCGCGACTACCTCTTCGCCCCCCGCCTCGGCTGCACGGGCATCCTGCGCATGACCCTGCTCGGCGACGTCCTCGTCCTCACCGGCGCGGGCGTCGGCGGCGGCTCCCTCGGCTACGCCAACACGCTGTACGAGCCGCCCGCGGCCTTCTACCAGGGCTCGCCGTGGGCCGACATCACCGACTGGCGCGGCGAACTCGCGCCCTACTACGCCCAGGCCCGCCGCATGCTCGGTGTCACCGCCAACCCCCTGTTCACCGACGCCGACCGGCTCCTGAAGGACACCGCGGACGACCTCGGCCGCGCGGACACCTTCAGGGCCGTGCCGGTCGGCGTGCACTTCGGGCCGCCCGGCACGGCACCCGGCGCCCGTATCGCGGACCCCTACTTCGGCGGCGCGGGGCCGGACCGCAACGCCTGTCTGCACTGCGGCGCGTGCATGACGGGCTGCCGGCACAACGCGAAGAACACCCTGCCCAAGAACTATCTGGGCCTGGCCGAACGCGCCGGCGCCGAGGTGCTGGCCCTGCGCACGGTCACCGACGTCACCCCGCACGGCGAGGGCTGGGCCGTCACCTCGGTCCGCACCGGCTCGGGCCCGCCGCGCCGCAAGCGCACCCTGACCGCCCGGCACGTCGTCTTCGCGGCGGGCGCCCTCGGCACCCAGCGGCTGCTGCACCGGCTGCGGGAGGGCGGCTCCCTGCCGCGGGTCTCGCCCCGTCTCGGCCGGCTGACCCGCACCAACTCCGAGGCCATCCTCGGCGTCCGGTCGAGGGACAAGACCGCGGACTTCAGCCACGGCGTCGCCATCACCTCCTCCGTGCACCTCGACGAGAACACCCACGTCGAGGCCGTCCGCTACGGCCGCGGGAGCAATCTGCTCGGGCTGCTCGGCGCCCTGCTCGTCGACCCCGTCCGCGGCCGCTCCCGGCTGCTCACCGGACTGGTCGCGATGGCGCGCAACCTGCGCGACCTGCCCAGCCTGCACAACCCGCGCCGCTGGTCCCAGCAGACCGTCGTCCTGCTGGTCATGCAGTCGCTCGACAACTCCGTGACGACGTACCTCCGTCGCACCCTCACCGGGCGCAGGCGGCTGACCAGCCGCCCCGGCGAGGGCACCCCCAGCCCGTCCTGGATACCCGCCGGACACCGGGCGGCCCGCGCGGCGGCCGAGCGCATCGGCGGCCAGGCCTGCGGCACCTGGGGCGATCTGTTCGACATCCCCACCACCGGACACCTCATCGGCGGATGCACCGTCGGGGAGAACCCCGAGACCGGTGTCGTCGACCCGTACCACCGGCTGCACGGACATCCGGGCCTGCACGTCGTCGACGGCTCCACGATCTCGGCGAACCTCGGTGTGAACCCCTCCCTCACCATCACCGCCCTGGCCGAGCGGGCCGTCGCCCTGTGGCCCAACCAGGGGCAGGAGGACCCCCGGCCCGAACCCGGTCTGCCATACCGCCGGGTGCGGCCGGTACTGCCGAGGCACCCCGCCGTGCCCGCGGGCGCACCGGCGGCCCTGCTGCTGGAACCTCCCACCGGAAAGGACACCCCGTGACGCCCTACCCCGAGGAACCCTGGCACCTGGCGGGCCGGATGTATCTGTCGCTGTGGCTGGTCCCGGCACGCGAACTGCCCCCGGTGGCGGACGGCACCCGGCCGGTCACCATCGCCGGGCGCGGTGCGGTCGGCGCCGCCTGGGTCGTCTACGAGAACGACAGCGTCCTGCACTACAACGAACTGCTCCGGGCCGTCCTCGTACGGGACGGCCGCCGCCCGCGGGTCTGCGTCACCGACATCTGGGTGGACAGCGCCGCCTCGATGGCCGGCGGCAGGGAACTGTGGGGCATCCCCAAGGAGATGGCGGACTTCGACATCGACCGGACCACCGGTGTCCGGGCCCGCGCGGCGACGGACCAGGGCGCCCTGGCGACCGCGGCCTTCGAACCCGGCCGCCGGATGCCGGGCCGCTGGCCCCTCACCTACCGCGTCACGCAGACCCTCGGCGGCGCCTTGAAGACCAGCTCCGTCCGCTCGCGCTCCGCCGTCCGGCCGGCACGGGCCCGCTGGACCGTGCGACAGGACGGCCCACTGGGGGAGTTGGGCCGTCGGCCACCCCTGTTCAGCCTGGCCCTGGACGACTTCACCATCCGGTTCGGCGACGCCGCCCCCGGCGCGTCCGCGCGGCAGGCGCCCACGCCGTAGGCCGGGGGACCGGGCCCACGCACACCGTCGCCCAACGTCACCCCGTGCTCATCGAGCGTACCCACGGACACCGAACCGGTGCGCGGGGGACGAGAGTTGGACAAGTGGAGGGCGATCAACCCCTGTTCCGGCGGCCTACCGGCCGGTATACAGACCAGGTTGGGTCTGCCGGGCAGGAGCCGTCCGGCCTGCCACGGCGCCGCGAAACCCGTGCGCCGCGGGAAGCCGGTACCCGTTCGCAGGCTGTCATGGCATCAGGGGAGGGGCACGATGAACGATCACACGCGTCCGGAAAACGCCGGTCCCAGGCGACGGGGCGCCCTGGCGCTCGGGGCGGCGCTGAGCAGCTGCGCGCTCGTCGCGGGCGTCGCGGCGGCGGCCCCCGCCGAAGCGGGCGAAGGGCACTCGGCGCACGGCGTGGACTACGTCGCGCTCGGCGACTCGTACACGTCCGGGCCCCTGATCCCTCAGCAGATCGACGCGAACTGCGCGCGGTCCGACCACAACTACCCCTCGATCACCGCGGCCGCCCGCAAGGTCGCCTCGTTCACGGACGTCAGCTGCTCCGGCGCGAAGACCGACGAGATGTGGAAGGCGCAGGGGACCAACGGACCCCAGCTCGACGCGGTGAAGCACGGCACCGACCTGGTGACCCTCCAGATCGGCGGCAACGACATGGGGTTCGGCCCGATCATCTCCACCTGCGCCGGGCTCAGTTCGAAGGATCTCGCGGGCAACCCCTGTCAGCAGTACTACGGCGCCGCGGGCTACGACCAGCTCACCGTGAACATCCTCCAGACGGCTCCCAAGGTCGCCCGGGTACTGCGCGAGATACACGCCAGGGCGCCGCACGCCCGCGTGGTCGTCGTCGGCTACCCCGACCTCCTGCCCGACGACGGCAGCGGCTGCTACCCGACGGTGCCCTTCGCCGCGAAGGACTTCCCCTATCTGCGGGACACCGGCAAGCGGCTCAACCTGATGCTCCGCACCGTGGCCTTCCTCAACCGGGCCGAGTACGTGGACACCTACAGGCCCACCGTGGGCCACGACATGTGCAAGGCGCCCGCCGACCGCTGGATCGAGCCGCTGCGCCCGACCGCGCCCGCGGCTCCGGCCCACCCCAACGCCAAGGGCCAGGAGGCCATGGCGCGCGCGGTGCTGGCCGGGCTGGGCCGGGGAGCGGGCCACCGCGGCTGACCGGTTCCGGCCGGCGCACCCGCCGTGTGAACGTCCCTGTCGGCGAGCGCCCGTGCGCTCGCCGACAGGCCTTCGGACCGGCCGCGTCAGGGAGCCGGCACCTCGTCCACGAACCCGGTTCCGGCACCGCGGTAGGCGGCCACCTTCGCGGCCACCTGGGCCGGGGTGAGGACCTGGTCCTTGACGTGCAGGACGTAGTCGACCTGTTCGTTGTACGCGCGGGCCCCGGTCGCGGTCTGCCCGGCGAGGTCGATCAGCCACTGGTTGAAGTTGATCGACATCGGCCGCTCGGGCAGGTACTGGGCGTCGTGGGTGCCGAACAGCTGCCCGTCGATGAAGTACTTGATGCTGCCGCTGTCGATGGTGAGGACCAGGTCGTGCCAGCCGGCGTAGCTCTGGCGCGCCTCGGTGTGCTGGTTGACGGCCTGCCAGGGATCGGGGTTGTACGTCTCCCAGGAGGTCGTGTAGAGGATGTTGCCCGGCTCGCCCCAGCCGCCGTTGGGCAGGTACTCGAAGTCGTACTCGGCGTAGTCGTCGGCCATCGGTGCCGTGAGGTCGTTGATGGTGAAGAACGTCTGCACCAGGTGATCGCCGTCGGGGCCGGACTCCGGAGCGTCGGCGAACCTCACCCGCGCCGCGTAGGTGCCGTTCTTGAACTTCGTGCTCCTGGAGACGACCTCGGTCTGCCGGGTGGACTCGGCGGTCCCCGAGGTGGACGTCTGGAGGTTCATCACCTTGTTGCCCGACACGACGGGGAACGTCACCTTGGAGGGGTCCCAGGTCGCGCCGGGAACCCCGGGGCCGCCGGAGTTCGAGCGGACGTTCCAGCCGTGCGCGGAGATCGCGGGGTCGGTGTACGACGCGTAGGTGAAGTCGTCGAACAGCGCCTGGCCGCCGCCGGGCGGGTCGGTCGGATCGGTGGGGTCGGTCGGATCCGTGGGGTCGTTGCCCGCGGGCGCCGTGCCCCACACGGTGGTTCCGGCGAGCTGGGCCGTGACCTTGTTCCAGTCCGCGTACGAGGTCTGCGCCCCGTTGAACGAGTAGTCGTCCGCCTGGTTCAGGGTCTGCCAGCTGGACTGGTAGAAGCGCAGCTGCATGTCACCGGTGTCGGCGCCCGGTGCCAGCGCGCCGGCCGTGGAGGTGAAGCCGATCTCCAGGTACCTGTCCGCGGTCGCGGTGGGGTGAGCCAGCGTGCCGAACGTGCCGGTGACGTTCGCGCATCCCTTGACGGCCCAGGAACAGGCGAAGCGGTAGCCGGCGCTCGCCGAGTCCGCCTTGAAGTAGTAGCGGATCCTCACCTGGCTCAACTGCACCGACGCCGAGCCGGTGTTGCGCACCTTGAACCAGGGCTCGCTCTGGTCGGCGGTGGCACCGCTCGCGCTGGTGCGGTACTGGACGGCGAGGCCTCCGGCCGCCGCGGCGGGGGCGGACATCGGAACGGCCACCAGGGCGGTGCCGCCCAGGAGGGCCGACAGGGCGAGGGCCACGCGGCGGCGGCCTGTGGGAGGGCGGTTGCTCATGTGAGTTCCTTCCGGTGGGCTCCCGCGGGGGCGGGAAGTGGGGGTGCTCAGGAACACGTGGAGACTTGCCGTGCTTGACCAGTTGGCCGATCGGCCTTACCAGTTGACGTCGCCTGAAAAGTGGCATAGACCAATGCGTCCGTCAACCCCCTTGTCTTCAAGGGCAGTTGGCTGTGGAGGGCGGTGTGCGTCACCGTTGGGTCAAGCGAGCCGTAAGCAATTCCCCGGATTCGGCAGACCAGTTAGGGTCAGGGGCCATACCAGTTGTCCGGCACCGACGACGAGCGAGGGTGTCCAGCATGGAGATCGATTCCGCCGCCTCCCGCGCCGTACTCAAGCGGGAAAGGGTCCGGGACACGATCCTCGAACTCATCGAGGAACGCCGTCCCGGCGACGCCATCCCCTCCGAGCGCACGCTCTGCGCACAACTCGGGGTGTCCCGGCCGACCTTGCGGGCGGCCGTGGATCAACTCGTTCTGGCCGGGCTCCTGGTGCGCGAGCACGGACGGGGCATGTTCGTGGCCGCCGAGAAGATCACGCAGGAACTCGTCCCGGACCGGCGGACGTTCAGCCTGCCCCGGGCCGCGGGCACGTGGACCAGCAGGCTCCTGGAGTTCAGCACGGTGTCCGCCGGCGCCCGGGTGGGCCGCAGGCTGCGCGTCTCTCCCGCTGCCGACATCCGCTACGTGGCACGGCTCCGCCTGGTCGACGGCTCACCCATGGCCATCGAGTACCTGCACGTTCCCGCGGACCTCGTGCCCGACCTGACGAGTGACGAACTGGAGAACGGCGACCTGTACGAGCACCTCGGCGAACGGCACGGGATCCAGGTCAGCGAGGCGGTCCAGTCGATCGAACCCACGGTCCTGACCCGCGACGAGGCGGGCCTGCTCGACGTGCCGGAGCTGTCCCCGGCCCTGCTGTTCGAGCGCCTCACCTCGGACGCCTCGGGCCGGCCGGTGGAGTACGTCCACTCGATCTACCGGGGTGACCGCTACCGCATCGTCTCCCGGCTGGCCCTCGGCCCCCGCTCCGGGCACCCGTCACCCCGCGACGGACACCACCCGGGGATCCCGCCGGGAGACTTCCTGCCGGGCGAGCCCGTCACCTTCTCCACCCGGGGCGTGGTGGCGGGCGACCTCTTCGGGCACGGCGGGCGACGGGGCGGGGCCGGACCGGCAACGTGACGGCGCACGGTCCCGCCCGCCCCCCGTCAGGGCGCCTTCGATGGCACTCTCACCGGCTCCAGGCCGGCGGGCGCTTCTCGGTGAACGCCTGGGCTCCCTCGGTGGCGGCGCCGGTGGTGAAGACCGGCGCGCTCAGCGGGTCCTGGACGGTGTAGGCGGTGTGATCGTCGAGGCCGCGCGTGTCCTGGACGATCCGCTTCGTGATGTGGACGGCCTCGCGGGAGTGGGCCTGGACGCGATCGGCCAGGGTGAGCGCCGCGTCGACGGCCAGGCCTTCGCCGGTGAGCCGGTTGACGAGTCCGTACCGGGCGGCGTCCGGGGCGGGCAGAGGAGCCGCGGTCAGCAGCATCTCCATCGCCACGTGGTACGGGAGTCGGCCGGGCAGGCGGACGGCTCCGCCTTCGGCAGCGACGAGTCCGCGGGCGACCTCGGGCAGGGCGAAGAACGCGGTGTCGGACGCGGTGACGAGGTCGCAGGCGAGGGCGAGTTCGAAGCCGCCCGCGACGGCCGCGCCCTCGACGGCGGCGATGAGCGGCTTGCGGACGCGGGCGCGGGTCAGTCCACCGAGTCCGCGGTCGGCGACGACCGGGACGCCTTCGGTGGGAAAGGCCTTGAGATCCATTCCCGAACAGAAGTGGCCGCCCGCCCCGGTGAGGATGCCGACGGACAGGGACGGGTCGGACTCCAGGCGGGTGAGCGCCGAGTCCAGGGCGTCGGCCAGCGCCTGGTCGACGGCATTGCGGACGTGGGGTCTGTTGAGGGTGATGAGCAGGACGCCCGGGCGTGGTTCGGTCGTCATCACTACGGTCTCGCGGCTGTCCATGGGAGGGCTCCTGGTCGGGGGACGTACGGCATGCGGACATGCTGGAGGGGAGGAACGCGGGAGGAGAGGGCCGTGCCGGTGTGCGGACCTGCGGGCGAGGGGGCCGTGCGGGCAGGCGGTGCGGGCGAGGTCAGATACGTACGACCGGCAGGGCCGCCAGTCCGCGCATCACCCGGGCGGGCCGCCAGGGGAGTTCGTCGGCGGGCTTGGCCAGCTGCACCCTGCCCAGGCGCCGGAGCAACAGGGGGAAGGCCACGGCGCCTTCGAGTCGGGCCAGGGCGGCGCCGATGCAGAAGTGGGGACCGTGACCGAAGGCGAGATGGTCATTGGGTGTCCGGCCCAGATCGAGCCGGTCCGCGTCCGGGAAGCGGGCGTCGTCCCGGTTGGCGGAGCCGATCAGGAGGCTGACGATGTCTCCCTCGCCGATCAGCTGACCGTGCAGGCTGATCGGTGCGGTGGCGCACCGGAAGGTGGCGTCGCGCACGGGGGAGTCGTAGCGGAGCAGCTCCTCGACCGCCGTGCCGACAAGCTCCGGGCCCGCTCCGGGTCCGGTCAGCCGGGTGGCCTGGTCCGGGTTCCGGAGCAGGGCGAGCATGCCGTTGCCGATGAGGTTCATGGTGGTGTCGTGGCCCACCAGCAGCAGGAGGTAGGCGGTCGAGCGCAGTTCTTCCTCGCTCATCGACCCAGTGGTGTCGCCCGCCCGTACGAGAGCGCCCAGCAGGTCCACTCCACCGGGCTCGCCCCCGGCGCGCTTGCCGGCGATCAGGGTGTCGAGGAGGGTGTGCAGATCCGCTTCCGCCCGGGCCGGATCCCGGCCCGGATCGGGGGCGATCGTGGCCATCAGCGTGTCCCGGGTCGACGCGTCGTCGAGCTCCTCGGGGACGCCGAGGATCGCGCAGATCATCCGGAAGGTGAGGGGTGCCGCGAACGTCGCGATCACATCCACGTGGGTGTCGTGCTCGATGCCGTCCAGCAGGCGGTTCGCGGTGTCCGCGATGAAGGGTTCCAGCCGGGCGATGCGACGGGGGACGAACGCCGCGTTCACCAGGGTCCGCAGCCGGGTGTGGTCCGGGGGATCGGCGTGGACCAGATGCCGGTTCAGTCCGGCCGGCCCCGGAACATAGCCGGGCACCCGGCCGGGGTCCTTGCTCAGCCGCCCGTCGGTCAGCAGTGCCCGGACGTCCGCGTAGCGGGAGATCTGCCACACGGTGGGCCGGCCGGGTCTGCGGTCCGCGTGAGCGGGCGCATGCCGGCGCAGCCAGGCGAAGTAGGGATACGGGTCCTGCACCCGTGCGGCCAGCAGGCCAGGGGGCGGGGACGGTACTCGGGGAACGGGCACGCCGGCTCCGGACTCGGTGATCGATTCGGTCACCGCGCCAACGCCCGGGCGCGACCGGAGGATACGGAATCCGGCGAACCGCGCGCGCCGGGACCAGCAAGATCGCTCCGACGGGTCAGTGCTTCCGCGGCCTCGGAGGCGGCGCCTGCCCGGCGCGCCGAGGGGAGGTCCCTCGGCTAGAGTAATGCGGACGACGTGCCCATTCCGGTCATTCTGTGCTGCCGGCCCCTCCGTCGCCCCCGTGCGTCCGCCCCTTGTCCGTGGCGTGGCAGTCGGCGTTCACAGCCCGGCGCGGGCACCGAATCGCGTGAAGCGTGGAATTCCGTACCAGTTGGAGAGGAACCACACATGCCCTTCGCCACCGCCGAGGACGGCACGCAGATCTTCTACAAGGACTGGGGATCGGGTCAGCCGGTCGTCTTCTCGCACGGCTGGCCGCTGACCGCGGACGCCTGGGACGCCCAGATGAAGGTGATGGCGGACAACGGCTTCCGGGCCATCGCCCACGACCGGCGCGGGGGCGGACGCTCCGGCCAGCCCTGGGACGGCAACAACCTCGACACCTACGCCGACGACCTGGCGGCGGTCATCGAGACACTCGACCTCCAAGACGTCATCCTGGTCGGTCATTCGACCGGCGGTGGCGAGGTCACCCGCTACATCGGCCGGCACGGCTCCCGCCGGGTGGCCAAGGCGGTCCTGGTCGGCGCGATCCCTCCGCTCATGCTCAAGACGGCGGAGAACCCCGAAGGCCTGCCGATCGACGTGTTCGACGAGATCCGCAAGGGTGTCGAGACCGACCGGTCGCAGTTCTACCGGGACCTCAGCGCCCCGTTCTACGGCGCCAACCGTGACGGATCGACCGTCACCCAGGGGACACGGGACGAGTTCTGGCTGTGGGGAATGAGCGTGGGCATCAAGGGCGCCTACGACTGCGTCAAGGCGTTCTCCGAGACCGATCTCACCGAAGACCTCAAGAAGATCGACGTCCCCACCCTCATCGTGCACGGCGACGACGACCAGATCGTTCCCATCGTGGCCTCCGGGGACAAGTCCTCGAAGCTGGTCAAGGACGCGGTCTACAAGGTGTACCCGGGCGCTCCCCACGGCCTCGCCATGGTGCCGAAGTTCGCCGAGGTGTTCAACGCCGACCTGCTGGACTTCGCGCGCGGTTGACCGCACGGCATCCGTAGTCGCCCCCGTGGCGCGGCCGATGGGCTGCCCACGGGGGCGACACGTGTGCGTAGGGGGTGCGTTCAGAGGTCTCGCCGACCGTCGTCCGGAGCCGAGGCGGTCCGGCGCCTCAGGACGCAGGGCCGGCGGACCCGGGGGGCCCGACATCGTCCGCCCGGTCCTCGTCCGCCGGTTCCTCCGTGCCCGGAAGGGTCTGCTCGGTCCAGATGGCTTTGCCCTCAGGGGTGTAGCGGCTGCCCCAGCGCTCGCAGAGGGCGTTGATGAGCTGGAGCCCGCGGCCTCCCTCGTCGGTGTCCGTGGCACGCCGGATACGGGGCATCGTCAGACTCGCGTCGGACACCTCGCAGACGAGCGTTCCGCTGCACAGCAGACGAAGACCGATGGGGCCGCTGGCGTGCCGGATGACGTTCCCGACGAGCTCGCTGGCCAGCAGTTCCGTCGTCATGACCAGGTCTTCCAGGTGCCATTGGGCGAGCTGCTCCCGTACGTGGCGACGGGCCTCGCCCGCGGCCTCCGGGCCCTCCGGCAGCGCCCAGGAAGCCACCTGCCGGTCGGCCACGTGGTGCAGGCGCGCGATCAGCAGGGCGGCGTCGTCGGCCGTGGGCCCGCCCGGGAGCAGCCCCGCGGTCACGGAGTCGCACAGGACCTCCAGATCGGGAGAGCCGGCCTCACCCCCGAGCAGACCGGCGAGCTGGGTCATGCCCTGGTCGATCTCCCGCTGCGGTGACTCCACGAGCCCGTCGGTGTAGAGGACCAGAAGGCTCTCCGCCGGCAGGTGCAGTTCCGTCGTCTCGAACGGCGGGAACGCGGCGCCGAGGGGCGGGTTGACGGCGACCTCGGGGAAGTGGGCGCTTCCGTCCGGACGGACGACGAGCGGCGGCGGATGGCCCGCCCGCACCATGACGCACGATCCGTCGGTGGAGTCGTACAACGCGTACAGGCAGGTCGCGTACGCGTGTTCGCCGAGGCCGCCCACGATGTCGTTGAGGTGGCCCATGATCTCGTCGGGAGGCAGTTCCAGGGCCGCGAGCGTGTGCAGCGCGGTGCGCAGGCGTCCCATGGTCGCGGCCTCGGACAGCCCGTGGCCCATCACGTCACCGACGACCAGGGCCACCTGCCCGGCGGACAGCGGGATCAGGTCGTACCAGTCCCCGCCCACGTCGGAGGTCCCCCCGGCGGGCAGATAACGCGCCGTCACGGTCGCCTCGGGCACGGTGGGGAGCTCCCGGGGCAGCAGGGCCTGCTGGAGTTCCTCGGACCGGGTGAGCTCGGCCTCGTAGAGCCGGGCCCGCTCCAGCGCGTGCGCCACCAGGGCGCTGATGGTGATGAGGAGCGTGCGTTCCTCGGCCGTGAGGTGCCGGGCGGTGTCGAAGGCGATGACACACACGCCGAAGGTGTGGCCGGTGGCCGTCAGGGGGAGGAACGCCCAGGCCTCCTTGTCGGTCGGCGGCAGGGTGTCGGCGTCGGGGAAGGCCGTGGCCCATTCCTCGCGCGACGAGCAGAAGCAGGGTTCGCCGGTCAGGATCGCCTGCCCGGCGGCACCGGCGTCCGACAGGTCCCTGCCGTGCGCTCCCTGCATGTGCTGAAGGAAGGAACTCGGATAGCCGACGGATCCGATGTGCACCAGCCTCTGGTCCTCGAGGACGAGAACGAGCAGGCCCTGGGCGCCGAACGGGGGCAGGACACGCTCGGCGACGGCCCTCACCACGTCCTCGGAGGTGGTCGCCGCCGCGAGCTGTGTGGTCAGCTCCGCCGTCCGGCTCGCGCGCTCGGCGGCGGCTCGGATCGCCGCCGCCGCCTCGGCCTCACGGCGGCGGCGATCGGTGACGTCGGTGAAGTACACCGTGAGGCCGCCGGGAACGGGGACGATCCGCAGGTCGTAGCAGCGTCCGGTGTCGGCCAGCGTGATGTCGAAGCCGGCTGCCGTCGACTGGGCGGCGCCGCGCCGGCACCGCTCCTCCAGGTCGGGGACATGGCGCAGGGCGGGCAGGTGCCACAGGTTCCGGCCGAAGAGCTGCTCGTCGGCCGAACCGAGAATGCGTTCCGCCTCCAGGTTGGCGAAGGTGATCCGCCAGTCGTCGTCCACGGACAGGAAGGCGTCGCTCATGTGCCGCAGGGCACGGCTGAGCGTGTCCCGGGTGGAGCGCGCGGCGTCGCTCGCCCAGCCCTTGCCGACGACGCGCGTGACCTGGCCCTCGTCGTCGAGCACGACGTGACCGGACGCGCGGGTCCAGGTGTAGCCCCCGTCGCCGCGCCGGACCCGGTACTCGGCCTCGAACGGCGTGTGGGTGCGGATGGTGCGTTCGACGGCGGCCAGCGTGGTCGCGAGGTCGTCGGGGTGCACCACCTTCATCCAGGTCTCGACACCGGGCACGAACTCGCCGGGCTCGGTCTGGTAGACCTTCATGGCCACCTGGTCCCACTTCAGCTCGCCGGTGCGCACGTCCCACTCCCAGGAGCCGACCGGGGTGGCGTCGAGGTCGGTGCGCAGGCGCTCGGGCGCCGGCATCTTCTTCAGCCGGTTCGTGGTCCATTCGGCCACCGAGGTGAGGAAGGTCCACTGCTCGGACGTGGGCTCCTCGTTGTCACCCGTGAGACAGGTGATCGCACCGATGACACGGCCCTCGTAGGCCAGGGGTACGGAGAACCAGCCGGACCGCGACAGCAGCGGCGCGCTGGGTTCGGCCAGGTCGGCGGGGAGCGCGGCCACCCACACGTGTTCACCGGAGCGCACCGCGCGGGCGGTCGCCGTGGGCCCGTCCTGGTCGACGATCTCCCATGCGCGCGTGACCGACGACGGCAGTCCGGTGGAGGACACCAGACGCAGGGCCGACATGGGGCCCCGCAGGTAGACGGCCCCGCCGACGCAGCCCAGCTCCGCGATGGAGTGCTGAAGGGCGAGCCGGAAGACCTCGCTTTCCGTGATGCCGTCGTCAGCGGTGTCGAGTAGGTCCAGCCGCCTGATCACAGACCCAATATAGGGCGCGATGTCGCAAATGACATTAAAGGGATGACGTCCTGGCGGGAGTGCCCCGGCCGGAGCCGACGGGTGCCCGGCCGGGCCGCCGCCGGCTCCGGAAGTGCTGGGAAGTACGGCGTGGTCGGCTCCGGAGGTACGGCGCCGTCGGTGCGGCGGTGGCGGCCGAGGACCGGGTGTTTTTCGGGTTGCGGGGTGCGGTGCACGACACCACGCTGGCCAGGACGCCCGCGTGATCGACGGCCCGGGACCGCTCGCCCGCTTCCCCGAGGTCGTGCGGCGGTCCGCGTCCGGCAGCGGGGCGGGTGGGCGCGACGACAGGAGGACGGTGGCACACAGGTGAACGCCGGATCGCGTCGTCCTCGCCGGCGGCCTGGCGAGCCCGGCACGGGCCGCGGCGGGCGCCGGACGCGTTATGTCGTGGGGAACCGTTCCTCCCGTGGCGTCTGGACGGTCACGCGCGCCCGTACGGCCGGTGCGTACGGGCGGCACGGCACCGGAGACCACCAGGACGCCGTGGTGCGTCACGGGCTGCGGGTGGCCGCGGCCTACGCGTGGCGGCTGCTCGTCGTCGGTGTGGTCGCCTATACGGTGTTCGCCCTCCTGGGCAGGCTCCAGCTGGTCGCCGTGGCCCTGTTCCTCGCGCTCGTCGTGACGGCGGTCCTGCGTCCCCTCGCCGACCTGCTGGCGCGGCGCATGCCGAGGACCCTGGCGGTGATCGTCAGCATCCTGGGAAGCGTCCTGCTGGTGCTCGGCGTGATGGCACTGGTCGGCCGCGTCGTGGCGGGCGAGTCCGGCAAGCTGGGCCACGAGTTCGCCGGGGGCCTGGGGCGGATCGAACGCTGGCTGGAGGGTTCACCGTTCCATCTGAGCCACGCGGTGATGTCGAATCTCCAGGGCAAGGTGGCCACCTTCGTCTCCGAGCACCGTTCCGTACTGATCAGCAGCGCCCTCAGCGGCGCCGGCCGCGCGGTGGAGTTCGTCACCGGCCTGGTGCTCGCGCTGTTCTGCTCCCTGTTCTTCATCCGTTCCGGGGACCGGTTCTGGCGCTGGTTCCAGGAGCTGATGCCGGAGAGCGCGCGCGACCCGTGGGACCGCGGCGGGCGTGCGGCCTGGCGGACCTTCGCCGGCTACACGCGCGGCATCATCATCGTGGCCGCGACCAACGCCGTCCTCGTCGGCATCGCCCTCTACGTCCTGGGCGTCCCCCTCGCGCTGCCGCTCACGCTGCTGGAGTTCTTCGCCGCGTTCATCCCCCTGGTGGGCTCGCCCGTCGCGCTCGCCGTGGCCACGGTCGTCGCGCTGGCCACCCGGGGGCCGGTCGTCGCGCTCGTCGTGCTCGCCCTGATCGTCGTCATCGGCCAGTTGGAGGGGCACGTCCTGCACCCGCTCGTCCTGAGCTGGGCCGTCCGGCTCCACCCCGTGGTCGTGGCCCTCTCCGTCATCGCGGGGAGCATCCTCGCCGGTGTGACCGGCGCCGTCGTGGCGGTACCGATGGTGTCTGTCGCCTGGTCCGTGATCACCGAGCTGCGGGCACGCCCCGAGCCGGAACCCACGGGACGCTCGCCGGGCCACCGGTCCGCCCCGGACGAGCGGCGTTCGGGGCCGACGGGGGATGCCGGGGCCGGGAAACCGTACTGACGGGACCTCGTGGAGAGCCCCGGCGAGCCCCCGGTCGGCGGCGACGGCGGGGGCTTGGCGGCGCCGGATCAGCGGTGCCGCTTCGTCGTAGCCCGGTACTCCTCTGGCCCGGTACTCCTCTGGCCCGGTACTCCTCGGGCCCGGTGGCCCTCTGGTCCCGTCTCCTCGGCTTCCCGTAGTCCTCAGGAGGCCTCGGCGGCCGCCTTGATCCGCCGGCCGAAGGCGTCCGCGTCCTTGCGGGCCGCGCTCAGCGCGAAGCCCACCAGGAGTTTGCCGATGCCATGGCCCTCAAGGACGTTGAAGATCCGTACACGGGTGGTCCCGGGGCCGGTCGACTCCAGGTCGTAGCCGCCCTCCTTCGCCATGACGATGTTCTTCGAGACCTCGGCCCAGCGGATCCGGCGGGACGGCTCGAACTCGGTGATGCGGAACTTCCGGCCCGTCTTCATGCCCGCGTCCTTGACGGTGCTGGTGAAGACGGTGCCCACGGCCGTCGGGCCCTCCGGAGTCTTCGTGATCGCCTGCACCCTGGGGCTGAACTGGGGGTCGTTCGTGCCGGCGGCGAGGTAGGCGAAGACCTCCTCGACGGGGCGGTTGATCTCGGTTGTCGCCTCGAACTGACCGGACACGGTTCCTCCTGTGCTGCGATCACGGACCGCCCGCTGAGGGCGCGCGGCCTCGCCGCGCCCGATCAGCCTAGGGCTCAGGAGCGCTGCGGGCGCGTCGCACGGGCCTGCTCAGTGGCCGAAACTGTCGGCCAGGCGCACGGTGTAGCCGTCCTCCTCCATCAGGACGACGGTGACGCCGAAAGGGTTGGGATGGTCCAGCTCCATCGGGGTGAACGCGTACGCGACGGCGGCCTTGACCGGCGGCGGAAGTTCGCCGTCGGGTCGTGGCGCGGGGGCCTGATCCCAGCCGAGGGCGGTCGCGGACTCCTCCGCGTCCCCGGCGCCGACGGAGGCGGACAAGGGCTCCTCGGTGTAGGGGAACTGGTGCAGCACGTGCCCGTCCGGGGTGGCGTGGACCATGTTCAGACACGGGGAGGGGCCGGCGACGGGCAGCTCACAGGCGGCGGCGACCTCCTGGGTCTCCCAGGCCAGGACGACCTCGTCCGCGCCGGCCGCCGCGGCGATGTTCGACAACGCCGCGATGCCGGTGAGCGCGTCGGCCCCGGGCTCGGTCGGGCGGACCCAGACCAGCCCGATCAGCTCGCCCCGCACCAGCGGCATGATGACCGGCCGGGGTACCGCGCCCTCGCGCACTCCCTTGACGTAGGCGCTTTTCATCGAGCCGACCAGCGTGTCCCACGTTCGCGTGTCCACGGAAGCCCCTTTGCCGCTGTTGTCTTCGATCACCGCCGACCCTGTCACGCGGGATGTCCCCGTGTCAGCGGGATGTCCGGCACACGACCCCTTCGATGCCCTTGCCCGTACGAGGCCGCGGCCCCTGCCCCTACGACGCCGCGGCCCCTTGCCCGTACGACGCCGCGGCCCCCGCACGGACGTCACCTAGGCTCGATGAGATGGGCCGTGTGGAAGTCCTTCAGCTGCTGGTCTCCGCCGTGCACCGGTTCGAGGGCCGCCCGAGCGGCGGAGTGCCCCCGCTGCCGGACGAGGAACTGGTGACGAGCGCCCAGGTGCGCGCCGGACTCGGGATCGTCGGCGACCGCTACTTCAACCATCCGGCCCATCGCAACGCGTCGATCACCCTCATGGCGGCCGAGCGCTTTCCGCAGGGGGCGGCCACGGAGGCGGACCTCCGGCTGACCCGGCGCAACGTCCTGCTCCGGGGGGTGGACATCGACGCCTGTGTCGGCGCGACGATCTCCCTGGACTGCGGCACCGGGCCCGTCCTGCTCGCCGTACGCGGCGCGGCCAGGCCCTGCGCCTGGATGGACACCACGCTCGGCCCCGGCGCGCGACGGGCGCTGCGCGACGGCGGGGGAATCCGCTGCCGCCCGCTGACCGACGGCACGCTCGTGGTCGGGCCCGCCGAGTTCACGGTCGTGGAGCCGGCGCCCGCGAAGGACTGACCCAAGGGCGGAGCGCCGTCGGCGATCGCGAGGGTCCGGCTCGTGGGCGCGTCAGGGCCGACGGCCGCGCAGCACCGCCCCGACCCGTCGCGGCGTACCCAACCAGTTGGTTGACCAAGGCGGGAACCGGGCATAAGGTTATTCAACCAACTGGTTGATTACGTGAGGTGAGAGGTGTCCGACGAACGGCTGTCCCGGGTGTTCTCGGCCCTGGCCGACCCGACCCGGCGCGACATCGTGGCCCGGCTGGCCGCGGGGGACGCCACGGTCAACGAACTGGCCGAGCCCTACGACGTGACGGTGCAGGCCGTGTCCAAGCACATCCGGGTGCTGGAGGACGCCGGTCTGGTCAGCCGCAGCAGAGACGCCCAGCGCCGCCCCTGTCATCTCGAAGGCGAGGTGTTCGACCTGATGACGCGATGGATCGAACGCTACCGCCGCGAGGCGGACGACCGTTTCCGCCGGCTCGACGCCGTCCTCGAACGGATGGGCGACCAGCCGGGGGAAGAGACCTCCGGCAACGAGGAGGCATCATGAGCACCGCGAACCGGAGCGACCGGCACGAGACGCGGATCGTGGCCGACCCGGCCCTGCCCACCATCCTCATCACCCGGGAGTTCGACGCCCCCGCGGAACGTGTGTTCAGGGCGTACACCGATCCCGAACTCGTCGTGCAGTGGCTCGGCCCGCGTCGGCTGACCATGCGGATCGACGTGTACGAGGCGCGCACCGGTGGCTCGTACCGCTACGTGCATCGCGAGGAGGACGGGACCGAGTACGGCTTCCGCGGCGTGTTCCACGAGGTGCGCCGTGCCGAGCGCATCGTGCAGACCTTCGCCTACGACGGCTTCCCGGACGGCGTCAGCCTGGAGACCACCCTCTTCGAGGACCTCGGCGGCCGGACCCGGGTCACCACCACCTCGCTCATGGCGTCCATCGAGTCCCGCGACGCGATGATCAGAAGCGGTATGCGAGGCGGTGTCCGCGAGGGCCATGAGCGCCTCGACGAACTGCTCGGCGGCGCCGGAGCGGGAACGCCTGAACAAGAACCGAGACGGAAGGCTTGAGATCATGACGAGCGCAGCCGACGAGCACCGCACTGTCGCCGGGGTCTTCACGGAACGGGTGCGCGCAGTGCGCCCCGGGGCATGGGAGAACCCCGCGCCGTGCGACGGCTGGGTCGCGCGGGACGTGGTGCGTCACCTGGTCGAGTGGTTCCCCGACTTCCTGAAGGCGGGCGCCGGGGTCGAACTGCCGAAGGGGCCGCCGGTGGACGACGACCCGGTGAAGGCCTGGACGGTGCACAGCGACGGAGTGCAGGCACTCCTCGACGATCCGGCCACGGCGCACCGGACGCTGTCGAACCCGCACATCGGCGAGGTCCCGCTGGATCAGGCGGTCGACCGCTTCTACACCGCCGACGTCTTCATGCACACCTGGGACCTGGCACGCGCCAGCGGCCAGGACGAGCACCTCGACCCCGGCAGATGCGCCCGGCTGCTCGACGGCATGCTGCCGCTCGACGACGTGCTGCGCGGGAGCGGGCAGTACGGGCCGCGGGTGGAGGTCCCGGAGACCGCCGACGTACAGACCCGCCTGCTCGCCTTCATCGGACGCAACCCCTGAGGAACCCTCCGGGAAGGATCACCATCTCTTCCCGGAAGGGGTGCCACCCCCTCCAGGAAGGGGCACGGTCCCGGCAGGGGAACGGTCCCGAAAGGGTCGCCGTCCCCCTGCCGAAAGGGTCGCCGTCCCGGGTCGCCGTTCCGGCCGTGGTCACTTTCAGCTTCCGGCGCCGTCACCCTCCCGTGCCGGCCGTGGCGTCGCGGGCCGCCGCCTCCGGTCGCGTTCCGTCGCCTCGGACCGGAGGCGGCGGCTCGTCCGGACGGCTCCCGCCGATCGCCGTCAGCTCCGCCGCGAGAGTCCGCAGCCAGGTGTCGATGTCGACCAGTGCGGGCAGGACGGGCGCCGGGGCGGCGGAGACGACCTCGTGCGGAAGGGGCAGCGGCGCCGCCCGGACACCACCGGGCGGGAAGGCGGCCGCCCTGTCCATCGCCGAGGCCAGTCGCCCCGCGGACTCCCGCGCCCACCGGACCGCTTCGGGCGGCGCCGGGCCGTACGTCTGCCGGGGCAGCCAATGGGATCCGATCACCGCGTGGGAGACGCAGTTGAGCGCCAGGTGCCAGTCCGGTCCGCTGTCCACGGCGTCCGCGCCGCCCTCGGTCCGGTACTGCGCGTAGGCGCCCTCGGCGATGCGGAGCCGGTGCCGGGTCAGCCGGAGCGCCTCATCGGTGCCGCCGTGCCGAGGCCGCGGATCGCCGGAGGTCCCGGAAACCTCGGGTGTGCCGGACGCGCGGACCACGGCGGACACGGTGACCCGCACCAGGGGCCCCGCGGAACGCAGCACGTCCGCGACCCCGCGCCGGACCTCGGCGTGGGCTCCCGCGGGCCAGGCGACCACGCCGCACACCAGCCCGATCGTGCAGCCCGCCAGGACGTCGAGCAGCCGTGTCCCCGCCAGCCGCCAGTCGGCCGGGGCGAGCTGGCTGAACGCGGCGGCGACGACCAGGGTGAACAGACCCTGCGCCCAGGCCGGTCCCGCGATCGGCCCCACCGAGAACGCCACGAACATGGCCGGCACCAGCACGGCGGCGTACACCTCGACGGTGCCGCCGGCCTCGAAGATCAGTACCCCGGCGGCCAGCGCGCCCACCAGCGTGCCGACCGCCGCCGAGCGCACCGTGGACCAGGTCGCTCCCGCGGTCGTGCGCCCCAGCGTCAGCACGGCCAGCAGCACCCAGAAACCGTGCGAGAGGTCCAGGGCCCCGGCCACCAGACGGGCGGCGCCGAGGCCCAGGGCCGTGCGTACGGCGTTCTGGAACAGGACCGAGCGCAGCGTGAGATTGCCGGTCAGACGCAGCGCCAGGAGCCGCGCCGTGGAGGGCCCCGCGTACCAGAACTGTTCGGGCGGCAGCCCGGCCGCGTCGCGGCGCCCGCCGATCGCCACGGCCACCGCCGCCTGGACGGTCAGGGCCGAGGCGGCCATGACCAGCAGGTCGGACCGGCACTCCAGCAGCCGCTGTGATGCCCTGGCATCCGTGTCGAGCCCGCTTCCGGACGGACGTCCGCGGACGGCGACGAAGCCGGCGACCATCTCTTCCAGGGCCTCGGGCCCCGGGACGGCGCGGGCACCGCGCAGAGCGTCCGCCGTCGCGGTGCAGCCGGCCGCGACACCGCGCAGCAGTTCCTCGGAGGACGGATCGGCGGCCGTGGCGGAGTCCGGCCGCTCGGCCATCCGGGCGAGCTGGTCCAGGACCCGCCGCGTCGCGGCTCCGGCCTGCGCCAGCCCGCGGTCGGTGCGGCCCGCCCCCGTCGGACGTGAGCCCGGTGGTGCCTTGGACAGTCGCAGCGCCAGGCCTTCCTCGCGCAGACGCCGGGCCCGCCCGGGAGAGCGGCGGTGGCCCTGGGCGGACGCGAGCGCCGAAGCGGCCGCGAGATCGAGGGCGGCGGCGATCCGTGCCCGATACGGCTGGACGGACGGCGCGGGCAGGAGCAGCAGCTCGCACAGGACCAGCAGGGCGACACCGGCCAGCAGGCCGCCGAGGCGCTGCGGGAGGGTGTCCGGCGCGTAGGGCGGGAAGCACGCGAGGACGTAGAAGAGCAGCAGCCCGGGGACCGCGCCCGCCGCGGCCGGACCGTACGCGGAGGCGAAGGAGAGGGCGAAGCCGAGCACCAGCATCCCCGCGACGGCGGATGCCGTCGTCACGGCGAGAGCGGTGCCGAGGGCCGTCAGCGCCACGGCCGGCGGCAGCACGAACAGCATGGTCCGCGCCCGGTCCCGGCCACCGCCCGGGATCGGGGAGAGGATGCCGAGCGCGATCGGCGCGAACAGGGCGTAGACGGCGACGACCGGCTGGTCCAGCACGTAGAGGGCCGAGTAGAAGCCCGCTGCGGACGCGACCGTGACCCGTGCGGACTGCCGCGCGGCCCGTACGCGAGCGGGGGAGGAGGGCCGCTTGGGCATGGACGTTCCTTCCCCGGCGCCTCCCCGGGTCCGTCCCCGCCGTACGCCCATTGTCGACCGGGACCGGGTGGGAGGCGCGGGCAGCGTCACCGCCACGGGCCCGGATCCACGCGGGGGCGGGACCCGGTCGGCGGTCCGCCCGAGCAGGTCGGGCGAGCGCCGGCGGCGAGGTGCGGTGGCTCGCCGCCGACCTCGGCGGTGAGGTGACGCTCACCGGACGGCGTCCGGGCGCCGACCGGTTCGCCGCGACGCGGCGGAGCCGGGACTCCACCGCCCGGATCCGGAGCCAGGATCTCGCCGCGGAGCCGGCCTGTCGACGCGGCCGCGTCCTCAAAGACCCGGGACGACCGGCAGCCGGCTCGACCGACCCCGGGCGCTTCTCCGGGGTGATCGCCGGCGGCTTCAGGCGAGCCGGCCGCCGGTTCGGCTCACGGCGGCCGGCGGACGGTTCGAAGCCGGCTTCCGCCTTCGCCCGAGGCTGCCTTCCGCCTTCGTCCGAGGCCGGCTTTCGGCCTCGCCTCGGCCGTCCGGCGGATCCGATCCGCGCGGACCGGAACCCCGGGGGGCGACAGCATCAACAGGGTTTCTTCGTAAGGCAGTTGAAGGGATCGACGTTCACGGGCGGGCGGCCGGTGTCCGGGCCCGCGCCACCGTCCGCATGCGTCTCGTCACCCGGCGGTCGGGAGCGCGCCGTCTGATCAGGGGTTTCTCTACCCAGGAGGCGGGTGAGCGCATAACATCCGGACGGGAAGTCACCCGGAAGGCATGTCGGGGCAACCTGCTGGGACGCGGGCCCGCCCCCGACCCGCCCCCGACCACCCGTCACATCTCCGCCTGCGCACCTGTTCAGTCCCGCACGAAGGAACCATCAGTGAGCGAATCCGGATCCTCCGGAAGAGTCCAGCCGGCTCAGGCCGGCGATCCCTCCCGAATAGGTCCGTACCGGATCGTCGGTCGTCTCGGTGCCGGTGGCATGGGTACCGTCCACGCTGGAGTGGCCTCCGACGGAACGCGTGTGGCGGTGAAGGTGATTCAGCCCTCGCAGGCCCAAGATCCGGAATTCAGGGCACGTTTCAGGCGCGAGGTCGACATGTCCTCCCGTGTCACCGGCCCGTACCTGGTCCCGCTGCTCACCGCCGACGCGAACGCCGCACAGCCGTGGCTCGCCACCGAGTACGTCGCCGGGCCCACGCTGAACGAGCATGTGCTCGCGAAAGGACGGGTCACCGGCCCCAGTCTGTACGCCTTCGCGGCAGCCACCGCACAGGCGTTGGCCGCCGTCCACGCCGTCGGCGTGGTGCACCGCGATGTGAAACCGCAGAACGTCATCCTCACGCCCTCCGGTCCCCGCGTCCTGGACTTCGGCATCGCGCACGCCGACGACGACACCCGAGTCACCCGTCCCGGAGCCACGACCGGCACCCCGGGCTGGATCGGTCCCGAGCAGTACCGGACGGGAGCCGCGGGCTCCGAGAGCGACGTGTTCGCCTGGGGAGCGCTGGTGGCCTACGCGGCCACCGGGAAGTCCCCGTTCGGGACGGGCGCGCCCGACGTGGTCGCGTTCCGCGTGATGTCGGGTGAACCCGACCTGGGCGGTGTCCCCACGCCCCTGCGCGAGATCGTGCGACGGGCACTGGCCAAGGAACCGGGGGAGCGTCCCTCGGCCGCCGACGCCGCCGAGGAGTGCTTCGAACTCCTGGCCGCGCAGCTCATCCAGGCGATGCGGGCCGACACGCTGTTCACGCGGGCGGAGGACATGATCACCGCGGTCTGGGACATGCCTCCCGCGGACGATCCGGCGTGGCCACGTCCGGCGAGGCGCGGACGAAGGCCATGGGCGGGCATGCTCGTCGTCGCGGCGGCGGTCATCGGGGGCCTGGCGGGCGGAGTGGTCGCCCTGATGCCCGGCAAGCCGGAGGGCGCCCGCCACGCGACCTCGAACGCCTCCTCCGTCCCCGCTTCCTCCGCTCCCGTCGCCTCCGCCCCCGTTTCCCCGGTGCCCGCCTCCTCCCCGGCCGACATCCCGCGGCCGTCCGGGACGAGCACCGGGACGAGCACCGGGGCGAGCACCAGGGCGAGCACGACGGACAAGCGTGAGCAGACCACGAGCGGCCGTCCGGCGAGTGCGGAGAGCTGGGCCGAGGCGAGGCCGGCACGGGGCGCGGGCGAGCACGACGTGGCCCGTGCCGTCCTGCGCGACCAGGGTGTTCTCGTCCGGGAACTCGGCGACGCCGTCGAACTCGTCCCGAGCACCGTGAGGTTCCACGCGTCGCGCGGCGAGGTCTACCTCTCGTACCGGCTCACCTCCGACGAGGCGGGAACGCTGTACGCGGAGACGGAGGTCGCCGGGCTGATGTGCCGGACGCTGCGGGACGCCGTTCTGCGGCTGCACCCGGAACTGCCGTACCGCGCCTTCGTCATGGTGAGGGAATCGGCCGGCCATGACCCGACGGTGACCTGGGACGACGATTTCCTCACCGACGCCCGATGCGCGTCGGCCGACGACGACTTGAGCCCCGTCGGCGCCGGGCCGGGCTGGGAGCCGGACGAACAGGGCCTCGGCCAGGCCATGATTCCCAGCACCGACCGCGACGAGGTCCGCGTCGCGGACCGCGCCACCCGGAGGATCATCAAGCGGACCAACGGGATGCGTACGGCGCTCGGTACGGATCGTGTGCTTGGCAACGCGGAGCTCAAGATGGGCTTCGATCCGAGTCGCTCGGCGATGTATGTGTGGTCGGACTACGGAACCTGGAATCAGCGGCAGACCGCGGCCTGGGCGGACATGGCGGCGGGCGAGGCGTGCCGGGCTCTGGTGCGGCAGCGGGACAGCGCGGGCGACGCGTGGCCGTACTCCCGTTACGCGGTGGCGGCGAGAGGCGGCTCCGGCCATCTGATGATCCGTTGGGGCACGGCCAGGACCCTGGCCGACTGTCCGGCCTGACCTCATCCCGGACCCGGCCGGGGCAACCGGGCATGAACGGGGTTGACCCTCGACATGGTCGAGGGCGCAGGGTCGTGGGTGTGGAGAGCGAGATGCGCAGCATTGGCGAGATGGCCCGGGACAGCGGACTGAGCGCGAGCGCCCTGCGGTTCTACGACCGTGGCGGTGTGCTGGTCCCCGCCTGGGTGGATCCGGTGAGCGGCTACCGCTGGTACGGCCCAGGGCAGTTGGACGAGGCACGGTTGCTGGCCCGGTTGCGCCGGGCCGCCATGCCGTTGGCGGACATCCGTCTGGTGCTGGCGGGCTGGTCCAGCGCGGACACCGGTCTGGTACGCAAGCTGCTCCAGGCGCATGTGCGCCGCCTCGAGACGGGTCTGGCCGATGCCCGCGACGAGTTCTCCACGCTCCGAGCACTTCTCGAAAGCAGGGAGAAACCCATGACACCGCCCCGTACAGCCGTCGTCCGTCTGTCCGTCGCCGCGCCCGAACTCGCCGGCGCCCTGGACGCCGTCCGCTTCGCCGCGGGCCGGGACCCGGAGCTGCCGATGCTCGCCGGTGTCCTGTTCGACATCGAGGGCGAGACGCTCGACGTCGTGGCCACGGACCGCTACCGGATGGCCGTCGCGCGGACGGGCACCAGCGGCCACGCCGACGCCCGTGCGCAGGTCATCGTTCCGACCCCGCTCGTGGACGCGATGCGGGCCTTGCTGAGCGGCGAGGAGCCGGTCCGGCTCGCCGTCGACGGTGACCGTGTGACGCTGGAGAGCGGAGACGGGCAGACGGCCGGCCCTTGCCTCGACCACGACTTCCCCGACTATCGCCGTCTCGTCCGAGCGCCGGACGGCCGGCGGGCCGTGGTCGATACCGGGACCTTCCGCGAAGCGGTGGAGACCGGTCCCGTCGTGACGAGCGAGGCGAGCGGACCGGGCGGGACCCCCGCCGACCTCACCCTGCTCAAGGTGACGGGCGACGGAGCGGTGACCGTCGGCGAAGACCGCTGGAACGACGGGAACCACGTCGCCGTCAACCGTGAGTACCTGCTGAACGCGCTCGACGCGGCGGCACGCGACCGGCTGACCCTGGAGATCGGCGCCCCCACCACGCCGATCGCGATCCGGCGGCCCGACGACGAGCACACGTTCTCCATGCTGATGCCGGTCCGTCTGGAGGACTGATCGCGAGGGGGGTCTCGCGCGCGGCGAAGGCCGGTCCCCCGTGGAGGAGTGCCAAGGCACACCGGGAACGCCTTCGCGCCGGGCCGGTGTGTCGTGCCGCGGGGATGCGACACGTGGCTCCGTGCCCGGATCGGACCGGAGGGGTGTTACTCACTTTCGGGTGACCTGGGGGTGGCCTGTACTGACGGACGACATGACCCGATACGCCCTAGTTGTTTTCTGTGTAAGGGAGTTGGTGATAGCAGTCCATCACTTTTCAGCTTTCCGTAGTTAAAGGCCATATACAGACGCCTGTAACTGAAATGTCCGCAATTCGTAACAGGCGCCGGGTGTAGACCGTCCTGAGGGGAGATGTGCAGCAACTTATGAGTCCTCGGCCACCGGGCCGGGACTCGCACAGGGTCGCACCGTGCGGGTTCCCCGAGAGGGGCACCCGCACGGGGTGTGCCGGCTCTCGAACCTTGAGGAGCATTCATGTCCGTTTCCACGTCTGTCACTGCCCGCCGCGTGGCGGCCGCGGTCATCGCGGCCGGCGCGCTGGTCGGCTCGGCGTCCGTGTCGGCCTCGGCCGCCGCCCCGCGCGACCGCTCGCACGTCGCCATCAGCAGGGTGCAGAGCGACGCCCCGGGCTTTGACGACCGCTCCGCGCGTTCCCTGAACGCGGAGTGGGTGGAAATCACCAACTCCGGTCGCCACGGGGTGAACCTGAACGGGTGGACGCTGTCGGACGAGGACGGCAACCGCTACAGCTTCAGGCACTACACCCTGGCCGGCCGTTCCACCGTCCGTGTCCACACCGGTTACGGCCGTGACACCAGCCGTGACCTCTTCCAGGACCGCCGCAACGAGGTGTGGGACAACCGTTCCGACGAGGCCACGCTGCGGACCGACCGCGGCCGCTTCGTCGACAGCGTCTCCTGGGACCGGCGCTACGACCGCGGCCACGGCCGTGACGACCACCGCGGCCACGGCCGTGACGACCACCGCGGCCACGGCGACCACCGCGGCCACGGCGACAACCGCGGCCACGGCGACCACCGTGGGCACGGCGACCACCGGGGCCACGTGCAGGGCCAGCAGGGTCCGCGTCAGGGGCAGCAGGGTCAGCAGGGTCCGCGCCAGGGCCAGCAGGGTCAGCAGGGTCCGCGTCAGGGGCAGCAGGGTCAGCAGGGTCCGCGCCAGGGCCAGCAGGGTCAGCAGGGTCCGCGCCAGGGTCAGCAGGGTCAGCAGGGCCAGCAGGGGCAGCAGGGTCAGCAGGGTCCGCGTCAGGGCCAGCAGGGTCAGGGGCTGGGCCACCTCCTCGGTCACTGAACGGCGACCGCAGGCACACCCACCCGGGGTGTACGCGGGTGCCATCCGGTCATTACGTGGAGATGACCGGCTGTAGTCCGGGTCCGGCCGGACCCGATGAGGCACGAACCCGCGGTACGGCATCACCGCAGAGGACCCGCACCGACCGGTGCGGGTCCTCTGTTTCCCCACCGGCCGGTGCGGCCCTCACAGCACCCGGCGTCTGCGTCCGAGCCAGGTCTGCGCGATGACGACGACCGCGAGGAAGGCACCGCTGACGACCTGTTGGTAGGCGGAGTCCAGGGAGCCGATCTGGTTGATGACGTTCTGAATGACCTTCAGGAGCAGCACTCCCACGAGTGAGCCGCTGATGAACCCGAACCCGCCGGTGAGCAGGGTGCCGCCGATGACGACCGCGGAGATCGCCTCCAGCTCCATGCCCGAGCCGAGGATCGTGACGCCCGACGCGAGCCAGGCCGCGTTGAGCGCTCCGGCGAGTCCCGCGCACAACCCGGACAGCGTGTAGACGGAGATCTTCGTACGGGCCACGGGGGCGCCCATCAGCGCCGCCGCGTCCTCGTTCCCTCCGACGGCGTACACGTACTGCCCGAACCGGGTGCGCCGCAGGACCACCGCGCCGAGGACGAACAGCGCGACGGTGATCCACACGGGCACGCCGACGCCGAGCAGCGAGCCTTGTCCGAGCTCCGCGAAGAACGACCCCTTGCCCACGAGATACGTCTTCGAGCCCTCGTCGGTGACGGAGAGCAGAATGCCCCGGGCTCCCAGCATCGAGGCCAGCGTGACGATGAACGGGGCGAGGCGCGAACGGGCGATCAGCAGTCCGTTGACGAGGCCGATCAGTCCGCAGACGGCCAGGGGCAGCAGCAGCGCGACGACCGCTCCGTACCGGGATCCCCAGGCCGCGAGCACGCCCCCGAGCGCGAACAGAGAGCCCACCGACAGATCGATGCCGCCGGTGATGATGACGAAGGTCATTCCGAGCGCGACCACGGCGAGGAACGCCGAGGAGAGCGCCATGTTCTCCAGGTTGTCGCCGGTCAGGAAGGTGTCGAAACTGAGGGACGCCGCGGTCATCGCGATGATCAGCGTGACGAGCGCGCCGTGCTGCTGGGCGAGGGCGCTGAGCCGTTCGGAGCGGCCGGCGCCGGTCGGTTCCTCCTCGGCCGTGTTCTTCGCGCGCACCGGAATGTCCACGTCGGTCGTCATCGCTTTCCTCGTTCCCGGGCCGCGTAGACGGCGAGGACGATCACCACGGCCTGGGCGATCTGGGTCCACGACGGCGGCAGATCGTGCTTGATGAGCGTGGTGGTGAGCAACTGGATGAGGACGGCGCCGGCGACCGTGCCGCCGATCCGGATACGGCCACCGCTCAGCGGTGTACCGCCGACCACGACCGCGGTGATGGCGGACAGTTCCATCAGGTTGCCGAGCGAGGACGGGTCGCTCGCGGTGAGGCGGGCGGTGGCCAGGACGCCCGCGACGGCCGCGAGGACGCCCGAGCACACGTACACGAGGACGAGGACGCGGCGCACCGGCAGTCCGGCGAGGCGGGCCGCGGGGCGGCTGTCCCCGATGGCGAGGAGGCTGCGGCCGAAGGTCGTACGGCGTACGACGAAGCCGACGAGCAGGGCGAGGGCCGCGGCGATCAGGACGACGTACGGGACGCCCAGGACGTCGCCGGAGCCGAGTCGCGCCATGGCCGGGTCGTGGACGTCCTTGAGCTGGGGGAGGAGCACCAGGGCCAGCCCGCGCCCGGCGACCATCAGGGCGAGTGTCGCCACGATCGGCTGGACACCGACGAACGCGATGAGCGATCCGTTCGCGACCCCGATCACGGCGCCGCCGACCAGCGCGATCAGGACGGCCATCCCGGGGCCGTAGCCGAGATAGAGGGACAGGAGCGAGGTGGACAGGGCCATCACCGAGCCCACCGCCAGGTCGACACCCTCGCTGCCGATCGCCAGCGCCATGCCGAGCGCCACGATGAGGACCGGCGCGACCTGCACGGCCTGGGTGCGGAAGTTCTCCGTGGACAGGAAGTGCGGGGTGAGGACGGTGTTCACGAGGAAGAGGACCACGACGCCCAGGTAGACGCCGTACTCCTGGAGCAGGGCCAGCAGACGGTCGCGGTCGGCGGTGATCCGGCCGAGGGTCAGGTCAGTCATCGTGGCCTCCCGGTCCGGTGCCCTTGTCGGTGGCCGCGGCCGTGACCGCGGGGGCGGCGGGTGCGGTGGCGATGGCGCGCATCAGCCGGTCCTCGGTGACGGCGTCGCCCGTCAGTTCCTCCACGACCGCGCCGTCCTTGAGGACGATCACCCGGTCGCTGCCCTCGATCAGTTCCTCGGGGTCGGAGGAGATGAGCAGGACGCCCAGCCCGTCGCCGGCCAGTTCGTCGATCAGTTTCTGCACCTCCGCCTTGGCGCCGACGTCGATGCCCCGGGTCGGCTCGTCGAGCAGCAGGACCTTGGGCTGCATGGCCAGCCAGCGGGCCAGCAGCACCTTCTGCTGGTTGCCGCCGGACAGTTCGCCCACCTTCTGATGGGGGCTCGCGGCCTTGATCCGCAGCCGCTTCATGAACGTCTCCACGATCCGGTCGATGCGTGCCTCGTCGACCAGACCGAAGCGGGAGAGACCCGGCAGCGCGGCGAGCGCGATGTTCTCGCGGACCGAGAGGCCCGGCACGATCCCCTCGGCCTTGCGGTCCTCGGGCAGCAGGCTGATGCCGGCCCGGATCGCGGCGGGCGTCGATCCCGTCCGTACGCGCACACCCGCCACCACGACCCGCCCGGAGTCGGTGGGGAGCGCGCCCGCGATGGCCTTGGCGGTCTCGGTGCGCCCCGAACCGAGCAGCCCGCCGAGTCCCACCACCTCCCCGGGCCGCACGGAGACGGACACGTTGTGCAGACGGTGACGTACGGTCAGTTCCCTTGCCTCCAGGACGGGTTCGGAGTCGGTCTCGTGGCCGCCCGCGAACTTGGTCAGGCCCTCCTGCCGTACGTCCGCGATCTCCCGCCCCAGCATCAGCGCCACGAGCCTGAGCCGGTCGAGTTCGGCGATCCGGCCCGTGTGGACGACCTTGCCGTCGCGCAGCACGGTGACCGCGTCGCAGATCTCGTACAACTCGTCGAGCCGGTGGCTGACGTAGATCACCGCGATGCCCCGCTCGCGCAGCATCCGGATCACGCCGAACAGGGTCCGCACCTCGCGTGGTTCGAGCGAGGAGGTCGGTTCGTCCATGACGACCACACGGGCGTCGACCGAGACGGCTCGGGCGAGGGCCACCATCTGCTGTGCGCCGACGCCCAGTTCACGCAGTGGCCGGCGTACGTCGACGCGCAGGCCCAGGTCGCGCAGTGCCTCCTCGGCCTGCCGGTGCATGCTCCGGAAGTCGATCAGGCCGAGGCGGCCGCGGGGTTCGCGGCCGAGGAAGAGGTTGCGGGCCACGCTCATCAGCGGGACCAGGTTGACCTCCTGGTAGATGGTGGAGATTCCCGCGTGCTGCGCCTGGAGCGGGGTGGCGAAGCGGACCGGGGCACCGTCGTACGTCACCTCGCCCTCGTCGGCCTGGTAGACGCCGGTGAGCACCTTGATGAGCGTCGACTTGCCCGCGCCGTTCTCACCGATGAGGGCGTGCACCTCCCCGGCGCGGGCCGTGAAGTCCACGAGGGACAGGGCCTTCACGCCGGGGAAGGTCTTCGACAGGCCGGTCACTGACAACATGTCAGAAGGCCTTGCCCAGGTCGGTCTTGGCGTTGTCCTTGGTGTACGCGCTGTCCTGGATGACGATGTCCTGGGAGACCTTCTCGCCCTTGGTGAAGCTGTCCAGGGTCTGGAAGGCGAGCGGCCCGAAGCGCGGGTTGGACTCGATGACGCCGTCGATCCAGCCGTCGACGATGCCCTGGACGGCGTTGCGGGTGCCGTCGATCGTCACGATCTTCACCGCGCCGGGCTGCTTGCCGGCCCCCTTGAGGGCGTTCACCGCGCCGAGGCCCATCTCGTCGTTCTCGGCGTAGATCCCGGTGATGCCGGGCTTGGACTGGATGAGGTTCTCGGTGACCGACTGGCCCTTCTCCCGGGCGAATTCACCGGTCTGCTTGAAGACGATCTTGAGACCGGGCGCCTTCTCCTTGATGCGGTCCTCGAAGCCCTGGGTGCGTTCCGTGGTCACGTTGTTGCCCGCGGCGCCGAGCAGGATGGCGATCTCGCCCTTGCCGCCCGTCGATTCGATCATCTGGTCCGCGGCCCGCTTGCCCTGCTCCACGAAGTCGGAGCCGATGAAGCTCACATAGTCCTTGCAGGCGGTGGCGTTGATCTTGCGGTCGATGGTGATGATCGGGATGTGCTTGGCGGACGCCGAGCGCAGGACCGGTTCCCAGCCGTCGGAGTTGAGCGGCGCGATCACGAGGAGGTCGGCGCCCTTGGCGATGAGGTCCTGGACATCGCTGATCTGCTTGGAGAACTGCGACTGGGCGTTGGACGTCAGCAGTTTCACGCCCAGCTTGTCCGCCTCGGCCTTGATCGACGCGGTCTCGGCGATCCGGAAGGGGTTGGCCTCCTTCTCGGACTGGGAGAAGCCGACGGTGGCCGACTTCAGGTCGATCTTCTTGGCCCCGTAGGCGTCGATGGCGCAGGTCGGTCCCGAGCCCGTGGACGGTGAGGCGACGACCTGGCCCTGGTCGCTCTGCCCGGCGGAACTTTTGTCCTTGCCTGTGCTGTCGTCCTCGGACTTCGCGCATCCGGAGACGAGCGCGAGGCTCGTGATGAGGCCGGTGGCGAGGAGGGTCCTGGCGGAGGTGCGGTGACGTGGTGCGAGCGGCTTCATGGAGTCCCCAAACGGCGCGGCCCCGGCGCTGAGAGCGCTCCCGGGGAAGATCGGCTCTTGCGGTCAACTCGGTGTACTCGTCGTTCCGGGGAGGTTTTTACATCGTTGGAAGAAGCCTGTAAAGCCCTCCGTCCGAAATCCCGTCAGCGTCGCCCCAGCGTGCTCTCGCGCTCGACCAGCCTGAAATCGGCGGTCAGTTCACGTCCGCCGGGTTCGGTCCGGCCCGACAGACTGCGCAGCAGGGAGGCCACCGCCATCCGCGCGATGGCCTGCTTGTCCGGCGAGATCGTCGTCAGGGTGACCGCCCCGAACCGCCCCTCCTCGATGTCGTCGAAACCCACCACCGCCACGTCCCACGGCACCCGCAGACCCCGTTCGTGCAGCACCCGCATCGCACCGATCGCGACCAGGTCGTTGTACGCGAAGACGGCGTCCGGACGCACCCCGGAGTCCAGCAGCCAGGCCATCGCCCGCGCACCCTCGTCGCGGTCCCAGCCACCGACCGGAACCACGAGTTCGTCGGGCGCCGGCACCCCGGCCTCCGTCAACTCCGCGCGCCAGCCCGCCAGTCGCAGATGCGCGGGCCGGTTGGCCGAATCCGTGCGGGCCCCCAGGTAGGCGATCCGCGAGCGTCCGCGGCTCAGCAGATGGCGTACCGCACTGCGCGCGGCCGACACGTTGTCGATCGCGATGTGGTCGTAGGGCAGTTCGTACTGCCGCTCACCGAGCAGCACGAGCGGTACGTCGTCGGTCCGGGAGCGCAGGTCCTCGTCCTCGAGCTCCAGCGGGCTGAGGATCAGACCGTCGATGACATTGGCCCGGAAACCCTGGCTCACCAGCACTTCCTGCTCCCGGTCGCCGCGGGTGTGGTCCAGCAGGACGGTGAACTCGTGCTCGGCGGCCGCGTCGATGACGGCTCCCGCCAGCTCCGCGAAGTACGGGTTGCCCAGCTCGGGGACGGCGAGGGCGATGATGCCCGTGCGTCCTTTGCGCAGGTGGCGTGCCGTGAGGTTCGGCCGGTAGCCCAGCTCGTCGATGGCCTCCTGGACCCGGGCCCGCATGGCCGGAGTGACGTGCGGATAGTTGTTCACGACGTTCGAAACCGTCTTGATCGAGACGCCGGCGTGCTCCGCGACGTCTTTCAGGCTGACCCGCAAGGGATCTCCTCTTCATCGATGTGCGCCTCTGTCACCTGGGCATTTGTCATGACCCTGGACAGAGATCGGGACCCGTGCTGTGATGCCCACTCCCGCTACTTCCAACGTTGTACAGACTGAAGCAACGAGCCGCCACCCTTCCTCAGCCAAGGAGGATCCGTGCGCAACAGCAGACTCCGAACCCACATGGCACTCTTACTCGCCGCGGTTCTCGGCCTCGCGGGACTCACCGCGGCCCCGGCCGCCACCGCGGCCGACGACCCCGTGGAAGTCCACGGCCTGAAGGGCGAGTACTACACGCAGTCCGCCCCCGGCGCCTTCGACTTCCACGAGCTCAAAGCCACTGGACTGGACACCAATCTCGACTTCGACAACCTGGAGCCCCGACTCGCCTTCGCCACCGGGCGGTCGGACGACGTGAACGTCCGCTGGACCGGCCGCATCGTCCCCGAGAAGACCGGCCCGCACACGTTCTCGATCATCGGGGACAACGGCTTCAGGCTGTGGATCGACGGACACCTCGCCATCGACCACTGGGTCGACGACTGGGACCGCGAACAGACCGCACAGCCCATCGACCTGACCGCCGGACAGGCGTACGACATCAAGGTCGAGTACTTCGAGCACTTCGGCGGCTCCAACCTCCATCTGCGCTGGACCCCGCCGGGCGGCACCAAGACGGCCGTCCCGCGGTCGGCACTCCGGCTGCCCGACGGATACGCCTACGACGGCGCCATCGCGACCACGGTCCAGGGCGACGGCCGCAGCCTGCGCCTCGACTTCGCCCAGCCGCTGACCGCACCCCCGGCGGGCCTGACCGACCACGTCGAAGCCGTCATCGGTGGCGCCAAGTGGCCATTGACCACAGCCACATTGGACCCCGCCGACCCCAAGTCCCTGATCGTCGGCCTGAAGGAACCCGTCGTCGGCAACAAGACCGGTACGGCCAAGGGCACCGCCGACCTGCGCTACGACGGCAAGGGCGGCCTCTCCGGGACGAACGGCAACGTTGTCAGCGCCTTCTGGAGCAGCGGACCCAACCACTCCACCCACGAGCTGCGGACGAAGTGGGCCGACGACGTCGACGCCGGCAAGGCCCGCACCGAGTACCCCCGGCCCCAGCTCACCCGGGCCGACTGGCGTGATCTGAACGGCTCCTGGCAGTTCGCCTCCGCCAAGGCCGGCGAACAGCCCCCGGTCGGCAAGCAGCTCGCCGAGAAGATCCGCGTGCCCTATCCGGTGGAGTCCCAGCTCTCCGGCATCGAACGGCACGAGGACCGCATGTGGTACCGCCGCACCTTCACGGTGCCCTCCGGCTGGAAGGTCGGCTCCGGCAAGCGCCTCCAGCTCAACTTCGGCGCCGTCGACTGGCGGGCCGAGGTCTACGTCAACGGCACCAAGGTCGCCGAACACCAGGGCGGCTACGACAAGTTCAGCGCCGACATCACCGCCGCGCTGAAGCCCGGCCGCACCCAGGAACTGATCGTCGGCGTCTACGACCCGACCGACGCGCAGGGCGGCGAGAACCCGCCGGTCGGCAAGCAGCGCCTGGACCCCAGCGGCATCTGGTACACCCCGTCCTCCGGTATCTGGCAGACGGTGTGGATGGAGCCCGTGGCCTCCGACCACGTCGACTCCCTCAAGCTGACACCCGACGTCGGGAACAGCCGGCTCACCCTCGAACCGAAGGGCGTCCGCGACGGAGTGCCGGTCACCGCGACCGCGTACGCCGGACACCGCAAGGTCGCCACCGTCAAGGGCCGTACCGGGCAGCCGCTCGTCCTGAAGATCACCGACCCGCACCTGTGGTCACCTGACGACCCCTTCCTCTACGACCTGAAGGTGAGCGTCGGCGCCGACCGCGTCGCCAGCTACTTCGGCATGCGGTCGATCGCCGTGGAGCAGGTGGACGGAACCCCCCGCACCGTCCTCAACGGCAAACCTGTCTTCATGATGGCCACCCTCGACCAGGGCTTCTGGCCCGACGGCCTGCACACCGCACCCACGGACGAAGCCCTCGCGTACGACCTGAAGATGCACAAGGAGATGGGCTTCAACGCGGTCCGCAAGCACATCAAGGTGGAACCCGACCGCTGGTTCTACTGGGCCGACCGCCTCGGCCTGATGGTCTGGCAGGACATGCCCGCCATGACGGCCGGGGTC
The DNA here is from genome assembly GCF_043078065.1 of Streptomyces sp. NPDC015532. Lineage (NCBI taxonomy): Bacteria > Bacillati > Actinomycetota > Actinomycetes > Kitasatosporales > Streptomycetaceae > Streptomyces > Streptomyces sp. NPDC015532. Next base: position 1,000,472 of record NZ_JBIBSY010000002.1, on the reverse strand, counting down.
AACCCGAGCGCCGCGTCCCGCGCCGAGTACGAGCGCGAGATGAAGCAGATGATCGACGAGCACATCAGCAGCCCGTCGGTCGTCATGTGGGTGACCTTCAACGAGGGCTGGGGCCAGTACGACGAGGCCCGCATCGCCGACCAGGCCAAGGCCTGGGACCCGACGCGCCTCGTCAACTCCATGTCGGGCATCAACCTCGGCGTGGACGGCGGCACGGGCGACATCATCGACGAACACGGCTACCCGAGCCCCGCGCTGCCACCGAATCCGGACGGAAAACGGGCCCTGGTCAGCGGCGAGTACGGCGGGCTCGGACTCGCGGTGCCCGGACACGCCTGGTCCGTGCAGCAGTCCTACGTCGACGTCGACCCCTCGGCCTACACCGACGACTACCTGGCCCGCCTCGCCGAAGTGCATCAGCTCGCCTGCAAGGGCGGCAACGGCGCCGTCTACACCCAGATCTCGGACGTGGAAGGAGAACTGAACGGCCTGATCACCTACGACCGCACGGTGGTCAAGCCCGACGTGGCCCGGCTGAAGGCCGCCCACGACGCGCTGATCCACGACGCGTCACAGGCGACACCGGCCGGCTGCTCCTGACGACGAGGCGCCCGGCACACGCCTCCCCGCGGCTCCGGGCGCGCATCGCACCGGCCCCCTGACGGGCCGTCGGGGCGGGGGGGGCCCCCCCCCCCCCGGGGGGGGGGGCGCCCCCCCCCCCCCCCCCCCCCCCCCCGCCCCCCCCCCCCCCACGGCCGTACCCCTCACCCATGAGGAACGAGCATCCGGGGAACGCGGGTACCGCTCCACGGCCTCCACCGGTTTTGTCCGGCGGCACGTCGGGCCGGATCGCGGCGGACACGACGCTACTGTCGGCGGTATGGACGGTGATCGCCGAGGGTGGCGCCAGTGTTTGCTCAGCGGGGCGGTGTTCGCCGTCTGCATGGCCGGCACCACGCTGCCGACCCCCCTCTACGGCCTCTACCAGGAGAAGTTCGGATTCTCCGAGCTGACCGTCACCATCGTGTACGCCGTGTACGCCTTCGGGGTCATGGGCGTGCTGCTGCTCGCGGGCAACGCCTCGGACACGGTCGGCCGGCGTCCCGTGCTCCTGTGGGGCCTCGGCTTCGCGGCGGCGAGCGCCGTCTGCTTCCTGGCCGCCACCGGTCTGGGCTGGCTGTACGTGGGACGGCTGATGTCGGGCCTGTCCGCGGGCCTGTTCACCGGGGCCGCCACCGCCTACGTGATGGAGCTGGCACCGCCGGGAGGCGCCGCCCGGGCCACCTTCGTCGCCACGGCCGCCAACATGGGCGGACTCGGCTGCGGTCCGCTGCTCGCCGGCCTCCTCGCGCAGTACGCCCCCTGGCCGCTGTACCTGCCGTTCGCCGTCCACCTCGCCCTGGTGGCACTCTCCGCCGCCGTGGTGCTGTGGCTGCCGGAGACCGTCCGCGAACGCCGCCCGCTGAACACCGTACGACCGCAGCGGCCCGGACTGCCCCCGCAGGTCCGGCCCGTGTTCACGCCACCCGCGATCGCCGCGTTCGTGGGGTTCGCCCTGTTCGGGGTGTTCACCTCCGTCAGCCCCGCGTTCCTCGCCGAGTCCCTGGACGTCACCAACCATGCGGTGAGCGGACTGGTCGTCGCCCTCGCCTTCTTCGCCTCGACCGCCGGGCAGCTCGCCGTCGGTCGGGTCGGAGCGGGGCGGTCCCTGCCCCTGGGCTGCGCCGCACTCCTCGGCGGCCTCGCCCTGCTCGCGGGCGCGCTGCGTTGGGACCTGTTGGTCCTGGTGGTGCTGAGCGCGATCGTCGGCGGAGCCGGTCAGGGCCTCGCGTTCCGCGGCGCCCTGACCACCGTCGCCAAAGCCTCGCCCGAACATCAGCGAGCGGCGGTGATCTCCACCCTGTTCGTGGTCGCGTACGCGGGCATCTCGGTGCCGGTGATCGGAGTGGGCGTACTGGTGGGTCCCATCGGCCTGGAGGGCGCCGGGCTGGTGTTCATCGCGTGCATGGCCGTACTGGTGTCGGTCGCGGGCGTCTACCTCCTCCGGCGGCCGGCTCCCCATCCGCGTTGACGGTGGCTGGACTGCACTGACGTGTGGCTGGATTCATGATGCCGGAGACGCTTTGCCGTATTCCGTCATTCTTTTTATTGGCGCTTTGCCTATTCGTTTCGGTGCCTGCCCGACTGGACCGGAAAGGGTGCAGCGGGCAGAGGGGATTGTCCGTCCCGTCTGTGCTTTTAATTTCACGGTCGTTCCGACCCCGCGATCGAATTTTTTGGCGCGCCCGGAACATATACAGGCATACCGGAAGAGTCCATTTCGGCACGTAATGAGTCCACGGCTTTTCCGTTACTCTGACGGCCGACAGCTGTGGCACACGCCGGTCGAGGAATTCTCCCGGCGTGCGATGCCGTCAGGCGTGGAGGGGCGTCAGAGCAATATGAACAAGCGAAGAGTGTGGGTCGCTGTCGCCGTCGTGACAGCGGGGGTCAGCGGCGTCGGTGTCCTCTGCGGCTTTTCAGGGGGCTCCGGGGGAAGCGGCAGCGGTCAGGACAAGCCCGTCGCGGGGCCGGTGCGGACTCATGTGCGCTCCGCCGCGTTAGAGGTCGACGGCGACCACGCCGAGATCCCCCAACGCGACACCCAGCCCTTCAGTCTGGTGGGCCTGTCGTGGACGAAGCCGGCCGCGGATCTGCCCGGCTCGGTCGAGGTCCGTGCCCGCAGCGCCGGCAGCGGTGACTGGGGAGCGTGGAAGTCTTTGGACGTCGGCGGCCGCGGCGCCGCGGCCGAGGAGAGTCGGCGTGGCGCCACCGAACCGGCTTGGGTGGGCTCGTCGGACGGCGTGCAGGTGCGTGTCGACGGCCGGGGCTCCACTCTTCCGGCCGGACTCCGGCTGGAGATGGTCGATCCGGGCAAGGGCGCCGCCGCTGCCGCTCCCGAGCCGGCGGCCTACGCCGTCGACGCGGAGCCCAGTGACGAGGTGACCGCGACTCCGTCCGACACGGTGACCACCGCACCGGAGGAGGGCGAATCCACGTCCCCGCCACCGGCGGACGACTCCGCGTCGCCTTCGCCCGGCGAGAGCACTTCGAGCAGCGCTCCGGCGGCGACGACCACGCCCAGCGCGTCGTCCAGTGTGTCGTCCAGCGCTTCACCTGACGCGACGGTGCCGCCGGCGCCGACGTCCACGGCTCCGAAGCCCGTCATCGTGACCCGGGCCCAGTGGGGAGCCGACGAGTCGCTGAACGATGAAGCGCCCGGCTACGGCACGGAGATCAAGGTCGTCTTCGTCCATCACACCGTGGACGCCAACACCTACACCTGTGCCGAGTCGGCCGCTCTGGTCCGCGCCATCCGCGCTTACCACATCAAGAGCAACGGCTGGAAGGACATCGGCTACAACTTCCTCGTGGACAAGTGCGGCACCATTTTCGAGGGCCGCAAGGGCGGTGTGGACCAGTCGGTGATCGGGGCCCACAATCCGGGCTTCAACACCAACTCCGCGGGCATTGCCGTCCTCGGTGAGTACTCCTCGATCGACGCGTCCGCTGCCGCCAAGTCCTCGGTCGCGCAGATCGCCGCGTGGAAGCTCGGCCAGTACCGCCACGACCCGGCGGGCAAGGTCGATCTGACGGCGAGTATGGACAACGGCAAGTTCAAGCTCGGCCAGACCGCGTCGTTCTATCGCATATCAGGCCACCGTGACGGCTACTTCACCGAGTGCCCCGGCAACAAGCTGTACGCCTCCGTGCCCGAGATCCGCGCCCTGGCCGGAGGTCCCGTCACCGGGCTCGCCCTCAAGCCCTTCACCGGTGCCGGTCTTTCCGGTACCACCGCGTACACCAAGGGCTCCCTCACGGTGAACTGGACGACGACGACGGCGTCCGCCTTCATCCGGCGCTTCGACGTTCTCGTGGACGGGGAGGTCGCCACGACGGGCGGTCCGACGGCCACGTCGGCCCCCCTGACCCTCACCCCGGGCAGTCACACCCTCGCCGTGCGCGTCACCCACATCTCGGGGAAGACCACGGTCACGCCCGACACGACCGTCGTCGCCGAGACCACCGCGCCGACCTTCTCCACCAAGCCGTCGCTGTCCCTGCGTACCGGAACCGTCGACACCACCGCCGTCCCGGTGACGCTGGGCTGGAAGGGTGCCGACAACAGCACCTTGAAGGAGGTCCGCCTCACCAAGCCGTCCGCGCACACGTACGGGCCGACCGTCACCAGCGCGGCGCTGACGGCGAACTCCGGTACGGCCGGCACCTGGTCGATGACCGCGTACGACTACGCCGGAAACACTGCTTCCGCCTCCCTGACCGCCACCCCGACGATCCTCCAGGAGACGTCCGCGACCCGGACCGGTACCTGGGCGACGAAGGCCTCCAGCAGCTACCTGGGCGGCAAGTCGTACAGCAGCACCGCCAAGAACGCCTCGCTGACCTGGACGTTCACCGGCCGCTCGGCGGCCTGGGTGGTCTCCCGCGCCGCCGGCTCCGGCCAGGCGGACATCTACGTCGACGGCGTCAAGGCCACCACGGTGGACATGAAGTCGGCCACCACCTCGTATCGCACGGTGCAATGGACCAAGACCTGGTCGGCGAGCGGCGCCCACACGGTGAAGATCGTGGTCACCGGCACCCCGGGACGCCCGACCGTCACGACCGACGGGCTTGTCTACCTCAAGTAGGACCTCGCGATCCTGTGCCGGGCGGTGCTTCACGCGCCGCCCGGCAGTTTTTATGCCGTCCGACGGAAGGACGGCCGAACACAGGAGGGCTCGATCGCAAGTCCCCCTGAAAACGTTGTGCCGATACAGGCACCTTCCATTTCACCCCCTTCTCGCACCATGCCTGGTGAGTGCGGTGGGCATGCCTCACCCAGCTCCAGCGCTTCGTACTCCATGAAGATCTGAGTTTCGATGGCGGCCTTGCAGCGGTGTCATTTATTGCGTTGAGGCAGTGGCTTGTTTTCTCTAAGGGTGGCTGAATCAAATATGGCGGGGGCGTTTTGTTGCCATTCCGTCCTTCTTTTTGTCAATGCTTTGCCCGTTCATTTTGGAGCCAAGTGATCTTGGTGCCCTCGTGGGCATTTTGTCCACTTTTTGGCTCGGCTAGCTTTGCGGCTGCCCTGTTGATCTATGGGGCTTCTGTGAACGTGGGAGCTTGAATGGGTAAGAGAGCGGGAGCCAGACGCAGGCCTGGCTTGCTGAAGCCCGGGCGTGCGTGGAGCCGGGGGATAGCCGGTTCGCTGGCGTTAGCCCTTGCTGTGACGGCGCTTGCCGAGGCGGAGCCGGCGCTGGCCGCGGGTTCGGCTGTGCATGTGGGCAAGGTGTCGTCCCGGTCCAAGGCGAAGCGTTACGCCTCATCGGCCGCCGACCTGGCGTCGGCGCGGGTGCTGGCCCGTCTGTCCGGCAAGAAGGTCGAAGCCCTGTCGGAGCGGACGGAGACGTCCACGACGTGGGTGAATGCCAGTGGCTCGCTGACCACGGAACTGTCGGCCGGTCCGGTGCGGTTCAAGGACGCGGGCAAGTGGCGCTCGGTCGATCTGGATCTGCGGGCGGTCGGCGGGCGGGTGGAGCCCAAGGCCCATCCGAGGGGCCTGAGTCTGGGCGGCGGCGAGGCCAAGGCCGGCGCGAGGCGGTCCGCTTCGGCGGCGCGTGATCTGGTGACGCTGGGCGAGGGCGACCGGCAGATCGCCCTGCAGTGGAAGGGTGATCTGCCCAAGCCGAAGCTGAAGGGCAACCGCGCGACCTACAAGGGTGCGGCCTCCGGCGCGGACGTGGTCGTCGAGGCGACCCGTACCGGCTTCGAGCAGTACGTCGTGCTCGACGCCCGTCCCGGCAGCGGCTATTCCTACACGCTGCCGCTGAAGGCCAAGGGCTTGAAGGTGCGTCAACTGAAGGACGGGAGCCTGCTCTTCACGGACAAGAAGGGCAAGAAGCAGGCGACCATGCCCGCCCCGGTGATGTGGGACGCGCGGGTGGACAAGGTGTCAGGTGAGCACACCCACCAGGCGCCGGTGAAGGTCAAGGTCGTCCGTGGCAAGGGGACGACCAACCTGGTGTTCACCCCGGACGCGAAGTTCCTCGCCGATCCCGAGACGCGGTATCCGGTCACGGTCGACCCCTCGACGTCCGCACTGTCCAACGTGTTCGACACCTATGTCCAGCAGGGCGAGACGGTCGACTGGTCCAGCGATGTCGAGCTGGACATGGGAAACCCGGGAACGACCAACAGCGACGGTACGCCGCGTACGGCCCGTTCCTTCATCACCTGGAACACCGCGCCGGTCTCGGACGCGCTGGTCTCCAGCGCGAAGCTGAGCCTGTGGAACTTCCACTCGGGCAACACCGACTGCAAGCCCTACCCGTGGGGTGTCTACAGCACGGGCAAGGCGTCCACCGCCTCGCGCTGGACCTCGCAGCCGACGTGGGCATCCACCGCCTCGGCGACCTCGACGGAGACCAAGGGCAATCCCGGCTGCACCTCGGCGCCGGACGGCTGGGTCAACGCGGATGTCGCCGATCTGGTGCAGACGTGGGCGTCGGCGAAGAACGCCACCTCCGGCATGGGCCTGCAGGCGCCGAGCGAGACGGCGACGGCTCAGTGGAAGCGGTTCAACTCGGCGAACGCCGCGTCGAATCCGCCCAAGCTGACCGTGACCTACAACTACCGGCCCAAGACCGGCACCGACCAGCAGGCCGGCCCGCCGTTCTTCCAGGACGCCTCCGGGACCTGGTACGTCAACACCACGACGCCGACGCTGAGTGACACCTTCGTCGACGTCAACAACGACAAGGTCGACGGCACCTTCGAGATCGACGACGCCACCACCAACGCACAGGTCGGCAACTATCTGGTGTCGCCGTTCGTGCCGTCGGGGCAGCCGGCATCGGTGACGGTTCCCTCGGGTCTGCTCACCAACGGCAAGACATACAAGTTCCGCACCAACCCCTACGACGGCCTGCACTACAACAACGACTGGTCGGCGTACGCGACGTTCACCGTCGACACCTCCGCCCCCTCCGCACCGACCGCGGTGACCTCCACCGACTATCCCTCCGCCTCGTGGGTCAAGGGCGTCGGCCAGGCGGGCGTGTTCAAGGTGACGCCTCCGTCGGGGGACCAGAACGGCATCGAGTGGTCACTGGACGGGACGACCTGGACGAAGGTGGCCACCAGCGGCACCACCCCGGTCAACGTCACCGTCAAGCCCGCCAAGGCGGGCACCAACACCCTGCAGGTGCGGGCGACCGACAAGGCGGACAACAAGTCCGAGGCCCTGTCCTACACCTTCCACGTCGGCCCCGGTGGCGTCACCAGCCCCGACGAGGGCACCCGCACCGCCGCGCGTCTGCCGCTGACCGCCGAGGCGGACGGCGCCAAGTACGACAAGGCGACCTTCTCCTGGCGCCGCGGCGAAGCCGACACCTGGACCATCATTCCCACCGGTGACGTGACGGTGGCCGGCCAGCCGCTGTCCGCCTGGCCGGTGGCTCTGACCAGCGGCAAGAGCCCGAAGCTGACGTGGAACGCCACATCGAGCGTCAACCCGGACGGGGCGGTGCAGATCCGGGCCGACTTCACCGGCCCCTCCAGCGCGTCGGTCTCCTCGGATCCGGTCAACGCCACCATCGACCGGACCGCCGACGGTGCCGCTGGCGAGGACGTTGGGCCGGGTTCGCTGAACCTGCTGACCGGCGACTACACGCTCTCCGACAACGACGCCTCCGTCTTCGGTCTGTCCGTCGACCGCAGCGCCTCCTCCCGCTCCCCGCGGGCGGCGGCCGGCACCGGCCGGCAGGCGCCGATCTTCGGAAAGGAATGGCTCTACGGCGCCGCCGGAGACCAGGCCACCACCCCGTGGACGGTGCTGCAGAAGACGTCGGTGACCTCGGTGAGCATCGGAGCGTCGGGCGACGACACACACCTGAACTTCACCCAGAACGCCGCGAAGACGGGCTGGACACCAGAAGTCGGCGCCGAGGACTACGACCTCACCGGTGACTTCAGCGGGACCTTCACCCTGAGGAACAGCGAGGGCGAGGTCACCACCTTCACTGCCGCAGGCGGCAGCACGTCGTTGTGGAACGCCTCCACCTCCTATCTGGACGGCCTGGCCGACACCACGACCACCGCGGTCAGCGAAGCGGTCACCCTGGGCGAGAACAAGACCTCACGCCCCAAACTGCTCATCGCCCCCACCTCGGCGGTCACCGCATCGGCGTGTGCGTCCGCGCCGTCGACGAAGGGCTGCCGGGTCCTGGAGTTCGTCTACTCCGGCTCCACCACGGCCACCGGTTCCGCGCTGGGAGACGTGAAGGACCAGGTGTCGGCGATCAAGCTGTGGTCGACCGCGCCCGGGGCCTCCGCCGCCACCGCGCAGACCATCGCGTCCTATGCCTATGACGACAGCGGCCGGCTGCGCGAGCAGTGGGACCCGCGCGTCACCCCCGCGCTGAAGACCGCCTACAGCTACGACAGCGCCGGCCACGTCACCACCCTCACCCCGGCCGGACAACTGCCGTGGACCTTCACCTACGGGCAGGCGGGATCCAACCCGGCCGCCGGCGCCGGCATGCTGCTCAAGGCCTCCCGCCCCACTCTCACCCCGGGCAGCGCCGGCCAGACCAACGGCACCGCCGCCACGAGCGTCGTCTACGGCGTCCCGCTGACCGGAGCCTCCGCACCGGAAAACCTCGGCTCCACCGCGACAGATTCCTGGGGGCAGACCGACAAGCCCAGTGACGCCACCGCTGTGTTCCCTGCCGACCAAGTGCCCGCGGACAACGACGGCAGCACCCTGACCGCGACCGCCTACACCCGTGCGGACATCCACTACCTGGACGCCTCCGGCCGTGAGGTCGACGAGGCCACCCCGGGCCACCACATCACCGCCACCGAGTACGACCAGTTCGGCAACACCGTCCGGGCCCTGAGCGCGGGCAACCGCGAACTGGCCCTCGGCGTCACCGCCGACCAGCGGACCCGGCTGACCATGCTCGGCATCATCAACCTGTCCTCCGCCGAACGCGCCCAACTGCTGTCGGCCGGCACGGTCTACAACGACGCCGGCACCCGGGTGCTCGAAGAAGACGGGCCCCTTCACCAGGTCGTCCTCGCCTCCAAGCTGGCGAACGGCGCGGCCACCGTCGCACAGGCCGGCAGTTCGGTCATCGCCCGTACCCAGACGCTCAAGGAGTACGACAGCGGTCGTCCCACCGACGGCACCGCAGCAGTACAGGACCAGGTCACCAAGCAGACCGTGGGCGCCCAGCTTCGGGCTTGGCCCACGCTGACCGCCGATCCCAAGGCCACGGTCATCGGCTACGACTGGGACAAGGGCGTGGCCACCACCAGCACCGCCGACCCGGGCGGGCTGGCGCTGACCACGACCACCACTTTCGACAGCCAGGGCCGCGTCACCAAGACCCAACTGCCAGCCTCCACCGGCACCGACGCCGGAACCACCCAGACCAGCTACTACACCGGCGACGGAACCGGCACCTGCGGCGGTAGGCCGGAATGGGCCGACGCCGTCTGTCAGACCGGCCCCGCCGCGGCCATCACGGGGGGCGGCTCGAACCCGACGCAGTTGCCTGTCAAGACCCTCGAGTACGGCACGCTCGGGCAGACCACCAAGGTCACCGAGACCGCCAACAGCGTCACCCGCACCACCACGAACGGTTACGACACCGCCGACAGGCCTACCACGGTGACCGTCTCTGGCGGGGTCGGGGCAGCCGTCCCGGCCACGACCAAGTCGTACGACCCCACCACCGGCGACGAGGTCAAGCAGACCTCCACGACGGGTGGCACCATCACCCAGTCGTTCGACCAGCTCGGCCGGCGGATGTCCTACACGGACGCCGACGGCGGTGTCACCAGCACCCAGTACGACGCGCTCGACAGGCCGGCCGTCGTCACCGACAACGTGCCGTCGACCACCACCTACACCTACGACACCGCCATCGACCCGCGGGGGCTGGCCACTTCGGTGACCGACTCCGTCGCCGGCACCTTCTCCGCCCGCTACGACGCCGACGGCGCGGTGGCGAGCCAGGGCCTGCCCGGCGGCTACACCGTGCAGCAGGACCTGGATCCGTCCGGACGTCCCGTCGCCCGCACCTACACCCGCAACAGTGACGGCACCGTGCTGGTGTCCGACAGCGTCGCCGCGACGGTGCAGGGCCAGGTGGCCACCCACACCGGCACGCCCGGTGTGACAGCCTCTCAGACCTACGCCTACGACAAGGCCAGCCGCCTCACCCAGGTGCAGGACACCGGCGTCGACGCGGTCTGCACCACCCGTTCCTACACCTTCGACAAGAACAGCAACCGCAAGGCGCTCGCGGCCGCCGTCGCGACCCCGGGCACCGACTGCACCACCACCGGGGCTGCGAACACCTCTTACACCTACGACAGCGCCGACCGGCTGGTGAACACCGGCTACACCTACGACGCCTTCGGCCGCACCACCGCACTTCCGGGTACCACGCTGGCCTACTTCGCCAACGATCTCGTCCAGCAGCAGACCGCCGGCACACAGCGTCAGACCTGGACCCTGGATTCCGGCCTGCGGTTCCGTTCCTGGACCACCGAGTCCAACGCCTCCGGCACCTGGGCCCAGACCGGATCCAAGCTCAACCACTACGACTCCGAGGGGGACGACCCGCGCTGGATCGTGGAGGAGACTGCAGGCGGGACCCTCAGCCGCAATGTCGACGGGCCCGACGGCGCTCTCGCCGCCACCACCGGAAAGACGGGTGGCACGGTCCTCCTGCTGTCTAACCTGCACAGCGATGTGACGCTCGCGTTGCCGGTCGACACCAGTGTGGCGCCCACCGTCTTCGACGCCGACGAGTACGGCAACCCGCGGGCGGATCAGGCGGCGACCCGCTACGACTGGCTGGGCGGCAAGCAGCGTTCGTCCGAGACCGTCACCGGTCTCACCCTGATGGGCGTCCGCCTGTATGACGCGAACACCGGCCGGTTCCTCCAGGTGGACCCGGTCGCCGGCGGCAGCTGCAACAGCTACGACTACGTCTGCGGCGACCCGGTCAACATGGTCGACCTCGACGGAAGAATGGCCGCCATCGCGCTCGTCGGAGCCGCCGGCCTCGGAGTGAGCGCCGGCACGGCACTCACCATCATCGGCGTCGCGGCAGTCGTCGCGATCATCGCTCTCATCTGGTGGTACGGCAAGAACTGGGCCATCCACAAAGTCCGGATCCTGTGGGCCAAGGCCAGCAAGAAGTCCGGCAAGGAGAGCGCGAGCGACATCCCCTCCTGGGCCAGAGGAAAGGCGAGAAAGGCCGGGGAGTCCATCGACGAAGCAGTCGACCGAATATTTCGTGAGCATTACGGCCGCAATCCGACTCAGCAGGAACGTCGGAGTGGGCACGAGTGGAAGAAGATCAAGAAGCATTTGACCCGGAAGTAGAGAGAGGTCCAGGAGGCGGCTGGTTGACCTCGGCCGCCTCCTGGCCGGTCATGAATGTCGCGGTCCGGAAATGCCGTGTCCGCACGTCGCCGGGACATGACATACTCCGTGCATGACTTCACGAAATCGCAGACTTCCCCGCGATCGCGCCTGGCCTCTCACTGTCACGGACATCGAAGAAGCTCTCGGCAGTAAAATGTCGCACGTCAAAGATCTGAGGTTTCTCACTGGGAACAGTGATGCCGGAGATGTCATCGGGATTGAATGGGTAGCTGCGCAGCACTTTAATTATGGACAAGGAACCCACCCGGATGCGGTCGGCTTCCGTATTGATGTCTTGCCGGTGCCGAAGAGGGATCGCGCTGATGTGCGTAACGCTTTGCGGACGCATGCGCTGCCTCGGATCGGCGAGTGGATCGACCGTGCTCTCGTCGCCGATGAAACCTGGCGATCGAGCAATCACAGCCGTTACTGGTTGTTCGTCGACGGAAGCGTTGCCCATCGCGACGAAGCGTGAGACCCGCTCCGAAATCGTTCGATCGTCAGTAGGCTGCGAAACCAGAAGGATATGTAACGGCGTATTGACGGCTGTCGGCCCACCTCGCGCCCGTATATAGTTCCCACGCATCCGTCGAACAAGACGAACGCCCTGACGCGAGTATTGCACGAGTGAACCTCTGCAGGGGTCGCTCGCTTTACGGAAACATCTGACATTTCCCCTTTCCTACCTCGAAGTGACATCGGCTCTTCCGTCCAGCGGACGGGCGAGTCGACTGATGCTTCCCGGTTGTCCTGGAGCACGAAAACACGTGAAGAAAAAGAAGGCAACGGACAGCGCTGCCCAAAATCGCGCGTCCCGGCGTCGATTGATCGGCTTAGCCGCAGCGACCGCGCTGACCGCGGGAGCCTTGACCGCCCTGGTGCCGACGGCCGCACAGGCCGGAACCGACGTACAGGCCAGAACCGCCGCTTCGTCCGGATCCAGCGCACGACAGCGTGCCTTCACGGCCGCCGCCGCCAAGTACCACGTTCCTGTCAGCGTGTTGCTCGCCGTGGCCTACCAGGAGTCGGCGTGGGACGCCCACGCCGGCCGGATGAGCACCAGCGGCGGCTACGGCCCGATGCACCTCACCGACGTCACCCCCGCGATGCTGGCCGGCGGTCCGGCCGGGATGGTGGGCCGGGCGGACCTCGCGGCCAGAGCGAAGGATCCGGCTCTGCACACACTGCGGGCCGCGGCGAGACTGACCGGCCTGCCCCTCGCCGAACTCCGCGACGAGCCCACCGCCAACATCGCTGGCGGGGCCGCGCTTCTGGCCTCCTATCAGCAGGCCGTGGCCGGTGGCCGCTCCGTGGACGCCGGCCGGTGGTACGGGGCGGTGGCCCGCTACAGCGGCTCGTCGCAGAGGCGGAGCGCCACCGCGTTCGCCGACCGTGTCTTCGCGACGATCAGGTCCGGGGCCACGCGTGTGACCCAGGACGGGCAGCGGGTGTCGCTCGGCGCCGACAGCAAGGTCCGTGCCGAGAAGGGTCAGTTGAGCGGGCTCTCCCTGACCGGCGTCGCGGCATCGGCGGCGACCGAGTGTCCGCCGGAGGTCTCGTGCACGTTCGTGCCGGCGGCTTCGTCCAACGGTCAGGTCTCCAGCCGTCCGGCCAACGGCATCAGGATCGACACGATCGTCATCCACGACACGGAGTCGTCGTACGAGTCGGCCATCGCGACCTTCCAGAAGGCGGGCGGCAGTTCCGCGCACTATGTGATGCGGGCCTCGGACGGCGCGGTGACGCAGATGGTGCCCACCAAGGACGTCGCCTTCCACGCGGGCAACTACTCGACCAACCTGCACTCCATCGGCATCGAACACGAGGGTTACGCCGCGCACGGAGGCACCTGGTACACCGAGGCGCAGTACGAGGCCACGGCATCCCTGGTGCGGTACCTCGCGGACCGCTTCGGCATTCCGCTGGACCGTGAGCACATCATCGGCCACGACAACGTGGCCGGCCCGAGCTCCAGTCTCGTCTCGGGCATGCACTGGGACCCGGGCACGTCCTGGGACTGGGAGCATCTGATGAGCCTGGTCGGCGCTCCGGTGACGGGAGAGCACGGGGTCGGTCCGGTCGGCTCGGCGGTGACGATCACCCCCGGCTTCACCGGGAATCAGCAGACCGTGCAGATCTGCCCCGGCGACGACCCCACCGGCGCCACTCCTTCGTGCGCCGGGCAGCAGCAGGCCTCCAACTTCGTCTTCCTGCGCACCGCTCCCAGCGGCACCGCCCCGCTCTTCGGTGATCAGGCCATCCACAAGGGCACGGCGGGCACCGACCGGATCAGTGACTGGGGTTCCACCGCGCAGGCGGGGCAGCAGTACGTGGTGGCCGACGTCGACGGCGACTGGACCGCCATCTGGTACAGCGGCACCAAGGTGTGGTTCTACAACCCGGACGGCAGCAACACCACTCCCGCGCACGACGTGACGCTGGTCTCCGCCGCGGGCAACGCGCCGGTGTCGGTCTACGGCTCCAGCTACCCCGACCGGGCGGAATACCCCGCGGGACTGTCTCCGTCGACGCAGGCACCGATCAGCTGGTACACCGTTCCCGCTGGTCAGGCGTACGTCGCCACCCGACCGCCCGTCAACACGGATGACTACTTCACCTCCGGGGCGATCGTCACCGGCGCCAGGCAGATGTACACCGTCCAGTACAACCACCGTGTCGCGCTGGTCTACTCGTCGGATGTGACAGCGACCGGCGCCTGACCCCGAACGCCGGCTCATCACGCCGACCTGCCTGACGCACCACCCGTGCCCGGCCGGTCTTCCGACGGGCCGGGCACGGAAGGTTCGCCAGGGTCCGAAGAGCCCGTGCCGGTCGGCGGCCGCCAGTGCACAGAGCAGGATGAGCCCGGCCATCGACGTGATCTATACCTCTGAATGTCCATGCGGTGCGGGCAAGTTGCGGATTTCACGGGTGTGCCGGCGACTGATTATGATCTTGGCCATGTCTGTGCAGAACTCGAACCCCGACAGAGCCCTGTCGCGCAAGCAGCGCCTTCAGGAGAAGCAGCGCCGCCAGTTGGCGGTGGTCGACACCGTGGACAAGGCCGAGGCCAAGGTTCGCAAGGCCGAGGTCGAGGTGGCCATGGCTGTCGCCGAGGCGGTGCAGGTGTTCGGCGGAATGCAGGAGGCGTCGGAGGGGCTCGACATGCCGATCCAGACGATCCAGCGCTTCCTCGGCATGGCACAGGACGAAGCGGTGAGCGCCGGCGACGCCGTCGAGTCCGTCGGCGGATCCTGACCCTGGTGTCGATGGTGGGCCCTCGCGGGAGGGCGCGGGCCCGCATTGCTGTAGGACGGCTTTCAGGAGGCCTCTTGGTCTGGGCCGCGCCCCAACTGCGTTGGTGGCGTGCCCGTTTGTACGAGGTGCACGCCTCGCGCCACTTGAAGGCCCTGTAAGCCCTTCGCGGGGCGCGGGAGCGTCACCCTCGACGAGATGGAGTCCCGTCGGCGGGCGGTGACGTGGGCACTCCCTCCCGGATTTCGTGCAACGCCTCGTCGAACATGGTGCGGGCCCTGGTGAACCAGTCCGCCAGCACGGCGATCTCATCCGGTCCGTAGTCACCGAAGAGCGACGCCAGCCGCTGATAGACAGGGCCGTAGATCTCCAGGACGCGCTCCTGAGCGGTCTCCTCCATGACCACGTACACGCGTCGGCGGTCGCCCGGGTCCGCGGTGCGCCGGATGTAGCCGGCCTTCTCCAGGCGGTTCAGCACTCCCGTCACCGCTCCCGTGGTCAGCCTGGCCCGTTCCGCGAGATCGCCCGCGACCAGTGATTCGCCGGCCATCGACGCCTCCATGAGGAAGCCCAGGCAGGTGAGGTCCGTGACGTTCAGACCCATCCGGCGGGCGACGTCCTGCTGTCCGAACTGGGCGGTGGCGATCATCCGGTCCATGGCGTAGAGAGCCTGGTCCGCCGTCGCGGCCGGGCGCTCCTTGTGATCACTCACGAGTCCTCTTAGTATCTAAGATAATTAGCTCGCGAGATAAGAGACCTCGCGACGGGGTCATCCCTACCATTTTCACAGCTCTCAAGGAGCGAGATCATGTTCATCCACGGTGACGACGACCACGACCTGGGCCACACCGTCGCCGGCTGGAGCGGTGCGGGCATCGCGGCGCTGGGGTTCGGACTGTGCGGACTCGCGATGGTCACGGCGTCCGGGCCCCTTGCGCTCGCGGGAGCGGCGGCGCTGGCCCTCGCCCTGCCGGTCACCTGGGCGCTTCACCTGGCGGGCTGGGGCAAGCCGAGCGGCCCGCGTCCTGCCGCCCAGTGGGACTGGCGCGTCAGGGACGTCACCGCCCGCGACGGCCACGGCGACTGTCTCGGCTGCCGCCTCGCGGGGCGAGGGGCCCCGCGCCGGCAAGCCGCGGAGCGACCTGCCGAGACGGTCGTCGCCGACGCGTGAGCGGGGCGGGTGCTCCGGTCTTCCCTGCGGGGCGTCGAGTTTGCCGTACTACCCGACTGCGGCGCCGATTAACCCGCGTTGAAGAACCCCGTCTCGTGGTCCCCTCTCGGCCGCGAGGATGAGGGGTTCTACGCGACACGGGAGTGGTGACCATGGGCAGGGCACGGAACGACGCCCCGGCGATCAGTCTGACCAAGATGCAGGAGCGGGCCCCGGATCTGGTGAGTCTGTACAAGGCGGCCGGGTCCAGCGTGCGCGCGCACGGTCTTGAGGGGGTGCGCGCCGCCGTGTATCTCGTGCTGGACCGCTCCGGTTCGATGCGGCCGTACTACAGGGACGGCACCATGCAGCATCTCGGTGAGCAGGTCCTGTCCTTGTCCGCGCACCTCGATGACGACGGCTCGGTGCCGGTGGTGTTCTTCTCCACCGACGTCGACGGATCCACCGATCTCAGGCTGGGAGGTCATCGTGGCCGTATCGACAAACTGCACGAGAACCTCGGCCACATGGGACGGACGAACTACCACTGGGCCATGGACGAGGTCATCGACCACTACCTGGCCTCCGGCAGCGACGCCCCGGCGCTGGTGATCTTCCAGACCGACGGCGGCCCCACCAGCAGGTCCGCCGCCGAGCGGTACCTGTGCAAAGCCGCACGCCTGCCGCTGTTCTGGCAGTTCATCGGCTTCGGCGACCCCGACGACAACGAGTTCGCCTTCCTCCGCCGCCTCGACAACCTCGCCGTGCCCCGACACCGCGTCGTCGACAACGCGGGCTTCTTCCACGCCGGCCGCGATCCACGAAAGGTGCGCGACGATCTGCTCTACGACCGGCTCCTCCAGGAGTTCCCCAGCTGGCTCTCGTCGGCCCGCACCGCTCAGGTCCTGCGGTGAGCGCTCCCGTGGCCGGGTCGCATCGAGCGTCCGGGCGCGACCTGGAACGCTGACCGGCGGGGAGCGACCTGACCCGTTGTCCTGGCCTCGTCCGCGAGCGGCGTCACGCGGTGCCGGATCCATGAGTGATCGCCAGCAGCGCCAGGTCGTCGCTTCTGCGGCCGCCGGTGTGCTTGTGCACGTCGGCCAGCAGGGCGTCGAGCAGGGCGTCCGGACGGGCGTGCCGAAACCGGTCGAACCTCCCGAGAGGGTCGTAGAAGTCACCCTTCGCGTTCCGGGCCTCCGTGAGTCCGTCGGTGTACAGGAGCAGCGTGGCGCCCTCCGGGAACGTCACCGTGTCGACCTGCTCCGGGCCGGTGGCCAGCGCGGTCAGGCCCAGGGGCAAGGCCGGCCGGCTGGGTTCGACGTACCGTACGGCGTCCGGAAGGACCAGCATGGGGGCCGGGTGGCCGCGGTTGATCATGCGGACCTCGTTGCCGAGCCGGGGGAACTCCACCACCACGCTCGTGATGAACCCTTCGAGTTCGGTCACACCCCCGTACTGCTGGATCTCAAGGTCGACGGCTCGCTCCAGCCGTTCCACGAGCGCGGTGAGACTGGGTTCTTGCAGGGCCGCCTCACGGAACGTGCCGATGCTGCCCGCGACCGCCCTGACCGCCTTCAGCCCCTTGCCGCGCACATCGCCGATCACGCACCGCACACCGAACGGCGTGTCGACCACCGCGTAGAGATCTCCGCCGATCTGAGCATCCGTCTGCGCGGCCTCATAGCGGGCGGCGAACAGCAGGGGACCGCTCGTTTCCGGCGGGTCCCGCAGGACGGCCCGCTGGACGGCGGCGGCGATGTCACGCGCCGACCGCAGCTGGGTGTGCAAGTGATACAGAAGGCGATTGAGGAAGACCGCGATCACGGCCACCGTCGCGACCATGGACAGTTCGCTGAACTCGGTCGCGGTTCCGTGGAAGCCGAAGTACCCGAACATGGCCAGGTCGAGGAGGAACGCCGTCACACCGGTGATGACGGTCCCGCTCAAGGACAGCAATGCGGCGGACGTCAGGATCGCGGCCGCGTAGAGAGCCGCCGCGCTGACCGTGGGCGGCGTGACGAAATCGATCACCACGGCCGCGAGCAGCAGAACCGCCGGCAGCAGGAGCCTCCACTTTCCCAGCCGCTGCCACATATCCAGCCCGGCCACGCGCTGCTCCAGACGTCGACTGAACTCCCTGCCGGCTCAGGCTATGGCGCCCCCGCCCGCCCCGCCGCCGCATCGCGCCCCGGCTCGCACGCCACGCCGTGGCTTTGACCCGAACGCCGCACAGCGGGGAGACGCACCGCGGCCGACCGGGCGGCGAGTGCCGCTGACGCCGGGCCGGCACCTTGACGGCCGTTCGCCCGGCGACCCTCGAATTCGCGCCCCGAGCGGCGCCGACTGCCTGAATAATTCGGCACCGGTACACATGAAGAGGGGCTCCGGTGACGCGTCGCACCAACACGTCATGCCTGGGTGTGGCCGTCAAGGGCTATCTGCTGCTGAACCTGTGGGTCGCCGTCGGATACGCCCTCGCTCTGCCGGTCACCATGCCGGATCTGATGGCGTCCCAGGAACCGCCGCTGCACGTTCAGGGCCCGGCGCAGTACGCGGTCGTCTACGGCATCCCCGTCGTCGCCGCCGCGGGCGTGGCCCTGTTCGCGAGCCGCCGACGGCCGTGCGCCCGATGGGTTCTCCTCGCCCGGGCGGCAGCGGTGCTCGTGCTCGGCCAGATCGCCGCCCGCTGGGCCGCGGCCCGGTTCGACGCGCCCGAGTGGAGTGCGCGCGCGATGGCCCAGTGCGGTGCCGCGGGTCTGACCGCGTACCTGTGTCTGGTGGCGGTGCGCTGGTGGGACCGCCGTGGTCTCAACCCCGGCGGCCGGCGTCCGGGGCCGGGCGAGATCTGGCACGCGGCGGTGCCGTTCCGGGACACCGAAGGTCGCAAGGAGCGCTATTGCGTGGTCATGAGGAACCGTCGTCACCACGCGGAAGTCCTCAAGATCACCAGTCAGAACAAGGACCACCGCCACGATCACATCCGTATGCCCGGCGACGGCTGGGACGTCAGCTCGGGCAAGGACCACTGGGTCGAGATCGGCCTTCAGCCGCTCAAAGTCCCCTATCAGGACTTCACCGACGGCCGCCCCAAGGGCCGTTGTCCCCGATCGGTCTGGCGCCGGCTGCGGGCCGGGAGCCCGGCACCCGCGGCATCCGGGGTGTGAGAGACCCCGGCGTTCGGGACCGGCATCCGGGCGTCAGGACCCCGGCATCCGGCACCGATAGGCGAGGTGTGAGGGCAGTGGAGCGGGTTTGCGGGTCACAGCAAGGACACGAAGCGTTCGCGATCATCCACTCCAAGTCACACAGGCGCCAGAATGGCGGCGCTCCGAGCCGTCCTCGGGGGAACCAGGCGCACAAGCTCCGTCGCTGTTGGCCGCAGTGATCACCAGGCGGACCTCCTGGCCGAAGACCCTCACCGGACCGGAACGTTCAAGTAGCCAGCCCGAGCAGGGGAGAACCCGCCATGCAACGCCGTGCCGTCATCGCCGCCGTCACCGCCCTGCTTGTCTCTGTCCTCGGCGCATGCAGCAGCGCCGCGCAGTCCAAGCGTTCCAAATCGTC
The DNA here is from genome assembly GCF_043078065.1 of Streptomyces sp. NPDC015532. NCBI lineage: Bacteria > Bacillati > Actinomycetota > Actinomycetes > Kitasatosporales > Streptomycetaceae > Streptomyces > Streptomyces sp. NPDC015532. The sequence continues at coordinate 981,015 of NZ_JBIBSY010000002.1, read as the reverse complement.
GCCCTCGTACGCCGCCGACAGTGTCAACGCGCGCTGCCGGGCGCAGGACTGGCCCCAGCGCATGCCCGACGTCGAGGGCCGGCCGTTCGACCCGCTCGGCAAGGACCTCATCTGCTTCGACAACATCGAGGCCGTGGCGCCGGACGGACATGACGTGATGACCGACGCGGGAAGCGGGCTGGGTGCCTGGACCGTCGTTTCCAGCACTCCGGGCCCGGGAGCCAAGGTCCGGATCACCACACCGATCACGCTCGAGCTCCGCAGGGGATGAAAGCCCGAGGGAAGCGACCGCGGCCCCGCCCCGCCTGAGAGGGGCGCCCCGCCCCACCTGGGAGAGGGGCGCCCGGCCGGCCATGGCCATGGGTGCCCCTGTCCACGGTGTGAGCGCTAGCCGATGAGGGTCGCCTTCGGGCGTACCACGCAGAACTCGTTCCCCTCCGGATCGGTCAGCACGGTCCACGACTCCTCGCCGCTCTGCCCCACGTCCGCCCTGCGGGCCCCGAGCGCGAGGACGCGCTCGATCTCCGCCTCCCGGTCCTCGGCCGGGGAGGTCAGATCGAGGTGCAGGCGGTTCTTGACGACCTTCCGGTCCGTGACCGGCATGAAACAGATGCCCACCGGTGCCGTCTCGTCCGGCCCGATCACGACCTCCCGCTCCCGCTCGGAGAGGATCCGCCACCCCAGCACCGCGGCCCAGAACCGAGCCAGTGAGGGGAGGTCGTGCGCGTCGATGACGATGTGATGCAACGAGAGGGGCATATCCACCAATGTGCCCGGGTTTCACCCGGTAGCCGCGTCGGCACACCGGGCCGCGTCCGTCGGAGGGATCGACGGGTCGGACGGGTCGGACGGCGTCGCGTGCCCCGGCGGTACGACCGGCGGCCCCGCTGTCCGGAGGAGGCCGCGGCGGGCGGCTCTACCGCCCGCCGGCCCGGAAGTAGTGACCCTTGTCCAGGTCCTCGATCAGGCCCGGCTCGGTCGGGTGCCAGTCCAGCAGGTCGCGGGTCCGCTCGCTGGAGGCCGGGCTGTCGAGGCCGAGGAATCCGGCCAGCCAGGTGAAGTGCTCGGCCGCCTCCTCGGCGGGGACGGAACGGGTGGGCACGTCGAGGTGGCGCCCGATGACCTCGGCGACCGAACGCAGGGGCACGCCGTCCTCGGCGCTCGCGTGGAGGACCGATCCCGCCGGTGCGCCTTCCAGGGCGAGGCGGAAGAGCCGGGCCGCGTCGACACGGTGCGTGGCGGGCCAGCGCTGGGTGCCGTCGCCGATGTAGCCGGCGACACCCTTGTCGCGGGCGATGCCGATCAGGGCCGCCATGAATCCGTTGTCGCCCTCGCCGTGCACGGTCGGGGGGAGCCGTACGACGGACGAGCGGATGTTCCGCTCGGCGAGGGCGAGGGTCACGTGGGCGGTGCCCATCCGGGTCCTCGGGCCGCCCGGCAGATGTGCGGACACCTCGTCCGGCGTCCGCCCGTCGGCTTCCGTGCTCGGGCGGCCCGAGGCCAGTCCGACCAGTCCCGACGCGATGAGCAGCGGTCGCCCGGAGCCCGCGAGCGACTCGCCGAGGAGCTCGACGGTGCGGCGGTCCGCGTCGGCGGCGTCCTGGAAACCGCCGGTGAACGCGAGGTCGTGCTTGAACGCGAGGTGGATCACGCCGTCCGACGCCGCTGCCGCCTCGCGCAGGACGTCGAGGTCGTCGAGGGTGCCGGACACCGTGTCCGCCCCGGCCTTCGTCAGGGCCGCGGCCGAGGCGTCCGAGCGGGCGAGCCCGACAACCTGGTGACCCGCGCCGATGAGCTCGGGGACGAGTGCGGAGCCGATCCATCCGGATGCCCCGGTAACGAAAACACGCATGAGAAAGCCTCCAGCCTGGGGTGACCGCCCGTGCGCCGAGCCGACGCGGGGAGGCCACCGGGTGATGTCAGTGACTGTCATCGAACGGTAGCACTCGATGTCAGTGACTGCCATCGAGTACGATGCCGGGCATGGGTCGATGGCAGCCAGACGCGCGCGGCCGCCTGGCACGGGCGGCACTGGAGCTCTACGTCGAGCGCGGCTTCGACCGCACCTCGGTGGCGGAGATCGCCGAACGGGCGGGGCTGACGGAGCGGACGTTCTTCCGGCACTACGCGGACAAGCGCGAGGTGCTGTTCGCGGGGTCGGGCGAACTGCGGGAGGTGCTCGCGCGTGCCGTCGCTCAGGCTCCCGAGTCCGCCACCCCGATGGACGCCGTGGCGGCGGCCCTCGAAGGTGCCGCGGCCGCGCTGGAGGCGCGCCAGGAGCACGCTCGGCAGCGGCAGTCCGTCATCGACGCCAACTCCGACCTCCAGGAACGCGAGCTGATCAAACTCGCGTCGATGTCCACGACCCTCGCGGACGCCCTGCGGCTGCGGGGTGTGGACGAGGCCTCCGCCGGCCTGGCCGCCGAGGTGGGGATCGCCGTCTTCAAGTTCGCTTTCCGGCGCTGGGTCGAGCGGGCCGAGGAGAAGGAACTGGTCCAGTTCATCCGTGAGTCGTTGGCCAATCTGAGGGCGGTGGCCGCGGACGCGTGACCTCGGCTCGTGCTGACCGCGTTGACGGCCCCACCAGGCCTGCCGGGGCGCGTCCCGGCGGCCGGTGTCAGGGCACGAGCACGATCTTGCCGTGGGTCTGCCGCAGTTCCAGCTCGCGGAACGCGTCCCGGACCCGCTCCAGGGGGTAGGCGCGGGCGATCGGTACCTCCAGCTCTCCGCGCGCGGCGAGCCGGGCCAGTTCACCGACCACCACCGCGCAGGCCGCCGCGCCCTCGCCGTATGTGTGCGCGCCGACCCGGGCCGCCGCCTCCCAGTCGCGGATCGTGTTGACGCGCTCGGGCCGCACACCCAACTCCACGGCCAGATCCACGTATCCGTCGCCGAAGGTGTCGATGAACGCGTCGACCGTCCCGCCCGAGGCCTGCCGGATCCGTTCGGCCGCGCCCTCGCCGTAGCGCACCGGCACGACCCCCCGCTCCTTCAGCCAGGCGTGGTTCCGCTCGCTCGCCAGCCCGATGACCGTGGCACCGCGCCGCCGTACGAGCTGCACGGCGAGGGAGCCGACGCCGCCGGCCGCACCGGACACCACGACGGTGTCGCCTGGGCCGGGGTCCACCGCGAACACGGTGGCGTACGCCGTCGTGCCGGCCACGTACAACGAGCCGGCCACCTCCCAGGGGAGCCCCTTCGGGCGCGAGGCCAGCTTCACGTCCTCCACCACGACGAACTCCGCGTGGCTCGCCCTGTCGTGCGTGAAGCCGAGAACCTCGTCGCCCACCGCGAAACCCCGTACGTGCGGACCGGTCCCCACCACGACTCCGGCCAGATCGCTGCCCTGCCCGGAAGGGAAGGCCGCCGGCCAGCGGTCGTGCCGTGCTCCCTCGCGGATCATCGTCTCGCCGGGCTGGATCCCGGCCGCGCGGACCTCGACGAGCACCTCCCCGGGGCCGGGCGTCGGACGCTCCACCTCCTCCACCCGCAGCACGTCGATCCCGCCGTACGCGTGGAAACGGACCGCCTTCATCCTGTGATCACCGCTCTTCCTCGTTCGGGCGAAACGGGGGCGCCGCAGCTCTGGAAGGGCCGTCCGGCGACCATGCCTTCGGGGTCAACTGCCCTGCAGGGCAGTAGTGTTCCCGGAAACAAGCCATGCCGGCCGCTCACGCGTACCGAGAGGACTTCATGACTACGGACCCCGGCACAGCCCTGGTCGCCGAGCGGCCGTGGTTCGCGGTCAACGAGATCCTGGCGTTCGTGGTGGAGCTCGCGGCGCTGGCCTGTCTGAGCTGGTGGGGATTCACCGTCGGTCACAGCCGGTCGCTTCACATCCTGCTCGGCCTGGGCGTGCCCCTGACGGCCGTCGTGCTCTGGTCGCTGTTCGCGGCACCGAAGGCACGACTGCGGCCCGGGCTGCCCGTCGTGCTCCTGGTCAAAGCGGTGGTACTGGGTGGTGGTGCGGCCGCGGTGTACGGAGTGGGTCATCCCCTGGGAGCTTTGGTCATGGCGGTCGTCGTGGTCGCGAACACGGCGGTCGCCGAAACCCTCCGCCGCAGGGTTCCCGGCCGCCCCGTGGGGTCGGACGGCGCGGCCGGCTCACCGGGGTCCGGCTGAGACCCGCCGGAGCGGGCTCACGTGTCGCGAGCCGGGATCACGCCTCGAATTCGGTGAGGTCGATCGCGTGGACGGTCAGGGGGAAGTCGTACACGGGGTGGACCGTCTCCCTCTCCGGCTTCATGCCGAGCTTGCGGACGACGTTCAGCGAGGCCTCGTTGCTGATCCGGTCGACGCTGATCACCCGGTCGAGGCCGCGGTCCTGGAGGGCGAACTCCAGTGTGGCGTGGGCGGCTTCGGACGCGTAGCCCTGGCCCCAGAACGGTGAGCCGAACCGCCAGCTGATCTCCACGGCGGGCAGGACCTCGGGCAGGTACTCGGGCACCGACAGCCCCGCGAAGCCGGCCAGCTCACCCGAGGCCAGCAGTTCGACGGCGAAGATGCCGAAGCCCTCCTCGTCCCATTCGTCCTCCCACCGCTCGATCTCCTCGGCCGTGGCGTCGAGGTCGAGGACCGAACCGTCGCCGATCCAGCGCATGACCTCGGGGTCCGCGTTGATGTCCGCCATGGGGGCGAGGTCGTCGTCGTACCAGCGGCGGAGGAGGAGGCGGGGGGTGCGGATCTCGGTCATGGCGTCCATCCTGCCCTACAGGTGAGAGCACACCCGCGGCAGGCCGAGCGGGTCATTGTTTTGCACGGGTCGACCGGGGCAACCGGCCGTCATGGAGACGAATGACGGTGCGGAAGAAATGATCGAGACCCAGGGCGACGAGCATCACGTCGTGCTCAGCGCCGACACCAACGGCGACGGAAAGACCGACGTCTGGATGACCGACACCACAGGAGACGGCAAGGCCGATCTCTACCAGTTCGACACCACCGGTGACGGGCACATCGACCTGACGATGGTCGAACGGGGCGACGAGCCGGGCGTCGACCGGGTCGTCGTCGAGGGCGACGGCGGCCACCCGATGGAGAGCTGACCCTTCGTCACAACACCACGCCCGTCCGCCGGTCCTACGGCGTGCCCGTCCCCGTCAGCGGTCGCAGGGCGGCGGCGCCGGCCCGCAGGATCGCGGACACGGGCGGCCCCATCCAGCGGGTCAGTTCGCCCGGCAGCGCGGGGTCCAGTTCGATCGTCACCCGGACATAGCGCGTGTGCAGCCGCGCGACCTTGGCGTGACGGGGTGCGGCGGCATCGGGTTCCCGTTGCAGGGCGGCCCGGTAGGTGTCCTTGCGCTGGTTCACATCGTGTCCTGACGCTTGATGAGTTCGTCCGCGAGATCCATGTACGCCGATCCCTTGACCGTGACAGGGCTGCCGAACGACTGGGAGTACAGGTCGAGTCGGGGAATGTGGGTGGACAGCACGTCGAAGCCGCGTTCCGTGAGCGCTTCGCGGGCGTCCGCGTCGGGACCGGTACGGGTGGCGTCCGGACGGTTCGTCCGGTTCAGCAGGACGGCGGAGCGGGCCGGCCGGGCCCGCAGGGACTGGACGTCGCCCATCTCGCGGCCGATGGGCGCCATGCGGTCCAGTTCGATGGGGGACGGTGTCACCGGCACGATCCACTCGCTCGCGTACCGCATGACGCTCCGGGCGATGTGGGCGTGATCCTCCATCTGGGGGGCGTCGAACACCACGGCCTCCCGGTCGCCGAGGAAGTCGTTCACGCGCCGGTGCACGTCGCCCACCGGGAGGGAGAACACGGGGAAGGGGAAACCTCCCGCCAGTTCGCTCCACCGCAGCGCCGAGGACGCGGGGTCGCTGTCCACCAACAGGGGTGAGAAGCCCGACTCGTGCAACGCGTGGGCCAGCCACACCGCGCTCGTCGTCTTGCCCACTCCGGGTTTCAGGTTCACAAAGGCATAGCTCATCGACACAGGGAGCCACGCTAGTGACCACGGGGGACCGGCGGTCGCCCAAGCGGGGGGTACCGTCTCGTCGTTCACCCCGCCGCGCCCGTGAATCATCCCAATGGATCAACGTGCTGTGCCGTCGCACAGACCCGCACCGCGGCCACTGTGCACCCGCCGCCCGAAAGCACCGCCCCCTGTTCGCGCCCCGGCGCGGCTGATGCCATGCCCGGCATGTCTTCCGCAGCTTCCGCGCCTCCCGCATCCTCCGTATCGCCCGCACGCCGCACATCTCCCGCCACTCCGTCCCCTCCGGTCCACGGAACACGGACGAGCCCGTGCGCGGCGGAGCCGTCGGAGGACCGCCGATGAGTTCCGGCGACGGAGAGTCGCTCGCCGTCATGGTCTTCCTCGGCTTCGTCGCCGTGTCCCTGCTGTTGTGCGGCCTGGCGGCGGCCGACCTGGACGACCCCGAGCACTTCTACGCGGGCGGCGGCGCGGCCTTCGGGCCGGTCGGAGGCGGGCTGGCCATCGCCGGTGACTACATCTCCGCGGCCACCCTGCTCAGCACCACCGGCGCGGTCGCCCTCGACGGGGCGGACGGCATCCTGTTCGCCTGCGCCACCGTCGTCTCGCTCTATCTGATGATGCGATTCCTGGGTGAACCCCTGCGCAGGAAAGGGGTGTTCACCCTGGGGGACTTCGTCGCCGACCGCCTCGGGGCCTCCGCCGACCGCCTCGGCGCCCCCTCCGTGCGCCGGGCGCTCGGTGTCACCTCACTCGTCGTCCTCACCCCGCTGCTCCTGGTGCAGCTCTCCACCGCCGGACGCATCATGGCGGCCATGTTCGGGCTCCCGGACGGCGCGCTCACCGGGTGCACCGTCGCGGGCGGGGCCCTGATGGTCTGTTACGCCGCCTTCGGCGGCATGCGCGGCGTCGGCTACGTACAGATCCTGAAGGTCGGTGTGGTGCTCACCGCAATGCTGCTGCTGGCCGGGGTCGTCCTGGCCCGGTACGGATGGTCGCCACCGGCCTTGTTCGATGCCGCCCAGGAGCAATCCGGAGCGGGTACGGCCTACGCGCGCCCCGGACTCCACTTCGGTGACTCCGTCGCCGGGCGCCTCGACCTGATCGGCTTCGAGGCCACCCTCCTGGTCGGAGCCGCCTGTCTGCCGCACATCACCATGCGGATGCACCCGGTCCGGGAGGCCCGTACCGCGAGGCGCGCGGTCGGCTGGGCGGTCGGCCCGGTGGCGGTGGTGTGCGCCGGGGTCGTGGTGGCCGGGCTGGGTGCCTGCGCCCTGATGGGCCGGGGCCCGGTGCGGGCCGCCGACCCCGGGGGAGCGACCGCCCTGTTGATGGTGACGGGTGTGCTGGACCCGGTCGCCGGGGGCGTCCGGCACAGCATGCTGTTCGCGATCGTCGCCTGCGCCGTCTTCGCGACCACCCTCGCCGCCGTCGCGGGCATCACGCTGGCGGCCGCCTCCAGTCTCGCCCGTGACTTCGGCGGGCGGCCCGCGCACGGGGGCGGGGGCCGTTCGCCCGCCGGGGAGATCCGCCGGGCACGGCTGGGGATCGTCCTGGTCGGAGCGGTCGCCGTCGTCGTGTCGGCGGGCCTCGGGGACCGCGGCAGGCTGACGCTGATCTCCTTGTCGTTCGCCGTCGCGGCCTCGGTGCTCGCTCCGGTTCTGCTGTACGCGCTCTTCCTGCCCGGTCACTCCGCCACCGGGGTGCGCTGGACCGTCTACGGGACCCTTCCGCTCATCGTGCTGCTGCTCACGGGATCTCCCGCGGTGTCGGGCACCCCGTTCGCGGTCTTCCCCGATCACGACGTCCGCTGGTTCCCGCTCCAGACACCGGGGCTCGTCACCGTTCCGGCCGGCTTCCTCCTCGGGCTCGTCGGCCGCACGCCCAGGCGCACCCGCACGCTTCGGACGTCGTGGCCGCGGTCCTCAACCGCCGTGGGTGCGGGACCTCTTGACGGGGCTGGTGCAGACCTTTAGCGTCACGGCACATGAGGTTCACAGGTGAACTTTGTGTTCATCCATGTGAATCTCGCCTTCCCCCACCGTCTGCTCCATCCGACCAGACGAAAGGCCCTGACCGTCATGGTGAACAAGCGACCACATACCCGAACACCCTCCTTCCTTGCCGGACGTGCCGCCCCTCGGCTCCTGACGACGGCCACCGTCGCGGGCGTCGTCGCCGTGGTCACCGTCCTGGGCACGTCCAGCGCCGGCGCCGCCGACCCGAACGTCGCGCCCGGCGGCAACTTCGACCTGGCGGTGTGGCAACTCCAGGAGCCCGTGGGCTCCCCGGGCTCACCCACCACCATCTCCTCCGCCCGGCTGCAGGGGGCGAACGGCTACCAGGACGCGTACTTCTACACCGACACCCGCGACGGCGCGATGACCTTCTGGGCGCCCGAGAAGGGCGTCACGACGCCGAACTCCAACTACGCCCGCTCCGAACTGCGGGAGATGAACCGCGGCGGCAGCGCGGCGAACTGGTCGCTCAGCGGCAGCCACCGGCTGAGCGCGACACTCCGGGTGGTGTCGGTCACCTCCAACGTGTGCGTCGGTCAGATCCACCTCGGCTCCGGTGGAACATCCACCAAACCGCTGGTGGAGCTGTACTACCGCGCGAGCGGTGACATCGTCGTCGGCACCGAGAACTCGCCCTCGGGCGGCCAGACGACCCACACGGTCGGACATGTGGCCGTCGGCAAGACGTGGACGTACACGATCGCCGTCTCCGGCGGGGACACCATCGACCTGACCGTCAACGGCAGCACCACGCACTACGCGATCCCGTCGTCGTTCTTCCCCTACAAGCAGTACTTCAAGGCCGGCTCGTACAACCAGTCGTCCTCGGAGAGCACCACGAAGGGGGCGAGGGTCGCCTTCTACGGCCTGCAGGTCGCGCACGGCTGACGATCCGTCGGACACGGCGAAAGGGGTGAGCACGGCGCGATGCCGGGCTCACCCCCTTGCCGTCGGGGCGTCCGCTCAGAGCGACGTCATCACGTGCTTGATCCGGGTGTAGTCCTCGAAGCCGTAGGCGGAGAGGTCCTTGCCGTAGCCGGACTGCTTGAACCCGCCGTGCGGCATCTCGGCGACGAGTGCCATGTGGGTGTTGATCCACACACAGCCGAAGTCGAGCCTCTTGGACATCCGCATCGCCCGCGCGTGGTCCTTGGTCCACACCGAGGAGGCCAGCGCGTAGTCGACGCCGTTGGCGTACGCGACGGCCTGGTCCTCGTCCGTGAACGACTGGACGGTCATGACCGGGCCGAAGACCTCGTTCTGGACGATCTCGTCGTCCTGCTTCAGGCCCGAGACCACGGTCGGGGCGTAGAAGTAGCCCCTGTCGCCGACCCGGTGGCCGCCGGCCTCGATCCGCGCGTGCTTCGGCAGACGCTCGACGAACCCGGTCACCTGCTGGAGCTGGTTCGCGTTGTTGAGCGGCCCGTACAGCACGTCCTCGTCGTCCGGCTGCCCGGTCCTCGTCCCGGCCGCGGCCTTGGCGAGGGCGGCGGCGAACTCGTCGTGCACCGACGCGTGGACCAGGACGCGGGTGGCCGCCGTGCAGTCCTGACCGGCGTTGAAGAAGCCGCCGATCACCAGGTCCTCGACCGCCTTGGCCAGGTCGGCGTCCTCGAAGACCACGGCCGGGGCCTTGCCGCCGAGCTCCAGGTGGACCCGCTTGACGTCCTTGGCCGGGATCGTGCGCCGCACCACCGACGAGGCACTGCTGCGCTTCCTGGGGGACCGGCCCCATCTGCTCCTGACCCGGGGCGAGGACCGCTATGTCCTCGGGGTGCCGGAGCTGGCGGCGGCGGTCGGTGAGCTGCCCGGGGTGGCGGCCGGGGCCAGTCGCACCTTCCAGCCGGGGGACGCGCTGAAGGTCGCGCAGCGCGAGGCCCTGTGGGCGGTGTCCAAGGCCGCCGAGTCGGGCCGTGCCGTCGTCCACTACGGCGACGACGGGGCGGGCCGCTGGCTGCCGGACGATCCCGCCGTTCTGTCGGCACTGGTGGACCATGTGCTCGGCGATGTGCTGCGGTACGACGAGAGTCACGACTCGCGGCTGCTGGTCTCCGCCCGCACCTGGATGGAGCGCGACCGCCGCACCGAGACGGCGGCCGCCGCGCTGCACATCCACCCCAACACCCTCGCCTACCGGCTGCGCCGCTTCGGCGAGCTCTCCGACCGTGACCTGACGTCGACGGGAGCTCTGGCCGAGGTCTGGCTGGCGATCCAGGCGGCGGGAGCGCTGGGCCTCACCGACTGAGCGGGGCGGTGAGTACGGCCGGGCCGGACCTGGCCGTCCGGGCCGGACCTGCCCGGTCGCGGCCTGCTGCCGGATGGGTGTGGATCAGCCCGCGCGCCGCGCGACCGCCTCGACCAGCCGTGTGATGTCGGCGAGATCGGCCTCGAACTCGGCGGTGAGGTCGAGGGGGAGGTCCAGCCACGGGTGGAGCGCGCTGTGGCCGGGGAGTTCGCTGTCGTCGAGATGGCCCCGACGGCCGCGCGGGTCGCCGGCGCCGGGAGCGAAGCGGCCCGAGGCCTCGGACGCGGCGAAACCGATGACGAACGTGCTGATCAGGCGCTCCAGCCGGGGCACCTGAGGCTCGGGGACCCCGGCCTCGATGAGTGCGGTGTAGATGATGTCTACCGCCCGCAGGCCGTCCGGGGTGACAGCCGGCCGTGAGAAGAGCAGGTGTGCGGCCCAGGGGTGCTCCTGGGTCACCTTCCGGGCCGCGTGCGCGAGGGCGCGGAGCCGTGCGTCCCAGGTGACGTGCTCGGCCGGATCCGCCGGCAGCAACGCGGTGAGCAGCCGTCCGACCATGCCGTCCAGCAGCGCCGACTTGTCCGTGACGTGCCGGTACAGCGCCATCGGCGTCACCCCGATGCGATCGGCCAGGGCGCGCATCGAGACGGCGTCGACACCGTGCTCGTCGGCGATGCCCACCGCGGCGTCCAGGATCTCTTCCCGTCTCCCACTCATGGGTCTACAGTGTAGACGTATACGGTGTAGACGTGTACGCCGTATACGGCCACGGCCGTACACACGTACGGCGCAGACCTCATGAAGGACGGACGATGCTGATCGCAGAGGGATTGGTGAAGCGCTACGGCGCTCGCCACGCGCTCGACGGGTTCGACCTGACGGTCCCGGCCGGGGAGATCGTGGGCCTGATCGGTCACAACGGCGCGGGCAAGACGACGTTCGTCGAGATCGTCGCCGGTCTCGTACGTCCCGACGCGGGCCGCGTCACCATCGGGGCGCTCGACGCGCTGCGGGACGGCCGGGCCGCCCGGCGCTCTCTCGGCGTGGCCCCGCAGGAACTCGCCCTGTACGGCGGCGCCACCGCGCGGGAGAACGTGCGGCTGTTCGCGGGGCTGGCGGGATTCCGCGGACGCCGCGGGGACGCCGAGATCGCCCGGGTCCTGGACGAGCTGTGCCTGGAGGCCGTGGCCGACCATCCCGTGGCCGCCCTGTCCGGGGGCCTGCGCCGCCGGGTCCAGGCGGCCACCGCCATGGTCGGCTCACCGTCCTTCCTCCTGCTGGACGAACCGACCGCCGGAGCCGATCCCGAAACCCGCACAGCCCTGCTGAACGCGGTCCGGGCCCGGGCCGAAGCGGGCGCGGCCGTCGTCTACACGACCCACTACCTGCCGGAGCTCGTCGACCTCGGCGCCACGCTGGCACTGGCACGGGCCGGACGGATCATCGCGCGCGGCACACAGGAAGAGCTCACCCGCCACCTGCCCGGTGAGCTCAGGGTCACCTTCGCCGACCCCGGCGAACCCGAGCTGCGCCGGCCGACCACGGATCCCGGTGCCGATCTGGCGGCCCTGCTCGCGTCCGGTCGTACCCCCGTGTCCGTCGACGTCCGCCGCCCCGGACTGGACGATCTCTACCGGTCCATGGAAGGCGCGGAGACCGCGCCGCGGACGGAGGTTCGTGATGCCGCGTGAGTCCGCCGCCCGCCTGGCCGTGCTGGTCCGCCACAACGTGCTGCTGATGGCGCGCGAACCCGGTCCCGTCCTGAGCCGGATGATCCTCCCGCTCGTCTTCGTCACCTTGCTGCGCCCGCTCTATCTGACCGGGCAGGGCCGCACGGCCGGAACGGAACAGGCGGTCGTCGGTACGCTGGTCACCTTCTCGCTGCTCGCCCTCGGCATCTGCGGCGGCGCGATCCTCACCGAACGGCTCGGCCGCACCTGGGACCGCCTGCGCGGAACCGCCCTGCGCCCCGCCGAGCTGCTGGCCGGCAAGGCCGTTCCGGCCTTCGTGGTCCTGCTCGCCCAGCAGTTCCTCATCGTCGGCTTCGCCGTGTGCTTCTTCGGTCTGCGTGTCCCGCACCCGTTCCTGCTGCTGGGCGTCCTGCTCAGCTGGAGCTGTACGCTCCTCGGACTCGGCACCCTGCTCGGTGTGCTGGTCCGCAGCCTGGGCGCGCTCTCGGCCGCCTTCGACATCGGCGGCATGCTGCTGAGCAGTCTCGGAGGGGCGCTGGTCCCGCCGGCCGCCCTGCCGGCCTGGGTCTCGGACGTGGCCCCCGCCTCACCCGGCTACTGGGCCGCTCGCGGCCTGCGTGCCGCCCTGTCCGGCGACACGTACGCCGTGGCGGAGTCCTGCGGCACGCTCCTGGCCGTGGCACTGGTCTGTGGCGCCGGGGCATCGGTCCGACTGGTGGGCCGCAGCGGCCGGTTGGTGGCCCTCTAGGCCTTTGGCGCCGTCACGGTCCTTCGGTTCGGCGCAGGCCCGCGACGAGTGTCCCGACCAGTCGGCGCGCGTCGTAGCGGGGGTCGTTGTGGGCGCCGATGCAGAGGTTGCCGACGCCGCGCATCAGTTGATAGGCCGTCAGGCCGGGGCGGATCTCGCCGGCTTCGGCGGCGGCGTCGAGGAGTCGGGTGCACACGGGGAGCAGCCGGTCGATGAAGTACTTGTGCAGGCTGTCGAACGCCGTGTTGTCGGGCTGAAGGGCGGCGGCGAGCCCGTGCTTGGTGACGAGGAAGTCGACGAACAGGTCGATCCACCGTGACAGCGCGGTGTAGGGGGACGCGCAGTCGTTCAGCAGGGCCGGACCCGCCTCGGCGCAGGCCTCGACCTGGTGCCGGTAGACGGCGACGATGAGATCGGCCCGCGTCGGGAAGTGGCGGTAGATCGTGGCCGTACCGACGCCGGCCCTGGCCGCGATGTCGCGCACGGGTGCCTCCACACCCGACGTGGCGAAGATCGCGGCGGCCGCGTCCAGCAAGGTCTCCTGGTTGCGCCGGGCGTCGGCCCGCCTGGGCCGTGCCGACGCCTTCCCCGTGGTGTCTTCGCTGTCGTTCATCGCGCCCTTCCCTGTACGGCCGGACAGCCAAACGGAACAGTGTTCCGTATCGCCTTGCTAAGCGGGACAGTGTTCCGTATCGTCAAGCGGGACAGTGTTCCGTTTGCTCATGATGGCAGACCGGGGACCCGGCGACCAATCTCGCCGCCGTCCTCACGCTTACCCGTATCGAAGGAGGCAGGGGCATGCAGTACCGCACTTTGGGCCGCACCGGCGTGCAGGTCGGCTCGCTCGCGCTCGGCGCGATGAACTTCGGCAGGATCGGGCGCACCACCCAGGACGAGGCCACCGCCATCGTCGATGCCGCCCTGGAGGGCGGGATCAATCTCATCGACACCGCCGACATGTACGGCGACGGCGAATCGGAGGAGATGGTCGGCAAGGCCATCGCCGGCCGCCGCGACGACATCGTGCTGGCCACGAAGGCGGGCATGCCGATGGGGGAGGAGCGCAACCACCGGGGCTCCTCGCGCCGTTGGCTGATCACCGAGCTGGACAACAGTCTGCGCAGGCTCGGTGTCGACCACGTCGATCTCTACCAGATCCACCGGTGGGACCCGGCCACCGGCGACGAGGAGACCCTGTCGGCCCTGACCGACCTGCAACGCGCGGGAAAGATCCGCTACTTCGGCTCCTCGACCTTCCCCGCCCACCGCATCGTGCAGGCCCAGTGGGCCGCCCGTGAGCATCATGTGAGGCCGTACGTCACCGAACAGCCCAGCTACTCCATCCTGCAACGGGGTATCGAGGCCCATGTCCTGCCCGTGACCGAGGAGTACGGGCTCGGTGTCCTGGCCTGGAGCCCGCTGGCCTCGGGCTGGCTGTCCGGCGCGGTCAGGAAGGGCCGGGAGATCACCACCAGCCGTTCGGCGTTCCTGCCGCAGCGCTTCGACCTCTCCGTCCCCTCCAACCAGGCCCGGCTGGATGCCGTGGAGCGTCTGGCGGTGATCGCCGAGGAGGCCGGACTCACGCTGATCCAGCTCGCACTCGGCTTCGCCACCGCGCATCCCGCCGTGACCAGCGCGCTGATCGGCCCCCGGACCCTGGAGCACCTGCGCACCCAGCTCGCCGCCGCGGACACCGTGCTCCCGGCCGACGTGCTCGACGCGATCGACGCCGTCGTGTCCCCGGGGACCGACCTCGCCGCTCACGAGAAGTTCGACACCCCGCCCGCCCTGCTCGACCCGGCACTGCGCCGCCGCTGACGGCCCGGTGGAACGGTCCTGACGACCCCGTCCGGGTCAGAGTTCCGGAGTGGGGCCGCCAGGAGTCCGGGGGCGAACGCGGTGTGCCGACCGGTGTACGCCTCGATCGGCCGGTGTGCGACGCGGTCAGCCGGTGTACGCCTCGAACTCGGACAACTGCCCGGCGGGCCAGCCGGTGTTGCCCGTGACGACCACGCGCAGATAGCGGGTGGGGGTGCCGGACAGGGTGAGGGTCGCGGTGTTGCCGCTCGACGGATCGAACCTGTATCCGGCCGACGCCTTGAGGGTGGTGAACGTGGTGTTGTCGGTGCTGCCCTGGAGGCTCAGGGTCTGGGTGCGCGTGGCCCACGCGGTCGCCGGAGGCAGTCTGAGGACGACGCGCTTGACCGCTTTCGCGGCGCCCAGGTCGACGGTGAGGGACTGCGGGAAGGCGTTGTTGACGCTCTCCCAGTAGCTGTTCGCGTTGCCGTCCACCGCGTTGGCCGCGGGGTAGACGTCCGTGTGGCTCGACTCGGTGACCGGCCGGTTCTTGGCGAGGTTCACGGTGGGGTCGGTGGGCGGGTCGGTCGGAGGATCGGTGGGCGGATCGGTCGGCGGAGGAGTGCCGCCGCCGGGTACTCCGCCATTGGTCCACTTCGGGGCCGGCCAGTTCCCCGTGCAGGCCGGCGGATCGGCGTACCAGCCGCTGTTGCCCGCGCCCCGGGTGATCTGGAAGCCGGAGCCGACACAGTTGTGGATCGGGTTGGACTGGCCGATGTTCGTGGCCGTGACGTTGCTGAAGGAGGCCGTCCCAGGGGCCTGGATCTGGAGTGCGTAGGTGCCGGCTCCGTCGATCCGCACATGGTCGAAGCGCAGACCGTTCGTGGCCCCCTCGATGTTCATGATCGCGGCGTAGGAGCTGTCGAGGATCTCGCTGTCGGTGATGTCGACGGTCGCGTTCAGGGGCTCGTTGAGTCCGCTGAACCAGACCGCGCCGACCCCGAACTGCCAGTTGTAGTCGTTGTTCCCGGCCCGTATCAGGGTGTTGCGGGCGGCCGTGATGGTGCCGGAAACGGCCGTGCCCTGGCCGGAGTTGACCCCGGGATAGCGGTTCGCGACATGCAGGCCACCGCCGTTGGTGACGGTGTCCGCCATGACGTTGTCGGAGAGGGTGATGTCCTTGCCGCCGTACGTGACGATGTTGTTCGCGAGGATCGGCAGGACCACCGTGTCGAAGGTGAACTTGTTCTTGACGTTCGGGACGCTCTCCGCCCACATCGCGAGGCCGTCGTCACCGGTGTTCCGTACGAACGTGTTGGTGACGGTGGAGTTGGTGACGCCCATGTGGAAGTTCACGCCGTCCGCGGTCTGATCGAGGATGCGGCTGTTCTTGATGGTGAGGTTGTTCATCGGGCCGTCCATCCAGGCCCCGCACTTGGTGTGCTGCATCCACACGTTGTCGACCGTGGAGTCGGACAGGGCGCCGCCGATCGCGTTGACCTGGTCGTTGTCCACGCGTTCGCGGATGTCGCCGATGATGGCGAAGTCCTTGAGCGTGACGTTCTTGCTGCCGCCCTGACCGGCGTACTTGCCGTAGACGCCGACGGCTTTCGACCGGTCCACCGGGTCGCGGCCGGTGAGGACGCTGTACCAGGGGCCGGCCCCGGCCAGCGTCACCTGGTCGACGACGATGTGATCGCGGACCTGGAACGTGCCCTGCGGGATGTACACGGTCCTGCCCTGCGCCTTGCCCGCGTCGACGGCCGCCTGGATCTTCGCGGTGGAGTCCGAGGCGCCGGTCGGATCCGCGCCGAAGTCGCCGACGACGTCGAGGGCTCCGGACGGTCTGCCGACCGGCGCGCCCACCTGTTCGAAGTCGGCGAGGTCGATGGTGAACGAGGGCGACTCGCTCGTGGAGGACACCTGGAGGCGCACCTTGCTGCCCGCCGGCAGCGTGGAGCCGAACATGGTGCGGGTCTCGTCGTAGAAGTGATGCGGATTGCTGTCGCCCGGGTTGTTGTTGAACGGATAGCCGCCGTAGTACCAGCCGTACTTGGAGGTCACCGGGACACTCTTGAGCCGGGTGCCGTCGACCTTGAGGTCGAGGCTCGCGTCGCGTCCGCTGCCCGCCGCGTTGTCGGGCAGCGAGTAGCGGAACGACATCGCGTTGGCCGGCGCGGTCAGCGTGAACTCGACGTACTCGCCCGTCGCGTCCAGCGTGACCGCCTGGCGTCCGGACGCCTCGGAGGGGAGATGACCGTAGAGCCGGTCCGGGCCGATGAGGGTGCCGTCGGTGGCGGCGTACTCGGCTTCCTGTTCCTTGAAGGGAACGGCCGCGCCCCGGCCGGAGATCCCGACGGGGGAAGGGGCGGGTACCCCCGCGGCGGCAGCGTGGGGGGCCAGGGCCACCGCGACGACGGTGCCGGCGGCGGCGAGTGCCAGCGACACGGACGCCGCCGTGCCGCGTCGCAGGGATCTGCCTTGGGGAAAGGGAGTCACAGGTGTGCGTCCTTAGGGCTCGTGGGGTGAGCGGACGCAAGAAGGCTAGGAGTGGGGGCAAGAGAAGTCTATGAACGTGCGCAAGATTGATACAGAGGTCCGCAATTAATCGACTGTCCTGCTGCCGGGGCTCCGTGTATCGCGGGCGTATCGAAAACCGCATACGCCACCGCAACCGGCCGTCCCTTTCACTGGCGGCATGAGTCACGACGCACCCTTGTCAGCACCGCCCCGCCGCACCCGCGGGATCGTGCTCCGCGGCCTGGCGGTCCTCGGCCTGGCGAGCGCGCTGTTCGTCATACGGGGGCCGCTCCTGATGTCCGCCCCGAGATGCATGGCCGGGCGCTGGCACGGCTGCTACGACACCTTCAACGGTGTGGTGCTCATGACGTTGGTCGCGCTGCCGATGGCGGTGCTGGTGGCGTGGGCGCTCGCGTACCGGCGGCACGCCGCGGGCTTCGGTTCGGCGTTGGCGTGGCGCACGTCGCTGGCCGAGGTGGGCATGGTCCACGGGACGGTGCCGTTCCTGTGGCTGACCATGATGCCGGGCCTCGCGCCGGGCGTCGCTCCCCGTCGGGTGAGCCTGGTGCCGCTGCGGGACCTGGTCGCGATGGGGACGCTCGGGATCGTCGGCAACCTGCTGGTCTTCGCGGCGCTGGGATTCTTCGCCCCCATGCGGTTCGCGGCGCTGGCGTCCGTGCCGCGGATCCTGGCGCTCGGGGCGGGCTGCTCGGTCCTGGTCGAGGTCGCCCAGTACGTCCTGTGGCTGGACCGGGTCTCCTCCGTGGACGACGTCCTGGTCAACGCCACCGGCGCCGTGCTGGCCGGGCTGGCCTCGCGCCGCTGGTGGCGCGCCCCGGCGGAAGCGTCGTCGGACGCACCTCGCCCCGCGCCGGCGCCGGTGGGCTGAATCGTGGGTCCGGTACGCACACGTCGTCGCGATACGCCGGCGACACGACGCACTGCTTAGGCTTCGGACATGCGTGTACTGATCGTGGAGGACGAGCCCTACCTGGCCGAGGCCGTCCGTGACGGTCTGCGGCTGGAGGCGATCGCCGCCGACATCGCCGCCGACGGCGACTCCGCCCTGGAACTGCTCGGCGTCAACTCCTACGATCTCGCGGTCCTCGACCGTGACATCCCCGGCCCCTCCGGCGACGAGGTCGCCCGGCGTATCGTCGCCTCCGGCAGCGGCATCCCGATCCTCATGCTCACCGCCGCCGACCGGATCGAGGACAAGGCTTCCGGGTTCGAACTCGGCGCAGACGACTACCTCACCAAACCGTTCGAGCTGCGGGAACTCGTGATGCGGCTGAGGGCGCTCGACCGCCGGCGCGCGTACGCCCGGCCGCCGGTCCGCGAGATCGCGGGTCTGCGCCTCGACCCCTTCCGCCGGGAGGTCTTCCGCGACGGACGCCATGTCGCGCTCACCCGGAAGCAGTTCGCGGTGCTGGAAGTCCTCGTCGCCGGCGAAGGCGGTGTCATCAGCGCCGAAGAGCTGTTGCAGCGGGCCTGGGACGAGAACGCCAACCCCTTCACCAACGCCGTCCGCATCACCGTGTCCGCCCTGCGCAAACGGCTCGGCGAACCATGGATCATCGCCACCGTGCCCGGCGTCGGCTACCGGATCGACACCGGAACGGACACCGTCACACACAGCGGGTCGGACACGGGGCCGGACACCGTCCCCCAGAGAGGGTCGGACACGGGGCCGGGCGCGGGGACGGACGCCACCCACCCCGGCGGCACGCATGGATAGACACCCGGGGCACAGCGCCCGGCTGAGACTGACCCTCAGCTACGCCGGATTCCTCTTCGTCGCCGGCACGCTCCTGCTGGTCGTCATGTGGGTGTTCGTGCTGCGCTGGCTTCCGACGAACGACCCCCGGCTCATCCAGAAGACGTACGGCGCCGTGATCATCGTCGGGCCCAGCCGCTCCGACCTCCTGCGCGGCTTCGCCCCCGCCGCGGCGGTCTCACTGGGCTTCCTGTTGGTTTTCGGCCTCCTCGGGGGATGGATCCTCGCAGGCCGGATGCTCTCGCCCCTCACGCAGATCACGGACGCGGTACGAAGGGCCGGGAGCGGGTCGTTGTCCCACCGCATCCGTCTGAAGGGCCGCCAGGACGAGTTCCGCGAACTCTCCGACGCCTTCGACTCGATGCTCGAACAACTCGAGTCCCAGGTCGCCGAGCAGCAGCGGTTCGCCGCGAACGCCTCCCACGAACTGCGCACCCCGCTGGCGATCTCACGGACACTGCTGGACGTCGCCCGCAAGGACCCCACGCAGGACCGGGAGGAACTCATCCGACGCCTGCACGCCGTGAATACGCGGGCGATCGACCTCACCGAGGCCCTCCTGCTGCTCAGTCGCAGCGAGAGCGGAAACCTTCCCCGCGAGAGCGTCGACCTCTCCCTCGTCGCCGAGGAAGCCGCCGAGACGCTGCTCCCCTTCGCCGAGGAGCGCCGGATCACGCTCGACGTCACCGGCGGGGCGGCCCGGACCAGCGGCTCCGCGGAGCTTCTGCTGCGGATGGCGACGAACCTCGTCCAGAACGCCGTCGTCCACAATCTCCCCGAGGGCGGCACCGTGTCGGTCCGCACCGGGACGGACGGCCGCGCGAGTGTGCTGCGGGTCGAGAACACGGGCCGTCCGCTCCCGCCGGAACTGGTACCCACCCTCACCGAACCGTTCCAGCGCGGAACGGAACGCGTCCGCACCGGCGAGCACGCGGGCGTCGGCCTCGGCCTGGCCATCGTGGCCGGCATCGTCCGCGCCCACGACGGGGCCCTCGAACTCGCCCCCCGCCCCGACGGTGGTCTCCTCGTCACGGTCAGGCTGCCCGGCGCGCCGTAGGCGGATCCCCGAGCGGGGCGCACCGCCCCGGGTGACGCCGATCAGCCGGCGGTTCCGTAGGCGGCCATGAACATGTCCACGAGTCCGTCGACCGCGTCCGTGTCGATCGGGCGGGTCGACATCAGGCTGCGGTAGTACAGGGCACCGCACAACACCTCGGCGGCGAACTCCAGGTTCGCGTCCGCGGTCAGTTCGCCGGCGCGCTGGGCTCGGCTGATCCGGTCGAGGGTGCTTCGCTCGACCGTGGCCAGGAAGCGTTCGTGCAGCGTCGCCCGTAGCGTGGCGTCTCCTTGTGCCTCGGCGATGACCGCGCGGTAGACGGGGCCGATCGGCGGGCTGGAGAGGGCCGCGCCGGAACGGAGGAACTGCTCGCGCAGATCCTCGCGGACGTTCCCCGTGTCGCGGTAGTCCAGGTCGCTGGTCCATACGCGGCTGAGCGCGTCGAGCAGCAGCGCCGCCTTGGAGGGCCAGCGCCGGTAGATCGTGTGCTTTCCGACTCCGGCCCGGCGGCCGACGGCCTCGATGCTCAGGCCCGCGTATCCGACCTCCGCGGCCAGATCGAGGGTCGCCTGCAGCAGCTCCTCGGTGCGCGCAGCACCCCGGCGCCGTGGCGCGGCGGGCGGTTCGGTCATGAGTCCACCCTATCGGCACGTGCCGTGCCGTTGACAAGGCCGGGTTCGCGCGGAATATTCGGTCCTATCGGCACGGTGCGTGTCGATGACGGACGGGTGGCGTGCCGCCACCCGCGTGCCCGAGAGTGCGGACAACGGATCCTCAAGGGGGAGTTCTGTCATGAGCAGCACGGACAGCGGCCGGCACGAGGGGTTCACGGCCGAAGAGCGGGCCGCGATGAAGGACCACGCCAAGGAACTGAAGAAGGAGGCCCGCCGCGGTTCGCGCGCGGACAAGGCGGCCGAGGCTGCGCGGGACGTCCTCGCGAAGATCGCCGAGATGGGGGAGTCCGACCGGATCATGGCCGAGCGCGTCCACGCCGTCGTCACGGCGAGCGCCCCTGTCCTCGCGCCGAAGCTCTGGTACGGCATGCCCGCCTACGCGCTGGACGGCAAGGTCGTGTGCTTCTTCCAGAGCGCGGAGAAGTTCAAGGCACGGTACGCGACGCTCGGGTTCAGCGATCAGGCGAACCTGGACGAGGGCACGATGTGGGCCACCGCGTTCGCCCTGACCGAGCTGACGGCCGAGGTCGAGGCGAAGATCGGCGCGCTCGTGAAGCAGGCGGTGAACTGAGGCACCGGACCACGGCGCCCGGACGAAGCCCGGGACACGTGTGCCTCGCCCGGAGTGACTGCGCCGGGCGAGGCGCGCGAGGTCGCCGGTCCCTGGGATCCAGGGCCGTTGAGCCCGTCCTCAGCGACTCTTGCGTACCCGGGCGGCCGCGCGGGCTTCCGCGGCCTTGCGGGCGTCCGCGGTCTTGCGTGACTCCTTGGCCTTTCCGGGACGCGTGCCGATGCCCCGGAAGGGCGCGTTGCCGGTGCTCGTCGTCGGCCCGGTGGGCGGGCGCTTGGCCCCGGTGATGGCGGTGAGCGCTGCCTCGCCCGAACGCACCTGGGTGACGGTCGGCCGGATGCCGGCCTCGGACATCAGACGGTTCACGTCGCGCCGCTGGTTGGGGGTGACCAGGGTGACCACCTTCCCGGACTCCCCGGCGCGCGCCGTGCGTCCGCCGCGGTGCAGGTAGTCCTTGGCGTCGGCGGGCGGATCGACGTTGACGACGAGGTCGAGCGCGTCGATGTGGATGCCCCGGGCGGCGACGTTGGTGGCCACCAGCACGTTGATCTCGCCGTTCTTGAACTGCGCGAGCGTGTGCGTGCGCTGCGGCTGCGACTTCCCGCTGTGCAGGGCGGAGGCACGGATGCCGCTGGCCCGCAGATGACGGGTGAACTGGTCCACGGCCGCCTTCGTGTCCAGGAACATCAGCACCCGGCCGTCCCGAGCGGCGATCTCGGTCGCCGTCGCGTACCGGTCGGCGCCGTGGATGTTCAACTGGTGGTGTTCCATCGTGGTGACCGACCCCGCCAACCGGTCGACCGAGGCGACGACCGGGTCGTGCAGGTAGTTCTGTACGAGCTGATCGACGTTGCGGTCGAGCGTGGCCGAGAACAGCAGCCGCTGACCGTCGGCGCGCACCTGATCCATGAGGTCCGAGACCTGCGGCAGGAAGCCCAGGTCGCACATCTGGTCCGCCTCGTCCAGCACCGTGATCCGCACCTGGTTCAGGAGGCAGTCCCGGCGTGACACCAGGTCCGTCAGCCGTCCCGGCGTCGCGACGAGCACCTCGACGCCGCTGCGCAGCTGAGCCTGCTGCCGGTTGATCGACAGCCCGCCCACCACCGTCCCCAGTCGTACGTCCAGGGTCTGCGCGTACGGTTCCAGCGCCTCGCTCACCTGCTGCGCGAGCTCCCGGGTCGGCACCAGGACCAGCGCCAGCGGCCGCTTCGCCTCCGCACGGCGGCCCGCGGTCCGGGCGAGCAGGGCCAGTCCGAAGGCCAGCGTCTTGCCGGACCCTGTCCGTGCCCGGCCGAGGACGTCGTGTCCGGCCAGGGCGTTCGGCAGCGTCGCGGCCTGGATCGGGAAGGGCTCCGTCACTCCGAGCCCGGTCATCCGGGCCACCAGCTCCGCCGGCAGGCCGAGAGCGTCGAACGACGCGGCGGGAGGCAGGCCCGCGGAGCGGGACGGTGGTGCCGAGGTGTCGTCCCCCGGCGCCGGCTGCTCTTCGCCGGCGTCGGAGAGTCCGGAGAGTCCAGGGGCCGGCGGCTTCGCGTTCATGGGGAACCTTCCTCAGTCTGACGCCCGGAACGCCCCGGGGCCCGTGCCACTCGGCACGGGCCCCGGCGACTTCGAAGCGTGTCCCCCATTTTACCAGCGGGCCGACGGGCGCCGGCCGGGCAGCCGGTGACAGGCGGCAGGCCTCTCCGTCCTTCGATGTGACCTTCTTCCTTGCCATCGGCGCCCCGGTGTGGCAAGCATCTCCGGAACGAGTCTCCGAAGAACTGTTATTCGAGGTTCCGCGGGCGGTCTCCCAGGCAACGGCAGCATCGTTCGGAGTCGAGGACAGGAAAGTTTTCATGAGGAGACAGCACGGGGTGGAGCCGGCGGCATTGGTGACTGCCGCCCGGACGGGCGACTCGGCGGCTCAGGACGCCCTGGTGAGCGCGTATCTCCCCTTGGTCTACAACATCGTCGGGCGCGCGCTGAACGGCTCCGTCGACGTCGACGACGTCGTGCAGAACACCATGCTCCGCGCCCTGGACGGCCTGGACGGCCTGCGTACGCCGGAGAGCTTCCGCTCCTGGCTCGTGGCGATCGCGATGAACCAGGTCCGGGCGCACTGGCGGGACCGGCAGCTCGCCCCGGACGGTGTGGAGGAGGCGGAGGAGCTCGCCGACCCCGGCGCCGACTTCGTGGACCTGACCCTGATGCGGCTTCAGCTCTCCGGTCAGCGCCGGGAGACCGCGCTGGCGACCCGCTGGCTCGCCCCCGACGACCGAGGCGTGCTCTCCCTGTGGTGGCTGGAATGCGCCGGTGAGGTGACCCGGACCGAGGTGGCCGAGGCGCTGGAGGTGTCGCCGCAGCACGCGGCGGTCCAAGTGCAGCGGATGAAGGCGCAGCTGGAAACGGCTCGCGTGGTGGTACGGGCCCTCGGCGCCCGCCCGCCCTGCGCGGAGCTGCGGGGTGTCCTCGCCTCCTGGGACGGCCGGCCCTCGGCACTGTGGCGCAAGCGCATCGCCCGGCACGCCCGCGACTGCGTCCGCTGCTCCGGCCTGTGGAGCGGACTGATGCCCGCGGAGGGACTGCTGGCCGGTCTGGCGCTGATCGCCGTGTCGCCGGGGCTGACCGCCGCGCTGCGCGACGCTTCCGGCGGGATGGCCGCCACGGGCTCGGCGTCACGGGACCCGGCCGCCGCGGGGCACGGGGAAGCGGGCCCGTCGGGGGCCGCCGGGCACCGGGCTCCCGGCGGAAGGGCGGCCTCGCGCGGCGAGGCTCGCCGGCGCCGGCGCGTACGGCGCAGGGCGCTGGGCGGTGCCCTGGTGGCGGTCTGCGTGGCGGGCGGCGGTCTCTGGTATCTGGAGATAGGGCCCGGAACACGAACCGACGGGGCGGTACCCTCGCGGACCGCGGGCGACCCCGTCATGGACCTCTCCGCTCCCGACGCCTCCGCCTCGGCGCCGGCGAGCGCCACGGCATCCGCATCGGCCTCGCCGTCGGCGTCCGCGTCGAAGAAGGCGAAGGCGAAGGCGTCCAGGACACCCCGTCCCGCCGAGCCGAGCACGTCGGCCGGCGCCCCCTCGGCCGCGCCGACCCGGAGGGTGTCCGGTGTGGCCCAGGCGCAGTCGGCCCCGACGACCACCGTGGCGCAGGTGGTCGCGCTGGTGAACAAGGAACGGGCGGCCGCCGGCTGCGGACCGCTCACCGAGGACCCGCAGCTGGAGGACGCGGCCCAGGCCCACTCCGACGACATGGCCGCACGCGACTTCTTCGAACACACCAACCCCGACGGCGCCGACCCCGGTGAGCGCATCACCGCCGCGGGCTACCGCTGGTCCACGTACGGCGAGAACATAGCCATGGGTCAGCAGACCCCTGCGGCGGTGATGGACTCGTGGATGAACAGCCCGGGACATCGCGCGAACATTCTCAACTGCTCGTTCAAGAACATCGGGGTGGGTGTGCACAAGGGGCCGGGCGGCCCGTGGTGGACACAGGACTTCGGGGCGAAGCTCTGATGCCCGGTACTGCGTCCCGGGCGCGAGGTTCGCTGGTCATGGCCCTGCCCGAGTTGCCACGGGGCCGGACGCGCCTCAACTGACGTGCCAGCCGGGTTCGAGACGGTCGAGGAGCGCGCGGAAGGCCGCGTCCGCCGGCTCCCGGCCGTCCTCGGCCTGGGCGGCGACGACCAGGCCGAAGGTCGTGTCGACCAGCAGGGTGGCCTCCGTCCCGGCCCGGACCCGTGACATGCCGAGGCTCTGGAAGACGGAGGTGAGCAGCTCCGTCCACTCGGTCAGCACGTCACGCAGGACGGGCCCGTACCGGTCGGGATCGATCAGGCTGGCGGCCATGATCTCGACGTAGAGGGGGAGGGCGGGGCGCAGGTCGGGGGCGTCGAACCGCCGCCAGATCTCCTCCATGAAACGGCGGAGGCCCGCCGGGTCCCGTGGGGACTCCTCGGCGGCGAGCGTCTCCCGGGCCCGCAGGAGCGGTCGCCTCTCGTCCAGGGCGAGGGCCTCGGCGACCATGCCCTCCTTGGTCCCGAAGTAGTACAGGAGCATGCGGTCGCTGGTTCCCAGGGCTCGGGCGAGCGGGCGCAAGGAGAGTCCGGCCAGGCCGTTGCGCACCAGGTACGCACGGACCCGGTCGGTCAGCTCGCGGCGTTTGGCCTGGTCGGAGGGTCGTGCCATGAGGGCTCCCGGCGGCCGCGGTGTCTCTGAGTGGTCGTGTGACACCAGACATATTCCATATGTGCCGGTGCGTACTCTTGGAAAGGATTCTTACTGTAGCGAGCGCTACATGCATATTTGTTATCGTGACGGGCGTTACGTGAACGCGTGACCTGACAATGTCCGGACCGGTCGTCGACGGGTCCGTGCCGCTCGGGCGGTGTGGTCGCCGGCAGTGCAGAAGGGACTGATTCCCATGGCCCCTGGGGCCATCGACCTCCTGGCGACACCTCGCCGGGGGCGCTTTGCCCGGCTCTGCCGCCGGCCCGAGCGAACGGGGCGTGAGGACGCCACGACACGTGATCAGCGGGACGAGGCATCGGCGGAAGCCGCACCCACCTCGTGGCTCGCCCGGAACCGGGCTCTTTGGTCGCGTGCCCTGAGCCCCATCCGCCCGTTCGACGCGCCCCGCGCCCGTGTCACCCCCTGGGAGGCCTCCTGGCCCCTGTCGCGGGAGCTGACCTCGGCCCGGCGGGCCCGCCGTCTGGTGACGGCACAGCTGGACGAGTGGGATCTGGAGGACGTGGCCGACACCGCGGAGCTCCTGGTCAGCGAGCTGGTCACCAACGCTCTGTGCCATACGCGCGGCCCCCTGCGGCTCAACCTGTGCCTGCGCGGCGACCGCCTGCTGTGCGAGGTCGAGGACACGGAGCCCGAATGTCCGGTACGGCGCGAGGTCGACGCCGACGCGGAGGGCGGTCGCGGGACCGAACTGCTCGACCTGCTCGCCGAGAACTGGGGCAGCACCTGCACACCGACCGGCAAGACCATGTGGTTCGAAGTGTCCACACGGACTCCGGCGTAGCACTCGCCGGGCCCCCGGCGGAGATCGCGCCCGCCCCGTCGATCAGGCGGCGGGCGGCGACCGTCCAGCCCCGGTGCTTCTCCCGGGAAGGGTGCTGAAAGGCCGCCGCGACCACTGTCCCGAGCGGCAGCCCCCGACAGGGCGCACGAGGGGTCGAGTGGTGGACCGGGCGTGTCCCTGACCGGCCGGACCGCTCAGGCGACGGTGGTCACCTGGGTGGCCAGGAAGTCGAGGAGCGCGGCGTTGAACCGTCCCGGCTGTTCCGCGCCGGGGAGGTGGCCGGCGCCCTCGATGACGGTCAGGACCGCGTGCGGGACGAGAGCGTGGATGGCCTCGGCGTCACTGACCGGTGTGTAGACGTCATCAGCGCCGACGACGATCAGTACGGGGGACTGCACGGCGGCGAGCGTGTCCCGGTAGTCGGGGCGTTCGGCCCGGCCGCGCAGGGCCGCCGCTGCGCCGCGGGGATCGGTGGCGCGCATCATGCGCAGGACGTGCTCGGCGACGTCGGGCAGCGCGGTGACGTTGTAGTCGGCGAGCATCTTGCCGATCACCTCGTCCGCGTAGCCGTCCATCCCCTCCGTCAGGAGGCGGTCGGCCATCCGGTCGCGGAGGACCTTGCCCTCGTCGGTCTCGGCCGGAGCGGAGGTGTCCGACAGGACGAGCGCGCGGACGCGGTGGGTGTGGACGCGTTGTATTTCCAGGGCGATCTGCCCGCCCATCGAGACACCGCCCACCACGGCCCGGTCGATGTCCAGGTGGTCCAGGAGCGCGGCGAGGTCGTCGGCGAAGTCGGAGAGATACACGGGGCCGGTCTCCACCCCGCTGGCGCCGTAGCCGCGCAGGTCCGGGGCGATGACCCGGTGCCCGGCCGCGACGAGCGCCTCGGCCTGAGGAGCCCACAGGGTCCGGTCGAAGGGATGCCCGTGGATCAGCAGGACCGGCAGCCCGTCCGAGGGGCCGGTGTCGTCGTAGTGGAGCGTCGTACCGCGCAAGGCTATGGAGGTCATGCCAGGCACCCTAGGGTCTGCCGTTTGGATCATGCGGCGGCACGCGGGGGCGGGGCACGCACATCTGCGCTGCCCGATCCGAGCGACAGCCCCTGGCCTGTCCGGTCACAAGATCATCGCGACGGCCGGAGTGGGTCACTGCCGCCACCGTGCGTACGGGGTAGGGCGGTTGCCCCGGCCCGTCGCGTCCGGGCATACCGGGTACGGCGGTGGCCCCGGCCCGTCGCCGTCCGGGCGCCTACCGGATACGGAGCTCGCGCTTACCCGAGGCGACCGGGCGCGTCCCGCGTCGAGCCGTCCGTCCCGGACGGCGATGGCCCGGCACGAGCGCGAGGTTGATCGCGTCGGCCGGGCCATCGAGATGCGCGGGAGGGGGCTACTCCGCCTCGTGCCGGGCTCCGTAGGAGTCCCCGGTGACGGTGTCGCCGTACTGGGCGCGCTCCTCGGCGGGCCACTGGGGCGGTGCCGACGACCAGTGGCCGGCCTGCGGGGCGCTGTGGGCCATCGGCGCCGGAGCGTCCTCGATGCCCGACACCTGCACCGGCATGGACTTTCCGCGTGCGACGACCTTGGAGCGCTTCTTGGCCGGCTTGTCCCAACCGCCGTCGCCGAGGATCAGGACCGGGTCGAACATGACGATGGCCGCGGCGAGGATGAGGAAGATGATCGGGCCCAGGAGCATCGGCAGCAGGAGCGAGGTGCCCTCCTGGCCGGTCACGGACGACTCGATGCCGTTGTGGAGGTGGACGCTCACGGCGGCCATGCCCGTGTAGTGCATGCCGGTGACGGCCAGGCCCATGACGAGGCTGGCGCCGAGCGTGCGGACGAAGCCCTGCACGGAGACGGCGGCCCACAGCGCGGCGGTCGCCGCCACGAGGGCGATGACCACGGACAGGGTCACCGTGAACGCGTTGTAGCTGAGCTCTCCGTTGAGCTGCATCGCGAACATGCCGAGATAGTGCATGGTCGCGACGCCGAGACCGGTGATGGAACCGCCCACGGTGAGGGCCGCTCGCGTGGCACCGCGGTGTCCGACGATGAAGACGCCCGCGGAGACCACCACGATCGCCACGGCGAGACTGAGCACCGTCAGCGGGATGTCGTAGGTGACGGGCGTCTCCGCCACGGAGAAGCCCGTCATGGCGATGAAGTGCATCGTCCAGATGCCGCAGCCCAGGGCGCTGGCTCCGAGGGCGAGCCAGCCCAGCCGCCATCCGGGCTCGTGATGCACCGTGCGCACCACACAGCGCAGCCCCAACGCCGAGCCCACACAGGCCATGACGTAGGCGGCCACCGGTGTGACCAGCCCGTAGCTGAAGCCGTCGATCGTGCCGTTCATCCGCTCCCTAACTCACGCTGTACCGTTGATATGCGAAGGCCATTGAGCCCTTTTCCTGGTAGCGATAGCAAATTCCTGAGCCCGTGCTGGTTGAAACTTGCAGGATCGTTATCGATCTACCGCGTTCACTCGCGCCCGCGGGCCGCGAGCCGCCCGAACCTCTGTCACGCTCCAGGTGTCCGGCCGGGAATTTCGACCGGCCCTTTCAGCCTTGTGCAGTGCGATGCCACGTCGTCGTGAGGGCGGGGCGGACGGACCGCCGTCGGCGCGTGAGAGGGCGCCCGTGCGCGTCCGACGAGGACTAGGAAGAAGGGGTGCGTGCGATGAGCCGGAACGAGGAGAAGGCGCTGCTGGCGGGCGGCTGTTTCTGGGGCATGCAGGATCTGATCAGGACGTTCCCGGGTGTTCTGGACACGCGGGTGGGATACAGCGGCGGCGACGTGGCCGATGCGACGTATCGCAACCATGGCACGCACGCCGAGGCGATCGAGATCACCTTCGATCCCACGAAGACCGACTACCGGACGATCCTGGAGTACTTCTTCCAGATCCACGACCCGTCGACGAAGAACCGGCAGGGCAACGACATCGGTCTCAGCTACCGGTCCGCCATCTTCTACGTCGACGACGAGCAGAAGCGGGTCGCCGAGGACACCATCGCGGATGTGGACGCCTCCGGACTGTGGCCGGGGAAGGTCGTGACCGAGGTCGCGCCGGCCGGCCCGTTCTGGCAGGCGGAGCCGGAGCACCAGGACTATCTCCAGCGCTACCCCGACGGCTACACCTGCCACTTCGTCCGTCCGAACTGGCGGCTGCCGAGGCGCGCGGAAGCCTGAGCGGTGCCCGACGGCCCGCCCGGTCCCGAGCGGGGTCTGTGAGCCCGCGCGGGCGGCGCGGGCCCCGGGCGGCGCCACGAGGCTGCCCATGGGCCTCGGCGGTCCCGACGTGGCTGCGCGTGGCCGTGGGCCGTCCGGA
Source organism: Streptomyces sp. NPDC015532 (assembly GCF_043078065.1). Lineage (NCBI taxonomy): Bacteria > Bacillati > Actinomycetota > Actinomycetes > Kitasatosporales > Streptomycetaceae > Streptomyces > Streptomyces sp. NPDC015532. Next base: position 951,638 of record NZ_JBIBSY010000002.1, on the reverse strand, counting down.
CGTGGCGGCGTGGGCCTCGGGCCGTCCCGACGCGGCTGTACGGGCCTCGGGCGGACGCGGGGTCTCCGCTGCGGGCCGGTGTCCGTAGCCGGGTCCGTTGCGGATGCGATGTTGTGATCGTGCCGGTCGCGGGGGCTGCCCTCGGTCCCGCGACCGGCGGTGGGCCGGGGACGATCGGTCGTCGGGGGTGGCGGGCGTGTGTCATGACCGTGGCCGCCACCGCCAAGGCGGCCAGGACCTGGACGCGGGCCAGGAGGCGCGGGCGCGCCCCGCGACTCCCGCCTCGGACACGCGGGACCCCCCGCCGGCGCGCGCCGCTCTGGATGCGGGGAGCCGGCCCGGCGGTGCGGGCGGCCTCGCACCGCCCCGGCGGATCAGACATATTCGTTGCGTTTGAGCTCGATCACCCATGCGCGGCGTTCGCAGATCTTCCCGTCGCGCATGCGGAACACCTCGGCCATCGACATGCGCATCGGCTCTCCCGACTCACGCATCACCGTTCCGGTGAGTTCGGCCATGACCACGTCGTCCTCCTCGACCATGCGTACGACCTCCAGTCGGGGCGGCGGGACGAAGCCAGGACCCTCGATCGCCGCGTCGTATGCCTCCTTGCCGGTCAGATGGAACCCGCCGAAAACCGTCCACTCGATGTCATCGGTGAGACAGCTCAGAATCTGCGCGTGATCGTTCTTGCGGAAACCGTTCAAGTAGGTCTCGATGGTCCGCTTGTTCTCGGACGTGACTCCTGACATGACTCCTGCTTTCCATCGCGATGAAGGCGAAAGACGGCCGCACTGCTCTCCGAGGCGCCGACCCGGACCGTGAACCGTCGAGGCACCTCCATAGCGCTGTCGCGAGCGCGAGGCAAGCTGGGCTCACTCGAAGGTGTGGTGCCGTACGGCAGATGGAGTTCCGGCCCTCGAAAGGCGTAGTGTCATATGCCTGTTGCCCAGGGCAGTCGGGCAACGTGCAGGCGGGGGCCAGGGGAGAGGACGGCATCACGAGATGACGAGCACCGACTGGAGCGATCGAGGATTGTGCCGTACGGCCGATCCTGACGACCTGTTCGTCGAGGGCGCGGCGCAGAACCGGGCCAAAATGCTGTGCATCGGCTGCCCCGTGCTCACCGAATGCCTCGCCTATGCGCTGGACCAGCGCATCGAGCACGGGGTCTGGGGAGGCATGACCGAGCGCGAGCGCCGTGCCCTGTTGCGCCGTCGGCCTACGGTCACTTCCTGGCTGCACCTCCTGGAAACGGCCCGAGTGGAGCACGAACGCTCGCAGGACACCACGGCGGTCGCCCACAGGGCGAGTTGACCTGAAGCCCTACCCTCGGAACCGTGTATCGGTTCCGAGGGCGCGGTCGGCGCCCTGCTCGTCGCGGGGGAGCGGGGCCCGCCGGGTGCCGGGTCGTGCCCGTGGGCGTGACGGGCGCCGATGTCGTGCTCGTCGGCTATTTCTCCGCCAAGGAAAAGGATTTCGTCGCGCTCATGGATGCCGCTGCGGCGGAACTGACGGCGCGCGGTGCTCGGGTCGTCGGGCGGATCACGCAACGGCGTGGTGTCTCTAACGGCGGGGTCCGGAAGATGGCCCTGCCGTATTCCTCGCGCACGCTGCTGAGTTCCGGGAAAATCCTTGAAGTGGCCGCGCATTGTGAAGAAACCGATGCCGACCTGGTCGTCTTCGTCAATTACCTGACAGATCGACAGAGAAACGTGCTGTCAGGGATATTCGACCGCCCCGCAATGAGTCTCACCGAGATCATCGACGTCGGCTGAACGGGAATTGCGTACGCCGTCCGGCCCACCGTTCGCATGACGGCCCGCTGCGGACGGTGAGCGTCCGGATTCGTCCTGGAGGGCGAGCGTCAGCCGGGCCGTCCGCCTCCACCATGGCCTCGCCGCGACCTAGCCGGCCCCTCATGTCGCGATCCTCACCGCCTCACACGCCGCGATCCTCACCTTTCGCTTGGCCCGCACAAAATGAGGCGGGAAACGCCGCAACGAGACAGACCGCTGAAAAGGGCCAAATATTCAGAGGCCGTCACGCGTGCATTTTTTCCGGCCACCAATGTCGGTTAAATCAAGCCAGTTGTGTGGTCTGGCATTGTGCGCGGCCGTGCGTGCTGTCACCGTCGTGCGCGGAATGACAGCCCGATCATGACTTTCGAGAACCTCAACTCCGTTGGCACGTAGGGATGTTGATGTCTACGCGCGTCGACCCGGAAAAAGTGTCACTTTCTCCTCCCTTTCACCGGCCGCAGGCCAGAGGTGCGCGTCTGCCGGGCGGGCGACCCCTTCCACGAACGACACATCACGACAGTGCGCGGTTCCGGTCCGGACGATCTCCGACGGCAAACCGCCTATCCAGCGAAGGAGACGTTTCGCAGCCATGAAGACGAGTCCATTTCGTGTGCACGACGACAAAACACCCCTCCGGCACCGGGGTGCCACGAGCGTGAGACCTGGCTGGCGTGTCAGGACCGGAGTGTTCGCCGCCACGACGGCGCTCCTCTCGGCCGGCACCCTGCTCGGCGCCGGTCCTGCCTCGGCGGCACCCGCGGCGGTCAGGCTGACCTCCGCGTCCTGCCCCGGCGTGATCCAGCGGGGCCAGACGAGCGGTTGCGTCACGGAGTTGCAGAACCTGCTCAACGCCCACGGGGCCGGTCTGCTGGTGGACGGCGTCTTCGGGGCGAACACCCTCTACGCGGTGCGCGAGTACCAGGCCTCCACCGCGATCGCCGTGGACGGACAGGTCGGCCCCCAGACCAAGTCCAAGCTGTACGCGACCGGTGGCTCGGCCCCGGCGCCGATCAATCTCACGTCCTCGTCGTGCCCGGCGAACATCGTCCAGGGCAACAAGGGGGGCTGCGTCAGCGAACTCCAGCGGCTGCTCCGCCACTTCGGCTACTCCATCGACGTGGACGGCGAGTTCGGGCCCGCGACGGACAGCGCGGTCCGCGGCTTCCAGTCCGCGCACGGTCTTTCGGTCGACGGTCAGGTCGGAACGAACACCAAGCGTGAGCTCTACGACACCGACGAGTCGCCGTCCACCGCGCTGGACCTGCGATCGGGCTCCTGCCCCTCGAACATCGTGGAGGGGCAGAGCGGCGGTTGTGTCGCGACGCTTCAGGCACTGCTCAACGGCAAGGGCCAACACCTGGACGTGGACGGCGAGTTCGGGCCCCTGACCCTGTCTGCTGTGAAGTCGTTCCAGTCCTCGGCGGGCCTCTCCGTCGACGGGGAAGCCGGTCCGAACACCAAGGCCGCTCTGTACGCGAACATCAGCACGGGCGGCGGGAGCGGCGCGCCGGCTCCGATCAACCTGAACTCCGGCTCGTGCCCGGGCACCATCGTGAAGGGCCAGCGCAGCGGCTGTGTCACCGAGTTGCAGAGCCTGCTCAACCACCACGGAGCCGATGTCGCCGTCGACGGCGACTTCGGACCGCTGACCGACAGCGCGGTGCGGGACTTCCAGGCCGAGAAGGGGCTGTCGGTCGACGGCCAGGTGGGTCCGAACACCAAGGCCGCTCTGTACGGCGCCGTCACCCCGCCCACCTCGCCCCCGCCCGGCGGCGGCTACAGCAAGATCCTCGGTGTGGCCGCCGCCGAGGTGGGGACGGTCGAGGGCAGTGCTCGGGCGAACAGTTACGGCTCGTCCGTGGGCCTGTCGCTGTCCACCAGGAACTACGCCTGGTGCGCGACGTTCGTGAGCTGGGTGGCCAAGCAGACCGGGGCCAGTTCGTACCGCAGCAGCTACGTCGCGGGCTGGGTCAAGCAGGCGCGGGCCGGCAACTACCACCTTTCGGTGACGACGAACCCGCAGCCGGGCGACATCGTGGCCTTCGACTGGAACGGGGGCAACAACTACACCGGCGGGCAGGAGCACATAGGCATCGTGCGAACGGTGAGCGGCGGGTCCAGCTTCACCACCGTCGAAGGCAACACCGGCAACCCCAACGGCGGGTCGGACGGCGTCTACGTCAAGACGCGCGGTACGAACAGCGGATATGACGTCATGTTCATCCGAGTCCGCTGACCGGCTGACGGGACGAGCCATGAACCATCGTTCCTCACAGGATGGTTCATGGCCCCCGGTTCTCGGGGGCGTGCCCCTCGGGGAGCGGGCCTCCTGCGTCGCACCTGGGCCCCTCCCGTTCGCTCGTCACGCCTGACCGGAACTGTCGCCCGGGTTCGGCTCCCCCGCTAGGCTCAGGTCCATACCTGTGGTCAGCGGGAAGGGTGAAGCGCCCGTGACGTAGCCGTCGCACCGGTCATGAGCGCCAGATCCACCCCGTTCAGAGCACGGCAGCGCGACCGTCCGCGGCGGCGGCAGCCGGACTTCCGCAGACCGGAGACCGCCGCCGCGGACATGAGCCCGACTCGCCCCGTCACGCCGGATCACGGCGACCGGCGTCCCCCTCGGGCGCCGGTGGGCACAGACACCCACGTCCGCGTACCGACACCCCTCACAGAGGTCCGATGCCTACCCTCAGATTTGGCAAGTACCTGACATTAGCGACGGCAGCTCTCCTGCTCCTCGCCACGGCTCCCGGGGCGGTCGCCGCCACCGCGGTTCCCGCGGACCGAGTGCGGGGAATCTCCGCCGCCGCTCCGGCGGCCGAGACGTGGCAAGCGCCGCTCTCCACCCGCGGACGGTACATCGTGGACGCCGACGGCAACCGTTTCCGGCTGAAGTCGGCGAACTGGGACGGGGCGCAGGGCTCCTGGACGGGCAGCGGCAGTGTCGACGATCCGGCCAACCACCACGCGGGCCAGGACTCCTACGGCATCCCTCTCGGCCTGGACCGCGCCTCGCTGCCCCAACTGCTCGACGACTTCCACCGGCTGGGCATCAACAGCATCCGGCTGCCCTTCTCCAACGAGATGATCCACTCGACGACCCCCGTGCCGGACGTCGCCGTCACGGCCAACCCGGAGCTGCGCGGCAGAACGCCCCTCCAGGTCTACGACGCCGTGGTCGCCGCCCTCACCCGGAGCGGGTTCGCCGTCATCCTCAACAACCACACCAACACCTCGCGTTGGTGCTGCGGCGTCGACGGCAACGAGCGCTGGAACAGCGGTCAGTCCACCCAGCAGTGGACGGACGACTGGGTCTTCATGGCCCGCCGTTACGCCGGCGACCCGCGTGTGGTGGGCGCCGACCTCTACAACGAAGTACGCCGTGACGTACTGGACGACCCCAACTGGGGCCTGGGCGACGCCCACGACTGGTACGCGGCCGCCCAGCTCGCCGCGGACCGCATCCTCTCCGAGGCCAACGCCAACCTCCTCGTCGTCATCGAGGGGATCAACTGGACCGGTCTGCCGGTCGACGGCCTGCCGCACGGCCGTCCCACCCTCACCCCCGTGCGCAACCTCTCGCACACCCTCGTCGCCTCTCACAAGCTGGTGTACTCCGCCCACTTCTACGGATACACCGGCCCCAGCCACAGCGGGGCGACCGGAATCGGCGAAACCCATGACGCCCGCTACCAGGACCTCAACCGCGACCAGCTCTACCAAGTCCTCGGCGACCAGGCCTTCTTCGTCTCCTCCGAAGCGAACCAGCACTTCACCGCCCCCGTGTGGATCAGCGAGTTCGGCATCGGCGCCGGTGAGACCGGCGCGGCGGCCCGGACCTGGTTCGGCGACATCACCGACTACTTCGCCGACCACGACGTCGATTTCGCCTACTGGCCGCTGGTCAGCTGGGAAGGCCACGACGACTGGTCCCTGCTGCGCTACGACACCTCGGGCAACCGGTACGGCATCCTCGACCAGTCCGACTGGCGCGGTACCGCGTGGAACCGGCTCATGACCGCCCCGACCCGCACAGGGTCCATCTCGGCGGTCCCCGGCTGGCAGATGCTCGCCACCGACCACGGCGACCAGGTGCAGTCGCTGCGGGTGCGCGCGGGAGGCGACTGGAACTCGGGTGCGTCCAAGGCCACGTGTCCCGACGGTGAACGGCTGATCGGACTCGGCCACAGCGGTGTTCGCGCCCTGTGCACCGACGTCTCCACCGGCGACCTCCGTTCCGGGGCCGCCACCCAGACGGTCGTCACCGACGAGCGCCATGTTCCCGCGGGCGGCGACTGGGCCTCCGGGTACACCAAGCTCCAGTGTCCCGCGGGCAACTTCCTCATCGGCTACAGCCGCCGCGGGGGCCGCACCTCCGCGGCCCTGTGCGTTCCGCCCCGCACCTCGCTGGCGGGCACCGGGCGCACCGTGTGGTTCGACCGCTCCGACAACCGGCCCGCCGGCGCGGCCGGGGGCGACTTCGCGAACGGTGACTACAAGGGCCAGTGCGCCGACGACGAGTACGCCGCCGGAATCGCCTACACGACCCGCTTCGGCGCCGCACAAGGCCCGGCCGCACTGCTCTGCCGCAAACTGAACTGATCACGACCCGGCGGCCGTCGAAGCGGCGCGCGGACCGGGGCGAACGGCGCCGGAGCCGCGCCGGACCGTGACCGGCGTACAGCCGTCCCAGAACCGCCGGGACCCGGCGGACCGAGCCCGTGCGCACGGTCCGGCCGGGTCCCGGCGGTGTATTTCCGTCACGTCTCCGGGAGTCCCCGTCCGTCGATCCCGCGGGGTGGACCGCACCCTCCGGCGATCTCCCGCAGGAGCAAGCCGGCGATCCCGATGCGGCGGGCCGGAGCGTGCGCCCGGGCGGCAGGTCTCAGAACCGCCGGGCGGACTCCTCCGCGTGGGCCATGCGCCGCAGGCTCAGCAACACCGGTTCGTAGAGCACCGTGAGCGCGACGGCCGCCTCGATCTGCTCGGTCGGTGTCGGCAGCTCCTCGACCATGTCCAGGTCGGTGACCGCCAGTTGCGCCGCCAGCCGCCCGTACGGCAGCAACTGCTCGGTGTCGCAGGGGTAGCCGAGCCGGACCAGCGCCGCGACCGAGTCGATGAGCCGCCGGTGGGCGGGATCGAGCAGGTCCACGCCGGGGTCGCAGGACCAGCCCAGCCGCTCCAGCAACGCCTCCACCGAGCGGCAGGCGGTCGCCACCGCCGGATCGTCCTCGGCGGGCTTCTCGGCGCAGGGCAGCGCCCGGGTCGCCGCGCCCAGCCTCAGATGGTGGTCCAGCGACTCGTCCTCCGCGGCGGCGATCACCTCGCGCGCGTCGGCCACCGAGACCCCGCCGATCTGGATCAGCGCCCGTACGAGGCGCAGCCGCCGCAGGTGGTCGTCCCCGTACTCGGCCTGGGTGGCGGAGATCCGACGGCCCGGGTGGAGCAGTCCTTCGCGCAGGTAGTACTTGATCGTGGCGGTCGAAACACCGCTGCGCTCGCTCAGCTCCGCCAGCCGCATGCTCTTGCACCTTCCATCGGACAGTGACACTATCCAAGCATGGATCGTGCCACTATCCAACACGAGAACGGGGAATCTCATGGGTAATGCACCGATATCTGGCCGACGGGTCACGGCCGCCGCCGAGGGCGACGTGGTCGTCTTCCTCATCGGCATGCGCATCAACCGCTGGCGGGCCGTCCGCCACTGGCTGCCGGCGCTGACGGCGATGCCACGCATGCTGAAGGAGCTCACGCAGGACAGCGACAGCGGGCTGCTGGGCCACCGGAGTCTGAGTGGCGGTCCGCGCGTGTTCACCGTCGCGCAGTACTGGGAGTCGCGCGAGAAACTGCTCGCCTATGCCTCCGATCAGGCGGGGGAGCATCGCCCCGCGTGGGCGGCGTTCAACCGCCGCCTGCGGAGCAGCAAGGGCAGTGTGGGGATCTGGCACGAGACGTACATCGTCCCGGCGGGTTCGTACGAGTCGATCTACGTCGACATGCCGCCGACCGGTCTGGCCGCGGCATGGGGAGTCGAGCCTGTGGAACGCCGCGGGGAGCGGGCGGCGCAGCGGCTGGAGAGCCGGGCGTCTTGAGTGACCCGGTGCCGAACCGGAGGCCGGTGACCGGCATCCGGCACCGGGCCCGCGTGCCGGACCGGCGTGCCGAGTTCGCGCCCGCGTACTGAACCGGCCCGCCCAGGTCAGTCCCGCCCGAGCTGTGGACCGACGCGCCCAGGTCAGTCCCGCCCGAGCTGTGGACCGACAGGCCCGGGCTCGTCCCCCCGGCTCGGTTCCGCCCGGTCAGTCCTGGCCAACTCGGTTCCGTCCGGGTCGGTTTCGTCCCGGGTGAATCCAGATCCGCAACGGGCCGATCGGTTCGAAGCCGTGGCGCAGGGCGGCGGCCAGGTCGTCGCCGTGCTCGTAGCCGACCACGGGCAGGCCGGGAAACAGCGAGTGCACCGTGCTCAGTACGTCCGGCCAGGCCGCGTCCGGGCCACCGCCGTGTGCGAAGACGTTGGAGATCCCGACCACGTGGTCATTACGGCTCGCCACCGCTCCGGAGACCACCCGACCGTCGGCGGAGCGCCCGGCGAGCACGAAGGTGGCCGGATCGTCGAGAAGTTCGGGGCGGAACAGATCCGCGTCGCCGCCTTCGCCGGCCCAGGCCACTGCCCAGTCACGCAACGCTTCCGGGCCGTCCGCCACGTCCCAGGCGAGGGCCGGGGGGCCGGCGGGGGTCTGCGGCGGGCGGTGGATCCACTGCGCGTCGAACAGGACCTGGAAGCCGTCCCCCGTCAGGTCCAGGTCGGCGAAGCTGTCCTTGACCGAGGCGCCGGCTGCGACGGTGTCGATCCGCGGCAGCAGCGCGGTCGCGTTCGCGCCGGGTACCAGCGTCACCGAGTCCGGGTAGTACAGCGGCGTACGGGCCGGGGCGGCCCACGCCTGCTCCTTGAACTCGCTCTCCACACCGTGCGAAAGGCTCATCGCGGCGCACCACTCGGCGTTGTTGCGGGCGGCGGCACGGACCATGGACGAGGTCGACGTCTTCATGAGGGTTGATCATGGCATGTCCTGCCGGGTGCGCCCGGACCCGTCCCTCCGGCGGACCTCTCGCCCGGAGGGCGGTGGAGATCGGGGGAGGGGGTGAGGGCCCGAGACCGGGCAGGGATTCGGGCCCTCACGTCGCGCATCCGTCGGGGGCGTTTGCGCGCTGACCACTTCAACGAGCTTCATCACCGGGGGATACGTTTCCTTCGCCGCCGGACCCGTTCGGTGGTCCCGGGCGACGGCCCGACCGGACGGCACGGAACGGCGAATCGCGGACCACGGTCATCGGCGGGGCGACAAGAGACGTCGGGAACGTCTCAAGGCAGAGACTCCGCCAGTTTGTCGACGAGCGGCGAGGGGTGCGACAGCGCGGCCAGGTGTCCGCCGGGAATGGTCTCGGCCTCGATTCCGAGGCGGTCGCGGGCCACTCGGCGCTGGAAGTCCACCGGGAAGAACCGGTCCCCGGTCGCGGCGAGGACGCGTGTGGTGGTGTCGGGCCATCGCTCGATGTCGCAGGGCTGGTTGAAGGCGATGTCGGCCTCCGGCTGCTCATGGCCCGCCCCGGCGGCGGCGACCTCGGCCGGGACGTCGTGCAGGAAGTAGGTGTCCAGGTCGAATTCGGTGCCGTATCCGTCCGCTTCGGCGGCGGCGAGGCGGGCCGGTTCCGAACCGGTGTTGCCCCACCACTGTCCGGGCGTCTCGCCCGGGAGCGGCACCATCGCGTTGACGAGCACCAGTTGTCCGACCGGAACGCGGGCGCAGACCATCGGCGCCGTGAAGCCGCCCATCGACTGCGCGACGAGCACCGTATCGGCGTGATCGCCGATCGCCGCGGCCACGGTGTCGGCGTACTCGGGCAGCCCCGAGGACTCGTCCGCCGCGGGCAGGCCGACCGCGACCGCCTCGTGCCCCCTCGCCCGCAACTCGGACACCACACGATGCCAGTACCAGGCCGAACCCCCGGCCCCGGGAACCAACACGAACACGTTCGCCCTCCCTTCCATCCGTTTCACCCTGACGTTGCAGACCGCCGGGAGCGACGAGAGTCATCGGTGGCGGCGACGACCTGGCAGCCCTCTCGATCGATGGTCCAGCCGGACGGCAGGGCTTCGTCGCAGAACACGCGGACGAAGGCGTCCTCGGGCACGACATTGACCTGTTGGCAGGACACGCAACGCCGGAACTCGACCTGGTGGGTGAACCCGGACCCCTCACGAAACACCACCTCACCCGCGCCGAGCACGCGCTCCACCGTCAGCCGGCCGCCGCCGTCGGCGCGTCGGATGTGAGGGTCGGTGGTGGGCCGAACAGGACGCTGAGTACGTCGAGTTGACTGTCGATCACCTCAAGGGCGGTGAGGACGGCGACGGCGGAGCGGGCGGGGGGAGAGGTCGTTCCCGGTGGTCGCGGCAGCTCTTGGAAGGCCGCATCCGCGGCGGTGGGCGGGGGCGGGCGCCGTCCGATCGCCCGGCGCACGGTGAGCGCGTGCGCCGCGACCTGGGCGCGCCGCCGCGCCACGGCGGGGTCGGTGGTCAGCGCGTCCGGTGCCGATCCGGAGGCGTCGGTGAGGTCGTCGACGGGTTCGGCGCACTGCCGCAGTGCCGTCACGGACCGGAGCGTGAAGTGGTCCGGGTGCCACCGGGCGGACACGGTCTCGGGGACAGGCGCGGCGGCAAGGATCCGCATCGGGGCCGTGGCGATCGCCAACTGCTCCACCCGGTAGGCGAATCGGGCCCGCGCCAGACGGACGGCCTGGCCGTCGCGCCAGTCCGTCTCCAGGATGTCGCCCAGACTCGACAGCGCCGCCGCGGTCCGGGCCCGTATCACCGCCTCGGTCCGGATGGGCAGTACGAGCCAGGACGCCGCGATGCCGAGAACCGCGCCGACCGCGATCCCGGCCAGTCGGGTGTGCAGCAGGTCGCCGGGACTCTGCCCGAACCAGTCGTAGAGCAGCGACAGTACGGCGGTGACGCAGCCCGCCCAGTACGCGTAACTGAGTTCACGCAGCCAGGTGGCCACCGCGAGCACGACGAAGATGACGACGACCGCGGTGTCCGACCGCGGTCCGAACTCTCCGGAGGCGGCGGTCGCGACCACCGTGCCGGCCGCGGCGCCGAGCGTGCGCCAGGCCCCTTTGACCAGGACGTCGCCGCGGCTGCGCGCACCGCTGCACACCAGGAACGCCGTGAGGACCACCCAGGCCCAGTGGTCCGGCCACAGAGTCCGGCCGATCGTGAACGCGGCGGTGAGCGCCGCCGCCATCTGCAGGGCCATCCGGGTGCTCGGGGTCGGGCGGCGGCGCGGGGCGCCGGGCGCCGTGGTCACCTTCGCGGGCGGCGGCCGCGGTACGAGACCGGTGCGCTGTGCCGTCCACGTCACCACGGTTCCCCAGACGACCGCCGCCAGCGCGGTCACCGCCGCCCAGGCGGTGTGCTCGTGCCCGCCGGCGGGCACCGTTCCGGCGGGCACCACCAGGACCGCAATCAGCGGAAGTACGACGAGCGTGCCCGCTCGCGTGGCGCGGGCACCGAACCGGCGCACCCAGATCGCCCCCGCGACCCCCACGACGAACGCCGCGTCACCCGCGAGGGGATGCCGCTGGATCAAGGTGCTCAGCTCCGTGCCCGCCGCGGCCGCGCACGGCAGCACGACGCAGGCGAGCAGCCGGTCCGTCCGGTCGAAGAGCCGCTGCACGCGACCGAGCGCCGAGGCGATCACCACCGCCTGCACCACGCTGTCCACGCGCAGCCCCGCCTGGTGCTCGACGAGCAGGGCCCAGCCGTAGGTGCCCAGGACCGTCACCATGGTCACGGCCGTCGTCCGCAGGTGCGTCCCCCGCGGATCGAAGTGCACCGCACGACGCGTCGACCTCAGAAAACTACGCAACACGTAGGACCACCGCCAAGAAAGCCGCTGAAATCAGCCATCGGGAGACCTTCCCTCGGGCGGTATCGTAAGTGATACCTTAGCAATGTGACGGGAGAGCGAACAGAACACGAGGACGCGGAACGCGCCGTGGCCGAGCGTGACGCGAAACAGGCCCTCGTCGAGCGCGACGCGGAACAGGCCGTGGCCGGGCGGCGGGACGGCCGGGCCTCCGCCGAGATCCGGCAGGGCGTCATCCGGCTCGCCCGCAGGCTGAGCGCGGAGCGCCCCGCGGACGGACTCAGCCTCAACAAGAGCAGTGTCCTCGGCCACCTGCGCCGCAACGGCCCGATGTCGGCCGGTGCGCTGGCCGCCGCGGACCATCAGCAACCGCAGTCCCTGACGCGGGTCTTCGCGGACCTCGAACAGGAAGGTCTGATCAGCCGGACGCGCGACGCGCAGGACGGGCGACAGCGTGTGGTGGAGCTGACCGAAGCGGGCCGTGCCGCCCTCGCCCGCGACATGGCGCAGCGCGACGCCTGGCTCGAGGTCGCCCTCGTCGATCTCACCGAGACGGAGCGTCAGGTCCTCCTGCTCGCCGCCCGCCTGATGAACGGCCTCGCCGACTCCCCGGCCGCCGTGCCCGGCTCCACGACCCGACCCCACTGACGGAGGCCCCCGTGTCCTGGTCCGACCACGCCATCTGGTGGCATGTCCACCCCTTGAGCTTCCTCGGCGCGGAGGCGGACGCGCTGCCCGAGGGCGCGCCCGTGCGGCACCGGTTGCCGGTCCTCGCGGACTGGCTGGACCATCTGCTCGGACTCGGCTGCAACGGCCTCGCCCTGGGGCCGGTCTTCGCCGCCGAGACCCACGGCTACGACACGACCGACCACTTCCGCGTCGATCCCCGCCTGGGCACCGAGGCCGATCTGGTCGAACTGATCGACCGTGCCGCGTCGCGCGGGGTCCGCGTCCTGCTCGACGGCGTCTTCAACCACGTCGGACGGTCGTTCGCGCCCTTCGTCGACGTGGCCCGGCGCGGTACCGCCTCCCCGTACGCGGACTGGTTCGTTCCCGAGGGCGACGACTTCCGGACCTTCGAGGGGCATCGTCATCTCGTCACGCTGAACCACGCGTCCCCCGCGGTCGCCGACCATGTCGCCGACGTCCTCGACCACTGGCTCGACCGGGGCGTCTCCGGCTGGCGGCTCGACGCGGCCTACGCGGTTCCGCGGCCCTTCTGGCGGACCGTCACGGACCGGGTCAGGTCGCGTCACCCCGGCGCGTGGTTCAGCGGCGAGGTGATCCACGGCGACTACACGGCGTACGTCGTCGAGGGCGGACTCGACACCGTGACGCAGTACGAACTGTGGAAGGCGATCTGGAGCTCCCTCAACGACCGCAATCCGCACGAACTGGCCTGGGCGCTCAAGCGTCACAACGCCATGATCGACACCTTCGCGCCGCAGACGTTCGTCGGGAACCACGACGTCACCCGCGTCGCGAGCCGGCTGGAGGAGCCCGGTCATCTGGCGCACGCGCTCGCCGTGCTCTTCACCGTCGGCGGGACGCCGTCCGTCTACGCGGGAGACGAACGGGCCCGCAGGGGCGTCAAGGAGGACCGGCCGGGCGGGGACGACGCCATCCGTCCCGCGTTTCCCGGCTCCCCGTCGGACCTGGGTGCCGAAGGGCTGGACGTGCAGCGACTGCACCAGACCCTGGTGGGCGCGCGTCGCCGCCATCCCTGGCTGGTCCGTGCCCAGACCCGGGTCCACACCCTCGGCAACACCGTCCTCAGCTACACCCTCGCCGCGCCCGACGCCGGCTCCACTCTCGCGGTCGCCCTCAACTTCGGCCCCGCTCCGGCCACCGCCGGTATCCCGGCCGCCCGGTGGACACCGGTCGCGGGCGACGGCTCCGTCGATTCCGCCACGGGTACCGTGTCACTTCCTCCGACGGGCTGGTTCATCGCCACGGCATCGGGACGTCACAACTGATACCGGGCGGCCGACGCTGATTTTCCGGCGGCGACCATGGCGAGGAATCGTTGGTGGTGCGCCCGTCATGACATCAGGGCGCACAGAAAACCGCCGACGTACCAAATCCGTCCTGTCGAAAAAGCTTCCGTGATGTTCAGTGCCCTGGCGATTTCATATCATTGAAATGTTCGCGGACGTTGATTTCGGACACTTGAATCACGCGGCGTCCGCGCCGAATGCGCGAGCCCATGCGTTGCGCCAGAGCGTGAGCCGGCGCCCCTGTTGTCCGCATGCCTGGACATAGGCGACGAGCAGTTCCTCCGACGGCATGCGAAAACCGGCCAGAATGTCGGCGACCGTACTGCGCGGTAATGGTCCGGCCCCGAGATCGCGGGCCTTCTTCTCCATTTCGCGCAGCGACGGCTGGCCGGCGGCGAGCCGTGCCTGGTGCATCGCTTCGAGGAGATGGGCCGGGTGGTACACGAGTTCCAGTCTCCGTTCACCGCGTGGCGCGGCCGCGACCTCGCGGCCGTCGGGACTGTGGCCCGACTGTCGCGCCGCCTGCTCCCAGCGCAGTCGGGCCTCGCGCCGGGTGGCCCCGCAGACCTGCGCGTACGCTTCCACGACATGGCGGCGGGGCAGGAAGGTGCCGCGGTCGGCCCGGGACAGGGTGACGGCGGAGCAGGCGGGATCCGCGAGCCGCAGACTCTCGGTCCGCTCCGCCATCTGTCGGTAGGTGAGTCCGGATCGTTGGCGCAGTGAGCGTAGCCATTGAGCCAGTTCATAACATTGCGCGGATTGCGGGATGGGTGTTCTGCTCCGACCCACCACTGCCCCCTGGATGTCGAGACTGCCGGACGCTTTGACGCGTTCGATGGTATGTCGATCGACGACGCCCACTGATTCTGTCGATGCCGGGGCCCGGGCATTGCGTACCACTACGAGGGCCCGTTTTGGACTTTTCTTGGGCTCACATAGATCGACGCTATGGACGGCCTCGATGAAGAGTCAAGGAGGCTTTACTTTACTTTACTCTGCATGGGGATCCCTTTCCTTTCGGTGGACTTTTGGTTCACTTTGTCCGGGAAGTGGAGTGATGGGATCCGTGCATCCACGTGGGCTTTTGCGTGAGCACCGGCTGAGCGGCCCAGTGGGTGTCCCGAATCCTGCTGCATAACGGCCTTGCTGGCCCATTCGCCGCTCTGCTGACATGGATTTGCCCGGCCGGACGTGCCGGCCGGTCCTGCCCCTGTCACCTCTGTGGAGGAATGCGATGACCACCGTGTCCCATGCTGCCCAGGCCGAAATCATCGAGCTGCTCAAGGAGATCAAGCCCGGCACAGCCGATCAGGCGATCGAGCCCGGACACTCCGTGGTCGAGGACCTGGGCCTCGACTCGCTGGACCTGCTCCAGCTCGCCCGTCGCATCAACCGCCACTTCGGCGTCGAGTTCGACCTCGACCAGTGGAACGCCGAAGCCGACGAGCACCACCACAGCATCGCCTCGATCGTGGCCGTCGTGGCCGCCGGCGATCGTGCCTGAGCCGGCCGCGGACGCCCGCGTCGCCCTCGTCACGGGTGGTTCACGGGGGATCGGCGCCGCCGTTTCGTACCGCCTCGCCGCCGACGGACACACCGTGCACCTCGTCTGCCGCAGTGCCGTGGACGCCGGACGCCGTGTGGTGAAGGAGATCGAGGCCGCGGGCGGCCGCGCGGTCCTGCACCAGGCGGACATCGGCGAGGAGGCCGACGTCGAGGACCTGGTCGAGCGGGTGACCGCTCAGGAGGGCGCACTGCACGTGCTGGTCAACAACGCGGCCGTGATCGACGACCAGCTCCTCGCGGTGACCCGCACCGACCGCTGGGAGAACGTCCTGCGGACCAATCTCACCGGCCCCTTCCTCACCAGCAGGGCGGTTCTGCCGGCGATGCTGGACCAGGGCTGGGGCCGGATCATCAACATCTCCTCCAACTCGGCGCGCACCCCGGGACCGGGTCAGAGCGCCTACGCGGCCTCCAAGGGCGGCCTCGAAGCCCTCACCCGCGCCCTGGCCGTGGAGGTCGGACGCAAAGGCATCCGGGTCAACTGCGTGGCGCCCGGCAAGGTCCGCACCGAGATGACCGCGGCCGTCGCCGACCAGCTCGGCCCGGACGGCGACGGCACCCGCTGGGGGCTGCCCGAGGACATCAGCGGACTCGTCGCCTTCCTCGCCCGTGACGAGGCGGACTACATCCAGGGCCAGACGTTCACCGTGGACGGCGGCCGCATGGTCATGCGCGGCCCGGGCCGGCGATCCCGGTGAACCGGCGGCGAACGGAGGAACAGTCATGGGGACGGTGAAGTACTGGGAGGACCTGGCGCACGCACCGGTGCGCCGGTTCGGCCCCGTGGTGTTCGGCGGCGCGCTCCTTGACCAACTCCTCGACCTGATGGGGGAGAAGCACCCGGTGCACGACAGCGACGACTTCGCCCGGGGCACGGACCGCCGGCGCCGCATCGTGCCCGGAGGCTTCATCCACTCCATCACCTCGGGCTGGGTGGTCCAGCACGGCTCCCCGGCCGCCATCGTCGGGATGCGGAGGCTGAGCTGGGACTTCGTCAGGCCGCTGTACCCCGACACCCCGTTCTGGTTCACCACCGCCACCGACCGGGCGGAGGAGATCGACGACCGGATCGGCCTGGTCGAGACCACCCGCCGGGTGTTCGACGAGAACGACCGCACGTACGCCATCGGACGCATGGGCGTCGTCCTGCTGCGGCACGCCGCGCGGCCGACCCCGACAGAAAGGGTTCAGTGATGGACAGTCGGTATCAGCCCCTCAAGGGGCGGGTGGCCCTGGTGACCGGTGGCTCGCGCGGGATCGGCGCGGGCATCACCCGCAAACTCGCGGCCTGGGGAGCGACCCTGGCCGTCAACTACGTCGACCGGGAGGGCCCGGCCAAGGAACTCGCCGAAGAACTCGGCGAGCAGGGTACGGAAGTGACCCTGCACCGCGCTGATCTGAGCGAGCCCGCCGAGATCGAGAACCTGATCGCGGAGATCGGCGAGATCCACCAGGACCTCCACATCCTCGTCCAGAACGCGGCCGCCACCAAGTTCGCCCGGCTCGCGGAAGCCTCGCTGGGCGACTGGCAGTTCGTGCAGGACACCAACGCCCGGGCCACCTGGCTGCTCGCCAAGCACGCGCTTCCGCTGATGCGTGAGCGCGAGGGAGCCCGGTTCATCACGATCACCAACTCCACGACCACGCGCATCATCCCGCGCGCCGGACTGTTCGCCGCGGCCAAGGCGGGACTCGAGGCGCTGACCGACTACCTCTCCTACGAGCTGGCGCCCTACGGCATCGTCGCCAACTGCGTGCGTCCCGGACTCGTCCAGACCGGGGTCTTCAAGGTCCGCCCCGACTTCGCCCACGGCGTCACCAAGGAACTGTCCGTCTCCCCGTGGCCGGGTGACCGCATGACCACGCCGGAGAACAGCGCGGACGTGGTCGCCCTGCTCTGCCTGGAAGAGGCGTCCTGGATCGCCGGACAGACGATCACGGTGGACGGTGGATACCGCCTGTGGGGCGGCATCAGCGGCGGAGGCCGGCGTGCCGAGTGAACGCCCCGGACGGCAGGACCGTCCCGACGTCGTGGTCACCGGTATCGGCGTGATCTCCCCGGCGGGCGTCGGTACGGGCCGGCTGTGGGAGGCCATGGCTGCGGGCAAGACCTTCTTCGACACCGGCGGCCACGACGGGCCCGCCCCCGCCCTCCCGTGGCCGTCCGCCTCCGTCGACACCACGGAGATCACCTGGCCCGCCGGCCGCGACTGGGCCGATGCCGGCAAGTACGCCAACCAGTCGGCCCGTTGGGCCGTCGCCGTCGCGGGTCAGGCCCTGGCGCAGGCCGGGATCACCGGTGACACGGAGGACGTGCGCGGCGGCACCGTGATGGCGGTGGGCAGCAGCAGCGACGAACTGAGCGACGTCATCCCGCGACTCGCCTCCCGCTTCCGCGACGACCCCAGGCCTCTCGCGAAATTCCTCCACGACGAGGTTCCCGACTACTCCTACATACGCGGCATCCCCTCGCAGCTGGGCCAGTTCGTCTCGATGGCCAGCGGATTCCGGGGCTCCAACGTCGCGGTCTACGGCGAGTCGGCGGCCGGCGGCACCGGCGCACTCGCCCTGGCCGTACGGCTGCTGGAGAGCGGCGAACTCGACCGGGTGCTCGTCGTGGGCGTCGGAGCGCCGCTGACGACCACCGCGATGGCCGCCTTCGACCAGGACGAGCCCCTCGGCACCCGCGCCACGGCCGGCGCCGGACCCTTCGACGCCGACAGGTCGGGGACCCTGCTCGGCCAGGGTGCCGCCGCCGTCCTCCTGGAGCGTGCCGACGCCGCGCGCGGCACGGCCCGCGCCCGGCTCGCCGGCTGCGAGGTGCTGGTCGCCGCCGACGTCACGGCCTCCGCCGAACGCGTCGTCGACGCCCTGCTCGCCGACGCGGACACCACACCCACCGTCTGGTGGGCACACGGCGCGGGCTCCATCCGTCTCGACCGCGTGGAGACCCGGGCGGTACTGCCCCGCGCGGGCAGCCTGCCCGTCACCGGCTCGAAGGGCACCATCGGCAACGCCTTCGAATGCTCGGCGCTCATCGACACCGCACTGGCCGTGGAGAGCCTCGGCCGCGGAGCACTACCCCCCGTGGGCCTGCTGCGCCGCCCCGACCCCGGACTCGGGGGTCTCGATCCGGTCATGGGGGAGACCCGCCTCCTGGGGCCGGCGCCGACAGCGCTGATCACGGCCTTCAACCAGGGACAGCACTCGACGGCGGCGGGAGCCCTCGTCATCGCATCGACGCACGGGACCTCGGCCGACGACGGGAAGGCACGGACATGAGCGACGCCATCGTCATCACCGGCATGGGAGTGATCACCCCCATCGGCGGGGACGTCGAGACGTTCTGGTCGGCCAACCTCGAAGGCCGCTCCGGAGTGGTCAGGGAAGAGCGGATGGACACCAGCGGACTGCCCTGCGGCTGGACGGCGGGGCTGATCCCCGAGGACGTCAAGGCCAAGGTCGCCGCCGAGCACGGCGCACCCGACAGGTCCTGGGGCGACTCCCTCATGCTCGCCTCGGTGGACCAGGCGCTCGCCGACGCCCGCCTCGGCGAACTGCCCCCGCGGGAGGGGCCGGCGGCACTGGTCTACGCGCGCGTGTGGCCGGGCCCCACCGGCTCGTTCCCGCAGGACTACGTCACCCACATGGAAGACCTCGCCGAACGCTACGACCGGATCGGCAACGAACCCGCGGCCGTCCTCGAATCCCTGCGCGCCAGGCATCTCCCGCCCGAGACACGGGACTTGTCGGCGTATCCGACCGAGATCGCCGACCGCCTCGGGACGGCCGTCATCCCCGTACGACTGGAAGCCACGTGCTCCGGCGGCCTGCGCGCCATCGCCGAAGCCGCCCGGCTCCTCCGCTCGGGACGCGCGCGGTACGCGGTGGTGTCGGCGGCCGTCTCCCGCAACACACCGTACGTACTCTCCCAGTACGGCCAGCTCATGGCCCTCTCGCGCTGGAAGGGCGACCCCGCCCTGGCCTCCATGCCCTTCGACAGGCGCCGCACGGGCATGGTCATCAACGAGTCGGCGGGCGCGCTCGTCCTGGAGACGGCCGGGCACGCCGCCCGGCGCGGGATGACCGAGCCGTACGCGGTCATCCGTGGCTGGGGGCTCGCGGTGGACACCCGCCACATGACCGCTCCCAGCGTGGACATGATCGAACGGGTCATGCGGACCGCCCTCGAACAGGCCGGCGCGCACCCGGACGACGTGGACGCCATCAACGCCCACGGCACCTCCACCCGCCTCAACGACGTCACCGAAGCCCGGGCGCTGCACCGGCTCTTCGGCGAACGGACGGCCGATCTCGACGTCAGCGCCGTCAAGTCACTGACCGGGCACGGCTCCGCGGCCTCCGGCGTGGTGGAGACCGCGGCGGCGGCTCTCACGATGTGCCGGGGGATCATCCCGCCCGTCGCGACCTCCACCGAGCCCGACCCCGCCTGTGCCGTGCGCACCTCCCTCACCCCGGTACGGCGACCGGTCGCGACCGTGCTGAAGAACTCCTTCGGTTTCGGCGGTCAGTACGCGTCGATGCTCTTCCGCCGACCGGCCACGCCCCGGCCGGCACCCCAGCCGGTGTGAGCACGATGGATGGGCTGGAGTACGAGACGAGCGACCCCACCCGACCGCACCGCGGCACCGTCGTGTGGCTGCACGGCATCGGCCAGGCACCGGGCGACCTGATGGCCGTGACCCAGCGGTTCCGGCTCGCCGAGGCGGGAGTGCGCGGGGTGTTCCCGCGCGCGCCCGTCGCGGCGCCCAGCCTGCTGAGCGGGCTGGCGGTGCCGTGCTGGTTCCCGCAGAACCTCCTCGCGCTCGACCGGCTCGACGTCGAGGGCCTGCTCGCCGCGCACCGGCCGCTCGCGAAGCTGCTGGAGGCGGAGGCCGAACGGATCGATGCCGGGCGGATCGTGCTCGCGGGTTTCTCCCAGGGCGCCACGGTCGCCCTGACCATGGCCCTCACCTACCCCCGACGACTGGCGGGCGTGGCACTCTACGCGCCCTTCATGCCCCCCGATCTGCCCGCACTGCTGCCCACCGGCCGTCCGTCGCCCGCCAACAGCGCTCTGCCGGTCTGGATCGGCCACGGGGCACGGGACTGGGTCGTCCCCGAACGCAGCGGAGCCGGGCTGAGGGACCTGCTCACCGGCTGGGGACACCCGGTGACCTGGCAGCGCTATCCCGGCGGACACGAACCGTTCGCCGGAGTACGGGCATCGCTTCCCGTCTACCTGAGCGACGTCCTGGACGTCCACGTGCCGAGGGTCCCCGGGGCGGGACCGGCGGCACGCGCCCGCTGACCGGGGCCCCAGGCGCGCACCCTCGCACCGCCCGGACGTCCGGGGCCCGACCTGACGCGCGCGGAACGGCGCCGGTGACGACATCACCCGAGCCGACAACGTCCGGGACAGGGACGGGAGTTCGCATGGGAGTGCGGTGGCGCGGGGATCGCCAGACCTGTCCGTGAGGGGGAAGGTCATGGCAGACTGCTCGGCGTCCAGGGGGTCGATGAGGCGTGAGACGTGAGCGCACCGCGGTCTGCTCCGACCGCTCGCGATGCGGTGCCGGGCGTACGACTGTGCCGTCCGTGCCGGATGAACGGCCGAACCTCCGCGTCTTACAGGTGAGTCGGGCCCGCGTTGCCCGGCCGCACCCGAGAAGGTCCGGGTCCCTCTCCCGCCTGCCACCCCCTGCTGTCCGGACACCGTCGGCGTCACCGGCCTCGCCTGCGCCGGTACGGCGAGGGCCGAGCGCGCGTGGCCCTGTGCGGATCGGAGTCGCGTCGCACCGCGACGAAGTCCGCCTGTACCGCGCGGTGTCCGGCCGGACGACCGCCCAAGCCATACCCACACGACGTACCGGGGAGTTCCTGGTGGACGTCCGCAAGGAGACAAAAGCGATGAAGCACGCCGTGAACGCCGCCGAGGAACTGGGACCCCATGGGTGGAGCAAACCCTGGAGCGCCAGCGACGGCGGTTGCGTCGAGATCAAGAAGCTCGGCGGCGGCATCGTGGCGGTCAGGCAGGCGACGGACCCGCACGGCCCCGCCCTCATCTGTGCCTCGTCGGTCATCGCCGAGTTCGTGGGCGGTGCCAAGGAGGGACGAGCGGACTTCCTCGTCGCCTGACACGGGTCCGCCTGACGGCAGTTCCGGCCACCACCCGATCAATCCCTACGATCACGCCCGTACGGGCGGAGGACCGAAGTGACAGACGCAGGAACAGGCGCGGACGCGATCGACACCAGCAAACCCCAGTCGGCGCGCATGTACGACTACTTTCTGGACGGCAAGGACAACTATCCCGTCGACTGGGAGGCTGCCGAGCAGGTCATCTCCTTCTTCCCCGCGGTCAAGGAGATGGCGCGGACCAACCGGGACTTCATGCATCGTGCCGCCCGTCTGCTGGCACGGCGGGGCATCCGCCAGTTCCTGGACATCGGCACCGGAATTCCCACCGCGCCGAACCTTCACCAGATCGTCCAGGCCGTCACGCCCGCCGCGCGCGTGGTGTACGCCGACAACGACCCCATCGTCCTCCGGCACGCGGAGGCGCTGCTGCACAGCGACCCGCAGGGACGCACCGCCTACATCCAGGCGGATGCGCAGGAACCGCAGAAGATCCTGGCGGCGGCACGGGAGACCCTCGACTTCGATCAGCCGGTCGCCCTGTCCATGATGGCCCTCCTGCACCTGGTGGGGGACGAGGACGACCCGTACGGCATCGTGACGGAACTCCTCGGATCCCTCGCTCCCGGAAGCTACGTGGCCCTGTCCCACGCGACCGGGGACTTCGACCCCGAGGCGTGGGAGCGGGTCGTGGAGGTCTATCGCAAGGGGGGAACAACGGCTCAGGTCCGATCACGCGCTGAATTCGCCAGATTCTTCACCGGACTTGAGCTTCTCGACCCCGGCATCCAGCTCGCCGCCGAGTGGAATCCCGAGGGAGAGCGCGTGCACACCGGGGGCGATCGGATCCCGCTGTACGTGGGCGTCGCCCGCAAGGCCTAGGGGCAACGTCCGACCCCTGAGCCGGGGGTGACCGGGCCCGCGGCAGACAGGGAGAGGCCGAACACGTCTGCCGCGGCCGGGGCGGCCTGGCGCGGTCCGTTCCGCCGACGCCTGACAGCCTCTCCCGAAAGGCTTCGGAATCGGGCATGATGGGGCATCCGTACCGGTCAAGCGGCTCTACGCCGTTCTCGCACTGAACCGTTCACCGTTCCCGTACGTCGAGTGAATGTCGCCCCGCCCTGCCCGTGGGCACGCCGCCCGGTCACGTCCGCCAGACGTGGGCACGGAGGCACCGCGACAGCGGCAATGTCGTCAACCTGGGAGGAAGTCCAGTGGCGCCGGTGCTTGTCGGACGAGAAGGATTACTGGCCGGAGAACGGATACCGGTGATCGGCACCCGGGTCACGTTCGGACGCAACCCCGAGAACACCGTCGTCGTCTCCAGTCTGAGCGTCTCGCGCTTCCACGCGGAGATCGTCCTCGACGACACCCAGGGCTACGTCCTGCGTGACTGCGGCAGCAGCAACGGCACGCTGGTCAACGGCGAGGAGATCGACTCCCGGCTCCTCGCACCCGGGGACGACATCACCATCGGTGACCAGGAGTTCCGCTTCGAGGTCGCGGACGCCATGGAGACGATCATGGCGCTCTCCCTGCCCAGGTCACTGACCCGCGGTGACGAGGAGGTCGAGCGTGGGCCGGTGCTGCGGGTCACCATCGCCGGCGGCGGTCCCGTCGGCCTGTCGCTCGCGTTGCTGCTGGAGCACTTCCTCGGCGCCCAGGTGAACATCACCATCTATGACGGCCGTTGGCGCAAGCAGGGTCGCAAGATCGTCTGGAAGGACGCGAGCCAGGGCAACGTGCGGCGCCAGCAGGTGGTGACCGTACAGAGCCGCCAGTACCTCAGCCTGCCCGACGAGGTGCAGGCCCGGCTCTTCGACCCGGACAGCTACACCGAGATGTGGCCGTCGGGCCCCGACTCCATCGGCGATCACCATCCGCGCAACATGCGCATCGCCTACATCGAGGACCGGCTCCTCGAGGTGGCGAACGAGAAGCGGGGCCGCATCCAGCTCGTTCCGGCCCGGTTCGGCGTCGATGAGCGGCAGGAGGCGCTGGCCACCCAGCACGTACTGGCGATCTGTGACGGCGGGCGGTCGCACACGCGCGAGCACTTCGCCGCCAAGTTCGGCAAAGCGGACGAGTCCATCTACTCGCTGAACGACCGTCATCTTCAGGACGTGGTCCTCGGTCTGCGGGTGAAGTCGGGTCTGGCCGACCCCATGGCCGTTCTGCTGACCGTCGGGCAGAACCGCTTCCTTCTCAACTCCCTGCGCGGTGAGGGCTTCCTCAACATGCGCCTGACGGACGCGGAGGCCGCGGAGGTCGTCGGCATCGATCCGGTCCGCCGCGTCTTCGAGGAGTGCATCGCCTCGCGGCCCTGTCTGATGGGGCGCGACGAGCACGGCGACTTCCGGTGCTCCACGCACAGCACGCTGTTCCTGCCGGCCCTCATCAAGGGCTCCGCCCTGTGGAAGCGGGTGGGTGAGGGGCTGCGGCTGTTCGGTGTCGAGCCCGGTGACCTGAGGGCCGTCACCTCGTTCCGTCTCAGCATGGTGCAACGCCCCCGCTTCACCGCCGAGTTGCTGCCGCCCACGGCCAACTCCACCGGCACGTACGGCTTCCTGCTGGGTGACGCCGCCAACGCCATCCACTTCTGGCCGGGCCGGGGACTCAACAGCGGCCTGGCCTCGGCCGTCTCGCTCGCACGGTCCCTCAACGGCGCGTGGAACGGCAAGCCTTTCCGGGACGCGGACTTCCTGCGCCACGAGGCCGCCATGTCGATGCTCCAGTACCGCCACAAGAGCCGCGCCTGGAAGGCGATGGTGACCACGGACGACGAGGGGGCCACCTGGGCCATCAAGGACATCATCGCGCACGGCATCGATGGGATCGCCGAGGATCCGGATCGCGAGGCCGACACCGCGACGCTGCTGGAGCGGCTGCGGGGCATCCGTTCCCGGCTGGCGAAGCGCATGACCGGCATGCCGGACGACGAGGCGATCCTGGAACGGCTGGGGACCCTGGAGGACAGGACGCTCCGCATGCTGGTCCTCAGCGGCGCCTGGGACACCCTCACCATGGGCGGCGAGGAGGTCGACATCGACATCTTCTACGGCCCGGACTCCGCCGCCGCGGCGGCGGCCGTCGAGGCGCTCGATCCGGCCGCCCCCTCCGATCCGGCAATGGCCTCCGATCCGGCCGTGGCCGCCGGCTGACGACCGGCGTCCGGACCACCGGCCGCTCACCGGCCGGCGGACGGTGAAGGTAAAGTGAGCGCTCAGTCCCTTCTCACCAGCGGCTTGAGGGCAAGACCCATGCGGGAGCGAACGAGCGTGCCCAGCGAGCGAGAGCCGGGCGCCCCGGTGGTCGGCCGATCCGCCCAGGCCGCGGCGACGAGACAGCAGATCGTCGAGACGGCCAAGGGACTCTTCGCCGGCCGCGGCTACCAAGCGACCTCGTTGCAGGCCATCGCGGACGAGATGGGCCTCACCAAGGCGGCGGTCTACTACCACTTCCGGACCAAGGCGCAGATCCTCCAAGCCTCGCTCGATCCGGCGGTGGAGGAAATGACCGTGCTCCTGGACGAGTTGGCTGGCATGGCGTCACGGCAGGAGCGGCTGGACGCGTACGCGGTCGGCTGGGTCGACTTCCTGGTGCGGAACCGCGAACTCGGAACCATGCTCCTGCACGATCCCGAGATCCGGGCCGCCAGCGTCTACGCCGAGAACGACGGGCGCAGGCGGCGCATTCTGCGGGTGCTGTTCGGCGGCTCGCCCACGCCCGCTGAGCGCATGGCCTACGTGATGTGCGTGTGGATGCTGGAGGGTCTCGGTGAACTCTCCGATCTCCCGGACGACGACCTGAGGGCCACCCTGCTCCTGACCGTCCGAGGCCTCCTCGCCGTGCCGGGGACCTCGGACGCGGGGCCCGAAGGGTCCGCGGAGCCCGGCGAGGCGTGAGGCGGCGCCCGCGGCGGCGGGCGGACGAGCGAGGGACGGCGGCCGCCACCGGAACCGGACTCCCCTCGGCGACGGCACCGACGTGGAGCCCCACACGGCCATCCGCTGCCGGGCGGTGGAGGCGTTTCCGTTTGGCTAGCCATCGGCTAGTGAGTGGCTGTTGACTGGTAAAGTGAGGGTCCGGGCGGCCGGTGCTGCCACCCCCGAGCTGTCCCCCTGGAGCCCTGACCGCGATGACGACGACCGCCACGACCTCTGCCGCCCCGTCCGAGCCCGAGGAGCCGCACCCGGTCTGGGGCGTGCTCACCGAGCGGGCGCGAACCGGCAGCCGCCCGGGCGCGCGCGCCGACGGGCACCGTGTCGCTCTGGCCATCGAGGGCGGCGGGATGCGCGGCATCATCGCCGGCGGGATGGCCATGGCCCTCCACGAACTCGGACTGACCAACAGCTTCGACGCCGTCTACGGCGCCTCCGCCGGTGCCGCCTCCGCCGCGTGGCTGCTGAGTTCGAGTCCGGAGTCGCTGCGCTTCTGGGCGGTCCCCAAGTACGCCCGGACGCTCATCCGGCGTTCGAACCCGCTGCGCGGCAGACCGCTCGTGGACCTGCACGCCTTCTACGAGGTGCTCTACCGCTACGGCGACCAGGACTGCGCGCCGATGGACTTCGCCTCGATCCTCGCGAGCGACATCGAGTACCACCCGCTCGCCACCGACGCCGAGACCGGGGAATCGACCGACCTGCGGCCCTTCATAGGCGACGCCGCGGAACTGCGCCTCGCGCTGCGGGCGAGTGCCTCCCTGCCGCTCCTCGCGGGAGAACCGGTGACGATGCGCGGACGCCGCTTCTACGACGCGGGCGTCTCCGAATCCGTGCCCTACCGAACCGCGCTGGCTCAGGGGGCGACCCACGTCATGGTGCTGCGGTCGCGGCGTGCGACCGACGTCGCGCGGCCGTCACGCTCCGCCTCGCTCATCGCGAAGACGGTCCTGCGGCGCGAGCCCGCGGCCCTGCGGCAGGTGTTCCTCGACCGCGAGACGCGCCTGGCCGAGGACGACGCCCGCCTGACCGACCACGCGGCCGTCGTCTCGATCCGCCCCGCCCCGGAGTCTCCGGCCGTCGGTCGTCTGGCGCGCGAGGGTGACCTCCTCGAAACCGCGCTGGAAGCCGGACGCGCCGCCGTGCACGACACCTACGGCCACCTGTACGGCACCGGTCAACGTCCGGGGGCCGGCGGCTGACGCGCGAAGCCCACTTCGTACGGCCTGTAGTGGGGCGTTGGGGCAGGAACCTGGCCCCCTCCGCGGAGAGCCCGGCGGTCGCCGGCCCTCGGGAGGTCGGGGAACTGCCCGGTGAGGCCGGCCTTTTCGCATACTGAGGGGCATGGCCATCTATGACACGCTCGGCGCGACGTACGGCCGGACCCGGCAGCCGGATCCGCGGATCGCCACGCAGGTGCATGCCGCGCTCGGGGACGCCAGGACGGTGATCAACGTGGGAGCGGGCACCGGTTCCTACGAGCCGGAGCAGACGGTTCTCGCCGTCGAGCCCAGCCAGATCATGATCGCCCAGCGCCCGCGAAGATCCGCGCCCGCCGTGTGCGCGGTCGCCGAACGTCTTCCGCTGCGCGACAACGCAGCCGACGCCGTCATGGCGCTGCTGACCGTCCACCACTGGACCGATCTCGCCGCGGGGATCGCCGAACTCCGCCGGGTCGCGCGCCGCCGTATCGTCATCCTGACCTGGGACCAGGAGATCTTCCGCGAGAAGTTCTGGCTCGTACGCGAGTACCTTCCGCAGGCCGCGGCCTTCGACGACACCCGGGCCGTCCCGATCGACCGGCTGGCCACCCTGCTCGGCGGGGCACATCAGGAGCCCGTTCATGTCCCGCACGACTGCACGGACGGGTTCGGCGCGGCGTACTGGCGCCGCCCCCACGCCTACCTGGACCCCCAAGTGCGCGCGGGAATCTCCATGTTCGCCCAGACCGGACAGGACGCCCTCGCTCCGGGCCTGGCGGCGCTCACCGACGACCTCGCGACCGGCCACTGGCACCGGAGCCAAGCCGATCTCCTCGCGCTCGACACCATCGACGTCGGCTATCGACTCCTGGTGGCGGATGTCTGACCTTCGCGGGCCACTGACTTGTCTCTGCCGCTGCCCTGGCGGACGTACATGAGCTACGATTGATCTTGAGCTGATCGGCGGACGTCATGCCGGTTCGCGATGCGTCGGTGGTCCAAGGAAAGACGCCCCGCTTCCTGCGGGGAAATGCAGGTGCAAGGCCTGCCCGGCGCTCCATGAAGACCCTGTCCCGTGCCGTACGGGACAGGGTCTTTTTATGCGTGGCCCACGTCCATGTCCCGGCCGCACAGGGGCGAGACCGTCGAACGGCCCGGCGCGTTGCCGGTCGGCGATCAACACCCTCTATTCTGCCGCTGGTTCGGACATTGACGCGGGCAGGGAAGAGGCGGGGGAACGCACATGACGTATCGGCGCGCGGTGATACCGGCACTGGTCGGAAGTCTGCTCTTCACGGTGTTGCTGTGGTGGGCGGGAGCCAGCGCCCAGGCACTGCAACTGCGGGGAGCCAACCGGGTGTTCGACGCCCAGTCCATGAGCGAGCTCCGGCTGTGGCTGGCACCCTGGTCGTACGACGGTTTCGCGGACCCTGCCGCGGGCGGGGGAACGGCGCCGAGCGGAGGATCCGAGTACGCCGACCTGTACACCACCGCCATGCAGATCAGATTCGCGTCGGTCTTCGCGTTCTTCCTCGCCGGCGCGCTGATCCTGGTCCGCAGGATCCCGCCGACGCGGGGCCGGACCCTGGCCACGGTGCTCGGGCTGTGGGCCTGGGCCCCGATGGCGGGAATGCTCGCCGTCACCGTCTCCGCGCCGTGGCTGATCGCGTCCTATGGGCATGGCAGCTTCCGGGTGCTGCCGCGACTGGCGTCGGTGGTCGTGTCGAGCGGACCGGTCACGCTGCTCGCGGGCCTGGCGACCGCCCTTGTCACGGCGCTCGTCGCGTGGGCCACCACCAAGGGCGCCGCCCCGGCACCCCGGCAGAGCGTGCCACCGCGCGCCGCCCGGCTGGCCGCGAGCGTGGGAACCGCGGTGATCGCCGTGTCCCTGGTGATCCTGTCGTACCAGTCGGTGGCCGCCTGGATCCAGACCTCGTTCGACGGCGGGGGACTGCTGTCCGAGCCGGGCGAACTGCTGCGCGCGTGGCTGCTGCTCGGCAGCTGGACGAGTCCCGCGGGCACACCGCTCGGAGACTGGCTGCTGTACCGAGCCGCCGACGCGATCGTGCTGGCGGTGGTGTGGTGGGTGCTGCGGCTGCTGCCCGGCCTGCTCACCCGGACCACGGTGCCGGCGATGGCCGTCGGAGGGGTCTGCGCGACCGTACTGGCGCTGTTGGCCGGCCGGGTGGTGCGCATCGCGTTCGACGACGCGTTCACCGTACGCGGGCCGGTGTCCTTGATCACCCAGCTCGACGCGGGTGTCCCGGCGGCCCTCACCTTCGGGCTCGCCGCGGGGACGGCCGCCCTGGTGACACTGCGGCTGGTGGGGAGCCGCGACCGGGGCGAGGCGTCCGGGTCGACGGCCGATTCCGGCGTGCCCCTCGCCGACAGCCCCCGCTCCGAGGAGTAGAGGAGCAGCGGCGTTCATGGACGGCTCGGACGGACTCGTTCCGGTGCTGTACGGCCGTTTGACCACCCGTCGCAGGCGCTCCGTGTGAAGATCGTCCCGAGCATCGGGCCGGAGCCGGACGGTGCGGTGCCGTTTCGTGCCGGGGAAGAGAGCAGCGGATGAGCGCGCGTTTCGAGGAGATCGACTGGCGGCCGACGCCCATGGGCGAGATCAGCCTGCGTCGCCGGAGGGATCCGCTCTCGGGCGACGACGTGTACGAGGTGAAGCTCGGCGACGAGTACCTGATGTCCAGCCTCTTCACCACGGGGGAGGTCGAGCTGACCCGGATAGGTCTGGCGGAACTGCCCGAGGCCCCGCTCGACGTCGTGGTGGGCGGGCTCGGCCTCGGGTACACGGCCAGGACGGCCCTGGACGATCCGCGCGTACGCTCGCTCATCGTCGTCGACACCCTGGCCGAGGTGATCGACTGGCACCGGCGCGGACTCGTGCCTCTGGGCGCGGGCCTGGCGTCCGACCCCCGGTGCCGGCTGGTGCGTGGGGACTTCTTCGCCATGACCACCGGCGAGCCGCGAGGCCTTGACCCCGACGCCCCCGGCCGCCGTTTCCACGCGATCCTCCTGGACGTCGACCACTCGCCGCGCCATGTGCTGCACCCCGACCATGCCGTCCTCTACACCCGGACCGGTCTGACCGCCCTGGCCGAACTGCTCCAACCCGGCGGCGTCTTCGCCCTGTGGTCGAACGACCCGCCGGACCAGGAGTTCGCCTCGGTGCTCGCGGAGGTCTTCACGGACACCGCGGCGCACGTCGTGGACTTCGACAATCCGCTGCAAGGCGGGACGGCCGCCAACACCGTCTACGTCGCCCGAAGGCGCGACGGCTGACACCGCACGGACCGGACGGCCGCCACCCCGGGAGGGGCTCTCAGGGCGGAACGGTCCCGGGGACCACCGGAAGCAGTACCCGGTCCTGGTCCGGCAGCGCGCGCGGGACGCGTTCCAGGACGCCGCCCGCGAAGACGTCGTACAACGGCAGCGTCTCCAGGTGCACGTAGCCGATGTGGCAGTCGCACACGGTCAGCGGGCAGGGGCGCGGGGCGAGCGCGGCACGGTAGGAGCCGTCGTACAGGCGGCCCAGTTCGGTCCGGACGAAGTGGCAGCGGCTCACCTTTCCGTCGCCGTCCACCGAGATGACGGACTCGCCCGTGCGGCAGGGCAGGCCGGCCGACCGGTGCGGGTGGCGGCTGAAAGGGAAGAGCGGGTCGAGCGCGGTCCACTCGGCCGCCTGCTCGTCCGTATAGGTGTGTCCTTCGGCGGCGTTCACCCACAGGTACACGTGCTCCGGGAGTTCCGCGCGCAGTCGGCGCGCGGGTTCCGCGTGTTCGGGCAGACCGACGACGCCGACACTGAAACGCACCCCCAGCTCGCCCAGCCGCCGGGTCTTGGCGACGAACCGTTCGTGCGGCGTCTGTCCCGGGTGGTAGGTGCACCACAACGCCACCGTCTCCCGGTCCGCTTCCTCCAGCCAGTCGGTGCGGCAACTGAGGTTCGTCTGGATGGCCACACGGCTGATGTGCGGCTGGTGCGACAGTTCCACGAGGGCGCGGCGGTACCAGGAGCGGACCAGTCCCTCGCCCCACGGGGTGAACAGCACCGACAGCCGGTCCTCGCGCTGCTCGCCCGCCCACGCGGTGAACCGTTCCAGCGCCGCGCGGTCGGCCCGCAGCTGTGCGGGGGTGTCGCGTCGCTTCGCGAACGGACAGTACGGACAGTCGTAGTCGCAGGAGGCGAGCGGGCCGCGGTACAGGATCGTCAGGTCCACCGGAGCCTCACTTCGTCTCGTAGGCGGCCATGGCGTCCCGAACGGCCGGGGAGAAGAACTCGGGGCCTATCGCGTCCGAGTGGGCGAGACCTTCCGCCGAGAGACGCAGCCGGTCCTCGTCCCGGTCCGCCAGCCATCCCCGTGCGGCGAGTGCGCCGATCTCGGACCGGAAGTCGTCGTACGGATCGGATCCGAAGCGCAGCCGGTAGTCCGCCACGGGCAGGCCCTCGGCCTGGAGGAGGGACTGGAGCAGATGCCGGCGCCGTGCCTCGTCCTCGTCGACACGGCGGCCGTGCAGCGCGTGCGAGAAGTCCTCGGTGGCGGTGTAGTCGTCGATGATTCCGCGGATCTCCCGCATCGACACCGCGTAGTCGAAGGAGTAGTGCAGCGTGGAGGTGTACGAACGGGCACCGCAGCCGAGACCGATCATGCCGTCGGTCTGGCAGGCGTAGTCGTCCGGTCCCTGCGGCGGGGCGTCCGCGCGCCGGAACATGCGCATCGACACCTGTTCGTAGCCGTGTGCCAGCAGGTGGTCGCGGCCCTCCCGGTACCGGCGCAGCCGTTGCTCGTCCCAGTCCCGGTCGGCCGTCCGCGCGTCGGTGTGCCGGCCGAGGCCGGTGAGGGGACGGATGTAGAGGGGGTACAGATAGATCTCCTCGGGCCGCCAGGCCAGGGCCGCGTCCAGCGAATGGCGCCAACTGGCCGCGGTCTGACCGTCGATGCCGTAGATCAGATCGATGTTGAGGACCGGGACGGCCGCTTCGCGGATTCGTCCGAGCGCCGCCTCCACCTCGGAGCGCCGCTGCGGCCGGACGGCGGCACGGGACTCCTCCTCGACGAAACTCTGCACCCCGAGGCTCAGACGGGTGGTGCCCCGCTCCACCAGCACGGCCAGCCGGTCGGCCGTGGCCGTGGACGGCGAGGCCTCCACGGACAGCGGGATCGCGCGGAGATCGGCGCCCATCTCCTGTTCGGCGATGTCACACAGCCGTTCCAGCTCGGCGGCCTCCAGGAACGTCGGCGTGCCGCCCCCGAACGCGGCGTTGGCGAATCGGGGCGTCTCCTCGTCGCCGAGGGCCTCGCGCATCGCGGCGGCCTGGCGCCGCACCGCGTCCAGATAGCGTCCCGTCAGGTCACCGGGAGCACCGATCCGGGTGAACAGGTTGCAGAAACCGCAGCGGATTTCGCAGAACGGGATGTGCAGATACAGCGACAGCGACCGCCGGGACTCGCCCGTCCACAGGTCCTTCAGCGCGGGGCGCGGGACGAGGGGCCGGTAGGCGGTCTTGTGGGGATAGGCGTAAGTGTAGCTCTGGTACGGGCGTGGCAGGCCGGTCGGGGCGGCCGCGGGGGCGAGCGTCATACGGTCGGCTCCAGGAAGAAGTGGCTGTAGGGCACGGTCCACACACAGTCGTGACCGAGACGGTGGCCGGTGTAGCCGTCGTCTCCGTAGGCCGTGCCGTGATCGGAGCAGACGATGGCGAAGCAGCGTCGGCGTGAGCTCATCGCGCGGAAGAGCCGTCCGACATGAGCGTCGATGTACTCGAGGGCCGCTGCGTGGGTGACCCGGCTGTCCCCGGTCTCGCGCGTGGCACCGGGCAGGTGGAACCAGTTCGGCTGGTGCAGCGCCGAGGCGTTCAGGAACAGGAACAGCCGCTGCTCCGCGGGAAGTTCGGCCACGACCTTCTCCGCCCGCGCGACCTGGGCCTCGAACGACGTGGGCGAGGCCACTCCGAACTCCGGCTCCCAGTGGCTCTCCTGGAAGAGCCCGGGCAGGACGCCGCCCAGCGCGCCCTGCTTGTTGAAGAAGCCGACGCCCCCGACGCACACCGTGCGATAGCCGTGCGAGGCGAGGCCGGACACGAGGTCCGGGGTGTCGAAGACGAACGTGCGGTCCGCCGTCGTCTCGCTGCCCGCGAACCGTGCCGCGAACAGCCGCGGGTGCGGTCCCGGTGCCGCCGGGGTGGGCAGGAAGCCCGCGAACATGGCCTGGTGGGAGGCGTAGGTGAAGTTCCCGGGCGCGTGCCGCCGCTCCCAGGTGCCGCCGGGCAGATGGGCGGTCAGGTTCGGCAGACGGCCGGCCGCCGCGAGTTCGACGGCCACGTCGTGGCGCAGGGTGTCGAGGGTGAGCAGGAGCAGGTCGTCCCGGCCCACCACTTCGGTCATGTCCGGCGTCTGGGCCGGCCCCGGGACGGAAGCGGGCGTGGCCGGTGTGCGGTCGGGATCAGGCTGAGGCATGTGCGGTCCTGGCAGGGGTGTCGAGCGGGGGCGCCGGTCGTACGGGGAAGTGTCCGGGGGGCAGGGAGCGGAGTGCCGCGACCTGCGCGGCGTACGTGTCGAGGCCTTCCGCGCCGCTGCCCGGCAGGCCGGTCAGGCGGGGGAGCAGGTCGCCGAAGGCATTGACCTCCCCGACGGCGAACCGGCGCCAGCCGACGGCGGGCAGCAGATCGACGCCCACGCACAGCGTGCCGGGGAAGCAGGCGGCGGCCCGTTCGCTGACGGCGAGGGCCTCCGCCCACCGGTCGCCGGCCAGCGCGCGGACGGCCGCGAGATCGCCACGGGCACCGCCCAGGTGCAGGTTGGTCAGGGGAGAGCGGCTCGTCCGCACCACGGCGTGCGTCGCGCGCCCGGCCACGACCACGACACGCAGGTCGGCCGACCTGCTGCCGAGCGAGGCCTTCGGCAGCCAGCGCTCGATGTGCAGTCCGTCCGGCGCGAGCGTGTCCACGATCGCGGCGATCTGCGCCTCGTCCGTGTAGCGGTGGATCCGCAGGGAGTTGTGCAGTTCGCCGGCCGCCGTGCGTTCGACCGAGGTGGTGGCCCGGATCCGGCCGGAGGCGGTCGTCTCGACGGCCAGCACACCCGACGCGGACGAACCGTGCGCGAGTTTGACGAAGACCCGCCGCAGCCCGCCTTCCGCCATGAGGTCACGGACGTCGCTCCAGCCCCGCACGGCACGGAGGGCTCCGGACGTGGGGGACCGTGGCACCGGCACACCCGCCGCGTCGAG
This sequence comes from Streptomyces sp. NPDC015532, assembly GCF_043078065.1. Lineage (NCBI taxonomy): Bacteria > Bacillati > Actinomycetota > Actinomycetes > Kitasatosporales > Streptomycetaceae > Streptomyces > Streptomyces sp. NPDC015532. The sequence goes on along the minus strand of NZ_JBIBSY010000002.1, from coordinate 917,816 downwards.
ACGGGCGTGGCACAGCCTCTTGTCGAAGAGCACGGCCAGATCCGCGGGGTCGTCGAGCCGCCGGCCCCCGCGCAGCGAACCCACGCCGTCCAGGAAACCCGCGTACCAGCGCGCCGAGCCCTCCACCCTGGTCGGCTCGTCCACGCCGCGCAACAGCCGGTCCACCTCGGCGTTCTCGCCCGGGGAGTCCAGCCGGACGACCTCGTCGTCCGCGAACGCGTGCCCGCCGTCCCGCAGCACGTCCCGCCACTCGACCACGCGGGGCGTGCCGCAGCCCGCCTCCTCGGCCGCCGTCCTGAACAGAGCCACCCGGCGGTTCTCCCCGTTGGCGACGACCGCCCACTTCACCGGCACGCCGTCCGGCCGCAACCCGCCCATCCCGCCTCCTCGTTCCTTCCTCCTGCGCCGGCCGCCGCTACTCGCCGACCGCGACGAAACGCCAGACCGTGCCGTCCTCCTCCTCGTCGGATTCCGCGTCGTCCTGGTCGGCGTCGACGGTGACGCCGGCGGGCTCCAGCGTCTCCAGCAGGCGCGTCCGTACGCCTGCGCCGAGGTAGTTGTGGTGCAGGTCGAGCACCTTGAGATGGGTCAGCGGCTGGCCCGACAGCAGGGCCGTGGCGCCGTCGTCGGTGAGCACACCCATGGAGACGTCGAGGTGCGTGAGGCGCGCCACGACGGGGGCCGAGGCCAGGGCCGTGCAGATGGCGTCCTGGATCTCGCTGTTGCGCAGGGCGAGACGCGTCAGCCCGGGCAGCCGGGTGCCCGCGAAGAACGGCTCCAGGTCGGCTATATCGGCGTCGCCCCCGTACTCGGACGTGCCGAGCCACAGGTCGAGTCCCTCCAGCGCGGGCAGGTCGCTGGCGGCGATGCCGCGCACCGCTTCGACGGGCAGGCCGCCGGTCTCGACGGTCAGCGTGCGCAGCCGCTCGTGCCGGACGGCGGGGAACACGAGTTGGTTGCCGCCCCGGACACCGAATTCCTCCAGGTCCGGGAAGGCGTCCAGCAGCGGCGACACATCGCCCTGGACGATCCAGGAGATCTCGCACTCCTCCATCACGATGTCCGCGAGGAACAGCCCGCGCAGCGCGGTCAGCCGGTCGCGCGCGGCCACCAGCGCCGCGATCACCGTGTCAGGACCGGTGTCGTACACCTCGCTCCACGCGCCGACGATCAGCGCCCGTACCTTCTCCGCGTCCACGGCGGCCAGGAAACGCGCGAAGGCGTCCTCCCACTGCTCCCCGCTGTCGTAGGCGTCCACGGCGATGCGCCAGGCGACGGATTCGGGCGAGGGAAGCGACGCGGCACGGGGTGACGTGTCATCGGCGTCCGGGAAGGTGAAGGCCGGCAGGCCGTGGAACTCCTCGAGGTGCCCGTTGATGGTCATGCGCGCCCGCTCCTTCGTGCTCGTTGCGGTGGATCGACGGTCGTGGTGGAGAGTCCGGAGCGCGCGGTCCGCACCCAGACAGACGAGTTCTACCAAGCCCCACTGACATCGCGGCCAGCCGGGTCGGCATCTGTGGACGGGACGCGGCCGAACGACCGCCGGACGCACGACCCCGAGCGGTCCGGCCGGAGTCAGGTGACCCGCCGTCGAGGGCATGACGCCTGGTCACCGGGGGTGCGTGGGAGGTCCGCAGGCCGATTGTCAGTGGTCGCCTCTACGGTTTTTCCCACGGCACATCCCGTGCCGCGCCGGGAGGGAGACCCATGTTCCGCCAAGGAGACGTGCTGATCGCGCCGTTGGACGAGACGGCCGTGCCGGACCACGTCCGCGACGCGGCGTCCGAGCCCCGCGACGGTCGCGGACGACTCGTGCTGGCCCTCGGCGAGGTCACCGGGCACGCCCATGCCGTGATCGGTCCGGGGCGGCTGATACGGGAGGGCGGGGTGTTCGGCCCGATGCTGCTGCACGTTCCCGACGGGGCGCGGGTCGTGCACGAGGAGCACGGGGCGATCTCGCTCCACAAGGGCTGGTACCGCGTGATCCGCCAGCGTGAGTACGTGCCGGGCTCGGTGCGGATCGTCGCCGACTGACGGATTCGCCCGTGGTCCGGCCCGGGGTGCGCAGCGGTGCGCGCCGGGGCGTTCGACGGCGGGACCGGGTGGCGTCGCGGGTGGCGTGCCGCTCGGGCACAGCGGAAATCGGAGAGGAACGTTTGATGGAACAGGGAAGTTGGCGTGCCACCGCGACACGGACGGGGGCCGGTGACCGGGCGGCGGCCGAGGACGGCGTCAGGCTCGCCTACCGACAGGCGGGGCTGGACGAGCCCGAGCGCATCGTCTGGGCGCGGTCACCGCATGAGGCCGTACGCATGCTCATGGGCACGGCGCCCGTCGACGGCGCGGTCCTCGGGGACACCGGCCCCGGCGTCCGCGGTGCCGTCGTCGCGCTGCCCTGGGCGGCGGAACGCGCGCGAGCGCACGAGCGGCTGGGCCCCGAGGGCTGGAGCGGACACTGGCGGGCCACGGGGGCGGTCCTGTGGGAGTCGGCCCGTACCCTGGCCGACCGGGTGCGCGCGGGCATCGTCGAGGACCTCGCCGCCGACCGGGACGAGGAGAGCCGGGTGCGGTTGCTGCTCCTGGACGCGACCCTGGGCCAGCACGACGCGGCCTGGCTGTGCGCCTTCGACCCCGACGGAACGAGCGCCCTGGCCGGGATCGCGGCGGTGGCGCGCGAGGCCGGCTGGTGGTGGCCGTACGAGAAGGTGGCGGTCATCAGCGAGCGGCCGCTGAGTCTGCACCGCGACGAGGCCGGACGCCTGGACCGGGGAGACGGGCCGGCTCTGCGCTACGCGGACGGCTTCGAACTCTTCGCGTGGCGGGGGATGCCGGTCCCACGGGAATTCCTCGACGAACTCACCGCGCTCACGCCCGAGCGGATACGCGGCGAGGAGAACGCCGAACTGCGCCGGGTCATGCTGGAGCACTACGGCTACGACCGGTATTTGGACGAGTCGGGGGCCGTTCCCGTCCACCGCGACGAGACGGGGGTGCTGTGGCGGGTCGAACTGGTGGGGGACGAGGACGTGGTCATGGTCGAGGTCGTCAACTCCACACCCGAGCCCGACGGTACGAGCCGTACGTACTGGCTGCGTGTCCCGCCGACGACGCGTACGGCTCGTGAGGGCGTGGCGTGGACGTTCGGCCTCGCCGCGGAGGCGTACGAACCGTCCCGGCAGACGTGAGGCCGAACGGCGCTCCCTCGGCGGCGCGGCGCGGCTCAGGGACGCTGCCCCCAGGCCGTCATCATGCCGGGTCCGAGTTCGGCGAGCCGGGGTGAGGCCAGGTAGGCCACCGCCTCGTCGATGACGGCGGAGTCCACGTGTCCGGTTTCCTCGAGGGCGGGCCGCATCCGGTTCCACGTCTCGGACCAGAAGCGGGCCAGCGGGCCGCCCGCCACCAGCGGTGGGCAGAGCAGTTCGCCGGCGACGTTCTGGAGCCCTTCCTCTCTCAGGAAGTGCGGATACGCCGGGATGTCCGACGTGTCGGTGCCGATGGTCGAGCGCAGCGCCTGCCACATGGCATCCATGGTCCGCCGGTAGGCCGACGAGGTGTCCAGGGGGTTCGGCACGTCCACGGCATCGCCCAGCACCAGCCAGCCGCCCGGGTTCAGCCATCGTGCCAGTCGTGAGACGAGCCGGCGGCGTTCCGGCAGGTGCATGAGAACGAACCTCGCGTGGATGAGGTCGAAGCTGCCCAGGTCGAGGCCCTCGTCCCGGAGATCAGCGGTGACCACCCGTACCCGCGGACCCGTGAGGGAGTCCAGGCCGCCGGTGTCCCGGTCCAGCGCGACCACCTCGGCGGCTCCCGCCTCCTCCAGCATCCATCGGACCACGGTTCCGGTCCCGGCTCCCACCTCCAGGCAGCGGCCCCCCTGCCCCGCGCCCAGCGCGCGCAGGCGGCCTGTGGTGACAGGGTCGTAGACCAGCGCCGCCGCGTCGATGCGCTCGGCCTCCTGCGGGTGCTCCGGCTCGAAGAGATCTTCTCCGTAGTGGCCGCCGGAGGCCGGGGAGCCGGTCATGACCGGCTCCCCGGCCTCGGTTCCGCGGTGGGTCTCCTGCCTGTCCGCACCATGAGAACCTCGTAGCGTCGAAGAACGATTTACAGCCAGAGTGGCAGCTTTCGGTCGCCTCGGCAGAACGTCACACACAGGATCCGCCGACCTTTGTAGCGGCTGTGACCCTTGAAACCCACCTGTAACGCTCATAGCATGATCGAACTCACGACGATTGCCCTGATCGTCCGTCCTTCACTAGAAGAACACGCTGTCTAGCGCGAAGGGTGAGCTACATGACCAATACCTAACAAATCGGCCAAACAGTTGATATCTATAGCATCCCGAGTAATTTCACGAATAAAGAACATAACTGAATTCGATGAGCAGCGTCGGCCACGGGTGATTCTGTGGGCCGTCGCGGGCGCGGTGACCCTCGGCTTCCTCGTCGCGATGGAGATCATCGCGCGCCATTACGGAATGCCGGGACCGATCACCAACCAGGCCAGGGAAGTGATATTCACTCCCACCTCAGGACCACTGCTGTACGCCGGTCTGGCATTGATGATGGTCGTCCTCTCCTGGCGGGAAAGGTTCATCGCGCTGGGAATCGCGGCCGGCATCGACGTCGTCTTCTTCCTGGTGCGCTGGGTGATCGACGCCAAGATGATGTTCGGCAACGGCGCATTGTGGGTGATTCTCGGTTACGCGTTCATCGCCGTCACGCGCCGCACGGGCAAGGAACGCCTCCTGCTCCTGAAAGGCGTCGGACTCGGCCTGCTCCTGGTTGCCGGTCACAAGACGGGCGACACCTGGCTGATGATCACGTCGGAGACCCGTCCGTCCGTCCTCGACCCGTACGTGGCCACGGCCGACCACGCGCTGGGCAACCCGTCCTGGGTGATGGGCCGGATCGTCGAGGCCACCGGACCGGTCGGCTACCACGCGCTCCATCTCGTCTACGGCCAGCTCCCGCTCGCCGCGGCCGTCTTCGCGCTCTACCAGCTCCGCAACGTGGCGACGGAGCGCCGCTTTCCCGGCCATCATCTGGTGCGCACCTTCCTGGCCGTCGGCCTGGTCGGGCCCGCCATCTACATGATCTTCCCTGTGGTCGGGCCGGTCTTCGCCTACGGCGCAGAAGGCGGGCAATGGGCGACGGCCAACCTGTGGCCGCACACGCCACTGCCGATCGGCGCCCCGCACCCGGTCCCGTTCGACGAGATCACCCCACGCAACTGCATGCCCAGCCTTCACACGGCCTGGGCCACCACGCTCTTCATCCACACCCGTGAGGGCTCGCGGCTCCTGCGCTACGCGGGCACGTTCTGGCTGATCGGCACGCTCACGGCGACACTCGGATTCGGGTACCACTACGGCGCGGATCTCGTCGCCGGCGTGGTGTTCGCGCTCACGATCGAGGCCGCCATGCGCTCGTTCGACCGAGGCTGGGAACGGGCGGGGACCACGCTGGTGGTCTACGGCTCGACGGTTTTCGCCGTGCTTCTGGTGTCGTACCGCTATCTGTCGGTCGATATGGCCAGACATCCCTTGGTGTTCGGACCGGCACTCCTTCTGGCGATGGCCTCGGTGATCTACGGATATCTGCGGACCACCAGAATGTGGAATCCGCGGACCGCGCCCGTGCAGCAACCGGAACCGCAACTCGTGCAGGTATGACCGCTTCCCGCCGCCCCGGGCGGGAGCCGGTGTTCCGGCCGCGCCCGGGGAGAGCGGATTTGCCCTGGAGCGCACTCGAAGGTGTTGGGTTGCATGAGTGGCACCGCGGAGACGTGGTGACCGAGCGGACGACACGTTCCACGAGGAGCACTCCATGACACAGAAGATCTGGTTCATCACCGGCGCCTCCCGCGGCTTCGGGCGGGAGTGGGCGATCGCCGCGCTGGAGCGCGGCGACTCGGTGGCCGCGACGGCGCGCGACCTGTCCACGCTGGGCGATCTTCGGGAGACCTACGGAGAGCGGCTGCTGCCGCTTCAGCTCGACGTGACGGACCGCGAGGCCGATTTCGCCGCCGTGCGACTGGCGCACGAGCGGTTCGGACGGCTCGACGTGGTCGTCAACAACGCCGGCTACGGACACTTCGGGATGATCGAGGAAATCACCGAAGCCGAGGCTCGCGCGCAGCTGGAGACCAACCTCTTCGGTGCCCTGTGGGTCACCCAGGCGGCACTGCCGTTCCTGCGCGAGCAGGGAAGCGGCCACATTCTGCAGGTCTCCTCCATCGGGGGGATCAGCGCCTTCCCGCTGGTCGGCATCTACCACGCCTCGAAATGGGCTCTTGAGGGAATGACCCAGGCGCTGGCGCAGGAAGTGGCGGCGTTCGGCGTCAAGGTCACACTCATCGAGCCCGGCGGGTTCGCCACCGACTGGGCCGGCTCCTCGTCGAGCACGTCCGAGCAGCTCCCCGCGTACGCCGAGTTCCACAAGGAAGTGCAGGAACAGCGGCGCAAGCGCGTCGGCACCCCGGGCGACCCCCGCGCGTCCGCCGCGGCCGTGCTGGAGATCGTGGACGCGGACGAGCCACCGCTGCGCTGCTTCTTCGGCGCGGCGCCGCTGGGTATCGCGAGGGCGGACTACGAGCAGCGCCTGGCGACCTGGGAGAAGTGGCAGCCGGTGGCGGAGCTGGCCCAGGGCTGAGCGCCGCCCGTGAGCGACTTCGCTCGGCCCCTGACCCACCGGCGCGCCGGTGGGTCAGGCGCGGTGGCTCTGGTAGTAGCCGCCGACCAGCTCGTGGTAGTCGACGTCGCCGACATGCTTGGCCCTGTCGAAGTCGGGGGATTCCCTGATCTGCTCCTGGGTGAGCGCGACGTAGATCTTCCGCTCGGTCCGGTCGACCCGCTTCACGGTCCCGGCGGGCAGCAGGACATGCCTTCCGAAGATCCACACGCCGATGTCGACCACGAGATACGAGGAGCCGACGTCGTCCGCGTGCTTGTCGACCTTGCCGATGGCGCCGTCGAGGGCCTCGACCTTGTACCCGATCAGATCCGTGCCGGAGACGTGTCCGGCGGCCGGGTGATAGCCCCAGATGCTGTCAGTCATGAACGGCTCCCTCATCCAGAATCCGCGCTCCTCCGCGGCGGAACCGGGGAGTCGCGCAGGCTCAATCCACGGTAGACGAAGCCCGCGCGGGACGGCGGACGCGGCCTGCCGGACGTCCCGCGTCCGGGCCCGGGTACGGTTCGCGCCGTGGACATGAACGGGTGGCAGTCGGGGCACCAGGTCGCCTACGGCTGCGGGGCGTGGGAACGCGCCCGTCACCAGGCACGCCTGTTGGTCGCCTGGTACGACGAGCGCGATCACGGCCTCGGGACACCGGGGCCCCGGCGGTTCTCCGCGGATCCCGGTCCTCGGGTGAAGTGGCCGTGGGGGAGCGCCCGGCACGACACGCTCGGTCTGCTGCTGTGGCGAGCGGCCTACGACCCGGGGATCCTGGTCGACCAGGTCCTCCTGCCCGACGCCCTGCGCCACTGCGCCGAGGGAGCCGAGCCCTTGGACGCCGGACCCGTGCCCGAGGCTGCCCGCAGCGCCGGGATCGGAGTCGGCAGCGCGGCATCGGTGGCCGGAATCAGACACGTACTACAGGCGCACGTCGAGGCCGACCTTCCACGGCCGCGCCCCGCCGGGGCGCGACTGACGCTCGGCTATCGCGTCCGGGAGTCGCGGGCCACGCCGGACTGGGATCTCGGCGACTGGCCGACGGCTCTCACGCGGGCCCGCCAGGCCATGGGCCGGGCCGACGATCTGCGGGAGCGGGGGACATGGAAGCCCACCGACGATGAGCGGTCCGCCGGCGCACGCATCGGCCGTGGCCTGGAACGGCCGGCCCCCTCGCCCGCCGCCTCCGGGCACCCGGCACCGAGGTGGCTGGAGCGGGCGTCACGCCTGACCGCCACAGCCGACACGCTGACCGCCACGGCCGCCACACTGCTCGGCGCCGGGCGGGACCACGCGAGGCAGGACGATGCCGGGCGGGACGACGCGAGCCCCCTGGCGGCGGTCCTCGGCACCACGGCCGACGCGTGCGCCAGGCTGAGGGCCGACACCGAGGAGATCGGGCGGCTCCGGGCGGCCGAGGAGCCGTGTGCGCCCTCGGACCGGGCGGCCTGGGAGCGGGCCTGGGAACTGTCCCACGTACCGGGCGCGCTGCTGGAGCAGACCGAGGAAACGGAAGACCTGGTGCGGGCGCTGGCCGTCTTTCTGTGGATCCTGGCCGTTCGCTGACCGAGAAGCACTCCGGGCCGCCCAGGCGAGTGGGCCGCCCGGCGTCAGTAGAAGTCGCCCCGCTGCTGCGCGGGGTTGACGGTGTCACGCCGCTGCTGCAACCGTCGGGCTGCCCTTGAGGCCGATATCTCCCGCAGGTGCGCCTGGCTCTGCAGCGTCATCATCGACCCCAGGGCGTGGCGTTCGGTCATGGGGTTGTCCACACAGGACTGGTACATCACGGCGGCTCGCTCGTTGTCCTGGTAGAGCGTGCGGTAGATCTCGGCGGCGCGGTACTGGGCGTAGGGGTGGTTGCGTGCGGCGGCCGCGAGGAAGCATTCCAGGGCGTGTTCCGCCGGGGTCCGGCTGACCGGGATCAGCCGCTCCAGGTAGAAGTCGCCCAGGACGAGCATCGCTTCGGGTTCGCCCAGTTCGGCCGAGGAGCGATACCAGCGGGCCGCATCGTCCAGCGACTCGACGATGCCCGCCTGAGGGCAGCCGTGGTGGTAGAGCGAGGCGAGGTAGAAGGCCGCTCGCGGTGAACCGCTGCTGTGCCGCAGCCGTGGCACCGCGCTCGCGTACCGCCCCTGCGTGTAGTCGATGTGCCCCAGCAGTTCGATCGCGGCGCTGTGTCCGGTGGACGCCGCGGTTTCCAGGAAGTAGACCTCCGCACCGGGGTGCTGCCCGCTGTTCCAGCAGTGCAGGCCGATCCGGTAGTACTCCTCGGCACTGGTCGGCTCGTGCCCGTCCACGGTGAAGTTGGTCCCCTGCCACTGCACCATGTCGCAGCCTTTCGCGTCGTCGCTGCCCCGGCGGACACGTGCGGCTCATCGCTCCGCGGCCTCGCGAGGAGGCCTGGACCGACGACGGGACAACCGGTCGTTCCAGCTGTTCCCGTACGTCGTCCCGGTGCGTCGGGGCTCAACAGATGGTACGGCTCGTCAACCGGCACAATCGTAGGCCTGGTTGTCCGAAGGACCGCCTGCTGTCCGGAGCGGATCGCCAATATGGCCCGATTTCGGCGGCGGCGGCAGCAGCAGCGAGGGCGGAAGCAGGGCGTAGAGGGCAGGGCGTCGATGGCCGGGTCTGTACGGCCTGGGGGACGAGGCGCACCGCCGGCCTCTGTCGATCGCCAGGCTTGCCGGGCCGAGTCCCGTCCCGAAGGCCCCTACTCCACGGCCTGCTCGGTCGGCGCTTCCCGGCGTTCCGGGGGTACGCGTGCGGCCACGGCGTCGAAGAACCGCCACCCGTCGACGTGGCCGGCGTGGCCGAAGTGTCGGCCGTCCGCCAGAGCCTCTTCGATCAGCCCCCGCACGGTCGCGGGCCGGTGGAGATTGAGATATCCGCCGTGCACGCGGCTGACGCCGCCTTCGTGCGCTCCCCAGCCACCGCCGCCCACCACGCGACCGGGACCCGAGCCGAAGACGATGCGGATCACGCCCGGAGTGCCCTCCCGCGCCACCACGAGAACCTCCTGGCACGAGCGTCCGACCGCACTGCCGGGGGCAGAGTCCGCCGCATGGCGATGGCTGACCCACCACCGGTATCGCTCGGAGCCCAAGACCAAGTGCCGATGTCGACGACGTCCCATACCGGCACGTTAGCAACGTGCCCGGCCTCCTCGGCTTCCGCGAGCGCCCGGGGCAGCCGGCCCTCAGAGGGCGGCTGATACGGCGCGCGTGGTGGCGGGGCGCATGCCGCGTCGGTCGGCGAGGAGAGCGAAGGCGACGCCGATGCCGACCCAGACGGTGAGGGTGAGGGCGGGAAGCCCGGCGCCCGAGCCGTCGAAGAAGGCGTTCGAGCGCAGGAGGCTTCCGGAGGCGCCAGGGGGGAGCAACTGTCCCAGGGCGGCCCAGCCGGTGGGGAGCCAGTGGGGTCCGGTGGCCAGGCCGGAGAGCGGGTTGCCCAGGAGCATCATCAGCGCGCCGCCGAGGGCGAAACCGGCCATACCGAGGAGGGCGTGGAGACCCAGGAGGGTGGTGGACAGGGCGGCCGTGCCGAGGATGAGGCCGAGTGCGGTGAGCCAGTAGTTTCCGTCGACCGAGTGGGTGGCGAACTGGAGGACGGCGGCGATGGCGGCACCCGCCACCAGGGAGAACAGGAGGGCTCCCGTGATGCGGGTGCGCAGTCCGCGGTGTCCGGGGAAGACGCTGCCGAGGATGAGGACGGGGAAGATCCCGCCGAAGATCATGGGCAGGAGCGCGGCGGTCAGTCCTGCGCCGCGGGGGTCGTCCTTGGTGAAGGGCACCAGGTCGTGGATGGTGGCCCGGGTGGTGTGCTGTGCGGCGACGCTGTCGCCCAGCGCGGTGAGGGCGCTGGTGGCGGAGGGGCCGCCCGCGGTGGCCGTGTAGACGTCGACATCGTGAGCGGTGACAGCGAGGCCGCCGGCTATGTCCCGGTCCTTGACCGCGGTCTGGAGCGCGGCGGTCGTCGGGTAGAGGCGGACGTCCCATGCGTCGCCGTCGGCGCTCTGCCGGAGGGCCTTCGTGGTCTCTTCCGGGCCGACGACGCCGACGGGGACGCGGCGCGGGCCGCTGTGGAGCGAGGGCAGCGCGAAGGCGCACAGCATGGTGGTGATCATTGCTGCCAGGCCGAGGACGACCAGGGTCAGCTTGCGTCCCGTGGTGGGCTGGGTGGGGTTCGACATCGTGGGTCCTTCATTTGCTTCGGAGCGCGAAGAGGGCCGCGCCCTTGGTCGACCGGGCCGTGGGAGGAGGGCCGTACGGTCCTGCGAGCCGGATGCGGCGGGCGCGGACGGGCGCCCCGGCGCCCCGGCGTCCGGGCGTGCCCGCCGGACGCCGGGGCGGCCCCGGCGTCCGGCCGGGGAGCTCAGGCGCGTCCGGCCGGGGAGCTCAGGCGCGTCCGGCCGGGGAGGTCAGGCGCGGGAGGCCGCGGCGGCGACGATCCAGTTCCTGAACTCGACGGCGTAGTGCCGCAGGTGGTGGTCCAGGACCTCGTCCGGGCATGTGACGGGGAAGTAGACCGTCAGGTTCGCGGTGAAGCCGTCGGCGGTGTCGCCGAACTGGATCAGCGCCCGTCCGACGACGGTGCCGTCGGCCAGGAACAGGTTCGAGGACATCTTGCGCGGAAAATCCGACTCCGGGAGGAGCTCGTCCGCGTCCGCGGCCCAGGCCAGAGCGTCCGTTCCCCAGCCGCCCATGTAGAAGTCGGCGACGTGGGGGCCGATGTTCTCCACCACGCGCGCTCCGATGGAGTCGGTGCCCATCACGTAGTGCTCGGGGTGCGCCGCGAGGAGTGCGCTCTCGTCACCCGCGAACGCCTTGTCCATCCAGGCGAGGAAGGCGCCCGAGGCGAGGCCCTTCGTCGCGAGCACGGTGGTGCCCGCCTTGAAACTGCCGCCGGAGGTGCGGGCGCTCTCGCGAAGGAAGGCGTTGCCTTCCTCGATGTCCGTGGCCAGGAGGTCGAGGAGCCCCTGGCGGCCCAGCAGCGTCCGGAAGCGCTCCAGGGCGCGGCGGGCGTAGAAGAGCTCGAAGTCGTCGATGCTCCCGGCGCCGGTGGGCCCGGCCTCGAGCGTCACGGTGACGGGCGGAAGGGTCTGGTTGTCGGTCACGGTCGAACCTCCGATAGGATGTGAATGTGAATTCACGTTCGCATAATGAGGGTACGCCGAGGAGTGCGCCGGTTGTCAAAGGGACCTGTCGAGAGCGCCGCCGATACCATGCGGGACATGATCGAGGAGCCTGAGCGCCCAGCGTCCTACCGGGAGCCCCGGCAGGCCCGCAGCGCCGCGACCCTGGCCCGTGTCCTGCGGGCGGCCGAGGAGATCGCCTGCACCTCCGGCCTGGAGGAGATGACGATCGTCGGTGTCGCGGAACGCGCCGGGGTCTCCGTCGGCACGATCTACCGCCGCTTCGAGGACAAGGAACAGCTGATCACCGCCTTGTCCGAGCGGATGCTGGAACGCCGCGAGGAGTACGTGGCCGAGCGGCTGCGTGCGGCCGAGCCGTCGCTCTCCGGCGTCATGGACGCCTACGCGCACGCGCTGCTGGAGTCCTTCGCCGAGAGCAGCAGCCTCTTCCCCGAACTGCTGCGCACGCGGGGGACCAGGTCACTGGACCGAGGGGCCCGCACCATCACGGAACTTCACCGTCTCCTGCTCGAAGCGGCAGCCCCGTACGCCGACCAGATCCGCCGCTCCCAGCCGCGGACGGCGCTCGACACCGCGGCCCGCGCCATCCTGGGCGCCTGCTTCCACAACTCCGTGCGCCCCGACGCCGTCACCGACGAAGCGGACAGGCGCCGGTACGCCGATGAGCTCAGCGACATGGCGGTCGCCTACCTTTTCACTCCCGACCGGCGCCGCGGCGCCGACGCCTGAGCCGAACGCGCTGCCGCACGGTTCTCACGCCACGGACGTCGAGTTCAGCGCCGGCCGCCGTGGCGAGGCTCCACGCACTCGGCGAACGGCGGGTCGAACGCCTGCCCCTCGTCATCGGTCACGACGTGGTCCGGTTCGCTCTGCGAGGCGGCGGCCCGCGACCGGATGAGAGGTCGGTGACAGGCGCGACACCCGGCGACAGAGCCGCGGCCACCTGGGCGGCTTCGTGGCAGGAACACGCCCCGCCGGCGATCACCTCCAGCGGAGGACCTGAGGCAAGCCTCAAGCCCCTGCGGAGCGCGCTCCCCGGACGGGGCGTCGCACCGCGCGACATCCAGTACGCGGTGTTCGGCCCTGACCTCTGGCAGGCGGACCTCGACCGACGAGCCCGCCGCGCCGCCACGGACACCCGGGCCTGCCGTACGGGCTTCGCCGCTGAACGGCCGTGCGCGGTAAGGGTGTTAGCTTCTCCCTCGTGGCAGAACACCAGGACCGGACCAGGACGGCCTACGACGGGGTCGTCGAGCTCTACGCGTCGTTGTTCGCCGATCGGCTGGAGACACGGCCGTTCACGCGGGCCATGCTCGGCACCTTCGCCGAGCTCGTGCGCGAGACGGGAAACCTGCGGGCAGCCGACGTCGGGTGTGGTCCCGGACATCTGACGGCCATGCTGCACGACTTGGGTCTGGACGCCTTCGGGCTCGACCTGTCCCCGGCCATGGTCGACCACGCCCGGACGTCCCATCCCTCCCTGCGGTTCGACCAGGCGCGGATGGAGGCTCTGCCGGTCGAGGACCGTGCGCTCGGCGGGGTGCTGGCCCACTACTCGATGATCCACACCCCGCCCGAGGAGTTGCCCGCCCTGCTGGCCGAGCAGGTGCGGGTCCTGGCGCCCGGGGGCCTGCTCCTGGTGTCGTTCTTCGCCACCGAGGGCGCCGAGCCCGTCCGCTTCGATCACAAGGTGACGCCCGCCTACAGCTGGCCGGCCGACCGGTTCGCCGCGCTGCTGGCCGGGGCCGGGCTCGTCACGGTCGCTCGGCTTCTCCATGACCCGGCCTCCGAACGGGGTTACCTCGACGCCCACTTGATGGCCCGCCGCCCCTAAAGGGTGTTGCACAAGGTCCCTCTCGGGCAGGTCGGAGTGGTGCTTGACCTGGTGTTTCACCCGGCGAGGGCGAGGTTGTGCATGGTGGCGACGGCCTGGACGGCGTGGTGGAGGCCGTCGCCCTTCTGACGGCAGTCGCGGAGGATCTTCCAGTTCTTCATGCGGGCGAAGGTGTGCTCGACGCGGGCCCTCACCCGTCGGTGTTCGGCGTTGTCCTCCTCCTGCCCGCGCAAAAGGGGCCGTCCGGCCCTTTTGCGGTGCGGGACGATCAGCCCGGTGCCCAGGTAGGCGCCGTCCGCGAGCACCGTCACTCCGGCCGCCGCCACCGGCAGATCCGACTCGCGCCAGACGTGGGCGTCGGCCTTGTTGCCCGGCGCGGGCCGGGCCGAGGCGATGACCAGGCGCGTGTCGGCGTCGATGATGACCTGCACGTTCGCCGAGAACCGGTAGTTGCGGCTCGAGGCGCCGATCTTGCGGTCACGGACCGGGATCAGGGTGCCGTCCACGATCCACAGGCGTTCGATGTCCGCCGTCGGCCGTGGCGCGGGCTGCAGGGCAAGCAGCGGGCCAAGCCGCTGGACGACCCGGCAGACCGTCGCCGAGGAGATGCCGAACAGCGGGGCGAGCTGGCGCATCGTGAGGTTGGTGCGGTAGTAGACGGCCACCAGCAGCACCCGGTCCGCCAGCGGCAGACACCAGGGCCGACCGCCGCCAGGCCCGTTCCCGCCCCGCTCCCGCACCACCTTCACCAGCCTCACGAACCGGTCCATCCGCAGCCCGGTGAACGTCTCCACCCACAACGGATCAGCCCTCAACACCCCACCCATACAGGAGAAATGCCCTGATCATGGGCTTGTGCAACACCCTTTAGGCCGTGTCCGCAAAGTCGCGCCTGCCCGGCGACGCCTGGCACGCTCCCCCAAGCTCTTCGAGCAGGGGGCACCCCCACTCGCCGCACCGGGCGAAGACCCAAGTACGTCCAGTACGAGGGCCTGCGCCCGGCACGCCGAGAGCACGCTCCCCCGAGCTCTCGGCTTCGCTCGAGCAGGGGGGACCCCCATGACGCCGCCGGACCCGCCCTCCGGGCGAACGACGCGACTTTGCGGACACGACCTAGGGCGACCCGACCCGGCGACCGCGTCCTCCCACGCGATGGACCGCCCGTCCGGCCGCCTGTGAGTTACCTCACCCGCCATTCTCGGCGGCCGGAGGTGAACTGCCTGGCCAGCGGCACGTAACTCCCCTCGGGTGGAAGCCTGTTGGCCGGATGCGTCAGTGATCTGTCATTGCAGTCAGTCGGAGATCCGATACAGGCTGTGACCGTGTCAGAGCGACGTGTTGTTGTGGTGGTGTACGCGGGCGCCATGGCGCTGGACATCACCGGCCCGATTGAAGTGTTCGATATCGCCAACAGGCTCCTCGACCCGGGAGCCGCCCCCTATCGGATCGAGCTGGTCTCCGCCGACGCGCCACTGGTGCGCACGAGTTCAGGAGTGGTCCTGGGAGCCCAGCCGCTGGAGACGGGAGAGGGACCCGTCGACACGCTCCTCGTACCAGGTGGGTGGAGTGTCGGCGAGGCCCTGCGGGATCAGGCGCTGGTCTCGTGGATCGGCGCCGCCGCGGCCCGGTCGCGCAGGATCGCCTCCGTCTGTGGCGGATCCTTTCTGCTGGCCGAGGCCGGCCTGTTGGACGGCAGACGCGCCACCACGCACTGGGCGTACAGCGAGGCGATGGCCTGCCGCTATCCGGCGGTGACCGTGGACGCCGAGCCGATCTTCGTCTGGGACGGTCCCTTCGTCACCTCGGCGGGCGTGTCGACCGGGATCGACATGGCGCTGGCGCTCGTGGAGGCCGATCACGGAGCGGCACTCGCCTTGGAGACGGCACGGTTCCTGGTGCTCTTCCTCAAGCGGCACGGAGGCCAGTCCCAGTTCAGCGCGATGCTGGACGCCCAGTTGGCCGACCATCCGCCGATCCGGACGGCGCAGGAGTGGATTCTGGAGAACCTCCACAACCCGTTACCCGTGGCCGAGATGGCCGAGCGGGCCAACATGAGTCCGCGCAACTTCGCCCGGGTCTTCCGGCGTGAGGTGGGCACGACTCCCGGCCAGTACGTCCAGCGCACCCGGATAGCCCGCGCCCGCGAGCTGCTGGAGACCACCGATCTGCCGATCGGTCAGATAGCCGGCCGCTGTGGATTCGGCGCCCCCGAGACCTTCTTCCGCTCCTTCGGGCGAACCCTGGGAGTCACCCCGAAGGAGTACCGGCACCGCTTTCAGGTCATCACGCCGTCCGGCCTCGTCGACCGGCACCACGAGAGGGAGGGGAGCCCCGTATGACCACCGCGGCGGACGGACCCGAAGCCGGGACGGTACGGATGGCCGACTACCTGGCCGGCGAGCTCGCCAGGGCCGGAGTCACCCACATGTTCGGTGTCGGCGGCGCGAACATCGAGGACCTGTACGACGCCGTGCACCGAGGCGGAACCGTCCGCGGTGTGGTCGCCAAGCACGAGTTCTCGGCCGTCACCATGGCCGATGCCTACGCCCGAACCACCAGGCGCCTGGGGGTTGTCGCCGCCACCTCGGGCGGTGGCGCGATGAACCTGGTACCGGGCCTCGCGGAGGCGTACGTCTCCCGGGTGCCGCTGCTCGCCCTCGTGGGCCAGCCGCCGACGGCCCAGGAGGGCCAAGGCGCGTTCCAGGACACCAGCGGCAAGGGGGACTCCTTCGACGCGAGCGAGGTCTTCACCCCGATCTCCCGGTTCTGCGCGTGGGTCGAGGACGCGGACTCGCTCGTAGACCTGTTGCCGCGCGCGATGGCGGCGGCGCGGACCGAGCCGCGCGGTCCGGCGGTGCTGCTGCTGCCCAAGGACGTGCAACAGGCCCGGATCCGTCCGCCCGGCCATGGTCCGGCCCCGACAGGGGCCATGCCGGCCGGGGCGGCGGCGACAGGGACCGTACCGACAGCGGCCGGGCCTCCGGAGAGCGCGCTTTCACGGAGCGACACAGGCATACCGGCCCCGACCGCCCCGACCGCCCCGACCGCCCCGACCGCCCCGACCGCCCCGACCGGCCCGACCGCCCTCCCCGTACCGCCGACGCCGACGGCATCGGGGGCGCCGCTCGACCAGGCCACCCTCGCCGAGGTGTCGGACATCCTTCGCGGCGCGGACACCGTCCTCGTCATCGCCGGCGAGGGTGTCGCCGCGGCGGACGCCCGGGCGGAACTGTCCCGGCTGGCCCGGAACCTCGGGGCGTGGGTCGCGGTCACCCCGGACGCCAAGGACGTCTTCGACAACCGTGATCCACGGTTCGCGGGCGTGGCCGGGGTGATGGGCCACGCCAACGTCGAACACTGTCTGCGGCGGGCCGACGTGTGCCTGCTGGTCGGCACCCGGCTGCCGCTCCTGGCGCGCGGGGGCCTGGAGCGGGCGCTGGCCGCCACCGCAGTCGTATGCCTGGACTCCGAAAGGCCGTTCGTGGCGGGCACGGCGCTGGTCGGGGACGTGCGGGACGCGCTGCGCGCCGTGACCGGGCGGATCGCGTCAGGCCCGCGGGCCTGCCCCGGGCACTCCGGCCCCGTCCCCAGCCCCGTGGCGGGCCAGGACGCTCCGGCCGTTCCCGGGCGGATCGTCCGTTACCCCCAGGCCTTCGCCGCGGTGGAGGCCGCGCTGCCCGAGGACGCGCACGTCTTCGTGGACGCCGGCAACACCGGTGCCAGCGCGGTTCACCTCCTCCCGGCTCCGCGCCACGGCCGTTTCGTGGTGGCGCTCGGCATGGGAGGCATGGGCTACACCTTCGGCGCGGGCATCGGCGCCGCGCTCGCCACCGGGCGACGCACCTACGTCCTCGCCGGTGACGGGGCCTTCTTCATGCACGGGGCGGAAGTGCACACCGCCGTGGAGCACCGCGCACCCGTCACCTTCGTCATCTTCAACAACAACGCCCACGCCATGTGCGCGCTGCGCGAGGAGTTCCTCCAGGGCGGCGTCCGCGACGACGACGTGTTCGGCCGGACCGACATCGCCGCCGGGGTGGCCGCCGCCTTCCCCTCCCTCGACGTCACCGGCGCCGAGAACGCGGCGCAGTTGCGCGCGGCGCTGCTGCGCGGCAACACGGGCGCCGGCCCGGCGTTCGTGGCGCTGGACTGCGACCCGAGGGAGATCCCCCCGTTCCTGCCCTTCCAGCCCTTCGCCGAAGCCAACGGCAGTGCCGGCCGTGCCGGACACGAAGACCACAAGGAGAATGCGGATGAGCGACGAGTCGTCCACGCCGGCTGACATCCCGGGCCTGATGCGGATCGAGAACCCGGGCAAGGACGAACTGACCGCCCACTGCGTGGAACTCACCCACGCCGTCTACCCCCACCATCAGGTCTACGGGCAGTACTGCACCATCCACGAGTACGTCGACTGCCCGCCGGAACTGACCTACGACTACCTCAGCCAGGGTCACCACCTGGAGGAGTGGACCTGCAGCCTGCGGGACTTCGCTCCCTCCGGCACGCCCGGACTGTGGGTCGGCCGCGACCGGCTGGAGGACGACACCAGGATCTACTGCAAGGTGGTCGCCAACCCCGAGGCCATGACCGTGGATTACCACTGCTCCTGGGACCAGGGCGACAAGCTGTGGATGATCTACCTGATGCGCGTCGTCCCGGCCCCGCTCGTGCTCGACAGGCCGGGGTCGCTGATCACCTGGACCAACTGCCGTCATCCCTACTACGACACGAACCCGCACCCCGGTCTGGCACCCCACCCCGGCCGGCCCTGGGTGGGCGACTACTGGGACCTGTTCTACGCGGGGCACACCGTGGAGATGAACAACCTCAAGGCGATCCTGGAACACCGCCACCGCAACGGTCAGCCGGTCAGCGTGAGCCCGGCGAGGGAGGTGGCCCGGTGACCACGGTCAGTCTCACCGACGTGGCGGGCTACCTTCCGGGCGATCCGGTCCCCGCGCGGTTCTACACCGAGTACCCGGGAGCGGAGGACAAGCTCCGCGGCCACCCCATGTTCAAGGTCCCGCGGTCACGGCACCACGTCGCCGCGGACGAGACCAACACGGACATGATCGAACGCGCCGTACAGCCCCTCATCGAACGGCACGGCAGGGAGGAGATCCGGGGCGTCGACGTCCTGCTGGTGCACAGTCAGCTGCCGGATCTGCCGTTCGTCGGCGCGGGCACCGACGTGGCACGCCGGCTGGGCCTGAACCCGGAGTGGCTCGTCGATGTGGCCAACGCGGGCTGCGCCTCCTTCGTGTACATGTTGAAGCTGGCCCGGCAGATCCTCACCACCACCGACGCGCGGACCGCACTGATCTGCAACGCGCAGAGCGCCGCCGGCCAGTGGTTCACCCAGTCCGAGGTACGCCGGCTCGCGCAGGCCGCCATCCCGGGCGACGGCTGCGGGGTGGGATGGGTGACGACGTCGGCGGGCGCCCCGGTCCTGGACGTGGAGACCCGTCATATCGGCGCTCACGCCGGCGACATGACCTTGGCCGTCGACGACGGCCGCAAGTACTGGGAGCCGGGGGAGTCCCAGCTGCGGATCGGGTTCACCGACGCCAGCGTCGCCAAGGTTCTGGCACGCGGGAACCGTCTGGTCCCGGAGGTGATCACGGACCTGTGCCGACGGCTCGGGGTGGCGACCGCGGACATCGACGCCCTCGTCACCAATCAGCCGAACCGCACCTTCCTGCGCAACTGGAGGGAGGCGCTGCAACTGCCCGCCGAACGGCACCTGAACACCTTCGACCAGTGCGGCAACCTCTTCGGAGCGGCCATCCCGGTCACCTTGGACCAGGCGATCGCCTCGGGCCGGGTCAAGGACGGCGACCTCGTGGTGCTGGGCGGATTCGCCCACGCCGGCGACTTCGCGGGGGCCGCCGCCGTGCGCTGGTCCGGCGGGCGGGGGTGACGTCCCGGCCGGTGACCGGGGACTGCCGGGCGGCGGCGGACATCTGCCCGTCGTACGAGGTGATCAGCCGCCGATGACGCCGTCAGCGTGACGTTCGGCCGCGAACGCAACCGATGGGGCCCTCACGGAGATCTGGGCAAGTGACGCACAACACATCGGTGAGGAGACAGAGATGACCCCCTGGAGCAGTGAGAGCCTCGGTTCCTGCGCGTTCGCCGACCCCTATGCCGTACACCCCCGTGAGACCACCGTGCCGGCTCAGGCGCAGCCCCGCGACGACGGCGACTTCCTTCTGCCGCCCCCCAACCCCGCCCACCGTCTCGGCTTCACCCTCGACCCGCGGGACCAGCGGCGCCTGGCCCTGCACGCGACCCTCACCGCCGCCGGCATTCCCCCCATGCCCGAGGACCGTGCGGTCATCGACCAGATCAGCGCGCTTCCGGAGGACGTCAACGAGGTCCTTCAGCGGTGGCTGCACCACGCCCTGTGACACCGGTCAGGACGGCGTCGTGGTCCCGGGCGGGTACTTCCGGCAGCGGAGACGGTCGGAGATCATGAACCATGGGCCTCGACGACTGGTACTTCACCGAAGACATCGACGACTTTCTCGCCGGAGCGGGAGACTTCCTGTGCTCGCGCCCCGTCCTGCACAACACGCCCCTGACAACGCTCGCGAAAATGCGGGCGCAGGGCGCGGGCGCACCCGGCGCGGGAGCCACCGTCTTCGGCCGACTGGAGTCGGGGGGCGAGGTCCGGGCCATCCTGTACCGCACCGCGCGCGGCCGTCTGACCGTGACGGAGCTCGCCCCCGAGCAGGCCGACACCCTCGTCCCGCGGCTGACCGGCCTCGGGCACCACATTTCAGGCGTCATCGCGGACCAGGACACCGCCAGCGCTCTCGCGGAGGCGTGGCGGCGGCACAGGGGTGGCGCGGCGCCGGTACGCGACTGGTGGGGCCGTCTGTACCGGCTCGGCACGCTCACCCCGCCGGAGCCGCTGCCGGCGGGCCGGGGCCGGCCGGCGGGCGAGCCGGAGCACGAGCAGGTGATCCGCTGGTGCCGTGCGTTCGCCGCGGACGTCGGGGAGACCGTGTCCATAACCGCCGAGTCCTGGGCCGGCACCCGCTTCGCCGAGAAGCGTTACACCTTCTGGGAGACCCCGGACGGCACGCCCGTCTCCATGGCGGGCGCGAACCCGCTGGTCGGCGGCCAGGTCCGGGTCGATCCGGTCTACACCCCGGCGGTCCTGCGGGGGCGCGGTTACGCGGCCGCCGTGACGGTCGAGGTGAGCAGGGCCGCGCTGGCCGCGGGCGCGAAGGAGGTCGTGCTGTACACGAACCCGGCCAACGAGACCAGCAACGCCCTCTACCGACGCCTCGGATACGTCCCGGTCACCGACTTCACCGGCTACGCGTTCCCCGCCTGACGCCTGACGCCTGACGCCTGACGCCTGACGCCTGACGCCTGACGCCTGACGCCTGACGCCTGACGCCTGCCCGGCCGGGCGTGACTCCGCCCGTCCCGGTTATCCTGCCTCGTTCCGAACGAGCCAGGAGGACCCGCACCATGAGCAGCACCATGCCGTCGTTTCCCGAGCGGATCGAGCTCTCGGGGGAGGGGCTCGTCCTTCGCGACTGGACGGAGGCGGACCTGACGGCGATGCCGGCGCTGTTCGATCACCCCGACGTCGCGTACTGGACGCCGATCGTCTCCCCCTTCGACGAGGCCGCCGCCCGCGCCCGCCTGGAGCGGGACCGGCAGTTGCGCGCGGAGGGCACGGCCGTTCTGCTCGCGATCACGGTCGACGGCGGAGCACCGCTCGGTGAGGTGATGCTGCGGCGCGCGCCCGAGGGCACGGAGATCGGCTACGCGGTCGGTCCCGCGCACCGCGGTCAGGGGCTGGCGGTGCGGGCGGTACGGGTGATGGCCGCGTACGCCTTCGAGCGGCTGGGCGCCGAGCAGGTGATCCTGGAACTGGAGGCCGAGAACGCGGCCAGTGTCGCCGTGGCCACCAAGGCGGGCTTCGCGCTCCTCGACGTGCCGCTGATCACGGGCGAGGAGAAGGGGCGGCCCTTCACCCTGCAGACGTGGGGGCTGCACCGCCCCTGACCGGCACGCCTCCTGGTCGAGTGGTCGGTCCCGGCGGGAGGCGGCTTCTCGATCGCAGGCCGGCTCCGGGCGTACGGGCTCCTGGCGAAGCCTGCGCTCCAGGTCCGCCTGCCTGCCTCCCGTCGCGCGCCCGGCCGGTGGACCCGGAGACCTCAGGTCGTCCGTACGTCCAGTTCGCGCAGTTCGGCCGTGGCCTCCGCCTGCCGGGGGCTGTTGAGCTCGCGGAGTGCCTCGTGGGCGGCGAGCAGGGTGCTGCGAGCCTCGTCGTGGCGGGCCAGGTGGCGCAGCACGATGCCGAGGTCGAGGCGGGTGCTTTCGGCCCAGGCGGCCATCTTCATGGTCTCGAAGATGTCCAGCGCCTGCTGGAGCGGTCGTTCGGCCTCCGGCCAGCGTCCCAGTGCCGCAAGGTCGTTGCCCATGTGCTGCCGGGCCGAGGCGAGGTACACGGTGATCAGCTCGGTCGGGCGTCCGGGCACCTCCGCCTGGCAGATCGTCTCGCTGCGCAGGTGGATGGCCAGCGCCTCCTCGGCGCTGCCGGACCGACGCAGGTAGCCGCCCAGCGCGTTCAGGATGGTGAGTTCGGCGAGGCGGCCCTGCACGGAGGTCTGGTCGGCGAGGCAGACGGCGGCCTCGCGCAGCCGGGCTATGGCTTCCTCGGCCTGGCCGGTGCGCTGAAGCGCCGATGCCCCGTAGCCCAGCGCCCAGCCCATCTGGAGCCGGTCCCCGATCTCACGAGCCACCTCCAGAGCGGCGTCGGCGGTGACGAGCGCGGCGCCCGGGTCGTGGACGCAGACGTTGTACGACCAGGCCAGGAAGTTCAGCTGGACGGCCTCGTCCTGCCTGCTGCCCAGCGCGCGGGCCGCCTCGACCCCGTGCCGGAACAGCTCCACCCACAGCTCCCAGTGCTGGTTGAACTCGGAGAACCAGTGCATGGCCCTGGCCGTGTCCATCACCTGCTGGTGGTGCCCCCTGGCCTGCGCGTGCCGCAGGCCCGCGAGCCACTGGGCCCGCTCGGTCTCCAGCCAGACGCGGGCCTGGTCACGGTCGGCGGGTGCGCCTGCGGGGTCCGGATCGCCGTGGGGCGCGTCTTCCTGAGGCTCGGCGTCGAAGCGCAGCGCGGCCGCCGTGGCCCGGCGCAGCATCCACAGTGCCGTCCGGTCCAGTGCGGCTCGGGACACCTCGGTGCCGTCCTCGGTGGCCAGTTGCTCGCGGGCGAAGAGCTTCAGGAGGTCGTGGAAGCGGTAACGCTCGGCGGAGGCGTCGGACTGCAGCAGCCCGGCATCCGTCAGTTCCTCGGCGTACCGGGCCGCCTCGTCGACGGGCAGGCCGGCCAGGAGAGCGGCGCTCTCGGGGCTGAAGTCGCCTCCGGCGGCCAGCGAGGCCCGGCGCAGTACGGTTCTGGCGGCCGGGGCCAACTGCCGGTAGGACAAGGCGAAAGCGGCTCGTACCTGAAGGTCGCCGACCTGGAGTGTGTCCAGGCGACGGCCTTCCTTGGCCAGTTGGGCGACCAGCTTGCCGATGCGCTCGTGGGGCCGGCCGGCGAGGCGTTGTCCGGCGATCCGTACGGCCAGGGGCAGGTGTCCGCACAGCTCCGCGAGATCGCGGGCGGCCTGGGCCTCCTGCCGTATCCGCTCGGGGCCGACGATACGGCTCAGCAGCTCCACCGCCTCCTCGCGGCGAAACAGCGCGAGGTCGCTGCGGTGGGCCGATTCGAGACCGGCCAGGGCGTGCCGGCTGGTGATGATCGTCAGGCAGCGCCCGGCGCCGGGGAGCAAGGGGCGGACCTGGTCCTCGCCCGCCGCGTTGTCCAGTACCAGCAACAGCCGCCGGTCGTGGAGCACGGACCGCAGGAGTCCCGACCGGTCGTCGGTCGCGGCCGGGATCGCGTGCTCGGCCACGCCGACGGCCCGGAGCAGGGACGCGAGGGCGTCGCGCGCGGGGGTGGGCTCCGGGTCCATGCCGTGCAGGTCGAGGACCAGTTGTCCGTCCGGGAAGTGCGGCGCGAGATGGTACGCGGCGTGTACGGCGAAGGCGGTCTTGCCGAGGCCGGGCTGTCCCGACACGACGCTGACCGCGGAACGGCCGGCGTCGGCGCGCTCGACCAGGGCGAGCAACCGGGCCAGAGCCGGACCGCGCGAGACGAAGTCACCGACGTCACGCGGCAGGGCCAGCGGGCCGTTGGCACGCGGCCCGGCGGCCGGGCGTCGGCGCGGGCGCGTCCGTCCTCGGCCGGCGGCCCGCTCCAGCTCCGCGGCGGTGTCGTCGTCCAGGTCCAGCCCGGCGGCCAGGGCTTGAACGGTGCGCCGCTGCGGTCCCCGGGAGCGACCGCGTTCCAGATCCGCCAGCGCGCGCACGCTCACCCCGGCGGTGTGGGACAGCCGCTCCTGGCTGAGTCCGGCGCGTGTGCGCAGGGTCAGCAGCAGCCGTCCGAACTCCTCCGTGGCCGGTTCGGCAGTGCCCATGTCGAATCTCCCCGTTTCGCGCTGTCCGGCCTCGAACTCCCCCTCCCGGCAGAAGTATGACGGGCCGTAATCCCGCCGGAAGAACTGCCTGGTGCCGCTCGGAGCCCGGCTGATCAACTTGACCCGTTCGCACGAGGGGTCCGGACCTGCGGATTCCCCGCACGGCCCGGGCGCGGGGTCGGTGGCAGTGCTGAGCCCGGCGGGTCGAGCACCGGGACGATGTGATGTGGATCATGCCGTCGGTGTTCCTCCACGGAGCGGAATCCGTGGAGCGGGCCGACCACCTCACCCGCCGCCGGGCGGGCGGTTCTCCGACCACCCCGCCGGTTCGCGGGCCGGTACGTCCCCACGGCCGGGCGCGCCCGCCTCCCACGCGCGACGACCACTCGCCTTCGACCCGAACCCCTGGGGGAGACTTGCGCTTATTCGTGAAGCCTTCACCGTCGCGGCGGCCACGTCGGTGGCCCTCGTGGCAGGTATGACCGGCCCCACGACAGCGATCGCCGCGCACACGACGACCGCACCGCACGCCCCGCGTTCCGACGGCAAGCAGCGGATCCGGCTCATCACGGGCGACCGTGTGGTGGCCGACGCCAAGGGCCAGGTGGTGGGTTTCGAGGCCGCCGAGGGCCGCGAGCGCATACCCGTGCGGGTCCAGCGCATCGACGATCACACGCTGGTGGTGCCCAGCGACGCGCAGCGCCTGATCCCCACGGGGAAACTGGATGTCGCCGAGCTCACCGACCCGTTGCTGCGCGCGAGCCAGGACGACGGGCTCAAGCTGATCGTGCAGTACGAGGGGGGTGCCGGTACCGCACGGGCCGAGGTGCGTTCGGCCGGTGACACCCGGCTGCGGCGCACGTTCCCCACCCTCGACGCCGACGCCATCCGTACGCCGCAGGATGACGTGGCCACGGTGTGGGAGGCGCTGACGGATCAGCGGAAGAGCGGCGTGCGCGCCACCGCCTCCGCCATCATCGCGGGCATGGAGTGGGCCGCGGACGAGGGCGCGGACGTGGTCAACCTCAGCCTGGGCGGCCCGGACTCCCCGGGCGTCGACCCGCTGGAGGCGGAGGTCGACAAGCTCTCCGCCGAGAACCGCGACGGCGTCAAGGTCGGCGAGAACGCCGACCCGCTGAGCGGCGCGAAGCCGTTCACCGTCGAATCCACCGACGCCGAATACCGGCTGACGACCTCCGTCGAGCGCTCGGAGAAGGTCGCCGCGGCGTCCACCCGCATCGACGCCGGCTTCACGTTCCGCTCCCGGCAGGTCGCGGCCACCACGGCGCTGCCGGTGTCCACGGTCCGCTTCGCGGCCCCCGTCGACCTGGCCTCGCGCGCCCCGGCGGACGCGTCGGCCACGATCCCCGTGACCGTGCAGGGCTCGGCGGCCGGGAAGAACCTCAAGTCGCTGATCGTGTCCGTGAGCTATGACGACGGGACGACCTGGCAGCTCGTGAAGGTCGAGAGCGGCAGGATCTCCGTGAGGAACCCGGCGAAGGAGAAGGGCATCTCCTTCCTCGCCGAGATCACGGACAAACAGGGCAACAAGTCGACACTGACGATCCACAACGCGTACTACGGCAAGTGACGTCGCCCCGGTGACACAACGCGCATGACGACGACGTGCTGGAAGGCGTCCGAGGACACCTTCCAGCACGTTCGTTCACCGACCCGGTTCCCCGGGGTCGGCACTAACGATTGACGGATCGCATGCCCGCCTCGTCGTACCGCTCACCCGACGCCTCGGGCAGCTCCGCGTCGATGCGGGCCAGGTCCTCCTTGGTCAGTTCGATGCCGACCGCGGCAGCGTTCTGTTCCAAGTAGGTGCGGCGCTTGGTCCCCGGGATCGGTACCAGGTCCTCGCCCTGGGCCAGCACCCAGGCGATCGCCAGCTGGGCCGGGGTCACGTCCTTCTCGGCGGCGATCTCCTTCACCTTCGCCGCCAGCCGCAGGTTCGCCTCCAGGTTGGCGTCCTGGAAACGGGGGTTCTCCCGGCGCCAGTCGTTCGCGTCCAGCTCGTCCGGCGAGCTGAACCGCCCGGCGAGGAAGCCGCGGCCGAGCGGCGAATACGGTACGAAGCCGATCCCCAGCTCACGGCAGGCGGGCAGCACCTCGGCCTCCACGTCCCGTGACCACAGCGAGTACTCGCTCTGCACCGCGGTGACCGGGTGGACCGCGTGGGCGCGCCGGATGGTCTCCGCGCTCGCCTCGCTCAGGCCGATGCACCGCACCTTGCCCTCGGCCACCAGTTCGCCCAGTGCGCCGACCGTCTCCTCGATGGGTACGTTCGGGTCGACCCGGTGCTGGTAGTACAGGTCGATGTGGTCGGTCCCCAGGCGTTCCAGTGAGCCGTGGACGGAACTCCGAACGTGTTCGGCCGAGCCGTCCTGCGGGCCGACCGTGCTGATGTCGCCCGGTACGGCGTTGTCCATCCGGTAGTTGAACTTCGTCGCGATCACGTACTCCTCGCGATGCCCCCGGACGGCCTCGCCGACGAGCGACTCGTTGGTGAGCGGCCCGTACATCTGCGCGGTGTCGAGGAAGTTCACCCCGAGGTCGAGGGCGCGCCGGATGGTCGCGACGGCCTCCTGCTGATCGGTGGATCCGTAGAAGGCGGACATCCCCATACACCCGAGGCCGATGGGTGATACCTGAAGGTCTCGCAGACTGCGCTTCTGC
Source organism: Streptomyces sp. NPDC015532 (assembly GCF_043078065.1). Taxonomy (NCBI): domain Bacteria; kingdom Bacillati; phylum Actinomycetota; class Actinomycetes; order Kitasatosporales; family Streptomycetaceae; genus Streptomyces; species Streptomyces sp. NPDC015532. The sequence continues at coordinate 890,981 of NZ_JBIBSY010000002.1, read as the reverse complement.
ATGTCGTGTCCCAGCCTTTCCCTGCACGCTCGTTCGTCGTCCGAGCGCACGAAGCCCCTCATCGACCCAGCGGCGGATTCCAACGCCAGCATCTCGTGGGAGGCGGCCGGCGACACGGGCCACGTGCGCCGTGATGTCTGCAACGCTACGAGTTCGAGCGCACTCCAGCGCAAGTCGATCGATGCGCGGGGCGGGGATGGGGTCCGGTGTCGGACCCGGGGCGTCGGGGAGGTGTGCTCCGCTTCGCGCCCGGCTCATTCGGTGCGGTGAACGAATCCGGCCCCTTGGTGCGGCGTCACGCCGCCCCAAGGGGCCAGAATTTTCGTAGCGGGGACAGGATTTGAACCTGCGACCTCTGGGTTATGAGCCCAGCGAGCTACCGAGCTGCTCCACCCCGCGTCGACAGACTCATCCTAGTGCATCGGCGGGGGCCGCTCGTACGTCCGCGGTGATGGCGTGCCGGTGTGTGGTGACTTGTCCCGGTCCGATCCGATGGCTCGTGGGGCTGCTCGGGGCCTGCTCCGGACCGGCTCGGCCGGGGATATCCGATGGTGCGCGGGGCGACTGGGCGGGATCATGAACGGCCGCCGTCCCGTGCGAGGGGGGCGGCCGTTGACCGCACCCCTTGGAGGCTTCCTGCATGACCGTTCTGCCGCTGATCCGACGTGTGCTGGGCGACGGGCCCTTCGCCGGGATCGGAACGCCGACTCTTGCCGTCACCGACGATCGCTCGCGGAGGGTCGCCGTGGCCGGGGACGTCGGGGCGCTTCAGTGGAGTGGCTCCGGGACGGCGGACTCCCGCTGGACGGGGCACCGCGTCGGCGTCCACGACATGGACACTCTGTGGTGCGAACACCTGGTGAGATCCAGATACCCCGTGCTGTCGTTCGCCTTCCACCCTTCCCTTCCTCTCCTGGCCGTCGGCACGGGCTCCTACGACGGGGGCTACTCGTTCGAAGGCGAACTCCTTCTGCTCCACCTGGACTCCGGCACCCTGGTGTCCGCGCTGCGGTACGGGCGCGAGGTGCTGGACGTCGCATGGCAGGGCGAGCGGGAACTGCGTCTCGTCCTGGCTCCCTGTGACGACTGGGAGAACCCGGACGCGCACGAGCAGGGGCACACGGTCGTGGTCTCCCGCCCCGACTGGGCGGCGGTGGGGCCGAGGGCCGTCGAACCGGAGGAGCTCGCGGCGCCCCCGCGGCCGGCCGCGCGGCCTGATCACCGAGCACGGACCCGTCGCCGTCTCACGGACCTCGCCGCGGAGGCCGGCCGGCAGTGGTCACCCCGGCGACGGGTGTGGGCCGTCGAGAGCGAGGCGGACGGCCGTGTGCTGGCCGCCCTGGACGGGGTCCTGGCGGAGTCGTGGCTGCCGTCGGGAGAACGGGACTGGGCGGTCGAGGACGAGGAAGGCGGCCGCCAGCTGGTCCGCGCTTCCGACGGGACATCCGTGTGGACCAACGCCGAACGCCGCCTGCGGTGGCGGGACGGAGGGTGGCGGCGGGACGCGCCCCGGATCGCACGCGTGGCGATCGGCACCGGGGAGGTGCTGGAGACGGTGAACGCGAGCCGGTCCGGTGTCCTGGTCGCCGGCGGCGGCAGGGTGGTTCTGAGGCCCGCGGGCCACGCGCGCAGGCGTCCGGAACCGCTGACGATGTTCGACCTCGACGCCCGGGAGGAGGGCCCGGAGGCCGGCTCCTTCGACCTGTTCAACCACGCGTTCCCGGTCAGGCGGGCGAGCCGTGCGTACATCCTGGTGGGCACGCGACCGGAGGCGCCGCACAAGGACAAGTGGATCGTCGCCGTGGGCGCCGACGGGGCGGCGCGGAGGCTCTTCCCGCACTCCTGGGAGCCGCGGGAGCACCACTTCGGCGGTCCGGCGGCCGAGATCGGGCGGTGCCTGGTGTACGCGGGCGCCGTCCACGACGGGGCCGGACTCCAGCCCGGTGGCGCCTACGTCGTACGGCGGTCGCTCGACGGCGCGGTGCGCTGGCAGCACCGTACCGATCATCCGGCCACGGCCCTCGACGTCGACGAGGACACCGTCTACGTCGCCTACAACTCGGGCGCCCTGACCGCGCTGGACGCCGACGACGGCACGGTCCGATGGCACACCGAACTGAAGATCGACGGAACCCCGACGACGGCACTCTCTCTCGCGGTGACGCCGCACGGGCACCTGCTCGTCGGGACGGTCGACGGCCGGATTCTGGAGTGCGCGGTCCGGCCGTGAGGACGGTGGCGCCCGGGAGAACGAGATCCTTGCGCAAGAAATCGACTATGGCTTGCAGGATCTATACTGAAAGATGGAAAGACGTGTCCGATGTCTTGTCCGGGTGTCCCGTCGCGCCCTAATGTCCCGGTACGCAGCGGCACGGCCTGTTCCCTCGCGCCGCCGCGCACCGAGCCAGTCCTCGGTGTCCTCCGCTCCGAGAGAAACGAGAATCTGATGGCGCGGTACACCATCCACGCGGCCGCGGAGCGGGTCGGCGGCCGCGCGCGAAGACCGGTCAGGGCGGTCGCGGCGGTGACCGCCGCCGCCGGACTCGTGCTCGTGCTCGGTGCTCCGGCCCCCGCGGCCTCCGGGCGCGGCGGCGGCTCCCCGGCGGTGACCCGGGCCGCGCTCGATCCCCCCCTCGTCGCGGGGCGCGGCGCGAGGGTGGACTTCGGCGAACAGGAGGCGGAGAGCGCGTCGACGAACGGAACCGTCATCGGCCCCGACCGCACCGCCTACACCCTGCCCTCCGAGGCGTCCGGCCGCTCGGCGGTGCGCCTGAAGCCGGGCCAGTACGTCGAGTTCACCCTGCCGCGCGCCACCAACGCCCTCACCGTGCGCTACAGCATCCCCGACGCCCCCGAGGGCGGGGGCATCACCGCGCCCCTCGACGTCTCCGTGGACGGCGGACACCGCACCACGATGACCCTCACCTCGCGGTACTCCTGGCTCTACAACCAGTACCCGTTCAGCAACGACCCCCAGGGCGACCTGCTGCACCCCGACTGGTGGATCACCGAGTGCGGCTGCGTCCCCGCCGCCACCACCCCGACGCCCACCATCGGCAAACCGTTCAGGCCGAGCCACTTCTACGACGAACAACGGCTGCTGCTCGGCAAGCGGTACGCGGCCGGCGACACCGTCCGCCTCACCGCGCCCAAGGGCAGCACCGCCGCCTGGACCGTGATCGACCTGCTCGACACCCAGCTCGTCGCCGCGCCGCACGTCGAGGCACACGCGGCGAACATTCTCGCGTTCGGCGCCGACCCCACCGGCCGCCGTGACGCGGGCGACGCCTTCGACCGGGCCATCGCCCACGCCAGGAAACGGCACCTCGCGGTGTACCTGCCGCCGGGCACGTACCAGGTGAACCGGCACATCACCGTGGACGACGTGACGATCGTCGGGGCGGGAAGCTGGTACACGGTCGTCAAGGGTCACCAGGTCACCCTCGACACCCCCGCGCCCGACGGCTCGGTCCACACCGGCGTCGGCTTCTACGGCAAGGACGCGGCGGACGGTGGCAGCCACGACGTGCACCTGTCGGGCTTCACCGTCGAGGGCGACGTCCGCGAACGCGTCGACACCGACCAGGTCAACGCCGTCGGCGGCGCCCTCAGCGACTCGACGATCGACGGACTCCACCTCCACCACACCAAGGTCGGCATGTGGTTCGACGGTCCGATGACGCGGCTGCGCATCACCCGCACCACGATCACCGACCAGATCGCGGACGGCGTCAACTTCCACACGGGCGTCACCGATTCCAGCGTCTCGGACACCTTCGTCCGCAACACCGGCGACGACGGCCTGGCCATGTGGTCGGAGAAGACCGGCAACGCACGCGACGTCTTCGCCCACAACACCGTGCAGAGCCCGGTCCTCGCCAACGGCATCGCTCTCTACGGCGGCACCGACAACACGGTCACCGGCAACCTGATCGCCGACCCCGTCAGGGAGGGCAGCGCCATCCAGGCCGGCTCCCGCTTCGGCGCCGAGCCGTTCACCGGACACCTCTGGATCACGGACAACACCACGGTCCGCTCAGGACCGTTCGAGCTGAACTGGAAGATCGGCCTCGGCGCCCTCTGGTTCTACGCCCTGGAGCGGGACATCGACGCCGACATCCAGGTGACCGGCGACCACTTCCTCGACAGCACCTACAACGCGGTCATGCTCGTCTCCGACTTCCCCGTGAAGGACAAGTACGCGATCCGAGGTGTCCGTTTCAAGGACATCCGCGTGGACGGCACCGGCACCTCAGTGCTCAGCGCCCGCTCCGCCGGCTCGGCGTCCTTCGAGAACGTGGACGCCCGGAACGTCGGCGCGGTCGGCGTCAACAACTGCGGAGCCTTCAACTTCCCCTCCTCCGGCTCCGAGTTCGCGGTGAGCGACCTCGGCGGGAACGACGGAGGCGGCACGACAGGCCCCTGGCTGGCGTCCTGGGAGCTGCCGAACACCATCACCTGCGACGACCGGCCGACGGTGGTCCAGCCACCGGCCCCGGCGCCCTGGTGAGGAGCGCCCGCCCCTTCGGCGTCGCACCGCCGCGCCGGAAGCACTGACGGACCAGGCGGCGGCCGATCCCCATCGGCCGCCGCCCGCGTGCGCCGGCACGCACTGTCATGCGTATGCCGGAGCGGAACGACGACACGGTCCGCCGAGAGCCGGGCCGGGCGAGCCGTAGCCCGGGAGGGCGGTGGCCCCTGCCTGCCCCTTCCCCCGCCCCTGCCCGGAGGAGGCCGCGGCGGCAGCGGCTATCCTTGCTCCTTGCTCACCGGCCGGGGCGGACCGCCGCAGCCGGGGGACCGGGTCCGGCCCGATGCCGCACACCGCGGGGCGATCTTGGAATGGATGCCCTCGCGTCGTTGCTGCACTCCCTACGGGCTCACCCTCTTCCCGGGGGTGCTCCGGGTCACGACGCCCGGCGCGACGGGACGTGGGAACCGCGGGCGACCTCGCATCGCCCCGCTCCCCGGTCCCCGGCCCGTTGTCTTCGAAAGGTTCTCCTGCACCATGCCCTTGGCTCTGCTCGCCCTGGCTGTCGTCGCGTTCGGCATCGGCACGACCGAGTTCGCCACGATGGGGCTGCTGCCCCAGATCGCGGACGGGATCGGTGTGTCCGTACCGCACGCCGGCAACGTCGTGTCGGCCTACGCGCTCGGTGTCGTCGTCGGCGCGCCGCTCCTGACGGGTATATGCGCGCGCGTCCCGCACAAGCGGCTGCTGCTGCTCCTGACCGGGCTGTTCGTGATCGGCAACACGGCGTCCGCCGCCGCCCCCGACTTCGGCACCCTCTTCGCCGCCCGTTTCCTGGCCGGCCTGCCGCACGGCGCGCTGTTCGGTGTCGGCGCCGTCGTCGCCTCGCGCCTGGTCGCACCGGAGAGGGCCGCACGCGCCGTCTCGAAGATGTTCCTCGGCCTGACCATCGCGAACATCATCGGCGTTCCGGCCGCCACTGCCCTCGGCCAGCACCTGGGCTGGCGCGCCGCCTACGGCGCGGTCGCCGTCATCGGACTCGTCGCCATGGCCGCCCTGGCCGCCTTCGTCCCGCACCAGCCGCGCGGGGGCCAGTCCGGCATCCGGCACGAGCTGCGGGCCATGGGCAACAAGCAGGTCGCCATCGGTCTGGCCACGGCCGTCGTGGGCTTCGGCGGATTCTTCGCCGTCTACAGCTACCTCGTACCGATGCTCACGCACGTGACCGGCCTCTCCGGCTCCTCGACCACCTGGGTCCTCGCGCTCTACGGCGTCGGCATGACGCTCGGCACCCTGATCGCCGGACCGCTCACGGACCGCGCCCTGCGCCCGACGATGTACTGGGGGCTCATCCTCCTCGCCGCGGCCCTGGTGACGTTCTACTTCGCGGTCCACAGCACCGTGCCCGCACTGGTGACGATCACGTTCATCGGCGCGATGGGCTCGCTCATCACCACTCCGGTCCAGATGCTGCTCATGGCCAAGGCGAAGAACGCCCCGACGATGGCGGCGGCCTCCAACCACTCGGCCTTCAACCTGGCCAACGCGGGTGGCGCCTGGCTCGGCGGCCTGGTCATCTCGGCGGGCTGGGGCTGGGCCGCGCCCAACCTGGTCGGCGCGGTTCTCGCCCTGGCCGGTCTGGGCCTCGCCTTCACGGGCGGATTCATGGAGCGGGGCCACAGGCGTTCCGCAGTGATCACGCAGGCGTCGCCGGTGGCCGAGCGGGAGACGCCGGTCCGCGCCGCGGACTGACCGGTCGACCTGGACGCGGTGCCTTTCCCGGCAGCGCGTCCGGCAGACCGGCGTGGCTACTCGGCGGACCTGCCGGCGCCCTCCACGGCCGGGCCTGCGGACGGGGCCGGTCCGGCGTGGCCCGTCGCGGCGGCGGCGCCGGAACCGGCGGCGGTGTGGTGCGACGGCGTGGCCATCCCGCACGGCGTACAGCCGGCCGCAGGCTCCGGACGCAGCGGTACGCCGTTGGCGCGCAGTACGTCGCGGAGATCGAGGATGAGCGGGAACACCTCGTGGTTGTGGTCCTCGCCCTGTTCGTCCCAGGCGCGCTGCTCGGCCTCGACCGCCATCCGGTCCTGGGCGAAGACCCGCTCGGTGAAACGGCGGATGAGCGGCCAGGCGAGATGCAGCGCCCCGGGAACCGACGGCTTCGCGATCGTGAGCAGGCCGTAGGCGTGGTTGATCCGCTGCTCCGCGTCCTCCGGAACGTAGGCGGCCCACAGCGAGAACACCGGAAGGTCGCTGCCCTCGGGGACGTCCCGCAGGGTCTGGTACGGGTACTCGGTGCGGATCGTGATGACGTCGGGCCGGTCCTGGCCCCCGATCCCCTCCGCCGACAGCAGCCCCGCGCCCCGGTCCTTGCGGCCTCCGGCGGGGACGAAGAGATAGCGGGCCTCCACGTGCCGCGGCCCGGCGTCGTACCCCAGCAGTTCCGGCCGGATCCGGCCGAGCACACTGCGGTGCAGGAACTGATGGTTCATGTCGAGCAGGTTCTCGTGCATGAACGAGTAGTGGCAGCGCACGGTGCGGGAGAACGTCATGGTGCGGTGGGTCGCGGAGTGGTACTCCGGCAGGAACGGGAACGGCGCCTCCTCGGCGAGCGCCGGGTCCCCGGGGAACACGAAGACCAGGCCGTAGGCCTCGCGGACCGGATACGAGCGCACCCCGCGCGGCGGCCGCTCACAGCCCTTGGGCAGGTAGGGGATCTGCGAGATCCGTCCGTCGCCCCGATACGCCCACGCGTGGTAGCAGCAGCGCAGGATGTCGCCCTCGACCACGCCCATGCTCAGGGGCACCTGACGGTGCGCGCAGCGGTCCTCCAGCGCGTGGACGACACCGGTGCGCCCCCGGTACAGCACGATCCGCTCACCGGCGAAGACGGCCGCGAACGTCCGGTTGCGCCGCACCTTCCGCGAGGTCGCCACCGGGTACCAGTGGTCGGGGGAGATGCCGACACGGCGGAGGTCGGAGACCGTTCCGGGCCGGGCGTCCGGACGGCTGTCCGAGTGGCGCGGCACCGAAGCCTCCGGGCGGGAGGCGGAAGGGCGGTCCGGTCCGGGGCGGTCGTGCCGGGCCTCGGTCATGTGCGGTGCTCCCTTGCACTCGGGGCGCGGGTTCGCGTCGTGCGCCGGCGAGGAGACCGCGCGGCGGGCTCGGGGTCCGCGACCCGCCACGTCGCCACCCCGTCCAGGGAACTCACCCCGCGGCGGTAGGCGGTTCGGCCCCACCGTGGCGAGGCCCCACCCACCCACGGTCACCGCGCGCGCGACGGCCGTCAACCGCGGGGGTGCGTTGGTGTTACGCCCGCGCCGCTCACACGGTGGGGACGCGCAACGCGAGCAGGGCGATGTCGTCGACGGCGTCGGGACCGGCGATCCGGTCCGCGATCTCGTTCAGCAGCGTGTCCAGGGGACGGCCGGCGTGGGCGGCCAGCAGACGGCCGGCCGCGTCGATGGCCAGGTCCATGTCCTCGTCGGTGCGTTCGACCAGCCCGTCGGTGTAGAGCATGAGCAGGCTGCCGGGTGCCAGGAGCACCCGGTGCTCGCGGCGGGGCGGCGAGTCCAGACCGGTGAAGAGCATGATGTCGTGCCGGGTCAGACGGTGGACCGTGCCGTCGGGCCGGACGACGAGCGGGGGCGGGTGTCCGGCGTTGGACCAGGTCAGCTCCCAGCCGCCCGCCTCGGCCGGAGGGCAGGGGCGAAGGTGGGCGTGGATGAGGGTGCCGCTCGCGTCGAGACCCAGGGCGGCGTTGGCGTGCTCCAGCGCGCTGACCGCCTGTGCGGGCCCGCCGCCCGCGTGGTCGATGTCGGCCTGGCGGAGCATGCTGCGTACCTGACCCATCTGGGTGGCCGCCCGCATGTCGTGGCCGGTGATGTCACCGATGGACAGGACCAGCACGGCCGGTGCGCCGGAGTCCTCCCCGCCGCGGGCCGCGTCGGGCAGCAGGAAGGCGTCGTACCAGTCGCCACCGACCAGATCCGTGCGCGCGGCCGCCCGGTACAGCGCGGCCAGGTCCAGCCGCGGCACCGAGGGCACATCGGTGAGCAGGGCCTCCTGCATCTCCCGGGCCACGTCGACGCGGCTGTCCACGAACAGCGCCCGTTCCACGGCCCGCGCGGTGTACCCGGCCAACGAGGCGAGCACCGCCTGCTCCACGACGTCGATCTCGTGCCGGTGGTCCCAGCCCAGTACCAGCGTCCCGAGCGGGAGAACCGTCCCCGGCAGCGGTACGCACACCGCGGTCCGCAGCCCCAGTGCCTTGAACGTCTCGACCGCCTCCGGCGCGTAGTCGCGCTCCAGCTGCGCCGTGTCCGTGACGGTGATCATCCGGTTCTCCCGGGCCGCCCGCGCGGTCGGCCAGGCGGCGTCGAGCGTGTACGTCTCGTACGTGCGCTCCATCGACGTGCTGCCCAGTACGTCGACCATGCGCCGCAGCCGCTTCGTGGCGCCTGCCTCCACCAGTACCAGCCCCACGTACACGGGCTTGAGGTCGCTGCTGACCAGGTCCCGCACCTGCTCCCGGACGTCGGCCAGGCCGGTGGTGTCGGCCAGCGCGTCCGCGGCCCGCAGCAGCAGCCGGGAACGCTCCAGCGCGGCGCGGTGCCGCCGCGTCGCGTCGTCGGCGTCGGCCCGCGCCCTGGCCTCGTCGGCGCGGGCCTGTTCGTGGTGACGCGAGACGATCCGCAGCCGCAGCTCCGCGCTGCACGCCGCCGCCAGGTCCTGGAGCAGTTCCAGCTCCCGCGCGGTCCACTCGCGCGGACGGGTGTCGATCGCGCACAGCGACCCCAGCACATGCCCGGCCCCGTCGGTCAGCGGCATTCCCGCGTAGCCGACGACCCCGAGGTCGGGGACGGCCGGGCTCGCGCAGGACAGGGGATCCTGGCGGGTGTCGGTGGTTGGGGACCCCCGGGCCCGCGGGGGGACGGGGGCGGGGGCAGGTATGGGACGGGGGGGGGGGGGCGGGTGTGGCGCGAGGGGCGGGGGGCC